>CABMPP010000004.1 GCA_902388495.1 uncultured Bacteroides sp. | reverse complement strand
CTCCCGCTCCGGGCTCCCGCTCCGGGCTCCCGCTCCGGGCTCCCGCTCCGGGCTCGCCTCGAAGGAGGCAATGCCTCCTTCGAGGCGAAACTCGCACCTCACGCCAATACACGTATTTCCTCACCCGTGCCGGATGGCTTATACAATCTGGAAATAGTGCAGTATGACTCGAACGGAAACTATGTGACAAAGCAAACCATAGGCAGTGTAAGCACAGGCGCACCAATAACAGTAAACCTACAAGCTAAGAACGACTGCCAACTGCTGCTACTGGCCCGGGGAAACGGAAATGCAGTATCGAGCATCGCAACCAATAAATCCTTGCAGGAAATACGGAATACACTTGCCACATCAACAGTAATAGACGCGATAGATCCTACATCGGGTAGTCTGAATGCCATGCCCTACATACTTCATCTGGAGCACGTGAATGTAGTGAAAGATGATGCCGCCAACAAATATGTAATTCAAAGCCCGGAAGGTGCCTACGACGTCCGCCTACGCCTAAAACGACTGGCGGCTAAACTGACGGTGAACTGGACATTCGACGAATCAATGAAAAACAACGGCTATACGCTGAAAGAAATAAGACTATGCCAAGTCCCCAAAGATTACCGTCTACTCCCCACCACAGAAAAAAATGAATGGGGAACCACCTACCCGACCACCATCGCAGAATTCATTGACCCTTACCGACTGACGTCTGCTGAAGAGTTGAATAAAGGGCAGAAAACAATCTGGATACCTGCCAATGTGCGTGGTACTTCTGCAAAAGCTACCTCCGACCGCTATCGTACAAAAGAGAATGCACCCATCGCAGCCTCGTACGTAGAGTTGGTAGTGGATAACGCAGTGAAGCAAGAACGCCTTTACTATCGTGCCTATCTGGGCGGCGATCAACCTACGGATTTCAACCTTTACGAAAACACGGATTACAACTGGACATTCAACATCAAATCGGCCAACTATCGGGAGGACGGACGCATCCAGCTACTGGACCAGACCCCGGTGAAGAGTGTGAACCTCGTGGAGACATCGAATTGCTTCATGATGCAGCCGGGCACGAATATATGCTTTAATCCGTACAAGCACAGTGCGGGGACAAACGGATGGAATACGTATCTGACAGATGGAACGACTTTGACGACAGATAAAAAGATTGCTACAGTCGAGGTGTTATGGCAGACCAAAGATACGGGAACTTCCGGTGATTTGGTAATGGGGTATGTGATAGACGATGACCATCATGAAAACTTGGTGAATACCTCTGATATAAGTGATATTAATAAAGCGCTGGTACATGTGAAAGTGCCTGTAACGAATGGCGGTAATGCAGTAATTGCAGCCCGTAATGCTTCGGGAATTATTGTTTGGAGTTGGCATATCTGGATTAGTGACTATGTGCCTAAAGGATTGGATGCAGCAAGTGTGGTAAATGCTTCTTCGCGTGCAACGGCAATATCGAGTGCCCAAAATGCTACTCAAAATGGGGCGGTACAGGTATACCAGGGCATATCGTGGACAGATCCCGCCGGAGCTTTCTACAAATGTGTCATTATGGACCGTAACCTGGGAGCTACGAGAGCCGGCATACAAGATAATCAGACCGATGGACAGCGTACCCTCGGCTTGCTGTATCAAGGCGGACGCAAAGACCCGTTTTTTGCAGCAGCAGACGGAACGACGAAGAATACGAAGACAATTTACGATGGTGCAGGAGAGCCGTTAGACATAGATAAAAAGACGCTGACTACGGTGGCAGCACTAATACAAAACCCGAAAGCATTTGCTGTGGGTGGCAATTATTCGTATCCAGAATCTTCTTATAATTGGAATGGAGACGGGCCTAAAACAATCTATGACCCATGTCCGAAGGGATGGAGGGTACCTTCCAATGGTATTACACCGTCGGGGCTTTTAAATTATAATCCCTCAATAAAGACGGATGACGGCACATTCAAATATTGCATGTGGACAGGATTCGGAATGAACGACGGTGCTACCGGTGCCAGTGAATCGGCCAAACCGACATTTGATAATATTATGTATTATGACGGTACCACTCAGAATATACTTTCTATCAATGCCTCCACAGTACGTGAGTCGGACTATGTAGGGTCAGGTTTTATCTATTATGGAACATCAACCGGACCGACTGGAGATAAGTCGATATATTTTCCTGCAGTTTCGCTTCGGGAGATGAGTAGTAACAGCTCTACTGCCGGCACTTATCGTGCAAAGAAGAATAATACAGTCTATCTGTGGAGCTCTACAAGAGCCTCGAAAGAAACAAGTGCCATGTTGATTTATCAGATTCAGGATAATCAAATATCAGTAACGCATCCCATTGACTGGAAATTCGGTTTCTCCGTGAGATGCGTACAGGATAATATTCAGAAGAAACCTTAATGTTTTTTCTTTTTAATAGTTCAATAATAGGTTCAGATGAAAATGGAACATATAATTTCCGACATCTTTATCTATAGGAATAAACCAACTAAAAAGCAGGAAATTCAAGCCGGATTAGCGTTTTATTTTTATCTTTGCAAGAGATGTAGATATCCTTTTCGAAAGATTTGCTACATTTGCACTAATCACTTTAGATATATGATTAAAGTATGGAAAGAACTTACATCAATGAATTTCATAAGCAATGGATAGAGAGCACTCTGCAATCAATAGCCTCTTGGCAGAAGCAGCCAATCTCATTAGAAGAGAAAAAGAAGCAACAAGAGATGTTGAACCGACAGAAGGCTATAAGAGAGGGCAAATTGAAAAGTTAAAAGAATTCGCCACTCTTAATGGCTTATGGATTGACTTTAATACTCTCCCTTTATCATACCTCAATAAAGGAGGAGAAAATGAAGTTTTCACCGGTGATGAAGACATAGTAATCAAACTAAATAATTTTGAATATGCAGGTGATGACTTAACTAACTTCTTCATCAGAATGGAAGCGCATAATCATTTCTTCAGCAATGTAACATATTCCTTAATTGGTTTTGCCTATAATAGTTTGTATGAATTTTGTGCCGTATTAGTTCAGCCTTATGTCAGAGCGAAAAGAGAAGCTACAGAGGAAGAAATTGCTGATTATATGGAAGCATTAGGGTTTGAGATGGATTATTGTGATGAATTTCATAATGAAAAATATGAAATATTTGATGCTGTACCTAACAATGTATTATATGGTATAGACAATAGACTGTATTTCATTGATACCCAAATCAGACAGAGGCTCATTGAATGAGCCAACTAAAAAACAGGAAATTCAATCCGGATTGGCATTTTATTTTTATCCTTGTAATGAAAGAAGCATTGTGATTATAAAAACGACAGAAGAGTATTAGAAAGATATAATTAAATCACAGTCCTTAAAATTATTCCCCGTATTGCCTTGTGCATCAAGCATGCATGAGGCAAGACGGAGTATGTTTCAACATTCCGAAACGAAATCAACAAACTTAAATACATATTATTTATATGAAGCAGATATTAAAATGGTATTTGTTCGGGCTCTTATTGAGCCTGATCACTTTTTCCGTTGGTCTGACGGGATGTGAAAAGCCAATAGACGACGTAGTGGTGCCACCTACAAGCGAAGACGAACTGGTGACGGTATCGCTCAATCTGGGATTCGCGGAAGAATCAAGCGGGGAGTTATACCGAAACGGCTCGCCGAAACGGCTCGCCGAAACGGCTCGCCGAAACGGCTCGCGTTGAAGGCAGCCAAGCTGCCTTCAACGCGAGCTTAACCTCCGGAGTCATGACCCGTGCCTCGACGGATGTTCCTGATAAACTTTACAATCTGGAAATCAGGCAGTACGAGCTGGATGGTAGCTATATACCGTCGACCGGAGGAGAACTTGGAACGAAAGAAGTGGGCGAGCATCTGGAGGTTACCCTGGCAACAAGAGACGATTGCCAGCTGGTGATAGTAGCCCGCGGAAGCGGCCCGGCTGTGAGCACACTGGGAAGCAAGTCGTTGAGCGAGGTACAAGACATGACTGTAAGTTCGTCCGCCATCAATGCGATTGATCCTGCCGCAACGAACGGCATGAACGCCATGCCTTATGTGCTTCATCTGGAACATGTAAAAGTGGCACTTGTCAATGACAAACCGGTGATTCAAAGCATAGACGGTAGTTACGATGCCCGCCTGATGCTGAAACGGCTGGCAACGAGACTGACTGTAAACTGGAACTACACGGTATCGGGCTATAAGCTGAAACAACTGCTATTGCAAAGCGTACCCATGAACTATGCCATCGTAAACAAGCCGGAAAGCGATGGCACCTACCCCTCCATCGTATCACAGTTCACAATACTGGAAGCAAAAATAACCGATGACAATGCGGCAGAAGGTTCGTATTCATGGTGGGTACCGGCCAATGTACGCGGCGAAAATGCAGCAGCGACTTCGGATCTGCAACGAATCAAAGCCAATGCACCTACGGGCAGCAGCTTCCTGAACTTTGTAGCCACCAGTGATGCAGACATCAAAAAGAAACTGGACTATCGTGTCTACATCGGCTCGGGGGCTTCGACCGATTTTAATATGTATCTCAATAAAGATTACGTCTATACCGTAAACTTCAGTCATACGGGAATTCCCGTCAATGACAAGCGCGTAACGTACATAGACCCTATCCCGGCTTCGGAGAATAACGACAACAAAGTGCCGACCGCCAACTGCTTTATGGTAGCTCCGGGTGGTGCATTCTGTTTCGACCCGTTTGCTTATCAACAAAATGGTGCAGAGATAACGAATACTGAAATGACGGGATGGTATAACACCACCGGTACAGGAATTAAATCTGTAAAGCTTCTCTGGCAGACCAGAGAGAACGGAGATGTGGGCGACCCAGTGATGGGCATTGCCAACTCCACAGGCGACCAGACCAATATTGTAGACATCAAGCGGACGGACGGCAGTAGTATCATAACTGTGCCGGCCAACAACAAAGGACAATGCCTGATATACTGCCGCGTAGCCGCCAACACCTCGGGCGGCAGCGGAGCCATTGCCGCTTACGACGGAGAGGACGGCACGGGAAATATCGTATGGAGCTGGCATGTGTGGGTGACGGATTATCATCCCTCAGCAACCGGAAGTGAAGCAGTATATGAGCCTGTCAATCAGCGAAAACTACGTTTTACAAAAAATAACCCCAATGTTCTTCCAATGATGGATCGCAACCTGGGCGCCATGGCAGGATACATTGACGAAGCCCCTAAAGATTTTGTAGAGAAGTCTAAAACGCACGGTTTCCATTATCAATGGGGGCGTAAAGACCCGTATCCCAGCAGCTACACAATCAAGCAAATACCAAACAATAAAATAGACAATAAAGATGCGGATACTCCTCCCGATGGAATGCAGAACAGATACAAAGCAGACGGAATAACGTATGTGAAGAATGAAGGCAAAAAAGGAACGGTAAGTCCACAAGCATCTTGCCAACAGCCATTAGCGTTTTATGCTGCTAATGGAGAGGGGCCGGCATGGAGTAATAGTGATTCGGATAAATGGGGAGGCACCAATAAAACGGTCTGGGATCCATGCCCGGCAGGATGGAGAATTGCATCTAAGGATGAAATGAAAGCCATCGTCGCGGAAGGAACAGGATTGGCTGATCCGACTTATGGAAACAGAAACATCAAAAACTTTGCAACCAGAGAGGAAGATGGTGGATTTCTGGTTTACTTTGAAACAACCAATACCCATACTTCTTACTTCCGCTTTACCGGATACGGACGGTATTTCAATACCTTTGATTATATCGGTATTTTGTGTACGCTATGGACCAGAAATAAAGGTAACAGTAATCAGGGAATAGCCTACCGGTTACCAAAGGATAATGGTGACACAAGTGCGGGTATATTCACAGACAAATCAATGTATGGAAGCGATGCTCATCCCGTTCGGTGCATTCAAGAAAAGCAGTAAATACATTCTAATACGTCAACCCCACTATCCACAACGGCAGTTTTTTGCCCGTAGCATATTCTATATTATCGGCAAGAATGAAAGAGTCCGGCAAATCGGCAATCTGTTTGAAGGTTTTGTCGGCACCTCCTACTTCAAACGTATATTTA
Organism: uncultured Bacteroides sp.; assembly: GCA_902388495.1. GTDB lineage: Bacteria > Bacteroidota > Bacteroidia > Bacteroidales > Bacteroidaceae > Bacteroides. The sequence continues at coordinate 269,215 of CABMPP010000004.1, read as the reverse complement.
TGGTCGACAACGAAATCACCTTGCGTTTTGCCATATTCTACCTCGTGATTTACAGCAAGCTGGCTGACGACAAAAGTTTCTCTTGCCGTACCTATCTGTACGGATGTAGAAGCGATGGCATAAAGCAAGTTCGGATTCTGAAGATAAATCTTATCAGGCTTCTGCATCTTTTTAACAGAAACAATATCTGAATATAGCAATTTAAGCAGTTCAGCACGGTCCAAATTCTGAAGATAGGCAATTACTGAGTTCCGGGTAAGCCCTATCGTTCCTGCCAACTTGGTAATATCAACTTCATAGGGAACGGATGAAGCAAGAATGCCCAACAAAGCCTTCAGTTTTCTCACATAAGCAGGATCAACCCCACACAGTAGAGGCATTTCCTGCTCCAGAATAAGGTTTACCACATTCTCAATACTTATATAATAATCTTCCCGATTGCCGGTGAAAAACGGATAGTAGCCATCGTGCAGGTACTCGTTGAACATCTGCACCGGTCGGCACAGTTCATTCATCTCCTGGCAAATGTGACCGGCATTCTCCAAAATTTCCGGCAAAAGATATGTAGGGATATTGATATTCTTATAAAACATCAAGAATTCACGGAATGACAGACCATACATATTATAGGGTAAACATCTTCTGGAAAGATCTGCATCCGCATTCAGTATATTGAGCAACGATGAACCGCTGAAAACAATCCGCATAGACGGATATAAATCGTATACCTCTTTGAGTTCTTTACTCCAGGTGGGGTACTTATGTACTTCGTCCAGAAACAAGTGTTTACCACCTTGGAGATAGAATTTCTCAACCAACTCGAGCAGCGTATGATTACTAAAATAAATACTGTCGAGTGTGCAATAGAGCACATCGCGACTTCCGGACGGATAATTCAGTTTGATATATTGCAGCATCAAAGTGGTTTTTCCTACACCGCGGGATCCTCTGACAGCAATCAAACGATTGTCCCAATGAATCTTGTTCATCAGTTCCCTTACTATTTCAGTACTTGTTTGCGCCAACAGTCTCTCTTGTTTTAAAAATAAACTATCCATATTGCTTGAAATTGGTTACATGATATGGCAAATATACAAATTTGTTTAGAGAGGTAAGCAAAAATAAGAGGAATTTGTTTAGAGCAGAAAGCAAAAACAAGCAAAATCTGTTTAGAGCAGAAAGCAAATCAAAGAAAAGTCCTAAAAAGAGCGAAGCGAAGAACCTGTTCCCCCTTGATGTAAAGAACAGAGCTTCTTCGCTACGCCCGGAATGACGGAATAGTTTATCCCTATTATTTCTTCTCTTTCAGCAAATCACGGATCTCCGTCAGCAAAACCTCTTCTTTCGTCGGAGCAGGAGGAGCAGGAGGAGCTGCAGGGGCTTCTTCTTTCTTCTTTTCAGTCAGCTTGGTAAGCAGCCTTATAAATAGGAAAATGGAGAAAGCGATAATGAGAAAATCGAACGTTACTTGCAGAAAATTACCATAGTTCAAGGTAACGGCAGCAATCTCTTTTCCATCCACTACTTCGGCAGGTTTCAGTACCCACTTCAAGTCAGTAAAATTCACACCACCCACCAATAAACCGATAGGAGGCATTATCACATCCGATACAACGGAAGACACAATCTTACCGAACGCACCACCGATAATCACACCGACAGCCATGTCTATCACATTGCCTTTCATGGCGAATGCTTTAAAATCTTGTAAAAATGAACTTTTTCCCATCTTTTAATTTATTTAATTATGAAATTAAGTGCGAATATAAAAACAATTTCGTACTTTTGCACCGCATTTAAGAAATAAATGCAGTTTTGAGACGAGAGATATTTGAACAAATATTAATAGAACCCTTAAAAGTTTAAACAAAATGATTAAAGTAGGTATTAATGGATTCGGACGTATCGGACGTTTCGTTTTCCGCGCTGCAATGAAAAGAAACGATATTCAAATCGTAGGTATCAATGACCTTTGCCCGGTTGATTACTTGGCTTACATGCTGAAGTATGATACAATGCACGGTCAATTCGACGGTACTATCGAAGCAGATGTTGAAAACAGCAAATTGATCGTTAACGGTCAGGCTATCCGCATCACTGCAGAAAGAAACCCGGCTGACTTGAAATGGGATGCTGTAGGTGCTGAATACGTAGTTGAATCTACAGGTTTGTTCCTGAGCAAAGACAAAGCTCAAGCTCACATCGAAGCTGGTGCAAAATACGTTGTAATGTCTGCTCCTTCTAAGGATGACACTCCGATGTTCGTTTGCGGTGTTAACGAAAAGACTTACGTTAAAGGTACTCAATTCGTATCTAACGCTTCTTGTACTACTAACTGCTTGGCTCCTATCGCTAAAGTTTTGAACGACAAATGGGGTATCACAGACGGTTTGATGACTACTGTTCACTCTACTACTGCTACTCAGAAAACTGTTGACGGTCCTTCTATGAAAGACTGGAGAGGTGGTCGTGCTGCTTCTGGCAACATCATCCCTTCTTCTACTGGTGCTGCTAAAGCTGTAGGTAAAGTAATCCCTGCATTGAACGGCAAATTGACTGGTATGTCTATGCGTGTTCCGACTTTGGACGTATCTGTAGTTGACTTGACAGTTAACTTGGCTAAGCCCGCTACTTACGCTGAAATCTGCGCTGCCATGAAGGAAGCTTCTGAAGGCGAATTGAAAGGTGTTCTGGGTTACACTGAAGATGCAGTTGTTTCTTCTGACTTCTTGGGTGACACTCGCACTTCTATCTTCGACGCTAAAGCTGGTATCGCTTTGACTGATACTTTCGTTAAGGTTGTATCTTGGTATGATAACGAAATCGGTTATTCTAACAAGGTTCTTGACCTGATCGCTCATATGGCATCAGTTAACTGCTAATATACAGTTAGAAAATAATAAAAAATAGGCGGCTTCTATAGAAGTCGCCTATTTTTTTTGCAATTTTGCAGTTAGTTCGTTTTTTATCAGACTACTTAGGATGATAGAGGGGACTACTAATGTAATATTGCTTTGTCTTATGAATGATATATTGGCTCAAAACCCATTTCTTGAAAAATATTCCGCACCGCACGGCACGACCCCGTTCGACAAGATAAAAACCGGAGACTATGAACCTGCCATCCGTGAAGGCATACGCCTCCAGAATGCGGAAATAGATGCTATCATCGATAATCCGGAAGCCCCTACTTTCGATAATACCGTATTGGCTTATGAAAAGTCCGGTGAGTTGCTTCAGCGCGTCAACACCGTATTCGGTAACTTGCTGAGTGCAGAGACCAATGACGACCTGCAAGAGCTTGCCAAAGAAATAATGCCGCTGATGAGCGAACACGAGAACAACATCAGTCTGAACGAGAAGTTGTTTGCACGCATTAAAACCGTTTATGAGCAGCAGGACAAAGAAGAACTGAATGCAGAACAGGCCAAACTGCTGGAAGAAATATACAACGGATTCGTGCGCAACGGCGCGAACCTGGAAGGAGAGGCCAAAGAGAAATACCGTGCCTTATGCAAGGAACTCAGCCTGCTGACGCTGCAATTCAGCGAAAACAACCTGAAGGAGACAAACGAATATAAGCTGATTCTTACAGAAGAAGCACAACTGTCCGGCCTGCCGGAAAGTGCCATAGAGGCCGCTGCCGAAACGGCAAAAGAAAAAGAGACGGAAGGCTGGGTATTCACTTTGCAAGCTCCCAGTTACAGCCCGTTCATGACGTATGCCGACAACCGCGACCTGCGCCGCGAGCTTTACATGGCTTATAACACCAAATGCACACACGATAATGCCAGCAATAACCTGGAGATCGTGAAGAGAATAGCCAATGTCCACATGGAGATTGCACAGCTTTTGGGCTATGATAACTTTGCAGAATACAACCTGAAAGAACGTATGGCACAAAACAGCGATGCTGTTTATAAGCTGCTGAATCAACTGCTGGATGCTTATACACCGGCTGCCAGACAAGAGTATGCCGAAGTACAGGAACTGGCCCGTCAGGAACAAGGAGAAGACTTCGTGCTGATGCCTTGGGATTGGGCCTACTATTCGCACAAGCTGAAAGACCGGAAATTCAATATCGACGACGAAATGCTCCGTCCCTACTTCGAACTGAGCAAGGTGAAGGAGGGAGTTTTCGGCTTGGCAACCAGATTATACGGCATCACGTTCAAGAAGAATCCGGATATTCCGGTTTATCACAAGGATGTGGATGCTTACGAAGTATTCGACAAAGACGGTAAATTCCTTGCCGTATTCTATACTGACTTCCATCCCAGAGCCGGCAAGCGTTCGGGCGCCTGGATGACAAGCTACAAAGGACAATGGATCGATGAAAAGACCGGAGAAAACAGCCGTCCGCACGTATCCATCGTCATGAACTTCACCAAACCGACGCAGGACAAACCTGCCTTGCTGACTTTCGGTGAGGTGGAAACCTTCCTGCACGAATTCGGACACAGCCTGCATGGCATGTTTGCCAACACAACCTACGAAGGTCTGAGCGGTACCAACGTTTACTGGGACTTTGTGGAGCTGCCTTCCCAATTCATGGAGAACTTTGCCATAGAGAAGGAATTCCTGCATACCTTTGCCCGCCATTATCAGACCAACGAGTTGATACCGGACGAACTGGTGCAGCGCATTGTAGACTCATCGAACTTCAATGCTGCATACGCCTGCCTCCGGCAAGTCAGCTTCGGCCTGCTCGACATGGCCTGGTACACACGCAACACGGCATTCGAAGGCGATGTGAAAGCCTACGAAAAGAAAGCATGGGAAAAAGCACAAATACTTCCTTCGGTAGAAGAAGCCTGCATGAGTACCCAATTCTCGCATATCTTTGCCGGAGGATATTCTGCCGGATATTACAGCTATAAATGGGCAGAGGTGCTGGATGCTGACGCTTTCTCGCTATTCAAAGAGAAAGGCATCTTCAATCCGGAAGTAGCGGCATCCTTCCGTGAGAACATCCTATCCAAAGGAGGTACAGAACACCCGATGACGCTTTACAAACGTTTCCGTGGACAAGAACCGACAATCGACGCATTATTAATAAGAAATGGAATAAAGAAATGAAGAGAATAATAAGAAATATCAGCTATCTGCTGTTTGTGTTTGCATTGCTGCCCGTATTGAGCGGATGTGATAACGAAGACGACGTTATAGAGATTTTTACAGGGAAGACGTGGAAACTCAGCAGGCTTACGACGGAAGGCAGCAGTGCCCCATTCTACTCAGGCCTATGGAGCAGCGATGAAGCTATGAATGCAAGCTTAAAAGCTTTTGATGTAGCTGCCAACTTCACATTGGTTTTTCAAGGCAGTGAGTTGGACGGACAACTGCTGGGAACAAAATTCAATGCACAAGGTATTAAGGAAAGCCTTGAAGGCACATGGAATATAGATGGAAAATCATTAACTTTTTCCGAAATGAAAACGGACGGCTCAGAAAACGACCCTCTGGGCAAAGCGTTCATCAACGGACTACAGAACGTCTATAAGTACGAAGGAGATACAAACTCATTAACCCTCTACTTCAAAGACGGGCAATCAACAAAAGTAATGGGTTTCAAGCCCCAATGATAAAACATAAGATATCATGGATGATTCTATGAAAGACAAACAAGAAGCACTGGACAAGCGTTATATACGCATGGCAAGCATCTGGGCTGAAAACTCATACTGCAAACGCCGCCAGGTAGGTGCGCTGATTGTAAAAGACAAGATGATTATCTCCGACGGTTACAACGGTACTCCCTCCGGTTTCGAGAACGTATGCGAAGACGAAGACAACGTTACCAAACCCTACGTGCTGCATGCCGAAGCAAATGCCATCACCAAGATAGCCCGCTCCAACAACAGCAGCGACGGCGCCACGATGTACGTCACCGCCTCTCCCTGCATAGAATGTGCCAAACTGATAATCCAGGCAGGCATCAAGCGGGTGGTCTACTCCGAGAAATACCGGTTGGAAGACGGCATCGAACTGTTGAGACGTGCAAACATCGAAGTAGTATATATCGGTGATTAGTGATTGCGCAGCCAAATTGTAAATTGTAAATTGTAAATATCCATTATGAGTACAAAAAGCACCTCCCGCTTCATGCCGCTTATTATAGCCATCAGCGTAGTAGCAGGAATTTTGATTGGAACTTTTTATGCCAGACATTTTGCCGGTAACCGGCTGGGCATCATCAACGGCTCGTCCAACAAGCTGAATGCTTTGTTGCGCGTCATTGATGACCAGTACGTAGACACCGTCAACATGACCGATTTGGTAGAGAAAGCCATGCCGCAGATACTTGCGGAGCTCGACCCCCACTCCACCTACATCCCGGCACAAAAGCTGGAAGAAGTTAACTCCGAACTCGAAGGCAGCTTCAGCGGTATCGGTATTCAGTTCACTATTCAGGACGACACGATACACGTCAACAGCGTAATCCCGGGCGGTCCTTCCGAGAAAGTCGGCCTGATGGCGGGAGACCGTATCGTGATGGTCAACGACAGCTTGTTTGCAGGTATCGGACTGACGAACGAGAAGGCTATGCGCAACCTGAAAGGTCCGAAAGGCAGTCAGGTGAAGCTCGGCATCAAACGTTCCACAGAAAAAGAATTGCTCGACTTCACCATCACACGCGGCGATATTCCGCAGAATACCATTGATGCCGCCTATATGATCAATGATGAATTCGGCTATATACAGATCAGTAAGTTCGGCCGCACCACGCATGTAGAGTTGCTGAATGCCATTGCCCAACTGAGCCATCAGAAGTGTCAGGGACTGATCATCGACCTGCGCGACAACACCGGAGGATATATGGAAGCCGCCACCCGCATGGTGAACGAGTTCCTGCCCGAAGGAAAACTGATTGTCTACACCCACGGACGCAAATATCCCCGCATGGAAGAATATGCCAACGGTACGGGTAGTTGCCAAAAGATGCCGCTGATCGTACTGGTGAACGAAGGTTCGGCCTCTGCCAGCGAAATCTTTGCAGGTGCCATCCAGGATAACGACCGCGGAACTATCGTAGGCCGCCGTTCCTTCGGTAAGGGACTGGTACAACAGCCCATCGACTTCAGCGACGGTTCGGCCATCCGCCTGACCATTGCCCGCTACTATACCCCATCGGGCCGCTGCATCCAGCGTCCGTACGAGAATGGTAAAGACAGCAAGTATGAAATGGACTGGATTACCCGCTACGAACACGGCGAATTCTTCTCACGCGACAGCATCAAGATGGACGAAAACTTGCGCTACTCCACCAGTCTGGGAAGACCCGTTTATGGCGGCGGCGGCATTATGCCCGACGTATTCGTGCCACAAGACACCACCGGCGTATCATCCTATCTGATAGAGGTAAGCAACAAGGGACTGATTCTGCAATTCAGCTTCCACTACACCGACCGCAACCGCGCGAAGTTAAGTGAATTTGATAACGAAGAAGATCTGTTGAAATACCTCCGCCAACAGGGAATCGTAGAGCAGTTCATCCGCTTTGCCGACTCCAAAGGGGTGAAGAGACGCAACCTGCTCATCCATAAGTCCTACCAGTTGTTGGAAAGAAACCTTTACGGCAACATTATCTATAACATACTGGGCAGAGAACAGTACATTCGCTACATCAACCAGAGCGATGCTACCGTGAAGAAAGCATTGGAGCTTTTGGAGAACGGCGAGGCATTTCCTAAAGCTCCGGAGGAAGCCCCTTTAATGGAAGAGAAAAAAGATGATGGAAAGAAAAAAAGAACTGCGCAGGCAGGTGGCTTTGTTGAAGACCCAACACAAATCTTCCGCATCGCGTCAGTCTGCTGAAATACTTGCCGCCCTCGAAGCACATCCTGCTTTCAGGGCGGCAAAAACCATACTGCTATACCACTCGCTGAAAGATGAAGTGGATACGCACGAATTCATCCGGAAGTGGAGCCGCGAAAAGCGTATCTTGCTTCCGGTAGTTGTAGGTGACGACCTGGAATTGCGGATATACACCGGACCGGAAGACCTAGCCATCGGCGCCTACGGCATCGAAGAACCCACCGGGGCACTCTTTACCGACTATGCCGCTATCGACTTCATAGCCGTTCCCGGCGTGGCATTCGACCACAACGGCAACCGGCTGGGACGTGGCAAAGGCTATTACGACCGCCTATTGCCCCGCATTCCTTCAGCCTACAAAGCAGGGATCTGCTTCCCCTATCAAATCGTTGAAGAAGTTCCGGCGGAAGCATTCGACATCCGCATGGACGGACTTATCTGCGTAAGCTAACACACTTACCTATGAGAGCCGACGCACTTATCTGTGAGAGCCGACGCACTTACTTGTGTAAGCCGATGCACTTATCTGCCTGTTGGCAAAATAAGTATTTGAAAAAAGACTTATCGGAAGATGATATTAGTAATGACCTGTGCCCCCACATGCCTATTCAAGTTGCGTACCAGCAACTCGCGTCCCATCATTAACTCCTGGCGAAGGGCAGCCGAGGTCAGGTGTACATAGAGAATCTGGTTCTTGATGTAGAGTTCACGGGTATAAGATGCAATGGTAGGACCCAACACTTCCGGCCAGGCACTGATAAGGCGACGCTCGTTCAGCGGCGATTCCAAGCTCTCTTGCCTGAGGAAGTTACGGATCAATGCCCCTATCTGTTCGGCGTTATTACGTTTCATGCTTCTTCCTCCTTCATTTCGGCAACGACGCCCTGTTCTACACGGAACATCTTATAATCGCTCCCCACTTTGTGCAGGATGCGATCCAGATGCTCGCGATTCGTATCGGTAATAAAAATCTGACCGAAGTTATCGCCTGCCACCAACTTGATAATCTGCTCCACACGCGAAGCATCCAGCTTGTCGAAGATATCATCGAGCAGCAACAAAGGAACGGCTGTCCCGGTGCGCTTCAAGAAGTCGAACTGCGCCAGCTTCAAGGCCACAAGGTAAGTCTTATTCTGCCCTTGCGAGCCTTCACGCTTAATGGGAAAATCTCCCAGAAGCATGTTCAGCTCGTCCTTATGCACACCGCGCAGGGAGTAGCCCATAATCTGATCGCGTACGCGGCTCTCTTTCAAGACTTCCAGGAGGGAAGCATTGCGCGCATGAGAATCGTAAGTCAGCCCCACCCGCTCCTTGTCTTGAGAGATAAACGAATAGAAAGACTGGAAAATGGGAATGAACTCCTGAATAAATGCCTCCCGTTTGCGGAACACAACTTCACCGGCTTGTGCCATCATCTCCTCCCACACCAGGAAGAGTTCCTCCTCCACCGGTTGCTCGCTCTTCAGCAATGTATTGCGTTGCACAAGGGCTTTGTTATAGCGTATCAGGGCTTCCAGGTATTCTTTGTCGTATTGGGAAATGACTACGTCCATAAAACGTCGCCGCTCATCGCTGCCTCCCGCTATCAGTTCCGAATCGGCAGGAGATACCATCACCAAAGGCAGGAAACCGATATGGTCCGACAAACGCGTATATTCCTTCTTGTTCCGCTTGAACTGCTTCTTCTGACGGCGCTTCATGCCACAATAGATTTCTTCCGGTGTGCCGTCGGGCGCCTCGTAGAAACCTTGAATGACAAAGAAGTCAGCCTCATGGCGAATATTCTGAGAATCAATAGGATTACCGGCACTCTTGCAGAAAGACAAGAAATAGACAGCATCCAGCAGGTTTGTCTTCCCCATGCCGTTCTGCCCGAAAAAGCAGTTCAACTTAGGTGAAAAAGAGAGCTCAACCTGCTCCAGATTCTTATAATTGAGTATGGATATACGTTTCAGTATCATATCATAACGATGGGTTCGGGTACAAAGATAATGCAAACCGAAGGCAGTACAAAATAAGCTTGCTTATTTTTAATGCTGAGGTGAAGCTTAGCTTATCGAAAAGTAGGAAGAATTTCGGGGTTTTGAGAAGCAAAACAAAAAAAGATGCTTCTAAATTTCGTTGATAGACATAAAAAAGTTACTTTTGCGGGTCGAAATAGCTATGTAAGAATAATAACAAAAAGATTATATAAAAATGGCAGAACAAAAAAAGACGAATGAGGCCTTAAATGTGGAAGACGCACTGACACAATCGGAGGCATTCTTCATTAAGAACAAAAAAGCAATCATCGGTGCCGTAGTAGCAGTAATTATCATCGTAGCCGGTGTAGTAATGTACAAGAACCTCTATTCCGACCCGCGCGAAGAGAAAGCACAGGCCGCCCTCTTCAAAGGACAAGAGTATTTCGAGGCGGATGCATACGCACAAGCAGTGAACGGTGACAGCATCGGTTTCGTAGGATTTGCAAAAATCGCCAATGAATATAGCGGCACAAAAGCCGGTAACCTGGCAAAGGCTTACATGGGTATCTGCTATGCACACCTCGGCAAATACGACGAAGCTATAAAGGCATTGGATAGCTTCAACGCAGACGACCAGATGGTAGCTCCCGCCATAAAAGGCGCTATGGGTAACTGCTACGCACAGCTCGGCCAGTTGGACAAAGCCGCTTCCATGCTGTTGAAAGCAGCTGGTGAAGCCGATAACAATACACTCAGCCCCATCTACCTGTTGCAAGCCGGAGAAATCCTGGTTAAGCAAGGCAAGTACGACGATGCCATCAAAGCCTACACTACCATTAAGGATAAATACTTCCGTTCATACCAGGCTATGGACATCGACAAATACATCGAACAGGCCAAATTGCTGAAGAAGTAATATACCTTATTATATAAGACATTTCGAGGCACGGATTACGCGGAAAACACGGAAAACAGAATACCGTGAAGTTCGTATAATCCGTGCCTCTTTTTTCTCCCGCTAATAATTAAAAACCAATCAATATGGCAACAGCTTATCACAATCTTTCGGACTACGATTTCAACTCCGTTCCGAATGCAGAAAAGATGAAATTCGGCATTGTTGTGTCCGAGTGGAACTACAACATTACCGGTGCTCTTCTGAAAGGAGCAATAGAAACCCTGAAGAAACACGGGGCAAAAGACGAAAACATCCTGGTAAAAACCGTACCCGGCAGTTTTGAACTGACCTTCGGTGCCAACCAGCTTATCGAATACAGCGAAATTGATGCAGTAATTGCAATAGGTTGCGTAGTAAGAGGTGATACTCCGCATTTCGACTATGTTTGTATGGGAGCTACCCAAGGAATTAGCCAATTAAACGCAAGTGGCGATGTACCAGTAATTTACGGATTAATTACTACCAACACAATGGAACAAGCCGAGGACCGTGCCGGTGGAAAGCTGGGTAACAAAGGCGACGAATGTGCAATTACTGCAATAAAAATGATAGATTTTGCTTGGAGTTTACAAAAATAGTCGTATCTTTGCACTCGCAATTGAGAAACAAAGGTAATTCACTAAGTTTCATCAAAAGCAAAAGGGCAAATACCAGAGTGGCCAAATGGGGCAGACTGTAAATCTGCTGGCTTACGCCTTCGGTGGTTCGAATCCATCTTTGCCCACAAAAATTGCGGAAGTAGCTCAGTTGATAGAGCATTAGCCTTCCAAGCTGAGGGTCGCGGGTTTGAGTCCCGTCTTCCGCTCTCAAGAGAAATCAGATAGTTATCGAAAGATGTCTATCTGATTTTTTGCTTTAAAGAATTAAATCATTATATTTGCTATCAGAGTCAGGAGGTTGGGACAATGAAACTGATTGAGAACAATATCCAGAAAATTATTGCCTTATGCAAAAAGCACAAGGTTAATAAGCTATTTGTCTTTGGTTCGATTCTTACCAATCGCTTCAATGATAATAGCGATGTGGATATGGTTGTTGATTTTGGCAAAGTAGATTTAATGAATTATGCAGATAACTACTTTGACCTCAAATCCGCCTTACAAGACTTATTCGGAAGAGATGTAGATCTATTGGAAGAAAAAGGCATCCGAAATCCTATATTGAAAAAGAACATTGATAATACCAAGCAATTAGTTTATGGATGAATATATTGAAAAACATCTGATAGATGTACTAAATGCTATCAATGAGGTGGAGAGTTTCTTTGCAGACAAACCCAAATTATTTCAAGAATTTCAAAATGATATGCTACGACAACGGGCAGTCGAACGCAATATTGAAATCATGGGAGAAGCAATCAACAGGATACTTAAGGCTAATCCTGATTTTCAACTGCCCAATGCCAAAGCAATCATCAATACTCGAAACAGAGTAATTCACGGATATGACAGTGTAACTACAGAATTCTTGTGGAGTTTAATCATTAAGCATATTCCCGCTCTTAAAGATGATGTAGAGAATATACTAACAAATAAGTAATTACTCCAAATAAAGTATCTCCACTTCCGTAACATTCTCATGAAGCCATTCATCCAGCTTGGCTTCCACCTTATCCAAAATCTGAGGAGTGATGAACTTCTTTACCTTCTTATAAGCATAAACGGCGGCAGCGCCTTTTCCTACCAAGAAAATCTGACCCAAAACATCTTCTATACTCGTGGGGAACACGATAGCAACGAGAGCGAGCATGATATTGGCACGTTCGCTCTCGGGAGTGGTATCGGCAGTCATGACATAATAAACGGTAAGTACCGGACGACCGGCAACGCGGCCAGCCTTCTTTATGTACTCTTCTACTTTTATACGAATCTCATCCAGTGTAAAATTTAGTTTCATAGTTTCTCGTTTTTATTTATTAGACGCAAAAAGATACGCTTTGGTTGCAGAAAGAAGAAAGAATTATCGAATAAAATATGCAAAATTAGATATATCTTTGCAGCCGATTTATTTTTCACAACCACATAAAGAAAGAATGAAAACAATTGTAAATGTCCCCTCTCGGCAGAACACAATGCGCGAACTGAGAGATTATCTGATGATTGCCTTAGGCATGATTATGTATGGTGTAGGCTGGACCGTGTTCCTTTTGCCTAATGATATCACTACGGGAGGCGTGCCGGGTATTGCCTCTATTGTCTATTTTGCTACCGGATTTCCTGTACAGTACACGTACTTCGCCATCAACTTCCTTTTGTTGCTGCTTGCCATACGCATCTTGGGTTGGAAGTTCAGTATCAAGACCATCTTTGCCGTATTTACGCTCACCTTCTTTCTTTCACTTATCCAGAAGCTGACGGAAGGTCTTGTACTGCTGCATGACCAGCCATTCATGGCCTGCGTCATCGGAGCATCGTTTTGCGGAAGCGGCATCGGTATTGCATTCACCTCTAACGGTAGTACCGGAGGTACGGATATCATTGCCGCCATCATCAACAAGTACCGGGATATTACACTGGGACGGGTAATGCTGATATGCGACCTTATCATCATTTCATCCAGCTATTTTGTCCTGCAAGATTGGGAAAAAGTGGTGTACGGCTATGTCACCCTCTACATTTGCAGTTTTGTGCTCGACCAGGTAGTGAACAGTGCCCGCCAATCGGTGCAGTTCTTCATCATCAGCGAAAAGTACGTAGAAATAGGAAAGCATATCAATGAGTACCCGCACCGTGGCGTAACGGTTATCAATGCCTCCGGCTTCTATAGCGGAAGGGAACAGAAGATGCTGTTTGTACTTGCCAAGAAGCGTGAATCGACCATTATCTTCCGGCTGATAAAAGACATAGACCCCAACGCATTCGTATCACAGAGTGCAGTCATTGGAGTCTATGGAGAAGGGTTCGACAGAATTAAGGTAAAATAGTGAATCTTCCTTGATTCCAGCTATAAATGATAGGACGGCGGATAAACGGTTTAAGTTTCTCCGCCGCTTCTTTTTCCATATAGTCGGGAGTGGCGAGGGTGAATGTCAACGCAGCATCCTTTGCCGAAAGATCGACTTTCATCAGCAGCATGTCTGCTTGGCGACGGGCTGCCTGGTAGTCATAAACGTCCACTGTATCGGGAGCCTCAGCTATAAAATCACTCATGACGGGCAATTTCGGCAGATAAGACGAAAGCGGGAGTTCCTTCCAGTCCGCAGTATAGAACTTGATGTGACTGTCGCAGGCTGGAGCACAAACTGTAGAAACAGTGCAAATTACTTTCGTACTGTCATTCACAGGCAGGAGTTTCATTTGCCAGGTACTTTGGGGAGTCATATTCACACGGATATAGTCCGGAGAAAGTTCCGTCATTTCCGATTTGCCGCCGAAGCTATTGGTTACTTCGGCCTTCATCTTACTGTCCAGAAAGTCTATAAAATCCGCACGGTTTACGGAAGTAAGCAACGGACACAAGGAGTCCGGCATATTTTTAAAGAATGTTTTAGCTTCCTGAGCCTGCACAACGCCTGCACAAAGAAAAGCCGAACATAAGAGAATAGTCAGTTTCTTCATCATATCACTTTTTTCATAACATATCACATAATATCCCAAGAAAGTAGGCGTCCGTTTCATCAAAGCTATTCAGTTCTTTGCTGTCAATATCAAGAACGCCCCATACAGCGCCGCCTCCGGTCTTTAGCGGAACCACGATTTCGGAACGGGACAACGAACTGCAAGCTATATGTCCGGGAAATGCATCGACATCCGGCACAATCTGCGTTTCTGCTTTCTCCCATGCCGTGCCGCATACCCCACGGCCTTTCTTGATGCGCGTACAAGCCAGCGGTCCCTGGAAAGGGCCAAGTACCAGCTCATCTTTCTTCACGATATAAAAACCCACCCAAAAGAAGTTGAAAGTCTCCTTCAGTGCAGCCGACACATTGGCCAGATTGGCTATCATGTCGCTTTCGTCTGCAACCAGACTCTTCAACTGCGGAAGCAAAGCGCGATACTTTTCGTATTTGCCGCCATCATCTATATATAAATCTTCTGCCATATATTCTTGCTTATTTACTTCCCAAATATAGGAAGAACATTCCAATCAACACCAAAATGAGGTCGATAGCCTTACTTTTTAAATTCTTTTCACGGAAGAAGAGGGCACCGAAAAGGAAAGAGACCACTACGCTACTGCGGCGTACCATCGAAACGATGGAAATCATGGAGTCCTCATAACTCAAGGCATAGAAATAGACAAAATCGGCAGCACAAAGAAATATGGAGATGCAGATAATTGTCCAGTCCCAACGGAACGGAGTACTTTCCTTGCGCTTAGGATACCACAGCAGCAAGATAATGGGACACATGATAAAGACTTGATAGACGTTATACCAGGACTGCACCAACATCGGATTGAGCTGTTTCATCAGATATTTGTCGTACAAGCCACTAACGGCACCGGTCATAGCGGCAAGCACGATGAAAAGGATCCATTTGTTGTGCTTGAAGTCGATGCCTTCTTTCTTGCCGGAACGGCTCAACATAAAGAAAGACAATATGGCGAGTAACACCCCTATCCATTGGTAGAGGTTCAATCGCTCTCCGAAGACCAGCATGGCACCGACAAGCACCATCACGGGACGGGTAGCATTGATAGGACCCACAATCGTAAGCGGCAGGTGCTTCATGCCGAAATAGCCGAATATCCAGGAAGAAAGTACAATAAACGATTTGATAATGATGTACTTATGTACCTCCCACCCCACTACGGGAACATTGAACATCGTATCGCCCAGCACCGAAGGTGAAAAAGCCGATATCAGAATGAAAGGGAGAAATATAAGGCTCGAAAACAACGTGTTCAAGAAAAGAACCGGAAGCACGGCATTGTCGCGGAGCGACTGCTTCTTAAAGGCATCATAGAATCCCAGCAAGGCTGCGGAGAGAAAAGCGAGTAATAACCACATCTTTTTATTTACAATTTAGCAATTTACAATGTACAATTTAGCTATGCGGATGCTCTTTCAGCTATCTGCCAAGAAGAGTTCTTCCGGATAAGCCACATCCACCAGAAACAGGGCATTCCCCGGAACGGAGGTTCCGGCACGGCAGCGGTCTTTCTGCTTGATGACCCGCCGGAAACCTTCAACGGTAAGTTTGCCACGGCCCACTTCGAGCAAGGTGCCGACGATGGCACGCACCATATTGCGCAGAAAGCGGTCTGCCCGGATGGTAAAGACCCAAGTCTGTTCATCCAGCTGCGTCCATTCGGCATGCAGAATCTTGCAATTATTGGTCTTGACGTCGGTATGCAGTTTGCTGAAGCTGGTGAAATCGGTGTAATCGAACAAAGTCCGTGCAGCTTCATTCATCCGCTGAAAGTCCGGAGTCTGGAAAAGGCGACAACGATATTGGCGGTCGAAAGGAATCTTGGCAGTAGTGACGTAGTACTTATACATACGCGCTATGGCGTCGAAACGGGCATGCGCATCAGGCTTCACAGCACGCAGACGGTAGACAGAGATGTCAGGCGGAAGAAGCCGGTTCAGCTTGTCGGTCATGAAAGCGGGATCCAAAGGAACTTCGCTATCGAAATGAGCTACCATAAGAGAGGCATGCACACCGGCGTCGGTACGCCCAGCTCCCACCACCTCTACTTCCCGACGCAGCAAAGTGGCAAGAGCCTTCATCAAACACTCCTGCACGCTTGCCCCATTGGGCTGGATTTGCCAGCCATGGTAGGCTGTACCGTCATAAGCCAAGTAAATAAAATATCGTTGCACGTTCTTTTTGCTTTCTTTTTCGGGTGCAAAGATAGCACAAACCTACAAAAAGACACGAAAAAAGCGGTAATCTCTTCCCGGAGTTTCGGGAGATTGGGTTATCTTTGCCGGAGTTTTTGAAAAATAAACAAGAATCCAGACAGATATTATACTCAATGAAGCATCCAATAAAAATCGCTCCTATCCTACTACTTGCCGCACTGGCTACCACTCTAACCTTTGCCGGTTGCAAAAAGAAAGACATGTCGCTCAAGCTGAACGAACCCCGCAACATCCGGGGAGTAATCAGCTATAAACGTTCGTTTGGAGACTTGAACGAGAAACATCTGAACGTAGCACAATCCATCGGCATCCGTCCCCTTTCCTCACGGGCAGAGGCAGAGAAAATGAAAGAAAAGCTGCACCACATCACAACGAACGAGTTTTATACCGTCGACTCGCTGACGCACTCTATCCCCTACCTCATCCCCGATGCAGCCAACCTGCTGGACACTATCGGCCATAACTTCCTCGACTCACTGGCCTCCAAAGGTCTGAACCCCAACAAAGTAATCGTGACTTCCGTGCTCCGCACCAAGGACGATGTGAAGCGTCTGCGCCGCAGCAACGGCAATGCGTCCCTAAACTCAGCGCACTTCTACGGAACCACATTCGACGTCAGTTGGAAGCGCTTCCAGAAAGTAGAGGATGAAGACGGGCGCCCCTTGCAGGACGTCAGTGCAGACACCCTGAAACTGGTGCTCTCAGAAGTATTGAGAGATTTGAAACAAGCAGACCGATGCTATATAAAGTATGAGTTAAAGCAAGGCTGCTTCCATATAACGACAAGGAAATGACAGAAGAACAAAAGATAGGAAATCTGTTCTTTTGTTCTTCTGTCTGAAAAAAGTAGTTTATGTCCTATACCTCTTCTTCCAGCATCCTCCACGCCAGCGGCAGGCAAGTAACAATATCTCCTGCCGTCATCCCGATGGTACCGTGCTTCTTGCAGGCAATATCCCCTGCCAGACCATGCACATAAGCACCCAGGCAAGCAGCCGCTTCGGGCTCGTATCCTTGTGCCAGCAAAGCAAGCAGTATGCCCGTCAACACATCGCCACTGCCTCCCGTCGCCATGCCGGGGTTGCCCGTAATGTTGAAATAACATTTGCCCGACGGAGTGATGACAGCGGAGTAAGCGCCCTTCAATATAATATGCACCTCAGCAGTCTTTGCCAGCTCACGCGCTTTCGTCAAGCGTTCGTAAGAGTTCTGGCACTTGCCTACCAGGCGTTCCAGTTCCTTGGGATGTGGAGTGAGAATGCTCCCTTTGGGCAGACGTCCGAGGTAGCTGCGTTTCTCTCCCAAGAGATTCAGCGCATCAGCATCTAGCACCATAGGAACAGAGCAAGCATCTATCTGCTCAAATAAGGCAACTTCCGTTTCCTCTGCCTGTCCCAGTCCGGGGCCCACGCCCACCGCCTGATAATCGTCAGCATCGGAAGAAGAAGCAAAACACGTATCGCTGACATCCAACTCTGTCATTGCCTCGGGCACAGCAGTCTGCACAATGAAGTTATTGCAGAACGGCACATGCACCGTCAGCAGTCCCACCCCCGAACGCAGGCAGGCACGTGCGGCAAGCACCGATGCCCCCGCCATCCCCTGCGAACCGGCTATCAGCAAAGCACGGCCGAAGTTCCCTTTATGGGCAAACCTGCCGCGAGTCTTCAGCAGATACGGCATATCTTCATTTTCCAGCAAATAGTAGTCGGTTTCCATCTCCTCGATGGCATCTTCACTCAGCCCGATATCCAGGAGTTGCCACTCGCCGACAAAGGGTTCGTTTTCGGCAAAAAGGAATGCCAGCTTCGGCAGTTGCAGGCTCAGCGTGAGGTCGGCACGGATAATGCCTGACTGTACATTATAGGTATTGTCTTCCCCCATCAGCCCCGACGGGATGTCGATGGCTACCACCGTAGCAGAGGAAGCATTGATGTATTTCACCACTGCGGCAAAGCCACCGGTCAGCGGTTTGTTCAGTCCGCTGCCAAACAAACCGTCGATAACAACATGATCCGCCGTCAATGTGGGCGGCACAAACTGCGAGGTTATTTCATGGAAAACGACACCGGACACACCGTTCAGTTTCTCTTTGTTTGCCTCGCAATCCGGCGAGAGCGAACCTTTGGTATTGAAAAGATATACTTCCGGTTTATAACCCTTCTGCGCCAAGAGGCGGGACACTGCCAGTGCATCGCCTCCGTTATTCCCCGGTCCGGCAAAAACCGTAAACGGGGTATCGGCACTCCAACGTTCTGAAATTGCTTTAGCCAATGCTTCGGCAGCACGCTCCATCAGGTCGATAGATGCAATCGGTTCATTCTCTATCGTATATGCATCCAGTTGCTTGATGCTTGTTGTGGGAAATATCTTCATAGGGTCAATCTTCTTTTTTTGCCAAGCAAAGGTAAAGGGAATAGTTAGAAAAAACAAACGAAAGAATGACGAAAAAAAGAAGGATGTAAGCACAGAATAATTAATTTTGCAGACTGAATTTAAAAACTTAATAATACCTGTTGGCGGAATTGATTCACAATTGTCAGGCTATGAATTGGTTGATGAGATTCCGGTTGACAAGGCGACAAAGGGCTGCGCGCCAAATGGGAATTTAGCAGCGCAGAGGATGAAATGATGCCCGGAAGCCTCCACGGGAGCTCTCGCGAAGCCTACCTCGACGATGGATACCTCCACGGGAGCTCTCGCGAAGCCTTCCTTGACGACGGACACCTCCACGGGAGCTCTTGCGGAGCCTTCCTTGACGACGGAAGCCTCCACGGGAGCTCTATTACCAACGGATGTTAACGTGAAGGCGCCACGAGAGTTCTATTACTAACAGCCGTTAACGTGACGGCGCCACGAGAGCTCTATTACTAACAGCTGTTAATAATTTAACCCCTAAATCATCATCCGTCGCGCAGTCCGTTGTCAGTCTAACCCTTGTCAGCCCCATTTTGCTTCCTTTCTCTCTTCAAAAGGGATTGATTTCGCCAGCAGATTAAACAAATTACTATGAGTACACCCAAGCACCCCAAAGGTCTTTACCTTATCTTCGCTACCAGTACGGCAGAGCGTTTCAGTTACTATGGCATGCGCGCCATTTTCATCTTGTTTTTAACCCAGGCATTGCTGTTCGACAAAGAGCATGCCGCCTCCATCTACGGCAGCTATACCGGACTGGTTTACCTGACGCCGCTCATCGGCGGATATATCGCGGATAAATACTGGGGCATCCGTCGTTCCGTGTTTTGGGGTGCGATGATGATGGCAGTGGGACAATTCCTGATGTTCTCCAGCGCCTCCATGCTCGAAGCCAAGGAACTCTCGCACTGGCTGATGTATGGTGGGCTCACCTTTCTTATATTAGGCAACGGATGTTTCAAGCCGACCGTAGCCTCCCTCGTAGGACAACTCTACAAGCCGGGAGACCGACGACTGGATTCGGCCTACACCATTTTCTATATGGGTGTCAACGTCGGCTCCTTCCTCGCCCCGCTGGTTTGCGGATATTTCGGCGAGACGGGCGATCCGAACGACTTCAAATGGGGTTTTCTGATTGCAGGTATCGTCACGGTGTTCACGGTCATCTTGTTCGAGACGCAAAAGAACAAATACCTGATCGGCCCCGATGGAGAACAACTCGGCATTATCCCCGATTCCCGGAAAGGACAACCGCAAGCCGCCAAGACCATCAGCCAAATGGATGCGGACAAGAGCAATAAACTCCGCAATTACATTATCCTCGGAATATTGACCGTTGCACTCGCCTCTTTCTTCTATTGGTGTTTCGGCGATGATTGGATCAGTATCGGCATCTTCACCGCCTGCATCGTGTTCCCCGTCAGCATCTTACTGGAAGGTTCGCTCACCAAGATCGAACGCGACCGTATCTTCGTCATTTATATCATCGCCTTCTTCGTCATCTTCTTCTGGGCGGCTTACGAACAAGCCGGTGCCTCACTGACGCTCTTTGCCTCGGAGCAGACCGACCGCGTAATCTTCGGCTGGGAAATGCCGGCATCGTGGATACAGTCTTTCAACCCGTTCTTCGTGGTGATATTGGCCGCCATCATGCCGGGAGTATGGGGATTCCTCAACCAACGGGGACTGGAACCGGCTTCTCCCACCAAACAAGCCATCGGACTGCTGTTGCTCTCCCTGGGCTATCTGGTCATCTGCTTCGGAGTGAAAGATGTGCAGCCCGGCGTCAAAGTGAGCCTCATCTGGCTAACCGGACTTTACTTTATCCATACAATGGGCGAAATCGTGCTCTCCCCCATCGGCTTGTCGATGGTAAACAAGCTGACGCCTATCCGTTTCGCGTCGCTGATGATGGGTATATGGTATCTCTCGACCGCCACCGCCAACAAGTTTGCAGGCACGCTGACCGGTCTTTATCCCGAAGCCGGAAAGGTGAAAACGCTGCTTGGTTACCGCATTGAAACGATGTTCGATTTCTTTATGGTGTTCGTCATCATGTCGGCCACGGCATCGCTTATCCTCTTCCTGCTTTCAAAGAAATTGCAGAAGATGATGCACGGAGTGGAATAAAAATCGTATTTTTGCGCCAACTTTCTAAAACATCCCATCTATGGATATCATACAAATAAAAGACAAAATGTTCTCCGTTTCCATCAGAGAACAGGACATACTGAAAGAAGTAACCCGCGTGGCGAACGAAATTAACCGCGACCTGGACGGAAAGAATCCTCTGTTCCTCAGCGTACTGAATGGTTCGTTCATGTTCACCGCCGACTTGATGAAACGTATCACCATTCCTTGTGAGATTTCGTTCGTCAAACTGGCGTCTTATCAAGGAGTGTCTTCTACCGGAACGATTAAAGAAGTTATCGGCATCAACGAAGACCTTGCAGACCGCACAGTAGTCATTGTAGAAGATATTGTAGATACGGGACTCACCATGCAGCGCCTACTGGAAACACTCGGCACACGCGGCCCGAAAGAAATCCATATCGCTTCGCTGCTGGTGAAGCCGGATAAACTGAAGGTGGACCTCAACATCGAATACGTCGCCATGAATATCCCCAACGACTTCATCGTGGGTTACGGACTGGATTATGACGGCTTCGGACGCAACTACCCCGATATCTATACCGTGGTGGAATAATAAGAAGCTGCGGATAGAAAAAGAGTGAATCCAATTCAATAATAACTTTTAAATATAGGAACTAAACAAATGTTGAACATTGTAATTTTCGGTGCTCCCGGCTCAGGCAAGGGAACACAAAGCGAGAAGATTGTAGAGAAGTATGGCATCAACCACATCTCCACCGGAGACGTGCTGCGTGCTGAAATGAAGAACGGCACCGAGCTGGGTAAAACAGCCAAAGGCTATATCGACCAGGGTCAGTTGATCCCCGATGAACTGATGATTGACATTCTGGCAAGTGTATTCGACAGCTTTGAAGATAGCAAAGGTGTCATTTTCGACGGTTTCCCCAGAACAATTGCCCAGGCCGAAGCATTAAAGAAGATGCTTGCCGAACGCGGACAGGAAGTAAGCGTCATGCTCGATCTCGAAGTACCCGAAGAAGAATTGATGACCCGCCTCATCCGTCGCGGAAAAGAATCGGGCCGTGCCGACGATAACGAAGAGACTATCAAGAAGCGTCTCGTTGTTTACCACTCACAGACGGCTCCGCTGATCGACTGGTACAAGCAAGACGGAAAATATCAACACATCAAAGGCTTCGGCGAACTGGAACAGATCTTTGCCGATGTTTGCGAGGCGATTGATGCCGTGAAATAATTAAACCCATTAGCACATTAACCATATATGGCTGAATCGAATTTTGTTGACTACGTAAAAATATATTGCCGCTCCGGAAAGGGTGGCCGAGGCTCTACGCACATGAGGCGTGAGAAATACATCCCCAATGGCGGCCCCGACGGAGGTGACGGAGGACGAGGAGGTCATGTGATTCTTCGCGGTAACCGCAACTACTGGACGCTGCTGCACTTGAAGTACGACCGCCACATCCTGGCCGGACATGGTGCATCGGGCTCAAAAGGCCGCAGTTTCGGCAAGGATGGAGAAGATAAAACGATTGAAGTGCCCTGCGGTACCGTAGTATATAACGCTGAAACCGGCGAATACATCTGCGATGTCACCGAGCACGGACAAGAAGTTGTTCTGCTGAAAGGCGGACGCGGTGGCTTAGGTAACTGGCACTTCAAGACTGCCACCCGCCAGGCTCCCCGCTTTGCACAACCGGGCGAACCGATGCAGGAAATGACGGTCATCATGGAACTGAAGTTGCTGGCAGACGTCGGCTTGGTAGGTTTCCCCAATGCGGGTAAATCGACCCTGCTCGCCTCTGTCTCTGCCGCCAAACCGAAGATTGCCAACTATCCTTTCACCACGCTGGAACCCAATCTGGGTATTGTATCCTATCGTGACGGAAAATCGTTCGTCATGGCAGATATCCCCGGAATCATCGAAGGTGCCAGCGCGGGCAAAGGTCTCGGTCTGCGCTTCCTGCGCCACATTGAACGCAACTCTTTACTGTTGTTCATGGTGCCTGCCGACAGTGACGATATTCGTAAAGAATATGAGATATTGCTGAACGAGCTCCGTACCTTCAACCCTGAAATGCTGGATAAACAACGGGTACTCGCCATCACCAAGTGCGATATGCTCGATCAGGAACTGATGGACGAGATAGAGCCGACATTGCCCGAAGGCATTCCACACGTATTTATCTCTGCTATCTCCGGCATGGGCGTCTCCGTGCTGAAAGACATCCTTTGGGAAGAGTTGAACAAGGAAAGCAATAAGATAGAAGGCAAGGTAGAAAGCATTGCCCACCGTGCCAAAGACATGAGCCACTTGCAGGAAGAACTGAAGGAGGAAGGCGAAGATGAAGACCTCAGCTACGAATATGTCAACGATGACGAGGACATAGAAGATCTTGAGGACTTTGAATACGAAGAAGAAGATTGGGAGGAAGACGGAAAATGATTTCTCTCACCCAAGATAGGAGAATGTTGGGATATGAGGCGCTTGCCCCGTATCCCGACATTTCTTGTTTTGTAACCACCCGCCACGGAGGTTGCAGCCGGGGAAATTATGGTACCTTCAACTGCACGTCTTATACGGGAGACGATGAGGAATGTGTCCGCCGGAATCAGGAAATTTTGTGTGCATCCCTGCCGCAACGGCCTAAAGAGCTGATTATTCCCTTTCAGACACATGGCACGAAGGTGGAGGTGATTGACAGGAAATACCTCACCGCATCTTCCGAAGCACGCCTCGACATGTTGCAAGGAGTAGATGCCCTTATAACCCGTGAACCGGGTTGCTGCATCTGCATCTCCACAGCAGATTGTATTCCTGTCTTGCTCTATGACCGCGCACACAAAGTGATAGCTGCCGTCCACGCAGGTTGGCGAGGAACCGTCAATTACATTCTCGGGCATACGCTCGACAAAATGCGGGCACTCTATAACACCGACGGCAAAGACATCATTGCCTGCATTGGCCCCGGCATCTCCCTGCCTGCCTTTGAAGTAGGAGACGAGGTTTATGAAGCGTTCCGTATGAATGGCTTTGCCATGGATTACATCTCAGAATGGAAACCGGAAACACATAAATACCACATCGACCTGTGGGCTGCCAACCGGATGCAACTGTTAGACTTCGGTGTACCTTCTGCCCAAGTGGAAACAGCCGGAATATGCACTTATCAACAACACGAAGAATTCTTCTCGGCGCGGCGTCTGGGCATCAAGTCCGGACGGATATTGTCGGGAATAATGATTATGAATTAAATTATGTACAACATCACCGTATCAGAAGAAATAAGACTTGCCTGCCCCATCTTTAGAGGAGCAGCCGTTTATGCAGAAGTCACCAACACTGCTTTCTGCAAGGGATTATGGGAAGAGATCGACGCATTCACCCAAGAACTGACCAGCACTACCCAACCGGACGACATCAAACTGCAGCCCGCCATTGCCGCCACCCGTGAAGCCTACAAACGTTGTGGCAAAGATCCCAGCCGTTACCGTCCGTCTGCCGAAGCCTTGCGCCGCCGGTTGATGCGCGGACTGGCATTATATCAAATCGACACGCTGGTCGATCTTATCAACCTCGTCTCCCTGCGTACCGGCTACTCCATTGGTGGCTTTGATGCCGACAAGATACAAGGTACCCACCTCGAACTCGGCATCGGACGTGCCGATGAGCCGTTTGAAGGTATCGGTCGCGGTGTATTGAACATCGAAGGACTTCCCGTCTACCGTGACCTCATAGGAGGCATCGGCACCCCGACCAGTGATAACGAACGCACTAAAATGGATATTGAAACCCGCCACATCCTCGCCATCATCAACGGTTACAGCGGCTCGGACGGACTGGAAGAAGCCGCTGAAATGACACAAGACCTTTTAAGGAAATACGCCGCCTCAAACGGCGGAAGCATACACTATTTCTTATAGCCTATGAAGTTCACCTCTATCATATCTATACTATTAATCACTTTCTCCACAGTGACGCAAGCCAAGAATCCGCCTTTCACCTCCATGGAGATTAACCACATCCGCGTAGCTACTCCGGGACTGTTCGACAACACCAATCAGATAGAGATATACCTCGACACCTTGCCCGACGCAGCATACGCCTTTCCCTTGCCCGGAGCCAAAGTCATTTCTCCCTATGGAGGTGCGCGCAGGCACCATAGCGGCATAGACATCAAGACCCGTGCCAAAGATACGATCCGCTGCGCTTTCGATGGTGTGGTACGGATGGCCAAACCATACAGTGCATACGGCAATGTCATCGTAGTGCGCCACTCCTTCGGACTGGAAACCATATACAGCCATAACTTCAAAAACCTCGTGCAGAGCGGTGACACCGTAAAAGCAGGACAGCCCATAGCCCTGACCGGACGTACCGGACGCGCCACCACCGAACACCTGCATTTCGAGACCCGCATCAACGGGCAGCATTTCGACCCTACCCTCATCTTCGACATGAAAGAAAGGACACTGAACAAAAGGAATATCAGTTGTACCCGAAAGGGCAACGGGATTATTGTAAAACAGTTACCGATGATCTACAGACCCCGCCTACAAAAAAAATACCCATTAGAACCGTATAAGTATCCAAACCTTTCACTACATTTGCAGAACGTTTCATTACCGACACGAATTGAACTTTAAAGCATATCAATGATAGAAAAACTGATTGTTCTCGAGGATATCGATCCGGTTATCTTTTACGGCGTAAACAACGCCAACATGCAACTGATAAAAGCCTTGTATCCCAAGCTTCGCATTGTTGCCCGCGGCAATGTCATCAAGGTACTGGGAGACGAAGAGGAAATGTGTGCATTCGAAGAAAACATCACCAAACTGGAAAAGTATTGCGCCGAATATAACTCCCTGAAAGAAGAAGTCATCATAGACATCATCAAAGGCAATGCCCCGCAAGCCGAGAAGTCGGGCAATGTCATCGTCTTCAGCGTCACCGGAAAACCAATCATTCCGCGTAGCGAAAACCAACTCAAGCTGGTGGAAGCTTTTGCCAAGAACGACATGGTATTCGCCATCGGCCCGGCCGGTTCCGGTAAGACCTATACTGCCATAGCACTGGCTGTACGGGCGCTGAAAAACAAAGAAATCAAGAAAATCATCCTCAGCCGTCCTGCCGTAGAAGCCGGAGAAAAACTCGGTTTCCTGCCCGGCGACATGAAGGACAAGATAGACCCGTACCTGCAACCGCTCTACGACGCCCTGCAGGACATGATACCTGCCGCCAAGCTGAAAGAATACATGGAACTGAACATCATCCAGATTGCCCCCCTCGCCTTTATGCGCGGACGCACACTGAATGATGCCGTCGTTATCTTGGACGAAGCGCAGAACACTACCACCCAGCAAATCAAAATGTTCCTCACCCGTATGGGCATGAACACCAAGATGATTGTAACAGGAGATATGACGCAGATTGACTTGCCGCAATCACAGACTTCCGGTCTGGTGCAAGCACTCCGCATCCTGAAAGGTGTAAAAGGTATCAGCTTTATCGAACTGAACAAGAAGGACATTGTAAGGCATAAACTCGTTACCCAAATTGTGGAGGCTTACGAAAAATTCGACAAAGAAGCCAAGGCGGAACGGGAAAGACGGAAAGCGGAACAAAAGGAATAAAAAGAATATAAACTCAATATATTACAAAGATGAAAGCATTAACAAAGACTGATTTTAATTTCCCCGGACAACAGAGCGTGTACCACGGAAAAGTACGTGATGTTTATAACATCAATGGTGAAAAGCTGGTCATGGTAGCTACCGACCGCATCTCTGCCTTCGACGTAGTATTGCCGAAAGGCATCCCCTTCAAAGGTCAGATGCTGAACCAGATTGCAGCCAAGTTCCTGGATGCCACCACCGACATCTGCCCCAACTGGAAGCAAGCTACACCCGACCCGATGGTTACGGTAGGTGTAATGTGCGAAGGTTTCCCCATCGAGATGATTGTACGCGGTTACCTCTGCGGTAGCGCATGGCGTGCCTACAAGAGCGGTGTCCGCGAAATCTGCGGCATCAAGCTGCCCGAAGGAATGAAAGAAAACCAGAAGTTCCCCGAACCCATCATCACCCCGACTACCAAAGCAGAAATCGGCGAGCACGATGCAGATATCTCTAAAGAAGAAATCCTTGCCAAAGGTCTGGCTACTCCCGAAGAATATGCCATCCTTGAGAAGTACACCATGGCTCTGTTCCTGCGTGGTACCGAAATCGCTGCAGAACGCGGACTGATTCTTGTTGATACGAAATATGAATTCGGCAAGCACAACGGCACCATCTACCTGATGGACGAAATCCACACGCCGGACTCCAGCCGTTACTTCTACTCCGAAGGCTACGAAGACCGTTTTGCCAAAGGCGAGCCCCAGAAGCAACTTTCCAAAGAATTCGTACGCGAATGGTTGATGGATAACGGTTTCCAAGGCAAAGAAGGACAGCAAGTACCGGAAATGACCGATGAAATCGTGGCTTCTATCAGCGACCGCTACATCGAATTATACGAACACATCACCGGTGAGAAGTTCGTAAAAGAAGATACCAGCAACATCGCCGAACGTATCGAAAAGAACGTAATGGAGTATCTGAAATAATATGGACTACCCACAAGAACACATCAAGCCCTACGGCAACGACGGCAAGAAGAGCGAACAGGTAGAAGAAATGTTCGACAACATTGCCCCCGCCTACGACAAGCTGAACCATACCCTCTCCATGGGTATAGACCGCAGTTGGCGCAGGAAGGCAATCAACATTCTCCGCCCGTTCCGCCCCCGCCGCATCATGGATGTGGCTACCGGCACAGGCGACTTTGCCATCCTTGCGTGCCACGAACTCCAGCCCGACACCTTGATAGGTACCGACATTTCGGAAGGCATGATGGATGTGGGTCGTGAAAAAGTAAAACAGGCGCACCTCTCGGACAAGATTTCCTTTGCCCGGGAGGATTGCACCTCCCTCTCGTTTGCCGATGGTAGTTTCGATGCCGTGACCGTAGCGTTCGGCATCCGCAACTTCGAAGGACTGGACAAAGGACTGTCCGAGATGTGCCGCGTGTTGACACCCGGCGGACATCTCGTCATTCTGGAACTTTCCACCCCGGACCGTTTCCCGATGAAGCAGTTATTCACCATTTATTCGAAAATAGTCATCCCCCTGCTCGGCAAATTCATTTCGAAAGACAACAGCGCTTACACCTACCTGCCACAAAGCATCCGTGCTTTTCCGCAAGGCGAGGTGATGCAGGAAGTCATCCGACGGGCGGGCTTCAGCGAAGTACACTTCAAGCGGCTCACTTTTGGAATATGCACATTATATACAGCCAGGAAATAAGCATTAATCACCCCTTTAACACACCCTAATCATGCAGAAATACGGTTTAATAGGTTACCCGCTGAAACATTCGTTCTCTATCGGATTTTTCAATGAGAAGTTCAAAGCAGAGAATATTGATGCAGAATACGTGAACTTCGAAATACCACGCATCGAAGACTTTATGGAAGTGATAGAGGAGAATCCCAACCTCTGCGGGCTCAACGTGACCATCCCTTATAAGGAACAAGTTATTCCCTATCTGGACGAACTGGACAAGGACACTGCCAAGATAGGCGCCGTCAACGTCATCAAGATCATCCGCCTCCCCAAAGGAAAGGTAAAACTGGTAGGCTATAACTCCGACATCATCGGATTCACCCAATCCATAGAACCACTGTTGCAACCGCAACACACGAAAGCCCTGATTCTGGGTACGGGCGGCGCATCGAAAGCTGTATATCGCAGCCTGGAAAACCTGGGCATCCAAAGTACTTTCGTATCGCGCACCAAGAAAGATGCCAAATTCCTCACCTACGAAGAACTGACACCGGAAATCATGCAGGAGTACACTGTCATTGTCAACTGCACCCCTGTGGGTATGTATCCCAAAGTGGACTTCTGTCCCAACATCCCTTACGAACTGTTAACACCCAACCATTTGCTCTACGATTTGTTATATAATCCAAATGAAACTCTCTTCATGAAGAAAGGCCAGGCGCAAGGAGCCGTCACCAAGAACGGACTGGAGATGCTGCTGCTGCAAGCCTTTGCTGCATGGGAAATCTGGAATAGATAATATGAGAAAATGGCTCAAATACAGTCTGGCAGGACTGTTCATACTTATTATCATCGCCGTCATCGGCGGTAGTTTCTACATGCTCGGCTATTCGCTGAGACCGGAACATAACAAAGGGAAAGACATCCCCGGTTCCTACGAATACATGCTCAGCGAATATCCGTCGATAAAGCCGTGGCTGGACAGCCTGCAAACGGTGGGCGCCTTGCGCGATACCTTTATCATCAATTCCGAAGGGCGGCAACTGCATGCCATCTTTGCCGCCGCTCCTGAGCCTACCGACAAGACGGCCGTCATTGTGCACGGCTATACGGACAATGCCATCCGCATGCTGATGATAGGCTACCTCTATAATAAAGAATTAAAGTATAACATCCTACTGCCCGACCTGCAAGACCAGGGACTGAGCGACGGCCCCGCCATTCAGATGGGCTGGAAAGACCGCCTCGACGTATTGCGCTGGATGGATATCGCCGACGATATTTACGGCGGAAACACCCGGATGGTGGTACACGGCATTTCCATGGGAGCCGCCACCACCATGATGGTATCGGGCGAGGAGCAGAAACCGTTCGTTAAGTGCTTCGTAGAAGACTGCGGCTATACAAGTGTATGGGATGAATTTGCGCACGAACTGAAAGGACAGTTCGGGCTGCCTCCTTTCCCGCTACTATATACTGCCAGCTGGCTATGCAACGCAAAGTACGGCTGGAATTTCAAGGAAGCATCCTCGCTGAACCAGGTAAAGAAATGCAAATTGCCGATGCTCTTCATCCACGGAGATGCCGACACGTATGTACCCACGTGGATGGTCTACCCGCTGTATGAAGCAAAGTCCGAGCCAAAGGAGTTGTGGCTTGTTCCCGGTGCCACGCATGCTATGTCTTATAAGGACTATCCGCAGGAATACACGCAACGGGTAAAGAATTTTGTAGGAAAATACATCCGTTGATGTGATTTTCCTTATCTTCGCAACTACAAATACATTAGTATGAAACGATTTATCTCCATAACATTCTTCTTATGCCTGCTCTTTTCCATGCAGGCACAAGAGGTATACACCACCAAGAACATCCCTAAAGTACATCTTCAAAACAAGATGAGGTACGTATGCAATCCTGCCGGCATCCTCTCTACAGCTGCGTGCGACAGTATAGACCGTATGCTCTACGCGCTGGAACAGCAGACCGGCATAGAAACCGTTGTAGCTGTTGTGCCTTCCATCGGCGAGGAAGATTGCTTTGACTTCTCCCACCAACTGCTCAACGAGTGGGGAGTGGGAAAAAAGGGAAAGAACAACGGACTTGTAATACTGCTGGTGACCGACCAACGCTGCATTCAGTTCTATACAGGCTATGGTCTGGAAGGAGACTTGCCCGACGCTATCTGCAAGCGCATCCAAACCCGGTATATGATTCCTTACCTGAAAGACGGGAATTGGGACGCCGGCATGGTGGCAGGTGTACGCGCCGTCTGCACGCGCCTGGACGGCAGTATGGAGAATGACACCGAAGAGGAAGAAGATATTTCCGTAGGAGGTATCTTGCTGGCAGTTTTCGGATTCATCGGTGTAGCCCTGCTGATAGGCATCATGACCCAACGCGCCGCAACCAAATGCCCCAACTGCGGACAACATAAGTTGCAGCGCAGCGGTAGCACCCTTGTTTCACGTCGCAACGGAGTGAAGACGGAAGATGTGACTTATACTTGCCGTAACTGTGGCCACAAAGTAGTGCGCCGCCAGCAATCGTACGATGAGAATTACCGGGGTGGCGGCGGAGGTGGTCCGGTTATCTTTGGAGGCGGAGGTCTATTTGGCGGAAGCGGAGGAGGCGGAGGCTTTAGCGGTGGCAGCTTCGGAGGAGGTATGGGAGGCGGCGGAGGTGCTGGTTCCCGGTTCTAAATAACATATTGTATCACTATAATAAAGAAAAGAGTATGAAGAAATCAACCATTATCATCATTGTTGTTGTAGCCCTCCTCGCCATTTGGGGCGTTAGCGGTTACAACGGACTCGTAACCATGGACGAGAACGTCAGCGGA
Source organism: uncultured Bacteroides sp. (assembly GCA_902388495.1). GTDB lineage: Bacteria > Bacteroidota > Bacteroidia > Bacteroidales > Bacteroidaceae > Bacteroides. Next base: position 237,965 of record CABMPP010000004.1, on the reverse strand, counting down.
CAATGGTCGAACGTCGAAACCCAATATCAACGCCGTGCCGACCTGATTCCGAATCTTGTAAATACAGTCAAAGGATATGCTTCTCACGAAAAGGAGACTTTGGAAGGTGTAGTGCAGGCACGCAGCCAGGCAACCCAAATCAAAGTAGATGCCAACGACCTGACACCCGAAAAGCTGGCTGAATACCAGAAAGCCCAAGGTGCCGTAACCTCTGCCCTGGGCAAGCTGCTTGCCATCACGGAGAACTACCCCGACCTGAAAGCCAACCAGAACTTCCTTGAACTGCAAGCCCAACTGGAAGGTACGGAAAACCGCATCAACGTGGCACGTACCAACTTCAACAACGCGGCGAAGGACTTCAATACCGCCATCCGCCGCTTCCCGAAGAACATCCTTGCCGGCCTTTTCGGATTTGACAAGCGTGCTTATTTCGAAGCTGCTGAGGGAACAGAGACTGCACCGCAGGTACAGTTCTAAACTGGTAGAATTTAAATATATTCATTCTATCATTCAAAAGCAGACTATCTGTCAGGGAGGAGATCGCCTATCGCACTCTTACTGCAAATCCGCTATCGCCTCCCTCAACTCTTTCACTCCCCGCCATGCTTTAAGGAAGAGACGAACACCGAGCAACAAACCTACAACAAGCCCTGCCCATGCCCCATACAGCAGATAGCGGTCGCCCATCCCGGCAATATCCCATATCAGACTTACCAGTAAAGGTATGGCACAAACCCCACAAGCAGCAATTCCTATCTTGAACGAAATGCGGAAGCGACTCTCTGCCAAACATACTTCGCGTACCGTCTGTTCCACGCAGTCCACCTTCCTCAACAGCAACAACCAAGTGAGCTGCCTGATCAGTATCGCCACAATAAACACTCCCAATAAACTCCACGTCAGAGTACTGAAACCAAACTCTGAGTTACGAACTACCTGATAAAAGAACCAAGGCAAAAAGAGGACGAAAAACGTCTGTCGCAGCAACAAACGCTTGCGCATCTGCTCCACTTTACTGTTCACGGCCTTATGCTGCAATTGACGGTTCTCCATCTCCAATCGTCCGAGTCGTTCTTCCATCTCATTCCAATTCTTCTTCAAATCTTCCAGTTCCATAATCTATCTCCTTAGCTATTCGCTTGTTTAGTCAATTTTTCTTTAATTCGTTTTAATCTTGAAGCAACGGTATTGCGAGGCATGCCTACAATTTCCGCAATCTCCTCGTAAGACTTCTCATCGAGCCATAACAGAATGACGGCGCGTTCAAACTTATTCAACCCGGCAATGAGGCGATACATTTCCTTCAGGCGCTTCGTCGTCTCGTCATTCTCCGCTTCGAGGCCGTAAAGGCTATCGAGCGAAGTATGCTCGCCGCGACGTTGCTGCTGGCGATAGAAAGAAATGCAAGTGTTCAGTCCCACACGGTAGATCCATGAGGAAGGCTTGCCTTTTCCTTCATATCCGTCGAAGCCTCGCCAAAGGTTTATCACCACCTCTTGATAAAGGTCCTTGAAGTTATCCCCATCCGTGGCATACATATAGCAGATTTTGTATATCACCCGCTTGTACTCCATGATAAGGGAAGTAAACCGCTTTTCTTTTTCATTCTGTTCCATTCGTGCACGTTCTTTATAACATAAGACGCCCGTTTTGATGATTAGTTGCAGGGGGAGAGGAAAAAAGTAACCTCTATTTTCTTATACAAAGCTAAGGCTATAAGCGAAATAATCACTACTTTTGCGCAAAACTTATTAACTCATGAGTAATCAACGATACATGATGCGCGGCGTCAGCGCATCGAAAGAAGATGTGCACAACGCCATCAAGAACATCGACAAAGGTATTTTTCCGCAGGCTTTCTGCAAAATCATCCCTGACATCCTGGGCGGTGACCCGGAGTATTGCAACATTATGCATGCCGACGGTGCAGGCACCAAGTCGAGCCTGGCCTATATGTACTGGAAAGAAACCGGCGACCTCGGCGTATGGAAAGGTATTGCGCAGGATGCACTGATTATGAACATCGACGACCTGCTTTGTGTAGGTGCCGTAGACAATATTCTGGTTTCTTCCACCATCGGGCGTAACAAACTGCTCATCCCCGGCGAAGTAATCTCCGCCATCATCAACGGTACGGACGAGTTGCTTGCCGAGCTTCGTGAAATGGGCGTAGGTGTATATGCCACCGGCGGCGAAACGGCTGATGTGGGCGACCTTGTACGTACCATCATCGTGGACTCTACAGTGACATGCCGCATGAAGCGCTCGGACGTAATCGACAACGCCAATATCCGCCCCGGAGATGTCATTGTAGGCTTGGCTTCTTACGGACAGGCTACTTATGAGAAAGAGTACAACGGCGGCATGGGCAGCAACGGTCTGACTTCGGCCCGTCACGATGTATTCTCCAAATATCTGGCAGAGAAGTATCCCGAAAGTTATGACAAGGCAGTGCCCGAAGAACTGGTGTACAGCGGCAAACTGAAACTGACGGATGCCGTAGAAGGCAGTCCGCTGGATGCTGGGAAGCTGGTGCTCTCTCCTACCCGCACGTATGCGCCGGTAGTAAAGAAACTGCTCGATGCACTCCGCCCCGAAATACATGGTATGGTACACTGCTCGGGCGGCGCACAGACCAAGGTGCTGCATTTTGTTGGTGATAATTGCCGTGTGGTGAAAGATAATCTGTTCCCCGTTCCGCCCTTGTTCCGCACCATCAAGGAACAAAGCGACACGGACTGGAGCGAAATGTACAAGGTATTCAACATGGGACATCGTCTCGAAGTTTACCTCTCGCCCGAACATGCCGAAGAGGTGATTGCCATCTCAAAGAGTTTCGGCATCGATGCACAGATTGTAGGACGGATTGAGGAAAGCAGCAAGAAGGAACTGATTATCAAGAGTGAGTTCGGAGAATTCAACTATTAATATATGGCAGAAAACAACACCATACTCGAAAAACTGGATGGGCTCGTAGCCCGCTTCGAAGAGGTATCGACCCTGATTACCGACCCGGCAGTAATTGCCGACCAGAAGCGTTACGTCAAACTCACCAAAGAATATAAAGAACTGGGCGACTTGATGAATGCCCGCAAGGAGTATATGCAAGTACTGAGCGGCATCGAAGAAGCCAAAGAAATCATCGCCAACGAAACCGACCCGGAGATGCGCGACATGGCACGCGAAGAACTCGACGCCTGCCAAACCCGCCAGCCGGAACTGGAAGAACAGATAAAGCTTCTGCTCGTCCCCGCCGACCCGCAGGACAGCCGCAACGCCATCCTCGAGATTCGTGGCGGTACGGGTGGTGACGAAGCTGCCATCTTTGCAGGCGACCTCTTCCGCATGTACACCAAGTACTGCGAAACGAAAGGCTGGAAGTTGGAAGTATCCAGCGCCAACGAAGGCAGTGCCGGCGGATTCAAGGAAATTGTGTGCAGCATCACCGGCGACGGTGTATACGGTACGATGAAATACGAATCGGGCGTGCACCGCGTGCAACGCGTACCCGCCACCGAAACACAAGGACGCGTACACACCTCCGCCGCCAGCGTGGCAGTGCTGCCCGAAGCCGAAGAGTTTGACGTAATCATCAACGAAGGCGAGATAAAATGGGACACTTTCCGAAGCGGCGGTGCCGGCGGCCAGAACGTAAATAAGGTAGAATCCGGTGTGCGCCTGCGCTACAACTGGAAGAACCCCAACACTGGCGTAGTCGAAGAAATCCTGATAGAATGTACCGAAACACGCGACCAGCCCAAGAACAAGGAGCGCGCCCTCGCCCGTCTGCGTACCTTTATCTACGACAAAGAGCATCAGAAGTACATCGACGACATCGCCTCCAAACGTAAAACGATGGTCAGCACCGGCGACCGCTCCGCCAAGATCCGTACCTACAACTACCCGCAAGGACGTATTACCGACCACCGCATCAACTATACCATTTACAACCTTGCCGCCTTTATGGACGGTGATATCCAAGATTGCATCGACCACCTGATTGTGGCTGAAAATGCAGAAAGACTAAAAGAAAGCGAACTTTAAGAACAACATAAAAATGAACAAGCAAGAATTATTTGAAAACATAAAGCGCAAGCAGTCATTTCTTTGCGTAGGTCTTGACACCGACATCAAGAAGATTCCCGAACATCTGCTGAAAGAAGAAGATCCCATCTTCGCGTTCAACAAAGCCATCATTGATGCAACCGCCGATCTCTGCATCGCCTACAAGCCCAACCTCGCCTTCTACGAAAGCATGGGCGTGAAAGGCTGGATCTCCTTCGAGAAAACCGTGAACTACATCAAGCAGAACTACCCCGACCAATTCATCATCGCCGATGCCAAGCGCGGTGATATCGGGAACACCTCTGCCATGTATGCCCGCACCTTCTTCGAAGAACTGGATATCGATTCCGTAACCGTAGCCCCCTACATGGGCGAAGACAGCGTAACCCCTTTCCTTACTTATAAGAACAAATGGGTCATCCTCCTCGCCCTGACCAGCAACAAAGGCTCGCACGACTTCCAACTGATGATGGATGATGACGGCGAACGCCTCTTCGAACGAGTGCTGCGCAAATCTCAGAAATGGGCGGGCGACGAACAGATGATGTACGTGGTAGGCGCCACGCAAGGCCGCGCTTTCGAGGACATCCGCAAGCTGGTTCCCGAACACTTCCTGCTGGTTCCCGGCGTAGGTGCACAAGGCGGTTCGCTCGAAGAAGTCTGCAAGTACGGTATGAACAAGACCTGCGGACTGATTGTGAACTCCAGCCGTGGCATTATCTACGTAGATAAGACCGAAAAATTTGCCGCTGCCAGCCGCAAAGCCGCCCAAGAAGTGCAGGAACAGATGGCAGAGCAACTGAAAGCAATTCTCTAAGAAAGCTGTCCTGAACTTATTTCCCCAAAGCATAAATCCGGGCGAGAACAGACAAACATTTGACGTTTGTCCGTTCTCGCTTATTTCATATCAATACCACAGAACGATGATATATCTGCAAGACATCCCCAAATCTTTCGCCTACTGCTTCGCCCAGGACATCTGCCCCAAAGCGAATACATGCCTGCGGGCCATTGCGGCGCAAATCCTTACTGAAAGTCCGGAAGAGTCAGCCGCCATAATAGAAACCGTAAATCCCGTCTATGTGCAACGGCTTCCCCATCCGGACAGTTGCCGGTTCTATCGCGACAACAAGCCCCTGCGTTACGCCAAAGGCATGACACAACTTTTTGAAGATCTGCCTCTGCGACAAGCCCGCCTCGTCCGTCTGCGAGTGATGCACTGCTTCTCATGCGAGAGTTATTTCTACCAAAGCCGCAAAGGCACCCGCCTCATCTCTCCCGAAGAACAGGAGAAAATCCGCAACGTATTCCGTTCCGCAGGTGTTGTCAGCGAACCGAAGTTCGATGAATTTCAGTACTGCTTGAGGTGGAATGAATGACGGAATATAACACTATCATTCAACCCATTACAGCTTTATTATATTTTATCTATTATACAGTAATGCTTTAGTTGTAATAAAGCAACACTTTAACAGTGATAAAGCGGTGCTTTATCACTGTTAAAGTATCACTGTATTACTGATAAAGTGAAACTGCATTAGCGGTGAGGTGACGCTCCAATAGTGGTAAACTCTGAAGCATTCAATTGTCCATTCGGTAATCTTCACTCGAAAGAGATAAATATTCGGATTAAATTTTGAGGTTCAATATTTGATTCGGATATTTGTATGTCGCGATGAATGGCAACAGTAAGTTCCACCTATTACAAAACATATATCATGAGCCAAAACAAGATTATCATATATCAAACCCAGGATGGGAAAACGACTATCGATGTGAAGTTGGAGCAGGACACGGTGTGGCTTACGCAAGCACAAATGGCTGATTTGTTTCAAAAAGATCAGTCTGTAATTGCCCGCCATATTGCAAACGTTTTTAAAGAGGGAGAACTCGATAAAAATAGTAATATGCAAATTTTGCATAATACTCTCTCCAAATATAAACCTACTACTATTTATAGCTTAGACGTTATTATATCCGTAGGCTACAGAGTAAAAAGCCAAAGAGGTACACAATTTCGTATCTGGGCTAATTCAGTCCTTAAAGATTACCTCATCCGTGGCATTGCCGTCAACGACAACCGTCTGAAGCAACTGGGTGAAGTTATCAAGGTTCTGAAGCGTACTACCAGCCAACTCGACGCCCAACAAATGCTTGCCGTAGTGAAGCAATACACTATGGCTCTTGATTTGCTGGATGACTATGACCATCAGTGTATTAGTAAACCCGATGGTAGTAAAGCAACATATGTTCTGACCTACGAGGAGTGCCGCGACGTGATAAACAGTATGAACTTCAACGCAGACAGTGATCTCTTCGGAAATGAAAAAGATGAATCGTTTCATAGCAGCATCGGTGCCATCTATCAAACCTTTGGCAGTGAAGATGTTTATCCGTCCGTTGAGGAGAAAGCAGCCAATCTGCTCTATTTCATAACCAAAAACCATTCATTCAGCGACGGCAACAAACGCATTGCCGCCACCCTATTTCTATACTTCCTGCAAAAGAACGGAATCCTTTATCGTGAAAATGGCGAGAAGCGCATCAGCGACAGTACTCTCGTAGCCATTACCATCATGATAGCCGAATCTAAAACAGAGGAAAAGGAGATTATGACAAGGCTGGTAATGAACTTCCTCGTATAATGAAAGCCATTGAGATGAAAAATACTTATTACAATATACAAAATTAAATACCGCTATTCTCCCATTATAGTTGCCACAATGCTTCTGGCACCTCCGTAGTCGCGAAACTCACAAAGATAAATACCCTGCCATGTCCCAAGATTCAGACGACCATTCGTAACAGGTATGGTGACAGAGGGTCCGACGATGCTGCATTTGGCATGAGCCGGCATATCGTCGTCACCTTCCAGCGTATGCAGGTAGTACGGTTCACGCTCCTTGACCAAGTGGTTGAAGATACTTTCCATATCCGCACGCACATCCGGGTCGGCATTCTCATTGAGGGTGAGGGCTGCCGAGGTGTGCTTGATGAAAAGATGCAACATTCCCACCTTAGGCAGTTCAGGCAGATGGCGCAGGACTTCATTCGTTATGAGATGAAAGCCGCGCCGACGTTCCTGTAGTTTAAATTCAGTTTGTTTCCACATATTCTATAATCACTTCATAAGGTTGCCAAGCAAGAAAGAACGAGCATCTTCAAGTTCCGGAAGTTCCTTTTTACGGGACAAGCCAATATCGCACTTGTTACAGAAATCTTTCAGGAACGATTCCGTTTTCTCATTTACCACCTCAATCGCGCAAGGCTTACAGCCGCTGTTACGCAACTTATCAACCAATTCGGCAAACATCTCCTTGTACCTTTCCTCTCCTCCACTCATATTGATAATGGGGAATAAATCCATATTGTCTATATCCAAGCAAATCAACGCCGCCGAAGCATAAACTTCCTCGCTATCCTTTTTAGCACAAGGTATCGGCAAATAAACAAGGTCTACCTGAAGTGTTCCGGACTTACGTAGTTTCTTTACCACACTCGCAAGAATGTCATTGCCGAACTCCGGCGCATCCCATTCGTCCGGCAAGAAAGCAGGAAGCTCTGTAGTTTCCCAATCGTAAGTGCCTCTCTCGTTGGGAATAAGGTAAGGAACTTGTCTTCCACCCTGCATAGTAGGATAATCGCCCCTTTCGTTAAAGCCAAGCTTCTCCGGAGTATAAGCCACCAGCATCCAAGCCACACCTATAGCTGCATACAGTGCCTCTGTAATGTCGCGTGCATCTTCCTCGCAAGTAATGCCAAAGGACAGTTTGAAAGGCGTATGCCTGGTGAAGTCGGGCCATCCCTTGGGACGGCGTATTGTCATTCCATGAGTCTCAGCATAATTGCGAATACGTTTCTTTACCTCAGAACCCATATCGGCCGCCGGCATAAAGTCACAATTAATGCAGTCTAAAGTAGAAGCCAAATCCAACATTTCCGCATGAGACATCTCCCTATCGTTCAAAATGAGAGTCTTCAAATAAGAGCTGAACCCTTTTCGTCCCCGATAGAAGCCCAAGGCTAAATGTTCGCCACCGTTTCCCATCACACAGCAATAGCCAGTTTCCCCGTCGGATAGGCGGAAGGCAAATATATCGCTGTCGGTCAAAATGCTCCACACTTCAGTTTCACGGTATAGCAACGCAGCAGCAAGCATGTCATCTGTTAATATCATCTTTCTGTTTTTTTGAGTTAAGACTGGCAAAGTTACAATTTATTTCATATTCTCCCAAAAACCAACTACCTTTGCGGACAAATACTTAACCATGTCCTACGAACGTAAAATTATCAACGACCCGGTCTTCGGGTTCATCAACATACCGAAGGGGCTGCTGTACGATATCGTGCGGCATCCCCTTTTGCAACGTCTGAACCGTATCAAGCAACTCGGCTTGTCGTCCGTGGTTTATCCCGGCGCACAGCACACGCGTTTCCAGCATTCACTGGGTGCTTTCTACCTGATGAGCGAAACCATCCAGCACCTCACAGCCAAGGGAAACTTCATCTTCGACAGTGAAGCCGAAGCCGTGGAAGCAGCCATACTGATGCACGACATCGGTCACGGGCCTTTCTCACACGTGCTCGAAGACACCATTGTGCGCGGTGTTTCGCACGAGGACATCTCCCTGATGCTAATGGAACGCATCAACAAGGAGATGAACGGCCAGCTGACGCTCGCCATCCAGATGTTCAAGGACGAATACCCCAAACGCTTCCTGCACCAATTGGTTAGCGGTCAACTGGATATGGACCGCCTCGACTACCTGCGCCGCGACAGCTTCTATACCGGAGTGACGGAAGGCAACATCGGCTCCGCCCGCATCATCAAGATGCTCGATGTGAAAGACGACCACCTCGTGGTAGAGTCCAAAGGCATCTACTCCATCGAGAACTTCCTCACCGCCCGCCGCCTGATGTATTGGCAGGTCTATCTGCACAAAACCTCCGTAGCCTACGAGAAGATGCTCATCAGTGCCTTACTGCGTGCCAAAGAACTGGCAAGCCAAGGCGTAGGGTTGTTTGCATCGCCTGCACTGAAGTTTTTCCTTTACAACGACATCAACCGGAAGACATTCTACAACAACCCCGAATGTCTGGAGAACTACATCCAGCTGGATGACAACGATATTTGGACAGCTCTGAAGGTCTGGAGCACTCATCCCGACAAGGTGCTGGCTACCCTGAGCCTTGGAATGATTAACCGGAATATCTTCAAAGTAGAGATTTCTACCGAACCTTTTAGTGAAGAACGAAAAAAAGAATTAACTTTGCAGCTCAGTAAGCAACTGGACATCCCCCTCTCCGAAGCGAGATATTTCATCTCTACCCCCAGCATCGAGAAGAATATGTACGACGAGGCAGACGACAGTATTGACATCCTCTACAACGACGGCAGCACAAAGAACATTGCCGAAGCATCGGATATGCTCAATATCTCTCTTCTGTCTAAAAAAGTAAAAAAGTACTACTTGTGTTACCAACGTTTGCATAAGTAAGTATAAAATATTCACCCGAGGACAAGGATATATAAAAAAAAAGTCCGTTATTTGTGTTTTGAAACCATCTAACAAGAAGAAGACATGGAGTTCTCTGCTAAACAAATTGCAACATTTATCCAAGGAGAGATTGTTGGAGACGAAAATGCTACCGTTCATACCTTCGCGAAAATCGAAGAAGGAATACCGGGGGCTATCTCCTTTCTATCCAATCCTAAATATACCTCTTATATATACGAAACCCAGTCAAGCATCGTTTTGGTAAACAAAGACTTTGTTCCTGAACAGGAAGTAAAAGCTACACTGATAAAAGTGGACAACGCCTACGAAAGTCTTGCTAAATTGCTAAATCTTTATGAGCAAAGCAAGCCCAAACGCGTAGGAATTGACTCATTAGCATTCGTTGCCGAAACTGCTAAAATCGGAAAGGATGTTTACATCGCGCCATTTGCCTGCATCGGCGACCATGCCGAAGTGGGAGACAACACGGTTATTCACCCGCATGTCACCATCGGCGGCGGCGCCAAAATAGGCAGTGACTGCATCATTTATGCCAATGCCACCGTTTACCACGATTGCCGTGTAGGCAACCATTGCATCCTGCATTCGGGCTGCGTGATCGGTGCAGACGGCTTCGGCTTTGCTCCCACACCTCAAGGCTATGAGAAAATCCCTCAGATAGGCATTACCATATTGGAAGACAATGTGGAAATCGGCGCAAACACCTGTGTAGACCGCGCCACCATGGGCGCCACCATCGTGCGTAGCGGTGTAAAGCTGGACAATCTGGTTCAGATAGCTCACAACGACGAAGTAGGTGCCAATACTGTCATGGCAGCCCAATCCGGTATAGCCGGCTCCACCAAGGTAGGCGAATGGTGCATGATAGGCGGACAAGTAGGTCTGGCAGGACATGCCCACATCGGCAACAAAGTAGGCATCGCAGCCCAAAGCGGTGTACCCGGCAATGTGAAAGAAGGCAGCCAGATCATGGGTTCGCCCGCCTTCGATGCCAAACAATATTTTAAAGCATCTGTTGTGTATAAGAAGTTGCCCGACATGTATGCAGAGCTCAACATGCTCCGCAAAGAACTGAATGAATTAAAACAACAATTAAATAAGTAACCAATGTTGAAACAAAAGACTCTGAAAGATAGCTTTTCGCTCAGTGGGAAAGGCCTGCACACAGGACTTGACCTAACCGTTACTTTTAATCCGGCTCCTGACAATCACGGATATAAGATTCAACGCATCGACCTGGAAGGACAACCTCTCATCGATGCCGTTGCCGATAATGTTATCGAAACTACCCGTGGTACCGTACTCTCCAAAAACGGAGCAAAAGTAAGTACGGTAGAGCATGGCATGGCAGCACTCTATGCACTGGGCATAGACAACTGCCTGATACAAGTGAACGGACCGGAGTTTCCGATCCTGGACGGAAGCGCCCAATATTACGTCAACGAAATAGAACGCGTGGGCACTGTGGAGCAGAATGCCGTCAAGGATTTCTATATCATCAAGTCCAAAATCGAGTTCCGCGACGATGCAACCGGTTCTTCCATCATTGTATTGCCCGACGAGAATTTCAGCCTGAACGTATTGGTATCTTACGATTCCTCCATCATTCCCAACCAGTTTGCTACGCTGGAGGACATGAAGAAGTTCAAGGACGAAATAGCTGCCAGCCGTACCTTCGTGTTTGTACGCGAAATTGAACCGCTGCTGCAGGCAGGTCTTATCAAAGGCGGCGACCTGGACAATGCCATCGTTATCTACGAACGCGAAATGTCGCAAGAGAACTATGACAAGTTGGCCGACGTGATGGGGGTCCCGCACATGGATGCCAAGCAGTTGGGCTACATTAATCACCAGCCGCTGGTATGGCCCAACGAGTGCGCCCGTCATAAATTGCTGGATGTTATCGGTGACCTGGCTCTGATAGGTAAGCCCATCAAAGGCCGTATCATCGCCACCCGTCCGGGACATACCATCAATAACAAGTTCGCCCGTCAGATGCGTAAGGAAATCCGCCTGCACGAAATCCAGGCTCCTACCTACGACTGCAACCGCGAACCTATCATGGACGTCAACCGCATCCGCGAACTGCTGCCCCACCGTTACCCGATGCAGCTGGTGGACAAAGTTATCGAAATAGGTGCCAACTACATTGTAGGTATCAAGAACGTTACTTCCAACGAACCCTTCTTCCAGGGACACTTCCCTCAGGAACCCGTAATGCCCGGCGTATTACAGATAGAGGCAATGGCACAGACGGGAGGCTTACTGGTACTGAACTCCGTGGACGAACCGGAACGTTACTCCACTTATTTCCTGAAAATAGACGGTGTGAAATTCCGCCAGAAAGTAGTGCCGGGAGATACACTGATTTTCCGTGTAGAGCTGCTTGCTCCTATCCGCCGTGGTATTTCTACCATGAAAGGCTATGTGTTTGTAGGCGAAAAAGTAGTGTGCGAAGCAGAATTTATGGCGCAAATAGTTAAGAACAAATAAATACCAAGCATGATAAGTCCCTTAGCGTATATTCATCCCGAAGCAAAAATCGGGGAAAACGTAGAGATTGCTCCTTTTGTTTTCATTGACAAGAATGTGGTAATCGGCGATAACAATAAGATTATGGCAAATGCCAACATTCTGTATGGTGCACGCATCGGCAACGGAAACACTATTTTTCCGGGAGCTGTTATTGGTGCCATCCCTCAGGATTTAAAGTTCAGAGGCGAAGAAACCACTGCTGAAATCGGTAATAATAATATTATCCGTGAGAACGTTACGATCAACCGTGGTACAGCCGCCAAAGGCAGAACGATTGTGGGCAATAACAACCTCTTTATGGAAAGCGTACATGTGGCACACGATGCGTTGATTGGCAATGAATGTATCATTGGCAACTCCACCAAGATGGCTGGCGAAATTGTTATTGACGATTACTCCATAGTCAGTGCCAACGTATTGATGCATCAATTCTGCCGCGTAGGCGGATATGGCATGTTGCAGGGCGGTTGCCGCTTCAGCAAGGACATTCCACCGTATATCATTGCCGGACGCGAGCCGATCTGCTACGCCGGTATCAATATCGTAGGACTGCGCCGCCGTGGTTTCTCCAACGAAACCATCGAGCAAATCCATAATGCATACCGCATCATCTACCAAAGCGGGCTGAACAATACGGACGCTTTGAAGAAGATTGAGGAGGAAATGGAAATGACACCAGAGATCAGCTATATTGTAAACTTTATACGTGAATCGGCTCGAGGCATTATCCCCGCAGGGAAATAAAAAGATTTCTGATTTCAGATTTACGATTTATTGCCAATTGACAAAACCTGAAATCAGAAGCCATAAATCATAAATCATAAATTATAAATCATAAATCATAAATCATCATGATCTACAGATTTACAATCATCTCAGATGAGGTGGACGACTTTGTCAGAGAAATACAAATAGACCCGGAAGCTACTTTTTTCGACTTCCATGAGGCAATCTTAAAATCGGCAGGCTACACTGACGACCAGATGACTTCTTTCTTCATCTGCGACGACGACTGGGAGAAAGAAAAGGAAATAACCCTGGAAGAGATGGACGACAATCCGGAAATGGACAGTTGGGTAATGAAAGACACCCAGCTCAGTGAACTGATAGAAGACGAAAAGCAGAAGCTGCTTTATGTATTCGACTATATGACGGAGCGTTGCTTCTTTATCGAACTTTCCGAAATCATCACCGGTAAGGAAATGAAGGGTGCCAAGTGCACTAAGAAAGCAGGCGATGCTCCCAAGCAAATTATGGACTTTGAAGAGATGGCAGCAGCCGGCGGTTCCCTCGACTTGGACGAGAACTTCTACGGCGACCAGGACTTCGACATGGAGGACTTCGACAAAGAAGGCTTCGTAGGTCTGGACGATGCCGGTGGCGCTCCTTTCGAAGAAGAGAAATTCTAAGATAAAAGAGGCAATCTGCCGTGTGATAATAATTAGGCACGGATTACACGGATTTCACGGATTATTAAAACCTTCCGCGTAATCTGTGTAATCCGTGCCTAAAAAATAAATAATAATCCTTCCCTCCTTTCCTATATGCAGACTTTAATTGTACTTATCGGCCCCACCGGAGTAGGCAAAACAGAATTAAGCCTCCGACTGGCAGAGCAATTCCACACTTGTATTGTCTCGGCCGATTCGAGGCAACTCTATGCGGACTTAAAGATAGGTACAGCCGCCCCCACCCCCGAACAACTGCAACGGGTGGAACACCACTTTGTAGGCACCCTGAAACTGACTGACTATTATAGTGCCGCCCAATACGAAGCGGAAGTCCTGCATCTCCTCGACTCCCTATTTGCCGAACACGACACTGTGTTGCTGACCGGTGGTTCAATGATGTATGTAGATGCTATCTGCAAAGGAATAGACGACATACCTACCGTAGATACCGAAACCCGCCAGTTGATGTTGCACAAATATGAGACAGAGGGGCTAGAAAGACTCTGCGCAGAACTCAAACTGCTGGATCCTGAATATTACAAGATTGTAGATTTAAAGAATCCCAAGCGTGTAGTCCACGCATTGGAAATCTGTTACATGACAGGCAAAACCTATACTTCCTTCCGTACGCAGCAAAAGAAGGAACGCCCGTTCCGAATCATCAAGATAGGCCTCACCCGTGACCGCGAAGAACTTTACGACCGCATCAACCGCCGCGTAGACCAAATGATAGAGGACGGATTGATAGAAGAAGCCCGCCGCGTCTATCCGCATCGGGCGCTCAATTCTCTGAACACAGTAGGCTACAAGGAGATATTCAAGTATCTCGACGGAGAATGGACACTCCCTTTTGCCATTGATAAAATCAAACAGAACTCCCGCATTTACTCCCGCAAGCAGATGACCTGGTTCAAACGGGATGAGGAAATCCGCTGGTTCCACCCGGAACAAGAAACGGAGATACTTGCGTACCTCCGTTCAATGATGTAATTGCTTTATTTATAGCTCGAACAGATCGGCATATTTCGTTTCGATAAAGGTATCGAGTTCACCGTAAAGCGCCTGCATCTCTTTCAGATCGACAGCCCCTTTCTTGCGCCATTCTTTGATAACAGGCTGCGCGCGTTTGAATACTTCCTCTTCCACCGGAGCAAGCAGTTGCATATAGCCATTCTTCTCCGTATTATAGAGCTTTTCCCAATTCATATAGCGGCTGCTCCCCATCCCTTGTGTATAAGAGAAAACATCCCCCGCCAGTATCACTGACCAATTGCCCAAAGGAGAAACCTTCTTTACCTCATCGCGAGCCATGAGCTTCGGTAGATTTTTATCAGCTCCTTTCAGCCATACGGGCATTGCCACGCCGGTAGGAGGATAGCCGAGTATGGTCCACATCGTAGTCAGTTCCGGATTCTCGCCGGGTTTTACACCTTGCACCACGACAGAACTTGCCGTACTGCTACGTGCAATGAAATCCTGATCCACAAACCAGCCATTTGTTTTGGGACGATTAAATTCGCCTGTCTTTAAGTCAATCCCCATCAATGGGTTGGCAAAAGAGCGGGAAAGTTCTGTAAATATCCATTGGGGAGTAATCTGTCCGGTGGCCGATGCAGGCAACAGCACCTTGTCTTCTTGCATGAAGCGCACATAGCCTGCGCCTTCGTTTACTTTACCGGAGAAAGAGAAATTGGTACGGGCTATGTAGCCACAAGGAGCATCTTTAGGATTGTTAGCATCATACATTGTGTACTTGTAGTAATCTACTTCAAACATAGCTGCACCGCCTTTGGCATCAATCACACCGAAGTTCGCTTCAATCAAACTCGGCTTGGCAATCGTATCGAGGAAATGGCAGAAATCCTCCACCGTGGCACAGACTTCCAGTGCACGACGCATCATGCGACCATTTGCCTCGCCCCGCTCTTCGCCGGGTTTTATTTCCACCAGATTATAAGATTGCGTGTTCATTACGGAGAAACCGACCGAGTTTGTACCAATCCACACATCAGTAGGATTATCCTCCACACTATTGACAATAGCTATGAACGGATAACGCTCACCGGAGAAATACTTCACACTGTTTTGAGGAAAGTCCGTATCACGGTTTTTCCACAGCAAAGGACGGCCATCAGGAGTTATTTTACCGGAGATAACGGCAGAAGTGCAGGCAGAAACCGGTTCACAGTTCCAAATACTACCTGTAAGAAGCAAGGCAAAGAGTATTCGTTTCATAGATGCATCGTTTATCGTTAGTATTCACAAAGATAGTGCAAACGACTTGAAGAAACCACTACTCTACCGATAATTCTTTCAATTTATCTTGCAGATACCTCAACTTAGCATTACTCGTTCCATCTTCTATCCATCGGATAATTCCTTTTTTATCGACTAATATAGTAACGGGCATTCCACTGACCTTAAAGGTCTTAAAGAAAAACAATTCATCGGCAATCTGCGTAAAGCGGAAAGGACGGTTCTCTACAATCTTCTTGATTTGCTCTGCCGTATTGAAAGTCGTAGCCCAATAAGTCACATTCGGGAAAAGTTCCATCCATTTGTTCAGTTCCGGCATCTCATTGATGCAAGGACCGCAACCTATATACCAGAAGTTCAGCACTAACGGCTGTCCGTCAATATCAGCATTTGTCCAAACTTTACCTTCGGTATCTGTAACTTTAAAATCCGGAAAAGGTTTTCCCAGCCACTCTTCCCGCTTCATCGTAGGTACCACACCAACCGGCATTTTCTTCCCCAGTTCTCCGCGCGAACTCATCAACAGTGCTTCCGCACCGGGAACTTCTTCGACAGGCGTAGCATACTTCTTCACTTCTTCCGGTAATTCAAAGCCTTTGCGCAGGCGCAGTTCTATGGCTTTATGACCCGCTTCATCCTGATGGTCGATAAGAGTAGAAGCATTTTCCCAACTTACTCCGGGAGGCATTCCGTCAAAGAAGAGTCCATTAACCAGGTAGTACTTCTTTTCAGTTGTTTGGGCGGAGCATAACCCCGCCCCCACAACAATTAAAATGAAAAACAGAAAGAGAGAATTTCGTATCATAATATTCTTGATTATTCGCTTTTCAAAGTAACAACCAGTTTTGACTTGGCCTTTACTTTGGCAGTTTCCATATCGATATAGGAAATCAGCAATACGGCATTTTTATCAGGAACAGACAAAACGAATCTTCCATCAACATCGGATATAGTTCCCATGTTCGTACCTTCTATCAAAACAGAAGCACCTACAACAGGTTCGCCTTGCTTGTCCTGCACCCGACCTTCTACCTTCATATTGCCTTGGGCAGAAGTCTTTTCAACACCTTTACCTTTTTTAGTAGTAATGTAGATTGCACCTTTTCCGCTTGCATCCTTATCAATACGGACATTGTCTATCTTGTCAGCCGGTATTACTTCATCTATCGGTCTGCCCGAGATAACTTCAGCACCATCTATATAGATAGTCACATCCGACATATCAAGTTTCTTGCCACCATCATAGACTCCACCTATTCCGGAAATTCCGGTCGTATTTTTATCTATCTTCACTGTAGGCAGATTTCCTTTCTTCAAAGTAATCAAAAGTACCCCATTCTTTCCTTTTTCTCCATACAAATCTGTAGCACTTTTGTCCTTCAGTACCGTAATGCCCTCGATACGCGACGGATCCAATGCCCCCATTATAGACGGAGACGCTTCCAATCCATCTACAACATACAATGGAAGATTACCGGCATCAACGTCTATTGAAACGACGTTACCATTCAACTTGGAGTTCACAAAAGTTCCTCCTTCCAACTTGAACACTACCGGTATTGTATACTTCACGGCTACCGCCTTTCCTCCCTGCATTCCCGGCTGCCACTTCGGCATAGACTTCACCAGGCGGAGAGCCTCAGCATCCATGTCCTTATCCACCGAACGAAGCACGGACGGATTCTTTATACTCCCATCCTTATCGACCACAAAGCGCACTGTAACCCGTCCTTGTGTTCCTGCTTTCTTAGCCGATTCGGGATATTGCATATTTTTCTGCAAATAATCCATCATAGCAGTAACTCCGCCGCCGGGGAATTCAGGCATCTTCTCCACCACTTCAAAGACGGCGCCACCATTGGATTGTTCATCAACCGGTACAGGCACATACTGCACTCCGGCAGGTTTTGTCGTGTCGCCCGGCAAGGCTTTTACAGCCGGCATCTCCAATGCTTTCTCCACACTTTCCGTCGCTTTTGTTTCTACAATTGCCGACAAATCATTAACTTTGACGACCGAAATCTCTTCAACTTTTTCGGAGATTTCGGGACGGGCAAAAGCAGTCACTGCAATAGCTGCTACCGGAAGTACATACAAGTACTTCAAACGCGCCCACGGACTTGATTTTTCTTTTAACATCATAGTGATACGTTTTTTAAGTTTACTGTGATTAAAGCTGTTGGCCATAGAGTAGAGCCTTGTGCCGACAGCTTTTTTAATTAATAATAATTGGTATTGTTTCGCATCTACGCCTTCCTTTATCACGGTTTCGTCAGCTTCAAACTCATGAATGTTCTGCAACTCCTGCTTCAATAGCCAGGAAGCCGGATTGAACCATTGGAAGAAAATACAAATATCAGCCACCAGCAAGTCCCAGGAATGCCGGTTATGGATATGAGCAAGCTCGTGGATAAGAATTTCACGTCCGTTCTCTTCCAGATCCTTCCGGGAAATAACGATATATTTCATCCAGCTGAACGGGGCAATATCACGGTTGTGTACAATCAAAGTCACACGTTTCCCTTTATCCGGCAAGTAAGTGGCAATTCGCTCCCTCCGTCCCGATTTCAGCAGCATCAACAGCCTCGTCAGCGAATACACATTACGTAAAGCAAAGAAGAAGATTCCTGCCAGATAAACCAGCAATGCAACTTTTATCCAGACAGACGTCGAGTCCTGCACCTGAACTTCGGGCCCTACTGAACTCATGGCGTCGGCCATCATCAACAGCTGTTCCAGCGTCAGCATCGTCTGAGTCACCTCCGAATGTTGCTTCACGCTGACCTCAATCAATGGCAACAAGCAAGATAGCAGCAAGATGCCCAACAGTGCAAACCGGTTGAAACGATGAAAAGTTTCACGAGCCATCAGCAAGCGGTAAAACAGATAGAATACCGCCAGGCAAATGGATGATTTAAGTATGTAGACGAAAAATAAACCCATAAATTCATTTACAATTTAGTCATTTATAATGTACAGTTCCCGCATAGAAGAACAAGTTATCTTCACTTGGTCAGCTCTTGCCGCAACGCCTCCACCCCGGGAAATCCGGTTGTCTTATAGGAGATTTCCCCCTCACGGTTTATCACGAAATAGGTCGGAATGCCCGGATATTCGTACAGATTTGCCAACGCTGTGCTTTGCTCATTGCTGATCCGGCAGTGTATGCCGTGTATATCAGGTATCGTTACTTTCCATTTTCCTTCGGGAGACGTTTCGTCGGCAATATACAGGTAAACCACCTCTTTCAATTCCTCCTTCAAAGGTTTCAGGTTCTTCATGGCCCGCATGCAAGGACCGCACCAGGTGTTCCACATGTCAACCAGTACCATCTTGCCACGATAAGGACGGGTGATGACCTGCAACAAACTATCTGCCGCTACCTCCTTTTCCACCTCAACAACCGTATATCCGGTCTTGTCCTTAGCAGCTTCCAATCCGGCCTTCAGTTCGGCTTCAATCCGCTCGTTTCTCATCAGGAACAGTTGTTTAAGGTCACGAGAAGAAATGCTGTCTACCGTCATACGCTCTTCTGCTGTCAAAGGCATATATTTACTCAAATTACGGGAAGCACGTCTGGCAAGAAGCATATCCGGCCAAAGCGGATCCTGCACAAACTTATCCCGAAGTTCTCCGGTAGCAATCCTCACAAAGTCCGTATAATAGTCGTAATACTTCTGTTCGGGAGCATGCAAAATGTCCAATTGCAGTATTTCTTTAAAGTACGAGGTACTGTCCACCGTCATATCTGCCCTTTTCACTCCCTTCTTGCCCGACAGCATCGGTGCATAACTAAGATTGCTCTTATAATTATAAATAAGACTGAATAGATTCATATCCATATTCGACCGGATATATGTGCGGCAAGCCTGGCTCATATCCTTACTCTTCAAAAGGCTCTTCTGCATCTCTTCATAGTGCTTGAAGAGATATTTCTTATACGCCTGAGGAGTCATCCCACAAATATCGGAATAGAAATCATCCGCTCCCGACAGGCTTTTCATTTCACCAAACCGCTGCAACTCGGCATTCAGTCCGGCATAATCTCCTTCAAACCAGACACGGTTCTCCACTGCCCCGTCCTTTTTCCGGCTTAAAAGACGGCTTTGCGAATAGAATATTTCAGGCAGATTGATTGTAATATCCAGTTCTCCACCCGGAACGAGAAACAATTCTATCTTCGAGCGAGATATCCACAATGCGGCACCGCTTGGCAACAGCACCTCTGTTTCATAGCGGAAAGTGCCATCCTCTGCTATCTCCAAGTCCTTGCCGGCAAAATACATAAAGAACCAAGGCGAATCATAGTAGCGCAGCGTCACTCCATACTCTGGTTTATACCCCAGTATCCGCCCCTTTACGACAACCTTTCCTACATTCAGTTCCGGTGCGGGCAAAGGCAAAACTTCATCCGGCTCTCTGTTCAGCAGCCTTTCAGGAATATCCACCTGAGGTTTCTGTCCGTTAAGCTGTACACCATAGATTATCCATCCTTCATCACTACCCGGTATCTCCAGAAAATCAAAACTCTCGGTATCCATCGGAAGTGGTTTGAACTTCAAGGTGGCAGTCATTTCACCGGAAGCAGGAATATTCGTCCATTCTCCCCCGGAAAAACCGGTATTCCCCCAATATTCATAATGCTTTCCGGATGCCTGCAATACAGCTGCCGAATCAATCCTGACCTTATCACCCTGCATACCGTATATCTTTACTTCCAGCCAGGTCGTATCTTTTCCAAGCGTCACCTGTTCCACTTCAATGCTACGTGTATTGCATGCCATGAAATAGGGGGTCTTCACAGTTTTCTTTGCCTGCAATCCGCAGCAAATACTCACCAGGAGCAAACAAGCTAATCCGATGTTTTTCATAAGCAAGAGTTATTAAGTTCTCAATAATCTCAGTTTTTTCCCTTCTCCACGTCCCGTATCAGCTGTTTCAGTTCCTCCAATGAGATATCCTCCTCTTTCACCAGAGACGACACCGCACTGAGATAGGAGTTATTGAAGTATTTGCTGATTACATTTTTCAGAGTCCGCTTACGGAAATCTTCTTCGCTCACTACAGCATAATACTGATAAGTATTGCCATAAGTATTGTGGCTCAGAAATCCTTTATCTTCCAGTCCTCTCACAATGGTAGACAAAGTATTGAAATGCGGCTTAGGCTCTTCATAGAACGCCAGCATCTCCTTTACAAACAATGGTCCTTTTTCCCAAAAAAAGCCCATGAGTTCTTCTTCTTTCGCAGTCAATCCTTTCATGATGTTTCTTTGTTTTTTGCAAATAACTAAATAAATTAGTTCTAAAACTAATTTATCTCGTTAAATAAAACTAAAGCCTTTAGTTCAATGGAGAGTCGGCATTGTTTAATAGCAATTTCCTGCCACTATTCGTCGCAAAATACCTACTAATAGTGATTGCAGTTCTCGCGTAAAAGCCGTTACTTTGTATCCCAATTAGAGAATTAAAACAATAACATACAATGAATGAGCAACATAAGTACCGCGCCACAGACAAGATGAGCGACCTCATCTGCGACAATTACTCCTTATTAATGGTGATGAGCCGCTTCGGGTTATCGCTGGGATTCGGAGACAAGAATGTGAAAGATGTCTGCGAAGCACAAGGTGTTGATTGCCCTACATTCCTCGCAGTAGCCAATTTTATCAGTGAGGAACAATATTCTTATAGCGGAAACGAGAAAGACTTCTCCATTGCCGCCCTCATGGATTATCTGAAACGAGCCCATACTTATTTCCTGGACTTCAACCTGCCCGGTATCCGCCGTAAACTTATCGAAGCAATCGACTGTTCCGGAACAAACAACGACGTAGCCTACCTCATCCTGAAGTTCTTCGATGAATATGCCAAAGAGGTACGTCGGCACATGGAGTACGAAAACGAAGCAGTGTTCACCTACGTAGAGCAACTGCTTCAAGGTAAACTTTCCGATGATTACAACATTACCACCTTTGCCAGCAAGCATAACCAGATAGACACCAAACTGAAAGAACTAAAAAACATCATCATCAAATATTACCCGGAAAAAGGCAACAACAACCTACTGAACGCCGCCTTATTCGATATATTTAATTGCGAACAAGACCTTGCCACGCACTGCCAGGTAGAAGATTACATGTTTGTTCCCGCCGTAGCGCAAATAGAAAGGAAACTGAAAGATGAACAATAATACTTCTTTGAAGATTGTCGTCGCAGAGACTTCTGTCATCATCCGGAGTGGTCTTACAGCAGTACTGAAACGCATTCCTAATTTGAATGCGCACCCCATTGAAGTATCATCCATGGAGTCACTGCGAAACTTCCTGCATATACATCCCACAGACATCGTCATCATCAACCCCACTTTCGGCGGATGGTTCGACCTGCCTGCTTTCAAGTCGGAACATGGAAAGAACAACACTAAATACATTGCCGTAGTATGCTCCGTCATCGACAACAATGTATTGAAAGAATACGACGAAAACTTCGCCATCTGCGATGACATAGAGGTTATATCGTCCAAAATCAATCGTCTCCTGCACACCGAAGAGGAAGAAGAGAAAGACAACGAACAGGAAACCCTCAGTCAACGTGAAAAGGAGATCATCACCTGCGTGGTGAAAGGTATGACAAACAAGGCTATTGCCGACAAGCTATTCCTCTCCATCCACACCGTCATCACACACCGGCGAAATATCGCCCGCAAATTGCAGATACATTCTCCGGCAGGACTCACGATTTATGCAATCGTGAATAAACTGGTGGAGCTGAGTGATATAAAGGGAACACTATAAACCTTGACTTACCAAAAATTAAATGAACTGAAAAGGCGATGAAGAGTAAACTCCTCACCGCCTTTTTCAACTATCTACAGTACTTATTATACGCATGTTCCAACTTCTCATCATACCGATTTTGCTCATAGCCAGGTCCATTATAACGCCTGGCAAAACCAGCCCAATCTTTTCGTTGAAGATACACCTCCATATGATTACTCTGAATAAATTGGGCAAAACACTCCAATTGTGCTTTTTCACTCTTACACATATTTTCAACAAAATCTGTAACACTCTTACAGCCACACTGCTTATAGTTAAAACCCATTATTTGAAACATACCCCAACTAGCAGAACATTCGGCAGCATCTACATCTATTTCTTTAGCTTTTTCCAACCGGTCATATTCCTTGATGCCGCCTAAATACCATTTCCTTTCCCATTTAGGATAAAGAACATTTTCATTTCCCGCTACAAACTTCTCCGGATCTATTCCCTTTCTTTTAAGTTGATTCCAGAATATATGTCCTTCAAAAAGGATCGCAGGTTTTCCAGGTGCAAAAAATCCACCACGTCCACCGGTTTCTACCTCTTGTACAGCTTTTAATGTAGCTACTTCTACGTTTAGCATATCTGCTATCCGTTGATAATCTTCTTCTAAAATATTATTCATCATTCATCATTTAATTATATGTTCATACTTGCAAATATTTTTCAAAAATAGAAACAACTTCCCATAAAAGCAAAATACCTTTCCAGACGACCGAATAAGTTTTTAAACGACACATTTTTCCCCTTAAACAACATTTGGCAAATCCAAAACAATCAAAAAAAGCGATGAAGAGTAAACTCCTCACTGCCTTTTTCAGAAATTATGGCATTAATTACAAATCAGCGATCATTGATTACTAATGACTACGGAATTTGTCCGCTTATCCCAAAGGATTTTCTCCTTGATCCCCGTCAGAACCTCCGCCGGAATTACCACCATCATCGGTATCATCCTTGCCATCCGTAACCGTACCGGTCCATTTCTCGAACTCCACACCTTGAATCAGGGCACGTGTAGTACCGATAGCCGCCGGGCGGGTATATTCAGGAGTAAACTGGCAACGCAAAGCAGTCACCTGATTGGGATTCACATCTTCAGCCTTCGCTACCCCCTTCCCGCGTGTACGCACTTTCATCGTAAATGTACCCAAACCATCCAGCCGCACCGTACGGCTATTCAGCAACTGACTGCGCATCACCGTCATCAGGTTTCTGATCACATTGTGTACATCACCCGGCGTCAACGAAGACTTCTCGGCAATTACCTCAGCCAACTGTTGAGCATCCACAGCTCTTCCTACTTTCTTCAAACTTAAATGCCACAACTTGGCACCCTCTTTCGTCGCCAAAGACGACTGTCTTGCATAATAGAATAAAGGCATATTTTCTTTCTCCTTTTACATTTAAATTCAACATCGTTTTAATTCTCATTGTGTTGATCAACGATGCAAAGGTGGATATATATACGTCCATAAACAAAGAAAACAGCCCTACTGGAGCTGTTTTCTGAAATAAGTTTATAAAGTATTGATTTCTAAAACAAATCAGCTAATTCTTACAGCATACCTTTATTTGCTCCACAATATATCTCACATCCTGCTCCGTCACATACGGACCACTTGGCAAGCAAAGCCCTCTCCTGAACAGCCCCTCACTCACACCATTCACATAAGCAGGATTAGCAGCATAAACCGGCTGTAGATGCATAGGCTTCCACAAGGGACGACTTTCTATACCAGCCTTGTCCAAACAAACACGCATAGCCTCCACATTACAGTTAGGCTCACAAGCAGTATGAACACTCTTCGCCTCATGCGTCACACCCGCCGCGCCACCAACGGCTCCCTTCACTGTTTCACCATAAGCATCCTCCTCGCCCTTTACATGCAAATTCTCATCCAGAAGCACTGTGTTCAGCCAGTAATTACTGTTATAGAGGGTAGAAGGATTCTCATGCAATGTAACTCCCTCCACATCTGCAAGCAAGTCGCGATACAGACCGCATACATACTTGTGATGCTCTATATGTTCGTTCGCCACCGTCATCTGACCGCGACCAATGCCGGCGCAAATGTTACTCATCCTATAGTTATAGCCTATCTGCTCATGCTGATAGTAAGGATAAGACTCACGCGCCTGAGTGGCATAGAACATAATCTCACGCTTCGCCTCCTCGTCAGCACAAATCAAGGCACCGCCGCCACTGGTAGTTATCATCTTATTGCCGTTGAAACTCAGGACACCGTACTTACCGAACGTCCCACACATACGTCCGTTATACTTACTGCCAAAGCCTTCGGCAGCATCTTCTATTACCGGAATGTCATACTTGGTAGCTATCGCCATTATCTCACTAATCTTAGCAGGCATGCCATACAGATAAACCGGAACAATCGCTTTGGGCTTCCGACCTGTCTTGAGAATACGGTCCTCGATAGCTTTCTCCAAAAGAATCGGATCCATGTTCCACGTATCAGCCTCGGAGTCCACAAATACCGGAGTAGCCCCGAGATAAGTCACCGGATGGGAAGAGGCACAGAAGGTAAAGCTTTGTACTATCACTTCGTCACCCTGCCCCACTCCACAAGCTAACAAAGCCAGATGTACCGCTGCCGTACCGGCACTCAAAGCCACTACCTTCTTGTCCTGACCGATGAAGCGTTCCAAATCCTGCTCAAAGGCATTCACATTCGGACCGAGCGGAACTACCCAGTTCGTATCAAAAGCTTCCTGTATGAAGCCCATCTCTTTGCCGCTCATGTGAGCGAGGCAAAGATATACTCTCTTATCCATAAGATATATGTGATTTACAAAAATACAAATTCCTCTACCAAGCGACTACTTCCGCCAAACATAATGAGGAATAAATAACCATCTAATCAGACTCCAAAATCTACAATGAAAAGACACTTGAACAAGTTAAGAAAAGTGAAGAACTGTACCGCCCCAGGAATAACCCACACCAAAACCAGCTATCAGAACTTTCATATCCCCGCCAATTCTTTTTTCAGTCATCGCTTCACACAAAGCTATAGGTATTGTATTGGAAACTGTATTTCCGTACTCCGACAGACAATAATAAAAGCGTTCCGGTACAATCTTTATTTTCTTGCGTAGAAAATCCAGCATATACTTATTCGCCTGATGAAAAACAAACAAATCTACTTTTTCCTTCTGGATTCCATTACAAAGCAGTGTATCTTCTACCAAAGGAGGAACATTATCTAATGTAAACGTAAAGATTTCACTCCCGTTCATATAAAGAAAGTCCGAAGAATGAGGATTACCATTTTCATCAAATGACAAGTCGTTACACTTTTCAGCGCAACGCATCCCTCCCGACCTTATGATCAAGTTCTCCGCTCCGCTTCCATCCGTTCCCAAACTGAAATTTCCAATGCTCGCAAATCCTGACATACTAATTACAGTCGCCGAAGCGGCATCACCAAAAATCGTGCGGTTCCCCTTATCTCTGGGATGAAGATGCTTATTGTAAGTTTCCCCTGTCAACAATAACACTTTCCCTGCAATTCTCCCACAAATTAGCCCTTTAGCCAAAGAAAGGCCATAGACATAGCCTGAACATCCCAAATTAAAATCGAGCGCACCAATATTCTTCCGCAATCTTAGATGTTCTTGTATAATACACGCTGAAGAAGGCAATAGATAATCTGGACTTTGCGTACAAAACAATAGATAATCTATCTCATTCCTATCGACTTTTCCTTGAGCAAACAGACGTTCGGCCGCTTCTATAGCCAAATCCACAGCTGTTTCATCTGCTACCGCTACATGACGTTTATTTACTCCAACCTTGGAGGCTATCTTTTCAACACTCCATTCCGGAAATTCACGGATAATATCCTCATTCGTAACTATCCTCTCTGGCAAACAATAGCTAATCGCTTCGATATAAGCATTCATATATTACAATGTTAAAATTCCTTCGCCCCCTCCTGTCAAATCAATGGCATTCCCAGTCATCCAGCAAGAAGCATCAGAAAGAAGATAAATCGTCAAATAAGCCACATCTTCTGGTTTGCCATAACGTTTCAAAGGATATTTCATTTGAAGTTCATGATAATCAGCTCCCATTGCCAAGGCATCCTTTTCTACCAAATCCGTCCATACCATGGCAGGACAGATCGAGTTGACCCGTATTTTTTGAGGAGCAACCTCAAGTGCGAGAACCTTCGCATACCCCAGAATCGCTCCTTTAGATGCTGCATAGATGCTATTTCCAACAGACGGTGCAAAAGGAGCACGGG
The DNA here is from genome assembly GCA_902388495.1 of uncultured Bacteroides sp. Lineage (GTDB taxonomy): Bacteria > Bacteroidota > Bacteroidia > Bacteroidales > Bacteroidaceae > Bacteroides. The sequence continues at coordinate 211,042 of CABMPP010000004.1, read as the reverse complement.
AAGCTATAAAGACAATGGAGGCTTCCCTATTTACTTTTTTCTTCTTCAATAAATAGCGCTGTAATAATACAGGCCCATAGAAATTAGGTTTAAAAGAGAAGTTTATATCATGAACCTTCACAGCCTTGCAAATCACTCTATTACCAACACCGGCATTATGAACAATTCCATCCAATACCGGTAACTCATCCACAAGCTTCACGATATCAGACTCATTCAATAAATCCGCAGGCAACACCATGTGATTTCCACGCCCCATCAAATCCAAGGTTACGTTCAGCCGCTCCATATTACGGCCAGTCAAGACAACACTTGCCCCCATACGGGAACACTCCACGGCAATAGAACGTCCTATTCCAGAAGACGCCCCTGTCACTAATACCGTTTTCCCATTCAAAGAAAAAGGATTATACATCACTACTATAATTCAACAACTCCAATACAAATTATGATATCTACCTGATGAAAAAATCATAAAAGATTAGCTTCTACGTTTAACTAGATTGAACAAATCCTCTATGGTTTCCGATGAACGAATATCATCTCCTTTAATACGGATAGCATATTCTTCATCCACCATGGCTATGACAGACAGAGCCATCAAGGAAGACCACTCATCTAATTCCTTAAATTTTGTATCAGAATGAAAATCTGAAACTTCGGTATCTTCAAACTGTTCCGCAAAATGTTCAACAAATTCTTTTAATTCCATAATCATATCTACTTTTAATATTTCACAATTGATGCAGGATTGCCCACATATGTATTTCCATCTTTTGTTTTTCTAAGAATTGTACTATTGGCTCCTACCACGGTATCATTACCAATCTTTATCTGTTGTAACACCACAGAAGATACTCCAAAGAAATTACGGCTTCCGATATTTACTTCACCAGAGATTCGAACTGCAGGCATGAAAGAGTTGAAATTATTGATGGTAGCATCATGACCAACCGTTATAAACCCATTGAACGTATTAAAATTACCGACTTTCACATTACAAGAAAATAGGCATCCTGAACAAACTAGATTCCCTTGTCCAAAAGAGATATTATACTTGTCCAAAAAAAGAGTATCAGGAGAAAATAAAGTTGGAAAATCAATCAACGGATTCGTAACTTTACTCACCACCTTCTCTACCACTTTCGGAGAACCGATAGCTATCACAATGGAAAGAGGAGAGGAAAAAGAATTCAAATGTTCAATTCCCCCCAATACTTTACCATATTCAGTGGCATAGCCCGGTTCCTTACCATCATCAAAAAAACCTATCAAGTTCCATTCCGGTGCCACCGCATTAATTCTACTCAACAGACAAGCGACTTCACGTCCAAACCCTCCAGCTCCATAAATTGCAATATCTTTCATTCTATCATTCAATTATTTCCTGTAAAAGCCTCCATAGTAGCCGAAGTTTCCGAACTGATGCCCTCACGCACAAAGACTTTCTTTATTGTCATAAAAACGATTTTCAAATCAAGCAGAAAAGAACAATGGTCCACATACCATACATCCAGCTCAAACTTCCGCGTCCAACTGATAGCATTGCGCCCGTTCACCTGCGCCCAGCCCGTAATACCTGGACGTACTTCATGGCGGCGAGCCTGCACCTCATTGTATAATGGCAAGTATTGGGGCAGCAACGGTCTTGGTCCTATCAAGGCCATATCCCCTTTCAATACATTTATCAGTTGTGGAAGTTCATCTATCGAAGTAGAACGTACAAGACACCCGACTTTAGTCAAACGTGCAGCATCGGGCAACAAATTACCGTCTGCATCCCGTTCATCCGTCATCGTCTTGAACTTTATCACTCGGAAAAATTTTCCATTCTTTCCAGGTCGCTCCTGAGTAAAGAATGCTCCTGCTCCCTTATTGGCTAAATGCAACCATATAGTAATAAGCAATAAAATAGGCCAAATAATAACCAATACAATAAAAACAAGAATGAAATCAGCCACTCTTTTCAAGCCATGTCTATACATACTTTCAAAAATGCTTCATTACCGCCTTATAACTCTTATCCACCGTATAGTTTTCACACAAGAACCTATAACCCTTTTCCCCCATCTCCTTTATTTGCCTTTCATCTTCTACCATAAACTCCACCATTTCCATAAAAGTATCAATATTTCCATTCTCTGTCCACAGACCGAAACCATTTTCTTCAGCTATCTGTCCAACATCAGTATTTACATCCGTAGCCATCAATACCGGCATTTTGTATTCCAGATATGAAAGCAGGCGCGATGGGAAATTGGGTATGGTAAACCGTCTGTCTAGGAAGATCAAGCCTACATCACACAGACTTACCAATTCATCATATTTTGCCTTTGGCAATGCAGCAAGAAGACAAGCATTTTGAGGCAGGTGTGTATCAAACCATATCTTCATCTTGCCATATTCTGTACCTCCACCCACTATTATAAAATATGAGTCATTCCGCTTTTCATTCTCCTCAATCACTTTCAATAGGAAATCTATTCCTTGGGGTTTTCCCAAATTACCACCATAGATAAAGATTCTCTTGGATGCAGGAATATTCAGTTCTTTCAGGAGCTCACTCTGTTCCTTGTCCCTCTTCGACCTCTCTTGCAATTCCACACTATTCGGACAGATTTCCACCTTTGCTGCATCAACAGCAGGATTATGTTTCAACACATACTCACAGTTGGCCGGTGACATACAACCGATAAAATCTGATAATTCATAAAGCCTTTCTTCCTTACTCCTAAACATCCTATAGAGAACGCTCTGCTTGGAAAACATTTCCAAATCCACAGCATTCTGTGGAAAAATATCCTTCAACATCAGATAGGTTTTCGCATTCCAGCGTTTTTTTAAAGTCTGGATTACCTTATTGAAGGTGATGGGAGGAGTGGAATAAAGAATAAGGTCGAACTTCACACCCTGCCAGTATTTATTAATGGCATGCAGATACTGGCTTTCCAATAATAAGGTACCAATCCCCTTCTCCACAATATTTGTTTTCTGAATATTAAGTGTCTTTACTTTCAATATTCTCGCCCCACCGCTTTCCATGATTCCGGTAGGCAAATGAAACCTCCGTTCGTAAGGGGATACTATATACATGGCATGCCCGTTCCTCATAAACTCACGCATCAAGTCCGTATAGATGCCACGCACCTTCAAATCATTGATACGTGATATGGTTAAAAACAGTATGTTCATCCAAACAATCAGAATTTTCTCCAAACCATTTTATTCACCACCCCGGTATAGCTCTGTATTATCCTCACAACTTTAGCCGAGACGTTCTCATCCGTATAATTGGGCACCGGCAAACCATTGTCGCCATTCCTGTTCATCTTCACAGCAGTATCGACAGCCTGAAGCAATGACTTACCGTCAATACCAGCCAGAACAAAGCCCCCCTTGTCAAGAGCTTCAGGACGTTCCGTACTGGTACGGATGCATACCGCTGGAAAAGGATGCCCTACCGAAGTAAAGAAACTACTCTCTTCAGGCAATGTACCGCTGTCACTTACAACGGCATAAGCGTTCATTTGCAAACAGTTGTAATCGTGAAAGCCCAAAGGTTCATGACGGATAACCCGTCTATCCAGTTCAAAGCCGCTTGACTCCAAACGTTTCCAGCTACGGGGATGGCAACTGTAGAGTATAGGCATGTCATATCTCTCTGCCATCGTATTGATTGCATTGAAAAGCGATAGGAAGTTCTTCTCTGTGTCAATGTTCTCTTCACGGTGAGCAGAAAGCAGGATATATTTACCCTTCTGAAGATTCAAACGGCTATGGATATCACTGGCCTCAATCTCCGCCAAGTTCTCATGCAACACTTCAGCCATAGGTGAGCCGGTGACGTAGGTACGTTCCTTGGCCACACCCGAAGCGTTCAGGTATCGGCGGGCATGTTCCGAATAGCAAAGATTCACATCAGAAATTATATCCACTATCCTGCGGTTGGTTTCTTCCGGCAGGCATTCATCAAAACAGCGGTTACCAGCCTCCATGTGGAAAATAGGAATATGAAGCCGTTTGGCACCTATCACGCTCAGACAAGAATTGGTATCACCAAGCACCAACACTGCATCAGGATTTGTCTCCGCCATCAATTTATAGCTGGCATTGATAATATTTCCCATCGTGGCACCGAGATCATCACCTACGGCGTTCATATAAACATCAGGATCTTTCAGCTTCAAGTCACGAAAGAAAATCCCGTTCAGGTTATAATCATAATTCTGGCCTGTATGGGCAAGTATACAGTCAAAATACTTGCGACATTTATTAATCACGGCAGCCAGGCGAATAATCTCCGGACGGGTACCCACGATTATCAAAAGTTTCAATTTGCCGTTCTCCTGAAACTTTATATCAGAATAATCCAATCGAATCTCCATTTTCTATTTTTCTTCTTTTGTTCTTATGTCTTCAAACCTCTTCAAAATATGTATCCGGCCTATCCGGGTCAAAACACTCGTTACACCACATGAACGTCACCAGATCTTCCGTTTCAGAGAGATTGATGATATTATGCGTATATCCGGGAATCATTTCCACGACCTCCATCCTTTCGCCACTCACCTCAAAATTGATGATCTCTTCCGTGCCTATCTTCCGGAGCTGTATCAGACCATGGCCGCTTACCACTACAAACTTCTCATTCTTCGTATGATGCCAATGTTGGCCCTTTGTGACGCCCGGCTTGGAAACATTCACCGAGAACTGCCCACAGCCAACCGTACGGATAATTTCAGTAAAACTACCGCGCCCGTCCACATTCATCTTCAGGGGATAGGCAAACTTTTCCTGGGGCAGATAGGACAGATAGGTGGAATAAAGTTTCTTGGTAAAGGCATTACTCAAATCTGGTACGGACAAAGTAACGGGCATCTCCTTGAAAGACTGTATCAGTTCTACAATGCTGCCCAAAGTAACGGTATGCACTATCGGCACTTCACAGTAGTCCCCATTACGATGCTCATTTCCACTGAGGGCACCTATCAGCTCATCCACCACGTCATCAATGTATACAAGATTCATCATTACAGAAGGATCATTCACCGTAATGGGCAGATCATGGGCTATGTTATTGCAGAAAGTGGCTACCGCACTGTTATAGTTCGGACGGCACCATTTGCCGAAAACATTCGGAAAGCGGTACACCAATACCCTTGCACCCGTTTCCCTTGAGTACTCAAACAGTAACTGTTCACCCGCACGTTTCGACTCGCCGTAAGAATTGTCAAGCGCAGCCTGGGTAGACGAGGAAATCATCACCGGGCAGGTATTGCCGTACCTCCTCAACGTACCAAGCAGCAGGGAAGCAAAACCGAAGTTGCCTTCCATGAACTCCGACTGTTCCTTCGGTCTGTTCACACCCGCCAAGTTGAATACAAAATCAGCCTGGCGGCAATACTCCTCCAGTTCCGCAAGGGTACTGTCCGTATCATACTCAAATACTGTTAGTCCCTCACCTTGTACACGGTAATTCCGGGCCTTACCCGACCGGATATTATGTAGTTGGGACACAAGATTACGTCCGACAAACCCCTTGGCGCCGGTCACTAGAATATTCATTGAAGTTGATGTTTGGTGGTTATTCACTCTTGATTTCCGCAGACTTAGCCTTTTCCTCCAGTCCAAGGTCTTCACGGATAAAACGAAGTTTCAGAAGAAGCTTTTTCATACCTTCTACATCCAGACGGGCAGTGTTATGACTGTGGTAGTCTTCTATTTTAGCGACATCCTCATTACCCTCCGTAAAGAACTTATCATAATTCAGATCGCGGGTATCACAAGGGATACGGTAATATTCACCCATATCAATGGCTTTAGCCATTTCTTCACGAGTCACCAGTGTCTCGTACAGTTTCTCACCATGGCGGGTACCGATAGTCTTTACTTCCGTCTCACCATATTCTTGGTTTATCTGTGCGTAAGTTTCTTTTAGAGCTTGAGCCAATACATCCAGCGTGGCGGCAGGAGCTTTCTGCACGAACAAGTCCCCGTTATGACCGTGCTCAAATGCATAAATTACCAAATCTACGGCATCATCCAAGGTCATCATGAAACGGGTCATATTGGGATCCGTTATCGTAACGGGCTTGCCATTCTTTATCTGCTCTACCCACAAAGGAATTACAGAGCCACGGCTTGCCATCACATTACCGTAACGAGTACAACAAATAGTTGTACCAGCTCCATCCCCCAAAGCACGCCCTTTGGCGATAGCGACCTTTTCCATCATAGCTTTACTGATTCCCATGGCATTAATAGGATATGCAGCCTTATCCGTAGAAAGAACAACTACATTTTTCACTCCATGAGCAATAGCCGACTCTAATACATTATCCGTACCAATGACATTCGTTTGTACCGCTTGAAGTGGAAAGAATTCACAACTGGGGACTTGTTTCAAAGCAGCAGCAGAAAAAACATAATCCACTCCCATCATTGCACCATCCACAGACTGGCGGTCGCGGACATTACCAATATAAAACTTCACTTTCGGATTTTGCAGATGATGACGCATGTCATCCTGCTTCTTCTCATCACGGCTGAATATGCGGATTTCCTTGATGTCACTGTCAAGGAATCTACGAAGTACAGCATTACCGAACGATCCCGTTCCACCTGTTATCAGCAAGACTTTGTCTTTAAATATAGACATAAGATTCAATTTTAGTTCAATTTTAAAATGTTACAACTGTTTTATCTGTATAAAAATCTTTTTAAATCAAACACTTTAGCATAATATCTGGCGCCCGCTTGGGTCAAATGCCTGCAATCCTGGCTAATATACATCCCATTGTCTGTAAAAGCGGGTAGTGTCCCCCTATCATCCATTAGCGGCGCTATGAAATCCACGTAGTTTTCACCCCAATAGTTCAACTCCTCTTCATAATCCTTGCTGTAATTTTCAGACATACGGACCCTTGTTTGATGATAATCAGCTTTGAAGCGTTTACTATAAACATTTCCGTTAGTTTCGCCATACTCTTTTGTACCGATACCCCAGATTTTGGATTTCGCACATTTCCTTATCTCTCTCAGCAACGAACCACTAGCTCCTCTCATCCATGCAGCTCGCACAAACACGACATCCGCTTCTTCCACTCTCTTCCGCTGTTCTTCGGTCAATTCTAATCGATGCGGAAACATATATCGCAAATCAATGGAATCTTTATAAACAGACTCCATTAGCACATTGACGAAGTCACGTCCATAGCTGTCGCCCATCACCATTACCTTCAGTTTCCCATTATGTTCAAAGTCTTTTTCCAATTTATAGATACGGTCGCAATACTCGGCGTGCATGCCCCTATGGATATCTGTTGCTGAAACATTCAGTTCCGGGATATCCCGAAGCACACCCGCTTTTATGTATAACATCATACCACCCGCTGTAGTCAATACACAAGCCGCAGCAGTAACACCAAGCAGGCTGAATGTGCTATGTTTCGCCCAATTGCCAAGCGGCTTTTCAAGCCAAGTATACGAAAGAAAACTTATAAAAGCGATGAGAACAAACAGTATAGCATAGTCCACCCATCCCAACTGCGCGTGAAAAGAATACTTATAAAAAGCAAAAAGTACTTGATGCCAAACATAAATGCTGAAACTTGCTTCACCCAAGTAGGCCAGGACTTTTAAGCCCGGCAATGCATAATTCACTGATACAGAAACATAGCACACTCCACCGGATAGTAAGCTGACAATCAAAATTTTCTCAGCATTATTCATATAGTCATTCAGTAGAATGACAAAAAGTATACAAAGAATAAAAACCGTCTTACACACAGTAGATAGCGAAAAAAACGCATCTTTAGACTGCGCACAGAGACGGAAAGCCACCAGTCCACCTATACCCATTTCGAAAATACGAAAAGGTAGATAGTAGAACTTCTGTGCAGTAGAGAAAAAAGGAGAAAAATAAAGCGCAAGCGATACGATTACGAGAACCGCAAGCAGCAATTCCACGTTACTTAAAAAGTTGCGTTTGCAGTATTTCCGCACCCCCATAAAGAGCAGTGGATATACAACATACCATTGCACTACAATGCCCAAATACCAGAAGTGCATCAATGGCTTGTGTGCGTTCACCACATCCCAATAGTTACCTGTAGTGATACAAGCTAGCACATTGTTCAAGAAAAAGTTTGATGCCACTACCGACTGCCCCAGATTCTCCAAGTCATCAGGCAACATAGTAAAACATCCAGCAGCCAGCGACACCCCTCCGACCAAGACCACCAGTGGCCAAAGCCGTACCAACCTTTTGGCAACAAAAGAAAAATATCCAAAGCTCCCCTTCTCATAGGCCGAGATAACTCCCTTCGTGATAAAATATCCATTAATCACTAAAAAAATATCCACACCCAAATACCCATTAGGCATCAATCCAAGGTGAAAAAGCACCACGGTCAAGATAGCAATACCCTTTAAGGCATCCAACTCAATATTTCTATTCATCGCGTTATTATTGTAATTGACATTCAAACAGATTCCGTTTCCACTGATGCTAGAAGCACTTTACAGCGATGTCGTAAGAATCAGACAAGCAATGATAGTACTCTTTAAAATTCTAAATGATATTATTATTGAAGAGTATTATAATTTAATGTAAACCTTTTCACCATTCAATTTAACTATATATGCAGGATTGCCTATAACAGTTGAATTATCAGGAACGTCCTTCAAAACAACCGCATTCGCACCAATCTTCACATTGCTCCCAATTGAAATGTGTCCCAAAATACATGCTCCACATCCTATAAATACATTATTCCCAATAACAGGGAGCTTTTCTCCTAAACGTCCTGAACGTCTTCCTATCGTAACAGAATGCATTGCCGTAAAATTTTCACCTATAGAACTAGCATTCAAAAAAGTATTATAAGGATGTTCCAATTCGACTCCCCCCATTAGTATCTTTTCACATGGTATATATAAGGGAAATGATCCGCATATTAGTTTTAAAGGATAACTAACAAATCCTAACCTATGATATAATATACTCTTTAAATAAGGGCGATAATATAAGGCACTCCAAAAACCCATATGCGAACGCTCTAAGTCTTTCTTAAACAAAAAAGAATATTCATCCCTCAGTACATAAACTTTTATGCAAAGTAAAAGCCATAACGGGAAAATCCTAATTCCATTGAGCGCAACAGCTATTGGAGCTATAATATTTTTCATATAATTATTAATTAACTAGTTTTTTATCAAGATTAAGAACCGATAAATAAGCTGAAGTAAATAATAAAATCAGTAGATATTTTTGATCTATAATTGCAATATTCATAGTAAATCCAGTGAACATGGGGATTAAAGGAATTAATCTACTCCAACTAATATTTCTTTTTCTCCAAAATAATATATACATGAAATAAATATATACTGGAAGACCATACATAAATATAATATACATATGCCCTATTTCATATACAAAACCTTCAATGCCACAACCAACTAATAAGAATATTGGATTTAAATATTTCAGGGAGTTAAAAAAATCCCTGCCCCTACCACCACTTGAATCAGATCTATCATCATAATAATCTACTCTTGATGTAAAATCATTTATTATATCCGAATTAAAAAAATCAGAAATGATTGGAAAAAAATAGATTATCAGAAGAGCTATAACTATTATTGAAAAAATAGTACTATAGAACTTTGTTTTTTTTATAATAAAACTTTTTTTCTTAAATAGAAACAAGAGGAATAATGAAACCGCCATTGAAGATACTCCTCCTATACTCTGTGTACACAAAAGCACAAAAACACCTAAAATAAACGCAAGTATTTTAAAAAAAAATTTGCCATGCTCTTTTGATAAAAAAGTTAATAGTAAAGTACCTACAGCATATGCAACATTATTGGGATCAGACCATAAAAAATTAAACCTATAATATATATATGAGTAATCATTTGCCAGTATACGTCTAGTATGATTATCAACAGGATTTATAACAATTTTGATATTTGCATAAGCTTCCCTATTAAAAAAATAAAATAAAGCATATATTGCTATATATATGATAGAATAGAAGTATACTTTATTGATTGAAACTTTGTATGTTTCAAAATAATATTTAAAGAAAAAGAAATACCAAAAAGATGTAATGAATTGAAGTAAACGTTTAGAAGTTGTAAAAAAATCAGTTTCATAAGATGCCTCTACAGGATATACTATCGAAATCACTGTGCTAATGGACATTAGAACAGTCACTAAAGGAAAATACTTATATTCCCTAAATACTTTCACTCGATATCCTCTCTTTAAAAACCAGTATATAATAAATGGCAATGATAAGCTTACCGAAAAAAATGGGAAAAGAGGTAGAAAGAAAATATCAACTATAAAAATATAAAAGCAAAATTTATCTAATTTATAATCGGCAGTCATAATGCGATTAATGAGTGATTGCTATCAGAACACATATACGTAAAAGCGGGATCTTTACACCTGTCTATTAATGTGTTGTATTAAATTTCACGAAACTAAAATACAATATTTTAAGCCATTTCTTTTTGTTTTAAGATTGTATAATCACTCTAGCAATCAAGTATTTTCACAACATGGAATCCTTCAGCATACTCCACCTTATTCTGTGCACCCCAAACGTGATTCATTTCTAATTTTGTTTGGAACAATCTGTCAAACCTATTATGTTCTTTTCCATAAGCCTCCAATGCTGATATTTTTTGCAGATAATAATCGGAAATATCTACGAAATATACCGGGTTATAAACTTGCTCACAGATATAATTATTACTTTGATACGCTAAAATATTATTACAATGCCTTGCTGCTGTGAGACATAAGCGAGATGCTTCTATATGATCTTGGTTCATATCATATCTGAAGTGCATGAAAACGGTATCAATATTTTTTTTAAATATTATTGATTCAATTCGTTGCATAACTTCTTTTGAATACTTCAGTTCATTACACTTCTCAGTTTGGAAATCTGTGATTTCATGAATTCCTAAAACTTCGCACGCTTTGGCACTACTGATTCTACTTGACTGATTATCAACCTTAATGCCCATCTGACGAAAATTAGTTTCATTATCTGTTAATGTTAATTTATAAACAGTCTTACCTTCAGCAGCTAGTTTAGCAGCCGTACCGCCAGCACCCAGTTCGGTATCATCATAATGAGCACCGATTATCAAAACATTTCTCAAATTCATACTAATTAGTATTTAATATATTAAACATTTCCTTCCTAAAACGCATATCGCATTGCTCCAATATCTCCAAAGGTTCTTTTATTGATTTATCCTCTCTAAAAGAGATTATTGCTTTAGCAATATCTTCAGGTCTATTACCATTATAAAACATAATTGCTTCAGCAATATCAGATGTCATAACAGATTCTGCTTCAGAGCATAGTACAGGCAAGCCTGCAACCAAGTAGGTAATTACTTTGGACGGAAATTGCGTATTTATAAAATCTTGGCTGGCATCAACAGGACAAATACCTAAATCTAAATGTTTTAAATAATTAGTATACGCATATCCTCTCCTTACCCCATCGTATGAAACTTTACATTCAATATTCTTATCGGCTATATAATCTTCAACCGTTTTAGTAACCACTTCAACCTCCTCATCTCCACCAAATCCTAAAATATGAATATGATAAGTTGAATCTAAATATTTAGCTGCTTCCAAAATATTCAAGCAACCTTTTTTCGGGTCTAAAATTCCTGTATATCCTATATGGTAAATTCCTTTTTCAAAATAAGATTTTTCTTCAGCCGCTTGATCAGAATAGTATTCATTAGAATTATCTTTATATGCTCCATGCACAACCAAGAAAGGTTTACTATTTGTATTAACAATTGGATTTAAAAGTTTAGTTGGATATATATAAGCAGACGCATTCTGTAATTTATTCTTTTCTTTTTGTGCCATCCTAGGCCTTCCCCAAATATCGCCATATATTTCCTCTACTTCCTCTATAATATATGCTTTCTTAACCTTTCTCAAAATGGGAAGCATCCACAAATTGCCTACTGAATGATAAATAATTATTCTTTCATTCCTCTTGACATTCCGAATTAAATATATCAATATTGAGAGATTCATAACCAACATATTGATTACTTTCAATAGAATTCTCCCTCTCCATGTTGTTGGGAATCTTCTTATCGTATTAACTCCAAACGCCGCACTATTCCCTTTATAGCATTTTTTGTTGAGCGTCTGACTCGTTGAAACAATTTCAACTGCATAACCTAAATCATTTAAAACAGATATAATATAATTTATCTTATTTGCAGAAGCTAAAACATTAAGTCTGTTTTGATGCTTATTCGATTCTAAATCATATGACACTATATATTTAATTCTCTCCATCTTACTTTAAACCTATAGACTTAAACATATTATTGTATTTCAATCTCAAATCGTCAACATTGAACTTAGTCTTGGAATAAGCAATGCAATTACTTCTAATCTTGGCATACTCTTCACTGTTCAATTCGAGAATTTTCAGAATGTGTTCTTTAAATGCGGAACAATTATCAAGAGAAATACAATTACCTGCCCCATATTCACTTATATCCAACCATGGAACCTGATCGCTTGTTAGAACATAGCAACCAACAGATAATGCTTCAGCAATAACATGACCATAATTTTCGCTAAAGGTAGGAAAAAGGAAAATATGATATTCGGCAAAAATGGAATGAATTTCTTTATGAGAAGCTACCCCCTTATACGTGACTTTAATATTTGCAGGTAGCTTATTAATTACATCCCCGCAATTTTTCCAATAGGCTTCATCTTCTATCGCACCGTAAATATCAAAAACAACATTACTCTTGATTTCAGAAAAAATATTTAATGCATACAAAAGGTTTTTCTTAGGAACAATTCTTGAGACAAAGATTACTCTAATCTCTCCTGGAATCTTCTTTAAACTCGAAAGAGGATACTTTGGTATGGAAGGTATATTTGAGATATCGAATATTTTATCAGAACTAGATGTCAGCCATTTTAATATTTCTCCAGTTTCTTCCTCGCAGGTTGACTGAAAATAAGCATTTTTCAATAATCCCATTTTCTTCAGAAACGTTAAATATAGAACTTTTTTGTATTTCTTCTTAAATGCACCACTACATAACTCACCTCTAGGAGCCAGAAGAACCTTTATCCCGTATTTCTTACTAAGTTGCAAACATGGCATGACGCATTTTTGAAACAAACCTTGAAGATATATTAAATCAGGCGAAAGTTTTTTTATAACATTTTCAAAAACCGATTTGTTATAATCTGCATCTCTAAGGTATAGAACTTTACAATTACCTTGGTTGTTCCATCCATCTGTTATATCTTGATACTTTTCTTTATCACCTAAATCATGATTAGTCGTAACAATATAAATCTGCTTATCGTTACCACTAATTAAAGAACAAAAATTATGAATACTAACAGGAGGTCCTCCATATTTTCTCCCAGGGAAAAAACCTGCCATAAAAATTAAAATCCTCATATTTGTAAACTCTTATTTTACCTCCCGTTTAAGAACCTAAAAGGAGTAGCCACACATGTGAGTAATATTAAATAGAGAATAGCTTCATACAACCTTTAATAAGGTTCTTTAAATCTCCTAAAACAATCTGAATAATCCTAGGAGTGTACGGCTCTAAATATAAACAAATTATAAGTCTTAGCTGAGCTTTATAAGCTAACATCCGCACTTTCCAAGAAACCTTATCATATTTGACAGGAGTATACCCTGATTTTTTTAAGTAATCACAATAGTAATGCTTCTTATAAGTATAGATATTATACCACGGCTTCAAATTCAAGCTAGCATAATGAAGCAACATGGGATTATGCAAGTATTCATCCACATCAAATGATTGGAAGTGAACATTTCCGGCAAGTAATAGACTATATGGAAGTCTATTCCATTTAGGAGGCAACAAGAACCACTTTTTCTTAAACACATAGTTCAAGACATCTTGATCATGCAAATGAACTTCTTTTCTATAGCGTTTTGCATACTCCAAAAGTTGTGTTTCACTATCATGTTCTCTCCAATATTTAAGATTTATCATCATAACACCAGAACAGAAAGTTCGTTCATCCGCCTCCATGCTTAACTGGAGTCTATGTTGCGATGTATAAGGGAAATCATCAATAGCAGCCGCCAAAGCATAGTCATCCAACTCTATTTGAAATACTTCAGAAATATCCTTCAAAATGATGACATCACAATCTAAATAAAGAATCTTATCAATAGTCTGAGGTAATAGACTACCTAACAAAAGCCTATAATAAGCAGCCTTTGATAAAGGCCGTTGTTTTCTAAACTGAACACCTTCCAATGGAGATTCATCAACAATATAATAATGACATTCATTCCCATACTTTTGGGTTATGCCCGAAATAAAGTTTCGGTTTTGGTCAGAAAGTGATTTCAGCACTACATGCAATGCGATAGTATGTTCCTTATTGTTCTCGTACAAAGAACAAAGCATTGCCATGCAATGCTGGATATAGTTATCATCGGTATTAATTACTACATCAAACTTCATTTCTTATCATTATTTTCTTTGTAAGCCGTCAATGATCAATCACTTACCTCATAATCATTTACGAGGGAAATACTGGGAAGGACTGGATTAACACCCCAAAAATGCATATTGAATAAATTATCTTTTGATTCGGCATCATTATCTTCTCCTTTTGTTGTTTTGCGTACTGCATTACTATTTTTCACAATAATTTTATATAACATTTTCTATCTCCCTATACATCTATACTCAACTCCGGCTTCCTTCATCTCCTCCACATCATAGATATTCCGTCCGTCAATCACCAATGCCTTCTTCATACTCTTCACAATCACGCCCCACGAAGGCAAACGGAACTGCTTCCACTCGGTAATCATCAACAAGGCATCAGCATTGAGCACGGCATCATACATGTCCGTGGCATAAGTTACCACATTACCAATGCGACGCTTACATTCGGCCATGGCCACGGGATCATACACTTTCACTATACATCCTGCATCCAAAAGTAGTCTAATGGTGA
Organism: uncultured Bacteroides sp.; assembly: GCA_902388495.1. Classification (GTDB taxonomy): domain Bacteria; phylum Bacteroidota; class Bacteroidia; order Bacteroidales; family Bacteroidaceae; genus Bacteroides. The sequence continues at coordinate 195,987 of CABMPP010000004.1, read as the reverse complement.
CCAAAGCAGTAGCCTCGCGCATATCATCGGTCTCTGGCTTGAAGGCGAGTCCCCACAGAGCGATGGTTTTGCCCTTCAAATCGTTATTATAGTAAGCACTAAGCTTATGAAACAGTACACTCTTCTGGTGCTCATTCACCTCCTCAACCGATTTCAACACTTTCATCTGGTAGCCATTCTTCTCGGCAGTCTTAATGAGTGCCCTTACATCCTTAGGAAAACAACTGCCACCATATCCACAACCTGGATAGAGGAACTTCGAGCCGATGCGGCTGTCCGATCCGATGCCCTTGCGCACCATGCTCACATCGGCGCCCACTAGTTCGCAAAGGTTGGCAATGTCATTCATAAAACTAATGCGAGTGGCCAGCATGGAGTTGGCAGCGTACTTAATCATCTCAGCACTGGGAATATCGGTAAAAATGACACGAAAGTTATTCAGCAGGAATGGACGATAAAGCTTTGTCATCATCTCCTGAGCCTTCTCGCTCTCCACCCCTACCACCACACGGTCAGGACTCATGAAGTCCTTGATGGCAGCCCCCTCTTTCAGGAACTCAGGGTTGGAAGCTACATCAAAGGGCACTTCCTCCCCACGCTTCTGCAGTTCTTTCTCGATAACAGCTTTCACTTTTTCAGCGGTACCCACCGGAACCGTGGACTTCGTCACCAGCACCGTATACCTCTTTATGTTTTGCCCAAACTGACGAGCCACAGCAAGCACATATTGCAAATCTGCAGATCCATCCTCATCAGGTGGGGTGCCCACAGCACTGAATACAATATCCACATCATCAAGCACCGAGGTCAAATCTGTAGTAAAATTCAACCGACCTTCGTGACAATTACGTAGTACCATCTCATCCAGTCCAGGTTCATAGATAGGTACTTTCCCCGCTTTAAGCGCATTAATCTTTTCTTCGTTCACATCCACACAAGTCACGTGGACACCCATTTCGGCAAAACAAGTTCCTGACACCAAGCCTACATAACCGGTGCCGACAATTGCTATATTCATAACTATTTATTTCACTTTTGAATGTTTGACATAATTCATCCATTTTTTTGATTCATATCCCAAATACTCCATTATAGACTCAATTCAATTTAGGCGACAATAAGTACACATGAACCAATAGAAGAATTGAAAACAAATAAGAGTCTTTTAATGAATTCCTTATCCTCACCTAAATGCAAATAGTAATTGATTAAAAGTAATAGAGTCGTATATACAAACATTTGTCCTATCAAACCAAACAATTCTTTGCATAACACTCAATCCCCAATACCCACTAATCAATGTAAACAGTGCAACACCTATATGAAGCGGCAACCAAACAGCAGTATAAAATAAGACATTAGAGATTGTTGCAATATATTTCATAATATGGTATCACTGAGCAAAATACATACCAGTTCAAACGAACTACCACGTTGTGCTACAACTATTTAGATTTACAAACAAATGCTTTTACTTTATTTAATATCATCGTACGCTCTTTACCAGAAAGCCCAAAAGCAAAAACCGTTGAAATAAAAAAAACTATCGAAACAAGCGATGTGACTATTACTGTAAAAAAACTATCAGGGAAAAAACTGCGAATATAATAGCAAAGAATCCACGTTAATCCTCCAATGGCTATACAGCGAGAATATACAGAAAAAACATAATATGATATACTACAAGAAGGTATATATCTTTTTAATAAAAAAACACGAAAAAATATAGCAATCGTACTTGTTAATATTCCTGGATACAATGCATAATAAGGTGGATATCCATATAACAAACAAACATAAGCTATGGGTAATTCCAACAGCATAATAACACACACACCTATTTGAAACCACTTAATTTTTCCCGTTGCTTGCAAAGCAGTGGTTACAGTACCTGTAATTGTATAAAAAACAGATACAATCATCGATATTTTTAGAAATATGGATGTGTATTCCGGCACATTTTCTAACCACAAACCAAGTATACAATCCGCATTTATCAAAAACGGAATAGAAACCAAGGCTAAGAGATAAAAGGTATATCGTGCACCGGAGTATACCAAATTCAAACAATTTTCTATATTTCCACCCGCATACTGTTTGGTTATTTGTGGAGATAAAGCCATTGAAAAATTTGCTGAGAAAGTAGAAATCAATCCGCTTACTTGCATGGAAATTCCCCTTGCAGCATTAATGGAAGTACCATAAAATAGGTTAAGAATAATATTAGAACCTTGATCTTTAAATGAAAATCCCAAATTACCAAAAATGCTCCAGCCGGCAAAAGAAAGCATTCTTCTAAGTAACCCCCTATCCATCATAAAGCGATAGCTACATTCTTCAAAATGTCTTTTACAATAGAGACTATAAAGAATGCGAACTATAATGCTTACAGCGAAAACGCCAAAAGCATAAAATATCAATTTATCATAGGAAAATACTAATAATAAGAATACTACCGCTAATTTCAAACATGCTTCAACAATACCTATATAAGCAAAAGCTTTCATGTGTTCGTGAGCAACTATACACGAATTATAGGGAACACTCAGCACAGTTACCATAAAGGTTAATACAGAAAACTGATAAACCCAATTGGCAGCCATCATTCTATCCGCATCAATCACCAATTGTGTATTAACAAACCATAATCCGATAGTCTCGGCCAATATAAAGATGACAACTGCTATAATTACATGAATATTTACTGAAGTACAAAATACAATATTCAGTCTTTTCTTGTCTCCTCGCCCTAATTCATATGAAATAAACCTTTGTGAAGCAGCAACCATAGCAGAATTTAGGAAAGCAAACATGGAAACCATTCCCCCAACCACATTATACACGCCATAGTCAGATATTCCTAATGTCTTCAATATCACTCTACTGGCATATAAGCCAATAAGTATCATTAAAAACATGCGGACATAGAGCAATAAAGTATTTTTAGCGATACGATGTTTATCTAAATCTTGTTCTGTTGCCACTTCTATTAAATCGTCTTTTGCTCTTTATCCATTACCAAACAGCAAATGTATTAGTTGTAAATATACTCATACGAACATAAAACTCTCAGAGAAAATAATATAACAATTCTTACGATTTTTATTCCATCACCTCAAACGGATACGGATTCTCTTCAATATTTTTCAATTCTTCAATGATTTCAGCCTGCTCCGAAGTCAAAGTATTCCTGTTCCAACCTTCGATAATCGCATAAGCCTCATGAAGTAAAGCCTCCTCATAAATTTCTCCATAACAATAAGCCAATAAACGGACTTTAAGCAAAGAAATGGGAAGTTGCTCCAAGACACTACAAATACGATCCAACACAACTTGTTTCTTTTGTTCCTTATCTCCATTATCGTAAATAGTGGCATTATAGCCCATCAAAAGAGCAAGACACAGATTGGCTTCTTCTTCGATATCAAAACCTTTAGAAAGAAAAAGAGAATCAGATTTTAGAAGTACCTCTTTATTCAACTTACCAAAATCATCTGAATAGATAGGAGCACCGTCCATGCCAAGATACATAAGCTCATGAGCCAAATATTGAAGCTCAAGAGCATGAGAAAGTAAAGAATTCATCTTTATTGAGTTTTTATTATTTATAAGCAAGGAGAAGAGATCCTTCGACAAGCTCAGGATGACAACGTATCACTAATTTATAATCAATCTTTTATTATCTTCAAATAAGATTTGGGAACCTTGACACTGGCAGTCAAAAGGTCTTTAATACGAATAACGACGTATGTTTTATTGGCTTCTATGGCAACTTCGCCTTCAATACCGCTGAGTTCTCCTTTTATAACCTTTACTTTATGGCCAACAGTAAGAACTTCACTATCAAAGCTGACACCATCAGGATTCAAATCCATCACGAACATAAAATCCTCCATCTGTTTATCAGGAACCACCAGCATAGAATGCGTGGAAAGATCCTTCATATAGAAAAGGGAGACATTATAAATGTTAGAAATATCGCAGGCTGTCTGTTTGGTGGAATGAACAAATATTAGATTTCGGATGACCGGAACTTCGCTGCGTTTACGACGATACTTCAACTGCGAAACGACAAAACGTGTGGGAAGATAATAGTCAAGATCCAGATGTTCTTCCGATTTAAGTCGGTCTAGAGACTTCCGGACTGTAAATTCCTGCTTGTCACGGGTGCGGGCAGCAAACCAATATTTCTGTTGTTCAGTCACTTAGGAATTTCTTTTCGAATAGATCAGCTCAGTTCCGGGTGCGCTTCGCGGTTTGAACGAGACATTTTCTCACTCAAACCGTATTGTACACTTTTGCAACGATAATAATCTATTAAAGAAGCTATTAGACCCATAAAAGTGTCCAATAAACGTTCGTTTTTTGGACGTCAAGATTTAGAAAAACAGAAGCAGCAAGGTTTAATAAAAGAGAATGGAAATTTAAAATATAAAAAATAGCATCCATCTGTCTGTATTTCAGTATATTGAATAGAAAGAAACAATATAATTACAAATATTTTTATTAAACATTTTGCAGATTTAAAAAACTGCTTTATCTTTGCGTCCATTAAACGAACGTTTAAAAGTCACCTTCCTATTATCCTTAACAACTTCTGTATATCAACATATTACCCGCCATTTTCAGATTAAAAATCAAATTCTGCACCCACATCACTTTCAGGAAATAAAAAAGGAATATACCTTTGCATTTATTTTACATTTTAGCATAATTTTAATTATTAATCAAAAAAGAAGTACAAATGAATGCAAAAAAAGCATTAGAAAGTAAAGGAAAAAAACGAAAGTCACTTCGTTTGAAGACAGCGTAAAGAGCAATGTATCAACTGTTAACGGGAATGCAGGAAGACCAATCAGTGGAATGGTTATAGGAATACGACCGGAATGCAGAAAAAAGGTCATCAAGACAATCATCATAGGACATTATAAGAATTTCTTTATAGAAGAAAATCCGACAAGTATAAAAGCTTTGGCACATTGGGCTTATACGAGTATGGTCTTTATAGGGCATAATGGTAAACCACTATCAGAAAATACGTTAACGCAAGAATTCGGAGAAGTATGGAGAGAGATGAAGAAAGATAATGTTATCTAACAAGTGATGGACAAGAGAAAAATATTGGACAATATTTAAAAATGAACAACATATAGAGATTTGACTTTATCTTTGCCGCCACTTTAGCAAAGATCAAGCCACAGCTGAAAAGATGCCGCTTCCTCAAGAAGACGGCATCTTTCTTTTTAGACTTGAACATCTGCTGAATAACCAACAAATTTACTAATTAAATAAAACAGAATGAAGAAAATGAAAAAGCCCGCTTCACTTCACGAAGCACTCAGAAATCTATGGAAAATACGTATCATGCTTGAAAAGGGGTACACGGAAACGTGTGCCTCTTGGATGGCAGAAAGAATCGAAAGTCTTATCGACCACATGCAATACGGCTACGCGCTCATAGCCTATCACAAACAGGACGGGACATTCAAACTGGTAAAGGCAACCCTTCGGTTCTACGAAACAAGCTTCCAAAGAGAGTATGACATCACCAAAGTGACAAGTACCATCGTCTACTGGGACGTGGAACTGCAAGCATGGAGAAGTTTCCAAATGGAAAACTTCCTGGAGTGGAGACCGATTAATTGAGAGTGAAAAATGAAAAGTGAAAAAAGAAAAATTAGAAGAAATGGCTATGAATTATGTGGGAATCATGTATTTCCCGTTAAACGTGAATTTCTTTGACGATGCACCCATAGAGTTGATTGAAGCAAAATGCGGACTGGCAGCCATAGCTGCCGTCATGAAACTATTATGCAAGCTACACAAGGAAAAAGGATATTACCTGAATTGGGACAAAGAGCAGTGCATGCTCTTTGCCCACAAAGCAGGAATCGGAGAAGAATGTATGGAAGAAATTATCAAAATACTGGTAGAGAAAAATTTCTTCGACCGTACCTGCTACGAAACAAAGCATGTGTTGACTTCCCTCAGTATCCAGAAGATATGGCTCGAAGCCACCAAGCGAAGAAAAAAAGATCCAACGCCCCTGCTCTACCTGCTGGATGAACTGAAAACAGAAGAAGAGAACGGAAATGGAGGCGATGATAAAAATAAGAATGGTACGCAAAAGCAAGCAATTTGTATGCAGAATGCCGACAATTTACCTGAAAAAGCAGACAATTCCGAACAAAGTAAAGTAAATGAAAGTAAAGCAGATATAGGAGGAGGGAGTCCTGCAGAGAACTTGATCCTGACACCGCCGGGGTATGCCTACAACAGGCAGACGCACAACTATGACGGCTTGCTCTTTACCTTGCAGCAAATGCGCATCACAGATTCCGGTGAAATCAATGCCATCCTGCGTCTGTCCGACTATGGAAGACTGAAAGGATACGTCTGGCAAGTGATCCATGCTACGCGTTGGGGCGAAGTGGCCGCCAAAGGGAAATACCTGATTGCAGCACTCGTAAAAGAACGGAAAAGAAAGAGTGCCGAAGGAAATTAATTTCGTGTCTGCAAAGTATTAACGTCGTGTCTGCACGATATTAATTTATTGTAATACAACATATTAACAACGTGCACAACACGAAATTAATTGCCCGTCGGCATGATCTTATTAACAAAATCCCCGCTTCGCGATATCTCATCGAGAGGCGGGGATCCTTTTATCTTCATAAAAGTGGTTACGTAATTATGACTAACTAATTCATTCAAATCTGATGTTGCAAAGATACGGCATCGACAGGTACAGTACAATCGCTCAAATTAGGTATAATGGGAAAAGTCAGTCATCATTAGTAGGTAGAGCCACTGAATAATCATGAGTTGGCATAGCTATGCATCCCTCCAAGCAAGAAATTCACTCCGAAATAAGTGATCAGCACACTGAAGAAAGCTATGATGGAGAACACATGGAAGAACACAGGACGGCGAAACCACGGCAGAGAAGCCGGATGCAGCGCCAATGCATAAACCAACATCGTGATAAGTGCCCAAACCTCCTTAGGATCCCATCCCCAATAACGCCCCCATGAAACATTGGCCCACACCGCACCGATAAAGATACCGATTGCCAACAGGAACACGGCAGGATAAAGAATGATACGACTGATGACTTGCAAGCGTTCCAGTTCCACACTACAGTCCTTGCGGGAATAGTATAGAATAATGGCTGTAACACCGTTCAACATAATAAATGCCAGCAACGAATAAGCTATCATAATGACTACCACATGGAAACTAAGCAGCGGAGATGCCAGTACCGGCATCAACTGCGTAATCTGCGGATTGGCTTCACCCAACATGGAGACAAGCAGTGCAAGCCCGCAAAGCAGGAAACCAAAAGCAACAACTATGGGGATTCTGCGATAGAAGAAGAAAGTAAGCAAAGCCACACATGCTGCCATCAGTTGCATGGTTTCATGGCCGTTGGACATGGGAAGATGTCCACTGACAAAACCTCTCAATGTTATCATGAAACAAAGATAGGCAAAAAGTGCTCCCAATAAGGAAAGAAGTACGACTGTCAGCATAGCAGGAATCCGTTTTCTACCAATCATACGATGGCAATAGAAGGCAAATGCCAAAATGCCCAACGTGATGGAAACCATTGCCAAAGGGCGGCTATTATTCAGGCTATTATACCATTTTTCTGCTTTAAAACGGGCGTCGGAAGGCAGGAAACTACCAGCTTCACGCACCTGATATTTACGTATCTTACTAAGCAATGCATCGACTTGCCGAAAATCTCCCCTCGCCACCTGCTCTGCCACATAATTCATGCTACCACGCACAAAGCTCGACAATTCCTGAGGCATCTCATACGGCAAACGGTCGGCCAGAGAATACCAGGTGATATCCTTACTATCCGTGCTGTCTTCGGCAGAAACATACGGATATAGCTTCCAAACACTTCCGGCAGCTACCATACTGACCAGGCTGAACTTTTCATTCGCTTCCTCAAATCCACGCTTATCCACTACTTCCGTTCCGTCCTGCATCCCCTCATCCAGCTTGTAGCCCTCTATATCGGCAAAATCCACCAAACGGGCATATTCTCCCTTAATACCTAAAAGATGCTGCATCTCCTTACTTTTGATACGGATACATGGTTCCTCCTTCCAATTATCATAGTAGAAGAACCACCCCGTCAGCACCTGTTCCGCAGTAAGCCCCCTGTACGAAGGCTTGCCATACAGCTTGACCGTAAAGTCTTTGGCCAATGTTTGTAAAGGACATATACGGTCGTTGTAATAAACATAAAGATTGCCAAAGTTCTCCGCCGTCTTCTTGGGCAGAACTCCGGGAAGCTCCCCGGCCTGAACACGCGCAGTAGCGAGAAAGAGTAATGCCACACAAACAGCCGCCGACTTCAGCAACGGACTACGCAACAATTTACGGAATTGACTATGCTTTCCAAAAAAGAATAGGAACATAGAAAGCAGAAGCAGCCCATACCCGGTGTAAGTTATCCCAATACCCCATGGGTCATAAGCCACCGAAAGCGTTACTCCCCTACCATCCGAATCATACCTGGACTGATAAAAGCGATAGTCGTGATGACTATATATATGGTTCATGGACACTTCCCCTTCGGCAGTCTCAACCCCATCCTCAATACGGATGCTACTGACAAAATCCATCGGAGCCGAAGTGCCTGGATAATATACCACATTGAAGTCCTTCAGATAAAGGCTGAATGGAAATTGTTTCATTACATCACCAGCTGCAATGAACATCTTCACCGGCTTGCCCGCATCCTGACGTAAATGCACACTCCCCTGCAAACCGAAAATATGGGTAACCAATGCACCCGACAGAATGACGACAAAAGAAAAGTGCAAAAGGAATGTCAACGGTTGTTTCTGCACCCTGCGGCACCAAAGATAAAGAATAGAAGACACAGCCAGCACTCCCCAACAAATCACAAAAAGAGGCGAACCATATATATACCGGGCAGCAAAATCCATTCCGTACTGCTTCTCCAATAAAGTAGCCACTATCATAAAGAGGACAAGTAAACCAGTCAGACTGAAAGAAAGAGTTCTCAACAGTTTCATACAGATGATTATATATATTGATGCAATGTCATCCCGGACGTAATTAATAAAGAAACCTTCATTACACCCGAGATGACAAAATTAGACTAAAAAGAGAATATATAAAAGCCTTTCCTTAGATAGAATCCAGGAATTTAACGACAGCGTCTCTATCTGCTTTAGACAACTCGCGAAACTTGACGACTGTCCGGTAAGCATCGCTCTCTTCACTTGTACCATGCCACATGATAGCCTCCAATGTAGTGCGTGCACGGCAGTCATGCAGGCGGTCAATATATTCTGCTCCCGTACAACGCTGGTGCAAGCCGCGTCCCCATAACGGAGTAGTACGGCACCAGCCAGTACGGATGTCATTCACCATGTGAAGCCTGTGCTGTATCATATCGGTGTACGGCCAAATCTTCTGATGCGGATAGCGGGGCAACAAATCGGCCTTGTCACCAACAAAGAAGCGCGCCGGGTCGCGGATTTCATCATCACCTGTAGTCCACGAAGGCTTATGACAATAGGTACAACCCAGTTCGGAGAAAAGCTCTTTACCACGCAACACTTCTTCATCGTCCACATTACGGGCAGCAGGAACAGCCAAACCACGATGCCATACCATCAAGTCAATATAATTCTGATCGGATACTTCGACAGGAAGATTCTTTGAAGTCAAGTAATTATAAATGTTGCTCTCCACATTGTCGGTGAACCATTCGGGATGTTCCTCAGGAGTAGAGATAGTGGCTATATAGGCGGGGAAAGCAGCCTGTACATCGGGGTCTTTGGAAGAATAAGTAGCATAAGTACCCGCACCATCGAGATAGTGGAAAGTGCGGTCGCTACGAGTAGCGTTCGTTATGTTCCAGAAAGCATTGGCACCGGCAGCATCCTGCAACGGGCCGCGACTTAAAGCATAGGTATAGCGCAACGGATACAACGTGCCGTCTCCGCCTTGTGCTGTATTGGAATATTGTTTCACCCAGTCGCCATTGGCAAAGATAGACGGATTCAAGGTCATATAACCGTCCTTTTCTTTCTGGATATATTCCGCTTTCAGGTCTTCGTCACTGATGGCATCCAGCAATCCTGTTCCATAGATGCCGATAGTAGATTCCAAACGTACGGCATAGTCGCCTATATCATAACCTTTGTTGGCTATATAAATGGCGCTCTTCGGAATCTCCACTTCCGGGTATCTCAGTTGATAGGTTTCACCGTCGGGGAACTTATTGCCAAAGCCGTCGGTATAGTCATGCCAGGAAAGCATAATCTGTGATTCATCCAACGGAGCTTTGAAAGGTTCTATCGCCTTGCTTTGCGGCATACCCGCCAGCCAAGGCACATAGCCATCGGTAGCCGGATTGTAAACCACCAGCAGATAGCCGTTGCCTATCTGTGTAGTATTGAAGGAACCTGCTGCCTGACTCTTGCCATGTCCGTACCCGGGATGACAGTGTATGCACGAATTACGGACATAGACAGGGCCCAGACCGTGGCGCGTGCCCGATACATTTGAGTTAAAAGGCTTTTCGAAAAACTGCTCTCCACGGTTGAACGAAGCCGTCATCATGGCATCGGCATCTACCACAGGGGTGGATTGTTCAAAAGCCGTCTGCGTAGTAACAAATGCAGTACCAAGCTCACCGCCGGTATAGTACCAGTCGGGCAGTTCGGTGGTAGTACCGCCACCGGAGTTATCATCGACTTTATCATCTTCGCAGGCCGTCAGGAAGAAACTTGCCGACAACAGGGCTGCAACATAAAAACTGTATTTCTTCAGATACATAATATTGAATATTAGCGTTGGTTTTGAATCAGCGCAGTCACTTCACTGAATATATCGTTCAATTTATTGCAGGCATTGATAGCGGCCAGATTGATTTGAGCATATTCTCCATTGCGGTTGCAAGTATAGGCAAACGGTTCCTTCATCTGATTGATGGCATTGTAGGCGTCAGTAATGGCAACCTTGACACGATTATCCAAAGAAGCATCCAGCGAAGCAACGTAGCTGCTAAGAGAATAAGTAACAGGCTTGATAAGAGTCTCGCCGCTATTGTAGTCCTGAGAAATCTGTATTCCACGATAGGCATTCTCTATCGAAATGATATTGCCTTTGAAGTCGCTAATAGAGTTTAGGCTATAAGGTGATTCTATATAATCAGGGTCATACTCTGTCTCGTCACTAAGTCCCTGTCCGGTAGGATTACCGATTTTGATATTACCTACCTCATTGGCAATGTTCTGGATACCATCGACGATCATGGTTTGCGCACCATCCAGATAGTTCAAAAAGTCACTGGCACCGCCTTCAACGGGATTCATCATCTCATCAGCATAGTTAAGGCCGTTAGCCAAGTCGTTGAGGGCTCTTCCGTAGTATTGGTTGTTCTGGACAATCTCTGTATGCTGGCGCACTTGGTTCAAGACATCGCGTTTGACTTGGGAAATATTGTTTTCACCTCTCCAGGCAGCTTCAAGAATAACACACTGGTTGCGCAAGTCACCTGCTACACCGGTAATATAGCTCAGTTGCTGAGCGGTATAATTCGCACTGTGAGCTACGGAAGTTTGCGACAGCCCCGTACCTTCGAGTGCAAAAAGCATATACTCAAGTGCATGGAAACCGAGCAAACCATAGTCCAGTGAAGAAACATAAACACCGTCAGCATCCATCTTAGCCATTTCTGTCGCATTAGCTAACAGAGCTTCAAGAGCAGCCCTATCAAGCGGCCATGAATCAATATGCGGGTCGACATCGTAATCCCCGGCGGGTCCAAAAAGCCAAGCTTCGGCACGTTCCCAGTATTGGCGGGCTTCTTTCCAAGCATTGCTGGCAGTCTCTACCTGAGCGGTAGTTACGTTGCCCACACCAGCATTAGACATGGCCAGACAAGCTGTATGCAACTCAATGGCCGCATCGGCCAAGCCAATATAAGTCGGAATAACCGTATTTTCCGTATAATCACTGACAACCTCTTTGAGAGCGGCTTCGCGAGGGGAAAGTTCACCATCATCCGATGTATCATCATCGTCACTACAAGCTGTCATTCCCATAGACAGCATCACACCCATTGCTGCATAAAGCGGCAGTTTAAGATACTTTTTCATATTCTACTTTATTAAATTAAATGTTATTACTTCATTTCGTATTACTACATATTGAAGAAGCCGGAATAGGCAATGCCCAACGAGATTGAAGGCTCGTTATTGTAGGGAGTCTTCATCAGGCCGATAGAATATTCGCCTTTCAGCACAATCTCTTTCATCGGGAAGTAATTCAAGCCGGCAGATATCCGATGACGACCGCAATACTGGTAATCAACGATAGACTTCTCGGTGTCGTACATGGAGTCGTAATAATCGTAGCGACCGAAGACATAGAGTTTCTCGCCCTTCTGTGCTAACTTATCGAACTGAGAGAAGATGTTATAGCCAACTTCAACGCCTGCTGCAATGGCATCAGAACCAATCGACTGTTTGGGCGACGGCGAAGCTTTTGGAAAACTCTTGTTATAATCGGAGATTTCTTTGGAGTCACTGAGATGACCGTAATCAAAATTACCGCGAGCTATCCAATTCCATCTATCCAGGTGGAAGTCGAAAGTACCGATGGTAACCGTACCCTTTATATCATCATACGAAGAATTGGGAGTACGCAGCGTGTTGCGGAATGAGTTACCCACATATCCGCTTAGAGAAAGGCGCAGCCCTTTAACTGAATAATTATCAAGACGGAAAGCCCCTGCCATGGAATTGGCAATCTTAAATTCGTAAGGCGAAGCAGAACCATCGTGTATCCATCCCTTACGGCCAAACCGCTCAGAGTCGAGACCGGAAATGAGCAGCGCTTCGTAACGCCAGTCACCGGCACGTCCCCAAACACTTATACCTGTTTCATGCCACGTACAGGGCATGATGGTATTCTCGCCTTCGGGACGATAAACGCCAAAGAATTCCGTAGGCATGTGGTGTTGGTTGGTTGCACCGATAGGCACGATGATATGTCCCATCTTGACATTGAACTGCGGGCAAAACGACTTCTGAATCCAGAATTGTTCGAGGGCCACCTCGCCTCCACGTTCAATCTCACTCTCATACTCGCCCCCTTCTTCCTCTTCTATCTCAATAGCACTCTCGGTACCGCCATGTTCAAATTCTATTTCAGTACCCATTGTCCATCCTTTGCCGAAATCGTAGCCCAGGTAGATTACTACGTGCGGCAAGTCAAAGCGACCATGCCTTTCGTCTTTACGAAGCGCAGCCGCTTCGGCACTGTTGTATCGCAAGTAGTTATCGCTAAAGAAATTGCGTGAATACACCGCTTCGCCATAACCTCCCACTGTTAATCTGGACTTCGGTTGAGGAGCCTTTTCTTCTGCTTTTTCTGTGTTGTCGATCTCTTTATCATTGCCCACTGCGTTATCTGCCAAAGCATTCACAGTACAAGCTGCAAGACATAAAGAGAACAGTAATACCTTTTGTTTCATTTGCCTTATTTTTTATAATTTTAATCGAGGCAAAGGTAGAGGTTGTTAAAAAGGCTGGCAATACCTAAAAGATAGTATAAAACGGGGATTCCTAATCATAAGTAGGTATTTAAAGAAAAACCTCTACAATATCGGGATTATTGCAGAGGTTATATAGAAAAGAGAATAAGCAGATGAAAGATCTTACTTGTACTTGAATGCCAGAATGTAATAACCGACAAATGCCAATGCAAGCAAGACAAACGAGGCGCTGAAAAACACAAAAGCCGATTTATAATACTCAAGGAAAGCTCCTGACAGGAACATCAGATTCAGTATGACGTTCATCACGCGGGTAAGGCGCACAGCAAGCAAGTACTGAATACCGATATTACGTTCATTCACCCGCACCGGAAAATTAATGAGACGGACAGGTACATAGGAACAAGCACCCATAACAATGAGAGTGAAAAGTGAAGCACCTCCCATTATCCAGACATTAGGCAACAACCCTTCCCCTATCCGGGTATAGAGCCAGAAGATACAGCCACACGTAGTAAGAAAGATCAGGATGGCGGCACCTTCCAGAAAGCGGTCAAGTAGAGCCGGCCGGAAATGAACATTAGGGCAGTTTCTGCCGGAAAAGGGACCAAGGTTTATCATAGCATCTAAATTTTACATTAAAGCACCATGCAATTTTAAGATTCTTCTTCTTTCCCTTCTACCGAAGGAGTATTCTTGGGTTTCTTCATCCGCCCACTCTTCCGCAATGCTTCAGCGATAATCCACTGAAGTTGTCCATTGGTACTGCGGAACTCGTCGGCTGCCCATTTCTCGATGGCATCCATCGTCGCAGCATCCACACGCAGGACAAAGCTTTTGGTTGAAGTTTCTTTTTTAGCCAATTTTTTAGTGATTAATGATTAGTTATTTAATTATATTTCACGGAGTGACCAACTTCCCTCTCACAAAAAGAACGATGTCATCCATAACATACGCAGGAGCAGATGAAGCATGGTTGTACTCAAACGGAGTCGCCTTGCCGCTGCCTTCCTGTAACAAATGATTCAATTTAGGGTAAGATTTAAAAGAAGCATTCTTACAACGCAACAGACCGGAACGCCATAGACCGAAATCTTCCATAGTTACCTGATAATCCCGCTCCCCTTGAAGAACAAGGATAGGCAATTTTAGTTTAGCCGCCACCTCTACGGGTTTATAGTTCTTCTCAAACAGCGCATAAGATTTCACAAATCCCAGCGGCAACGGAATGCTGTCATTGAAAGTATCTGTACCCAGTTTCTTCATATTGGCATACTGCTTTTTTATCTCCTCGACCTGCGATGCCGCTGCTGCGGAAGTACCAGGCAGTGATGTCAGATAAGTAAGTTGCTCCACCATAATATCCGCAAGCGGACGTGCCGGACCGGCAAGGATAACGATTCCCGCCAGCCCTTCTGAACGTTCTGCTATACGGGGAGCCAGAAGTCCGCCTTGGCTATGGCCCAACACGTAGATGCTGTCGGGTGCTATCTCCGGAATCGTTTTAGCCAATGCTACGGCAGAGAGCGCATCGTCCACCGTTTCTACATCAAAATCCAATTCACGCCCGGCAGGTACACAAGCCTCACCATAAACTTTGGTACGCTTTTCATAACGAATCACGGCCACACCACGTTCTGCCAGTCCGTATGCAAGGTCACGGAAAGGTTTGTTCGGCCCGATTGTCTCATCACGATCCTGAGCACCGGAACCATGCACTAAAATAACACACGGCACCTTATGCCCTCCGGCAGAGACAGCGGCCTTGGGCAAAGTCAACGTACCCGGCAACTTGAAACTGCCGGTTTCTATCATGACATCCCGTTCCTCCATCTTCTCCTTATTATATGCCGCCGGTGGCACCGTTGAAGTTTCCGGCACAGGTTTCATCCAAAGCCCTTCAAGCATACCTTCCGGACCAAAAGAGAACTGTAGGCGAAGCTGATAACGCTCAAATTTCAAGTCACGGTATTTAAGTATAATCCCCGACAACGAATCTTGTTGCCATTTACCTGCCGACTGTAATTTCCCGAATTGCCTCTCCACCTGAGGAAGCAAATCCTGACACATCACCCGACTTACTTTCTTCTGCGCATCCGGACTGAGTGAATGGAATATACTGTCACCTTGATTGGCTATAAAGAAATGATAAATCTGTTCTTCGCGAGTGCATACTGGGTCGTTCTGTGCAAAAACAGCACAAATGTTTCCCAATAAAAGGCCAATCACTAAAGCCCACCGCCATATAAACCCCATCTGTTTCATCTTCTCCTTTATCAATGGTTCAACGTCCCCGTATTGACTACCGGCTGTGCAGCCTCGTCAGCACAAAGCACTACCAACAGATTGCTGACCATTGCTGCTTTTTTATCTTCATCCAGCTCAACAATCTCCTCCTCAGAAAGTTTATGGAGCGCCATTTTTACCATGGAAACCGCACCTTCCACAATCTTCTCGCGGGCAGTGATAATGGCAGATGCCTGCTGGCGGCGCAGCATCACAGCAGCAATTTCGGGTGCATAGGCCAGATAGTTAATGCGGGCTTCTACCACTTCCATACCTGCCATAGCCAGGCGTTCGTTCAGTTTCTGTTCCAACTGTTCGTTGATTTCCTCACCACCGGAACGAAGCGTCAATTCCTCCGTATTGGCCTCATTATCGTCATAAGCATACTGTCCGGCCACTTGGCGGAGGGCAGCATCACTCTGTATCTTCACGAAGTTTTCGAACGCATTCATACGATTAGCCACTGCATTGCCGATGCTGATCTGATTCGAACCGCCCGCAGTCGGCGCAGTAGAAGCCATCGTCTGCGCATCTATCTCGAACATGGCTTTATAGGTATCTTTCAACTTCCATACCAGCACCAGACCGATCAGAATAGGATTGCCGATCTTATCATTCACTTTGATCGGTTCCACATCAAGGTTGCGTGCACGAAGCGAGAGTTTCTTTTTGTCCAGGAACGGATTTACCCAGAAGAACCCGGTCTCCTTGAATGTTCCCTTATATTTTCCAAAGAATACCATGGCACGTGCCTCGTTCGGTTCCAGCTGCATATAGCCGGCAAACATGATTAACCACACGATACTCAGACACACCGAGACGACATAAGTAGCCACGATACCGATGATAAATCCAAAGACTATCACTGCCGTAAGCACTACCAGGTGAAGGAACAAGGCTAAGAAGCCATTCATCTTGAAACCCTTGAAGTTAATTTCTTTTGTTTCCATGTTCAATAGATTTAATTGATATCATTTTGATATCACAAATATATTGTTTTATTTCGGAATAAAACAATAGAAAGAAAGAGAAAAGTTATTTATTTAATGAATATTAAGAATGCTTTTTTCTTATCTTTGCACTATTAAATATCAATGCTATGAAAGTTATACAAAGCACTGTTTTTTATTTCGTATTTGTCCTGTTGTTTATCTCGGCAATAGTTAAGGCGCAACCCGTGTGCCAGATACAACATTTTTCCATATATAACGGTCTGCCGCAGAGAACCGTGGTCAACATTGTGCAGGATGCCAAAGGTTTCATCTGGTTCTCTACCTGGAACGGACTGAGCAAATACGACGGCTATACCTTCAAAAACTACAAAGCCTACCCCGGAGACGGATGCACCTTGACCAGCAACCGGCTGTACTCCATCACGCCCAATCAGAACTGCGACATCTGGTGCCAAACCTACGACAGCAGGGTATATCTATTCGATAGCCAGCAAGAAAAGTTTATCGATATACTGCACCCTATCGAAAAAAAGGACCAGACTACCTATGTAGTAAACCAAATCCATACCCTACCCAAAGGCATCACTTGGATTGTATGCAACTACAGAGCATTCCGTGTGGACGATCAGGCATTCAGAAACGGAGATGCAGCAAGTATTACAGCCTACAGCCAGGAAGACGGCAATCTGCCCGGCTCCCAAATATCCAATGTACTGCAAGATGCAGACGGGGACGAATGGATATTCACGGACAAAGGGATACAGATTATCGGCAAAAAAATAATGCCTGGCAACGTGCAGTTCAAGAATGCTTGCGAAAGCAACGGAAATATGTACCTGATATCTGCCAACAACCGCCTTGCCATCTACAACCTTACAACCGAGCAACTTCAGTTCGAGAAAATACCCTACGAATACAGTCAACTGTACAACATACAAGTTATAGGAAAAGATACCCTGGCCCTGGCCACTGAAAACGGAGTCATCTTTTATAATACGCAGAACCGAAAATTTGACCGGGTAGATATCCGCACGGCTGCGTTGCCTTCTCTCACCACAACATTCCTGTTCCGTGACAGCCATCAGGAACTATGGATTTATTCCGACCAGCCGGGCGTCACCCGATACAATCCCCTTACCGGTGAGAAGCAGTATTATCAAACCCCGCCGCAAGACATGCCCAAAGCCGAACGCAAAAGCAGGGACGTCATCTTCGAAGACAG
The DNA here is from genome assembly GCA_902388495.1 of uncultured Bacteroides sp. Taxonomy (GTDB): domain Bacteria; phylum Bacteroidota; class Bacteroidia; order Bacteroidales; family Bacteroidaceae; genus Bacteroides. Next base: position 177,968 of record CABMPP010000004.1, on the reverse strand, counting down.
TCAGGGAACACTGTGGGTAGTTCCCCACCTGGGATGCCTGAGTTACTACGACCGGAAAAGTAAGCAACTGAAGCCTTACTATACCGACTACAACAACCCGGAGTCCAAATTCACGCCGGTCATTCTGAACTGCTTCCTTGACAAGCAGAATAACTTCTGGTTCACCAACAGTTACGAAATGAGCAAGATATCCTTCTTCCCGAACGCCTGCCAGGTGCGGCTTCTGGATTATGGTTTCGACTCACGGGCATTCCTGACGGACAGCCGGAATAATCTCTGGATGGCAACCAAGAAAGGCATCATACGGATATTCAATGAAGACGGAAGTCTGAAAGGCTACCTGGACCCGGCAGGCAATATCAGCACCCAAACCGTAGCGTTCTCCAAAAACATTTACTGCTTCATGGAAGACAACGAGGGAGACATCTGGATGGGAAGCAAATGGGACGGTGTATTCAGACTGAAAAGAGACGGCAACAACCGCTTCAAGATACAAAAGTTCGCCCACGAAGAAGGAAATCCGTACAGTCTGAGCAACAACAGCATCTACGCCATTTACCAGGATAGCCGGAAGCGCATTTGGATAGCCACCTACGGAGGTGGCCTAAACCTCCTGCAAGAAACTCCGGAAGGAGAAATCCGCTTCTTGCACAGCGGTAACCAGCTGACAGGTTATCCCCCCGGCAAATACTCCAAAGTACGAACCATCAAGGAAGTGAACCAAGCCATTCTGGTAGGAACCACCGAAGGACTGCTGACCTTCTCTTCCGATTTTGAATATCCCGAAAGCATCAAGTTCTATCAGAATGTACGCATGCCCGATGTCGCATCCAGCCTTTGCAGCAACGATGTGACCTACATTTATACAGACAGCCGGCAGCAGAGCTACGTCCTGACCTTCACCGGCGGCATCAACCAGATACAGTCCGATGACTTGCTGACCGACCATATCCAGTTCAAGACCTATACCGAAAGAGAAGGTTTGTCTTCGGACCTGATGCTCTCCATGATAGAAGACAAACAGAAAAAACTATGGGTAATATCGGAAAACGCACTCTCCAAGTTCGATCCCGAAACCGGTACCTTCGACAATTACGACGAGAAATACCTGCAAAAAGAAATTTATTTCAGCGAAGCAGCCCCGGTTGTGTGGCACGACCACCTGATTATAGGTACGGAAAGCGGTATTATGGACATGGACCCCACCCTGTTCAACAAAAGCAACGATACCCCTCCCATCGCATTCACCGGACTGAGAATACAAGGTATTCCGCAAAAGACAGCCATCGACGACTTGGAAGAGCTACAGCTACAACCTTCCGAGCGGAACGTAACTTTCCAGTTTGCCGCCCTGGACTACGTCGATCCGGGTAGCATAAAATATGCCTACCGGCTGAAAGGGCTCGAAGAACAATGGAACGAAGTGGACAACAGCCGCACTGCCAGTTACATAAACCTCCCTCCCGGAGAATACGAACTGCAGGTGCGCTCCACCAACAGCGACGGTGTGTGGACCGACTACGTACGGAACCTTCCGGTACACGTCCTTCCCACTTTCTGGGAAACCTACTGGGCATGGGTACTCTATGTTCTTTTATTCATCCTGTTTACCGCAACCATTGTGTACATCATCATATACATCTATAAGTTGCACCATCAGATCAGCCTGGAACATCAACTGTCCAACATCAAGCTGAGATTCTTCACCGACATCTCGCACGAGCTGCGCACTCCGCTCACTCTCATCACCAGCCCCGTGAGCGAGGTATTGGAGCACGAGCCACTCTCACCCAATGCACGCAAGCATCTGACCCTGGTGCACAAGAACACGGAGCGCATGCTGCGCCTGGTAAACCAGATTCTTGACTTCCGCAAAATAGAGAATAAGAAGATGAAAGTACTGCTGGAAAATACGGACATCATCGCCCTGCTGCAACGTGTCATGGACAACTTCCGCCTCATGGCCGAAGAAAAGCACATCGATTATCGTCTGCAGACCGGTCAGGAGAAGCTTTATTGCTGGGTAGACCAGGATAAATTCGAGAAAATTGTCTTCAACCTGCTGTCCAATGCCTTTAAATATACGCCTGCCAACAAGCCGATTACGGTCTACGCCGAGGTGGAGAACAGCAACCTCGTGATAACCGTAAAAGACGAAGGCATCGGCATCGACCCTAAAAAGCAGCAGACACTGTTCCAGCGTTTCGAAACACTGGTACGGTATAACATCCTGCAACCTTCGTCCGGCATCGGACTGTCTCTGGTCAAGGAACTGATTGAATTGCATCAAGGCAGCATCCGGGTGAACAGCCAACCGGGAGTGGGCAGCGAATTCACCGTCACGCTGCCGTTGAATGCCAAAGCATACGAAGGCGTGGAGAATACGGAATTCATATTGAACGACGCTCCTGAAACACCCGGCAAACCGGACGAAGAAGCGGATGCAGACGAAGGGGATGCCGCCACAGCCGAAGGCGATGCAGAAGAGAAAGAGCGGGTTTCTGTCCTGGTAGTGGAAGACAATCCGGAATTGAGAAGTTTCCTGCGCGATATTCTGTCCGGCACTTACCACGTAATCGAAGCCGCCAATGGACAAGAAGGGTTGGAACTGGCTTTGCAGCACGTACCCGATTTCATCATCAGCGACATCATGATGCCCGTCATAGATGGTCTGGACATGGTGAAAGCCATCAAAGAGAACCGTGACATCTGCCACATCCCCATCGTTCTGCTCTCTGCCAAGTCTTCGCTGGACGACCGCATCTCCGGTTTGGAGCAAGGTATCGATGACTACATTACGAAGCCGTTCAGCTCCACTTACCTGAAGACGCGCATCAAGTCGCTGCTACAGCAGCGCAGGCAGTTGCAGGAACTTTATCGGGAGCAGTGGTCGGGAAAGCAGCAAAGCAGTCCGGCATCCGTCGTAGAGGTTACTCCCTCGCAGCCGCAGATAACCTCTTTCGACGAGCAGTTCATGCAGAATGTAATGGAAGTGATGGAGAAGCAAATGGATAACTCCGAACTCACCGTCGATGAATTTGCGCAAGAACTGGGCATGGGACGAACCGTATTCTACCAGAAGTTGAAAGCTATTATCGGCCTTTCTCCCGTCGATTTCATCCGCGAAATGCGCATCAAGCGCGCCAAGCAGTTGATAGACAGCGGAGAGTACAATATCTCTACCGTAGCTTATATGGCAGGCTTCAACGACCCGAAATATTTCAGCAAGTGCTTCAAGAAGCAGTTCGGCATGTCGCCCTCTGAATATAACAAGGAGAAAAGGCAAAACAATAATATTATTGAACTTCCGTAAAGCTCTTATACCCTCTCCTAACTCTAGGAAAGGAGGGCCTCAAAATGATGATAGAAATGAATGAAATGATAAACATGAGTATCTCAAACTCTCCCGCCTGAAAGGGGGAGTACCCCGTAGGGGGGAGGGGGTCTTACATAAGCAGAGAGTAACTTTGCAATACATAAGTCCCTTCGGATGTAAGACCCCTCCGCCCTACGGGCACCTCCCCTTTCAGGCGGAGGAGTTTGAGATACTCTTGCTCATATCCTATCAGAAGCGAATGAAATGTCAGCCAGTAGTAGCTCTAAATACCAGGTTTTGCGACTTATAATATCGTAAAGGAGTGCAATAGCAAATCCTCCGTCTGCGAACTACTCCCTACCATGACGTCATAAGTGCCTGCACAAACCCTCATGGTATTGGATGAAGCATCCCACCATTCCAGTTCTTTGTCCTGCAAGCTGAATTCAACGTCGACCGTCTTTCCGGCAGGAATACTCACGCGCTTAAAGGCGCGCAGCGTCTTGCTGGGTCCGTCGGCATCGTTATGCCTTCTCAGGTAGACCTGAACCACCTCTTCCCCATCCCGCTTACCGGTATTGGTCACCGGAACGGACAGCTTCAGAGTCTCTCCGGCTTTAATCTTATCCGTAGCCAGCGCCATCTGTCCATACTCAAAAGTCGTATAACTCAATCCGTAACCAAACGGGAAAAGAGGCTCTTGCGTCATGTAGCGGTACGTTCTGCCCGTCAGATTATAATCTTCAAAATCAGGAAGCTGCGACACATTGCGATAAAACGTCACCGGCAAACGCCCTGCCGGATTATAATCACCAAACAGCACCTCAGCAACCGCCGTTCCTCCCGCCTGGCCGGGATACCATGCCTGCAAGATGGCTTCGCATTCCCTGGTTTCCGGTTCCAGACCGACAGGCGAGCCTGAACAGTTGACCAGAATCACCTTCTTTCCGGCGCGATGCAGAGCAGCTATCAACTCTCTCTGAACGGCAGGCAACTCTATATCCGTGCGGTCGCCCCGCTTGAATCCGGGCAGGTCGACACCCATCTCCTCACCTTCAAGGCTCGGAGAAATACCACCTGCAAAGATAACGATATCAGCCTCTTTCACCGCCTCAACCGAACGTCGTATATCCACATCCCTCTTAACGCCTAAATCGAAATTGAGTTGAGCATCATTGTGCAGATATTCAAAATCCAATTCTATCTCATACGACTTTCCAGCTTCCGCCTTTAAGACATAGTTCTTATTGCGGGCACCATGATTTTGTCTGTAAGTCATAACCTCTTCTCCATTGATGCGCAAGCGCCCCATACCGTTCACATAGAGATTGAGAGACACCTCACCCTTCTTTTGAGGCGTAAAGACACTGCTGTAAGTAGCCGAGAAATCAGTAAGATTTACCCCGGGTGCAAATACCGTAGCACCCGAAGTGCAAAGTTGGAAAGGAGTGGTAAGCTGTACAGTAGCCACAGGCTCGCCACTACGGTCCAGGTTATTCCAGTAGCGTACATGGAAACCGGGACCTTCGGCCGACTTGCATTGGTTGAACACACTTTCAATAAGCGTACGTTCCACCCTGCCACAACCCTGTTCATAGAGCACTTTACCTCGATCGCCCACGGAGCTACGAATGCCATCCAGCACAGTGACGGTGTGCGAAGGCGTGCCGTGGTAATTGCCCCATTGCATCACCGAGTCATTTGCATTAGGTCCCATCACTGCCACCGTTAGCCCTTCGCGCCGGAGCGGCAGAATATTGTTTTTATTCATCAACAGCGTCATGGACTGGCGTGCCATATCGAGTGCCAAAGCCTGATGCTCCGGCGAATTGACTACCGAGAAAGGAATCTTGTTCCACGACACCTCAGCCAGCTCGTCCATCTCGCCCAATGCAAAGCGGGCAGACAGCAGGCGCTTCACAGCTACGTCCACCGCAGCTTCATCAATCTTTCCCTGTTGCACCGCCTTTATCAATGCTTTATAGCTGGAACCGCATTCCAGGTCGGTGCCATTCAGCACTGCCGCCGCCGAAGCCGACTCGGCATCGGGGTGTGTCTTGTGACCGCGATCGTTATAGAAGTCTGCTATAGCGCCACAGTCAGAAAGCACGATGCCATCATATCCCCACTCGTCACGGAGGATCTGCATGAGCAGCCGGTTACTGCCGCAACAGGGTTCACCTTCAAAGCGATTGTAGGCACACATCACTTCCTTCACCTTTCCCTCTTGCACCAAAGCTTTGAAAGGAGAAAGATAGGTTTCGTGCAAATCGCGCGGTTTGATGTTCTCAGCATTGAACTCGTGGCGGTTCCATTCGGGACCGGAGTGTACGGCAAAGTGCTTGGCACAGGCATGCAGCTTGTCATACCTGCCATCACTTTCACCTTGCAAGCCTTTCACTACCATTACGCCCATACGGGCAGTGAGATAAGGGTCTTCACCATAGGTTTCGATACCACGTCCCCAGCGCGGATCACGATAGATATTGACCGTAGGAGTCCAAAAAGTAAGTCCTTGATAACGTTCGTGGCTACCTTGGGAGGAGAAATAGACATAATTGGCACGAGCTTCATCAGACACGGCATCGAACACGCTGTATACAGTCTCCGGCGAGAAAGAGGCAGCCATACCGATGGGTTGCGGGAAGACCGTAGCCAGTCCGGCACGCGCCACACCGTGCAGCGCTTCATTCCACCAGTTATACGGCTTGATGCCCAAACGCTCCACAGGTTTGGAGCCGTCCATCATCAACGATACTTTCTCTTCAAGGGTGAGTTCTTTCAGCAAGAGCTCAGCACGCTCATCGGGCGAGAGAGAGGTGGTTTTATAGGTGGGCTGACTGCAACTCGAGAGTAGCAAAAGGGGCAATAGATAGATAAGTTTACATTTCATAATACTATTACAAATATATGAGATTAAAAAAACTGCAAGATCTCGTTTCTTTAAAGAACCTTTTCTTGCAGTTTTACAAATTGAATAATCAATAAATTACTTATTGCTGCGGCAGTCCGTAACCATTCGTCACTTTACCTTTTGACTGATTCAGCGTTTCGAACGGAATCGGATGATAGTAACGCGGAGCAGCACCGGCATCACCAAGACCGGACAATACATTGCGGTCGTAAAGAGTAGTCTTCTGCGAAACAATATCAATACCCCAGTTAGTCTTAGTATACCCTTCAGCTTCCAAAGCCTTTGCCACAGGACCTTCCGGATCAATGTACTCAAACAATCCCTTGATTGCCAGATTATGGGCAGTGCCTTTTACCTTTGAAGCAACTGCATCCAATTTTGAATAATCATACTGGCCTCTCCATCCCGGGAAAAGAGCCGGATCACTCGGGTCTGCATCATAAGTTAACGGGTCTTCTCTCTCAACCAACTTCGTCCATATATAGTTAGAAATAATACGACCATTCGGGAATTCATAATAACCATTAGTTTCCAATCCGGCAATCATCGCTTTCATTTCAGCACGGACAGCCTGTGTTCTTTCAGTAAACTTACCGGAACGGATCATATCCCAACGAACATCGCCTTCACCCAGCAATTCACGCTTACGTTCCATCCATACAGCATCCTTCAGAGCTTCTCCGGAAAGACCGCTCAGATTATGAGAAGTATCACCGAAAGCTCTTTCACGAAGTTGGTTCACCAGACTCAGTGCACCGTTATCATCACCCAGTTCGGCTTTAGCCTCAGCCAGCAACAACATTACGTCTGCTAGGTGAGACGGACAATAGTTAAGACCTGAATTACGTTGAGCCGCCACATACGGAGGATTCATACGGTTATCATCCCACTTATTGATTGAGATACCACCATTCAGTTTACTACCTGCAACAAAACTCAAAATAGCCTCATTACCATCTCCTGTACTGCCTGTCACCGTCATACTGGCATCCATACGTTTATCACCCTCTTCATAACCAGTATAATAGAAGGAAGGAAGAATACGGATAGCTCCAAATACCTTACAGGGAGCTGCATTACTACCGCCGCCATTTGACGGACGACCCTGACTGTAAGGATGTTCACTACCGTTTGGAGCCACATTACCTACCTCAAATAAAGACTCCGGACTGATCTTCTTATTATGTATATACTGCCAGTGCATCTGGAAAGGATTATTTGCATATCCACGGTCATCAGAAGTGATTAATTGCAGAGTACCTTTCTGCTCGTTAATAGCAGCAGACAAATACTGTTCTGCCATCTGATAATAGGTTTTGTAATCCGTACGGCGTGCATAAACACAGTCATTGGCTTTAGTACCTTTCTCTTCGAACTGAACATCACCATAAAGTCCGGATACATCAGTACGTACAGTTTGCCAACCTGCGGCATAAATAGCCATCTCACCAATCAAGGCATTGGCAAAGGTACGTGACATACGTTCTGCTGTAATGCCACCTTCCCCCAGACGATACATCAAAGATTCTACTGTTTTTACCGACTCAATCATGTTGTCCAGAATCTCAAAACGGGAAGTCAAGCCATAGTCACTGACAACTGCATTCTCGATGCCATAAGGCACATCTCCGAAGTGTCTTACCAACTCAAAATAGAAGAAAGCACGCATCGTCATGGCTTCACCATAAAGTTGAGTCCAGTCCGAAGTCTTCCCTGCTGCCACATCGGCCTGATATTCAGACTTTCCGGCAATAATATCTGCTACACGGGCTGCACGTGCCACAGTATTATACAAGCTATTGAACTGTGTTTGCTTGCCACCGATCGCAACTTCATTCGGTCGTAACATACCAATCACATTGTTGGCAGAGTTATATTCCGGATAATACTCTGCATCCGAAGTACAGTCTTCAAAATTATAGTTACCGCCACTGGCTGCATTCAGACGATATTCAGCATAAATCCAGGACAACGTCTTGAAAGTTTCTGCAGGTGAAGAGGTAACAAAATCATCGTCCGAGTTTGATGGAGACGAAACATTCAAATAATCTTCGCATTGTGCAAAAGAGACACAAAGTGCCAAAGCGAGTATTGATTTCAATATTCTTTTCATGATAATTTTCTTTTTAGAGGTTTAGAAACTGAGATTTACACCAACAACAAACGAACGTGCACGCGGATAAGTACCCCAGTCAAGTCCCGGCGTAGGATATACGGCATGGTTCAAATTGGCATTTGCACTTACTTCCGGGTCAAGTCCCGAATAACCGGTAATGGTAAAGAGATTATAGACAGTACCGTATACACGAAGATTACTGATTCCGGCTTTATTCAACCACGCTTTCGGCAATGTATACCCCAATGTCATCGTATTCAGACGGAGGTAAGAGCCATCTTCAATACCCAATGTTGAAACCACACCTTGCTCGTTGTAGCAAAGCGGCAGATTAGCATTCACATTAGCCGCTTCCAGCTTGGCTGGTGAATCGAGACGCTCAAGATTTCCGTTAACGATGTCATAAATCTTATAAGCCCCTTTCAGTATAGCAAGTTTATTTTCATAAACTCCGGTTTCTTTATAACCATAGAGAGAAGCCAGCTTATTTACATTATAAATCTCGTTGCCATAGCTCCAGTTGAAGTACAAGCCCAGATCGAAATTCTTATAAGTGGCATTGATGTTGAAACCACCCGTATGCACCGGATTCATATCGCCGATAATGGTATAGTCATCCGTATCAATTATGCCTTCGCTATTACCACTATTATTCAGGTTCTTATATTTTGCCATACCCGGATAAGCATTCTGTCCACTCGGTCTTCCACCATCAACACCATGGAAAGTCGGTACAATAGCACTGCTTACATCCGCAATACCGGGCTTCAAAGTATAAACACCGTCAGCAAAAGTAAAGTCATCCGTTGTATAGAAACCATCGTAAACCAAACCTCTTACCAAACCTACCGGACTTCCCTTCTTCAAGAGGTAATCATTGCTCGGATTATTCTGTGATACCCATGATGTGCCATAAATACCGGTAATGCCTTCAGCCAGTTCATCTACATTATTCTTATTGAAGTTAATGTTGAATCCTGCCGTAATATTCCAATCCTTGTTCTCGAAGATAACGCCGGACAATGAAAGTTCCAAACCCTTGTTACTGGTCTGACCTACATTATCATACGTAGTAGTAAAACCTGTGATACCAGGCAGCGGAGTGCTCATCAACAAATCTTTGGTAGTATTCCAATAGAGATCTACACTACCCCAAACACGGTTCTTGAAGAAGCCGAAATCAATACCCAGGTTGCGGGTAATGGTTGTCTCCCATTTCAGATTGGGATTTGCCATAGGAGTGGATGTTCCGGTGGACAAATCATAAGAGGGTTGTTGTTTCCCATCCAATGCATAGAACCAACGGTTATCCGATTCTGCATACCAGGTTTGAGACCATAAGTCGGCACTGATACCATCATTACCTACCGTACCGTAAGACAGACGTAGCTTCAGATTATCCAACCAGTTTTTAGTACTTTCCATGAAGGGCTCTTCCGATACCCGCCAAGCCAAAGCTGCAGCCGGGAAATATCCCCAGCGATTATCGGCAACAAACTTGGAAGAACCATCGGCGCGGAATGTCACAGTCAGCAAGTAGCGCTCCAGCAAGTTATAGTTTGCGCGACCGAAGAAAGAGAGAATACGTGTCGGCGTACTGATAGAAGAGGAAACCGGAACAGCATTGGCACTGACAGTCTTGTCATACTGGTTAATCATGGCAAACGCATTATCCTTCGTAAAGTTTACAGGAAATTTCTGTGCTTGAACTCTTAAATCCGTACCACCGGAATTGCTGACTTCATGACCTACCAGAATATTCAAGCGTTGGTCTTTGTTGATATTGAGGTCATAACTCAATGTATTGGTCCAACGCATACCCCAACTGTCCTGTTTCCGCAGTTCAGCATCACCGGCAGCTGTTTTTTCACCGGTTGCTTCGTCAATATAAGGGTCTTTGACCGCTACAGCCCCTTTCCAAATCTTATCCTGCCTCCAGGTACGGTTCAAGCTCAAGTCCGTATGATAAGTCAAACCTTTAATGATGCCCCAGTTCAAAGAAGCTGTACTACGCAGTACTTGACGCTGTTTCAAAGGTTCATTATCCATGGTACGACTGTACGGGCTATAAATATCCCATTGAGAGAGCTTACCATACTGCTCCATGTTACCTTCACGTAAAGCATCCAGATTACCTTTAATATGATCAGTTGCAATAGGACGGAAACGATAAGCAGAAGACAAGATGGAACCGGAACCACTGGTAGTACCTTCTTCGCTCATACTCTCTGCATCGGTGTAACGTAAATCCAGTCCAAGGTCCAGATTCTTACGGATTTTCTGATTCACCTTTAAAGAAACATTGGCTCGTTTTGAGTATGAGTTAATCTTCATACCTTGCTCGTCCATGTAGTTGACAGAGAACAAAACTTTAGTCATATCCGTACCACCTGTTACCGTCAGGTCATGGCTATGCGAGAAAGAACTATTGTAAACATCACGCTGAATATCATCACTTTTCATACCACGATATTTTTCTATACCGCCATCAGCCAAGCCATAAAGATTGACAAAGGGTTTAACATAAGCATCGCCATTAGCAGCAGCATTAGCCCAAGTATAAGCCAAATAGTCATAAGGATCCAGTGCCTCCACATACTTGGTAGGAGTATTGAACTTAGCGTAACCATTATAAGAAACAGTAACCTTTCCTTCTTTAGCCCCCTTCGTCGTAACCAAAATTACACCATTAGCACCACGTGCACCATAGATTGCTGTAGAAGAAGCATCCTTCAACACATCAATGCTTTCCACCTGGTCGGCAGGGATATCACTCAATGTACCGGAAACACCGTCGATCAAAACCAACGGGTCATTACTCTGAGAGATAGAACCGCCGCCACGTACACGGATAGAGATTTCGGCATCCGGACGACCGTCCTGAGAAGTGACATTCACACCCGGCAACTTACCTTGCAGTGCTTGCGCAACGTTCGATACCGGTGAAGCTGCAATGTTCTTTCCATTCACAGAAGCCACAGAACCAGTCAAATCTTTGCGTTTCACGGTCTGATAACCGATTACCACCACTTCATCCAGCACCTCGGCATCCTCTTCCAATGTTACATTTACAGGCTGTCCGGCAACAATATTCACCTTCTGCGCCTGCATACCGATGAAACTGATTTCCAACTGCTTTGCCGATGCCGGCACGGAAAGAGAGAATTTACCGTCTATATCCGTAATCGTACCGGTCGTTGCATCACCTACAACCTTAATATTAGCACCGATAACAGGGTCGCCACGGTTATCCAGCACAACACCGGTCACTGTACGGTTCTGTGCAAAAGAGACAAGACAAAGCATGCTCAGCAAAAGAGCTGCAAACGTCTTTTGAACAAGTCTTTTTGAATCCATAAATCACTGTGTTTTTAAATAGTTAATAATATTATTTCCAATCTTTAATTTTTTCTCCAAATACTTTCTCGCATGTATATTCACGAGCCTCGGCAGCAGTCAGCTTTCTGATACCTGCCCACTTGGCACGCCGACTCATATCAGCTCCCTTGCCGGTATTGTTATATTCATATAAATGAAGATCTTCACTGGTAGATGCATATTCCATATTCCACGTTGTAGGCCAGCCTTCGGGATGCATTTGTTCACACATCACGGAATTTAGAATGGCAACTTTAGGGTAATTATGCCAGGGACGGCCAATAGCAACCGGTCTGCCGTCATCTCCCGGACGAGGACTATTGTCTACATAGGTAAAATTACATTGATTGAACACAAAACCATATTTCTGTTCCTTGAGGGTAGAAGGTGCCGTAATCCAGCCACCGCCCCAGCTCCGGATTTCGCAAGACTGGAAATAGCCGATGCCGCCACCGTAAATGTAATCGGTACGCCCCAGTACAAGACAATTCTCAAAGTAGCTCCGCTTGCCGCTTGTCCATAAATAGATGGTGTCCTGATACCCCAGGATATTGCAATTGCGGAAAACTTGTTTATCACCACATACTGTAAGCGCCAAAGCCTGTCCTACCGGACCTGCCGTATTCTCCAATGTCAGATTCTCCATCCGACAACCATCGGCCATAATAGTCAAAGTAGCGGAAGTGCGGACAAGCTCGGCATTGTCTTTCCACAAAGCCCATGACTCTGCAGGGCATTTGTTTCCCGTATCCGGGCTTTTGCAATCATAAATATGATAACTGATAATAGTCCGTTCACGGTCTTCACCTTTCAATGTAATGTTGATCTTGTTTTTAGGAATAATCAGCTTCTCGGTATCATATTTGCCATTCCTTATATAAATGACAAAACGTTTTTCGGAATGATCCGGAGCAGCATTAATGGCGGCTTGCAGTGTGGTATAGTCACCACTACCATCTTGCGCCACTACAAGGTCGGTTTTTAAATCGGTCTGCCATTTCTTCGGGCAGGCAGCCTCCACATTAACTATTGTACAGAATAACAAACTGCACAATGTCATCATCATGTTTTTCATACTGTTTCTCATACTATTTATTGGTTAATCCGGAAGCAAAAGTCGAGTTTTTGCAGAAACTAAAGGAGTATTTTCTATCAGAATAAGAGGAAAAAATGTGGTGAACCTATAATTACCAATATTTCCACATTTATACCAATTAATACTCCTTTTGCCCTGCTCTACCTCACTGTCAGGCTATTCAGATAGACTTCCAGATTGGTATAGCCTTCCTTACTTAGAGAAACCATAGTACCATCCAGAGCATCTTGCGGATTCAATCCACAGGCTATTTCCCAAAGATCAGGCATGCCGTCGCCATCCGTATCTTTCAGTTCTTCGGCAGACACTCCGCCGTCACTCAGTTCAGGCCAGGCACCGGCTGCTCCTTCCTCTTTTACATCAGAAGGCAGATCTATTAATCCGGGAAGGTCTTCGGCATCTTTCGTCACGCTACCGATATAAGTGGCTGTTCCAGTCTCGGTCTCTTTTATGATGCGTTTATCAATACTGTCTCGTTGCTTGGAGCAACCGGCATCTTTCAGTACAAGGTAATATGCTTCTTCAGCAGAGTGGGTAGTGATGACATCCGTTTCCAAAGGAAGAAGTAAGCGCATTTCCTTCTTTACCTGCTCTGTAAATGTATTATCGCAAGCAGCATTGTCTATTTGCTCATAGATACCTTTGGTCCAGTTATCACGAGTAACGTCCGGGTGCCCCTCCACAACATTTCCATCCACATAGAGCTGTCCCCAGACATGTTCCATCGGTTGCCAGACATTGGGAGTACCGTCTGCATGATAACAATACTTAGTAGTACGTACCCCGATTGCAGCAATACGATAACTGATAGGTTTGTCTTTAGGAGTAGCCGGACCCGGTTTGTAGTAGTTATTAACGATATTCACCTTCATACCTTCGCCACCATAGCATCCGTTTCCTGCCCAGTTATAGAAAACGTTATTGCGCATATCCATATATTCACGTTCTTGCGTACCGGGGCGTGGGCCAAGGCGGGGCACACGGCTTTCGTGGTGCGCCAGCAGATTATGATGGAACGACGCTTTCGCTCCACCCCAAATTGCACCATATCCATGTCTGCCTTTGGTGTGTCCGGCCGTACGAAGACTCTCAGAAACCAGACACCACTGCACTGTAAGATTTTCTCCTCCGTATACCGAGCAGCATTCATCTACCGACCAGCTTATGGAACAATGGTCTACAATCACATTCTTGCAATCCGTACTTCCCAATCCATCGGGCTCTCCACCACCTTCATTCCCCACACGGAAACGCAGGTAACGTACTATAACATTATCTGCACTGATAGTCACCGGATAACGGGCTATACAGATACCCTGCCCGGGTGCAGTTTGTCCGGCAAGGGTCAGATCTCCATTCTTTATATCAAGCCGGCTATCCAAAAAGATAGTACCTGCCACATCGAACACAATCGTCCGGGCACCTTCTTGCAGGATGGCATGCCGAAGGCTCCCCTCCTGCATGCCATCCTGCAATGTCGTGACGTGGTATACTTTTCCACCACGCCCACCGGTAGTATATCTGCCGAAGCCTTCGGCACCCGGGAAAGCCGGTAAATCCCGGGCATAAATAGTTTCGGGGCTGATACTTCCCATCAATAGGAACAATGCCCACACCAAATGTTTACCTAACCTGCCAATGTTCTCACTCACTTCTTGTCTCATGGTTCTTAGTATTAGTTTTAATTCCAAGCCACAAAAGTAGACAAGTTACCATTAACAAAGGAGGAATAATCGGCAATAAAAGTGGAATATTCTAATCGGCAGAGTTTACAGTCGCCTTTGAATATCGCTATTACTGCTGCGCTGTCCTTTGCTCCGTATATCTCCACCGAAGGTATAACTGACGCCGACGCGGAAGCTGGTGAAAGAGAACTTATTGTCGACCGTCATCTTCAGGTCATTGGAGAAAATTTCTCCTTTATAAGAAGAAATAAAGAGGTCGTTGACATTCAGACTGAGACTGAGTTTATTGTCCAGCAGGCGATACAGCAGTCCGGCATCGACGCCGTAAGTGGGTTTCATCAGATAGATACCTTGGTACTGGCGAGAGGTATAGGAACCGGAAAGCGTGAAGAGGAACGTTTTCTTCGAGTTCAGGAAGAAAGTGTTGCGCAAACTGGCATTATACGCCCATCCCTCTTCTTCGGGCGAAGTACCCACGGCAGTAGAAGTAGTCCGACTGTAACTTACTCCATGTTGCAGGTAGGTTTGCAACCACTTGGCGCGGAAGGTGTAAGAGTTGTTCAATCCGAAGGAGTGAGTCGTCATGAAGTTCTCCCAAAGGAAGGAACTGACGTTCGTTTCGGGGTCCATATTCACCGCCTGAAAGAATACATCGTCGGAGTAAGAGTAGTAGGCGGACACATTGAAGTTGTTCTTCAGCGTGTATCCCAGTTCGGCATTGTAGGTATAGCTGGGCTTCAGATCTTCGCGCCCGCGGGCATAGGTATACTTATTATTATAGAAAGGGAACGGATTGACCATGTTCTGCGACGGACGGGAGATGCGGTTGGAGAAGCTGAGGTTCAGTGCATGTCCCTCGGCGGGCGAATAAAGGAAATAAACAGTGGGGAACAGGCGGGTATAGTCGTGCTTATCCGCCGTATTCTTCGCCTGGGAGATGCCGGTGGTACGGGTGTGCTCCATGCGCAAACCCAATTGCATGGAGAGGCGCGCAGAGAACTCGCGGCTATAGTCGGCGTAGAGGGCGTAGATTTGTTCTTTGTAGCGGAAATAGTCGTCCTGTACCAGCTCGGGGTCGGTGGTATTGTAATTGATGCGGTTGCGGGTATTAGTGAAAGACACCTTGGCACCGGCGGTTATTTTGTAGGCGTCGAACGGCAGAGTGAAGTCGAGGGCGGAAGAGAATACATCGACCTTGCGTCGTTGACGGTAGTCGAAGTCGAAGTTGGTGTCGGGCAGCTCCTTTCCATCGGACGTCTGAGTATGGGAGACGAAGTCCTGGTCTTCGTCACGGTTGTCGCGCAGGTAGTCTACGTCCCAGGTCATTTTTCGTCCACGGTCACCCCAGATCTTGTCGGTGTGGAAGTTCAGATTGAGGCGGTCGGTGGCGTTGTCGCGGTCGCTATTGGAATAGAGGATGGAGTCAAGACGAGCAGTGGAGGCATCGTACACGTGGGTACGAGAGATAGCATTGTTGTTCTTGGGGGCAGCGTGGGTATAGACGGCTTGCACACCTACCGTCCAGTTGCGTTCCAGGGCGACGTCCACACCGGCTTGTCCATAAATGCTGTTCATGTGGTTGGTGTAGTCAGTACGTCCTTCCCAAGTGTTGAGGGGGAAGTAGCGGCGATTGGTTTCCACGTTTTCATACCCGCCCTGCGTGGTGCCTCCGTTAATAAAGGAAGATACGCGCCCCCGGCTGATGTTCAGGTTGACGCTGCCGTAGCCGTAGTGGTCGTTCTCGCCGGCGGTGTAGGAGGCGGAAGCGGTACCGCCCAGGTAATCTTTGGGACGGGATTTGAGGCGGATATTAATGATACCGGCGTTTCCGGCGGCATCGTATTTGGAGGGAGGCGTGGTGATGACTTCCACTTTCAGTATCTGCGAGGCGTCGTAGGAGCGGAGATAGTCTATCAGTTCGTCGCCGGAGAGCTTCGTTTCGCGGTCGTTGATGTAGATGCGGACGCTGCCTTTGCCGATGATGTCGATGCTGTTCTGACCGACGCGCAGTCCGGGAACCTCGCGCATGAGGTCGAGGGCATTGCCGCCGGCGGAAGCTACGGTGTTGTGGGCGTCGAATACGACTCTGTCCACCAAGCGCTTGATGACGGGACGGGCGGCGGTGACGGTGACTTCATCGAGCAGCGCGGAGGAAGCTTTCAGTGTCAGCGTACCTACATTCCGGTCGGCTTGCAGGGAGACGGGCAAGTAGAGGTCTTCGCTGCCGATAAGGGTGATATGCAGCAGATATTCGCCGCGGGGCTGGGTGAGAGTAAAACATCCCTGGACATCAGTCAGCATACCGGTGATGTAGGTGCTGTCCGCGGCGTTTTTCAGCAGTACGTTGGCTACTTCTACCGGTTGGTGGTTTTCATCTTCCACACAGCCGGAGAGTTGATAGGTTTGTGCAAGCAAGGAGGTTGTTGCAACTGTCAATAACCCTAAAAAGAAAAGTCTTTTCCCGATATTGCTTAATAAATTTGTTTTCATCGTTTGTTCAATATTAATGTTTCATTTCTTGTTCTTCACAGATGCAAAGATAAGGGTAAAACACATCTCAAACGGTCTATATCGGGGAATTAAAAGTCTATATCACGAAGTTAATCATCGCTGATTATCAGAGCATTACAAACAACAATATCTATATTAAAGCTTATTGATTCTATATGGGATTTATCACTCACCCAGAATGAACCCTATAATGTCCTCCTTCTCCCCCATCCCCAGCTTCTTGCGGATATTCGTCTTCCGCTGGTAAATGGTGGGAATGCTTTGCTGCGTCACTACACTAATCTCCTTAGTAGAGAACCCGGCGCAGAGCAGACAGCAAAGTTGTTGTTCCTTATCAATGAGCAACTCACCGAAACGGTGGACCATCTTAGTGTAGAAACCGTCGTACACCCGGTCTATCACCGGATAAAGATCTTCCCAAACCAGCAGGCTGTCTACCGGTACTTTGTGGTTGGAAATACCCGACATACGTCGAAGTAACTCCTGAGTCTGCGATGTGGGCTGGGTAGCCACCAGGCGGATAATGCCTAACTGCTGCAAAAGTATCTTACGGAAAAACCGGCCGTTGGCGGTTTCTTCGTCCGTACCGCCTTCGTCCGGCGCAGGGCTTTCATTTCGCGCGGTAGCTTCTTCCAGCAAGTGGTTCAATGCTTCGATACGTTCTTCGGCATCTATCAGCCGATTGCGACGATTGCGGATGTACAGAAACGCACCTCCGCCTACAAGCACCAGCACCAACAGGCAGAACGACAATGTCAGCTGCATCTGCTGCCGCTCGATGACCAGTAGCAGATTCGCTTGCGAAAGCGACTCCTTGCTTTGTTCTTTGCTCCCGATGGTACTATGCATCGCCGAGAGAGCGTTCCAGATGGAATCGTTATAACGCGCCACATCCAGAATGTCGAACGTACGATGACGGGTATAGTCTATCAGCGCCTGATACGTGGCAAACAGATTCTCGCTCGTCACAAACTTGCCATTCCGCATAGCCAGCGTCCGACTCTCGTCCAGATAATATTGGGCGGAATCGAGATGCCCTTCCTTCAGGAAGGATTCCACCAGTACGGTATATCCCATCGCCTTTTGGAAATAATATTTCTCACCCAGCAGTGCATTCAGGCGTCGCACGGTAACGATGGCGCCCGTATTGTCATTGCCAAGATAGGATTGATATTGGGCATAGTTGCGCAGGAAGTGTATCACACTCGCGGTATCTTTGTTTTGCAATCCCAGTTCCACGCTCCGGTTCAGGTAGTAGTCGGCCGAATCGTCGTGCATCAGCCCCATGGCAAGACCTTGGGAGAAACATAGTCCGGCAGTCTCTTTCAGTTGCAACGCCCGGCGGTAAGCATTCACCGTACGCAGATAGTCTTTCCAAACATACGTATATTGATAGGCTTGCAACTGAAGCATATCCACCGCCTTGTTAGTGTCACGCAGTGCCAGCGCCTCGGTCAAACCCGTGTCAAGCAACGCTACGGAATACTCGTTCCGGTCTATCCAATAGAGGTACTTAGCTTTCAACAGATAGGACAACAGCAGGCGGTCGGTATCCCGACGCGCTATGTAGTCGTCGGCAGCACGCACCACCAGCGTGTCTTCCACCATCGAAGAACCCCATGCATAGTGCACATACGCCCACAGCCAACCATAAAGCAACCTGTCCTCACCCAAGAGTTGTGACGGTTTCTCTATCTGCATTAATAGGGAACGAACGCTGTCCGAACTCATTCCCACTTGCTCGTCCGCCATACGAAGCAGGCGCACGGCGTCCGTCTGCCGACAAGCGGCAAAGCAGAGCATCACAAACAAACATCCGAGGAAAGGCAATCGCTTCATTCTTAATTAAATCATCATTTACTACCTGTTACAAACACTCTCTCACTGCTGCTTCCAACTGTCCCAGCGCCTGCTCCAGCAGCGATCGCGGACAACCGATATTGAGCCGCATGAATCCCTCGCCCGGCTTGCCGAACATGGTTCCGTCGTTCAGCGCCAGGTGGGCTTTATCGGCAAAGAAGCGGGTCAGTTCCTCTTGTGGCAATCCCAGACCGCGGCAATCCAGATATATAAGGTAAGAAGCTTGCGGACGTATCATACCAATCCCCGGAATATGCTCGCGCAGATAGTTTTCGGTAAAGTTGATATTTCCTTTTATGTAATCGAGCATTTGCTCCAGCCACTCCTCGCCATGCGTATAGGCAGCAGCCGCACCGATATAAGCCAGCAGATGTCCTTCGCTGAACTCGCCCGCCTCCATAAATTCCTGAAAACGGTGACGAATATCTTCATTGACGGTAATAGCGTACGAGCTTCCCAATCCCGGCATATTAAAAGCCTTGCTGGGCGCCATAAAGGTCAGCGAGTTCTGTGCCGCAGCTTCGGACACGGTAGCAAACGGATGATGCTTGTAAGGCGCCAGCGTCAGGTCGGCATGTATCTCGTCGGAAATGACCAGCGTGCCGCTATCCCGACAGATGTCGGCTATCTGCTGCAACTCCGTTACCGTCCACACACGCCCACCGGGGTTGTGGGGATTGCAAAGAATCAGTGCACGGCAACCTTGGATGTCACGGGCAAAGCGGGTGAAATCAATCTGATACTGTCCGTCGCGCAAATCGAGCGGAGAGTAAACCACCTCGCGCCCCAGGCGCTCCGTCACCAGGAAGAAAGGATGATAGACCGGCGTCATCACCATCACCTTATCTCCGGGCCGGGTGAAACACTGCAAGGCAAAAGCCTGACCGCGGACAATGCCGGGCACAAAGGTCAGCATCTCACGCGTCACTTCCCAACCGTGGCGACGACTGAGCCACCCGCAGATAGAAGTGTACCACTCTTCACAAGCAAACGTATAGCCCAAAACTTCGTGTTCGAGGCGCTTGCGCAATGCATCTATCACAAAAGGCGGGGTGCGGAAGTCCATATCGGCCACCCACATGGGGAGCAGGTCATCACGTCCCCAGATATTCTTTACGCCGTCCCACTTCACCGAGTCGGTACCACGACGCTCTATTACTTCATCAAAATTATACTTCATAATGTTCATATAAAGGATTTACCATTTATTTGCTTGCAAAAGTACGAAATATCTTCGCTTTTTAAGTAATTTTGCAGGCAAGATAAAAAGAGACCCTTATGATTAAAGCCCTGTTTTTCGACATCGACGGCACATTGGTCAGCTTCGATACGCACGAAATCCCCGTTTCCACCCTCGAAGCACTGACTGCCGCCAAAGCCAAAGGTATACATATCTTCATAGCCACGGGACGCCCCGGAGTCATCATCAACAACCTCTCGGCTCTGCAGGAGCGCAATCTGATAGACGGCTACATCACCATGAACGGCGGATATTGCTTCGTAGGAAAAGAAGTGATCTACAAAAGCGCCATCCCTCAAACCGATGTGCATGCACTGATGGACTACTGTACCGAAAACGACTATCCGTGCATCGTAGTAGGCGAGAATGACATCTGCGTCTGCCAGCCCGGTGAGATGGTGAACCGCATCTTCCACGATTTCCTGAAGGTCGACATACTGCCCGTCAAGACTCCCGAAGAAGCGCTGCCGGAAGGAAAAGAAGTTTTCCAGATGACGCCCTTCATCACCGAAGAACAGGAAAAAGAAGTACTCCCCTCCATCCCTCACTGCGAGATAGGCCGCTGGTTTCCCGCCTTTGCCGATGTCACCGCCAAAGGTAACACCAAGCAACGCGGCATCGACGAAATCATCCGTCACTTCGGCATCCGCCTGGAAGAGACCATGGCTTTCGGAGACGGCGGCAACGATATCAGCATGCTGCGCCACGCCGGTATCGGTGTAGCCATGGGCAATGCCAAAGAGGATGTGAAAGCCTCCGCCAACTACATCACCACCTCGGTAGATGAAGACGGAATAGCCAACGCCCTGAAACACTTCGGGGTAATTGAATGAGCTTCGTCCCCGATACCCAGAACAAAGAGTTTCAAGACGCCTTGAACCTCATACAGTATACCCGTCAGTCCGTTTTCCTGACGGGCAAGGCAGGTACGGGCAAGTCCACCTTCCTGCGATACATCTGCGAGAACACCAAGAAGAAGCACGTCGTCCTCGCCCCTACCGGTATAGCCGCCATTAACGCCGGAGGCAGCACCATGCACAGCTTCTTCAAGCTTCCCTTCTACCCCCTGCTGCCCGATGATCCCAACTTCAGCCTGCAACGGGGACGCATCCACGAGTTCTTCAAGTACACCAAGCCCCATCGCAAACTGCTCGAAGAACTGGAGCTGGTCATCATTGACGAGATTTCCATGGTACGCGCCGACATCATCGACGCCGTAGACCGCATTCTCCGCGTCTACTCCCGCAACCTGCGCGAACCGTTCGGCGGTAAGCAAATCTTGCTTGTGGGCGACGTTTTCCAGTTGGAGCCCGTCGTAAAGGGGGATGAACGCGAGATACTAAACCGCTTCTACCCCACTCCCTACTTCTTCTCGGCAAGGGTATTCAGCCAGATAGACCTCGTCTCCATCGAACTGCAAACGGTGTACCGGCAGACGGACAAAGTCTTCGTCAACGTGCTGGACCACATCCGCAACAACACCGTCGGCGCCTCCGAACTGCAACTGCTCAATACCCGCTACGGCACGCAGATAGAGCAGTCCGAAGCCGACATGTACATCACCCTCGCCACCCGCCGCGACAACGTAGACTATATCAATGACCGAAAACTGGCGGAACTTCCCGGCGACCCGGTAACCTTCTACGGCGAAATCACCGGCGACTTCCCCGAAAGCAGTCTCCCCACCTCCAAGGAACTTGTACTGAAACCGGGCGCACAAATCATCTTCATCAAGAACGACTTCGACCATCGCTGGGTGAACGGCACCATCGGCGTGGTCAGCGGTTTCGACCCTATCGAAGAAACCCTCTACGTCATCACCGACGACGGCAAGGAGTGCGACGTCAAACCCGAATCATGGCGCAACATCCGCTACCGGTACAACGAAGCCAAAAAACAGATTGAGGAAGAAGAACTCGGCACCTTCACCCAATATCCCGTGCGCCTGGCATGGGCCATCACCGTACACAAAAGCCAGGGACTGACCTTCAGCCGTGTTGTCATCGACTTCACCGGCGGCGTCTTTGCCGGCGGACAAGCCTACGTGGCTCTGAGCCGCTGCACCTCGCTCGAAGGCATCCAACTGCGCAAACCCATCAGCCGCGCCGATGTCTTTGTCCGCCCCGAGATCGTCAGCTTCTCCGAACGCTTCAACAACCGGCAAGCCATAGACCGCGCCCTGAAGCAAGCCCAGGCGGACGTTCAGTACGTGGCCGCCGCCAAAGCCTTCGACGCAGGAGACTTCGGCACTTTTCTGGATGAGTTCTTCAAAGCCATCCACTCCCGCTACGACATTGAGAAGCCGAACGTGCAGCGCCTCATCCGCCGGAAGCTCAACATCATCAACCAGCTGAAGGAAGAGAACCGCGCACTAAAGCAAGCCGCCATCGAGAAAGATAAAACACTGGTGCGCTACGCCCGCGAGTACATCCAGATGGGCGACGAATGCCTGAAGCTGGACATGAAAGAGGCCGCCATGAAAAACTATGAAAAAGCCGTCGCCCTCTGTCCCAAATTCAAAGAAGCCTGGAAGAAGATAAAGAAGTTGGAGAAAGAAATGCTAAAAAGGTAACTTGCTTGTTTATAAGCCAATTATTCGCTACTTTTGTTCCGTCTAAACATTTCAGCCTATGCTACTGAAACTTTATGAAAAAAATAACAACCCTGCCGACCTGCAACAGGTAATCGACATACTGAATGACGGAGGGATCATCATCTACCCCACCGACACCATGTATGCCATCGGCTGTCATGGCCTCAAGGAGCGCGCCATCGAACGCATCTGCCGCCTCAAGGACATCGACCCCAAGAAGAACAACCTTTCCATTATCTGCTACGACCTGAGCAAGGTCAGCGAATATGCCAAAGTGGACAACACCACCTTCAAACTGATGAAGCGCAACCTGCCCGGAGCCTTCACCTTCATCTTGAACGGCACCACCCGGCTCCCCAAGATATTCCGTAACCGCAAGGAAGTCGGCATCCGCATGCCGGACAACTCCATCATCCAAGAGATAGCCCGTCTACTCGACGCCCCCATCATGACCACCACCCTGCCTCACGAGGAGCATGAGGACATTGAGTACAGCACCGACCCCGAACTGATTGACGAGAAGTTCGGCGACATCGTCGACCTGGTAATCGACGGCGGCATCGGCGGCACGGAAGGTTCTACCGTCGTGGACTGCACCGGCGGAGAAGCCGAGATCGTACGTCAGGGACTGGGTTGGCTGGACGAAGGATAAATCTCACTTTCTACCTGCTTGCTTCAAACTTTTCCAGTCTTTTTCGTGTTCTTTTCTATATAAAAGAATACGTATTTTATGAGCACAAAAGAACAATACTGGAAATATTCATTAATCGCCATCATCATCGGATTGGGTATCATCCTCTTCCGGCAAATCACCCCCTTCCTCGGCGGACTGTTGGGGGCAATTACCATCTATACCCTGGTAAGAAAGCAGATGATACACTTGTCCGACAAACGGAGAATGAGACGCAGTGTTGCCGCCACACTCATTACGGCGGAAGCCATTCTATGCTTTCTCGTTCCACTGGGGCTGGTAGTCTGGCTGGCGGTGGTCAATCTGCAAAACATCAACCTCGACCCGCAGGCCATCATCGCCCCCTTCGAAGAAGCAGCCAACATCATCAAGGCCAAAACCGGATATTACATATTGGGAAAAGACACCGTCGCATACGTCATTTCGACTCTGCCGCGCATAGGGCAAGCTATCATGGCAGGCATCAGTAGTTTTGCCGTCAATGTGTTTGTGCTCATATTCGTGCTCTACTTCATGTTGATAGGCGGGAAGAAGATGGAGCAATATATCAATGATATTCTTCCTTTCAATGACGTCAATACCCGGAATGTGGTGAACGAAATCGACATGATTATTCGTTCCAACGCCGTCGGCATCCCTCTGCTGGCAATCATACAGGGGGGTGTAGCCATGATAGGCTACTGGATATTCGGCGCACCCAATATCCTATTTACAGGCTTCCTGACTTGCTTCGCCAGTATCATCCCGATGGTGGGCACTGCATTGGTATGGTTCCCGATAGCTGTCTATATGGCATTGGTCGGTAACTGGGTCCAGGCCATCGGCCTTGCCGTCTACGGCGGTGTCGTCATCTCCCAGCTCGACAACCTGATACGTTTCATCATTCAGAAGAAGATGGCGGATATTCATCCGCTCATCACCGTCTTCGGAGTAGTTATCGGCCTGCCGCTCTTCGGTTTTATGGGTGTCATCTTCGGCCCGCTGCTGCTCTCCCTGTTCTTCCTGTTTGTGGATATGTTCAAGAGGGGGTATTTGGATGTGGGGAAGAGGCAACAATAAGAGCTTAAAAGCTGAAGTTCGCGCAAGTTTCAACTTTAGTTTTTTAATACTGCTACCAGCACTCCGTCACTAACACTTATAAGGAATTGATAAATAGATATTTAAACCGTGTTGGTAAGCGTGTAGGTAGCGTGACGGTAAATGCTTACCAGCACGCTTTTCGGGAGATAATTTTAACAAATATAAATTATATTATACTCATATACAACCATTTACTTCTATTTTCACAAGCGTTCCACGAACGTAAGCAAATAACTTCTATTAACACGAAAAAAGAGGGCTTTTCAGCGTTTCCTTTGCGATTATAAGCTCAAATGAGGTAGAGGAATGCGCATTTGCTTCGTTTGTTTTGTCCTTTTGCCTTATACACAATCTCCTTCACCATTATCTATTTCTTCGTCCCTCGGCTGCGGGCCGAACGGTTCTCGTACGAGGGCTGTACAGCCCACAGCTGTCCCCCGAACAGCCTCAAGGCGAGGGACGAAGAAACGAATAAGGCAGAGGGGCAAAACAGATAAAGCAATAGGCAAATATACTGCTTTATGTATCCCTTTTTTCTTAGTAACTTTCCAGCTTATCCTGCTTCAATCGCTCCGTCGCAGCAGAAATGAAAAACCTTCTAAATAAATCCGCAAATATTGTGGACTTAACTGGCGGAGTAAATGGGTATCTCCTACAAGGCGCTCAACGACCGGACACTTATGGAGCGTTTAAATAAAATACGCAAGTATGCTGCCTTGCTTTAAAATCCCGTCATCCATCTGTCCTCGCCACTACACCCGAAGGAGTAACCTTTTACTCTTCGTATTCCAGCACCTTCCTCAGCGGAGCCAGCAACCGTTCCAGCACATTCCTGTCAGCAAGAATAATGTCAGCTGTGCCCTTCAGCTCCCGGGAGACGGGAAGCTGTTTTTTATAATTGGTTTTCAGGCCATCCGGCAAGGTGATTTCCACCACATACATGCCTTCTTCGGTCGGAGCAGGCGAAACGCTCTTCACCTCCCCTTTCACGTAGCCGAACTCCTGATCGGGATAATTATTTAGTCGGATATGCACCCGCTGGCCGGCATGCACTTTACCGGAGCCCTGCAAGGGAAGCAACGCCTTACCCAAAACCATCGAACTGTCCGAAGGCTGAACCATAAAGACCGTTTCGCCCGACTTTACATTCTGGTTACGACTCCATACGGTCATAAAAGTAACTCTACCACTGACAGGGCTTTTCAACAGATAAGAATGCTCCCAAGCACTCAGTTGCGCAGACAGTTGCTCAACGGCATTCTTCAAATCAGTCCGGTGGTTTTGCTCCTCATCATAAGCTTGCTTACGGATGTCCAGCAAGTTCTCTTCATGCTGTACCAACTGCATTTCGGCCTGAAGCAGACTCATGCGGGCAGTCTCCCGTGAACGGAGGCTTTGCAGATATTTGCTTCCCGACTCTTCATACTCGGAAGCAATCATGGCATTACGAACATACAGGATAGAATCGCGGTCGTACATACTCTGAGCCAGTTTCACATCCTTCTCGATCAGTGTATATTCCCGTTCGGCCAGGTGGAGATACGACCGTTGCCCGCCCAACTGCTTCTCCTCGGCACTCAATTTCTTTGTATAATAATCCAGCTCCATAAAACGGGCATACCCCGTAAGGGAAGTGATAAAAGCCGCATAAGAAGACTGCAACTCGCCCAACTGCAACCGTTTGCCCGCAAAAAGCTCCATGCCTTTCTGCCAGTCATAATCTGCTTTATTCCACGCCTTCATCTGTTCCGACAGCCAGCGCACATCTTCAGAAGAAGCCGCATTACTGATAACACCCAAATCGGCATCCGTCTCAACCGGGCTGCCGTTTGACACATAAAGCGTATCCAGCTTCCCCGTGGCATGGGCCAACACAAAGGCAGGAGGTTCTTCCGTGGCAAGCGTCACCTCTGCCGTCAAAGTATCAGGGTACTTGAAAATCCAGCAACCTATCAGAATAATTACCAAAATAACGAACACAACGGTAATGCCGCACCTCACCACCCACGGTGAAATATGGTTCATCACCTCCTGCACTTCTTCGCTGCGCAGTTCTATATCCTTATATTTCTTCTCTTCTTCTTCCATCAGCTACCCAATTCCAACTGGTTTTTCACTAACTGATAATACAGTCCTTTCCGCTCCGTCAGTTCCTTGTGCGTGCCCTCTTCCGCAATGCGTCCTTTGTCCAGCACTACTATTTTATCCGCATCCCTCACCGTACTAAGGCGATGCGCTACCACCACAACCGTTTTTCCTTTATAGAACTCATGCAGATGCTCCATGATTTCTTTCTCATTATTGGCATCCAACGCATTGGTTGCCTCATCAAAAAAG
The DNA here is from genome assembly GCA_902388495.1 of uncultured Bacteroides sp. Lineage (GTDB taxonomy): Bacteria > Bacteroidota > Bacteroidia > Bacteroidales > Bacteroidaceae > Bacteroides. Next base: position 151,151 of record CABMPP010000004.1, on the reverse strand, counting down.
AGATACTCCGGATTCTTGTATACCGCACGCGCTATCAGCAGACGCTGTTTCTGCCCCTGGCTGATGCCGTTTCCTTCCATGCCGATTTTGGTATTATACCCCAGCGGAAGCGAGTCTATGAAATCGCGGATATTGGCTACCGTCACAGCATGGCGCAACCGTTCTATATCAATCTGCTCCTCTCCCACGGCAATATTCTGCGCAATGGTTTCGGAAAAGATAAAGCCGTCCTGCATCACGGCTCCCGTCTTGGCACGCCACAGATGCGGATTAATATTCTCCAAGGGCGTTTCATTGACCTTCACCGTTCCCTTATTGGGTGAATAAAAGCCGAGCAACAATTTTACCAGAGTCGTCTTTCCGCTACCGCTTGTTCCTACAATGGCAGTCACTTTATGTTCGGGGATATGCAGAGAAACATTATCCAGCACATAATTCCGGTCGGCACCGTCGTAACTGAAAGATACTTCCGATATATTCAAATCACGCTTCTCGGGCAAAACGGAGAGTTTGGAAGTGATGTCCTGCTCTTCATCCGGCTTCCCATGCACCTCGTTCAGACGTTCCAAACTGATTTTAGCATCCTGGCACTGCTGTGCAAAACCGATAAAAGAAGATACCGGTGCACTGAGCTGACCTATGATATAGGTGAGGGACATCATCATACCCAGTGTCATGTGACCTTCCACAACTGCTTTGGCTGCAATAAATGAAATGATAATATTCGTTGTCTGATTAAAGAAGATGGAACCCACTTGCTGCACTTGCCCCAAAGCAAGTCCTTTCACGCTAATCTTAAACAGCTTCACCTGGATGCGTTCCCACTGCCAGCGTTTTTGCGTCTCGCAGTTGTTCAGCTTTATCTCCTGCATGGCAGTCACCATCTGTATCAGGCTACTTTGTTCCCCGGAAGCCTGTGCAAAACGACGGACGTCCAGTTCGCGACGATACTTCATAAAGAAAAGAATCCAGGCTATATATAAGCTGTTGCCCAAAAGAAAGATGCCCAATACCGCCAGATTATAATAAGCCAGCACAATGGCAAAGATGAAGAAATTGACAAAGGAGAACAACGTCGTAATGGAAGAACCGGTCAGGAAAGTCTTGATACGGTCATGGTCGCCGATACGCTGCATGATGTCGCCCACCATCTTCGTGTCGAAGAAATGAAGCGGAAGTTTCATCAGTTTGGCAAGGAAATCGGATATCAGAGAGATGGAAATGCGCGTATTGACATGAAGCATAATCCAACTGCGGATAAACTCCACGGAAAGCTGGGACACGGATATGACAATCTGGGCAACCAGTACCAACGTGATGAAGTTCAGATTGCCGTCGCGAATACCGATATCTACCAGTGCCTGGGTCAGGAAAGGAAGAATAAGCTGTAGCAGGCTGACCGTCAGCATGCCCAGAATCAGTTGCCGTAACTGCTTTTTGTAAGGAGTGAGGTATTTATAGAAGAAAGCCAGTTTCCGTACTTTGCCTTCATCTTCGTCCTCTTCTGCATAGAAATCCGGTCCCGGTTCCAAAGCCAAAGCCAGCCCTTTCTCCACGCCTCTCTGTTGGGTCGATATCCAGCATTTGCTAAGTTCCTGCTCATTATAGGTGACCAGCTGTCCGCCCGGATCGGCAATCTGGAAGCGATATTTTCCCTTTTTCTTTTTGACGCCGTAGCAAACCACAAAATGGTTCTGATTCCAATGCAGGATACAGGGCAAAGGTATCTCATTCACCAATTGCTCTACAGAGGCAGATACACCCGCAGTGCGCATCCCTATAGACTCGGCCGCATCGCTTATGCCCAACATGGAAACGCCCTCCCGGGAAATGAAAGAACGCCTTCGGAGCGTCTGCAGCGAATACGACTTTCCATAGTATTTAGCAATCATGCGCAGACACGTAGGACCGCAATCCATTGCATCCAGCTGAGCATAAAACGGAAAACTCTTCATAACTTAAAACCCCATTCTATGTGTGTCTACCTGTTTCATTCTCTTCTCTTTATATCCACCGAACAAATAACGGACGGACAAGGACAGAAAACGGTTATCTTTCCTACTATTCAATGAATACCGAAGTGAAGTATAATCCGAATGTTCTTTCATCCGGTAAGTATTGAACAAGTCCTCGCCTTTCAGGATAAAGTTCCAGTGTCCCTTCGCGGGCTGCCACATCAGGCTTGCCGAAGCATAGAACAAGTCTTCCACATCTACCATTCCCCTGATGTCCGGCAACTGGTACGAACCGGACAGTTGGAACGAAAGGGTCTGAGGCTTATTCAGTATAAAGTTGTTTGTCAGCACAATGGTGCCCGACAGCTTATCACGGTCGAAAGCAATCTCTTCGAACGAGCCTTTCATCTTCCGGATAAAGAAGTTTGCAGAAAGCCTGGAACTGACAGACTTATTCCAACTCACCGGCACCACTCCCACAATGCCGAACCGGTTGTTGTAATCGAAATTGGTAAATTTGTAACTTGCCTGGAGTTTATCGGGATACTGATAGAACAACCGGGTCGAATAATCCGGATTCACTTCGCCAAACGCTCCGATAATATACCGGTTATTCAGGATATAATTCACATTCAGCTGATAGGTTTCATAAGGTTTCAACTGGGGATTCCCTTCTTCCAGATAATAGGGATTGACATAATTCTTACTGGGGTTCAAGTCCCAATAAGACGGATAGTTCTTCTTGCTGGAGAAGGTAACTTGCAGGATGCGGTTCGGCTTCAGATTATACCTGTAAGTCAGACTGGGATATAGAAACCAGTCTTCCCACAACGTCTGCTTATCTCCCTGCTTTTCGATCTCGGCATTAAAATACTGAAGCATCAGCGAAGCGCTCAACGTACTCTTCTGGCCTAACTTCTGACTCCAACTCACAAAAGCGTCCAGGGATTTCTCCTTCTGCCTGGTAGAGAAACTGTCATCATCTTCCGACGTTCCATCCCAAACCGTAAAATGGTCATTGTCCGTCATTGAATAGAATCCGTCCATTCCATAGGACAGGGTACCTTTTCCCAATTTGGTGGAGTTATGGACATACAGATCGAACTTCCTGATGTCCTGCGTCGATTCCGAAGCAAGCTTCGTGTTCTGCCCCGCGTCCGTACTCAGCAGATTCTGCTCCGAGGTGAACTTAAAGAATATGGCATCCGCGCCTATACTCCATGAACCGCGTTGATATTCGGCGATTATAGAATGCAGGTGCTTGTCATTGGAGTATTTGTTGCAGCTTTCTACCGGCATACCGTCATCAATCACCATATCGGTACCGATCTTGGGTTTATGATCATTAAGCTGCAGGGAATAGAAAAGATTTAAAGAAGACTTGTCCTTAAAATCAATATTGAAATTCGAAGTCACGCGGTGTGCAAATGCTTTGGAGCGCTGTTTCGTCTCCACCGAGACGTCGTGCATCCGATCGCCCACCGTATGGTCGGAATTCAGTGAAAGTTCATAGTGCTTGTCCGTATTCCCCAAGGCATAACCCAGATCCCAGGACCAGCGTTTATTGGATAAAGTAAGGTCCACGCCACCGGTCTGGTAATAGTAAAAACCTTGGTAGAGCGCAGTGCGAAGTCCTCCTTTAAACTGAAGATTGTCTGTTCGTGCCTTGTCGAGGACGATATTGATGGAGGCACCGTTCACACCATACTGGGGAGGGGTATTATAAAACACTTCCACGGACTTGACCTGCGAGGGCGAGGTTGTCGAAAGCATTTCTTTCAGCTGCTCGGGAGTCATATTGCTCACACGTCCGTTCAGTATAATGGTAGTTCCTGTCGTACCTACAATTTCGTAATTCTCTCCTATCTTTTGTATACCCGGTATCTCCTCCAAGATATCCAGCACATTGCTCACCGGGCTATTCTTGATCAGCCCTTTTACATCGTACTGCAATGCTCCATTTCCCTTAACCTTCAATACAGGAGTTCTGGCTGTGACGATAACTTCGTTCAGGGATTCCGACTTCTCTTCCAGCACAATCTTCCCCAACAAGGCCTTCGAGCTATTGACGCGCCGAGTTTTATAAGCAACATGCTGAATGATGGTACTGCACGGGACTGTGCCTTCATTAAATCCAAATTCCCCCTTTTCATTCGTAACCGTAGCCCCCACAAAAGTAGAATCTGCTTTCTGCAAGATAACAGCAGCTGCAACTACCGGCGAACCGGTCTTATCGACTACCAAGCCCTTAATGTGCTGCGCTTGCACCGTCAGAGCTGAAAGGAATAAAAAGGCACATATAATGAATTTCATAAGTATTTATTTTCAAAATAAAAACGCAATTTTACTCATTCGGGTTCTCAATATAATGCATAACCTGGCTTTGCTGCAGCGGATGATTCATTTCTATTTTGCATATATTTGAGTTCAGTTTCCGGATCTGCTTCACACGACACTCTCCCTGCAACTTACAAGAAGTGCAATTCGGGCAATTCGGTAACCTGTAATACTGGAATACCTTTTTCGGATCACGAAAATCATCAATAACTTCTCTTGCCAGGTCCTGACCGTACAGCGTGGACAGCATCTGTAATGCATTTTCTCCGGACAGTTTAAGCTTCAGATAATCTCTGCAAGCCAGGAAATATTTAGATGTAACATTGTTCTCTGCTATATGCAGTTCGAAATACTTCAAACATTTGGCGCCATCTCCCAAATAATAGGCTAATAACGAAGCCAGCAGTTCTATAGACAATTCTTTCAAATCCTTATTTACATTATATACGAAGGCTTTCTGAAAGTCGAACTTCTTTTCTTTCATTAAAGCATAATTCTCGTCTATCGCACGAAGCAGAGAGCTCGCAATCTCATCATCAATACGCCCCAGCCTGTTGACATTTCCCAAATTCTTCATCGAATCCGTATACTTGCCGAAAGGAACCGGCTCTGCCTTATGTATCTGGCTCATACCGGGAACAACCACGTAATAGGTAGGAAATCCCAAAATAGAATTGTCCCGGATATATATATTATACCCCATCTTCTTCACTAAATCCATGCAATAGCGCAAGTCTGCCGCATTGGACATTCCCAAGTCCTGATTGAAACCTTGAAATTCGTAAGAAAAAGTATCCTTAAAAATAGATGCAGGCCAGTAACCCTTGCCATAAACAAATATGTCTGCCAAATTGTTCGCGATCTTCTCTTTTTCTTTTTCGTCAGCAGAAGCAGTATCTATGAATTGATAGGGCAAACCATGAAAGTAAGTCGTTCCCTGATGTATCTCCGTCAAGCATCTTTCCAATGCAATGGCGGGAATACAATCCACCCCTATTATAAAATTATACATTTGCCTGGTTTTATCAATAATAATCAGCCCTATAGCAGGAATGCCACTGCCTAAAGAACAGTCTTTCACGATAAAATCATAACCGGCTTTACTCTTTAAAGCAAGAATCCGGTTGTATACAGCACTGCCTTTAAAGTAATCAAGGGGAATAGTGGGCGGCGTTAACTGCTTCCAATAAATTTCATTGATAACATATCTTTCAAGAATCTCACAAATGGCCTGCAACATAGCCTCTTTAGGTGAATTTCCTGAAGCCATACCATTGGAGCCCGTCATCAATAGCAAGAATTCTATCGGCAGGAAGACTTCTTTTTTATCTGCAACAGAATAAAACGGAATGGCAGTCAGTGTTTGTTTGTCCGACACCTTGGACAAAATGCTCCTTATGTCAGTGTCAGCAGAACAATCACAAAATCTTTTTAAATCTTCTCCTATATCCCCTACAAAATAATCCGGGGTTACTTCTTTCTCCTTTACATCATAAGAGAAACTATAACTGTTGAGGTCATTTTCATCTGCAATATCATACTCATTCCAAAAGGCATAACTACTGAATACTTTGCTGGCTGTCACTTTCTTAGGATCTAACAATAAACGGTTTTGCAAACGTTCTATAAACTCGGCATAGCCACTGGCCAAAGAGTACTCAAAAGAGCGCCCTTTCCCATTAGTGCCTATGTTCAGAGGCAACAAACCATTATTTCCAATCTTTACCCGGCAAGAATACAAGCCCTCCTGAAGCACGTGTTTCTCGCATAATAAGATACCGATATCATTCAATATATTTCTTATGTTATTAATGGTTTGTTCGGGTGGCAAAACTTTATATTGTTTCATCTAAATTGAAATATTTAGTTAGCATAGACTACGGATAGATTACAAGAAAAGACAAAAGTGGACATATTAAATATGTCCACTTAAGTTTGATATAGACTTAGAGGGGTACACCACCATCATCTATATACGTCAAGTCATGTCCGTTGTCCGGAACAGGAGCAAATACACTACGACCACCATTCACGTCAGCCATTTCTTCAGCTGTCAATTTACCTTCCAGTTCATTGATCATTGATTCTGTTTTCATAATCTTTAAATATTAAATTAATACTAAAAAACAATAGCAAAGGATATCCATTCTGCTAATTTCTTTGTCTATTCTTACCTTATGTAAATCCGGATTCTTATATCTCTCTTATTTGTCGGCAAAGTTAGCACACAACAATTTTTTCCGCAAAAAAACAAGTGGACGACACAAATCAGCAACAAAATGCTAATTTTCAACAACATAAGTTGAGAGATTTTCTTTTCAGGTGGACGAATCGATAAGAAAATTGCTATTCAGAATCTTGTTTGTCCACTGGTAAAGTAGTATATGGGAAGGGATAAAAAGTCAGAAATGCCCCCAAATCAACATCCCGGCCTAAACACAATTCACTTTTCAGTCTTTGCTTTTTCTTCAGGACCGAGTTCATTTTACATTGGAATACAGACATCAGTTCGGCAGAAGAAAAGCCGAGTTTGACAAGTACCGACAGCATCAGGTTATTTTCGTTCAAACCATATTCTTCTTTTAGCCGACTTACAAAGTTACCGAACAACAAATCCATATATGCAAAGACCAGGGATTTTTCTTTTTGAGTCATGTTTTCCACGATCAGTAGGTTCTTCTTTAGTTGTTCCAGAACGTAAATGCCGCCTGCACAGGAATCCTCCCGGATTCTTTTATTTTCATTGACCAGTATCTGGATTTTTTGTCGGAGTTGGGCGATCTGTTCTTTGGCCGATTCTTCATCATCCGTCAAATCACGGATCTTTTGAGCGTATTGCTCTATAATTTGTTCGTTTTCTTTTATGATCTTGAGACTTGTGGCGGCATGCGATTTAAGCCGCCTTCTGTAAATCCGCCTATATTGCTTTTTTATATGAGAATAGGAAACCAACCCGCAAGTGATGAGCATACAGAAGATGAAAGCACCCAGATACAATTCTTCGTGGTTTTTACACTCAAGCAATTCTTTTTCTTTTTGCAGACGTTCAACCTCGTGTTGCATAGCAGATATCTTGTCCTGGCAATAATCTGCTGTAAATGTGGTTAAAGAGTTAGAGTATAGTAATCCGCAAATAAGTAAAGAACAGGCAAATAGCAATCTCTTCATTTTCCGTAATCCATATCTATTTCAGATTTAGTAAACAAATGGGGAAAGTCGTTTATAGTAAACGAAGCCAATGTCTTTCTATTTAAGACTCCAAAGATACAAATATCTGTTTCAATAGTATACGGGACTAAGACGAATTTGCACAAGCTCTTCTTTCAAGACTTGCTTTGACAAAACCCGGATTTAGTAATATGTCAGAAACAATAGAACTCCAATATATGCTGAAGCAGAGTGTCTTGGGTACCTTGCTCCTGCTGTACCTCCATCTTTTTCATATTATAAAGTTGGCCCAATAATACCGCCGACTGTTTCTCACAAATGCGGGTATCGTGAACTTGCTCCATCCAGCAGACTGTCTCTCCCCAGATATCAGCAGAAAAGAAAGGTAAGATTTCTGCGGGAATAGTGTCCTCTTTAAACTTGCGGAATGTATCTATCAGAAAAGATAAAATGTTGGACATCATCTGTTTGCTACGTGAATGGGAATGAGAATGCCCGTTCCTGAAACGCAACAAACAATAATATCCCAACCATAAATAGACGGTAAAAGGTTCTAAAGGAGATTTTTCAATCCTCTTCCAATACGCAGCCAGGGCAACATCAAATTCTCCTAACATAGTATCCGTATCACTGCTGATATAGAATTTCTGGGCAAGGCATTCTACCACACATCCCCATTTTGCCATATCAACGCCACTTTGGGTATTATCTATCAGTCTCCGTGCCTCTTCCAACATCCGGGAAGCGTTTACAAAACAATCCGGATCGTCATAGAGCCGATACTGTCGGAACAATAAAAGAGACTGACACAATAACTCATCCAAAGAGTATTCTGCACATTCCATATATTGAAATTATTTGGATAGCAAAAATACAAAAATAAAGATTCATCCTTCGCTTTTATGTCCGCAAATCGGACTTTCTCAATACAAAAACAGGTAAAAAGAAGAAGATTCCGATGACGGACATCACCAATCCACCGATAGTACCTGCTGCCAACGGAAACCAGAATGCTTCTTTGTCCGTACCTACCATGAAGGGAATAAAGCCTAAGATGGTGGAAACAACCGTCAGGAAAATAGGAATAATTTTGGCATTCCATGCTTTAGTATAAGCTCGGAGGGCGGAAAGCCGAGGGAAACGGTGACGGATGCTGTTGTACTCGTTCAGAATATAGATGCTGGCATTCACCGTGATACCACACAACAGGACGAAAGAGGCAAAGCCGCCCTGATCGAAGTTCAGCCGGAACCAATAGAACGTAAGGAATACACCAATATAAGATACGGGAATGACAAAGATAATGGCGAGCGGCTGCTTCAAAGAATTGAACAGGATGCTTGTTGTGAAGAAAATGATGGCGATGACCACCAGCAGAAGTAGATATTGCTGGTTGTCCTTCTCGCCCCATGCCCAGTAATTGCTGTCCGACTCGGCAGTATAGCCCATCGGGAGGGTTTTGTTGAACTCTTCGAGGTCGCGCTTCTGTATTTTATTGCCCATTTCGTTGGAGCCGATATACTCGTATTGCAGGCAGAGGCGGTACTGTTGGCTCTCCTTGGCTATCTCCTGCGGCATCTGGCCTTTCTCCACGGTGGCCAGTTCGGAGAGTTTGTAATGCTTGTCACTGCCTACTCCGTAGGGGAAGAACTGCATGGCCCAGATGTCATAATCGCGGGACTGGCGAGAGGAAAGTTTGATTTTCTCCGTACCTTCCTCCGTCACCACCGAACCGATTTCCATGTTCTTGCCGAAGATGGGCTGCACAGCGGCAAAGAGAACGCGGGCGTCGATGTTTTCCTGCGCCATACGCTCCTTGTTCAGATTGAAGTAGAACTCCTGATAGTCGTCTTTCCACCAGGAGAACTCGGAGTTGATGAGTACTTCCTTGATACGGCGATGGGTCAGCAGCTGAGCTTTCAGCTTCTCGGCCCAGGCGTATAGCTCGTCGTAGTTGTAGCCGTACATCTTGATGCGGTAGGAACCGGCATTCTCGCGAACGTCATTGCTGAAACCTTGGTCTTGGAGGCCGTAGATGCCCCAGCTGCCACCGCCGAGTTCGAGGGCTTTGCTAATCATATTAGCCTTCAGCGTATAAGGGAAACCGCTGCTTTGGTATTGCTTCTTGAAATAGACGTTGATACCGGCGCGGCGCGGACTGTAGATGGAGGTATGGAACTGCTTGATTTCCTTGAACTGGCTCAGGTAGGTCTCCATGCGTTTCATCAGCGTGTTCATCTGTTCGAGGGTGCTGCCGTTGGGAAGGTTGGCAGTGGCATAGAGAACAACTTCTTCGTTGCGGGTGAAGTAGCTGCCTTCGTACACTTTCTGTATGAAGAGGCGCAGGCTGCCGCCCAGGGCCTTGTCGACGATGGGTTTCACAGACTCTTTATAGGTGGGGGAACCGAGGCTTTGATTGTAAATCTTCTCCCATTTGCCTTCACCTTCCAGTTTCTCGGGCAAGAGGAAGACGGGGAGGCCGAAGCCGAACAGCAACAGCAGGCACACCGCCCAACGCCAGCGGCAGAGGAAGCGGATAAGGACGGAGTAGAAGCAGGTGAAGCGGACGGGGAGGCGCCTGAAGAACCGGGTGAACGCAGGGAAAGGGATGCTGCGTTTCGCCTTGAATGACACTTTCCGCAGCCCTATCTTCTCGATCATGGACGGCACAAAGAAGAGGGCCACAAGCAGAGATACTGCCAGATTAATGATGACCACCGCAGCAAAATCCTGCAAGTTGAGCCGTATCTTCTCGTCAAGGAAGAAGATGATAACCAGTGCGCCCATCGTGGTGAGCGTTGCCGCCAGCACGGACATAAAGGCTTTCAGGTTGCGACGGTGCATGATGTGGTCCGTCATCACGATGGTACTGTCTATCACCAGATTCAGCGAAACGGTGATGCCGGCCAAAGAGTAGAGCTGCATCTCCAGTCCGAAAAGGTAATAGAAGATTAGTGCCACGGCAATGTTCACCGCCAAGCTGGTGACAATAAGGAACAGATATTTCAGGCGACGAGTGATGAGCCAGACGAACACAAGCAGGATGAGCACCGTCAGACCGGTGCGGAAATAGATTTTGTCGAGTTCCTGGCGGATATATTCGGTGGCATCGTAGCTGGTGTGAATCTCGTAACCGGCAGGGAGCACAGCGGTGATGTCCTTCATCTCATCCATAACGGCATGACTCAGTTGAAGCTGATTGGCCGACTCCTCGGCAGTGATGGAGAGGTAGATGGAGTTCAGGCCGTTGATGCGGTAGTAGCTTTGCGGTTCTTCCTCCATGCGTGTGGCTGTCACCAGCTCATCGAGGTGGAGAAGCTTGCCATTAGCGGTGGTTACGGTTATTTCAGCGGGATCGAAGCGACCGGTGTTGCCCTCGGGCACCAAAGCAAGGCGTATCCACTGCGCACTACCATCGGGCACGTCGACGTTGTGTGTACCCAGAAACTCTTTCTGATAGTGGCGCTGCACAGCCCGGCTGATGTCGGAGAGGGTTACACCGAGCAGACGCAATTGTTCGCTGTCGTACTCCAGTCTCCATTCCATCGGGGTGGCTCCGCTCAGTTCTACTTTATAGATGCCGGAGAGGCGCGCCAGTTGCGGCTTGATATGCTCTTCGGCGTACTGCTGTATCAGGATGGGCGTAGAGGGGGCATTCAGGGTGAAGGACATAAAGGGGCGGGATGCCTTCTCGTCGGGCACTTTCATCCGGATGATGGGGTAGCTCACACCGTCGGGAAGCTGCGGCCACGTCTGCCGGATGACGGTGGAAGCCTCGAAACGCACGGCATCCAGATCGGCATGCTTGTCCAGTTCTACGGTGATACTGCCGAAGCCGTTGCCCGAAGTGGAGTTCAGCTTCTTCACACCGCGGATGCGGGCCAGCATGGATTCGAGTTTGCTGGTCACCTCCATCTCTACCACGCGCGATGAAGTGCCGGGCATATTGAAGCCCACCGTGAAGCCGGGCAGGCTGCGCGAGGGGTTCAGCTTGACAGGAAGCAGCGGTATCAGTGCTATACCCACCAGAGCCAGGCAGACGAACGTCACGATGACGGTAAAGGAGGAAGCTTTATTCATTTATTATCTCATTATTATACCAACAGGTATCCGGTTCATCATCTGTCATAATCAAACTTCTCGGAAAGCGAGAAACCCGATGCGAAGTCGTGAAGTGTCAACTTACGTATCTTGTAATAATTCAGCCAGTAGTCCTGCAAGGCGGAGATGTAATTGCGCTGTGCTTCCTGCTGGCGGTTCAGCGAGAGGGTGAGGCTGCTGATATCAGCCTTGCCGATGATGAAGCGCTGGCGCGTTTCGTTGTAGGCCAGAATGGAGAGGTCGAGCGCTTCTTCGGCACTCTTCACCAGGTCCTGCTGCACGTTGAAGTCGGACACGGTCATGATGACTTCCTCTTCAATACTGATTTCGCTCTGCCGGGCGGAGGTTTTGACAACGTTCAGATTGTTCTTTGCCATATTATATTTTCCCTTCCGCACGCCCCAGTCCACCAGCGGGATGGAAACACTGACCGATACCATCTCCTGTTGCATAGGACTCTTGTATGCCTCGCCGAATTTCTCGGCCACCTGGTTGAAGCCCACGCTGGCGTTGATGCTGGCGTTGAAGCGCGATTCTTTCTTCGTCTTGTCCACATTCTGCTCCGCTTCGAGCACATCCTGCCTCACTTCCAGGAACTGGGGATTATTGCTCTGTGCCGCCGCCAGCGCCTCGTCCACCGGAATGGTGAGCTGCTGCGGGCGGCCCGGAAGCACAATTCTTATCTCGGTATTCTTCTCCATGTTCAGGAAAGATGCCAGGGAGAAGGTGGCACGCTTCAGCGCGCTGGTGGCATTCTGCAATGTATTGCGGGCATTCACCACGTCCAGCTTTAGCGTCAGCAAGTCGGCCCGGCTGATGGCGGCTATCTTCAGGCGCTGCATACCGATGCGGTAGAGGGTATCGGTAGAGGCAACATTCTCCTTGGCCAGATCGTATTCGGCCTGCGCCATGGCGAGGGCAAAGAAATAAGTCGTAGCCTGCTCGGACACTTGCTCGGCATTGTAGATGAATTCTTTCTTCACCTTCTCGTACTTCAGCGGTTCAATCTTGCGCTCCCATCGGAAAGGGTTGTACCCCACCAGGCTCTGCGAATAGCCCAGGCGGACGGGGACGCTGGTGAACTGGGTATACTTGTTACCGCCGAAGCTTCGCATGTATCCCAGCTCCGTGTCCAGATAGAACGTACCGCCGGTCAGGTCCAGATTCTGGCGGATGGCCAGGTTGCCGTAGGCATAGAAGGACTGCTGGCTGCGATAGATGTCAAGATCCTGCTCGGAGTCGTAACGCTTGGTGATGTCGCGGTTGTATTGCGCGGGCGTCATGTTCAGCGTCAGGCTGGGCAGTCGGTTTGCCTTGTACGTACGGTACTCCCAGTAGCCGGACAGGTACATGTTCTTGGTGCGGAAGGCTTCCAGCGAACTGTCATTAGCCAGCGCAATGGTTTGCTGCAAGTCCAGCGTGACGCGCTGCTGGGCAAATCCTGTTGTGAGACTCAGACTCACGAGTAATACAAGAATTTCTTTCTTCATAATCATTTACTTTCTTTTATGCCGCCGGGGAACTCGTTTCCGGCGACACGCCGGTAAATAAACCAGTATATCAGCGGGATGATGAATAGACTGACCAACGTCCCGATAAACATCGCCCCAATCATCGCAATGGAAAGCGGCTTCTGCAACTCCGACCCCATGTCGAACGAGAACAACAGCGGCACCATGGCAAATATTGTAGTAAGCGACGTCATAATGATAGGCCGGAGCCTGCGACGCCCTGCCTCGTGAATGGCCGGAAGTAAGGGCATACCTGCCTTCCGCAGCTCATTGATAGCATCCAGTTTCAAGATGGAGTCGTTGATGATGATACCGCACGTCACAATCAGTCCGATGGCCGACATCAGGTTCAGCGTATGCCCGCACACCCACAACAGCAGCAGGGCAAACGCTACGTCTATCGGTATCTCCAGCAACACGATGAGCGGCTGCACAAAACTCTCGAACTGCGCGGCAAGGATAAAGTACATCAGTAAGATGGAAATGAAAAGAATCACTACCAGCTCGTCCATCATCTTCCGGTTGGAAAAGAAACTACCTGAGAAGGCTGTGTCCCAGTCGCCCGTGCGGTCCGCCGCCTGCTTCACCTGCGCCATCAGCTCCGGAGCACGGTCCACGTCGTAGAAGCGGAACGGAATGTACTCGCCGTTGCGTCCTGCCGTAATCGTCTTCAGGTCTTCGGCGGGACGCACCTTCACCAAGTCGCGCAGCGGGATGTATTCCACCTTTCCCCGGTCGTCGGGACGGGTCGGTATCAGCGTTGTCTGCAATACGTCGTTCACCGTCTGCTCCTCTCCCACTATACTGATAGGCAGATACTGCTGGTAAGAGTGGAGCATCGCCACGCTGTTCTCCTTGAAGGCAGTCTTCAGCACCCTGTAAAGTTCGTCGTACGAAACGTTGTACAGCAACAGCTTCTCCTGCAGAATACTTATATTCAGCTGGTTCTCGAAGGCGATGCCCGTAGGCGCTATACCCGTCAGCCCCGTAAACTGCTGTTCCAATCCGCGCAACTCTCCGGCCACCGGCGCTTTCTCCTTGTTGCGGGCATAGAGTTCGGCCACCACATCGGCCTCGCCCGTCACAAACAGCTTCTCGAACACTGTCTCCGGAGGAGAGAAGGACACCACCGCCAGCGGATATTCCTCCTTCAAGCGTGCGTATATCTTCTTCTGCAAAGGAGCAATCTCCGCCGGCTCAGTCGTCTTGAAGTACAGTTCGGCTTCCGAGGAAGAAAGAGCCTGCTCGCGGTTCAGCAGATAGTCTTGCTGGCCCACGGCGGCAGTCTGCTCTACCGTCTCGTCCCGCAATTCCTGGAACAGAGCATCCACCCGATGGCGGTTCTCGTCCACATGGATATTCTCGTTCCATTCCACACGGGCTATCAGCTCGTTCTGGTCTATCTCGGGCATACGCTCCTTGCCGATAAAATAGAAAAGGAAGACACAAAGCGGAACGGAAACAATACAGAAAATGACGCTGACCGTTTTATGGGCAAATATCCAGTCTATGCCCGCATCGTAGAAACGGTCCAACGTATGCTCCTTGAACGGATTGTTGATACGAATGCGCGAGAACCACGACTTGCCACGCAACCCCGTGCGATAGACCAGCATGTAGAGCACCGGCAGCAACATGATGCCCGTAAAATAAGATACCAGCAACCCCACCGTCACGGCAAATGCCTGGTCGTAGAACAGTGCCCCGGCAATGCCACTCATAAATATCAGCGGCACAAAAACGGCAATCGTCGTCAGCGACGAACTGAGCATCGGCGTCACCACCTCGCTCGTACCTGCCACGCAAGCCCGCCGCAACGAATAGCCCCGCTCGCGGTATTGCGAAATATTCTCCGTCACAATGATGCTGCTGTCAATCATCATACCCAGCGCCAGAATCAATCCCGACAAAGAGATAATATTGAGCGACATCTTGAACAGATAGAAGAAGAGGAAACAGATGACAATGGACACCACCATGCTCAGCCCGATAATGAACGGCGACTTGACATCGCCCAGGAAGAGCACCGCCACAATACAGATAAAGAGAAAACCCAACGAGAGATTCTGCTGCAAATTAGAGATGGTATAGTCCAGCAACTCTGTCTGGTTGCGGCTGATACTGAAATCAATGTCCGGATATACCGTTTTAAAGTAGTCCATCGTACGGTTGATGGCGAGCTTCATGTCGTCCATGTTCTCGTCGGCCTGCTTGATGACGGCGAGGGTTACCGCACGCTTGCCATTGCTCATCGACACCCCCTTCTCCCTGGCAGGCACAATGCCCACCCTACAGAAATCGCCCAGGCGGATGATGCGGCCTTCCTTACGCAAAAGGATATTTTCCACATCTTCTTCCGTACGCAGCAGGGTGGAGAATTTGATGTTATACTCGTAGTAGCCGTCGCGCACGGTCATGCTGCCCGGCTCTACATTATTCTGTGCCAAAGTGTTTTCAATGTCTTCGATGGAGAGTCCCAGCACAGCCAACTTGTCCGGGTCGGGCACAATCTGCAGCTGGCGTTCCAGCAGACCGGTCACATCGACCATTGCCACTTCGGTCAGTTGTTCGATGCGACGCTTGATGACGTTCTCGGCAAACTCGCACAGATCGAGGAAAGCACGCTCGTCGGTCTTGCCGTAAGCGCTGTCGCTCTTCAACGTCAGGTTGAGGTAGAAAACCGGGATGTCCGTGGCACTGGCCTTTATCACCTTAGGGCGGTCGGTATCTTTGGGCAGGTAGTTCATGGCAGCGTCTATCTTCTCGTTCACCTCGATGAAAGCCAGGTCGGTATTCGTGCCGTAGTCAAAGCTCAGACGGATGATGCCTGCTCCGTCACGCGTCTCACTATTCATGTCTTTCAGCTTTGCCACCTGGATGAGCTGCTGCCGCAACGGCTTCACCACCGTATTCTCCAACTCACGTGCCGAAGTGTTTTGTGCCGTCACCTGAACCGTAATCTCCGGGATGGCAATATCGGGCAGCAAAGACACCGGCAAAGTGAAATACGTCACCAACCCGACGATGAAACATGCCGTAAACGCCATCAGCACGGCAATAGGCCGCTGTATCAAGAACTTTACCATCTTTCAAATTATGAATTAAGAATTGAAAAGTTGAGAATGAAGTTCTCAATTTTTAATAATCGTGACCGGCGCCTCATGGGCCAAGTTCACATTCCCCGTCACGATTACCGTATCTCCCTCTTTCAAGCCATCGGCTACACTGTAGCTTTCGGCATTTTCCAGTCCGGTCTGCACGTAGTTCCACTGCGCTTTTCCATCTTTCAGGGTAAACACTACCTGCTTTCCCGAGCGCAGCACGACGGCACTCTTCGGTATCACCAGCTGTTCGCCCAGAGAGCGATGCACGTTTACGCGTACATTCATGCCGCTGAACAGTTTTCCTTTGCTGTTCACCACGGCCTTTACCTTTACCATGCCTTTATCGTCTACCAAGGGATTGATCTGCGTGATGCGTCCTTCTTGTTTGGAAGCCGCATCCGAGTAGGGAGTGACAATTACTTTATCACCATTCTTTATTAAGGGAAGTTCGCTTTCCAACACCGTGAAATCGGCCTCCATGCCTTCCGTTCCCACAATAGTGCAGAAGACATCCGAAGTGTTTGCCGCATTATAAGGCTTGGAGAAAAGGTTGGCTACCACACCGTCGAAGGGTGCAGTCAGTGTGGCATGTTCTTCTTCGTACCGGGCAAGTTCGTATTGGGAGAGACATTGGTCGTAGCCACTCTTTACACGAGCCAGCTGCATGATGTCAGCAGGAACTTTGGAGTTGTCGTCTGCCGGATAACCCTGACCTATCAATACATCCTGTAAGTCGAGTTTAGCTTTATCGAGTGCGTCCTTGGCCTGCGCCGTCTTGTTGGTCAAGCGGAATTTATCCAATTCAGCCAGCTTCTGGCCTTTGCGCACGTGGTCGCCATTCTTCGCGTAAATGGATGCTACGACTCCTGCCGTCTCAAACCGCAAGTCGGCTTGCACTCCGGCAACCACCTTTCCGTTGCTCACCAGTTCGTGGTCGAAGGTCTGACGTTTCAACGTCTGTACGGTTACCTCATTGTTCTCACCCGGCAGTACGGTTGCTACTCCTTCTTCGGCATCTGTTTCTTTCTTGGCGCCGGAACAGGCAGTCAGTAAAGCAACCGCTATACATAGCAGGTATCGATAGTTCTGTGTTTTCATATTTACGCTCAATTATTGATGTACAAAATTAGTCGTTTCAAAGATACAAACCAGCATTTATATATGGACAAATCAGACAAACTATTTTGTAGCTATTTTACTCATTATGAAGGCAGTCTGTTTTTTCCCACCCTTTTTTATATGGACAAAAACAGGCTGCTGCCTCATCAAGGGACTGTAATAACCACTACCGGATTAGAGTCTTCCGTCAGTGTCTTCAGCACCGCCAGTTTTTCATTTTCAGCTTCTTCAGGATGTTCTTCCAGCCATCCAAGCACTTTATCCGAACCGACAATCGTTCCATATTCCCCCTGCATACTGCAAGTTTTGGGGTGGAAAGGCATAAAACCTGTCAAGTCATCCGTTACACCCTCTTTCTCTACATACATACGGGTGGTACCGGCTTTGCGGTCATAAATGCCGTTGAAGGCTTCCGGTTCGTCGGTATATAGTCCGCGCGTACATTGAAAGAACACATTATTATCCGTTTCAAAAACAGCTCCTACCAACAAACGCGATTCATTGTCTTTCGAATCCGTACGTGCCTCTGCTCCCCAATGCCATTTGCCGGTATGGAATGCAATGTGAGGTTCCAGCCCATTACGGTTTACCGTATAGACCGTATCGTTGAAGCTCTCTTTAAACCGAACCTTCCCATCATTCTTCCACAAGAACGGATGACCACTGATAGCAGCCGACTGGCTACCGTCCTTGAATATGGTAAGTACAATAGCAGAAATGCCCTGTTTCTTGATAGATATGCTTTCTATATCCCGCACTTCCTTTTCCGGCAGAACGGGAAACAGACTGGGAACCGTATCTATCTGCTCACCGGCCTCATTAAATAGCAACAGAGCCCGTGCATTATATCCCATAGCAATATTATTGTAATGCCCTATGATTAATGAATCCGTAAAAGCGAAATCACCGGGTGCAGCAGGAGGAGTCGGTATCGTTACTTTTCCCCGATAATTGCCTTGCACATCATACTTCTGTAAAGTGCTCGGAGCACGCTGGAAATAAAGCAGCCCGTCTACGTCATTGTAAGTGGCCGAAGCATAAGAATAAGCTTCCGGATCATCGCCGGTATGCCCTACCTTACTTATGAACTGCCCGGTGGTTTTATCAAAAACGAAGCAATCCTTGCGAGAAAAGACGACTATATATTTATCCAGCAACAATATATTCGGATTTCCCCCAATCAGGCACGAATCCGTAGTTTCCAAAGGTACATAGCGCACATCATTACCCAATTCGGAGAGTTTCAACTCGGCAGGCTTCTCCATAGCTCCTGCCACATCAATAGAGCATAGTCCTTCAACCGTAGATTGCGGAGTACCGGAACAAGCCGCTGCCAGGCAAGCAAAGCATGCAGCATATAGCCAATCTTTCTTCATGATCTTGTGTGTTTTTTGTTCAACTTTCATAATATCTCCACAAATAAACTAAATTATTTAGTTCCAGAACTATTTTACATCGTTAAATTACTAAAATGGCGTAGTATTACTTAGCTTTTCTACTTCTTTCCGCATTTGGCGGATAGCTGTAGAGTGTACCTTCGGTTCCTTTGTCAAGACAATCCGTTTCATCTCCTCAAACCTGTCCGGCTGCTCAAAACCCGGTTCTGTATAAAGTTTCGCCAACAGATAATATGGATAAATACGCCCCGGCAAGCGATGCGTGGAACGGACAAACCAATCTTCCGCAGCCGGATAATCTCTCGTTTGCTGACAATTCTTACCCAGAATATTCAGTATCATCGGATCGCAACTCCTTTTCAAGGCCTCTTTCAAAATACGATTGGAAACTTCAAACTTCTGCTGTTTATGCAATCCATGCCCGTATTCGAATAAAAAAGCTGCGCGGTTTTTCAACAAAGGATAAATACGCCCATAGTCTTTTTCTGCCGATTGATATGCCCCCGCGTTATATAGTACCTTTGCATTCATCCACTCCCGGCAAGCCTGCTCACTCCGTAAATCATCCTTTAAACGGAAACAGCCGATTGCACCTATCAATACAGCCAATCCCAACCATTCCCAACGGCTACCGCCCGATACGCACGCCCAAAGCAGCCCTCCTAATGCAACAATAAATACTGGAAGCTGTAGAGGATAAGAAGAAAAAGAGAAAACCATCAAAGAAAGAATGGCTCCACAAGTACCATAACGCCCTTTCCTGACTCCTATATATAAGCAAACAAAGACAACGGCCAACAAACCTAAAGCCCGAGGAATGCCAAGTTCCACCGCCGCCTGCAAATATTCATTGAAAGCATACTCAGGACTTCCCGCCACACGTTCTTCCCACGGTTCATAATCGCCAGATGAAAAATAAGCCTCTTGCGCATCTCCATACGCCACCGCGAAGTTATCAATGCCATGCCCCGTTAAAGGCTCCTCTGCAATAGCACGACAAGCCATTTTCCACATGAACAACCGTCCGCGTGCAGAATCGGCCTTCAAGGCGAACAGCAGGCAACCGGTCAGCACTAAGACACACAAGCCCCCGGTTGCAGCCATCACCATCCACCTTCCATGAAACAACCACATCTTATGGAGATACCCCCTCCAATTCGTATGACAACTGTATACCCATAAGCACGAGGCACCCGCCGCCGTCCAGGCCGAACGGCTCATACCCGCAGGAAGTACACAAAGAATAAGCAATGCCACTCCACCTGCAATTGCGCGCTTCACCTTGCCGCCAGCCAGCCATTGATGCAGACATATCGGAAGTATCATTGCCAAATATCCCGAATAGGGTCCCGGATTGAAGAAAGAACCCGTTAGTGCATACAGAGAATGACGGGATGCTACACAGCCATAAAGCTGGCACAAGCCCCAAACGGCTTCAATACCGCCATAGCACATCAAAGCCCACGAAACAATCCCCGATAATTCATGGTTCATTCCGGATGACATAAAGAAACATGCCGCTAAAATCAGCCCCGATGCACACATAGCCATCTTGTCAAACCAGCCCCATTGCCCCACTGTATCTGCTACAGGAAGGTCCAAACGTGCCACACAAACAAGAGAGAACAAGGCACTGACAGCAATTATCAGCAAACTATACACAATATATTTTCCCGCAAGCCCCACCATCGTCATTCCTCCGTCAATACCAATATACCTCATTATCCTCTTCGAACAAAAAAGGACGTGGAGCACCGGCCCAATCACAGTTCACAGGCTTTATTATCAGCAGCGCATTCTTCGGCACACCGGAATAACGTACCGGTTTACCTCCATACTGGCATCCCAGACTCTTCCAGCCACCATCCACCCAATAAAACAATTCATACTGTATCGCGTCCCAGCAGTCATTATCCATATAAGGGCAGAAACCAATGCGTGACAAACGGCCGGTTTCTCCTAAATCTATATCCACATAATGAGCCGATATTTCCCGGTTATATCCGGTGGAAGGCCATTCGTCCCAGATATTATCCGCAGTTTCCCCAAGCGGAGAGACCGGCAATTCATTCAGGAAACGGGCTGACAGCCGCCGTTGCCCGCCGTCGGACATACGCTGAAAGAAGCGCAAGTCGCCCAAGGACAAACACCCGTGCGGAAGATGCATCCGCACATAGCGAATGGAGTCTGTCTGTCCTATTTCCATGCTGATGCTGTGCATCTCCATCCTGTCGGGAAAGACACAGAGTGTATCCTTCCACTTCCCTTCCTGCAAGGCACCCACAAGCACCGTCCCCGCAATATCCGGATGATGAACACGAGATTTAGGATAAAAATTGGCACCCAAAAACTGGTTACTCACCACGTCGTGCGTTTCCCGCGAAGGTACAAGTACCCGGCTTTTGCCGTCATCCTGCAATAGGAAAGGCATCCCCGCCGCATGCAAATAACCTTTTCGGAAGTACATGGGGAGATATACCACTCCCCTGCCCATGCCCTTAAATACAGCCTGTCCACCCTCAATCTTCCCCCATTGCACCGGTTGCCACTGCTCATCGTTCATCACACACAGGTAGGCATACTTCATCCCTTCGGGAACGTCGGGCAGTTCTACCCGTACATTCACCGTATCGAAATACTCGTGCGACACATCCTTTTTCCGGAAGATGCGGAACAGGGTAGGGACATCCTCCGGGCGCATATCCTTATCGGCAGCCGGACCGTCCAGATAATAGCGGTATGTATTACGGTATACTTTGGGCAGACGGAAGCAGCCCCATATCTCATCGAAAGTGCGGTTGTTGTAAATCCGCTTATATTTCCACCTGTCTTCATCCCAGAAAGGCTCAAAAGCGTATGACCTCCCATCCTTCAACAGCACATTCCACGAATGAGCCTTATTGCGGTTTCCCCATGCCGGAACAAAATCGGTGGCAGCAGCCATCCCAAGCGAAGTAAGCAGCAATGTATTGTACCAGCAGCGGTGTTCACAAAGCCCCTGCCCATAACATTCAAACTCCGAAACGCTCAGTAGCTGCCGTTCCTTCTGTCCGAAAGGTACATGAATCAGGTGCCGATAAAGATAGAGCAACGAGTCGACTTCCTCCGTCATGTCCTTGCCCGGCTGCGTAAAGAACTTTCCGTGATGCCGGGCATAGAACACCTGTCTGGCGCTGTCTATCAGAATCCCATTGGCTTGCCGGTAAGGAAGAATATATTCACAAAAGTCATCAAAGGAGCAGTCACGGGTATAGACATTCTCGCGCCATGCGTTGAAAGCCTGGTCTATCTCCGTTATCAGGCGGGAGGCCGGCAGCGAAGTCAGATCCAACAATCTGCCATCGGGAATATCAGCCCGGCTCCGGCTGAAAGCTCCCGGCATATTGACAAGCAGGAAGCGGGCGGCAGCATACTTCTGCCGGTCATTCCTGTAATGTTCCAGCACATATTCCCACTCCGGCCTATGTTCCCCGGCCGCATCCAGTACTTGTTCCAAAGCCATATCATTCCGGCAAGACAGAAACATTGCCATCAACAAGCAAATACAGCCCATCAGCCAACCATTCATAATTCCTTTCATTCTATTCTTTTTAAAGTCCGTTTCCAGCGCATGTTCCCATCCTCCGGGTCTTCCGACTTCCATATCCGCCATGCCCTGCCTACAATAAATGTCTCCGGCAACAGTCCCCAATAGCGGGAGTCCTGCGAGTTCACGGCCTTATCGCCCGCCATGAAATAATAATTCTCGCAAAAACAGTATTCTGAAATCACGCTGTCGCCCAGCAGTACCCGTCCACCTGCATCCACCCGCAAATGGCTATCCTGTTCCCGATTGATCAGAGAACGATAAAGCAGCCACGCCCTGAAATCCATTTTCACCACCTGCCCCTTTGCGGGTACCACCAACGGACCGAACTCCTTGATGGTCCATCCCAGTTCTTCATTCCATGGGTAAGTTCCCATCACAATACCCGGCACCCCACTGTCCGGCAGTTGCGCTATTCCCTTCTGGGCCTCCAGGCATCCCACAGGTTCATTCAGCCCGCGTATTCTGTAGAATCCGTTTCTTATCTCCAACGTATCGCCGGGGATGGCCACGCAACGCTTCACGTAATACTTCATCACGTCGAAAGCAATGCTGTCCCACCGATGGGGCTGATAAGGGAAATTGAATACAAGCACATCCTCCCTTTTGAAATCCCGCCAACCGGGCATGCGGCGTATCGTCACCTCCTTCCGGTCCAATGCCGAAAGCACATCGAACAACCTCGCACCG
Organism: uncultured Bacteroides sp.; assembly: GCA_902388495.1. Taxonomy (GTDB): domain Bacteria; phylum Bacteroidota; class Bacteroidia; order Bacteroidales; family Bacteroidaceae; genus Bacteroides. The sequence continues at coordinate 128,183 of CABMPP010000004.1, read as the reverse complement.
GCAGAACATTTATCCACCAGGATATAGTCACCCGGCAGCATGGCAGGTTCCATCGAGTCGGAAGGAATCCTGAAAGAAGTCACGACGAACACCTGCAACACAACCAGTATCGCGGCAAGCAGGCACAAATAGAAAGCCAGGTTCACAATCCCATTCAGCCACTTCGGCATCTGTTTCAGCTTCTTCGTCATAGGGTTTCCTTACTTATTTTGCATTTCCGCTTATTTTCAGAACAATGGGAGAAGTATCTGCATTGCAATATACGGTTATCGTCTTGTTGAAATGTTCGGGATGATCGGCTTTATAAGTCACTTCCAAAGCAATATCCTTGCCCGGTTGCACGGGCTCCTTGGAATAGGATACGGAAGTACAGCCGCAAGAAGTGTTCACATGCTCAACAACCAATGGTTTATTACCCGTATTCTTCAAAAAAAAAGTCGCTTTTTGCTCTTTTTGCCAGTCAAAATCACCCAAAGATATAAAATTGCTATCCACCTTTACTTCTGTTTGAAGATTGATACTTTTACTGGTATTCACATTTTTTCCTTGAACAATATTTATATACAATTCCTTTACCTTAGGATTATATATAGGATTGCCCATTGCAATAACTTTATTATCTCGATTTAGCAAGAAAGTTTGTAATTGAATATCCGTAGGAAATCCATTTAGCCGGTCGAAATTATTGTTTGTATCAATGAAAAGAGGATAATCAAAGCCTGTTTTTTTCAGAAAATGAATTAAATCATTGGTAGCTTTTGATTGGAAAACAAAAACAAAAGGAATATTACCATGAGACATAGAATCCATCTTATATATAAAATCTTTCCACTCTGGTAATCGCAATTTACAACTCATGCATCCTATTGAATCGACATAACACAAAATAGTATACTCGCCTTTCTGCAAAGACATTTTTCGTGCCCCCCATTTTCGGCTATAACTAATAAAAGAGGTATCTTTAGGGAAAATAATCTCACGATTTTGCCAATAAGAGATTGTACGCAAGATTCTTTCGTGTTCTGCATTTTTACATGAAAATAGCAAGACAACCATAAAAATAGGAATCAAATATTTCATTTCCGCAAATAGTATTTCAGAATTACAGGATTATCGTCGTCCTTTAACTGCTCCATTTTCTCTATTTCATCTATCGTCATTAAATCAACATTCACTAATTCCGGTATATGATAAGCATCACAAATAGTCATTAATACATTATCAATAATTGCAAAGCAGGGCGGCATTATAAAAGGCTTCCCATCTTTTAGCAAGAAACCTTTCTTCTTCTTTCTATTATATATATAATTTCCCCCCAGTCCTACTCGTCCCTTAGCAAAATGAATATATACATAGTCATCATTAAAAAACTTCACCAAAGGAACTATAAAGTCATTGTCCCGTATATATTGGCTTCGTTCTTGCATCTCTTTTAATAAGGCATCTCTTTTCTTATCGGGCTTTGTACCCTTTGCTTTTGTTCTTTTACCAGCAGCAACCCCTGGAAGTTTATTTTCCTTTATCTCGGCATTTCCAAAGTCAAGAAAAATAATCGGGACAAGTGTCTTATTTATCTCGTCAATCCGATAAAAATAATAATTAATACCTTTGGGAACAAAGTAAAAATCATTTCCAATTTTATGGAAGCAATCCCTATCCATTGTATTTCCAGAAGATATCGTTCCATCATAAACCGCCATATGCGATTGCTGTGTTTCTGTATTCACAAAAGTAACTTCCTGATTTACCCAAATTGAAGGTATTGAGAATATATAATCATCTACATCCAAAGCCATCAATGCATCCACAAAGAACTCCGGATTTATTTTTTTTATAGAAATTAAATCAAAAGCAGGAGTATAAGTGTAAATCACCCCATATGGATTCAGCAAATCAATTCCATTTAAAAAAGGATTGAACTTCATATCGATTGCCATATAATATTCCTGCGGTCCCTCACCTTTCATTTTTTTTGAACTTCCGATAAATTTTCCATCACCAGAGAAAGTCACTACTATTTGATCTCTACCATACACAGCATAAATATCCATATCCTTATCATACATCGCTTTTCTGTAAGCACCTATCAAAGAAGAATCATTCGTTTCTAAAGGTACAATTTCAATCTTCTCTATAAATGACGAAACATCCGAAGATACTTCCTGTAGCTCAATAGGAATATTTTCAATCTCATTATTTCTTTCCGAGTTATCCAATGAACACGCACCAGCAATAGCCACCCCCAATATAATTACTATATTGTTCACAAAAACATATTTTCTTAAACACATTTTCTTAAAGTCCATAAATAAATTTAATTATTAGCACACAAGAATATGTCAAAACTTTGACAAGTGTATCATTCTGTCATTTTAAGCGCAGTGAAGAATCTCTTCTCTCATCATAAAGGAAGGAGATTCTTCAAGCTAAAGTTCTCCAAATGGCAGAATGAAAACTAATTTTAGTTTTGATACACTTTCTAATTTAGTAGAATTAAAGCAATCCAACCATTTCACTAATGCAAACAAGGAGAATCACAAGAATAGGATGTATATCCACAAAAAGCGCAATCATCATAACGAATAAACCAACTCACATAGCAATCTCCCGATGCAGCCCAACAAGCGCCACTTTCACTTCCACATGTAACATCAACTTCTGGCAATTCATAGCGAGCCAATGCTTCCACATTGGCCAACATCAAGTTCGACATCGTTTCCATTCTCTGTGACTGATAAATATTGTAGCCCGCAAATGTTGCAACTACAGCGACCATCAGAATCGCAAAAAGTTTCTTTCCCATTTTTTTTCTTGTTTTTATGGGTTAATATAAAGTTTATTCTTTCCGTAATCTATTCTTTCAACGGAGAAACAAACGTATTGCTTCTTAAGATTAATTCCGTACCTTTGCCTCGACCTCCTTTCTTGGTGGGTTACGGAACGGGCGGTTCATCATGCACCAACAAGACGTTCACCGCCCGTTCCTCTCCATCCATATTTTTACTTTTTTATTTCATTCTATATTCAATTATCGGCTCATCCTTATTCACATCCGTAGCAAGGATGATGCCCTTTTCTTCATTCACGGATATGTCATAAACATGGTGGTCCGACACATATTTGCGAAGCAGTTCTATTTTTTCATGTGAAACCATATCAGAATAGGATTATCTTCTTCGTTAAGTTGTTTTGCAATGTAATGTTTCATATATTGAAAATATAAGTAGTAGTTTTTGTATAAACTAAGCCATAATCAAAGCCAACCGTTTTAGTACACGTCACTCTATATGTTTTCCAATTGGTTCCTATAGTCCCTATAACATATTCCGAATCATCAGCCAACGCTTCCACATTAGCCAGCATCAAGTCCGACATCGTTTCCATTCTCTGTGACTGATAAATATTGTAGCCCGCAAATGCTGCGACTATAGCGACCATCAGAATCGCAAAAAGTTCCTTTCCCATTTTTTTCTTTTTTTTATGGGTTAATAGTCCGAATTCATTTCAGATGTAATATCTGGATAGTCGGGTTTTCGTTCGGGTTCTCATTTTCCTGCCAGGTAACAAATGTATTATCCTGTGTTACAGAAGTTTTCCTACCAATTCCACTATCATCAGAATCATTCACCATTCCTCTCCCTATCCAATATTCGCCAGTCTCTTTTGAATAGACGAATATTCTTAAATCATCAACAGAAGACCAATAGGTCGCCCATATCCACCTTTTTCCTTCCAGATATGTTGTTCGTATAAAATCCTCTAAGTGTTGCAAAGATACAGTTTTCTTATAATTATGCTTCAAATTAGGTTTCATTCTAAAAGGATATTCAACAGAAAGTTCCTGATTTTCAAAATTATACACCACATTATCAAAATTCGGAGCCATAAAACATATTATATCTTCATAAGAACATAATTCCCATTCAGAAGTTATATAAACAAGATGATTGCCGTCCCTTTTTACTAAACACACCATTCCTTGACCGGACTCGTCCACATGATAAATCCCCGCCTCGGGTTCATCCAAACCGGAATTAGACAAAATAAATCCACCTTGAGGACATATCTTAAAATCATCAGGTCTCATTTCTAATTTCACTGTTTTCAGATACTTTCCTTCCGGAGTATAAAACAAAATAGCTTTCTGACCGGAAGACAGAACTGCAATCTGATTCTTTCTGTCATCATACTCAAATTGGCTGATATAGCCGTATTCGCCCGGTCCCTCGCCTTTCCCGGATATTTTATTAAGGTATTTACCATCTCTGCCAAATCGCCATACCGTCTGTTGTTGTCCATCAAAAAGGAATATATCGCTCCGGCTTATTGCCATATCCGTAATTTTACCAATCAGACAACTATCCGTTGTCTCTAAATTAATATGCTCGATAGAATCTACAAATAAAGAATAGCCTATACTGTCTTTCACTCCTTTTGTCAAATCTACAATTACGTTGTTTTGTTTTTGCACTCTGCCTTCCGAACAAGAAAAACAGAATGCAAAAACAAATAAAAAATATACTATTATCTTATGCTTATTCATTTCTAATAGTTTTTTGGCTATTTCCCAGTTTTTAAAAGGTACATTTCATTCAATCGCATTTGCCCCAAGCACTACTATATGCGCATGAACTTTTACTATCCTCTACAGAGATACATCTGGCACCTTTTGCCGCTCCAAATTTATCAAGACAATTAACAAGTTTATAACCATAAGCTTTATTGGGGTCAATTGTATCATCACCTTCATAATAAGCCAATGCCTCCACATTGGCCAACATCAAGTCCGACATCGTTTCCATTCTCTGTGACTGATAAATATTGTAGCCCGCAAATGTTGCGACTACAGCGACCATCAGAATTGCAAAAAGTTTCTTTCCCATTTTTTTCTTGTTTTTATGGGTTAATATAAAAGTTATTCTTTCCGTATCTATCCTTTCAACGGAGAAGCAAACGTATTGCTTCTTCAAATTAATTATGTACCTTTGTCAAAACCTCCTTCTTTAGTGGGTTATGGAATGGATGGTGCGCAATATCCAATAAACGTTAACCATCCGTTCCTTTATTTCATTTCATTCTATATTCAATTATCGGCTCATCCTTGTTCACATCCGTAGCCGTGATAATACCCTTCTGCTCATCCACACTTATACCATATATATAATGGTCCAGCACATACTTGCGGAGCGGTTCACCCGACAGACTAAACACATAGATGTACTGTCCGCCGTCCGGCAAATCAATGCCTTTCTGTGCACTTCGTGCAATCTCCTTGAACGAACGTCCGTGGAAAACCGCATGCAGGACGGGAGTGCTGCAAAGCATCTTCATTGGAAGAGGGAATCGTTCCCGTCTTGCGCAATGGCTTGCCTTGCCGGTTCACCCAACAGAAACGATTGTCACCGGAATAGTCGGGAATGATAAAAGCAGAATCATCGTATTGCACAAAATCCAATGCCCTAAGAATCTCTTTATCCAAGGGTACTGCTTCTTGACGAAGCAGTGAATCACCGGACAAAGCAAATCCAAACCTAACCAATTCTGACTTATTTGCATCGAGTGCCCACAAAAATCCCCTATTCCATCGAATATTTTCGGCAGAAACCAATTCTTCGGGAGAATCTCCCCGCTTGCCGAAAGAAGTCAAATAGATTCCATCGGGGTAATGGAAAACTTGAAAGAAATGGTCCGCTCCATGCAAATCAAGCACCACAGCTTTATCACCTTGCACCCGAACACGAAAAGGATAACGGAACAAAGCGGTGTCCAACGGAATTGTCTCGCCTCGCAGTTCCAGTGTTTCCGGAAAATCGGCATAAAACATTCCTTTTTGCACTGGCGCAGATGTGCATGCTGCCAGCAAAAGAAATAGGAACAATATGTTAATAGAGTTCTTCAAGACTATAACCTTCTACTACGTACTGAACTTTAATTTGTGTTCCGGGACAATCCACACTTCCCGTCCCGGCACATCTTATTGGGACATCACTTTCGTCATACGCCAATGCTTCTACATTCATAAGAAGCAGGTCATTCACCTTCTTTTCTGATTTAAACCCATGAAATGCAGTAAATGCACAAACTGCAAACAGACCGATTACAATAACTCTCTTTTTCATCTTCAATATTCGTATTAGATATTTCACACACAATACTTCTGTGCTGATTTTCGACGGACAAACTTACGCATAAAGTAATATACGCTCAAAATTTAATGACTGACCATTAGTGACCAAGTGTATTTTCGGGGAATGTCAGTAATGGTCAGTCTTGCTTTTCAGGCTCCGAGACGGTTTTTTCTTCGATGAAATGGGGATTTTTAGCTAATGATACCTTTAGAGCAGGCACAATAGAAAGCCAGGTTCACAATCCCATTCAGCCACTTCGGCATCTGTTTCAGCTTCTTCGTCATAGGGTTTCCTTACTTATTTTGCATTTCCGCTTATTTTCAGAACAATGGGAGAAGTATCTGCATTGCAATATACGGTTATCGTCTTGTTGAAATGTTCGGGATGATCGGCTTTATAAGTCACATTCAATGCTATCTCCTTTCCCGGTAGAGCAGGTTCTTTAGAGTACTCTACAGCAGTACAACCGCAAGAGGTGTTCATGTCTTCAATCACTAAAGGCTTGTTACCTATATTCTTCAAAAAAAAGTCACTTTTTGCTCTTTTTGCCAGTCAAAATCACCCAAAGAAACAATGGTTTTATCCATACTAACTTTGGTCCTTATGATTATATTATTGCCCTCCAATTCCACTTTATCACCCCTAATTATCTTCAAATACAGTTCTCTTATTTTATGATTATGAATAGGATTTCCTATTGCTAAAACTCTATTGCTGCAATTTAACAAAAAACAATGAAAAGTTGATTTGTTTGGCAACTGATTCATAGAATAGAAGTGATTGCCTACATCAAAAATTATAGGATAATTGAACATATCTCTTTCTATAAAGAATTCTATCTCTTCTTTTTTCTTTGGATGAACAAAAAAAAGAACCTGCACTTCTCCTGCAAATATAGAATCCAAATCAGATATAAACGCTTTCCATTTTGATAATTGCAATTTACAACTAGTACATCCAGTAGAATCTACATAATTCAGAATCGTAAAAGAGGACTTTCTAAAACAATTTTCCGTTAGATCTTTATTTAATAGAGTGAAATTCATCTCAGAAGGATAAAACATCTCTTTCCCTATCCACTCCGTCAAAGTCTGTCCAACCATCCTTCGATTACTTCCACTACAGGCCATAAGTAGCCCACATAACAAAAGTAAACTTATACCCCATTTTCCCATACATTGCATAATTAAAACTTACCAATAAATAAAAAAGTAATACTTTCTCAAAACTTCGGTTCATAAAAAGCAAATATCGGATTACCGTCTTCCAAACACTTGTCGGCCAATTCATCTAAAATATTACTTTTCTCTGAATTTCTTTTAGCTATTGGCAATATTTCAAATGGGCGCATTACACTCAATAATAATTTGTTTGTATCATCCGTATCATAAGCCACAGCATGAATTGGTAACAAATTTTCATCCAACGTCAAAGAACTATGGTATAATATATTGCCATCTTCTTTTGCGAGAACACATTTACTTGGTTTATCTTTATAAAAATAGGCAAAAAACAAATATTCATTCCACTTATAAAAAGCATGGATAGAAGGGGTTATACCTTCTATTCTCAGTTTATCAACTTGCTTTCTATCATCACTCAGGCTTATGTGTTCTTTACCTATCTGCACTGCTATATAGGGATTTAAATCACCATTCTCCTTTACTGAGTAGATTGTATCATTAAATGGAAACAAGGTAAAAATTGAATCATCATAAGTATAAAAATTATTTGCACCTTCACCATGTGTAAATGAATATCCACATAAATGCTTATTGAACGGAATCCTATCATAGACTTTCTTACTCTTATCATAAAAAGCATAACTACGATAAGAATTATCCGGGTTCCTGTCTGCAAAACCTAATTTCCTATTCAGTGCAAACTTTCCATTTGAAAAAACATAAAGACCTTCAGCCTTATCAATCTTTAGTGTACACAGTAATGAATCAGCCAAACTATATTGTAGTAATTGAGCCCCAGATCCATCTAACAAAAATAAAGTATCATTCTTGACAGTAAAATCCACAAGAGATACATATTCACCTGGCCCTTGTCCCAAATGGTTATAACATTTCAAAAAATCGCCTTTATCATTGAAAGTAAATATTTTTCTCTCCCTGCCATCCAATACATAAATATTGTTTTTATAAAATACAATCTTTGACACTCTTTTGATGAGACACTCAGCATTTGTTTCTAAAGCAACAAGACGTTTAAATTTAAAAAGAGAATCAAATATTTCAGGTGAATCCTCCCTGCTTAAGGGTACTTCTATTGTAACACAATCTACCAGTTTATCAGAGCGTACACCTTGATTACATGAAAGTACCAAAAAAGTCAATAATATAATCAGCGTATTTTTTTTCATAATAAATATTTTAGCCTACTCCTATTTTTTTAATAATACAAATACATGAGGGCTCGTTAGTAATCGTTTTTCTATTTTTATCTTTAACAAATTTCAAATAAAAAATAACAATGCCCTCATATCATCCAAGACTATATCAGCCTTATAGTCCATTTATTCACAAGATAACAATCCTGAACCATCACACACAATAGTAATTACTGTTCTTTTCTTCCCTGTTTTAGGATCCGTATAATCAGTTGTAATTTTATCCACTCTATCATAGTCATCAGCACTTTCATTATCAGCCAATGCCTCCACATTGGCCAGCATCAAGTCCGACATCGTTTCCATTCTCTGTGACTGATAAAGATTGTAGCCTGCAAATGTTGCGACTACAGCGACCATCAAAATCGCAAAAAGTTTCATTTAAGTTCTAAGAAACTCAATACAGCTACTCCTTCATTTAATTCTATAGATTTATAAGCATCAGGGAACTGTTCTTTTGGAAATTCATCTGTATATACAATCACTAATGTATTAGGAATATTTGATGAAACCGGACGTCCAATTTCAGTATATCCCGAGATGTCCAATTTAAGCAAAGATCCAATATCCACCTTTCCATCTCTTTTTCGGCATATCGTCCATGCTACTTGATGCTCAGGAAACATAAACCACAAAGACAATATGTAGTTCTCACCATCAATCGTGAAAGGAGAATAAGCGCATTTTTCCTTTGTTTTGAGCATTTCGCTATCTGAGCATTCTAAATCAATTAACATTTTTCTGTCACATATCAATTTCATTGTTTTTACAGCAGTATCGCCCATCGAATTCATTTGGTAATAACTTCCATCAGCAGGATTATAAACCTGAATTTGACCATCACTTTTTGTATATAAAGTATTCCAATCAGAATGAATATATGGACTCCCTTGTTTATATTCAAGCACTTCTTTTCTGTTTCCACTAAATTGATCTGTAGTCCATACCCCTCTACCATTTTCATCATCAGAAAGGCGGTGACACAGGAAATGTCCATTAGGCAATACTGCAATATCATCAAAAACAAGTGCATGTGACATTTTTACAGTATTCAAAAATTTTCCATCAAATGAAAAATTATAGATGGTTCTTGCTCCAATATCACACACAAAAACACTTGTGTCATTAGCAAAAAAATTACTCATGCATGCATATTCTCCAGGGCCTTGCCCCCTTTTCCCTATAGTATTAAGAAATGTGCCGTCCTTAGCAAAACGAAATACGATATTTTGCCTCTTATCTACAACAAAATAATTATCATCCTTTAAAACGACTTCATCCACTACTCCCCAAAAATACGGAGATGGAAGCTGAAGTTTCACAGAGTGCATTTCTTTCGTAAAAGTTGACAAAAACAAATTCGACTTTGGATTACTTAAATAAGCAGTGTATGTTACTGCCTCATCAAAAGCAGAATGACAAGAGAAGAAAGTACTTAGCAACAACAAAGCCAGCACAAAAAACGACACAGTATTTTTCATATTTATATGTATTTTACAAATAAGAAGTTGTATCAAAATTTATTATTATATTTTACCCTCATTAAAAAACAATCTGAAGTTCAGCATACATTAACATACCAGCCCCCCTCATGTTATTCTATATGAAAGAATACTCTATAGATATCAAATTTTGATACACTTTCTTGAATTAGCAACGATCTAATCCTTTTGCACACCCACTATATTTACTAGAAACACTCTCACAGCATGGAACTATAGTAGAGACATTAGCACCTTTAATCCATATAACTTTAGAACTTTGCTTATAATATGGTTCCAATGTAGAATCAATATTCCCATGGTCACTTCCTTCTTCTTGTGCTAACGATTCAATATTTTGCAAGACTAAATTGGAGAAAGCTTCCAAGTTTTGATATTTGTATGCTGTAAAAAAGCTGCAAATAGATAAAAAAAAGCAACTAAGCAAAAAAAGTTTTTTATTTTTCATAAGTAAATTAATTAATCGTTAAACAAATAGTGACTATTTATCATATTTAAATAATCATTGTAAACATTCTTATTGATAGTAGGATCGCCTATATTAATAATTCTATTATTGGGATCAACTAACCAAACGTGAGATTCGGAATCACTCATTTTGTTAGTTTTTCTAAACAAGCAATTATTATCTATACAAATGGGAGTTAAGAAATTGTATGATTTTAGCATTGTATAGATCTCACGTTGGTATAATGGTTCCATAATAATAATGAACTCTGTTTTAGAAGAAGTTATGGAATCAACTTCTAAAATAAGATTTTTCCAATTACCAATATTGAACTTACAACTAATACATTCCTCTTTACCTATAAGCACTAATATTTTATATGAGGAATTAGCTATATCATAAATAACAGAGTCACGCCCAAATTGCGAGTAACAATTTTTCGCTGGAAGAATTAACTGTTTCCCTTTCCACTTGCTCGCTTCCTTAATATTACTACAATGTTTTTCCATACATCCACTTATAGATAATAGAAACAAGAATAAGCAAACAGATTTAAAGAACATTAGCATATACTTCATAATGTTATTTTTAAAATAGGTCTTACACATCAACTTTACTTTCTTATATAAAAATCCGTATCTATCGTTTCAACGGAAAAAGCAAACACGTTGCTTCTTCAAATTAAATATGTACCTTTGCCGTGACCTCCTTTCTTTAGTGGGTTATGGAATGGATGGTGCGCAATATCCAATAAACGTTAACCATCCGTTCCTTTATTTCATTTCATTCTATATTCAATTATCGGCTCATCCTTGTTCACATCCGTAGCCGTGATAATACCCTTCTGCTCATCCACACTTATACCATATATATAATGGTCCAGCACATACTTGCGGAGCGGTTCACCCGACAGACTAAACACATAGATGTACTGTCCGCCGTCCGGCAAATCAATGCCTTTCTGTGCACTTCGTGCAATTTCCTTGAACGAACGTCCGTGGAAAACCGCATAGATGGCACTGTCCGTAACCTGTACATCACTGAATCCCATGATGCCCGTAGGTATGCCGTAGCCTTGCGAAACCTGGAACTCCGGTTCGCCGTGTGGGCCGATGCGTACCACGTGCGTACTGTCCTTCAGGTTATAGACTTCGATTACTTCGCCCAGTTGGGTCACTGCGGCAAGCACCCCGTTTCGGGGATTATAGTCGATGAAGCTACGCCATGCCTGCGCCAAGGCAGGACGGGCATTCTTCAAAGCATCTTCATCGACAGAGGGTATAGCTCCCATCTTGCGAAGCAACTTACCCTGTCGATTGACCATGCAGAAACGACTATTCCCCGAATAATCGGGAACGATAAAAGCAGAATCATCGTATTGCACAAAATCCAACGCCCTAAGAATCTCTTTATCCAGGGGTACTGCTTCTTGGCGAAGTAGTGAATCACCGGACAAAGCAAATCCAAACCTAACCAATTCTGACTTATTTGCATCGAGTGCCCACAAAAATCCCCTATTCCATCGAATATTTTCGGCAGAAACCAATTCTTCGGGAGAATCTCCCCGCTTGCCGAAAGAAGTCAAATAGATTCCATCGGGGTAATGGAAAACTTGAAAGAAATGGTCCGCTCCATGCAAATCAAGCACCACAGCTTTATCACCTTGCACCCGAACACGAAAAGGATAACGGAACAAAGCGGTGTCCAACGGAATTGTCTCGCCTCGCAGTTCCAGTGTTTCCGGAAAATCGGCATAAAACATTCCTTTTTGCACTGGCGCAGATGTGCATGCTGCCAGCAAAAGAAATAGGAACAATATGTTAATAGAGTTCTTCAAGACTATAACCTTCTACTACGTACTGAACTTTAATTTGTGTTCCGGGACAATCCACACTTCCCGTCCCGGCACATCTTATTGGGACATCACTTTCGTCATACGCCAATGCTTCTACATTCATAAGAAGCAGGTCATTCACCTTCTTTTCTGATTTAAACCCATGAAATGCAGTAAATGCACAAACTGCAAACAGACCGATTACAATAACTCTCTTTTTCATCTTCAATATTCGTATTAGATATTTCACACACAATACTTCTGTGCTGATTTTCGACGGACAAACTTACGCATAAAGTAATATACGCTCAAAATTTAATGACTGACCATTAGTGACCAAGTGTATTTTCGGGGAATGTCAGTAATGGTCAGTCTTGCTTTTCAGGCTCCGAGACGGTTTTTTCTTCGATGAAATGGGGATTTTTAGCTAATGATACCTTTAGAGCAGGCACAATAGAAAGCCAGGTTCACAATCCCATTCAGCCACTTCGGCATCTGTTTCAGCTTCTTCGTCATAGGGTTTCCTTACTTATTTTGCATTTCCACTTAACAAATTATTTCATCAATGGGCAGATTGCTAAAATAGGATTAGAATCAAACTGTATATCGGTGGACAGTTGCTTACTCAGTTCAACAAAGCTGTCTTCTGAAAATATAGACGGATAAACGGGATAAACCAGTATGGTGTCCGTGGCATACAATAAGTTTGTGGAGATGGGATATTTAGCCGGCTGCATAAAAGGATTGCTGAACACGTTTCTTTCCCCCGAGTTCAGGTCATAGTAACAGTTGTAACTGTTTGATGTGCCCAATCCTACACCGGAAAATGAGAAGAAAAGCCTATCACGATTCACAAAACATCGGTTGATGTTTCCCAAGTAATCTGTTGCGGAAAGCAGCTTGTCATAATCCTCCATATTCCTTGTCTTGACAATCCTGTCATAGGGTAATGTAGCATCTCCAAAATCGACTTGCAGAAAAGGCTCAACATCCGTACCGATAATCTCATGGATGATGTTGCTCGACGGATAGTAGAAAAATACCCTTCCGTGCCCATCGCATACAAATGTAGAAGAGAATGTTACATTTACAAATTCACTTTGTGGAAAATATTGTTTTTCTATATTCTGCAAATCAGCACTTAAGAGGGTCAGATTATAATGTTCCGGATTATCCTTGCTAAAACAACTATATACCCAAACGCCCTCTTTGCTCTTGAAGAAGGAGTTGAAGTGGACCACTGCTTTCTGACTTCTATCCAGCAAATTTCCTTCCAAATCATAAGTATAGATACAATTTTGGAATCTCTCATGCGCAAATATCAACATCTGTTCTTTGTCAAACTGAATATCATTTATAAACAGATATTCATCCGGTCCTTCATCTTTCTCGCCAATCTTCCTGATGAACTTGCCATCGGCACCAAACAGAAAAACAGCCATTGATTTCTGATCGAAAACAACGATATATCCATCCGTCAGATATATTTTGGTAAACTCGCCGATAAGTGCGTCTGTAGTGGTTTCCAATGCTACATACCTAATCTTGTCAAAATACTTTTCGGCATCCAGATCTTCACATTTGCTTATATCTATGTCTACGACATTGGCAGGAGAGACCTCTTTCTGCAAGGAAGGGGAACAGGAACAAGTGAGCAGAACAAATATTGCTATTATAAAATTAAACTTTTTCATAGTCTAAATAAATTAAGATTATCTACTTAGTAAACATAACGGCATGTTACAGTTTCTTTCCCATTTTTTCCTTGTTTTTATGGGTTAATATAAAAGTTATTCTTTCCGTGATGAAAAACATGTTGAATCAGGTATTATGATAATTTTACCCATCCACCCATTCAATACGGACTTGACAAGCCGTTCTTTATCTAACTGTTTACATGAAGCAAGACACAACAAGAAAAGAGCTAAATACAATCTATTCTTCATACACGCCAAACTTTACAAGAATAGGAACTAATTTTTCTTTATCTATATACTTCTGAACAGTAGCATAAAAAGAAGATTCCTCTGAAAGATACTCCGGATATATTATTCCCCAAAAAGAATTGCCTTCTATAGTGACAATACTTAAGCCTAACTTCATATCTGCAGGGCCGGCCCACAATGCTCCGTTTTTTTTATTACTATATATGTCATAATAAACTTGTGACGGACCAACGACTTTAGCATAAAGCCAATCTACACTCTCTTTCACATCCACTATTGATTTAAAATATTCTTCTATCCGATCAATTCTTTCAAATTGTCTACTCGTTATCGGCAGCTCTCTCTCAGGCAATTCTTCACTACCAAAATCAAGATAGTATTTAGGGGTAAGCAGCCCATCTGTAAACTCATCAATAACAAACCGACCATAATCAGGTGCAACCAAACTAGTCATTCCATAAGTACAGAAACGATTGGTTATAAGTTGATATCCTTCCCTTTTTCTTAAGCCGTGCAATTTTGTGCCATCCCAATTATAGATGGAATACTCTCCCACATCCGTGAAAAACAAATAATCATCATCCTGAAGATGAATAAATTTATAATACATAGTTATATCAGACATGCCAAGTTTGCTTTTCTTAATAAAACTACAATTTTCAGTGTCATACATAAGAATTCCTGTTACATCAAGCAGTTCTATCCTTTCATTTTGTCTACCAGAAAATATAATATCACGTAAGTCTACACATTCAAAATCTGCACCTCCTTGACGGCCTATTGTACATAAAAACTTTCCTTGGCGATTGTACACATACACACATTTCATTTTATAATCCCAAAACAAAATACGTTTATCACTTATCAAACATTTATTTGCTATAGTGAGTAAGGAGTCCTCATTCTCATCCAAACAGATCACTTCTTCCAAATGAATTAAAGATGCCCAATTCTCAAAATTAGGTTTCTCTAGATGAAGTACTTTTTCAGTATCTAATACCTTCTCACGATTAGAACAAGAGAATGTTGTGAAGAGCAATAAACTTATAACAAGATAATATTTTCCCATAATATTAAAATTTCAGCTAACTAGAGATTCAAATTATGAGTCAAAAACGAGCTCATAATTCGAATCTCACAAATTAATCATACATTAGCAATCACTAGAAGAGCAGTCATCGTATTTAAACCCATGAAATGCAGTAAATGCACAAACTGCAAACAGACCGACTACAATAACTCTCTTTTTCATCTTCAATATTCGTATTAGATATTTCACACACAATACTTCTGTGCTGATTTTCGACGGACAAACTTACGCATAAAGTAATATACGCTCAAAATTTAATGACTGACCATTAGTGACCAAAGTGTATTTTCGGGGAATATCAGTAATGGTTAGTCGCGTCTTTCAGGCTCCGAGACGGCTTTTTCCTCGATGAAATGGGGATTTTTAGTTGATAACTCCCATC
The DNA here is from genome assembly GCA_902388495.1 of uncultured Bacteroides sp. GTDB lineage: Bacteria > Bacteroidota > Bacteroidia > Bacteroidales > Bacteroidaceae > Bacteroides. Next base: position 112,455 of record CABMPP010000004.1, on the reverse strand, counting down.
ACCCTCAAAAGCTACAACATAAGAAGAAATTCCTTTCAAGGTTTTCCGCAAACGGTACATCAACGTATGCAATTTTTCAGCATCCCCGGTTCCGTTCCATATTTCCCTATCTATTTCTTCCACTGTCAGACGATATCCTTCTGCATTAAGAAACAACTTCAAGAGAATAGATATTTGGGGAGCCACATTTTTCGTTATTCCGCCTTCTTCTTTGAATAAGGTCATATTCTCCGAATCAAAAAATACGCCATCTTCCAACTCATAAAGCCTCACATTCTTCGCATCCACCTCCACAGAGCGAACTTTCTTCTCCACAATGACTTCTTTTTCAACTATAATCTCCTTTTCCTTGACTACTATTTCTTTCTTCCGAAACTTACACCGCAAATAAGATAACAAACGCTCGTATATCAGAATAAAAAAGAAAAAAACACACCAAAGGAGGAACAATATAATCCACTGTCGCCAACCAAACATTTCCCACCGATTATAAGAGATGAAACCGGTTGCTTCCACTTCACAACGAGTCCCCATATAGCAGGATAATAAACTATCTGCATGTACGTGCTTTTCTTCTTTTCTTGAATAAACAGCAATGGTCTGCTCCAACAAATCGGTCACAGAATATCGGATACGAGTGTCCGCAATAATACCCTTTTCGAGCAACAAACTATCCCAATGCAGATTCAATGTATCCACTGAAATGGGATATTTTTCGAGCAATATACTAAGCAGCATTCTCTTAATTCCTTCTTTAACAAGACTATGCTCAAACTTCTCTCTCGGAATTTTGTAGATCCGTGTCCCATACTCACTGGTCAAGGTTACAGACTCAGGAACCGGTGCCTCCAACATTTGCTTATTAGGAGAATTGACAGATATCACTTGTATAGGGACATCTCCTCTTTTCTTCACTTCCAGACTCAACGCTTCCACAAACGTTTCCTTTGCCAATGCATCCCACTTTGGCCGTTTTTGAGAAAAATCATCCCACAGCAGATGTAAATACACTGCCGTAATTATCACACAAAGAGTTCCACTCCCTAATAATACCCATCTTTTCACAGTCATCGATGCCACCTATGCTTTATTTTTACAAAGATACCAAGCAAAAAACACCAATGCAAAATTATGAATACTTCAAAAACACATCAACAGCAAACCTTGTGTACTGAAATCCTGCTGAAGGTTTAATATCTATCATAAAACGTTTAAAATTCGACACAGACAGTTCCTTTGTCAGGACAATCTGTTTCATCGCCTCAAACCTGTCCAGCTGCTCAAAACCCGGTTCTGTATAAAGTTTCGCCAACAGATAATATGAATTCACTTTTTCCCCTCCCATCCTTGTAACAAAGCAGCAACTCCTTTCCTCTTGGAATCTTCACAAGAAAAAAGTATTAATGCTGAAAAAGTATTACTATAAAACTTCTCATAATCACAACTTGTTATGTAATACACGAGTGGCTTGTCGGCATGCACCGACAAGAAGTGACATACTCCCCAACACTATACCAACCAATATTCTACAATTCATACTTTACCAACACAAAATCAGGGTTCACCCCTATAGCATACAACGTGTTATCTTTGCTTTCTGCAGCAATACGCATTACGGGAATACCTAAATCAACAATCTTCACTAAATTTCCATCATAATCATACAAGAAAACTGTACGAGGACATTTGCTTGCATCTCTTCCCACTGTAGATTCATCCGTATCATCCGTTCTACGGTCTCGTTGTAATGTAATAATAAAATCCTTACTCATACAAAGTCCCCGAACGCCTTTTACCCTGCGGTCAAAAAGTATCTCATTGTTCCGAATCTCGTATTCGTCATCATCTGTTCTCCATTCCCACACCAATGAAAATTCATCTTCATCCTGCTGATACAATGCTAAATAAGGGAAATCATAACAAGAATAGACAAATACCCCACGAGATGCATTATATTCTCTCTCTCCCCCTAAATATTGTTTCACTTGCGGAATGGGATAATTGCCAAACGAAGAAGCCTGACCATGTAATAGGGCTTCAAAACAATGTTCCGCATCGTCATCTGTAATACCTATATACAAATCCTTTGCAAATTCCGGCATAGGCGGCCGGGATGCTTTTTCCTGATCGGTCAACGGCACAAATGGATCCTTCCCCTGCACCAAACTATCAATAGACAAGAATCCCCTTGTTTTACCATTTATATCCATAGCAAAATAACGATTGTCTATACATGCTCCATTAATACCTCCCGTTACAAACTCCCGAGGTCCCTCTCCTACTTTTCCCATCGCTCCTACTTGACGCCCGGTTGCTTTTTCGTGCACACGTACAAAATAATCACGCGCAAAGGGATCTTCCCAAACCAAAAAATCACCTGCAACACGCAAAGTCCCCGGCATAGTTGTCGCTATTTCATCATCCAGCAACTTATATGTTGCATCGGCATATTCTACACTCTGTTTCTTCTCTCCTGCACACCCCCACAAGAATAAGGAGATGAATAAGTAATAACATCCTTTCATATTTATCAAATTTAGTAGTTTTAAATCCTCTCTCTTTATTTCCATAATGTGTTTACTATTATAGAAGTCTCAAAGATAATAAAAAATGTATTACTCTATCCACCAGACACTATTTTGACAGAACAAAAGTTTTCCCTGATACAGGCATCCGGAATGTAAAGGAAAAACAAAGGAACAGAACGTCCTAAATACAGTTTTCCCCTATCTGTTTTGCGTCTCAGCCTTATCTGTTTCTTCGTCCTTCGGATTCGGGCCGAACGGTTCTTGTACGAGGGCTATACAGCCCACGACCGTCCCCCGAACAGCCCCAAGCTGAAGGACGAAGAAGCAGATAGGCCAAAAAGGAATTATACACAAGGCAAAAGCACAAAGCAAACGAAGCAAATGCGCATTCTCCTACCTCATTTCGGCCCAAAAGCGCAAAGAAAAGGCTGAAAAGCCCTATTTTTCGTGTTAATAGAAGTTATTTTGGCACAGTTCAGGAAGAGTTACAAAAATAGAGTATAATAGCTGTATATAAGAAAGTTACAACAACAATCAGCTAAATATTCACCTCAAAAAGCGTGACGGTAACCATTTACCGTCACGCTACCTACACGCATCCTACACGGTCTGAAACGCCGATGAATAAATGGATAGAGAGAAATCGTGCTGGAGTGCTGGTAATATCATAGAAAAACTACAGTCAGCTTTTAAAATAACAAAAAGGCACATTGCTTGCCCGACTTGAAAGTCTTGCAGACAATGTGCCTTTTGTTCACCAGTATATCTGCTTATTTCAGCAAGCCTTCCGGATCAAGATGATCTGCTTCAATATCCTTGAAGTAACGGTAAGTACCTACCTTCAATTCATAAGTAGCGGCGTCATCGCAAACGATGATACCCTTTTCGTGCATCTGCAGAGCACTGATAGTCCACATCTGCATTACGGGACCTTCTACTGCGTGATAAAGGGCACGGGCTTTGTTATGTCCGTTTACAATAATCATCACTTCTTTGGCACTGAGCACGGTGCCTACACCTACCGTCAAAGCAGTCTTGGGAACCTTGTTCACGTCGTTGTCGAAGAAGCGGGAGTTGGCAATGATCGTATCGGTAGTCAACGTCTTCTGGCGGGTACGTGATGATAAAGAAGAACCCGGTTCGTTGAAAGCGATGTGTCCGTCGGGACCGATACCGCCCATGAAGAGGTCGATGCCACCATAGGAACGGATTTTCTCTTCATAACGCGCACATTCCGCATCCAGGTCGGCAGCATTGCCGTTCAGGATATTGGTATTCTCCGGCTTGATATCGATATGGCTGAAGAAGTTGTTCCACATGAAAGAGTAGTAGCTTTCGGGATGCTCCTTAGGCAAGCCTACGTACTCGTCCATATTGAAAGTTACCACATGTTGGAAAGACACGATGCCTTTCTTGTTCAGGTCGATCAGTTCTTTGTACATGCCCAGAGGAGAAGATCCGGTGGGGCATCCCAGTACAAACGGTTTTTCAGATGTCGGATTAGCGGCCTTGATTCTTGCGGCAACATAATGTGCTGCCCACTTTGATACGGATTGATAATCCGGCTGAATGATTAGTCTCATTGTGATTGTTTTATTAGGTTAATAAATTAGGGGTAATTTCTATTTCAACTTTTAATTTTTAATTCTTAATTTTCAATTATCCTCTGTCCTTCTTCAAACGCTCCGCCATAGCACGTGCCAGGTTTTCGCATTGTTCGTAGGTGATGTCTTTCATGGCCTGTTTCATTTCAACCGGGTCGCCTACGATCTCGAACTTGCTCTTTTCAGCAAACTCTCCCATACGCTTCACGGCAGCACCTGCCCAACAGAAGGAACCGAAATAACCAAGGTAACGGCCTTTCACCTCACGCACCAGTATCTTGGAAAGCAAGGATTCCACTTCCGGGAAAATCTGGTTACTGTAAGTAGGACTACCGATAATCAGGCCGCGATACTTGAAGATATCCATCAAGATATAAGAAGGATTACTCTTGCTCACATTGTGCATCACGATATTCTTGATGCCCTGCGCAGAAAGTTCGGCAGCAATAGCTTCCGCCATCTGCTCCGTGTTGCCATACATGCTGCCATAGGCTATTACTACACCTTCATCGGCAGCATAACGGCTCAACTTATCGTATATGCCGATAACCTTGGCAATATTCTCCGTCCACACCGGTCCGTGAGTGGAGCAGATGGTAGAGATAGGCAGACCGCCCAACTTTGCCAACGCCTTCTGTACCGGAGAACCGTATTTGCCTACGATATTGGAGTAATAGCGCACCATCTCGTCCCAGCATCTGTCCAGATTGATGCGGGTATCGAGGAAACCACCGTCCAACGTACCGAAACAGCCGAAGCCGTCGCCGGAGAAAAGGACGCCTTCCGTTTCGTCGAAAGTCATCATCGTTTCGGGCCAGTGCACCATCGGCGTCATGTAGAAGCGGAGCTTATGGTGTCCCAAAGCCAGGAAGTCTTCATCTTTCACCATATATTGCTCACCCGTCACGCCGTAGAAGCCTTCGATCATGCCGAAAGTCTGCTTGTTGCCCACAATAATGATATCGGGATAATGCTGCTTGATAAGACGGATAGAGCCGGAATGATCCGGTTCCATGTGGTTGATGATAAGATATTGGATGGGGCGATCGCCTATGATACTTTTTATTTTACGAAGATACACCTCGAAATAGCAGATGTCCACCGTATCTACCAATGCTACGGTTTCATCGTCTATCAGATAGGAGTTGTAAGAAACTCCGTAAGGTAAAGGCCACATTCCTTCAAACAAATGTTTATTGCGATCATTCACTCCCACGTAGTGGATTTTTCCTTTTATCACTGTTTTTGGGTTCATTGTTATTCTTTATTTAGATTGATTCCATATTCTAACGGTGGCAAAAATAATTCTTTTTTCTCACATTTCATATTTCTTTCCTTGATATGCATCAAGTTCTTTCATTCTTTTTTGTACCCGGTGGTTAAATTCATAATTTTTTAGCCCCCAGTCGGGTGCAATGAGCAGTTCTTTGGGTGATTGGGAGACAAAGCGCTCCAATATCAGGTCGGGACGGAGATGCTCGATATAGTCTATCACAAGAGCGATGTATTCTTCCACATCAAACAAATGGAAGTCTTCCGGATGCTGCTCATATTCCAAAGCCATGCGGGTGCCGCGTATCAGTTGCAACTGATGCATTTTCAAGGTAGTAAGGGGGAGACGGGACAAGGCACCGGCTTGTGCCACAATACGTTCGTGCGTCTCGCCCGGCAGTCCGAGGATGACATGTCCGCCGGTCAGGATGCCACAAGCAGCAGTCCGCTCCACAGCATCAATGGTAGTCTGGAAGGTATGCCCGCGATTGATACGCTTGAGGGTTTCGTCGCAGGTGCTTTCTATACCGTACTCTACCAGCAGAAAAGTATGTTTATTAACCTCTTCCAGATAGCGGAGCAAATCATCGGGCATGCAGTCGGGACGGGTACCGATCACCAGCCCCACTACTTCATCTACCGACAAGGCTTCTTCGTACTTCCGCTTCAACGTTTCCAGTTCGCCGTAGGTATTGGTATATGCCTGGAAATAGGCAAGATACTTCATCTCGGGATATTTATGGGAAAAGAACTGCTTGCCTTCCTCCAATTGCCGGGTAATCGGTTTCTCCGTGCGGCAGTAATCGGGGTTGAAGGTCTGATTGTTACAGTAGGTGCAACCGCCATAACCTTTATTCCCGTCACGATTGGGACAGGTAAAGCCGGCATTCAACGATATTTTCTGTACTTTGTAAGGAAAATAACGCTTCAGAAACAAAGGAAATTCGTTGTAAAGAGGTCTTATAGCCATACATAAATCTATTTAGTGACAAATATAAGGATTTTAACTGAAACAGGTTCTGTACACATTGATAAATTACCACTAATACATCGGCAGCCCTCATCTGTTAACAAACACAAACTATCGCAAATTAAGCTGCACTAAAAAATGTTTCATTATTTGATTTTAAAGCATTTATAATACCGGTAATACACATCAGCATTATTTCATTAAATATATTTTAGTGATCGGTTACATGTTTTACACACAAATTCCCTGATCCGCATGCATGAAGATTGAAATAAATTCATAGCTTTGCATACAACCTTAGTGAATCAACCTGATAAATACTACAACACCATGGCAACAATTGCATTGGACATAGGCGGCACCAAAATAGCCAGCGCCATTTTCCTACCCGACGGGAGCATGATGTTCAACCGTAAACGGCTTCTGAAAGGAAGAACCGGGCACGAAGTAGGAAAACTCGCCGCAGATATCCTCGCCAAACTCCTCACCGTAGCACGCAGAAGCCGCATACACATCGACGGTATAGGAATCTGCATCCCCGGCATCGTCTATTCGCAGACCAACCGGGTATGGGCGCCCAATATTCCCGGATGGGAAAATTATCCTCTTTACGAAGAGCTGCGCAGCGTCACTCCTCCCGGAATAGAAATATACATCGACAGTGACCGTACCTGCTATATGTATGGAGAAATGTGGCAGGGTGCGGCAAAAGATTGCCACAGCGCAGTGTTCGTTGCCGTAGGAACCGGTATCGGTGCCGGCATCATCATTGACGGACATGTGCTGCACGGTGCCAACGACATTATCGGCGCCACCGGCTGGATGGCACTGCAACCTCCTTACAAAGAAGAATATGACACTTGCGGATGCTTTGAATACTACGCCTCGGGCAACGGAATCGGAGCCAGGGTGCGCGATGCCGTCCGCGCCAATAAAGCCTACAAAGGAAAGTTGCGCCAGAAGCCTATCTGCCGCATTTCGGCTTACGATGTGTTCAGCGCTTACAATGAAGGTGATCCGATTGCCGTCTCCGTACTGCACAAAGCGGTGGAGATGTGGGGCATGGCTTCGGCCAATTTCGTCAGCCTGCTCAACCCGCAGAAGATTATCTGGGGCGGAGGTGTATTCGGTCCCGCCTCTATCTTTATAGATGACATTTACAAAGAAGCCTGCAAATGGGCACAACCGCTCAGCATCAAGCAGGTGGAATTTGTACCTTCTCAGTTGTCCGGCAATGCCGGGCTGATAGGAGCAGCATTCCTTGCCATCAAAAACCATTTGTATGAGTAACAGTTATCACAAGAATCTCGTATTCACCGCAGCGTGCATCGGGATGTGTTTTTTCGGAGTTTCAATGATTACACTGGGAGCGGTACTACCCTCCCTTATCACAAAATTGGACCTGAGCGGGCTGCAGACGACTTCGCTCGTCACGTTCCTGCCTTTAGGCATGCTCGTCGGTTCACTGATTTTCGGACCTATCGTCGACCGTTTCGGGCATAAGGCGCTGTTGGTACCCAGCTGTATCATCGTACTGCTGGGTATGGAAGGGCTTGCTTTCTTCGAGAACATCCCGTTGCTGCAAGCCTCCATTGTCGGCATCGGTTTAGGAGGCGGTATCTTAAATGGTGAAACCAACGCATTAGTGGCCGATATATCCGGCGAAGCAGAGAAAGGCTCGAAGCTCAGTTTCCTGGGTATGTTCTACGGACTGGGAGCACTGGGCATCCCGATGCTGCTGGGAGCACTGGCCAAGTACTACACTTTCGAAACGATATTGCAAGGTATCGGCGTACTGATGCTGGCAGGAATCCTGTTCTGTATTCCCGTACGCTTCCCGGCGCCGAAGCAGGCACAAGGCTTCCCGATAAAGGAAGGATTGGGACTGCTGAAAGAAAGCAGCCTGTTACTGCTCAGTTTCATCCTCTTTTTCCAGAGCGGCATTGAAGGAGTGTGCAACAACTGGTCCACAAGCTACTTCGGCCAAATGACCGACATCCCTGCCGACCGGGCACTGATTGCACTGACCTGCATGGTGGCAGGACTGACCGTAGCCCGTATGCTGCAAGTGGTAGTCTTCAAAAAAGTAAAACCGGAAACGGTGTTGCCTTACAGTCTCACCCTGACTGCCATAGGCTTCTGCCTGCTGGCTTTCTCGCCGGACTTTATACGCGCAGCCATCGGCATGGCAATAGTAGGCGCAGGATTATCGGCCACCTATCCCGTGATACTGAGCGTGCTGGGTAATCGCTATCCCTCCTTGTCGGGCACAGCATTCAGCGTGGCACTCGCCATAGCCCTGGTGGGACAGACGACCATGAACGGACTGATGGGAGTCGTTTCTCAACGTCCCGACGGCATCGGACTTTATCCTTATCTGATGATTGCTTCGCTTGTCATCATGTTCTTCTTGTTCAAACGTTCACAAAAATAAATTATTCACCCTTTTAAAAAAGACATTATGTTAGCACTCGAATGGTTAAAGAATGCCCATGGCATCATGGAAAAGCTGGAGGATACCCAGTTGGAGAACATTAAAAAAGCAGCTACAGTTATGGCGGACTCTATCGAAGCCGGCCGCTGGGTTCACACATTTGGTTGCGGTCACGCAACGATTCCCGTAGAAGAAATGTATCCGCGTATCGGCAGTTTTGTAGGTTTCCATCCGCTCTGCGAACTTCCGCTGACGTTCTTCACTCAGATCATCGGACAGATGGGTATCCACCAGTTCCTTTTCCTGGAGAGAGCCGAAGGCTACGGACAAGAAATCATGAAGAACTACGACTTCGACCCGAAAGACTGTATGTGGATTTTCTCTCACACGGGCATCAATGCCGTCAATATAGACATGGCACTGGAAGCCAAAAAACGTGGCATGAAGGTGATTGTCTACGGTTCGGCTAGCGAAACGGGCGACAAGCCAAGCCGCCATTCCAGTGGGAAGAACCTCTTCCAGATAGCAGATATCGTGGTTGACTCTTGCGTGCCGCTGGTAGATGCTTCCGTACCCTTGAAGAATCACTTCGACAAAGTAGGCCCGCTGTCTACACTGAGCTTTGTCACAATGGTATGGATGACCATCACCACCGTTGCCGAAATCCTGGCCGACCGCGGTGTGAAACTGTACATCCATCCGTCTCACAACGTTCCGGGCGATACTACTGCCCACGAACGCCTCGATGCTGCCATTGCGGAGTATCAACGCAAGGTGAAGACATTATAAAAATATTCCCTGTAAAATCAATCACTAAAGGGTTTATCACATTTATTGAATTGCAGCAAAGTCTTTGCTGCAATTCGTTTATAATGCATACATCTTTCATATTTTCAATATAGATTAGCATAGCATTTGCAACATACTAAAAGATTAGTATCTTTGCCGTAGAAAATCAGAACAAATAATCCTATAAAATATGAAACGAATCAGCATTGCATTCCTCCTCTGCCTCTGCACCCTGGCAAGCTTTGCCCAAGGCGGACAGGCACTCGATTTGAAAGAAATCGTAACCGGAAAGTTCACACCGCAAACAATCTCCGGCGTTATCCCTATCCCGGGAGACGGCGAACACTACTCGCAGATGAACGCCGACCAGACACAGATTATCAAGTATTCTTTCAAAACGGGAAAGCAGGTGGAGGTTTTGTTTGATGCCGCCACTGCACGCGAGTGCCCGTTTAAGACATTCGACAGCTACAGTTTCGCCCCCGACGGCAGCAAATTGCTCATCGCCACGGAGAAGACCCCCATCTACCGCCATTCCTATACCGCTGTGCACTATTTGTATAGCCTGAAACGAAACCTCGACGGGAAAATAAACAACGTAGTGGAGAAGCTTTCGGACGGCGGCCCGCAACAAGTACCCGTATTCTCGCCCGACGGTAATCAGGTTGCCTTTGTACGCGACAACAATATCTTCCTCGTGAAGCTGCTCTTCGGAAACAGCGAAAGCCAGGTGACCGAAGACGGCAAGCGCAACGAAGTGCTGAACGGCATCCCCGACTGGGTATATGAGGAAGAATTTTCTTTCGACCGTGCACTCGAGTTCAGCGCCGACGGCCAGATGCTCGCCTTTATCCGCTGGGACGAAAGAGAAGTGCCCTCCTACTCTTTCCCACTCTTTGCCGGAGAAGCTCCCCACCTTGCTCCTCTTGAAAAATATCCGGGAGAGTATACCTACAAATATCCTAAGACGGGCGAACAGAATTCCAAAGTATCTGTGCATACCTTCGACATCAAGTCTAAAGTAACCCGTAAGATCAATGTGCCACTGGATGCAGACGGCTACATCCCCCGCATCCGCTTCACCAAAGACCCGAACAAACTTGCCGTAATGACGCTGAACCGCCATCAAAACCGGTTCGACCTCTACTTTGCCGACCCTCGCAGCACAGTCTGCAAACTGGCACTGCGCGATGAGAGCGATACATACATCAGCGGGCAAGTGTTCGACAATATCATCTTCTATCCCGAAAACTTCAGCTTCGTCAGCGAAAAGAGCGGTTACAGCCATCTATACTGGTACAGCATCGGCGGCAACCTGCTGAAGCAACTCACCGCAGGCAATTACGAAGTAAAAGAGTTCTTAGGCTACGACCCGGCAGAAGGCAGTTTCTACTACAGCAGCAACGAAGAAAGCCCGATGCGTAGCGCCATCTACAAGATAGACCGCAAAGGGAAAAAGACGAAACTGTCATCGCAGACAGGTACAAATACCGCCCAGTTCAGCACCGACATGAAATACTTCATGAATCGCTACTCCAACCTGGACACGCCGACCGTCATTACTCTGAACGATAATACCGGCAAAACACTTGCTACCCTGGTAGACAATGCGGAACTGAGACAACAGATAGCCGGCTACAACATGCCCCGCAAAGAATTCTTCTCCTTCCAGACCACCGACGGCACTACGCTGAACGGTTGGATGATGAAGCCGGTAGATTTCTCGGCCAGCAAGAAGTATCCCGTACTGATGTTCCAATACAGCGGTCCCGGTTCGCAGCAGGTACTCGATAAGTTCAGTGTAAGCTGGGAGACGTATATGGCATCGCAAGGCTACATCGTTGTCTGTGTAGACGGACGCGGCACAGGTGGACGCGGTGCGGAATTTGCCAAATGCACCTACCTCAACCTCGGCGTCAAGGAATCCAAAGACCAGGTAGAGACAGCTCTCTACATGGGACGCCAGCCCTATGTGGACAAAGACCGTATCGGTATTTGGGGATGGAGCTATGGCGGCTACATGACTCTTATGAGCATGAGTGAGGGAACCCCGGTATTCAAAGCCGGTGTAGCCGTAGCTGCCGTTACCGACTGGAATTACTATGATACCGTCTATGGCGAACGCTTCATGCGCACTCCGAAAGAGAATGCGGAAGGCTACAGAGCCGGTTCTACCTTCACCCGTGCCGACAAGCTACACGGCAACCTGTTGCTGGTGCACGGCATGGCCGATGACAACGTACACTTCCAGAATTGTGCCGAATATGCCGAACATTTGGTACAACTTGGCAAGCAATTCGAAATGCAAGTCTATACCAACCGCAACCACGGCATTATCGGAGGTAATACCCGCCTGCATTTGTATACACGATTAACTAATTTCTTTAACCGGGAGTTGAAAAACGGAAAATGAAAGACAGAGTCCGCAAGCCGGAATGGCTGAAAATAAGTATCGGCGCCAACGAGCGCTACACCGAGACAAAACGTATCGTCGAATCGCATTGCCTTCACACCATCTGTAGCAGCGGACGTTGCCCCAACATGGGCGAGTGTTGGGGAAAAGGCACCGCCACCTTCATGATTGGCGGTGACATCTGTACCCGTTGCTGCAAGTTTTGCAATACACAGACCGGCAAGCCTCTCCCCCTCGACCCCAACGAGCCGACGCACGTAGCAGAGTCCATCGCCCTGATGAAGCTCTCCCACGCCGTCATCACCTCCGTAGACCGTGATGATCTGCCCGACCTGGGTGCCGCACACTGGGCCCATACCATCCGCGAAATCAAGCGCCTCAACCCGGAAACTACCGTCGAGGTGCTGATTCCGGACTTCCAGGGAAGAAAAGAACTCGTAGCCCAAGTCATCGAAGCACAACCGGAAATCATTTCCCACAACATGGAAACCGTCCGCCGCATCAGCCCCCTGGTGCGCAGCGCCGCCCGTTATGAAACCAGCCTTGAAGTATTACGACAGATAGCCGAAAGCGGAACCACCGCCAAATCGGGCATCATGGTAGGTCTGGGTGAAACTCCGGCAGAAGTGGAGGAACTCATGGACGACCTGCGCCGGGCCGGCTGCCACATACTCACTATCGGCCAATACCTGCAACCTACACACAAGCACTATCCGGTGGCGGAATACGTCACCCCCGAACAATTCGCCCTCTATAAAAAGACCGGATTAGGGAAAGGATTCGAACAAGTGGAAAGTGCCCCATTGGTACGTTCTTCCTATCATGCGGAAAAACAAGTCCACCTTATACAAAAAAAGACTAAGATAGGAAACATTTGATTCTTTTATTTGTTATGATATAAACGACAAAATCATAATTTGGATAATGAATCAACAAGGAATTCTATCATCAAAATTTAATATGTCATTGGGTTTTATCCCCGTTGTAATCTCCATTCTATTATGTGAATTCATGACGCAGGACATATCCATCTACATTGGTGCAGGTGCAGGACTCTTATTTAGCATGTATTCAGTACGGCACAGGGGAGCCTATATTCCACAATTCATCCTTTATTGTACGACTGGAATGCTTGTGTTACTGTCGATAACATCTCTGTTCATGGACAATTATTGTCCTTCCTACATGTTTCCATTCACACTGGAAATCAGCGCCGTCATACCTCCACTTATCATTTTCCTCAACCGGAGGAACTTCCTGGACTATTACGTTTCCCAGACACAGAAATGCTGCAAACAACTCCACGCCCAAGGGGCAGAGGCAACCATTGTGTCCGCACGTGTCATACTTATCATCAGCGTCTTGCACTTTCTGGCCGTCTCTTGTGCCGTTCTTATCAGCCACCCATTGGGACGTACCACCTGCTATATTTTATTCAGAATATTCCCCCCTGCCGTATTCATATTAAGTATACTGTTCAACCAATTCGGCATCCGATACTTTAACACCGTGATGGAGCATACTCTTTTTATGCCGATAGTCAATACCAAAGGAGACGTGCTGGGAAAAGTGATGGCGGCAGAAGCCCTCAACCGGAAGAACGACTATATCAACCCGGTTGTACGGATTGCCGTTGCCTCGCACGGTATGCTATTCTTGTTGCCCCGCCCTCAGTGCGCAGCACTCGACAGGGGGAAAATGGACATTCTCATTGAAGGATTCCTGATATACGGGGAGACCCTGGAACAAGGCGTACACAGAATACTGCGGCAGACACTTCCTACCGCTCCTCTGGAAAACCTGCACTTCAACTTTACCTATCACTTTGAAAACGAAGCGGCAAACCGGTTGGTCTATCTGTTCATACTCGATCTGGAAGATGATTCCATCCTATGCAACAAGAACTTCAAAGGTGGGAAGCTCTGGACGTTCCAGCAAATAGAGCATAACCTGCAACAAAACTTCTTCAGCTGTTGCCTGGAATATGAATATGAGCACCTGGAGGCGATTATTTATACAAGAGAAAAATACAAGGAATCTTAGAAAGATCGGGCGTCTTGCCTTGCCACTCTTTTATGGTCTTGGTCTTGATGTATTCTCCTTCGCATGTGATGTTTGCCGCGATGCAGAGTCTGGTCTGCGGGCGACAGGTCTGAAGAATATCCTCTATCATCTTATTGTTGCGGTACGGCGTCTCGATGAATAGTTGGGTTTGAGATTCGTTGTAGACGCGCTGTTCCAGCATCTTCAACTTTTTGGCGCGCTCTGCCGGATCAATGGGAAGGTAGCCGTGAAAAGCAAAGCTTTGTCCGTTGAAGCCGGAGCCCATGACGGACATGATAATGGAAGAGGGTCCCACCAAGGGGACCACTCTTAGATTTTTCCGCTGGGCAATAGCCACTACGTCTGCTCCCGGGTCGGCCACTGCCGGACAACCTGCCTCGGAGATTACCCCCATCGACTGGCCTTCCATCAACGGCTTCAGATATCCGGAGATGTCTTCGGGCGACGTATGCTTGTTCAGCGTATAGAATGTCAGCGCATCGATATCAATTTCCCTATCCACCTTTTTCAGGAAGCGACGTGCAGAACGCACGTCTTCTACAATGAAATGACGGATGCCCAGTATCACCTCCTTATTATAAGAAGGCAGTACGGTTTCAATGGGTGTGTCGCCCAAAGTGACGGGTAAAAGATAAAGCGCTGTTTCCATTCATTCTTTATTTAACCATATATGATGTTTCCATTCTCGTCCATGTACTCATCCAAGCCTTTCTCGTAGGTGGCCATGGCGCGGAGACTCATGCCGACGCTGGAGAAACCTCCGTCGTGGAACAAGTTCTGCATGGTAACTTTGCGGGTGAGGTCGGAGAACATCACGATACAGTAGTCGGCACATTCATCGGCCGAAGCATTGCCGAGCGGGGACATGCGGTTGGCGAAGTCGAACAGCTTATCCATACCTTTCACACCGGAACCGGCCGTGGTCATTGTGGGCGACTGCGAAATGGTATTGACACGTACATGATGTTCGCGTCCGTAGATGTAACCGAAGCTGCGGGCAATAGATTCCAGCAAAGCTTTGGCATCTGCCATGTCGTTGTAACCGTAGAATGTACGCTGTGCAGCCACATAGCTCAATGCAAGGATAGAACCATATTCTGCAATGGCATCCATCTTCTTGGCAGCCTGTATCATCTTATGGAAAGAGACTGCCGAAATGTCCAGCGTCTTGCCCAGCATATCATAATCCAGATCATCGTAAGTACGTTTCTTACGTACGTTGGGGGACATGCCGATAGAGTGAAGTACGAAATCTATCTTTCCGCCCAATACTTCCATGGAACGTTTGAATACATTTTCCAAATCTTCTACACTTGTAGCATCTGCGGCGATAACCTCGCAATTCAGTTTTTCGGCAAGTGCGGACACTTCACCCATACGCACGGCAACCGGCGTGTTGGACAAGGTGATTGTCGCACCTTCTTCTACTGCTTTCTCTGCTACTTTCCAGGCAATGGACTGCTCGTTCAGAGCACCGAAAATAATGCCTCTTTTTCCTTTCAACAAATTGTAACTCATACCTATATTTAGTAAAATTCGGTTGCAAAGATAGGAAGAATCTGTATAAAATGCCCGAAAGAGAGCAAAGAAAAGGGCAAAACGACAAAAAATACACCAAAACCAACAAATAGTACACACCGTTTCGGGTAAAGCCGGGTACATTTGCAAACAGTAATACATAACTAAATTATAATATCACGAATGAACACATTTATCAAAAAGCTATTAGTGCTTACCGCCTTGTTCCTTCCGATGCTGCCTGCACAGAATGCTGTACAAGCACAATGTGGAAACCATATAGATAATAGTATCTATGAGAACCTGCCATTCGACATGCCCAAAGTGGCACAACCCGTTTTTCCCGATTACTCGGTAAACATCCTGCAATACGGGGCCAAGAACGATGGCATTACTCTCAACACCAAGGCCATCAACGACGCTATAAAAGCGGTAAATGCCAAGGGGGGCGGCAAAGTCATCATCCCCGAAGGGCTGTGGCTGACTGGCCCCATCGAATTGCTGAGTAACGTAAATCTTTATACGGAGAAGAATGCATTGGTGGTATTCACCGACGATTTCAACGCTTATCCCATCATCAAGACTTCCTTTGAAGGGCTGGAAACACGTCGTTGCCAGTCTCCCATCTCGGCACGCGAGGCCGAAAACATCGCCATCACCGGCCATGGGGTCTTCGACGGTTCGGGTGACAGCTGGCGTCCGGTGAAGAAAGGCAAACTGACTGCTTCGCAATGGGATAACCTCGTGAAATCGGGCGGCGTAGTAGATAAATCAATCTGGTATCCTACTGCCGGAGCCTTGAAAGGCGCTTTGGCATGCAAGGACTTCAACAACCCCGAAGGCATCGAGACGGATGAAGAATGGGCTGAAATCCGCCCGTGGCTGCGCCCGGTACTGCTGAATATCGTCAAGAGCAAGAAGGTGCTGCTGGAAGGCGTTACATTCAAGAACTCGCCCAGCTGGTGCCTGCACCCGCTGTCCTGCGAACATATCACCATCCACAATGTGAAAGTTTTCAACCCGTGGTATTCACAGAACGGCGATGCGCTGGACCTGGAGTCTTGCAAGAACGCCTTGATCATCAACAATATATTCGATGCCGGAGACGATGCCATCTGCATCAAGTCCGGTAAGGACGAGGATGGACGCAGACGCGGAGAGCCTTGCCAGAACGTCATCGTAAAGAACAATACGGTGCTGCACGGACACGGCGGTTTCGTAGTAGGCAGTGAAATGTCCGGCGGTGTAAAGAACATCTATGTTTCCGACTGTACTTTTCTGGGCACCGACGTCGGTCTGCGCTTCAAGAGTACCCGTGGCCGTGGCGGAGTTGTAGAGGGCATTTACATCAATAACATCCAGATGATTGATATTCCCTACGAAGCACTGCTGTTCGACTTGTTCTATGGCGGCAAAGGCGCCGGCGAAGAAACCGAAGCCGACCTGGAAGGCCGCATGCAAGCAAGCATTCCGCCGGTGACCGTCGAAACACCTGCTTTCCGCGACATACATATCTCGAATATCACCTGCAAAGGTTCCGGACGTGCCATGTTCTTCAATGGATTGCCTGAAATGCCGATTGACAACGTCAGCGTGAAGCATGTCGTTGTGAGCGATGCGAAAGAAGGAATCGTTATCAGCCAGGCAAAAGGGGTGGTTCTGGAGAATATCCGCATCGAAACCAAAGGCGATGTACTGCAGATTAAAAATGCCGAAGACGTAAAGGTCAACGGAAAGAGTTACGAGAACAAGACATCCAAGGCACAAGCCATCAAGTTGTAACTCCCGGAGATATTTGGTGAAAAGAGAGGGCAGCCTTTCGAAGAATTCCGCTACATTTGCGGATAAAAACCAGACAAGCAAAAAATATGAAGAAGAATATTCTGACTCTTTTCAGTCTCTTTTGTGCTCTTCCGTTGAGTGCATTTGCACAACAAGCCGAGACAACGCAGTTTACCGTAGAAGTAAGCAATCAATGGAACAAAGCCAAGACTGACGAACCGGTTGTGATCCGTCTCAACGAGATAAACCCTTCTTTCCGTGTACGCTCCGCCGTGGTAATGAACGGCAGCGAGGA
This sequence comes from uncultured Bacteroides sp., assembly GCA_902388495.1. GTDB lineage: Bacteria > Bacteroidota > Bacteroidia > Bacteroidales > Bacteroidaceae > Bacteroides. The sequence goes on along the minus strand of CABMPP010000004.1, from coordinate 94,786 downwards.
AATACCCTCACAACTGGACGACCTGAACGGAGATTTGAAAGCCGATGAACTGGCGTTCGTCATCGACGTGCCGGCACAGGGCAAGAAGACGCTGACCGTTACGCTGTCTTCGGACAAGACAGACAAGACCTATCCCGCACGTGTGTTTGCCGAAATGCTGGTGCGCGATGCCAAGAAGCAGAAACATGCCCCGGTGCAATCCATTACCGTACCGGGTACTACCAACTTCTACAACATGGTGCAGCACCACGGACCTGCTTTCGAATCCGAACTCGTGGGCTACCGCATCTACTTCAACAATAAGCAGACCGTGGACCCATACGGCAAGTTCAACAAAGGGCTGGAAATTGAAGAAAGCCAGTTCTACCCTACGGATGAGCAGTTGGCACGTGGTTTTGGAGACGATGTGCTGATGGTAGGAAACAGTTGCGGCATCGGTGCGCTGAAGGGTTGGGACGGCAGCAAGGCTACTCACATAGAGCCGGTGGCATTCCGCACGGAGCGCATCCTGGCCTATGGACCGATACGCACCGTGACCGATGTGGAGGCAAAGGGCTGGGAATACCAGGGGAAAGAACTGACCATGACCAACCGATACATCCTTTATGCCGGACACCGCGACTTGCGGGTGGAGACGTTCTTCAGCGAGCTGTTGCAGGATGAGGTATTCTGTACGGGTGTGCAAAACATCATGGGGAATGAAACGCTTTCCCAATCCGACCACAAGGGACTGGTTGGCAGTTGGGGCAGGCACTGGCCCGTGACTGATACCGTGAAATATGCCAAGGAGACTGTAGGCATTGCGACTTATATTCCACAGAAATACGTCCGCAAGGAAGTGAAGGACAAAGATAACTTCCTCTATACGGTTTCCGCTCCGGGCAGCGATCGCTTCCACTACTACACCATGTTCACGTCGTGCAAGGAGACCTTCGGTTATCCCACTCCGGAAGCCTGGTTTGCATATATGCAGGAATGGAAGGAAGAGTTGCAGCATCCGGTGAAGATAAAGATTAAAAGATAAATGGGAATCATCCAAATAACAACATTTTATTAAAACACCATGAAAATCAAGAATGCCTTTTTAGGCCTCAGTCTGCTCCTTGCCCTCCCGTTGGCAGCGCAGCAACCGAATTACGTTTCCGAAGTATGGGTAGCCGACCAGGGAAACGGAAAATACAAGAACCCGATACTCTACGCCGACTACTCCGACCCGGATGCCTGCCGCGTAGGAGACGATTTCTACATGACCTCTTCCAGCTTCAACTGCCTGCCCGGCTTGCAGATACTGCATTCCAAGGATCTGGTGAACTGGACCATCATAGGCGCCGCCGTTCCCCATGCACTGACCCCGATAGAAACTCCCGAACGCCCCGAACACGGCAACCGCGTATGGGCCCCTGCCATCCGCCACCACAACGGAGAATTCTACATCTTCTGGGGTGACCCCGACCAAGGCGCCTTCATGGTAAAAGCCCGAGACCCGAAAGGCCCGTGGACCGAGCCCGTACTCGTGAAGCCCGGCAAAGGAATCATCGACACCTGCCCCCTTTGGGACGAAGACGGCAAAGTCTACATGGTACATGCCTACGCCGGTAGCCGTGCCGGACTGAAAAGTGTCATCGCCATCTGCGAACTCAGCGCCGATGCCTCGAAAGCCATCACCCCGTCGCGCATCGTCTTCGACGGTCACGAAGCCCATCAGACTTGCGAAGGCCCGAAGTTCTATAAAAGAGGAGATTACTACTACATCTTCCACCCCGCAGGCGGCGTACCCACGGGCTGGCAGGTAGTGCAACGCTCCAAGAACCCGTACGGTCCCTACGAATGGAAAACCGTTCTTGCCCAAGGCAACAGCCCCATCAACGGCCCTCACCAAGGTGCATGGGTGGATACCCCTACCGGAGAAGACTGGTTCCTGCACTTCCAGGACGTAGGCGCCTACGGACGCCTGGTGCATCTGCAACCCATGAAGTGGATAGACGGCTGGCCCGTCATCGGCATCGACAAAGACGGCGACGGCTGCGGCGAACCGGTATTGACCTACCAAAAGCCCGATGTAGGCAAGACTTACCCCATCTGCACCCCGCAGGAAAGCGACGAGTTCGACGGCTACGTCCTCTCCCCGCAATGGCAATGGCATGCCAACATCAACGAGAAGTGGGCTTACTATGCCGGCGACCAAAGCATCGTACGCCTCTACTCCTACCCCGTTGTCGGCGAATACAAGAATCTGTGGGATGTTGCCAACCTGCTGTTACAGAAGACTCCTTCGGACAACTTCACCGCCACCATGAAGCTGACCTTCAGACCTACGGAAAAGTACAAAGGCGAACGCACCGGACTGGTAGTGATGGGTCTTGACTACGCCGGACTGATTCTGGAAAACACGGACAACGGTCTGGTACTCTCGCAAGTTGCCTGCCCCAAAGCAGACAAAGGAACTCCCGAGGAAGTGAACGGAACGGTCGATTTGAAGGATAATACCGTCTATCTCCGTGTCAAGTTCAGCTGCGACGGAAAGAAGATTTCGAAAAGCGAAGGCGGACACGACCTCCTGGCGATGTGCAACTTCAGCTACAGCCTCGACGGAAAGAAATACCAGCCACTCGGCCGGCCGTTCCAGGCCAAAGAAGGCAAATGGATTGGCGCCAAAGTAGGTATGTTCTGCACACGTCCCGCCATTGTGACCAATGACGGCGGCTGGGCCGACGTAGACTGGTTCCGCATCACCCGGAAGTAAGGCTTCATTCTCTACGCCACCCGCTACAAAATTACCGTATGCTTGCTGCAGATTTACTGCAAAGCAGTTGCAGCGTTGCTGCAAATAAGTTGCATGGCTACTGCAAAGCAGTTGCAGGAGTACTGCACACTTGTTTGCAGTAGCCTTGCAGCATGTATGCAGTAGTTCTGCAGCAAGTATACAGCAACTCCGCAGTAAGCATGCAGCAAGTCAAAGGTCATAGAAACAGACATCAGCATTTGAACATAACCGCAAAAAGTCCTATATTTGCAGCGGACTAAAAGATAGAGAAGACAATGAAAAAGCTGATAATATTTGACCTGGACGGAACCTTACTGAACACCATCGCCGACTTGGCACAAAGTACGAACCATGCTTTGCAGACCCTGGGCTACCCTACACACCCGGAATCGGCCTACCACTTCATGGTGGGCAACGGCATCAACAAGCTGTTTGAACGTGCCCTCCCCGAAGGAGAAAAGACAGAAGAAAACGTACTGCGCGTCCGCCGCGAATTCATCCCCTACTACGACGTGCACAATGCAGACAAAAGCCGCCCCTACCCCGGCATACCGGAACTTCTGGACCAATTGCAGGAAAAGGGCATGCAACTTGCAGTAGCCTCCAACAAATACCAGTCCGCCACCACCAAGCTGATAGCCCATTATTTCCCAACCATCCGTTTTACGGCCGTATTCGGGCAACGCGAAGGCGTCAACGTGAAACCGGACCCGACCATTGTGCACGATATCCTGGACATAGCCAAAGTCTCGAAAGAAGAAGTGCTCTATGTAGGAGATTCCGGCGTAGACATGCAGACGGCTGCCAACGCAGGAGTCACCGCATGCGGAGTAACCTGGGGATTCCGCCCACGCGCCGAACTCGAAACGTTCCATCCGGACCATATCGTGGATGCTGCCAATGAGATAGCCGCCATAGCAATGGCCCACTAATCAACCCGATTCTTCCTTTTTCCATAGAAAATACTCCTTTTCTGTGAAAAAGTCCCCTCGAAAGTGCCGGAAAGCGCCTAATATTGCAACCGGAATGCCAAATATGAAAAACAATGATAAGAAAATGGACTTTAGCAATCCTTGCAATCTGCTGCCTGGCAGGTAAGGTACAAGCGCAACAACAAGAGAGCAATTTAAAGTTATGGTACAACAAGCCTGCCACCCAGTGGGTGGAAGCTTTGCCATTGGGTAACGGACGTTTAGGAGCAATGGTCTTCGGCGACCCGGAGCACGAACAGTTTCAGCTGAACGAAGAAACCGTTTGGGGCGGCTCCCCCCACAACAACACCAATCCCAAAGCGAAAGAGGCATTGCCCCGCATCCGCCAACTAATCTTTGAAGGCCGGAATGTAGAAGCGCAAGCACTCTGCGGCCCTGCCATCTGCTCGCAATCGGCCAATGGAATGCCCTATCAGACGGTAGGTTCGCTACACCTCGACTTCCACGGAATCGGCGAATACAGCAACTACTATCGCGACCTGGACATCAGGAAGGCAATAGCCACCACCCGCTTCACAGCCGGAGGCGTGACCTATACCCGCGAAGCCTACACCTCCTTCCCCGAGCAGTTGCTCGTCATCCGGCTGACAGCTTCGAAGAAGAAAAGCATCTCTTTTACAGCCCGATACACCACTCCTTATACAGAGAATATAGTACGCAGCATCTCGCCCCGCAAGGAACTGCAACTCAGCGGCAAAGCCAACGACCACGAAGGCATTGAAGGTAAAGTACACTTCACCGCCCTTACCCGCATCGAGAACAACGGAGGGCGCCTGGAAGTTTTATCCGACAGCACCCTGCAAGTCAAGGATGCCAACAGCGTCATCCTGTACGTTTCCATCGGCACCAACTTTGTGAACTACAAAGATGTATCGGGGAATGCAACTGCCACCGCACAACAATATCTGAAACAAGCCTCTCCAAACTACGCAAAGGGGAAAGCGGCACATATCGACGCATACCGAAAGTATTTCGACCGCGTATCTCTCGACCTGGGCAGCAACGCACAAGCCGACAAGCCGACCGATGTGCGTGTCAAAGAGTTCGGTTCAACCTTCGACCCGCAAATGGCCGCCCTCTATTTCCAGTTCGGGCGCTACCTGCTCATCTGCTGTTCGCAACCCGGCGGACAAGCTGCCAACCTGCAAGGCATCTGGAACTATCAGCTGCGTGCCCCCTGGGACGGCAAATACACCACCGACATCAACGTCGAAATGAACTATTGGCCGGCCGAGAGCACCGCCCTGCCCGAAATGCACGAACCTTTCCTGCAACTGGTCAAGGAGGTAGCCCTGCAAGGACGCGAAAGCGCTGCCATGTACGGTTGCCGCGGATGGACTTTGCATCACAATACCGACATCTGGCGCAGCACCGGTGCCGTAGACGGTCCGGGATATGGCATCTGGCCTACCTGCAACGCCTGGTTCTGCCAGCATCTGTGGGACCGCTACCTCTTCTCCGGCAACAAGAACTACCTGGCCGAAGTCTATCCGCTGATGCGTGGTGCCTGTGAGTTCTACCTGGATTTTCTGGTACGCGAACCCAAGAACAACTGGCTGGTAGTGGCTCCCTCCTACTCTCCCGAAAACAGACCCGTAGTAAACGGCAAGCGCGACTTTGTTGTGGTTGCAGGCACTACGATGGACAACCAGATGGTGTACGACCTGTTCCATAATACCATCCAGGCAGCCCGATTGATGAACGAAACCACCGACTTCACCGACAGCCTGCAAACGGTAGCCGCTCATCTGGCCCCTATGCAAGTGGGACGCTGGGGACAACTGCAAGAGTGGATGGAGGACTGGGATAACCCGGACGACCACCACCGCCACGTCTCCCACCTATGGGGGCTCTATCCCGGGCGACAAATCAGTGCCTACCACTCTCCCGTCTTGTTCGAAGCCGCCAAGAAATCACTGATCAGCCGCGGCGACCATTCCACCGGCTGGTCCATGGGCTGGAAAGTTTGTCTGTGGGCGCGTCTGCTCGACGGCAACCATGCCTACAAGCTGATTACCGAACAACTCTACCCCACCACCGATGAAAAGGGGCAAAATGGAGGTACCTACCCCAATCTGTTCGATGCCCACCCACCTTTCCAGATAGATGGAAATTTTGGTTGCGCCGCCGGTATTGCCGAAATGCTTGTCCAGAGTCACGACGGAGCCGTCCATCTTCTTCCCGCCCTGCCCGACGCCTGGCAGCAAGGAACCTTGAAAGGAATCCGTTGCAGAGGCGGATTTACCTTGAACGAAATGGTTTGGGAGAAAGGGAAACTGCAAAAAGCGATCCTCACCTCGAACATCGGAGGCACACTGCGTATACGCAGCGCATTCCCCCTCTACCTGGATGGGGAAAAATTGGAGCCTGCCGCAGAAAATATGTGTAAAAATCAACTTTTGCAACCGCAAGATATACGCAAACCGCTGATTGCTGCCAATGCACCCCTGACAGTTCCCCAATATGCCGCTACCTATGTGTACGACATTGAAACAACTGCCGGAAACCAGTATGTACTGACAGTACAAAACCCATAGAAAACAAAAATTACCAACCTAAAAACAAATTTTACACATTTACCTTTGCATATCCTCCTACATTTGCATCGTTTAGATTAACAGTGTGTCCGAACACACCTATGAGGAAAAATCACTATTTTAATTATAAACATGCAAAGAATGTCTAACCAAATGAAAAACATGCGCAATGCGCTACTATTTATATTAGTAGCCATGATATCGCTCAGCGTATCGGCGCAAAATGTAACCGTAAAAGGTACTGTGACAGACAAGACGGGAGAAACCGTAATCGGTGCTTCCGTAGTAGAAAAGGGGAATACCAGCAATGGTACCATTACCGACATCGACGGTAATTTCACACTCAGTGTTCCGGCCAACGCAACACTGATATTCTCGTATGTAGGTATGACTACGCAGGAAGCTGCCGTCAAAGGGCAGAAAGTTATCAACGTAGTATTGGCTGATGATGCACAAGCTCTGGAGGAGGTTGTGGTTATCGGGTATGGTGCGGTAAAGCGTAAAGATTTGACAGGTTCTGTGGCAACTGTAAACTCCGAAACACTGGCAGCTGTGCCGGTAGCTAACGCCACGGAAGCACTGACCGGTAAAATGGCAGGTGTACAGATTACGACAACCGAAGGTTCACCTGATGCTGAAATGAAAATCCGTGTACGTGGTGGAGGTTCCATCACTGGAGACAACACCCCGTTGTTCATCGTAGACGGTTTCCCCGTTGAGTCAATCTCCGATATCCCGGCTTCCGACATTGAAGATATGACTGTATTGAAAGATGCATCTTCTACAGCCATCTATGGTTCCCGTGGTGCGAACGGTGTAATTCTTGTTACAACAAAATCCGGTAAGGAAGGCAAGGTCAACGTAAACTACAATGCTTACTATAGCTGGAAGAAGATTGCAAAAACACTGGATGTTCTTTCTCCTAAAGATTATGCAAAGTGGCAATACGAGTTGGCCCTTCTGAAAGATGCCAATGATTTGAGTTCATACGAGAAATTCTTCGGCAAATACCAGGATATGGACATGTACGACAATATTCCATACAACGACTGGCAAGATTTGACATTCGGACGTACAGGCGAAACATTCAACCATAACCTAAGCATTACGGGCGGTAGCGAAAAAATCAGATATGCTTTCAGCTATAGCCACATGAATGACAAGGCCATTATGGAGAACTCTACATTCAAGCGCGACAACTTCAGCCTGAAACTGAATACGAAACCCGTAAAGAATGTGACCGTAGATTTTTCTGCACGCTATTCTGATACAGATATCATCGGTGGTGGTGCAACAGACGCAACCGGAGGTACTTACGATACAGACCGCCGTCTGAAATATTCTGTTATCTATACGCCAATACCTTTGTCCAACCTGGACTCTTCTGCCGGTAGCGATGACGATGATTTGGGTAACTTGTACCATCCGTTGACTTCTCTTTATGATAACGACCGTAAGCAAGAGCGTAAAACTCTGAACATGGCTGGTAGCTTCGGCTGGGAAATCTTTAAGAACTTCAAAATTAAAACAGAAGTGGGTTACGATGACTATCGTAATAATGACCAGCGCTTCTGGGGTCTGACTACTTATTACATCAAGAACGTGCCGTCGGCTACCAATCAAGGCAAACCGGCTATCCAGCTTGCCAATACAAGCCGCCATAAGTTCCGCAATACAAATACTATCAGCTACGATTTCAGCAAGCTGTTCAAAGGTGACAAGCATCACTTGAATGCAATGATCGGCCACGAATGGATTATCACGAAATCTTCCAAACTGACCAATATCGTACATGGTTTCCCTGAAGGATTTACTTCCGAACAAGCATGGAAGTTAACATCGATGGGTACTCCCTACTCCGTTGACAATTATCTGGACCCGGACGATAAACTGTTGTCATACTTCGGTCGTGTAAACTATGACTTCGAAAGCAAGTATCTGTTAAGTGCAACATTCCGTGCCGATGGTTCTTCCAAGTTTGCATCGGGCAACCAATGGGGCTACTTCCCCTCTGCCGCCGTGGCATGGCGTGTTTCTTCAGAACCGTTCATGGAAGGTACCAAGAACTGGCTGGATGACTTGAAACTACGTCTCAGCTATGGTACAGCAGGTAACAACAACATTCCTTCGGGACAGATGGTACAGACTTACCAGAACTCGACCACTTCCTGGATCAATGGCTTTACCAACTACTGGGCACCTTCTAAAACGATGGCCAACCCAGACTTGAAATGGGAGACAACCATCACACGTAACATCGGTTTGGATTTCACGGTTTTAGGTGGCAAATTGAACGGTACAGTCGAAGCGTATCTGAATACAACAAAAGACTTGTTGATTCAATTCCCCGTAGGAGGTACCGGTTACGACAACCAATACCGCAACATGGGTAAGACCGAGAATAAAGGTCTCGAAGCAACCATCAACTGGACTGCCATCGACAAAAAAGATTTTGGATTGAGCTTCAGTGCCAATATTGGCTTCAACAAGAATAAGATCAAAGACCTGGGTATCATGAACGACTTTGGTCAAGCTACAGAATGGGCTTCTACAGAAATCGGTTATGACTACTGGATTGCCAAGGGCGGTTCTGTAGGCAAAATGTATGGTTACCGTTCCGACGGCCGCTACGAAGTTAGTGATTTCACCGGTTATGACGAAGCAAGCAAAAGTTGGATTCTGAAAGAAGGGGTAGCCGATGCCAGTTCAGTAGTTGGCAAGCTCCGTCCGGGTTCTATGAAACTGAAAAACCTCAATGGTAGCGAAGACAATATTGTAGATGCCAACGACCGTGAGATTATCGGTGATGCCAACCCTGTACATACCGGTGGTTTCAGCATCAATGCACGTGCCTATGGTTTCGATTTAAGTGCCAATTTCAATTGGAGCGTAGGCAATGACGTTTACAATGCCAATAAGATTGAATTTACCCAAACCGGTAAGTACCAATACCGCAACATGATTTCGGATATGGCTGACGGCAAACGTTGGACTAACTTGAATGAAGACGGAACCCTCTGCAATGATCCTGCTAAATTAGCAGCCATGAATGCCAACACCACTATGTGGTCACCTATGACAGACCGCATGGTCTTCAGTGACTGGGCCGTAGAAGATGGTTCTTTCCTCCGTCTGAACACTTTGACGTTGGGTTATACCATCCCGAAAGCCATTACAAACAAAGCCAGAATACAAAACCTGCGTTTCTACGTAACAGCCTATAACGTATTCTGCCTTACCAGCTACTCCGGCTATGACCCTGAAGTATCGGCTATGCGTAAAACCAATCTGACTCCGGGTGTCGACTACTCAGCTTATCCAAAGAGCCGCCAGTTTGTAGTAGGTGTAAACTTGAATTTCTAAACCCAGTAAAAAGTAAAAGAAATGAAAAAATTAATCTATATATCCCTTTTAACCTTGTCGCTTACCGGCCTGACCACCTCTTGCGACCTGGAATCACCAAGTAAGTCCGCCCTGGATGCATCCGTCATCTTCTCTACTCCGTCTCTGGCCGAAGCTGCCGTAATGAGTATTCACCAATCATTCAGTGAAACCAACTCTTATCGCGGACGTTTCCTCCCCTTCTACGGAATAAACTCCGACGTAGAATGGATCAACGGTATGGACCTGTCTAAAATGCCGGATGGCGGCAAGTATGACCTGGCATCGTATAACACGAAAGCTAACAACAGCCAGATGAATACGGACAACAATGCATACGCTAAATTTTATGAAGGCATTGAACGTGCCAATCAAGCCATTGCCGGTTTAAATACTTATGGCAACATATCATCCAATGCGGAACTGAGACAGCTGCTGGGCGAGGCTTTGACTTTGAGAGCTGTCATCTATCTGGATTTGGTAAAAGCCTGGGGAGATGTTCCTGCACGTTTTGAGCCGATTACGTCCGAAACAATGTATTTGGGCAGATCTGACAGGGATGTCATCTACAAACAGTTACTGTCGGACCTGCAAACGGCAGAAGACTATGTGGCATGGCCCAACGCAACATCTGTAACCAGAAGTACCGAACGCGTAAATAAAGCATTCGTAAAAGGACTTCGTGCCCGTATAGCACTCTATGCCGGAGGTTATAGCCAGCGTGCAGACGGAATCCGTCTGAGCAATGATCCCGAACTGGACAGAACAGCCATGTATACCCTTGCACGTAAGGAATGTCTGGACATTATCAATCAAGGCTGCAACAAGCTCGGTGCGTTCAAAGATAACTTTACCAGACTCTGTAAGGACATTGTAACAGCCGGTGAAGAATCCATTTGGGAAATTCCATTCTCCGATGGCCGCGGACGTGTACTTTACACCTTCGGCGTACAGCACAATGCTGCCGACCAGTATACCAAACAGGCACAAGGTGGTATAAACGGCCCTCTTCCTCATTTATTCTATGATTACGATATAGACGACGTAAGACGTGACATAACTTGCGTACCCTACGAGTGGTCCAAGGAACTGGTTGACGGAAAATCCAAGCAAGAATTGCGCAGCCTGAAGAAATGGTGCTTCGGTAAGTTACGTTACGAGTGGATGGACCGCATGGTCACTTCTACGAATGACGATGGTATAAACTGGCAATATATGCGTTTGGCCGATATTTACCTGATGGCTGCCGAAGCTATCAACGAGTTGGAAGGTCCTTCTGCAGCAGCGGCTTATTTGAAACCGATCCTGGACCGCGCATTGCCCGCAGCTAAAGTTACTGCTTATATGAATAAAGCAACAGCCAGCAAAGATGCCTTCTTCAATGCTATCGTTGATCAACGTGCACTTGAATTTGCCGGTGAATCATTGAGAAAAGCCGACCTGATCCGTTGGAACTTACTGAAGACCAAACTGGATGAGGCTAAAACCAAGATGGCACAGCTGGCACGCCGTGAAGGTGCTTATGCCGACCTGCCGGAGAAATTGTATTACCAGACTGACAAAAAAGACGGTGAAACATTGATAATTTATGGTTTGAATCATGGCGATACTGACGAGATCGGTAAGTCAATGGGATATGAAAGCAATACGACTTGGATTTCTACCGAAAAACTGACGGATGATCAAATCAATACACTCTACATACAAAATCCGGATGAAAACCAGTACTGGCCCATCTGGCAGACATTCATCGATAAGAGTAACGGCACGTTGACCAACGATTAACTTAGTGATTAACACACATAACAAAAAAGATTATGAAATTAAAGAAATATGCATATCTGTTAGGGCTGGCTACAGCAGCCCTGACAACTGCTTGCAGTGATCAGAGCGATGAAATTACAAGCATCGATTACGATCGCCTTTTCGCTCCGATCAATGTGGAAGCAAGAGTTGTAAATCAAGTCAATGCCCGCTTGTCGTGGGCAGCTGTTAATGGAGCAACAAGCTATACCATCGAAATATTCGAAAATGACAGCTTGACTTTTAGCGGCAGTCCGGTTAAAACAATACCGGGAATTATAGCAGAAGATTTGCCCTATATAGTCACAGGCTTAGAAGGTGAAATGAAGTATTCAGCACGCGTTCAAGCTATTGGCGAGAATATTTCCGAGTCCAAGTGGAGTGGAGTTTACTTTAAGACTGATGCCGAACAAATCTTCAAGTCTGTCACAGAAGAAGACTTGAGTGCATTCAGTGTAACGCTCCATTGGACGGCCGGAGAGACAGCTACCGAAATAGTTCTGACCCCAGGCAACATCAAGCATACTGTTACTTCTGCCGAAATTGCTGCAGGTGTCGCAACCATCGAGGGTTTAACCTCCGAAACTGAATATACGGCAAAGCTGATGAATGGTACCAAAACACGTGGAACTGTCAAATTCACTACTTTGGTTGATTTAGGTGGTGCTATCCCTGTTACACCGGAAGATGACTTTGCAGCATTACTTGCTGCCGCAAATGATGGTGATGCTTTTGCATTCTATCCGGGCACTTACCGTATTGCCGGAAGTGACGCGACAACCCCGGGAAAAATAGCCATAAACAAGAGCGTAGAATTCAAAGCTGTACGTCCAAGTGACAAACCCGTTTTAAATGGTTGTATTACCCTAAACAACGGTGCATCACTTACTTTGAAGCAAATTATATTGGACGGTAAAGATACGGATGGCAGCCAAACCGTTGAGTTTAAAACAGCAACAGCTTATAAGAATTTGATTATTGATGATTGCGAAATCAGAAACTATACGAAGGGTCTATACTACATCAACGTAGCTGCGACCATTGATGAAATCACAATCAAGAACTCCTTGATCTATAACATTGAATGCAATGGAGGAGATATGCTTGACTGTCGTAAAGGTGCTATAAAATCCTTGAATATCACCAATTGTACTGTTTATAATAGTTGTGCAGCTCGTGATTTTGTACGCTACGATGATGCTTCAGGAGACTTTGCCGGCATTACTCCGGTTATCACAATCGACCATTGTACCCTCAATGGTGTCAGCAATAATGAGAAACGTCTCTTCTACGTACGTTTCATCGGTAACAAAATTACTTTCACCAACAATCTTGTTACAAACACCGGAGGCTATTTCTCTGACCAAGACAAGACTGGGATACCGACATTTAAGAACAACAACTATTTCAAGGCACCCAGCTTTATCTCTGATTACGAAAAAGCCAAATTCTTTGATTCCAATTCGACTTCACTTGACCCAGGCTTTAAAGATGCCGCTAACGGTGATTTTACGATTACCAATGAAACATTGATTGAAAAGAATATCGGAAACATCCGATAAACAAACAAAATATCCTCGGAGAAAATAAACATTCTCCGAGGATATATATATTTACTGAAGCTTATTACACTACTGCATTTTCTGATTATTCCTTCATCCTTTCCATCAAATACCTCACATTCTGATAATGGCAGTTCAGTGTACCTAACAATTGCTTTATGAATCCCATATTTCCTGCCAACTGCGTAATGAATTGCATGTGCCGACCTATTTCCCGATTTGTTTGCAGAAGAAGTTTCCGTTCAATATTGCTCTGTAGCATGTACGTTCCACAAGCGTTTTGTATTTCTGCAATACCACTCCCCCATTCATGAACGCTCAATTGCTGCAATGCTCCGATAAATTGCTTCAATTTGCGGCGTAATCCTTTCAGGGATATATACTCCGAGCATTTTTCAAAAGGAAGATTCGCAGCCATGGTATCGGCCATTTGCAGATAATACGCTTTCATTGCTTCTTCTGATTGGAAGCTACTGGATACCAAGTTAAGTTGTTTGTAGGAAGGCTCTTGAATTACCTCCGGCTGGTTGTTGTTTTCCATAAATCTTCAAGTTTTAAAGGTGAATAATCCGATTTACGGGAGACGGGAAAGGGTATAAGAAAAGCGATCCCCGCCTGACCCATTGTCGAACACTAAACTTACAGCCAGTATTGAGGGTGCATTAACACTCCTCATGGGGGTGCAGGAACCGCCATATAGGAGTGTCGTGAACGGGCATAAAAATGCCCGCCACGATGATTTGGCAGGTTTCCCTGCTGTAAGTTTAAATATGTTCGACATTGCAAATGTACAATAAAAAATAGATTATCTACCCTAAAAGTAGAGAAATGTTACAACTCATTTCTTTATTCACCATAAGATCACCGAATAGTACAAATCAACCTTTCCGAAACAGTATTAAAACAGCTTTCGCATTATCCCCTTATCTCCGACCACAAAATAAGTATTCCGGTCAATCAGCAAAGCACGTCCACGTTTCTTCTTACGGTTTTCCTCATTATCTACATTGACACCTATCACCTTCCCATCATAAAAAGAAGAAATATCTTTGAAGATGGTGTGACCTACGAGGATGTGTTCGGCATTGTAGCGCTTCATTATCATTTGCAAGGAATCTTGTGGCAGCGGGTTGTACTTCGGGTCTGTCCTTACCAATCCGCGATACCAGATAGGACCGGGATTGCCATAAAGAAATGCCGTAAGAGGTGACAAAGCTTTGCGCTCAGCACGGCTCATAAACAATGCACGACTCATTTCCTTATTAACAGTAGGAATACTCAGATTACGGTCATAAAATTCTTTTCCCAAACCGGCATGCACGTATAAATCGCGACCGATAGTCTGCATGGTATTACGCGTACCCAGCCATCTGCCCAGTTCCGTATTCTCACCAAATAATTGGGGATAACGCATATTCAGCCTCTTTGCCAACTCTTTGTACTTGCCTTTGGTGTAACGCAAGTCATTAGCCAAAACCATCGGTTCGTGATTGCCCAACAGGAAAGAGACACGTCCGCCTGCATCGGCAGCTTCTTTCTCCAGCTTGTAAATCAACCAAAAGATTTGCGGCACATCTTTACCCCGGTCGAATATATCTCCGATAATCACCAAATGATTCCTGCCGAAGCTCCATTGGAACTGCTTATCAATAATCCCGTTGCCTTGCAGCAGGCTGATAACGCAATCCAGCTTACCGTGAGGGTCGGACATTACAAACACTTTTTCCGGTTGGCTGTATTTCCATTCAGGACGCTTTACGGGATGCAACTTCACATCAAACGGATATCTGCCTTTGTGGTCCACTACATGCAGAGTGAAATCCTTGGGCAACGACACATACGTAGTGTCTATAATTTGCCTTTTTGTGTTCACACTCACCACGCGTGTTCTACCGTCCGGTTCGTAAATCACATAAGGACCGTCTGCCGACAGTTCTTCTTTCTTCTCTTTCTTCTTCTTGCCCTCCGAATCAAAAGTTCCGGCACTAAGGCCGGAACTGATGAATGTTAGAATAAGAGTGACAAGGAGAGATTTCGTAATGCTTGTCTTTATCATTATCTATTTAGTTATTATTTAATCACCATAAGTAGGATTCTGTACCATATTCGGGTTAGAGTTCATTTCTGCCTTAGGAATAGGCAATACTACGCGGTAGTAGTTCCAGTCGAAAGACATGCTCTCATCCACCATCTTCAAGTGTTCGGTTTCCGCTATTTCGGGGAATTTCTTGGTAGACTCCTTACGCACGATGGTCTTGTGGTTACGGATGGCATCGAAGAAGCGATGTCCTTCGCCGAAGAGTTCTTTGCGGCGTTCCAGCAATACATCGTCCAGTGTGATAGTCTTGCCTACGACTGTCTTTTCCGGGTTGGCACGGTTGACGATGGCATCCAGATATTTCACAGCTTTCGCATTATCACCCACTTTCACGGCAGCCTCGGCAGCAATCAGATAAAGTTCGGACAGACGAAGAACGGGGATGTTGGAGTCTTCGACCGCCTTACCATTCTGCGGCTGATATTTGGCTATATAGGCCCGCTTAGTCTTGGAGACTACGGTATAAGCCTGGTTACGGACGTCGTCCGGATCTTCCTGCATCAGTTCATAAAAAGAGCTGGTCAAACAATAGTCATCATATCCGGTTTGCAAGCAGAGATAGGCAAGACTTTCCTTACCTACTCCGTCTACCGTGAGGTTCACCAGTTCGAACAGTACTTCGCCCGGGTCGGAAGATGCAAAATCAGTACCCCAGATGGTGCCGTACTCGTCGTTCGTCCACAGGCGGTATTTGTTCTTCTCTGCTCCGGCAATGGCAGCTTCGGCTGTTGTCAGTGCATTCTGGTTATCTTCCATGTACAGATAAGCCCGGCTCAGCAGCAACATACCCGCCCACTTATTGATCTTTCCTTTGTTGAACTTCTCGCTCATCAGCTCACTACCCTCTTTCAGGTCTTTGATGATGGCAGTATAGCACTGCGCCACCGTGCTACGTGCCGGTTTGTTCTCCGTATTGGAAACTTCGGTAACGATAGGCACACCCAGGGAAGCACCGTTATCCTTGGCATAAGGATAGCCGAAGAAGCGGGTAAGATCGAACAAAGCAAATCCGCGGAGAGTCAGCGCCTGACCTTTCAGGTCATTGTAAATATCTCTATCGTCCTCAAGGATTTCTATTTCATCAATCTGCGACAGGATGATGTTACAGTTCTGAATAATCTTATAAGCGTATGACCAATGGCTGCTGGGACCGGAATCTTTGGTATAGTCCAGCATATAATAGCTCGTAGTACGCTTTCCGGTTTTAATGGACTGCGCATCATCACCAGTCACGTCTCCATAATAAACCATACGCCCGGAATAATAATTAGTACTGCGCATCACATCGTAGATACCGTTCAAACTATATTCCACATCATCCAGGTTCTGAATGGCAGAAGCAGTTGGAATCTTTGTGCTCGATTCTACGTCGAGCCAGTCGTTACCGCAGGAAGTGGTCAGGCTGACCAACATTCCCATTACTATATATTTTAATGCTTTCATAATGTTTCTCTTTTTAGTGGGTTAGAAGTTCAAGTTAAGACCAAATGTAACCGTTTTCAAAGGAGGAGTTCCCCAACTTGCCGTACCGGCATTTACCGATTCGGGATCGTAGAAGTCGTAGGCAGCCCAAGTCCACAAGTTGTTGGCAGAGGCGTAGAGACGCAAGCTGTTTATACCCAACGTCTTCGTCCATGCCTTAGGAGCAGTGACACCGAAGGTCAGTGTCTTCAGACGGATGAAGTCCGTGCTGTGCAGGCGGCGGGTAGTGGTAACACCTGTCATGGCTACGGCAGGCTTTTCAATAAATACCTCGTACTTGCTAATGTCTCCCGGTTTCTTCCAGTTGTCGCGATAGTAAGCAGGAATATTCAGGGTAAAGTCCTTTCCGCCATGCTCGGTCTTCTGTGCCCAGTTATCATAGCCAAAGGCACCGAACTGATAAGAGAACATAAAGCTCAGGTCGAACCACTTGTAACGCAATGTATTGGAGAGTCCGCCGGTCACATTCGGTTCGGCATGTTTCTTCAAAGGAATGGCGTGGGCATCTTTATTGTTTTCCGTAACCTCTTTCACATAGTTTCCATTAGCATCCTGAGTGTTGGTATAGAACTGCGGTGCACCGGTTTCGGGGTTGATTCCCGCAAACTCTATCATATAGAAGGTACGATAAGAACTGCCGATCTTATGAATCTGTGTACCGCTGATAATCTGTGTCTGTTCGCCGTCCAGTTTCACAATCTTGTTCTTGTTGTGGGACAGGGTGAAGGTAGTACTCCAGTCGAAGTCCTTCTTTACAATGTTCTTTGAGTTGATTTCCAGTTCCACACCCTGGTTCTTCACTTCACCGATATTCATCAGGTAGGAGCTGAAGCCGGTAGTCATGGATACAGGACAGTCCATCAAAAGGTTCTTCGTGGTACGGGTGTAGTATTCCAGTGTGAAGTTCACACGATCGAAGATGCCGAAGTCCAGACCGATGTTCAGGTTATAGTTTGTTTCCCATTGCAGGTCGCGGTTCTCTATCTGCGACTGGATAAGTGCCGGGTTCTCCATATATCCGCCACTCAGGCTGGTCAGCCCCATGTAGCCGTACAAGTCCGAAGGCAGAGTTCCGTTCACACCGTATGATGCACGAAGCTTCAGATCACTCAGCCAGTTGCTGGTAGGCTTCATGAAGTCTTCCTCGATTACGCGCCATGCGCCGGATACCGACCAGAAGCTACCCCAACGATTATCGCGGTGCAAACGTGAGCTACCATCCATACGATAGCTTCCGCCCAAATAGTACTTGTGCTTATAGTCGTAGTTCAGACGGCTGATGTAAGACACCATGCGGGTACGGCTGGAAGAACCGCCGAGGCTCTCCAAAGTCTGTCCGTTAGTAATGTCATTTTTAAGCGGGGTCAGGAAGTTGGTAGCATAGCCTGACAAGCCGTCGTTGTATTTAGAATCAATTTCATATCCCACAAGAGCGTCCAGGTGATGGTCTCTCTGAATATCCATCTTATAGCTCAATTGGTTAGACCATACCATCTTATTATATTCGCTGTATGCCTTGCTCATACCGCCGTTGTTCTTCTCACCGTCGGAAGTACGGGAATCTCTCCATTCCTTACCTTTACTGATGTTGTAGTCGTAACTCAAAGTAGACTTCAGCTTCAAGTCTTTGATAAATTCGTATTCGGCATACAGGGTATTGAATGCACGAGTCACGTATTCGCGCTGAAAGTTGTAAGCCTGAGCCAGTACGGGATTTCTTCTTGCCAGAGAAATCAAATCTTGATTGTAAGTACCGTCTTCATTATATACAGGATCGGAAGGAGTCAGCTTGCTCACGCTGGAATAGAAAGGAGCGGTATAACCGGTTCCTTCGCTGTATACATTCTGTGTAAGGCTGGTGAACATGGAGTTGACGCCCATCTTCAACTTATCCGTAGCCTGGAAGTCTACGTTCAAACGGCCGGTGACACGTTCCAAACTGGATGTCCGTACGATACCCTCTTGTTTGAGGTAAGCCAGTGAGGAGTAGTACTTGAACCGGTCAGTACCGCCGGACAGAGAAGCCTCATAATTGGAATGGCTTCCTTTGCGGAACAAGTAATCGCCCCAATCGGTATAGCCACACCAGGGCACGGGAGCATACTTATCAATATTCTTGTCGGCATAAGCTATGGCATCTTCCGCAGATTTTCCACTTCTTTCCTGACCGAGCTTCAACCCGTTATAAATGTACTCACGACGTTCTGCTCCGCTCAATGTGGGACGATAATCCATAGCGAAGTCACTGAAACCCCAGTCGGCTTTCAGGTTAACGACAGCCTTACCGGTCTTACCTTTCTTGGTAGTAATCAATACCACACCGTTGGCAGCACGCGAACCATAGAGTGAGGCAGCGGCGGCATCCTTAATAATGGTAATGTTCTCGATATCCGAAGTATTAATGGTAGACATGGCATCCAATCCGCCATCCGAATCGATAGAGTTAATGGAACCGGAAGTTACCGGCACACCGTCGATAACATACAACGGAGAGTTAGATGCATTGAACGAACCCATACCGCGGATGCGCAGAGAAGAAGAAGACCCCGGCTGACCGGATGCGGCAGTGAACTGTACCCCTGTTGCATTACCTTGCAGCAAGTCCTGGAAAGATACGGAAGGCACATCGGCTATCTTCTCGTTCTTGACACTGGAAGCAGAACCGGCATAAGCTGATTTCTTGAAAGTACCGTAACCGGTGACAATGACTTCTTCCGTCAAGTTAGCGTCGGGTACCAGTACCACTTTCACCATTTTGCCTGCTGTGGCTTTCACTTCCTGACGGGTATAGCCTACATACGACACCACGAGCGTAACGGCTGCTTGCTCCGTCTGAATGGAGAAGTGTCCGTCGAGGTCGGTTGTCTGACCGTTTGTAGTACCTTTCACCAAAACATTAGCACCGATAACAGATTCACCCGTCTCGTCTATTACCGTTCCCGAAACAGTATATTTCTGTTGTTCCACGGCAGCTACTCCGCGTACTTCGTTCACCGGACGAATGGCGATGGCACCGTCCTTTACCGTATAAGCCAGTCCGCTATTCTTCAGACATTCGTCCAGCACAGCAGCAATCTTCTCATTCTTCACGTTCAGATTATGAACCTTTACTTTCTTTACATCATTCGTGCTATAGATAAAGGTGAAATCCGTTTGCCGCTGAATTTCCCATAGCACATCGCTTAGCGTAGCGTCTTTTAAATTCACAGTAACCGTTGTCTGAGCAAACACCGTATTGGAGGCTTGCACAAAACCAATCATCATGAAACTGAAAAACAGGAATGTAATCCACATACGTTTACTACCTTCCCAAGACCTGGTGTAGTTCTGTTTCTTAGTCATACTTACTTTAATTATTAATGGTTAGTTATAGAATGTAATTGTCTTACCGTTGATTTTGAAGTGTATGTTCTCCGTAGCTTCCAGCAGCTCCAGAAAAGGAGTAATGCTTTCGTAACGGTTCACGTTGCAACCGAAGCGCTTATTCTTGAGGCTTTCATCAGCATATTTCACTTCGATATCGTACCACCGCGAAAGGGTTTTCATGATATCTTCCAGACGCTGGTCTTTGAAATTGATTTTTCCTCTCACCCACGAAGTGTAAAAGGCAGTATCTACCGTGCGTACTTGCAGGTCGCTGCTTCCGGGTGCCAATGAGGCTTGTTGCGAAGGTTTCAACACCAGACTGTTGCCCTGTCCGGCATCTACCCGTACCGAACCGCTTACGAGGGTAGCCTGGTATTCTTCATCGGGATAAGCAGAAATATTGAAGATGGTTCCCAGCACTTCTATCTGCATGCCTTTGGTCTGCACAATAAATGGCTGTCCGGTTTTGCTTACTTCAAAATAAGCTTCCCCCACCAGTTCCACTTCCCGCTTTCCGGCACCGAAAGTAACCGGGAAACGCAAACTACTCATTGAATTCAGATGTACTTTGGTTCCGTCATTCAAGACAAGGGCGTATTCTCCGCCTTGGGGTATCTCTACCTTATTATATACAGGCGCTTTTTGCTCAGCTATTTTTTGCGCCGAACGATAATTCAGGGTCGTTGAGTCTACCTGAATTTGCTTATCCACCAACTGTGCCTGTTCTCCGGTAACTTCCGCATCCAGATACACAGTTTCGCCATTATCTAATGTAAGGATGGCTTTGGCTCCACCCGGTAGGATTTGTTGTTCCGTCAATAGTCTGCTATCGCCTGCAAGTTGTGTTTCAGGAGCATTCAGGAGGGCGAACATCAGTATCAGACCGGGCAAAGCAATTGTAGCGGCATATTGCAACACCTTCAGATACCTCTTTCGGAGAGTCATTTTCCTGATACGCTTCTCCACACCTTCCCAACCTGTATTCAAATCATAATCCGTTTTACGGATTTCATGCTGCACGAAATTCTCCTCATTGCAAATCTTCTGAAAAAGCTGCTCGTGCTTCTTGTTCTCTTTTCGCCAGGTATCCAGATATAAACTTTCATCCGGAGTAATCTCGCCGGATAGAAACCTGGATATAAGATGAGCTACATGGAAATCTTTTCTTATCATATTTTGACTTGTTTTTATCTATCTTCAATAATAATACAGGTCAAAATTAAAACATGGTGAGTCTTTAAGAATATTTTTTTGAAAAAGAATAAATAAATGTCTTTTTTCAGAGAAGCAAGAGAATGCAATAATAGTAATCGGTGAGATATTTGCGCAGTTTTTTATAGGCGGTTTTCTTGAGTGTATGTACTGTTTCGGTAGAGATATTAAGATGCTCGGCTATTTCAGGATTCTTTTTTCCTTCCAATGCAAGTCGCATGATGGCCCTCATCTGCCCGGGAAGTTTTTCGATGGCGTCCGATAGTATCCGGAAAGTCTCTTCCTCTACAACAGCATCATGAAAGAAAGCATCCGCTTTCTTTGCCATAACCTTCTGTTCATACTCATAAGCCACTTTCGAGTGTTCGAGTTCATTCAAAGCCCGGTTGCGTACAGCGGTATAGAGAAAGGCCTTTACCTGGTGCAAATAGAAGAAATCGTCTTTGATTTGCCATAACTTGGCAAATACATCCTGCACAATATCTGCCGACATTTCCCTATCTGCCATGTATTGGAAGGCAAACGAACAAAGCGCCGCATAATATTTACTGAAAATATTATGGAACTCCTGCTCATCCAACCGAATACTCACGAGCGAATGGGATTCATCTTTTATCAGGCTTAGCGTCATACATTGCAATTATATGTACCAGATCTCATTGTTATTCATTTCTTCACTCCTTTATCTCTGTATTCCGTCGGCGTCATACCCATCTTCTGCTTGAAACACTTGCTGAAATAACGCGGGTCATTGATTCCTACCATATAAGAAATCTGCGTCATGGAATATTCTCCGGTTTCTATCAGTTGCACAGCACGATTTATACGCATTTCCTTGATAAATTCGATGGGTGCCAATCCAGTCAGCGTCTTCAGTTTTTTAAAGAAAACAGAACGGCTGACGGCCAGTTCGCCCACCAGATCATCGACTACCAAATCGCCGTTATCCATATTCTTCTCCATCAGTTCCACCAGTTTATCCATAAACTTACGGTCGTTTGTAGACATTTCCGGAGCCTTCGTTTCTTCCGCTTCCTCGGATGCAGCCGGAGCAACTGTTCCTGCAGACAACAGATCGGCCCGGTACAAATCCTGAAGTTTACGGCGTTGCATCAGCAGGTTCTTCACACGCGCCTTCAGATACGTGGCACTGAAAGGCTTCGTGATATAATCGTCCGCACCATACTCCAAACCTTCCAACTTGCTTTCGATGGACGATTTGGCGGTCAGCAGTACAATAGGTATGTGGCTCGTTGTCATATCTGCGCGCAACTCACGGGTCATCGAAATGCCATCTTTCTCCGGCATCATCACATCACTGATAATAACATCGGGAAGAAACTTCAATGCCTTGCTCCAGCCTTGCATACCGTCTACGGCTTCTACAATACGATATTCAGCCGCAAAGATGCTACGCAAGAACAAACGCAGTTCCGAGTTATCTTCTACCAGCAACATGGTACCCTTGGAGTTTTCCGCCTCTTCACCTTCCGGCAGAAGCTCGTCATCAGCAACCGGCAACTGAACCGCACTGCCTGCATCAGCAACACGCTCCGCCACTTCCACACCTGCAGCCGCATCATCCTGAAGGAACTCCACAGCATCGTCATAGTGCTCCCGCCCTTTCAGGAATTCGACCTTGAAACAACTCCCGGTCCCCAACTTACTGTCCACAGATATCACAGCTTTATGCATCTCCACCAGCTCCTTCACCAACGACAAGCCGATTCCGGTGCTCGGGTTGAATAAGTTCCGGTCTACCAGATTCTCAAAACGTTCAAAAATCGACTTCTTCTTATTCTCCGCAATGCCGATGCCCTGGTCCTGCACGCCTACGGACACGGACTTCTCGTCTTCACGAACAAAGACAGTTATCATCTTGTCATTCGGAGTATATTTAAAGGCATTGGAAAGCAGGTTGAAGATAATCTTCTCATATTTGTCAACGTCCACCCACAAGCAGAGTTCCTCCTTTTCCGTCTCGAACAAGAAGTCTATATGATGTTCCTCTGCCACGGCATCGAAGTTCTCCATAATCTTACGGGTGAATGCCACGACATCAATGCGCTGCACCTGCATCTTCATCTTCTTGTTCTGTATTTTGCGGAAATCCAGAATCTGGTTAATCAGGCG
Organism: uncultured Bacteroides sp.; assembly: GCA_902388495.1. GTDB lineage: Bacteria > Bacteroidota > Bacteroidia > Bacteroidales > Bacteroidaceae > Bacteroides. Next base: position 71,456 of record CABMPP010000004.1, on the reverse strand, counting down.
CAACATGCGGTTCGTATTACGCTCCACGACCTGCAGCTGCTCGCGGGCATCGTCAGGCAACGGGGTATTCTCCAGCACATATTCCACCGGACCCGAAATGAGCGTCAGCGGAGTACGCAGTTCGTGGGAAATATCTGTAAAGAAGCGCAGTTTCATATCCGTCATCTGCTGCTCCATAGACACTTTATGCTTCAAGCGGTAGATGGTGAACAGAATATAGACAGCCGTCACAATAATCAGCAGCACAAACAGGAAGTAGAGAAAATAAGCAAAAGGCGTCTCCCAAAATGAAGGGAGGACCTCTATGTCGAGTGCACGGGTATTCTCGGTCCATATCCCGTCTGCATTGGTAGAACGTACCTTGAATACGTAATTTCCTTTGGGCAAGTTGGTATACGTGGCCGTCCGCTGCTTGCCCACGTAGTTCCATGCTTTCTCAAAGCCTTCAAGGATATAGGCATATTGAATTTCGGACGGAGCCGAATAATCGAGCGCAGCATACTGAATGGTAAAGATATTCTCCCGGTGAGACAGCACCAACTTATGCGTATCGTCCAAGCTCTGCTTCAGGACAGACTTTCCATCCGGCACCACCTCTTCATTGGAAACCAGCAAGTTGGACAACACAACCGGCGGCACATAGCTACTCTTACGAATGGAATCCGGATTGAACATAAAGATGCCGTTGCTTGCCCCAAACAGGATATTGCCCAGAGACGTCCGAGCCGATGCCGCCTCACTGAAACGCACCTGGAAGGAAATACCTTTATCGTCATAGTTCTCAAACTTCTCTTCCGAAGGAATGAACTTGCTGATACCGTTCTCCGTACTTATCCAAAGATTGTCTTTGCCATCCTCGCGTATCGAAAGAAGCACATCCGAAGGCAGACCATCCTGTACGGAATAAGACTTGAACCGGGCATTTCCGGCCTCATCCAGCGAGAGCAGTTTATTCAGTCCGCCGCCAAAGGTAGCCAGATAGAGCTCCTTCTGCCGGGTGGATATTATCCAGTGTACATCGTTGTTGCTCAAGCTGTGTATATCCTTCGGAATGCGCACGAAGTGATGGAACACGGCCTCTTCCGGAGTCTTGAAGTCATCCTTCACCACCAGGGCACCGACGGTAGTTCCAATCCATACATGCCCCGCAGCGTCGCCGGTAATGAAGCGCGCCTTATAGCAATTATCGATAGGATATCCTTTCAGGTTATTGCGATGATTGACGAAGACTTCTTTACCTTCCTTATCAAGCATCATATAGTTTACACCACCTGCAAAGGTGGCCACCCAGATCCGTCCATGGGCATCTTCATACACGCAATAGACATTATCGTCACTCAGACTGTAGATGTCGTTCTTTTCATACTGATAACGGGTCAATTTATAGCGTGCATTGCCTTGCGGCTCAGCTTTCACCAGTCCGTCTCCCTTCGTGGCAATCCAAAGATTGTTCTTACTGTCCTCCAGAATGAAGTATACATTACCGCGCATCGGAGTGCCGGTATGAGATATCGTGCCGGCTTCCGTCAGATACCCCCGTTCCACGCGGTTCTTATCATACACCCGCAGTTTTCCATCTTTCAGCCCTACCCAAAGGTTATGCTCATGGTCTTCGCACAATCCCCGCACCTCGTTGCTCAACGATTCGTAATGATGGGGCATGGGGGTTATTATTTTAAATTGCGACGGACGGAAAGTCACTTTCTCCAAACCCTTGGAGTGGGTACACATCCACAAGTTGCCCTGTCGGTCAGAAAAAGCTGTATGTATTTTGTTGGAAAAGCGCCAGTCTCCACTCGCCAGACTGTTATAGAAAGGATGCAGGCTATTATGCTCCCGGTCAAAATAAGAAAAGCCGCCACCGTATGGATGCACCCACACAGTGCCGTAAATATCTTCGTGCACATGGAATGCAGGGCGCGAACGGTCTGTACTGGTAGGTTCCACCGCTATCTTTTCTGTTTTCAGCACGCGCGTCGCCGGATTGAAGTGTACCACACTACCCGATATGTGTTGCTCGAACCAGACCTCGGAATGCCTGTCTACATAGGCAGAATAAACAGGTGCATCGGGGAAACGGGATGCATCATAATGTTCCGTAGTCTTCGCCTGGTATTGATACACAAAAAAGCCATCCGTAGCAGTAACAATCAGCATTTCACGCTCATCGAGCTCCTTGATGGACACAATTTTTGAAGTGGCAGGCAATTGTAGCAGACGGAACTCACCGGTCTTCTTCTGATAGCACCACACGCGTCCGTTCTCCGAACCGAAGAAGATTTCGTCTCCATGCTCCTGGCAGGTATAGAATATCTGTCCGGCACCACTACCTTCCTTCCCGGCTGCTTCCATAAAGAAAGAGACAGGTGTTCCCTCATCGGGCGAAAGCACTCCCAGACCATTATTGGTCAGCATCCATTCATGGCCCGAAAGATCCTCGTAGACTTTGTATACATGGACTGCCGGAAACGGACCGGTCTTGGCAGAATACCATTTGGTGGTGAGCCGATATGTATCCGGTGCCGTCGCTACACGAATAGCCCCTTCGCTTTCGGTAAACAGCCATACGGAACCGCCGGGCAAGATATGAATGGAAGTGACCGCAGCCGAACTGCCTTCTTCGCCCTCAGCCGGTACTTGCTCGAACATCTCTGTGCGGGGATCGAAACGATAGACGTGGTTATCATAAGTCAGCAGCCACAAAAAGCCGAACTTGTCTTCGTACATCTGGTCCACACGATTATTGGTCAATGCAATCTGGTTATCGAGCCTTGCCTTATAAGTCTTGAAGGTATATCCGTCGAACCGATTGATACCATCCCACGTAGAGAACCACATATTTCCCTTGGTATCCTGCAGTATGCCCATGACGGTATTCTGAGACAGTCCGTCCTCGGATGAATAATGGGTAAAAAAGCAGTCCGGCTGTGCCTTTATTGCCAAAGCACATAGCAATCCTGCTATCAGATATAAGATTCTTTTCGCCATAATTAGTCCATTCTGTGCGGTAAAGATAAGTATTTCAGCGAAAATTCTTGTATATTTGCTTCTAATTTAATACTCACAGATAAACTACTGAACCATGAAACATATTATTCTTTCTTGTCTGGTTTTGCTTTTCACATGTTCCATTGTCATGGCACAGACTGACACCCTTTCCTATGGAGTTGTCAAGAATATGCCCACCTTTTACGAACAACTTAAACAACAACTGACTTATCCCATGGCATGGGGAAACTCTCCTGCCAAAGACTTCGGCGAATGGCGCATGCAGGCACGGGAAGTATTGATGGAATGTATGCAGAACCTGGCTCCCGCCCCACAAAGTTACAATATGGAAATAGTCGATACGGAACGCCGCGACGGATACGAAGCCCGCAAGATTTGGTTCAACGTTTCGGAATGGTGCCGCATTCCCGCCTATCTGCTGGTGCCCGAAGGCAAAGGGCCTTTTCCCGCCATCGTCATGCTGCACGACCACGGTGCACACTTCTCCATCGGCAAGGAGAAAATGGTACGTCCTTTCCACGTAAAACCGGAAGTGCTGGCTGATGCCGATGACTGGGCATCGCGCTGCTACGACGGCCAGTACACGGGTGATTATTTTGCCGCCCACGGCTACGTTGTTTTGTCCGTCGATGCTTTGTTCTGGGGCGAACGCGGTCGTAAAGAGGGTATCGACTACGACGGGCAGCAAGCGCTGGCCTCCAATTTCCTGCAGATGGGCAGTTCATGGGGAGCTTTCATCAATATGGACGATGCCCGCAGTGCTGAGTTCCTTGCCTCCCTTCCTTTTGTCGATAAAGAAAAAGTAGGCTGCCTGGGCTTCTCCATGGGTGCCTACCGCTCATGGATGCTTTCCGCCATTACCGATTGCATAAAAGCATCGGCATCCGTATGCTGGATGAACACCACCGAACACCTCATGACCTTGACCAACAATCAGAACAAAGGAGGTTCCGCCTACTCCATGCTCACCCCCAACCTGCGCCGCTACCTGGACTATCCGCATACTGCCAGCATCGCCTGCCCCAAACCAACCCTTTTCTTCAATGGTACGCAGGACAAGCTGTTTCCGGTAGAAGGAGTCGAAGATGCATACGCCACCATGCACACCGTCTGGGAGAGCCAGCACGCGGCAGACCGGCTTGTGACCAAGCTTTGGGAAGAAAAGCACTTCTTCAGCAAGAACATGCAGAAAGAGACATTGGAATTCTTCGACAAATGGTTGAAATAACTCGTTAAGCATCCAAAAGGCCATCATGAAAAAGGTTTGTTTCATTTTTATTTCATTCATATTGGGCATGGGTATATGCAGTGCACAGCCTCCCCATACCTTCACCCAATATACCTCAGAGAACGGATTGTCCCAAAAAACAGTGCAGAGCATTATCCAAGACCACAAAGGACTCATGTGGTTTGCCACATGGGACGGGCTTTATAAATTCGACGGATATACTTTCAAGAATTACAAAGCTCATCCGGGAGATAATATCAGCTTGAGCAACAACCGTATGGACAACATCAAAGAAGACCCATACGGATATATCTGGGTACAAAGCTACGATCACTGCATTTTCCGCTTCGACCCCAGAACCGAAAAATTCCAGCCTATCCCCTATGATAATTATTTATCGCAGGATTTCTACGTATTACCCACCGGCGATGTATGGATTACTACGGCACAAAAGGAACTGATCCACATCACCACCCATCCCGACACCCACGAAATGACCGCCGAGAGTTTCTTTAAAGTCCATCAAATCCCCTATCAGGAACAAGTTCACCAGGTTTTCCTGGATAATCAGCAGCACCAGTGGCTGTTGACCGCAAACGGACTGTACAAGTTGAGCCGCGACGAAAAGGGAGAAGAAGAACTCTCCTCCTTCTTTGTAGCCCCTCCCGGCAAAGAAAAGCAGCCTTTCTACGAAGCATTGGAAAGCGGAGCTACCCTTTACTTCACCTCCAATAAAGGATGTATTTGGGAATGTAACGACGAGCAATTCATCCTGAGAGAGCTTCCTACCCCCTCTTCCCTCAAATTTATCCGTCAGTTGAAAGAAGACAAATTATTTGTCGGTACGGCCAGCGACGGGTTCTTTGTGTACAATCCCCGGAAAGACCAATCCGTCCATTACAACACAACTGTATGCAAAGCGCTGAAAGACAACTGCATCAGGGAAGTGTATATCGACTCCCACCACGAAGCCTGGCTCAGGCATAACATTATGGGAGTAACCCACTTCAATCCGGAGAGCGGAAACATAGACCACTTTATACTACAAGATAAATATGGGAAAGACATTGTAGACTCACGCCCGGAAATGTATATCTACGAAGACGTCAACGGCTCTTTGTGGCTCCACCCCTCCGGTGGAGGACTTGCATGGTATGACCGGAAAGAAAACCGGATACATTCCTTCTATAACCCTGCGTTGCAGTCCGGATGGAGCTCCGACAACAAAGTGACCGGACTCTTCACCGACCGGCAAGGAAATCTATGGCTTTGCTCTTACGGAAATGGATTAGAGAAAATAACATTCAATACAAGCCATTTCCACCTGCTTACTGCCCACCCGGACGATTCCGAATTTCCGGGAAACAACACCCGTGCCATCTTTCAAGACCGTGACGGCTATATATGGGCAGGAAACAAGGACAAGATTATACGCATCTACAACAAAGAGATGCAATATATCGGCAACCTCACTTTCCAGGGTAAGATTGTTCCCAACAGTACGGACGAACTGGGCATAGCCTACGCCTTCACCCAAGACCATGCCGGAGCCATCTGGATAGGGACTAAAGGCAACGGCCTGATAGCTGCCCTCCCTGCAGGACAGCCGCAGACCTTCCGGTTGCAACAATACACAACGAATACCGACAATATATACAGCCTGAGCGGAAACAGCGTTTACAGCCTGCACGAAGACCCGCAACACCGGTTGTGGATTGCTACCTTTGAAGGAGGCGTCAACTATCTGGACCTGCAGGCAACAGAGCAAACACCTCTGTTCATCAACTACAGAAACCGCCTCAAAAACTATCCGATCGGCCAATGCTACCGCACACGTTTTGTCACTTCCGATGCCGAAGGCAATATCTGGATAGGAAGCACTACCGGGCTTCTGATGTGCAACGGGCACTTCAAAGAGCCGGAAAGAATCAACTTCAGGCATTTCAGCCGCATCCCCTCGGATGTGCACAGCCTCAGCAATAACGATGTACACAACATATTCTTCACCCGGAACAAGGAAATGTACGTATCGACTTTCGGAGGCGGTTTCAACAAGTTAATCTCTTTGGACGGCCGGCAAGCCAAGTTCCAATCTTACACAATGGCAGACGGGCTTTCTTCGGATATACTCCTCTCCATCGAAGAAGACAAAAAGGGAAATCTATGGTTTGCCACAGAAGAAGAGCTATGCAAATTCACCCCGTCGACCGGGAATATAGAGAACTATCCCTCCAAAGTTTTCCCCAGGCACATCAACTTCAATGAAGGTGCCGCCTTGAGCACACAAGACGGACAACTCATGTTCAACACCGTAAAAGGAATACTCTACTTCGCGCCGGACTCCATCAGCACCAACAAATATGTACCGCCCATCATCTTCACCAGTTTCCAGCAGGCAGAACAGACCGTTACTCCCGAAGAGGGCGGCATCCTGTCCACCAACATAGACGATACGCAACTCATCAAACTACCGCACAACCGGAACAGCTTCAGCATACAGTTTGCAGCCCTGGACATGAGATACCCGAACAGCATCTCGTATGCCTACCAACTGGAAGGTTTCGAAAAGAACTGGAACTACATCGGCAACCAACGGACAGCCACTTACACCAATCTGCCCAAAGGGAGCTACACGCTAAAAATTAAGTCGACCAACAGCGACGGCGTATGGGTGGAAAACACCCGCACCATGGCATTCGTCGTACTCCCTTCTTTCTGGGAGACTCCTTGGGCATATCTACTCTACGTATTATTCATAGCCCTCATCATATTTGCTGCGTCCTACATTCTGTTCACTATCTTCCGCCTGAAACACAAGGTAACCGTAGAACAACAGATATCGGACATCAAACTGCGCTTCTTTACCAATATATCACACGAGTTGCGCACTCCGCTCACCCTGATTGCCGGCCCCATAGAGCAAGTATTGCAGAACGGACACCTGAACCATGAGGAGAAAGAACAGCTGACGTTAGTAGAAAGAAACACCAACCGCATGCTCCGCCTCGTGAATCAGATACTGGACTTCCGCAAAATACAGAACAATAAAATGAAGATGCGGGTACAGCAAATAGATCTGATACCCTTCACCCGGCATATCATGGAAAACTTCAACTGCCTTGCCGACGAGCATCAGATAGACTTCGGGCTGGAAACAGAGCTTTCTTCGCTCAACATCTGGGCAGACGCGGACAAGTTGGAAAAGATACTGTTCAACCTGCTGTCCAACGCCTTCAAATATACTCCGCAAGGGAAGCAGATAAAGGTAGTGATTACAGATAACGGGCAAGAGATAGCCGTCTCCGTAGAAGACCAGGGCATCGGCATCTCAGAGCACAAGCAGAAGTCACTGTTCATCCGCTTTGAAAACCTTGTAGACAAAAACCTGTTCAACCAGTCCAGCACCGGTATCGGGCTTTCCTTAGTCAAAGAGCTGGTTGAGATGCATCACGGCAACATCAGCATCCATAGCAAATCGGGTGAAGGAAGCCGGTTCACCATCCAGCTACCAAAGGGAAAAGAACACTTCGATGCAACCACCGAGTTTATTCTCTCGGACCATGCAGTGACCGACATCGGTCAGGTGTTCCAGACTTCACAGCTCGCTTCCCTCACCGAAAGCGGAAAAGAGGAGATAGATAAAGAGAAAGAAAGCATCCTGATTGTAGAAGACAACCGGGAACTGCGCTTCTTCCTGAGAACTATCTTCGCCCAATACTTCAACGTTATAGAGGCAGAGAACGGGAAGGCCGGTTTGGAAAAGAGCAAGAGCTACCAGCCCGACATCATAGTCAGCGACGTAATGATGCCCGAGATGGACGGCATCGAGATGGTGCGTGCACTGCGCGAGGAAATGACCACCAGCCACATCCCCATTGTATTGCTGACTGCCAAGTCGAATATTGAGAGCAAGATAGAAGGTATGGAACTGGGAGCGGACGACTACATCACCAAGCCTTTCAGCGCCGCCTATCTGAAAGCCCGTATCTTCAATCTGCTTGAACAGAGGAAGAAGTTGCAGGCACTGTATTGTGCCAGCCTGTTGACAACTTCTTCCGAACAGCAGGCAGCAGAACAACCGGAAAGTCCATCCGTTCCCGTCTTCTCCCCCAACGACCGTAAGTTCATGGATAAGGTGCTGGAAACGATTGAAAAGAATTTGGATAACGGTGATCTTATGGTGGAAGATATCGCCACGGAAGTAAATATGAGCCGTTCCGTCTTCTTCAAGAAACTAAAGACCTTGACCGGCTTGTCACCCATTGAGTTTTTAAAGGAGATACGCATAAAACGTGCCGCACAACTGATTGAAGCCGAGGAGCATAGTATGGCACAGATAGCATATATGGTGGGGTTCAACGACTCGCATTATTTCAGCAAGTGCTTCAAACAGCAATATGGAATGACGCCGACCGAATATAAAGAAAACAGCAAGTCCAACAAGACTTAAGTGCATCGTCTTATACACTTAACTGCGTCAGCCTGCACAGATAAGTGTGTAAGCCGACGCAGCTATCTGTAGTTTACAACCATTTATTCAAGAACTGAAGTACCGATTCCTGCACCTTTATTCCGCAATCATGCGGCATATCCCAGATTTCAGTCTTTAGTCTGTCATCGGCATTCTGACTCTTCCAAACCTCATGCATGATTGAAAAAGCATCGTTCACTCCTTCGGGAGGAAAGAGTTTATCATGTTCACCATTCAAGAAAAACATCGGTTTGGGGCAAGCTATGGATGCAATATGCGGATAATCCATATACCGGCGAAGCCCGGGCAAGGTATTGGCAAAGCCTCCATGCTCCTTGCCGTATTTCCAGGACAACTGGCAATCGGTAGTCACCATCCAGCATACCGCCGCACCTGCCTTTATCTTATCGGACAGCGAAGCCAGCATCCAGGCACGGTAAGCCCCCATAGAAAAGCCCATGCAACCGATGCGGCCGGCATCCACTTCGGGCAGAGTGGCCAGATAGTCCGTTGTATACATATCCTCGTAATTTATGAAAGCACTCCAACAGCGTCCCAACATCTGGAAGTGCCCCGCCACCAACATGTGTTTATCACCATCGATGCCTTCCTTCCGTCCGCGTTCTCCCCAAAAGATGGCGTCGATGGAGATTACCACATAGCCGTGGGCAGCCAGATAATCGCCTACGTACTGACCACCATAGCATTGCTTGGCCCACGCATCGACATCTTCGAGCACAGCAGGCTCCACACCGAAGGGACGAATCATCTTCTCCTTGCCGATGGAATAGTGCCCTCCATGATCGTGAAGCAACACCACCGCCGGAAAAGGTCCTTCGCCGTCGGGCACCAGCATATAAGCATTCACCCGTGAATATCCCGTCAGGTTGAACTGAATCTTCCGCGCACGATATCCCTCCCGTTGCTCTTCCGCCAGCACTTCGGTTTGATAATCGGAGGTATAAGGAGGGGGCGCCAGCATGGCGTCGAGTACTGTGGCACGCGCCTGGGTGCGCCATTCATCAAACTCCCGAACGGGACTGTTACCCCAAGCCATCGGATAGGTAAGTTCCTTTTTCAGCTGATCCAGAAAGACCGGCATTTCCCGTTCCAGTTCATAGCCTTTTACAGACTGAGAAAGGGCGGCCACCGAAGTGACCAACCCTAACACGCAAAGAATGATATTTCTCATCATATTGAAAACTGATTTCTATTCTTAATAATTCGGATTTTGTTTCAGGTTCGGATTATTGTTCAGCTGAATGCCGGGGATGGGATAAATGCCTCGCCACTCTTCCGTCGCGGTAGTCTTATAGAACCAGGTGTCCGTGAAGTAAGAACCGAAACGAATCATATCGCGGCGGCGCTGGTTCTCCCAGATAAACTCACGAGCGCGTTCTTCTTCAATCTTCTTTAAAGAAAGTTCGTCCCAGTCGGCAAGATTGCTGCGCCGACGAACCTGGTTAACCAGTTCTATCGCCTCGTTCATTTGCACTCCCTGGCGGAACAACGCTTCGGCTTTCATCAAAAGCACATTGGAATAACGTTCCAGGATATAATCGTTATCTGCCTTGCTTCCCGACCATGCCACACCTATCGGAGAATACTTCAGCACCCGGTAGCCTTCGTTCTCCTGGGCGGCAACCATATCCTTGATGGTAGTCAGTACCAGTTGATTGCCGGCATCGTCACACAAAGGAGTCACTCCGTCCTGGTAGTACTGGGGGCCATATTCCAGAAGTTCCAGACGTTCGTCACCCTCCTCGTAGCGGTTCAGGGCTTCGTCCGTGAAGCAATAGCCATTGGCAGGGGCAAAAGAAAGATTGTACTTCTTCTGGTCCAGTGCATGCTGGGTATAAAGTATAAACTCATTCCCATCCACACCTTTCGACGGGTCTACGGAGAAGGAAGAGATGACTTCGGTTGAATTGGCCTCATTGGTGGCAAGGAAGCAGTCACCAACCTTATCTTCCAAAGAATAAGCATTTGTTTCGATGACATGGTTGCACATCGTCACTACATCGCCCCAATGCTCTTCACCCGCATACACTTCGGCATTCAGATAGACAGATGCCAAGGCGGTGTAAACAGCCTCCCGCGTCAGACGGGGATAATAAGATGCACGGTTCACCTCTTTGACAGACGGCAGGTCGGCAGCAGCCTCCGTAAATTCCTTGACTACAAAGTCGTATACCTCCTTTCTCGATGCCGTCTTCGGCAAATCATTCGCATCGACTTTAGCTCCGGTGAAGAGGGGAACATTTCCGAAGTAATCCATCGCATAATAGTAGCCATAAGCACGCAGGGCACGGGTTTCGGCAATCAGCGATTTCAACTCATCCTTCATCGGAGAAGACTCCATACTTGCCAGCACCGCATTGGCGGCACCGATTCCCGGAAACAGGTAAGTTCCCCAGCAGGTTTCGAGGCGGGCGTTATCCGGCGTAATCTTATGTGCCATAATCTGCATATTGGCCTCGTCGTACCAGCCACCACTGGCACGCCCCGGACAGAAGAACTCGTCCGTACCGAACTCGCCGATACGCCAGCCGTCGCCACCTGCCCTCGACATATACGCCAGATACTGATATACACCCACTACAGAAGAGAGCGCTTCTTCCTCCGTCTGATAATAAGTCTCCGGAGAGAGCCTTCCATACAACTCCTCGTCCAAATTGAGACAACCGGACAGCATGCTCATGCCTACGCCGCATGCTACTATACTCTTAAATATATTTGTTGCTTTCATCTTTGTTATATTGATTAAGGTTTAAAATGAAACGTTGATACCCATTGTGAAAGTACGTGATTTCGGATAGCTCAGATAGTCGATGCCCAGCGGAGCTACGCCGGTTCTCGATACTTCGGAGTTAACCTCCGGGTCCAGGCCGGAATATCCGGTAATGGTAAACAGATTCTGTGCAGACACATACACACGGGCGTGAGTAATGCGCAACGGCTTATAACTGAAATCGTAACCCAAAGAGATATTGTCCATGCGCAGGAACGAACCGTCCTCAATAAAGCGGGAGGAGAACACTTTGGCTTCTTCACGGTTTACACCCGCCGTCACTGCTTCTTTCAGTACATTTCTACCGGGCAGGTTGTTCAGGTAAGCCAGGTTGTTGGCAGTAGCGTTGTATACATCGTTGCCTACACTGCCGCGCAGATTCATACTCAGACTCCAGTTCTTGTAATGCAGGGAAGTGGCGATGCCGTACGTAAAGTCGGGCTGTGCGCAACCTATGATTTCCGATTCGCCGTCATTGGCAAACTGTTCCTTACCGTCTACAATACCGGTAAACTTCTTTCCGTAGAAAGTGCCCAACGGCTGTCCCGGCATAACCAACTGTGCATAAGAACCCGAAAGCCCCTGCCCCTGACAAGGAGCCACTTTCATATTCTCTCCATTCCACTTATCGTTCGACAAACTGATCAGTTCATTCCTGTTGCGGCTGAAGTTCAGGTTTACATCCCAGGCGAAGTCTTTGGTACGCAGCACATCGAAACCCAAGTCTATTTCAACACCCTGGTTCTTCACCGAACCTACATTGGCAACCTGCGAGGTGATCAGAGACGGGGAAGGTACAGCCACGGATAGCAGCAGATCGGTTGTCTTCTTATAATAATAGTCAACACTACCACGGATTCTGCCGTTGAAGAAGCCGAAGTCCAGCCCGATGTCAGTCTGTGCCGTCTGTTCCCACTTGATGTCGGGATTGGAGTATTGCTGCGGCAATACGATGGTTACCTTTTCGCCGCCTACCAGATAGCCGTTGGTACTGGCACCCAGTGTATTCAGAGAGTTATAGTTACCTATTTCCTGATTACCGGTGATACCGTAGCTGACGCGCAACTTCAAGTCCGTAAGTACATCACTGTGATAGAACTCTTCCTGAGAGATTCTCCAGGAGGCAGCGGCCGAAGGGAAGATACCCCACTTATGGTCGGCACCGAAACGGCTGGAACCGTCGCGACGTACAGTAGCGGTAAACAGGTATTTGTCTGCATAGTTATAGTTGACGCGGCCGTACATGGATATCAATGTATTGCTTTCGGCAAAACTGCTTACGCTTTCCACCGTCTTGGCAGCGGCAAGGCTATACCACTTGAAGGTGTCGGACAGGAAGCCGTAGGCACGGGTATGGTTGCCGTCGTCGTAGAAGTATTGGTAAGAATAACCCAACATGGCATCTACCGTATGCTTGCCGAACTTCTGGTTGTACTTCAGAATGGTTTCCAGCAGTTTGGAGTAATCCGACAGTTTCTGTACACTTACATATCCGTTATTGCCGTTCCCCAGCAAGTTGCTCTTGGAGATATACGAGTTGCGTTCGGTCTGATTATAAGTATAGCCGGCGTTCACCTGCAAAGTAAATGGCTTGTAGAAGTTCCAGTCCGCCGTCAGGTTACCCAGGAACTTCCTGTTCTTGCGTTCGTCCAGGATTTCGGAAGCAAAAGATACGGGATTGACGCGATAAGGGGGAACATCGTAGAAGTCGCCTGCATCATTATAGATGGGGTAAGTGGGGTTAAAGACATACGCCTCGTACAGCATGCTGCTACCCATTTCACTACCAACGGTATTGGAAACCGGTGCCTGGTCGGCATGTGTTTCGCCGTAACTCAGGTTCAAGGTCAGTTTCAGCCTCCCATCCAGAGCAGAGTGGGTGACGTTCATACGGGCATTGGCACTGGTCATGCCCGAACCCATCATGATGCCGTCCTGATTGCTATATCCTAAAGAAGCGCGATAGTTGGTATCCTCACTGCCGCTCATAAAAGAGAGGTAATGGTTCTGTGAGATGGCTGTGCGGAAGATGCGGTCCTGCCAATCGGCATTGTCACCTTTATCGTCCAATGTCAGTCCCAGGTCATTGACTGCTTTGCGGTATTCGTCCCCCGTCAGCACGTCGAGCTTATTGGCTGCGTTGGAGATGCCCAGGTTAAAGCTGTAGTCCAACTGCTTCATACCTTTCTTTCCTTTCTTTGTGGTAATCATGATAACGCCGTTCGCACCACGTGAACCGTAGATGGCCGTTGCCGAAGCATCCTTCAGGATATTGATGGACTCGATATCACCGGGGTTCAGAGAAGAGAGCGGATTGACGGATTCCTGGTCGAAGAAGTCCGTATTACTGCCAATGGAAGCAATATGGCTGGAACTTACACCTGCCGAGGCATTGATGGGCACACCGTCTATCACATACAGCGGATCGTTGGAAGCGGTGATTGACGTACCTCCACGCACACGGATCGTATTGGAACCGCCGGGCTTACCGCTGTTCTGACTGATATTGACACCGGAAAAAGCTCCCTGCATCAGTTGCTGAGGGCTGAGGTCGGTACCGACTTTAAACTTGTCACTGCTGATGGAAGACACGGAGCCGGTCAGGTCGGACTTCTTCATCGTACCGTAACCCACCACTACCACTTCTTCCAAAGCCTGGGCATCGTCCACCAACACCACATTGACGGTGCTTCGCGAACCGACTGCGACTTCCTGCGTCACATAACCTACATAAGAAAATACAAGGGTGGCTTTTTCGGCGGGAACGGACAGCGTGTATTTTCCGTCCACATCCGTAATGGTTCCTAAAGTAGTGGCTCCCTTTACAGTTACATTCACACCTATCAGGGGTTCCTGCTTACTGTCGGTCACCGTTCCGGTAACGGTCTTGTTCTGTGCATACGTACATTGTACTATCAGCAGCACGAGAGCAAAACATAACTTTCTGACATTGAAATCTAAAATGCTTTTCATATCATTACATTTGGGTTAATAAATAAAGATTCAAAGTTTCTCGATGCGAAGCCGGATTGCCCCGACCCGCAGTGCAAAGGAGGGGATTATCTGATTCTTTGTGGTGAAAAATATGCTCAAAGAGGTGTAAAAATAGCCTTACCCGCCCCATGAGGTATTCTGCAGAGGATTTGCAACAATTATTCCACTTATTCCGATACATATTCCCCACCGCGGACCGCACTATTCCCCGTCGGATGCCACATTACTCCTTCTCAGCCGCATCATTATTCCCTATCAGCAACAAGGCTACGGGAAGTGCTGCACAAGATGGCATCTTATACAACACAAGATGGCATCTTGTGCTGCTTAAGATGGCATCTTGTGCATGTAAAGGTTATGTGTTCAAGAAGAGAAGGATAAGTCTTCTACTTGCTAAGGTGCTTTAGCAGCCACGTCATGTGCCCGTATTCAGTATCTTCCGAAGTCCAATGCTCGTTGATAGGAGTAATCAGGGCTTCTTTGGGACACTGTAATAAGTTGTACACCGTATAGCTTGTGGTGGGGGGGCAGACGTCGTCATTATATCCCCAAGTCATATAAGTGGCGGCTTTTATTTGGGAGGCGAAGTTCACTACATCGTAGTAGGCCATTGTTTTCAACTTGTCCGGCGTGTCCATGCCCGGCACGCGGAAGAAGTGGGGATAACCTCCCGCACGTCCTGCCATATAGCCCGCCATATCGCTGAGAGCAGGATGATTGGCAACGCAAAGGGTGACGCGTGGATCGAGTCCTGCCGTTATCAGGGCTAAGGCACCGCCCTGGCTGCCGCCTTGCACGGCTACGTTCTTGCCGTCCCACTCGGGAAGCGAGGTAAGCAGGTCGATGCTGCGGACGCATGCCAGGTAGACGCGTTTCATGTAGTAGTTGTCGCGGTTGTCAAGGCCATTGTTCAGGTAACCGTTCTCCCGGCCGTTGAAGGCGGTAGAGATTTCTTTGAACTCTTCGGCAGTCATTTCGGGGTTCAGGCCGTGGATTTCGATTTCGAAACGGATGAAACCTTGTTCGGCGTAGTATTTATGGCGCAAGGGCTCTTTGATGGTCTTGATGCCGGCACCCGGAGGACAGAGTACTACGGGGCAGGAGCCTTTTCCGGCATTCTTCGGGTAGAAGAGGTAGCCATAAATGGCTTGGCCACGGTCGTTTATGGGAAGTTTCACCAGGTAGCAGTCTACTTTATCGGTGCAGTACTCTTCGGCAAGCTTCTTGGTGTACTTCAGGGGGAGTTTGGAGAGTTCGACTTTGTTGGTGTCCCAGAATTCCTTGAAGTCGGCGGGCTTCTTGGTGTAGGGCTGAAGCTTTTCGGGAGAGAAACCGACTTTGACGTGGTGCTTGTAGGTTTTATCGCCGACGGTGGCGGTCAGGCGGCAGTCGCGGAAGCCGGGCTGCTTCATGGTGCCGATGGGTATAACGGCCTTTCCGTTCTTTAAAACGACGGAACCTTTGGAATCGGCGGGCATCATGTCGCCGCCCAGTTCGTAGTTTACCGTCACTCCGTCTTGGGGGATGCCGTATTTATAGAATTGAACTTCGACGGTTGCTTTCTCACCCGTCTTGTAGAGCCAGTCGGCATGATTGGGGACGGTGACCCAGAGTACATCGCTACGGTACGGGTAGTTCTCGGCAAAGGCGGTGAGCGAAAATAAAAGGGCGAGCAGGATGCTCATCGTTCCCGCAAAGGAGAACGAAGATAGTTTTGTGGAATACTTTTTGAACATGTTATTATTAAATTAGGTGGGGTATTTCCGATCCCCTTCAAGGGGACCGGGGGATTAACGTTTTATATCCAGCAGGGCATTGCCATCCTTCACCGGATTCCAGCCATCGGTTCCGGCAAGTACGGTTTCTATCTCGTAGCCCTTCAAGGTCTTCAACTGGTGGGAGAAGGAGGCACGCGCTCCAGGATTGGCTCCCGGACCCTTGCTTTCATATTCGGCATAGAATACGGTCTTTTCATTCTCTTTATTACCCCAGTTGTTCCAACCGGCAGGAACAATGTGCTTGCCTAAATCGCAACGGATAAAGACAGCTTGGGCATAAGGACGCCAGGGACGGGAAAGATAGACGTTATCCACACCGGCATCTGCCGTCAGCCGACAATCATAAAAGACGTAGCCATGCTTCCGGCCTTCATCGGTAGAAGGAGCAGCAACATAGCCGTTGCCCTTGCTATGAACGTGGCAACGATTGAATACGGCGGTAGACCAGCCGAAGATAAAATCGACCGTACCTTCTATATAGCAGTCTTCGTAATACTGGCGGCAACTCTTGCCATAGGTATAAAGCGTATCCTGGAAACCAAGGAAACGGCAGTTCTTGAAGTACACGCGGTCGGCACTGATGAAGCATGCCACTGCCTGGCCCACAGGACCGGAAGTATTCTCGAACGTGATATTCTCTGCATAAAAATCGGGGGCGTAGATATAACAGGAAGAGGAACCGGAAGTACCTTTCGTTTCTCCGAAGCGGTTCAGTTTATCGGCGTAATCGTCATAAGACAGTATGGCACCCTCCTCGCCTATCAGGGAGATATTGATTTTGCTTGCAGGAATGACAATCTTTTCCTTATATACACCTTCGCGTACCAAGATCGTGGTACGCATGCTTTTGCGGAAATCGGGCACGGCATCAATAGCCTCCTGCACGGTAAAGAAATCTCCGCTACCATCTTTAGCCACCACAAAATCGTAGTGACGCACGTACCGCGCCAGTTCCGGAACGGCCCGGGCAATAGCATCTACCGTCAACCCGGCTATCACCCGACCGCCGTATACATTGAGGTGCGTATTGTCTTCACGGCCTTTGGGCATGGCAGGAACGGTATTGGGAGCCACCCACATAAACAACTTCTTCGACTCGTCAGGTCCCAGGCCTTCCACCAAATCGTGGGTAATCTTGTTCATATCTACAAACGGAACGTTCAGTTCACGGGCAACATTGCGCGGAGAATCGAGATAAGCTCCGTGTGTATCTATCAGTTTATCGCCTTCCTTGGGTCCCGGCTCGGCAGAAGCCTCACGCTTGGCATCGGGATTGGCGTCATTGCGGAAATCATCTTGATTGACGGCGGCTTTCACTGCCTGTACATCGGCTGCCACACCGAAGTTACGACGCACAATCGAGTTGAATAATACCGGAATGCCTCCTTTGGCACGCGTCTCGTTGACAAACTTGCGCAGATTGGCATCGAACGTCGTTCCGGGGTCGGTGTGGCGGTCTTCTTTCGGCTTCTCGTCGTTGTGGCCGAACTGGATAAAGACGTAATCGCCCTTTTTGATTAAAGAGAGCACCTTGTCCCAGCGTCCTTCGTTGATGAAGCTTTTGGAACTGCGACCGTTTACCGCATGGTTATCCACCCGTATCTCTTCCGAGAAATAGCCGGGGAGCATCTGCCCCCACCCTCTTTCGGGATTTCCTCCGGTGAGGTTCTTATCGGCCATGGTGGAGTCTCCGATCATAAAAACAGTAATAACCGGTTTATCGGATTTGAAAGCCGAAAACAGAAAAAACAAGCCTAAGAGCAAAATCAGTTTATGTTTCATGGTGTTATCAATAAAATGTATTTTAGTTTCAGGCTGCAATATTAGGCAAAACCAAGTAGTTTTCGGTGTAAAAAAAGTCGCAATCGGTAGAAAAATTAGTTTTTAGTCCACTCGCTGCACATTCCAAAGACATACTTCATATCATCGTACTTTGCGGCTTCCTTCTTCGTCAACTGCTTCGCCCATTTTACGCGGCCTTCCGTTGATGCGCCCTCTCCTGTACTACCATATTCAGCATAGCGTGCGGTTTTCTCATTTTCCGGATTACGCCAATTCTCCCAACCTGCCGGGCAGATGTGCTTACCCAGTTCGCAATTTATGAAAACCGTAGCAGCATACGGGCGCCACGGACGTCCCAAATACACCTTTTCTACGCTGGCATCGGCCGTCAATTTGCAGTTCTTGAATACATAACCCACTTCGATATTCGCCGGAGTAGAAGCAGCCGTCACATACGAATTGCTTTTACTGTGGATGGCACAACCCTCGAACAAAGCTGTAGAAGGACCGAAGATAAAATCCGTAGTACCTTCTATATAGCAATTCTGGAAATGGAGGCGGGTGCCTGCCGCACCGGTATAGATAGTATCTTGATTTCCCAGGAAACGGCAGTTAATGAACATCAGCCGGTCTCCCTCCGTATGCAACGCAACGGCTTGTCCCAAATGGGCGGCGTTATTCTCTATCGTCAGATTCTTAAAGGTAATGCCACTACCTTCCACTTTCACCGTATAAGTACGGAATGTTCCCATCTTATTGATATTGGCGTGGTCATCATAAGTAATGACGGTGTTCTCCACACTCTCACCCACAAAATCTACATTCTCAATCCAGGAAGGCACTATCACCTTTTCTTTATACGTACCGTTCTTTATGAAAACCGTTACTTTATAGTCCATAAAGGCACGAATTCCCTCCATCGCTTCCGTCAAGGTACGATAATCGCCGGAACCATCACGCGCAACAACTATGTTGCGTTTCCATTGCGTTTGTGGGTGGGGAAGACGCTCCCACTCTAAAGAAGCCAGAATAAACGGTCCTACTGCTTTGGGGTCGTTGCTGCGGATGGTTTCATGAATATAGTAATCATAATCACCGGAGCGATAGTTTTTTCCGCCCAATCCTGCAACGGCACAAGCCTGCGTAATGGAAACAACGCCGTCCTTATCTACTTCAATGAAGTTATCAAGAATACCCTTATACCCTTTGATTGCCACTTCCAAATACGATTTGTCGATATACCCTTTGCGTACAGCCTTGAACAGAGTATATACAAACATTGTAGAACATGAAGATTCCAAGTAATTTCCTTCGGCACCGCTCTTATCCAAAACCTGATACCACAATCCGGTCTTCGGGTCCTGCTCACGTTTCACCATTGCAGCCAGATGATTGAGAGTCACCAGCATGGAGTCGCGTCCCGGCTCATGCTGCGGAATGAAATCGAGTGCATCGACAAATGCCATAGCATACCATCCCATAGCACGTCCCCAACTGTGCTGCGACTGTCCCGTCTCAGGGTCCGCCCAACGTTCCTTGCGGCTTACGTCACAAGCATGGCGATACAAATCCGTCTTTGGATCGTAGGTATGACGGGCTGCCATCAGAAATTGGTTAATGACATCCGCATAATCTTCCACCTGATTGTTACGGTAAGCATATTCGGCATAGAAAGGCGCTCCCATATAGACGCCGTCCAGCCATACCTGATGTGGATAGATCTTCTTATGCCAGAAGCCACCGTCCTCATTACGTGGATGATCGTCGAGCTGGCTGCGCATCAAAGCCAATGCTTTTTTATACTTCTCGTCTTTGGTTTGCTCGTAAATACGGAAGATAAACTTGCCGGAGTTGATGCGGTCCAGACTGAACTCTTCGCGTTTGTACATCTTGATGGTTCCGTCGGCATTTACCATCGTATCGGCATAAGCCAAAGCATAATCATAGATTTTCTTGTTTCCGTAGCGGTCGTACACATCCAGCATAGACTGAAGTTCCAGTCCGTGGCAATAATCCCACTTCAGCCTTGGTTGGAAATCCAGTTGCCAGGACTCCGGGCAACGAATCATTTCCGATTCAACCATACGTACAGACCAGGGTTGTTCACTACTTACACGCTGCGCCGACATCCCCAGCGGGAAAGCCAACAACAATCCAGATACAATAAATTTACAAATTGAATTCTTTTTCATGAAGTCACTCATTTTTTGGTATTAGACCTACTTTATTTCATGAAACAAAAGTAGCGCTTTCTTTTTAAACCGGTGTGTATTTTTCAACGCAGAGGGTGTATTATTTGGTTTTCGTGTACGGAAACGAGCAATTTTGTGCACGCTAACGACAATTTATGTACAAAATCGTCCTTTTTACTAAGAATTATGCTTTTCCAGTTTGATTAATTGAGAAAAGGTCTTATTTTTGACCCGGTTTTTATTCGTACTATTGCAAAAACATTATCAATTACCAAATTAAATCACAAGAGAATGGAACAAGTTTTCGGTTATATCATCGGCTTAGGAGCAGCAGTGATGATGCCTATAATCTTTACAATTTTGGGCGTTTGCATCGGCATTAAATTCAGCAAGGCATTAAAGAGCGGTTTGCTGGTGGGCGTCGGTTTCGTAGGTTTATCAGTAGTAACTGCTTTGTTGACCAGCAGCCTCGGCCCTGCCCTGAGCCAAGTGGTTGAAATCTACGGTCTTCAGTTGAAGGTCTTCGATATGGGATGGCCTGCTGCAGCAGCTGTAGCCTATAACACATCGGTGGGTGCATTCATCATTCCGGTATGTTTGGGAGTAAACCTGCTGATGTTATTGACGAAAACGACACGTACAGTCAATATCGACCTCTGGAACTACTGGCATTTTGCATTTATCGGTGCAGTGGTTTACTTCGCCAGCGACAGCATTCTGTGGGGTTTCTTCGCTGCCATCATCTGCTACATCATTACCTTGATTATGGCCGACTATACAGCGGACAAGTTCCAGGGATTCTACGATAAGATGGAAGGTATCTCCATTCCGCAGCCTTTCTGCGCCGGTTTTGTACCTTTCGCTGTGATTATCAATAAGGCATTGGATAAAATCCCCGGCTTCGACAAGTTGAACATCGATGCAGAAGGCATGAAGAAGAAATTCGGTTTGCTGGGCGAGCCGCTGTTCCTGGGTATCCTGGTAGGTTGCGGCATCGGTGCGCTGTCTTGCAAGAACGGACAGGAACTGGTGGACAAGATACCTTATATATTAGGATTGGGTATCAAGATGGGTGCAGTGATGGAATTGATTCCGCGTATCACAGCCTTATTCATCGAAGGTTTGAAACCGATTTCCGATGCTACCCGCGAACTGATAGCCAAGAAATTCAAGGGTGCCGTAGGTCTGAATATCGGTATGAGTCCGGCATTGGTCATCGGCCATCCGGCAACGCTGGTTGTTTCACTGCTGCTGATTCCCGTTACCATTCTGCTGGCTGTTATTCTGCCCGGAAACCAATTCCTTCCGCTGGCTTCTCTTGCCGGAATGTTCTACCTCTTCCCACTGGTACTGCCCATCACAAAGGGTAATGTAGTGAAGACTTTCATCATCGGATTGGTAGTGCTGACTATGGGTCTGTATTTTGTAACCGACCTGGCTCCTTACTTTACGCAAGCTGCCCACGACGTGTACGAAAAGACGCAAGATGCAGCCGTAAATATCCCTGCCGGATTTGAAGGCGGTGCTCTCGACTTTGCATCCAGCCCGTTTGCATGGATTATCTTCCACCTGACATATTCATTCAAATATATCGGCTCCGGCATTCTGGTGCTGTGCACACTGTTCCTGATGATCTTGAACCGTCGTGCCATCATCAAATACCAGAAGTCAGTAAAAGAAGCCGCTAAATGATAAAATTATAAACTCAAATATTCATAAATTATGAAGAAATTAGCAATTGCCATGATGTTGGGTATCGCCGCAGTATCGGCTTCCGCCCAAGTGAATTACAAGATGCAGGTTGCTTGCAACCCGCAAGATGTTAAGACGTACGACACCAACCGTCTGCGTAGCAGCTTTCTGATGGAGAAAGTAATGGCTCCGGATGAAATCAACCTGACCTACTCTATGTACGACCGCCTCATCTTCGGTGGTGCAGTGCCCGCAACCAAAGAATTGGTACTCGAAACCATCGACCCGCTGAAGGCTTCCTACTTCCTGGAAAGAAGAGAGCTCGGTGTTATTAATATAGGTGGCGAAGGTATCGTTACCGTAGACGGCAAAGAATACACACTGAAGTTTAAAGAAGCTCTGTACGTAGGAAGAGGTAACCAGAAAGTTACTTTCAAAAGCAAAGATGCTTCTCAACCTGCCAAATTCTACATCAACTCGGCAACCGCCCACAAGGCATACAAAACTCAGTTGATAACCATCGACGGCCGCAAGGGTTCTCTGAAAGCCAACTCCTTCCCCGCCGGTAAGATGGAAGAAAGCAACGACCGCGTCATCAACCAGCTGATTGTAAACAACGTACTGGAAGAAGGACCTTGCCAATTGCAGATGGGCTTGACAGAATTGAAACCGGGTAGCGTATGGAACACTATGCCGGCCCACACTCACAGCCGTCGTGTTGAAGCTTACTTCTACTTCAATGTTCCCGAAGGCAACTCCATCAGCCACTTCATGGGCGAACCTCAGGAAGAGCGCATCGTATGGATGCAGAACGAACAGGCTATCATGTCACCCGAATGGTCCATCCACGCAGCAGCCGGAACCAGCAACTACATGTTTATCTGGGGTATGGCAGGCGAAAACCTTGACTATGGCGATATGGACAAAATCAAATACACAGAGATGCGATAACCCCCATCAACACAAAACAGGCATGGATTGTTCAAATCCATGCCTGTTTTTGTCATTTTCTACATGATTTCTACCAATTATTACACCTTTATCAGCACACAAAGCCTTACATTTGCAACAAAATACTAAATCTATTATCATGAGTACATTTCAAAATGCAATGGGTAAAATGACCAATTACCGTTGGACCATTTGCGCCATGTTATTTTTCGCTACAACAGTAAATTACCTCGACCGCCAGGTCCTTTCCCTTACGTGGAAAGACTTTATCGCTCCCGAATTCCACTGGACTGATAATGATTACGGTACAATCACTTCCATCTTCTCTATTATTTATGCATTCAGCATGTTGTTTGCCGGACGCTTCATCGACTGGATGGGAACAAAGAAAGGGTATTTGTGGGCTATCGGCATCTGGTCGCTGGGCGCCTGCCTCCATGCATTCTGCGGATATGCCACAGAGTTATGGGTAGGATTGGACAGTTCCGACGCTTTGATTGCCGTAGAAACCGGTTCGGCCATGGCACTTACCATCGCCACGGTCAGTGTTTATTTCTTCATCGCCGCCCGTTTTGTACTGGCACTGGGTGAAGCCGGTAACTTCCCGGCAGCCATCAAGGTTACTGCCGAGTACTTTCCGAAGAAAGACCGTGCCTATGCAACCAGTATCTTCAATGCCGGTGCTACGGTAGGTGCACTTGCTGCTCCGATCACCATTCCTTTGCTTGCCAGATACTTCAAGGAGATCGGCGTTGGCAACGGTTGGGAAATGGCATTCATCGTTATCGGTGCACTCGGCTTCATCTGGATGGGATTATGGATTTTCCTGTATACCGAACCCAGCAAGAGCAAACATGTGAACAAGGCCGAACTGGAATATATAGAACAAGATAAGAACGAAGAAGGCACAACCATCATCGAAGAAGGCAAGGAAGAAAAGAAAATGAGCTTCTTGCAAAGCTTCTGCTACAAACAGACATGGGCTTTTGTATGCGGCAAGTTTATGACGGACGGTGTATGGTGGTTCTTCCTCTTCTGGACTCCGGCTTATATCAGTGACGTATACGGATTCTCTTCCGACAGTCCGACAGCCATGCTGCTTATCTTCGTGCTTTACGCCATCACCATGCTGTCTATATACGGTGGTAAATTGCCGACTATCATTATCAATAAAACCGGTATGAACCCGTACGCAGCACGTATGCGCGCCATGTTGATATTCGCTTTCTTCCCGTTGCTGGCACTGTTTGCACAGCCTTTGGGCAATTACTCTTATTGGTTCCCGGTTATCATCATCGGTATTGCCGGTGCCGCACACCAAGCCTGGTCGGCCAACATCTTCTCTACGGTAGGCGATATGTTCCCGAAGACGGCAATTGCAACAATTACGGGTATCGGCGGTATGGCAGGCGGTGTAGGTTCTTTCCTTATTAATAAGGGTTCCGGTATGCTGTTTACTTATGCAGCAGGTACTACCATGGCCGACGGGACAGAGGTGGAAATGACCAAAGACCTGTTGCAACAAGGAGCACAATACGTGCGTCCGGCTATGGAATTCATGGGATTCACCGGTAAACCTGCCGGTTACTTCATCATCTTCTGTATCTGTGCAGTAGCTTATCTGCTCGGCTGGATTATAATGAAGGCATTGGTTCCGAAATACAAGCCTATTGTTTTGGATTGATAAAAAGAAAAGAGATAGCTTCCGGCTATCTCCTTTCATTCAGCATTCTCCCCGCCGGGCATTAGCGCCCCGGCGGGGAGTTTGTTTTATATTATTGCTTAGTCCTCAAAAGGATAGTGCACTCCCCACTCCCGACGCAGACCGTCCATGATGCGCATAATGCGCAATGTTTCGGCATGCGGCATATAAGGAGATTCCAGCCATCCGTTTCTCAGTGCCTCGATAGAAGCATACACCTGATATTCATATCCGGTAATCTGCGGCGGACAATTGTAGACGGCAATGGTTTTATAATCTTCCGTCACCACCGTAACCCGCTGCGGATTATTGATGTTTTCTACAATCAGATGCCCTTTGTCACCGGAGATAATGCCTTGCCGGTCGGTCACGCTCAACATGGTACTATGAAGCACAGCCATTTTTCCGTCATCAAATACCAGGGTGATGCTGTTCTGTGCATCCACGCCGGTATCGGTCTTTACACAAGTTGAAGCAATTCGTTCTACACCCGTACCGAAGACCATAGAGGCAAAGTTAAGGGTATAGACTCCCAAATCGAGGAGCGCACCACCGGCCAATGCCGGCTGAATGAGCCGCTCGCGATCACTGATAGAATAACCCAAGTTGGCAGACAGCGTCATAGGACGCCCGATGACACCGTCGGCAATAAGTTTGTTGATGGTTTGGGATAGCGGCATATAGCGTGTCCAGATGGCTTCGGTGATGAAGACTTTCTTTTCTTTGGCAAGGTTCAGCAATTCTTCTGCCTGGCGGGCGTTGGCAGTGAATGCCTTTTCGCACAGCACCGGCTTCCCTTTGAGCAGACACATACGAGCATGTTCAAGGTGATGCGAATGAGGAGTAGCGATGTAAACCAACTGTACCTGCTCATCATCGAGCATTTCTTCATACGAACCGTAAGCGCGGGTAAAGCCCCAACGGTCGGCAAAATCACGGGCAGACTGCAGACTGCGGGAAGCAATGGCATAGGCTTCTACGCCCGTCATACCCTTGAGGGTAAGCGCCATTTGTCCGGCAATCCCTCCGGCACCGATAATACCAATTCTGATTTTTTCCATTTTGTTTATTCTTTTCTGTTTATTATGAGGAATGTCTGTCGATAGTATAACAAAAAAGCTCTTTCTCACGAAAAAGCTTTTCTTTGTTCTATTGCGGTCAAAAACAAAAAGCCGCAAAGCACTCAATTTAAGATGAAAAAAAGGGAAGTCTCACGACTTCCACAATTCTTCTAACCTTAAATCTAAATCTCTATGAAAAAAACGTGCCACAAAGATAGCGCTTTATCGCATACGACGTTATTAATAAATTCTATAAAGACGTAGAAAAGACTTAAGATTTGCTAAATACAGAGAGAAGAGATTCTACGCCACTACCGTTCCTCTGAATGACAGTTACTCCGTAGCTCTCAACAGTTCGGCATAGATAGGATTCAGTTTCAGCAGTTGCGGCACACCTATCAGGAACATCTGCTTGCGGGCACGTGTAAGGGCCACATTCAGCTTCCGGTCTATCTGCACACCGTTTTCCTCCGTCAGATTGGCAAGAAACCTCAACTGATAGGCACGGTTCACACAGAAGGAGTAGATAATAACATCCCGTTCGCTACCCTGAAAGCGCTCTACCGTATCTACCAGAATATCATTCAGGACAGCAATGCCCAAAGCTGCTATTTCTTTTTTAATCAAAGCTATCTGGCTGCGATAAGGAGTGATGATACCCAAAGTCAATAACGGATCGAATCCCGAAACAGCCGAATACTGCCGATAAACAACCTCTGCCAGCCGGGCGGCAAGCAATGCTTCCGAATGATTCATCTTTGCAGACTGCACCGGAGGTTCGGGAACAGAAGGCAGGAAGGCGACACGACGCGTCAGCAGATGGGCAAACTCGCAATCGGTCAATTCCGAAGAAAGAGAAAGCTCCCCTTGCTGGTGAGGCAATCCTACAGGTTCCAAAAGCCCGCCATAAAAAGCACGGTTGGGAAACAACGCCACCTCTACATTCATACGACCTTGACGGCACAACATATCAGAACAATGACTCGCAATTAATGAAGCCTGACCGGTTGATGAAGCAGAGATATTGCGGTAAAGGCGCTCGAAAAGCGAGTCTTTCAAATTGTATAAACCGATGGCATGCAATGCTTCATCGCATACCGCCGACTGCTCGGAAGATTGCAAAACAACCGCAGGCAACTGTTTGTGGTCGCCTATCAGAATGAACTTGCCGATGGCGTCTCCGCCGGCAGGATTGCGGGTGCATAGCAATCCAAGCAATTGAGGTTCAAGTATCTGGGTAGCTTCGTCCACAATGGCAACATCGAATGTCTTCAGGCGGAAAAGCTCTGTTTTGGAAGAAAGCGTAGCCACTGTTCCTACAAACACGCGGCAGCGGGCAATACGCTCCTGCACCTCACGCCGGGTGGAACAGGGCTCCAACACATTCTCTATCAGATGGGAACGATAAGCCTCATCGCAAGCCAATTCACTGCCGATACGGATGAAATCTACTTCCGGCACAATGGCAGAAAGTGCTTTGCTGATTTCATCTACAGCACGATTGGTATAAGAAAGCAGTAAGATCTGCTTGCCTTCCTGATAAAAGGCTTCCACCATGCCACGCAGGGCACGGGAAGTCTTGCCGGTACCCGGAGGACCGATAAGCAGGAAATAGTCACGGGCGGCACGGGCTTTCAGAGTGATTCGGGAGAAATCATCCGTGGCAGCGGCAATAGAAGCATCAAAGGAAGCATCGAATTCGGGAGTACGCTGCCCCAACAACAAGTCGCGCCGGCTCTTCGTGGCCGACAAGAAAGCGGCAAGCCCCAGATACATCCCCCGGAAGGAAGTATCCATATAGTCGTGCTCGATGGCATAACGGCTATCAGCAGGCAAGACACCGGCATTCTGCTGGGTGGCACGCAGTCGGAGGCAGACTTCATCATCGGAAATACGTTCTATATTCCCCTTGAACACCATCTTGTTGGTGACATTATCGGCATCTGAATTCCGTTCGTATAGTACAACAGCATCGCCCTGGCGGAAATTAGGAGGAACAGACTCCTGCCCGGAGAGAGAAGAGGCTTTACGCGAAGTTGCCAACGACAGATAGGGCTTGTGCGCATCTGCCGCATGATTCTCTTGTATCACCAGATCGAACAGTATCTCCCCCGCCTCACATTTCTCCGCCAGCGTGGAGAGCCACAATGCAGCAGCACCGGCACGTCCCTCATATTCAATATCGCCCGACTTGGAGGTATAGAGCTCTTTGGTTATAAAGTTGTAGAGCGTATAGAAGTAGCTTTGCTCCAAAGGAGACAACGAACCGATCCGTTGCGCCACCGCATCTATGGACGGATAGAGATAACGCTTCCACAACGTATTATCCAGGCAACGTTCGTTCAGCGTATCAGGATTAATATCTTTCAAGCGTTCAGCGGTATACTGCGGACTGTTCCGCAACTGGATGCCATATTCGGTAGCTACAATCCGGTTGCGCACATCCATCACCCGCCGCACCATGGCCCACGAAGGACGGGCGGGATAAAGCAACGGATAGCGGGTATAGAGCAAATAGGCTTTTACACGCCGATGGTCCATACCCATGGAATACTCCAGCACGGCCTGATAAAGCAACATCTGCACCTTATTATTCTCTTTAGGCTCCACCTTGCCACGGATAGAGTACTCGTCCGCCTTGCCGGATTTCATCTCTATAAACGAGGACATATCCCGCTGCATATAATCCAGACGCCCCTGCAAGCCCAATGCCTCACAGATATAAGTAGGTTCCAGCACGGCATCCGTCCTGTCCAGTTCGTAGCCCGATGCGCGGAAAGTTTCCGTCACCGTCCGGCGGATGTTCTCGAAGTGCCGCTTACAATCGGAAAAGAATTCCATTTCTTTTTCCCGGTCGCGCAAATCAGAGCAGGCAGCCAGTTCGATGGGGTAAGAGCGGAACGCTTTCTTCATGCACGCCACGTAGTCGGGCGCTTCTTTGGCATGAATCCATTCGTCCAGAAAGAGGTTGGCGATATTACCCAGCAACAGCGGGCGGGTATTGTCGGGAGATTGCAGGCGTGCCAGCATATAGTTGGCCGGATGATGCCCGTAATCCTTGAAGCACTCCGCCAGCGAACTGATATCTATCAGATAATCAGGTTCCAGTATTATAAAAGAAGGGGTAAGGATTCCGGCTTCATCAACGGCAACATCCAGCAGATTGACCTGCGCATGCCGCCACAAAAGCTGACAGGTTTCTGTAAACTCTTCATTTATCTGCGGCACATTATACCGGACCCGCAGCGGTTCATCCGCCACCGTATCTACAGGCAATACATACAGATAAGTTTCATCGGCATACTGAAAGCAGACACGCATGCGCCGTACACGCTCCCTGGCAGGAGGCGCCACAATGTAAGTAGCATCCGCACGGGGCAGCAGGCGGTAAAGTTCGTCAGGTATATCTTCCCCCATCAGCCGTTTGACGAAGAAAGCCAGCGTCTTGGCATCGCGCAACAACTGTTCGCGTTGCGGTTCCGACTGGCGGTTCAGAATGGCATTGGAAGTCAACCGGAAGGTATGCAAGCGGTTCTGCTCTACAATAGAAAGGCCCACTTTGGATGCCACGAAGTTAATCCGTGCGGAAAGGTCGGTCATCTGCAAACTGCTGTCCGAGATTTGTGTACGGCACAATCGCTCCAACAACTCACGCAGCTGCCGGTATGCAATCTCCAGAGGGATGTCTGCTCCGCGACAAGCCCCCAGCAATATGTCAAAGTATTCTTTTACTTCACGATTCATCATTCTTCCGTCTCCGCTTCTTCCGCATCATCATCAGTCTTTTTATCCTTTATCATAAGGATACTCAACTCATAGAGCATGTAAAGCGGGACAGCCACTACCGTCAGCGTGAACGGGTCGCCGGTAGGCGTAATAACAGCAGCTGCAATCACAATGATAACAATGGCATGACGACGGTATTTTCGCAAGAAAGTCTTGTGCACCAATCCCAGCAGGGAAAGCAGCCACGTCACCAGTGGCAACTCGAATGCCAGTCCCATGCAGAGTACCAGCATCATAAAGTTATCTATATAGGAATTCAAGGAAATCTGGTTCTCGACCGCTGCGCTTAATTCATAAGTAGAGAGGAAGCGCAACGTCAGCGGATAGACCATAAAGTAACCCAACAATACGCCGATGAAAAACATCACCGTACCGATCCCCAGCGCTTTCTTCACTCCCTTGCGCTCATTGGGATAGAGCGCGGGGCTGATGAACCGCCAAACTTCATAGAAGATGTAAGGTGCAGCCGTCACCACAGACATCCAGAAAGCAGTGGACATGTGTACAAAGAACGGTGCGGCCAGATTGATATTGATAAGCTTTACATGAAACTCCTGGGTGAAGAATTCATCGTGCAAGTCGAACGTCTGTCCGATATAACGCAACACATCATAAAAGATAAAGTCATTATGGCAAGGAGCCAATATCACCCGATCGAACAGATAGGGCATGGCAATAAAATAACCTACAGCCAACACAAACCACACGCCGATAATGCGAAACAGCACCCGGCGCAATTCATCCAGATGATCCCAGAAAGTTAATTCTTTTTCAGCCACTTTATTTCACTTCGCTTTCTGCCGGTTTATCCAGGTCTTCTTTGGCTTTGTTGATTTCTTCTTTGGCTTCGTTTACTCCATCTTTGAAGCTCTTCACTCCTTTACCCAAACCTTTCATCAGTTCAGGAATTTTCTTACCACCAAACAACAGTAAAATAACCAACGCGATGATAATCCATTCGGAACCGCTGGGCAGGAAACCTAATAAAAGTAAGTTTGTCATAGTCATATCGGATTAATTTGATGCAAATATAGAAATTTTTAATGATTGGTGATGAGTGATTAGTCATTTATTCACCAATCACTCATTTTCAATCTTGATAATACACCCTCTTCACTCGCGTGGAAACACTGGTCAGCACTTCGTAAGGAATGGTTCCGAGTACATCGGACAAAACCGTTATAGGCAGATGATCGCCGAAGATTTCAACGGTATCCCCTTCCTTGCAGTCGATGTCGGTAACGTCGATCATGCAGACATCCATGCAGATATTGCCCACATAAGGAGCTTTCTGCCCGTTTACCAGACAATAGGCATGCCCGTTGCCCAGGTGGCGGTTCAAACCGTCGGCATAACCGATAGGTATGGCGGCAATGCGCGAAGGACGCACCAGATGCCCCTTACGGCTATATCCCACCGTATCTTCTTCGGGCACATCGCGTATCTGAAGAATGGTAGTCCGCAACGTACTGACGTTGTTCATAATGGAATTGTCAATCGGGCTGACCCCATACAGGCCGATACCCAGACGAACCATATCGAACTGAGCCCCGGGGAAGCGTTCGATTCCGGCAGAGTTGCAGATATGGCGGAGTATCTTATGCGGGAAAGCTTCCTGCAACTCCCCGGATGCTTTTTCAAACGTCTCTATCTGCCGACGGGTAAAGGCATCGAACTGCGCCGCGTCACTTCCCACAAAATGAGAAAACACGGAACGGGCTATGACGGCATTCTGTCCTTTCAGCCGTTCTATCAGCTGCGGCATGTCTTCTGCCGCAAATCCCAGACGGTGCATGCCCGTATCCAGTTTTATGTGTATCGGGAAGTTTGTGATGCCTTCTTTTTCGGCTTCCTTGATAAGGGCATCGAGCAGATGGAAACTGTAGACTTCAGGTTCCAGTTTGTAGTCGAACATCGTCTTGAACGCCGTCATTTCGGGGTTCATGATGACGATGCTTGCGGTAATTCCCGCCTTGCGAAGCTCCGAACCTTCGTCGGCAACGGCAACAGCGAGGTAATCGACATGATGCTCCTGAAGGGTTTTGGCAATCTCGTAAGAGCCGGCACCGTAAGCAGAGGCTTTCACCATACACATCATCTTGGTTTCGGGTTTCAGCTTGCTGCGATAGTAGTTCAGATTGGCTATCATCGCTCCAAGATTGACTTCCAGTATGGTTTCATGCACTTTCTTTTCCAATACTTCCGTCAAGGCATCGAAACCAAACTTACGGGCACCCTTAATCAGGATTATTTCATTTTCAAGGCGAAGTTCTCCCCGCTCGATGGCATGTATCAAAGCATCGGTATTGGGGTAGAATGACTTTTCGATGTTGAAGCGGGCAGCGCAAGAAGAGATCTCGTTTCCTACTCCGATGATGCGTTCGATGCCGCGGCTGTTCACCAACTGCGCCACCTGGCGGTAAAGGGCGGGTGTATTCTGTCCCGTTTCCAGGATATCGGAGAGTATCAGCGTCCGCTTCAGACCATTAGAAAGAGAACGGCGATACAGGAAGTTGAGCGCTATATCCAGCGAACCGAGGTCGGAATTATAGCTGTCGTTTATCAGCAGGCAGTTATTCTTTCCTTCTTTCACTTCCAGACGCATGGCTACGGGTTCCAGTTTTGCCATGCGTTCCGTTATCACTTCGGCAGGAAGCATCAGATAGAGGCAGGCAGCCAGGCAGTTCAGCGAGTTTTCGATAGAAGCATCGTCGATGAAAGGCAACGTGAATGTATTGTCCATATCCAGATAGCGGTAAGAGATGACGGTGCATTCGTCTTTCTTCTCCACCTTACTTATAAATAGCGGACGTTCCATATCCTTCCGGCTCCACGCAATCTCACGTGCAGAAAGCATAGACTTCGACACGCAGTGGCTGATAAATTCATCGTCGCCGTTGTAAATCACCACATCGCAGTTCTTGAACAACATAAGCTTCTCCATACACTTCTCTTGCAACGAGAAGAAATTCTCCTGATGGGCACCACCAATGTTGGTCAGGATGCCGATGGTGGGCTGGATGATATTTTGCAAGGCACGCATCTCTCCTGGTTCCGAGATGCCGGCTTCGAAGATGGCGAGCTCGGACTGCTCGCTCATCTGCCACACCGACAGAGGTACGCCTATCTGTGAATTATAGCTGCGCGGCGAGCGTACAATGGCACGTTCGGGACTGAGCAACTGGTGCAGCCATTCCTTTACGATGGTTTTTCCATTACTACCCGTGATGCCGATGACGGGAATCTGAAACTGGCTCCGATGTTGTTCGGCAAGCTTCTGCAAGGCCTTCAACGGATTGGGAACTATGAGTAAGTTGATAGTTGATAGTTGGTAATTGATAATGGACTGTGCGGCGTCTTTGCTCACTACGAAGTTGCGTACACCGCGAGCATAGAGGTCGGCAATATAGTGTGCACCGTCGTTCCGCTTGGTAGTCAGAGCGAAGAACAATGTTTCTTCGGGGAAACTCAGGGAACGGCTGTCGGTGAGCAGCCAGTCGATGGTAGCCGGCGTGTCCCCTACACGTCGTGCGCCAATGGTTTCGGTTATGGTTTCAATCGAGTATGGCATATTTCTCTTTCTTTTTGGAAGTCTAAGGTCGGGTATTTTCCGTTAAGTTGGTCTATTTTTAACACAATTTGTTCTAAAAAACGCTTATACTCCTCAGAGTCCGGATGAAAAGGCTTATGAGATAGTGCTTTACGGATATTTTCACTTTCCTCCATAATCTGTAACGCCTCCTTGGAGATGCAAGTCTGCACAAATCGCTCCCACACATAGCGGACGGCTACCTCGGAAGGGTGAACCATATCTTCGGCATAAAAACGATAATCGCGCAGTTCGTCCATCAGCAGTTCATAGGCGGGGAAATAGAAAACATGTCCTGGGAAGGCTGCTTTCAGTTGCTCGATGGCCAGCAGTAAAGTGGCTTTGCTCAGGCTGTTAGCATGCATTCCATCGCGTACATGGCGGATGGGGCTGACGGTAAATATCACTTTCAACTGCGGATTCAGCGCCAGCAAGCCGGATAGCAGGGAGGTGTAATCAAGTATTACCTCGTTCACGGAAAGCATTCGGCGGGTAAAGCAGGATTCGGGCTGTTTATGACAGTTGGCAACGATTCGTCCCGTCGCTTTGCTTTCATAAACCCATGCTGTGCCGAAGGTTAGCAACAGGTAGTCCAGCCGGGAAATATCTTTGTGTGCCTCCTGCAATCGTCTGTTGATATGTTCCAGAGATTCTTCCATATCAGAAGAAGAAAAATCGCCATGATGCATCGGACTGTGCCAAAGCTCCCGGAAGAAGAAAAGACTGTCTGCATCGTATCTCTTCCCGACGACGATTTCGCGCAAAGCGGCGGAAATGGAAAGCGGATTATAAAGTACACCATAAGGATTGAGATTACAACGAAACTTGGCGTCGGTCAGTCTTGCCCCGATATTATTGGCAAAGCAAGAGCCGAGAAGCATCAGTTTATCCGCATGCGACAGACGAGGCAAGTCAGCAGGCAGTTCAACAGGGGTATAGAAGTTCATAAATGTTTGTATTATTATACCATAAAAACAATAAAGTAGCCATCCATCGCACTTAACTCAAATAAAAGTTGAACACGTTTTTACCCTCATACCCTCATAAAATCGCTGCATCCCTTTATTCATCGGCATTTGGAGTATGAGAGTAACCCTGGTAGTAACTATGAGAGTAAGCTGTTGCTCTCATAGTCTAAGCAGTTGCCCTCATAGTTATAGACAGTTTCCATAGGTAGGGAACGCTCGTTTCCTACCTATGGAAACTCCGGTTTCTTCTAATGGGAACGCCCGTTTCTTCTAATGGGAACGCCCGTTTCTTCTAATGGGAACGCTCGTTTCCTCTTATGGGAACGGTCGTTTCTGCTTATGGAAACGGTATTTGCATATTGTCTCTTATATTTTTCATCATTGTTCTTGTTCTTTTGCGTTCATACTTCCACGAGGTGAAACAAAAGTAGTCTATTCTGACGAAAAGAACAAAAGAAGGGAAAGCTTTCTTGCCAATCTTATAATGGGAATAAAAAAAATAGAGGCTGACGATAACCGCCAGCCCCTACTACAACTGTATCAATTCTATTAATTTAACCAATCAACGGCAGTATTTCCTACCCACTCTCTGAACTTCGGATACTTTTCATCAATAGCTTGACGCTCTTCTGTCCACTCATAGGTTGTCGGTACACAAATCATTTGCGGAGCTTCTCCACAATTAGCTTTCAAATAGTATTCTCCGGCAGCAGTGTTTTCTACTAAAATACGAACATCACTTATAGCGTTGCACTTCGGAAGTCTGAATATCACAACTTCCTTTTTCTCTGTATCAAGACCGGTATTTACCATTGTTGATGTAGGAACACCAAAAAGCTTATGAACCTCATGTTCATGATTACCAATGTACAAAGGCAATGTGCCACCAGCAGCTCGCAGAGTAATGACCGTTGCATCAGATAACAATGCAACATCGAATACGACATCGTTAAAGTCGAAGTCATCGCTCGCTCCAAGGTCTTCTGCAATAATTCTTTGAGCGTTTTTATAGGTAGCAGGACATATCTTAACGATCCAGTCATTATAATAGCCGTCAGCAGCTTCTTGCTGATTAGAGTTTCCTCCAGTGGCTTCAAAGTCGAATCCTACATAATAGCTTCCATTAATATATTGAACAGTATACTTATAATGATTCTTACTATCCAAACTATTAAGATAACCAAATGAAGATGTTCCACTATTTTGCATCAACATTATACTACCATCACTGGCATTAAAATTATAGATATGATCATCAGTACCATTCTCAAGCACTGCAATCAAATGATCCATATTAGAATGCGCACTGCTTACATGCTGAACAAAAAAGTCCGACCAGTTAACGCTGGTAGTAGACTCAGGATTCTGATGTGTATTAAACCACTCAGTTACCGCATCTTTTTCTGCAGCCGTAATATCGCCGGGAACAACCACATAGTTACTCCATTCATTACTATTAGGGTTAGTTCCACGCGTAGTCGGCTTTTCACCAAAGCCCCAATCCTGATCCGCTGCAATTTCTCCATATTGCTTCACAAAAGCTACGGTGTATTGAGCTTCTTTACGCAATGCAGCCTTTTCAGGATCGAACAGATCATCATTCGAGCTACAAGATGCAAATATCACTGCACCAATAGCCAAGATTCCCAAATTAAACTTCCATCTCATAATCTTTATTATAAAGGTTAATAATCACAATAAAATTCCGCATAAAATACACGAGTACAACAATGTTCCATATTTCATATTGCAAAGATAGACAACTCTATGCAAATAACAAGCAAAATAGAAGAAAAGTTGCAATATATATCATATAAAAGTTGTATTTATTACGCAATCATTAAACAGATATTCACTTTATACAAACAATTAATATCTAATTATCAATACATTAAGAATAATCATATTATTTACATCAAGTAATAAACGATTTCACCTAAAGCCTTAGACAAAAATAGTACATTTTTCATATTCACCCATAAACCATTCGAGCACAAAATCCCTGCAAACAGCTTACACAAATACCCGTCGCCCACACCTATGCCGAAGAACACAGATATTTATTTAAAATAGCAACTAAAATATTGTATTTTTTAAAATAAATCCAGTATCTTTGTTGCATATAATATTCATAAAAACTTGTTATATCATCATATAACGCAACATTTTACTAAAAAGTAAGAGAGAACATGAAAAGTAAGAGAATGAGTTTTTCCAACATTTTCCCGATGTTGGCATTGGGAGTAATTTTTATTCTTTCGGGATGTGAGGAAAACAAGGATCTTTACAATCCTGATCGAGTACAGGAGGAAGCCAGAAAGAATTTCCCCGTAAAAGACATTGATCCCAATCAGACTTGGGAAACAAGCACTGTTTGTAACGCCACAGTATCAGTTAATGAGACTGCAGGAGAAGTTTATACGATTAAGGTTTATACATCAAATCCTTACAATAAGGATGAAGAAGCATTTTTGCTTGCCAAAACGACTGTGGCAGATGGAGAGACTGTGAATTTTAAATTTGATATTCCAACAGCATTGCAATATGTACATGTGATGAGGGTGAACAGTAGAGGATATAGTTCAGCGAAACCGGTAGCAGTGGAAAACAAAACTATAAAAGCTACATTCGGAGGACAAAATATAACAACAAGAAGTAACACAACAACCCTTAGTTCTTCTGTCGTAAATTTCAAAGCACCAGACACAAATGATACAAAAATCTTTCCGACAGAAGAATCTATTAAATCATTAGGTCTCACAAAGAGCGACGGACAAATTGGCGCAGCCGGCAATTATGAAATCACCTCCACAGTAAATAAGATAAATAACTGGGGAAGTGGTGCAAATATATATATTACAGAGAACGTTACTTTGACTCTTGAGTACATTGCGCCTAATTCTCATTTATACATACTTCCTGGAGTAAATGTGACTATAACAGGAGGCTATGCCTTAACACAGTCAGGAAACCTTATTAGTATAGGCCCCAAGGCAACACTTACCAGTACAGGAAAAATACAAATTCAGGCAACTCTTTATAATTTAGGCACTCTTGACTTAGCAAATAATGAATTAGAGACTTCAACAAACGGCTATCTTTACAGTTTAGGTTCTATTAAAGCAGGTAATATAAATATAACAAATTCAACCTTCATTAATGAAGGAGAATTATCAGCTGCTTATTTCGAGGAACAAGGAGGAGGAATCTTCTATAATAGTGGAAATGTGAACATTTCAGGAGAAGCTCTTTTAGGCGCAGAATATCAAGAATGGGAAAACCAAAATTACTTTGAAACCGCCGGCAATATGACAATCCTGGCAAAGAGCAATAAGATCCTTAACAGCTGCAAACTAATCATTGGTGGCGAATTTAAAATTACAATCGCCCAAGATAATGAGCAGAACTATTTCGCAATGAATGGTGGTTCTTATGTAGAATGTCAAGACTTGTACTTAAATCAAGCCAGAATATATATGGGAGAAAAATCATACTTCAAAGTCAAAGGCACAGCTACATACGAGCATAACCCTGGAGGTTTCTATAATAATAATGGGGATTATGCATTAATACAGATTGACAGAGCCGTTGCTAAATATCCCGGAAATGCCAATGCAATAGGTTACCATGGGAAATTATACCTTGCATCCGATCATCATTTTTTAGACTCTGTGGATGGTACCGCCGGACATTGCATAAATAAGGATACAAGTGTAATGGACGCTGGTTTCAACAATGCCGACATCACAATCCCCTCTTCCGAATGTAACCCCGGCTACAACTCAAAGCCTGACGGCGGTGGTAGCGACAAAGTTCAAACTTACGCCTACGCTTTCGAAGACATGGAGAAAAACGCAGGAGACTATGACTTCAATGATGTTGTATTATATGTTACCGTACCTTATGATAAAAATGGAGAAAAAGTAATAGATGTAACTTTAAAAGCAGCCGGAGCAAGCAAACAATTATCTGTATCTTTCAATGACGGAACAAAAGAACGACTTATATTTGAAGACGTGCATGCAGCTTTGGGAGTACCAACAGGTACAATTGCAAACACAGGTGAAGCAACAGGAACTCCCAAAACAGAGACTGTTACCGTTAGCAGTAATTTCAATTTAACAGATAATGGCGACTTCTACATTTCCGATGGAAAGGAAAGAAAAGTACACATTCCAAAATTCACAAGCGATTTCCAACCGGGAAATGTTCCTTATGCCATCCGTATAGCAAGTGGAGCTTGGAAATGGCCGGAAGAAAGGATCAGCATTGAACAAGCATATTCAGGCTTTGCAGAATGGGCAAAAGATGCTACTGCTGAACCTGATTGGTACAATAATCCTACAAGTGAGAGTGTAATGAGTAATTAAGCATCCAGC
Source organism: uncultured Bacteroides sp. (assembly GCA_902388495.1). GTDB lineage: Bacteria > Bacteroidota > Bacteroidia > Bacteroidales > Bacteroidaceae > Bacteroides. The sequence continues at coordinate 33,083 of CABMPP010000004.1, read as the reverse complement.
AGCCTCAAACATATCACCTATCATTAGCTTCATTCAAAACATATTTTGACTTCAAGCTAACGTATAATCAAGAGAAGAGCGAAAAATCTACTTTCCCCTATATATTTAGAAAGTAGATTTTTCGCTCTTCTCCTTTAGACAAATGCCATCATCCTCTCCTTAACCTCCTTCTTCTGTGTTTTTTTCTACTAAAACCTCCCGCCATCCGTTTTCTTTTACTATTTTTGCATTTTGTAATCTTCAGATTAGAGATGAAAACAGAACCAACAACATATAACTTGCTGAGCACCATTTCATTCCCCGAAGACCTGCGCAAACTCAGCGTAGACCAGCTTCCGGAAGTTTGTAATGAATTGAGGCAAGACATTATCAAGGAAGTTTCGTGCAACCCCGGACATTTTGCCGCCAGCCTGGGAACCGTAGAGCTGACCGTTGCCCTGCATTACGTATTCAATACCCCTTACGACCGCATCGTGTGGGATGTAGGACACCAAGCCTATGGCCATAAGATACTGACCGGCCGACGCGAAGCCTTTTCCACCAACCGTAAACTCAAAGGCATCCGCCCCTTCCCATCTCCTGCTGAAAGCGATTACGACACTTTCACCTGCGGGCATGCCTCCAATTCTATTTCTGCCGCACTGGGCATGGCTGTAGCCGCTGCCGAAAAAGGAGAGCAAAACCGCCATGTCGTTGCCGTCATCGGAGACGGAAGCATGAGCGGCGGACTGGCTTTCGAAGGACTGAACAACGCTTCATCCACCCCGAACAACCTGCTCATTATCCTCAACGACAATGACATGGCCATAGACCGTAGCGTAGGCGGCATGAAACAATACCTCTTTAATCTGACCACCAGCAACCGTTATAACCAGCTACGCTTCAAGACTTCCAAGTTGCTGTTCAAGGTAGGCATCCTGAACGAAGACCGGCGCAAAGCCCTGATCCGCTTCGCCAACAGTCTGAAATCCATGGCAGCCCAGCAACAAAACATATTCGAGGGAATGAATATCCGTTACTTCGGTCCCGTCGACGGACACGATGTGAAGAATATAGCGCGTATTCTCCGCGATATCAAAGATATGCAAGGCCCCAAAATCCTGCATCTGCACACCATCAAAGGCAAAGGCTTCGAACCCGCGGAGAAGAATCCCGGCATCTGGCATGCACCGGGTAAGTTCAATCCCGAAACCGGCAAGCGTATCAAAGCAGATACCAGCAACCTGCCGCCCCTTTTCCAGGATGTGTTCGGAGAAACCTTAGTAGAACTGGCCGAGCAAAACCCGAGAATCGTCGGCGTCACTCCCGCCATGCCCACCGGTTGCTCCATGAATAAGTTGATGGACCTTATGCCCGACCGCGCTTTCGACGTCGGCATTGCCGAAGGACATGCTGCCACTTTCTCCGGCGGCATGGCAAAGGAAGGCATGCAACCCTTCTGCAACATCTATTCTTCCTTCATGCAACGGGCCTATGATAACGTCATCCACGACATTGCCATTCTCCGGTTACCCGTCGTGCTTTGCCTGGATCGTGCAGGTCTGGTAGGCGAAGACGGTCCGACACACCACGGCGTATTCGACCTGGCATACTTCCGTCCCATCCCCAACCTGACCATATCTTCCCCGATGAACGAACATGAACTGCGTCGCCTGATGTACACGGCACAGCTTCCGGACAAAGGTCCGTTCGTCATCCGCTACCCCCGCGGTCGCGGTGTTTTGCTGGACTGGAAATGCCCGCTGGAAGAAATTCCCGTAGGTAAAGGCCGAAAGTTGAAAGAGGGTAAAGACCTCGCGGTCATCACCCTCGGCCCGATAGGAAATATCGCGGCAAAAGCCATAGAACAGGCCGAAAAAGAAAAAGGTATTTCCATTGCCCACTACGACCTGCGCTTCCTCAAACCACTGGATGAAGAAATGCTACACGAGATAGGACGGTTGTTTTCCCGCATCATCACCATCGAAGATGGCACACGGCAGGGAGGCATGGGCAGCGCCATACTGGAATTCATGGCTGATAACGGCTATACCCCGCAGGTACAACGCATCGGCGTGCCCGATACTTTCATAGAGCATGGCACGGTTCAGGAACTATATCACCTTTGCGGAATGGATCAGGAAGGTATTTTAGCGATGATTAATAACATATAATCATGACAAAGAAAGAGGCCATCAAGGTATTTGAAGAAAAGAAAGTGCGCACACTCTGGGATGACGAAACAGAGGAATGGTACTTTTCAGTGATTGATGTAATAGAGATTTTGACTGATAGTCCTAATCCCAGAAGATATTGGAGCGATTTAAAATCAAAATTACAAAAAGAAGGAAGTCAACTGTACGCTAATATCGTACAGTTAAAAATGTTGTCAACTGACAATAAAATGCGTTTCACAGATGTAATGACTACCGAGCAAATGTTCCGCCTCATCCAATCCATTCCTTCTCCCAAAGCCGAACCTTTCAAACTTTGGATGGCCCAAATAGCCAAAGAGCGACTGGACGAGATGCAAGACCCGGAGCTGACCATCAAACGATCCATGATGGAGTATAAAGCACTGGGCTATTCAGATAACTGGATAAATCAACGCCTGAAGAGCATTGAAATACGAAAAGAACTGACCGACGAATGGAAACGCCACGGTCTGGAAGAAGGTGTGCAGTTCGCAACCCTGACAGACATCATTTATCAGACTTGGGCGGACAAAACAACCAAGGAATATAAACGTTTTAAAGGTTTGAAGAAGGAAAACCTTCGGGACAATATGACTAATAAAGAGTTAGTGTTGAACATGCTGGCTGAGTTATCAACAAAAGAAATCTCGGAAACCAACAACCCGGAGAGTTTTGACGAACATATTGACGTTGCCCGGCGCGGCGGAGGTATTGCCCGCGAAGCCAGAATAAGACTGGAACAAGAAACCAGACAAGCCGTCATTTCTCCCCTAAATGCCAAACAGGTACTGGGAATGGAACAGAAAAACGATAAGAGCAATAAAGAGCAATGAAAATTATTATTGCTGGTGCCGGCGCAGTAGGCACACATCTGGCCAAATTGCTGTCCCGTGAAAAACAGGACATCATTTTAATGGACGACAACGAAGAAAGGTTGAGTACACTCAGTTCCAACTTTGATTTGATGACGGTTACGGCATCCCCTACCTCCATAAAAGGACTGAAAGAGGTAGGAGTAAGAGAAGCCGAATTGTTCATCGCCGTCACCCCCGACGAAAGCCGGAACATGACCGCATGTATGCTGGCCAATAACCTTGGTGCACAAAAGACCGTAGCCCGCATCGACAATTACGAGTATCTGCTTCCCAAGAACAAAGAGTTCTTCCAAAAATTAGGTGTAGACTCACTGATCTATCCGGAAATGCTTGCAGCGAAGGAGATTGTATCTTCTATCCGCATGAGTTGGGTACGCCAGTGGTGGGAATTCTGCGGCGGAGCATTGATACTGATAGGCACCAAGATGCGCGAAAAAGCAGAAATACTGGATATCCCCCTCTACGAATTGGGAGGACCGGAGTTACCTTACCATGTGGTAGCCATCAAACGCGGCAGCGAAACACTGATTCCCCGAGGAGATGATACCATCAAGCTGCATGACATCGTTTATTTCACCACCACCCGAAAATACGTTCCCTACATCCGTAAGATAGCCGGCAAAGAGGACTATGCCGACGTGCGCAACGTAATGATTATGGGCGGAAGCCGCATTGCCGTACGTACCGCACAATACGTCCCCGACTATATGCAGGTGAAGATTGTAGACAACGACCTGAACCGCTGCAACCGCCTGACCGAACTGCTCGACGACCGCACCATGATAATCAACGGTGACGGACGCGACATGGACCTGCTTGTAGAAGAAGGTCTGAAGAATACCGAAGCCTTTGTCGCCCTGACCGGTAATTCGGAAACCAACATTCTGGCCTGTCTGGCCGCCAAGCGCATGGGAGTCAGCAAAACAGTGGCAGAAGTAGAGAATATCGACTATATAGGCATGGCCGAAAGCCTTGACATCGGTACCGTCATCAACAAAAAGATGATTGCTGCCAGCCACATCTATCAAATGATGCTGGATGCAGACGTCAGCAACGTGAAATGCCTGACATTTGCCAATGCCGATGTGGCCGAATTCACCGTAAAAGCCGGCTCAAAGATTACCAAACACCCGGTAAAGGACCTCGGATTGCCGAAAGGAACCACCATCGGCGGATTGATACGTCATGGAGAAGGTGTGGTGGTAATGGGTAATACACTGATACAACCCGGTGACCACGTGGTGGTATTCTGCCTGAATATGATGATAAAGAAAATCGAAAAATACTTTAGTTAGCAACAAGTAATCAGCGGAGATGATTAATTTCAAGACAATTACACGGATTATCGGCGTTCTGCTATTGCTGGAAACAATAATGTTTTTCATCTGTTCCGGTGTATCCTTCTATTATGGAGAGGGCGATTTATCGGCTTTCTGGAAAGCAGGAGGCATTACGGCAGGGGTAGGCTTGCTGCTGGCTATCCTCGGCAAAGGAGGCGACAAATTGCTGACACGCCGCGACGGATATGTATTGGTCAGCCTGGCTTGGGTCGCTTTTTCGCTCTTCGGCATGCTGCCTTTTTATATCGGCGGATACATTCCCAACATCACCGATGCTTTCTTTGAAACCATGTCCGGCTTCAGCAGTACGGGAGCCACTATTCTGAACGACATCGAGTCATTACCCCACGGCATACTCTTCTGGCGCAGCATGACGCAATGGATTGGCGGTTTGGGAATTATCATGTTCACCATTGCCGTACTTCCCATCTTCGGCGTCAGTGGCTTACAGGTATTTGCCGCCGAAGCCAGTGGGCCTACGCACGACAAAGTACATCCCCGTATCGGTATCACCGCCAAATGGATTTGGAGCATCTATGCAGGTATCACCGGCATCCTCGTAGCTTTACTGATGCTGGGAGGTATGAATTGGTTCGACAGCGTATGCCATGCCTTTGCAACAACCGGCACGGGAGGTTTCTCTACCAAACAGGCCAGTGTAGCCTACTATCATTCGCCCTATATAGAATATGTAATCTCTGCTTTCATGTTCATTTCGGGCATCAACTTCACCTTATTATTATTGTTCGTCAACCGTAAGTTCAAGAAGTTCATCAGCAATGCGGAATTGAAATGGTACTTCGGTTCGGTGGTATTCTTCACCACGCTTATTGCCGTTATACTTTATTATACCAGTTCCATGGGTGTAGAAGAGTCTTTCCGCAAGTCTTTGTTCCAGGTTATCTCCCTGCATACCTCTACCGGTTTTGCTACGGACGACTATATGACTTGGACACCTGTTCTATGGGGATTGCTCACCATCATCATGCTGATGGGAGCCTGCGCCGGCAGTACCACGGGCGGATTGAAATGTATCCGTATGGTCATCCTGACCAAAGTCTCGCGAAATGAGTTCAAACACATCCTGCATCCCAATGCCGTATTGCCGGTAAGAGTTAACAAACAAGTTATTTCTCCCTCCATTGTCTCTACGGTTTTAGCCTTCTGCTTCCTTTATATAATCATTATCACCATCAGTGTATTGCTGATGATGGCCATGGGAGTCGGCTCCGAAGAGTCCATTGGCTGTGTCATCTCCAGTATAGGAAACATGGGTCCCGGCTTAGGGGAAACCGGACCGGCATATTCATGGAGCGCCTTGCCCTATGCAGCCAAGTGGCTGCTGGCATTCCTGATGCTTTTAGGACGTCTGGAACTCTTCACGGTACTGCTGCTCTTCACCCCCGATTTCTGGAAACGGAATTGATTTAGGATAAAAAGTGTAAAATAAATCATTTTTTGTTATGCCGAGATAGCAAACTGAAGGATAGTTATTATATCTTTGCAGCCTCAAAGAGAGATTTGTGGTATGAAGCAGTGTATTAAATATGGAATAATCATCATATTAGCAGCCTTATTGCATGACGGTGCAATGGAAGCCGCGAGCGCTGTATACACTCCTACCGGCAGCAATACTACATGCAGCATTTCATCGCAAAACCACACGGCACAACAAGCCATCCATAACTTTTACGACCTGCTGGCATCGGTTTCTATCTGCCTGGAGCATGTGGACCATACGCAAGTGCCCACCGATAAAAGCCTCTTCCGGCGCATGTACATCTACAAGATGCAGCAGCATGCCTATGCCCCCGAGTGCGACCGCTTATTGTACCTGTCTCCCCACCCCGTGCCCGATATGAACTATTACGTATTCGGGTTGAGAAAGATTATTATTTAACGAAGGACTGCAAGCCCTGCCGCTTGCCTCCATCTCCTCCGCCGGACAACGATTCAGAGGTATTGTCCTCCGGTGTGACGTATCTATATTATATATCTAAAATCTTATCAGATTTATGAACTTTACTTTGTTAGTGGTCGTCCTATTGACGGCAATCGCTTTCGTGGGTATCGTCATCGCGCTTTCCAACGCGATAGCTCCCCGTTCGTACAATCCGCAGAAGATGGAGCCGTATGAGTGCGGTATTCCTACCCGCGGTAAATCGTGGATGCAATTCCGAGTAGGTTACTATCTGTTTGCCATCTTGTTCCTGATGTTCGAGGTGGAGACGGTGTTCCTGTTTCCCTGGGCAGTCATCACCCGCGAACTGGGCGTAGCGGGACTTTTCAGTATTTTATTCTTCCTGATTATATTAGTTCTGGGCCTTGCTTATGCCTGGAGGAAAGGAGCGTTGGAATGGAAATAACGAAGAAACCGAAAATAAAGTCTATCCCTTATGAGGAGTTTACTGACAACGAAACGTTGGAGAAACTGGTTCGGGAACTCAACGCAGGAGGCGCCAACGTGGCACTCGGCGTACTTGACGATTTCGTCAACTGGGGACGCAGTAATTCATTGTGGCCTCTTACGTTTGCAACCAGCTGTTGCGGTATCGAATTTATGGCCCTCGGTGCAGCCCGCTACGACATGGCGCGCTTTGGGTTCGAAGTAGCCCGCGCCAGTCCGCGCCAGGCAGATATGATTATGGTTTGCGGAACGATTACCAACAAGATGGCCCCCGTGCTGAAACGTCTTTACGACCAGATGCCCGACCCAAAGTATGTGGTTGCCGTGGGCGGTTGTGCCGTCAGCGGAGGCCCGTTCAAGAAGTCCTACCATGTGCTGAACGGGGTGGATAAGATATTGCCGGTAGACGTATATATCCCCGGTTGCCCTCCACGTCCCGAAGCATTCTACTACGGTATGATGCAACTGCAACGCAAAGTGAAAATTGAGAAATACTTCGGCGGAGTGAACCGACAGGAAGAAAAACCGAAAGAAGAGTAATGATAGATATGGAAATAAGATATATAGAGCCCGCAGCCTTGCACGACGAGATGCTGCGCCTGCGGCAAGAAGAACAGATGGACTTCCTGGAATGCCTGAGCGGTATGGACTGGGGAGAACCGGATGCAGAAAAAGATACGCCTGATACCCCCAGAGGACTGGGTGTTGTCTATCTGCTGGAATCGACCAGCACGGGGAAACGGACAGCAGTACGCACCGCCACCCTGAACCGGGAACGCCCCGAACTCCCCTCCGTCAGTGACATCTGGAAAGCTGCCGACTTCAACGAACGCGAAGTGTACGATTTCTACGGTATTGTCTTTATCGGCCACCCCGATATGCGTCGCCTCTATCTGCGCAACGACTGGGTAGGCTATCCGTTGCGCAAGGACGATGACCCCGAAGCGCAGAACCCGCTACGCATGGACAATGAAGAGACCGTCGATACCACCACCGAGTTGGAGCTGAACCCCGACGGCACCGTCAAGAATAAAGAACTGAAACTCTTCGGTGACGATGAGTACGTAGTCAACATCGGCCCCCAGCACCCTGCTACTCACGGTGTAATGCGTTTCCGCGTATCTCTGGAGGGTGAAAACATCGACAAGATTGATGCCAACTGCGGTTACATCCACCGGGGCATCGAGAAGATGTGCGAAAGCCTCACTTACCCGCAGACACTGGCACTGACCGACCGTCTGGACTACTTGGGAGCACACCAGAACCGTCACGCCTTGTGCATGTGTATCGAAAAAGCCATGGGCGTAGAAGTAAGCGAACGCGTGCAGTACATCCGTACCATCATGGACGAGCTGCAACGAATTGATTCGCATTTGCTGTTCTACTCCTGTCTTGCCATGGACCTGGGTGCTCTGACCGCCTTCTTCTACGGCTTCCGCGACCGCGAAAAGATACTCGACATCTTCGAGGAAACTTGCGGCGGACGCCTCATCATGAACTACAACACCATAGGCGGTGTGCAGGCCGATATAGCTCCCGGTTTTGTAAAGAAGGTGAAAGAGTTCATCCCCTACCTGCGGGGCATTCTGCACGAGTACCACGAAGTATTCACCGGAAACATCATCGCGCAGCAACGTCTGAAGGGTGTAGGCGTACTGTCCCTGGAAGATGCCATTGCCTTCGGCGCTACCGGAGGCACGGGACGCGCCAGCGGTTGGGCATGCGACGTTCGCAAACGCATGCCGTACGGCGTATACAATAAGGTGGACTTCAAAGAAATTGTCCGCACCGAAGGCGACTCCTGGGCACGTTACCTCGTCCGTATGGACGAAATACTGGAGAGCCTGAAGATTATCGAGCAACTGATAGACAACATTCCCGAAGGCGCTTACCAGGAAAAGATGAAACCGATTATCCGCGTACCGGAAGGTAGCTACTACGCCGCCGTTGAAGGCAGCCGCGGCGAATTCGGCGTCTTCCTCGAAAGCCACGGCGACAAGATGCCCTACCGTCTGCACTTCCGCTCCACCGGATTGCCGCTGGTATCGGTAGTAGATACCATATCGCGCGGTGCGAAGATTGCCGACCTGATTGCCATTGGCGGAACATTGGATTATGTAGTACCAGATATTGATAGATAATATGTTTGACTTTAGTATAGTAACCAACTGGATTCACCAGACGCTGACTTCCCTCATGCCGGAAGGTCTGGCAATATTCCTTGAATGCGTGGTGATAGGCGTATGCATCATCCTGATGTACGCCGTACTTGCCATTATCCTGATTTATATGGAGCGCAAGATATGCGCCTTTTTCCAATGCCGCCTCGGTCCGATGCGTGTAGGGAAATGGGGATTGCTCCAAGTGCCCTGCGACGTCATCAAGATGCTGACGAAGGAAATCATCGACCTGCGGTTCTCCGACCGATTCCTTTATAACCTGGCGCCATTCATGGTGATTATCGCTTCGTTCCTTACATTCGCCTGCCTGCCCGTCAGCAAAGGGTTGGAGGTGCTTGACTTCAATGTAGGTGTGTTCTTCCTGCTGGCTGCATCGAGCATCGGTGTGGTAGGTATTCTGCTGGCAGGATGGAGTTCCAACAATAAGTTCTCGTTGATCGGAGCCATGCGAAGCGGTGCACAAATCATCAGTTACGAACTGTCCTGCGGACTGAGCATACTGACGATGGTAGTGCTGATGGGAACCATGCAGTTCTCCGAGATTGTAGAGGGACAGGCCGACGGCTGGTTCATCTTCAAAGGGCACATCCCCGCACTGATTGCTTTCATCATCTACCTCATCGCCGGAAATGCGGAAACCAACCGCGGGCCTTTCGACCTGCCGGAAGCTGAAAGCGAGTTGACTGCCGGATATCATACGGAATACTCCGGTATGGGTTTCGGCTTCTTCTACCTGGCGGAGTATCTGAACCTGTTCATTGTAGCCAGTGTGGCTGCCACCATCTTCCTGGGAGGCTGGATGCCGCTGCACATCATGGGGCTGGATGGTTTCAATGCGGTGATGGATTACATTCCCGGTTTCGTCTGGTTCTTCGGCAAGGCATTCTTTGTAGTATTCCTGCTGATGTGGATCAAGTGGACATTCCCCCGCCTGCGTATCGACCAGATTCTGAACCTGGAATGGAAGTACCTGGTGCCTATCAGCATGGTGAACTTGATATTAATGGTATTAATCGTAGTCTTCGGGCTACACTTTTAAAGGATGAACAAGATGGAAAAAGAACATAACTCCTATTTCGGCGGCCTCATCCACGGCATCAGTTCCTTGCTGACGGGTATGAAAACCACCATGACCGTATTCTGCCGCAAGAAGACTACCGAACAATATCCCGAGAACCGCGCGACACTGAAATTGTCCGACCGCTTCCGTGGCACGCTGACCATGCCTCATAACGAGCAAAACGAGCATCACTGCATTGCCTGCGGTCTGTGCCAGATGGCTTGTCCCAACGACACCATCCGCGTAACCAGCGAAATGATAGAGACCGAAGACGGCAAGAAAAAGAAGATATTGGCAAAGTACGAATACGACCTCGGTTCGTGCATGTTCTGCCAGCTTTGTGTGAATGCCTGCCCGCACGATGCCATCACATTCGATCAGGACTTTGAGCATGCAGTCTTCGACCGGACACGACTGGTAATGACGCTGAACCGACCGGGTAGTCGAGTAATTGAGAAGAAGAAAACAGAGTAACTTAATTCCCCTCCTCCCGGGAGGAGGGGTGCCCAAAGGGCGGGGTGGTAGGTGAACACATAAACAGAATCATTCTTTCAAAGGAATCTTTTCCTTCCTACCACCTCCCCCTTCGGGTACTCCTCCTCCCAGGAGGAGGAGAATAAAGATAGATTTAAATAGTAACAAAATAAACATCATGGAAATAAATCTTGAAACAGTAGTATTCTACTTCCTTGCGGCTTTCATCACCGTATTTTCCATTCTGACGGTGACCACCAGCCGTATGGTGCGTTCGGCTACATACCTGCTGTTCGTACTCTTCGGTACGGCAGGCATCTACTTCCTGCTGGGGTATACCTTCCTCGGTTCCGTACAGATCATGGTTTATGCCGGCGGCATTGTCGTGCTCTACGTCTTCTCCATCCTGCTGACCAGTGGTGAAGGCGACGTTGTAGACAAGCTGAAACGCAGCCGATTCCTTGCCGGATTGGGAGCCACTGTAGGTGGAGCTATCATCGTATTGTTCATCACCCTGAAACATCGGTTCATCGCAACCACGGATGTAGAGCCTTTGGAGGTCAACATCAAGACCATCGGCTATCACATGCTGAGCGGTGAAAAGTATGGCTACCTGCTCCCGTTCGAAGCGGTCAGCATCCTGTTGCTGGCCTGCATCGTGGGCGGTTTGCTCATTGCCCGAAAGAGATAAAGAAGTAGTTACTACCAACTACTAACTACTAACTACTAAAAAACATGTCATGATGATCCACATGGAATATTATCTGATAGTCTCGGCTATCATGTTTTTCGCCGGTATCTACGGGTTCTTTACCCGCCGTAACACATTGGCGATATTGATTTCGATCGAGTTGATACTGAATGCAACGGATATCAACTTCGCCGTGTTCAACCGTTTTCTGTTCCCCGGAGGACTGGAAGGCTATTTCTTCTCGCTGTTCTCCATCGCCATCTCAGCAGCAGAAACAGCAGTGGCCATCGCCATTATGATTAACATCTACCGCAACATCCGCAGCATCCAAGTAGGGAAGCTGGACGAGATGAAATGGTAGCGCTACTGAGACGGGTATCGTATACGGTCAGAGACGGATGCCGTATACGACCGAAGACGGGTGCCGCATAAGTACTGTTGCGGGTGCCGTATAAGTACTGTTACGGATGCCGCAACAGTATAACATGAATAATAACTGATAAACATAGTATATATGGAATATACAATTCTGATTCTTCTCCTTCCTTTCCTCTCCTTCCTGACCTTGGGACTGGGAGGCAAATGGATGTCGCACCGCACGGCCGGACTTATCGGCACCGTGGTGCTGGGCGCGGTTGCAGTACTCTCCTATCTCACTGCAGGACTGTACTTCAGCGCTCCCCGACTGGCGGACGGAACGTATGCCACACTGATGCCCTACAACTTCACGTGGCTGCCCTTCACCCCGTCACTCAGCATCGACATGGGCATTCTGCTCGATCCCATTTCGGTGATGATGCTAATTGTGATAAGTACCGTTTCGTTCATGGTACACATCTACTCCTTCGGCTACATGAAGGGTGAACGGGGGTTCCAGCGCTATTATGCATTCCTGAGCCTCTTCACCATGTCCATGCTGGGACTGGTGGTAGCAACCAATATCTTCCAGATGTATCTGTTCTGGGAGCTGGTGGGTGTGTCTTCCTATCTGCTGATAGGCTTCTACTATACGAAACCGGCCGCCATAGCCGCCTCAAAGAAGGCATTCATCGTGACCCGCTTTGCCGACCTGGGTTTCCTGATTGGTATTCTGATCTATGGTTACTATGCCGGAACTTACACGTTCCACCCCAATGAAATGGCGCTGCTGAAAGGCGGTGCCGCTATGATTCCGTTGGCATTGGGACTGATGTTCATCGGTGGTGCCGGAAAGAGTGCCATGTTCCCGCTGCACATCTGGTTGCCCGATGCAATGGAAGGCCCTACACCGGTCAGTGCGCTGATTCATGCCGCTACGATGGTGGTGGCAGGTGTCTACCTGGTGGCACGCATGTTCCCGCTGTTTATAGAATATGCTCCGGATGTGCTGCACATCGTAGCTTATGTAGGGGCGTTCACGGCGTTCTATGCTGCCAGTGTGGCTTGTGTACAAAGCGATATCAAGCGCGTGCTGGCATTCTCCACCATTTCGCAGATCGGCTTTATGATGGTAGCGCTCGGTGTATGCACATCGACCGACCCGCATCATGGCGGACTGGGCTATATGGCGGGCATGTATCACCTGTTTACACATGCCATGTTCAAGGCGTTGCTCTTCCTGGGGGCAGGTAGCATTATCCATGCGGTACACAGCAATGAAATGTCTGCCATGGGCGGGCTGCGGAAATATATGCCCATCACGCATATCACATTCCTGATTGCCTGTCTTGCCATTGCAGGTATTCCTCCGTTCTCCGGTTTCTTCTCCAAAGACGAGATACTGACGGCGTGCTTCCAGTTCAGCCCGGCAATGGGATGGATTATGACAGTGATTGCAGCAATGACAGCCTTCTATATGTTCCGACTCTATTATGGTATCTTTTGGGGGGGCGTAGCGCCCCGGCAGAAGTCGACAAGCGATGGAAGCCATGAGCATACGCCCCACGAAAGTCCGCTTGCCATGACCTTCCCGCTAATGTTCCTCGCAGCCATTACCGTAGTAGGCGGCTGGCAGTTCGTACTTCCTTTCGGACACTTCATCAGTGCCAACGGCGAGGCATACGATATTCATCTCGATTGGGCAGTAGCAGGCACAAGTATTGTTGTAGCTGCTGCCTCCATCGCGATTGCCACTTATATATATGCAGGCAGCAAGCAGCCTGTGGCCAATGCGCTGGCCCGCCGCTTCCGCGGTTTGTGGACGGCGGCCTATCACCGCTTCTACATCGACGAGGTGTATCAGTTCATCACGCACAAGATTATCTTCGGCTGCATCTGCCGTCCCATTGCCTGGTGGGACCGCCACGTAGTAGACGGCTTCTTCAACTTCCTTGCCTGGAGCGCCAATACTACCAGCGACGAGATTCGCGGCTTGCAAAGCGGACAAGTCCAGCAATATACACTTGTATTCCTGCTGGGTACGCTTGCACTGATATTGCTGCTGTTATTATAACTCATAACTTATAACTCATAACTCATTATGAACTTCTTATCAATCTTCGTACTCATCCCCCTCCTGATGCTGCTGGGACTCTGGCTCAGCCGTAACATCGCGCAGATACGCGCGGTGATGGTCATCGGAGCATCGGCATTGGTGCTGGCAGCGGTGGGGCTGACTATTGCTTATCTCAATGCACGCTCTGCGGGCGCTACGGACGAAATGCTGTTTCGTGCCGATGTAGCCTGGTATCCGGCGCTCCATATTCACTACTCCGTAGGGGTGGACGGCATCTCGGTAGCCATGCTGCTGCTCTCTGCCATCATCGTCTTTACCGGAACATTCGCTTCCTGGCGGTTGCAGCCGCTGACGAAGGAATATTTCCTGTGGTTTGTATTCCTCTCCATGGGTGTATTCGGTTTCTTCATCTCCACGGACTTGTTCACCATGTTCATGTTCTACGAGGTGGCCCTTATCCCGATGTATCTGCTTATCGGTGTATGGGGTTCGGGACGCAAGGAGTACTCTGCCATGAAGCTGACTCTGATGCTGATGGGCGGTTCCGCATTCCTGCTTATCGGCATCCTGGGCATCTATTACGGTTCGGGCGGAACGACCATGAACCTGCTGGAGATAGCACAACTTCACAACATTCCCATTGAGCAACAACGTATCTGGTTTCCGCTTACCTTCCTCGGCTTCGGCGTGCTGGGTGCCTTGTTTCCGTTCCACACATGGAGCCCCGATGGTCATGCTTCGGCACCGACGGCAGTATCCATGCTGCATGCCGGCGTACTGATGAAGCTGGGAGGTTACGGATGTTTCCGCATCGCCATGTATCTGATGCCCGAAGCTGCGCAGGAACTGGGTTGGATATTTCTGATCCTTACCGGTATCTCCGTGGTGTACGGTGCCTTCTCGGCTTGCGTACAGACGGACTTGAAGTATATCAATGCCTACTCTTCCGTGTCACACTGCGGCCTGGTACTTTTCGCCATCCTGATGATGAACCAGACGGCGGCAACGGGTGCTGTATTGCAAATGCTCTCGCACGGATTGATGACGGCTCTCTTCTTCGCCCTTATCGGTATGATATACGGACGTACCCATACACGCGATGTACGCGAACTCAGCGGCCTGATGAAGATTATGCCTTTCCTGGCAGTCTGCTATGTAATAGCCGGTTTGGCAAACCTGGGCTTGCCGGGACTTAGCGGTTTCGTGGCCGAGATGACTATCTTCACCGGTTCGTTCCAGCATCCTGATACCTTCCACCGGGTGTGGACGGTGATTGCCTGTGCCTCGATTGTGATTACGGCGGTATATATCCTCCGCCTCGTAGGCCGCATCATCTACGGAACGTGCACCAACAAGCATCATCTTACTCTGACCGATGCCACTTGGGATGAGCGTACAGCCGTCATCATCCTCATTGCCTGCGTGGCCGCCCTCGGTATGGCGCCGTGGTGGATAAGCGGAATGATTGGAGACAGTGTTTTACCGATAGTAAATGTATTTAATTAAGAATTAACGATATGGATTATTCTCAATTCCTACTACTCAAAGAAGAGTTGTCGCTGATAGTAGTCATCCTCATCCTCTTCGTGGCAGACCTCTTCATGAGTCCCGACGCACACAAGAATGACGGCAAGCCGGTGCTGAACACCATGCTGCCGATCGTACTGCTTGCCATACATACACTGATAACGATAGTCCCCGGTCCGGTGGCCGACGCCTTCGGCGGGATGTATCACAATACGCCGATACAAAGCATCGTAAAGTCTATCCTCAGTGTAGGTACGCTGATTGTGTTCCTGATGGCACACGAATGGATGCGCCGTCCCGACACGGCGGTAAAACAGGGTGAGTTCTACGTACTGACGCTCTCTACGTTGCTGGGCATGTACTTCATGATTTCGGCAGGACACTTCCTGATGTTCTTCATCGGACTGGAAACGGCCAGTATTCCGATGGCTGCACTGGTAGCCTTCGACAAGTATCGCCACCACTCGGCCGAAGCTGGTGCCAAGTATATCCTGACGGCACTCTTTTCGAGCGGGTTGCTGCTGTACGGTATATCTCTGATTTACGGTTCGGTAGGTACACTCTATTTTGCCGATATTGCAACACGTCTGGAAGGCAATCCGTTGCAGATAATGGCATTTGTATTCTTCTTTGCCGGCATGGGCTTCAAGATTTCGCTGGTACCGTTCCACCTTTGGACGGCAGATGTGTACGAAGGAGCACCAAGTACGGTGACGGCCTACCTGAGCGTTATCTCCAAAGGTTCCGCCGCTTTCGTACTGATGACGGTACTTATCAAGGTATTCGCTCCGATGGTGGATCAATGGCAGGAAGTGCTTTACTGGGTTATCATTGCTTCTATCACATTGGCCAATCTTTTCGCCTTACGTCAGGAGAACCTGAAGCGATTGATGGCTTTCTCAAGTATCTCACAGGCAGGTTACATCATGCTGGGTGTTATCAGCGGAACGTCTCAGGGTATGACGTCACTGGTTTATTATGTATTGATTTACTTGTTCGCCAACCTCAGTGTATTTACCGTCATTACGATTGTAGCACTGCGGGCGCATAAATTCACGCTCGAAGAGTACAACGGACTGTACAGCACTAATCCTAAGCTGGCTTTCCTGATGACATTGGCACTATTCTCCCTGGCCGGCATTCCGCCGTTTGCAGGCTTCTTCTCGAAGTTCTTTATCTTTGCAGCGGCTTTCCACAGCGGGTTCCATCTGTTGGTGTTCATCGCATTGGTCAACACGGTACTCTCACTCTACTATTACCTGAAAATAGTAAAGGCCATGTATATCAACAAGAGCGACGAGCCGATTGCCGCCTTCCGTAGCGACAATTACACGCGTGCCAGCCTTGCTATATGTACTTTGGGAATTATCGTATTGAGTATCGCCAGTGTGGTTTATCAATCCATTGACAAGTTCTCGTTCGGATTATAAAACAATCCCTCGTTCTCCTTCTGGGGAGCGAGGGATAATTATCCCCCTACCGGCAACACAAACCAGAAGCAAGACCCCTTCCCTACCTCACTATCCACTCCGATGGTACCTCCCAACTGTTCTACAATGCTCTTGCTGATAGAAAGCCCCAATCCTGTGCCATGCACAAAGGTATTCAGCTTCACGAAACGGTCGAAAATCTCCTCCTGTCTTTCCGGCTCAATACCGATGCCCGTATCGGCAACATAAAAGCGCAAATGATTTTCATCGATCCGGTCATATCCCACACGGATACTACCAGTGGTGGTAAACTTGATGGCGTTATTCACAAAATTGGAAATGACCTGGTTCAAGCGGTTACGGTCGCTCACCATCCGGCACTCCGGCAGATGGCGGTCGAAGATAACCTCAACCCCCGGCTTCGCTTTCATCTGCATGGCGCGTACAATATCCTCGCATAGCAGATTCGCATCCAACTCTTTCTCCACAAAGTCAAAAGTACCCGCTTCAATCTTCGACAAGTCCAGAATATCGGAAATCAGTTGCAGCAGCAAGTCATTATTCTCCTCTACAATAGCCATGTATTGCTTCTTTTCCTCCACATCCTCCGTCTCGGCCATCATACTGGAAAAGCCGACTATCGCATTCAGCGGAGTACGTATCTCATGGCTCATATTGGCAAGGAAAGCACTCTTCAGGCGGTCTGCCATTTCTGCCTTCTCCTTGGCCTCAATCAACATAGTTTCCGTTTCTTTCAACTCCGTAATGTCATAGTTGACACCGATCAACTCTATCTGCCCGTTCTCCGGGTCATACAGATTGACGACGACATTCGTACGTATCCAGTTCCAGGCATGCTTCTCGCCCGGACGCTTGACACGCATTTCTCCCTTGAAGTGCTTAGCTTCACCGGCATGCGCCTTCCGGAAGAAGTCCAGCATGCGCTTCCTGTCATCGGGATGCATTTTCCCATAAACGCCCACAACGTCGGCCAATGGCGTGTTCTCATCCTCGCCCATATTCTTATACCATTGCTTGATGGCATAGCCTTTCCGATCCAGCAGATTCAGCTTGGCATAGCCCACTTTGGCGTAATCGGAGATGAGCAAGAAGAAGTTCTCGAAGTCGCAGATACGGCTCAATGCATCGATCCGCTCCGTATTATCTATATTAATCAGGGCATAACCGGTAAAGTTCCCCTTACTGTCATAAATCTTACTAACTTTGGTATAGAGGTTGATTATACCACTTCTGGCAGCAGGATAATAGCCGGAGGTACGTTCAAACGCATAGTCCAAGCGAAAATCAATACTATCTTCCGTCCGTATCCGCTCTACCAACTGGAGAGGGAGATTGGGATTCATAAACAGATTGACTCCGATCACATCCGATTTATCCCGAACACCGAAAATCTCCATATCCTCGTTGTTGATATCTACCATATAGCCGTCTTTGTCGTAAATCTCCACCCCGGCAGGTATATTGGTGAAGATATTGCGGAATAACTTCTCGCTACGGTCCAGCGCCTGATGTGCCTGTATAGTCTCCGTAGTGTCCAGGAACAAAGCAACCACCTCATTCTTTTCGGGCGAGTACATCACGACATGGCATACTCTACCGGTACGTTCAAAGGAGAGATCAAGTTCTTTATGCACCCCACTCTCCAAGATTTCAATCAATAGCTCCAGTCTGGACGTTGCATCACTATAGATGGTAGAAGCCACTCTCCCCACATATTCCGACACCTCTGTTCCTAAGAAATCAGAGAGTATCTGGTTAGCATCCGTTATACGATAATCACAAGGCTTATCCTCCTTATCGCGCACAATGGACATACGTACATATCCCAAAGGCATATAACGGAATAGATTGCCGAGGAAACTCCGTTCGCGAATCGCCTCATCTTTTGCCTTGCGCAGTTCAATGCAGATGCTGATTATATTGGACAGAGAGTTCAACCATTGATAGTCTTCATTGGACCACAATACATGGCGGTCCACCAAATCCACCCCCATATATCCCCACACCTGATCGTCTGTAACCAGCGGGACAACCATAAGAGACTTGATGTTCTGCCTGGACAACACTTCATATTCGCCAAATGCATCTTTGGGCAACTGGCTCAGCGATTCCAGCAGAATAGGTTTTTGTGCCAGAATCTGCGACGTCCACCATGGGATAGACTCAGTAGATAGTTTCTGTAAATCATTAATCTCCGGAGGAACACCTGCAGCTACCACCTCATAAGTGCAATCCTGATACTGATAGGACTCATCGTACTCGAATATATATACGCGGCCACCGTGAAAGAAATCGAGAATATCTCTCAATATCTCATAAATGCCCGATCCCATCTCTTCATCCTTCAAGAAACGGAATAAAGAACGGGAAATGGAGTTTTGACGATACAACAAATCATTGACACGCTGTGCTGCTGTCTTTTCCCGTTCATCTTCAGGTACTTCCACACGCTGCAACACGCCGAAAGTTTTTATTGGTGTTCCATCCGGCAAGCGTTCTTTATATCCTACACGCGAATGTACCCACACAACGCCCTCGGCAGAATTAATAGGAAAAGTCTGTTCGTAAACCTCCAGATTCTGTGCAAATGCAAATTCACGGGCGATGCGAACCCGGTAGTCCTCACGTATCATCTGATAGAAGTCCTCAAAAGTCAATGTATCTCCTTCTATTCCGAACAAATCACGCACATATTCGGAACAGAGATATTGTTTTGAGGAAAAATCAGCTTCCCACCATCCTATTCTCCCTAAAGTGGAGAGCCGGCGAAAGCGCTCACTATCATCGTAAGTAGAAGTTGCCATGTCTTTACAATTGAATTTAGATACAAATGTAGCCATAAAACTCCAATAAGCAATTCTTAGTATTTCTTTTTTATGATATCATTGCAAAGTCGCCGCAATACACTTGTTAAATCAAGTAACAAATTCGTAACGCTTATGAAAAAGAAACGTATGCCAGACGTATTGCCTCCGTAACATGATTGCCTCATCTTTGCAGCGAATTAAGAAACGTATATAAAAGATGAGCATGAAATTAGATTTAGGAAAGATTCTATTCCTTATTTTATTACTTACCCTCTCTACGATGGCTGCCTTTGCCGGAAACATCAAAGGAACCATTACAGACAAGCAAACCCGAGAGCCACTGACGGGAGCTACTGTACAAATCGTCGGTACAACCCAAGGCGCCGTGGCAGACATGGACGGAAATTATTCGCTGGACCTCAATAACGGCACCTATACGCTGGCCGTGAAATATATAGGATATAAAGATATAACAATGCCGGGCGTGAAAGTAACCCAAGCAGGCATCACGCTGAACTTCGAAATGGAAAGCGACGCACAGTCGCTGGGAGAGGTCTCCGTCACCGCCGTTGCCAAGAAGAACAATGAAATAGCCCTGATGCAGGAACAACGCCGCAGCCTCGTGGTGCAGAGCGGTGTATCCGCCCAGCAGATAGCCAAAACGCAGGATAAGGATGCATCCGAAGTCATCAAGCGTGTGCCGGGCGTCTCCATTATCGACGAGAAGTTCGTGATGGTGCGCGGATTATCTCAGCGATATAACAACGTATGGATGAACGGTAGCGCCGTGCCCAGTTCCGAAGCCGACTCACGCGCCTTCTCGTTCGACATCATCCCCTCCTCGCAACTCGACAACATGGTCATCATCAAGAGTCCCGCACCGGAATATCCGGCCGACTTCACCGGAGGATTTATCCTGATAAACACCAAGGATATGCCCGGCAGCAATAGCTTCAACATCTCCGTAGGAACCAGCATCAATGACCAGACGCACTTCAAGGACTTCCTTCACAGTCGGGGCAGTAGCATGGATTGGCTGGGCTTCGGTGACGGATTCCGTAACCTGAACGCCGGGATGAAGGGAAAGTTAAATCCCTATCCAAACCAAGAAAGTGCCAAAAACCCTCCCATGGACATCCTGAACAACGGACTGAACAACGACTGGACAGTGAAAAACAAGAAACCCATTGGAGACTTGAAGTTGAACCTCAGCTACAATCGGCGCTGGGAAATGGAAAGCGGACGCATCCTCGGCATGCTGGCTGCCGTGAACTACAGCAATACCTACAAAACTTATCTCGACATGGAGAACTCGCTCTACGGCCCATACGACACCACCAACGACAAGCAAGTCTTCATGCGTAAGGCCACAGATAATCAGTATAGCAATGATGTCCGTCTGGGTGCCCTGCTCAACTTCACCTTCCAACCCCGGAGCACCAACCACCGCTACGAGTGGAAAAACATCTTCAACCAGATAGCCAAAGACCGCTACTCGGAACGTGTCGGCTTCAACGCACAGCCGGATGAGATTAACACCATGGAATATTACTACTCCACCCGGACCACTTACAATACACAGTTCACCGGTAAGCATACCTTTGCCAACAACGACAGTTTCGATTGGAGCGTGGGCTATGCGTATGCCAACCGTAATCTGCCCGACCGCCGCCTCATCGAACGCGATGACCGGAACGGCGCAATGGCTCTCAGCGACGTCAGCCGCGAGTTCATCAAGTTGGACGAACACATCGCTTCGGCCAACGCCAACTATCGCCACGACTTCCAGTTGGGCGAGATAGCCCCCAGCCTCAAGGCCGGTTTCTACGGCGAATACCGCACACGTACCTACAATACACGTGTCCTCAGGTATTTCTGGAACCCTACCAACACACTGCCCAAAGACTTTGAGTACGATGAGGATGTGGTCCACAATATCCTAATTGACTCTAACTACGGTGTCGACAAGATATATATGAAAGAGGACATCAACTACATGAATAACTACGAAGGTAAGAATACGCAACTCTCCGGCTACGTCGGCATCAATGTTCCCATCAGTGCTTTCAGCATCTATGCCGGTGTCCGCTACGAGTACGACCGTCAGGAACTGATAATGAACACCAAGCAAGGCGAAGAGAGTAAACGCAGTACCTTCTACGATTACAAGGATCTGTTTCCCTCCGTAAATGCCACCTACAAGCTGAACGAGAAGCACCAACTCCGCCTGGCCTACGGCAAGTCGGTAAACCGTCCCGAGTTCCGCGAACTCTCCACTTCGGTCTATTATGACTTCGACCTGGGCAGTGGCGTGCTGGGCAATGCAGACTTGAAAGCAGCCTACATACAGAACGTTGATTTACGCTATGAATGGTATCCCAGCAACGGCGAACAAATATCAGTGGCCCTGTTCTACAAGCATTTCGAAAACCCCATCGAATGGACCTACACCATGACGGGCGGCACCAATCCCCTTTACTCTTATCTCAATGCCAAAGGCGCTAATAACTATGGCGTAGAAGTGGATATCCGCAAGAACCTCGACTTCATCGGCATGAGAAACTTCAGCCTCAGCTTCAACGGCGCCTGGATCAAGAGCAAGGTACAGTTCAATGAAGGTACCAACAACATCGACCGTCCCATGCAGGGACAGTCCCCCTACCTCATCAACCTCGGCCTTTTCTACAACAATACGGAGAGTGGCTGGAATGCCGCCGTGCTCTACAACCGCATCGGCAAGCGCATCATCGGCGTGGGCAACCGCTACGGAAGCTCCTCCGAGGGCGATGCACGAAACATCCCCAACTCGTACGAAATGCCGCGCAACTCCATCGACCTCTCACTAAGCAAGAAGTGGGGAAAGTTGGAAATCAAGGCTGCCATACGCGACCTGCTTGCCGAGCGCTACTACTTCAAGCAATTTGAAGATGTGAAGGTGAACGGGCAGGCACGCACCATCGAGGAAGTGACCCGCAGCTACAAACCGGGACGCAACTACAACTTGACAATAGGTTATAGCTTTTAATATATATCGAGACTAACAGTTTAAGAAAACAAGTTCCAAAAACTAAGAAGTATGAAAATTGAAATTAGAAAGTTTGGTTGGACACTCATGATGTGTGCAGCCATTGCAATGGGAGGTCTGATGACCGCATGTTCCAGCGACGACGATAACAACAACGGCGGCGGAGACGGAGGAGATGATCTCAAAGATCCTGAAGTAACCTACAAAGGAACAACAGCCTCCAGTACCGGCATCTTGTTCAATAAAGGAACCGAGTTGGGTAACGGTGACCAGAATTTTGAATTCACCGGTGACGTGACACTGACCAAAGGCACTTACCTGCTGAAAGGCTGGGTATATGTAAGCGCAGGTGCCAAATTGCGCATTCCGGCAGGGACCATCATCAAAGGTGACCGCGACACCAAAGCAGCCCTCATCATCGAACCGGGTGGATATGCCGAAATCATAGGAACCAAGAACGAACCGGTAGTGATGACTTCCGAACAAGAACCGGGCAAACGCAAGCCAGGTGACTGGGGTGGATTGATTATCTGCGGTAAAGCAAAGAATAACGAAGGAAACAAAGCCATCGAAGGTGGCCCGAGAACTACTCACGGCGGTAATGACGATGCAGACAATTCGGGTATATACCAATACATACGCGTAGAGTTTGCCGGCTATCCGTTCGAGAAAGACCAGGAGATCAATGGTATCACCTTCGGTTCCGTAGGTAGTGGCACTACAATCGACCACTTGCAGGTATCTTATTCTTGCGACGATTCTTACGAATGGTTTGGCGGATCTGCAAACTACAAATACCTGGTAGCTTACAAAGGTTGGGATGACGAATTTGATACAGACAACGGCTTCAGCGGCAACGTAGAATACTGTCTGTCTATCCGCGACCCACGTATCGCAGATACATCACAGAGCAACGGTTTCGAAAGTGACAATAATGCAAGCGGTGCGGAAACAGAACCGTTTACTACTGCTACCTTCAAGCACGTGACCTTCATTGGACCGGCAACGGCTAAGAATGCAGATTTCCAAAATACAGCAGATTACATCAACGGTGGCGGTCTTGCTCCGACCGACCTTGACAAGTCTAACCCAACACTGGGTAAATTCCAATCGGCCATGCAGATACGCCGCAGCAGCAAGCTGAATGTAGAGAATGTTTTGGCAGTAGGTTATCCTATCGGCCTGATTGTAGACGGTGAGAAGGGTAGTACTCCCAAGTATGCCAAAGATGGTCTGTTTACGCTGAAGAACATCGTCTTTGCAGGTATGGGTGTAGTTGGCTCTGACGGTAACAAAATCTATGAAGACCATCTGTCTACCGATGGCAAGACCATCGCAGATGCCAGCCGCGTATCCTTCTCTCACGAGTTCTTTGTAAACGACGGCACGTTCGGTACTACCTACAGCAACTCCATCAACAACCAAATAATGGAAGAAGCAGCCCTCGGCCTGACCGACCCGATGAAGACCGGTCAGAACTACTGCCCGAGCGCAATTATCTCCGACGGCAACGGCGGTTACATCGGTGCCTTCAAGGATGCCAGCGACAACTGGCTGGAAGGCTGGACGAACTTCGATCCGCAGAATACAGTATATTAATTACCTGAAGCTTCTATTAAAGCAAGAGCAGCCTGCACGACTTCGGTCATGATGCAGGCTGCTTTTCTATTTCCGTAAGCAAACAGCCCTCACTTTCCTTCCACACCTTCCTGCAACTTTCCCCTCTGTTCTTTTGTTCTTTCAACAGGAAAGAGTTACTTTTGTCACATCCTCTCTTCTACAGAAGGTAAATAAAAAGAAAAGCGATGATGGAAAATGTAAAAGAAATCCCCTACGGTGTCTCCAACTTTGTAGAGGTAGTGGAGCAGAACCAGTATTACGTAGACAAAACCATGTACCTCCCCCTGCTGGAGCAGCAACCCAACAATCTGTTCTTTATCCGTCCGCGCCGCTTCGGCAAGAGCATCTTCCTGAGCATGCTCCGCCCCTACTACGACATCGCTCAGAAAGAGGAGTTCGAGAGCCGCTTCGGCAACTTATGGATAGGAAGCTGCCCCACACCCTTGCAAGGGAAGTTCCAGATCGTATATATGGATTTCTCCCGCATCGGCGGCATGGACAACGACCTTTCCAAGAACTTCGATGATTACTGCTGCCTGGTGATGAACAACTTCGCCTTCATCTACGAACCCTACTACTATCCCGGCTTTGCCGCCGACATGAAGCAGCAGACCGGCTCCAACAACAAACTGAACTTCCTGAACATGCAGGCGCTGAATTACCATGCAAGGCTCTACCTCATCATCGACGAATACGACAACTTCACCAACATCTTCCTCAACGAACAGGGAGAAGAAGTCTACCATGCCCTGACCCATGCCAGCGGTTTCTACCGCGAAGTGTTCAAAAAGTTCAAAGGCATGTTCGAGCATATCTTCATGACCGGCGTCAGCCCCGTCACATTGGACGACTTGACCAGCGGATTCAACATCGGCTGGAACATCAGTACCGAGCCTCAATTCAACATGATGCTGGGATTCAGTGAGACGGATGTACGTGAGATGTTCCAATATTACAAAGATGCAGAGCAGTTACCGGCTGATGCAGACATCGAGGCGATGATTCGGGAAATGAAACCATGGTATGACAACTACTGCTTCGCAGAAGAGAGTCTGGATTGCGATCCTAAGATGTTCAACTGTGACATGGTGCTCTATTACCTGCGCAACTACATAAACTTGGGCAGGCCTCCCAAAGAAATGATCGACCCCAACACCCGCACGGACTACAACAAGATGAAGAAGCTCATCCAACTGGACAAACTGGATGGTGACCGCAAGGGCGTGTTGCGCAAAATCGCCGAAGAAGGGGAGATCGTTACAACCTTATTCAACACCTTCCCCGCCGCCGAGATTGCCAATCCCGAGATATTCCCCAGCCTGCTCTTCTACTATGGCATGCTGACCATCACCGCACGCCGCGGAAGTTATCTGGTATTGAGCATTCCCAACAACAACGTGCGCAAGCAGTATTATGAATACATGTTGGAAGAATACCAAACCAACCGCTACATCAGCCTCAATAATTTAGGTCTGATGTTCTACGACATGGCCTACGACGGCCATTGGCGCGAATCCCTGGAAGCCATCGCCCACGCCTATAAAGAGAACTCCTCCGTGCGTAGTGCCATCGAGGGCGAACGCAACATCCAAGGCTTCTTCACCGCCTACCTCAGCATAAACGCCTACTACCTGCTGGCACCGGAAGTGGAACTGAATCATGGTTTCTGCGACCTCTTCCTGATGCCCGACCTGCAACACTACGAAGTGGCACACAGCTACATCATAGAACTGAAATACCTTTCTACCAAAGATACGGAGGCAAAAGCCGAAGCACAATGGCAGGAAGCAGTGACGCAAATCAAAGGATATGCCGAAGGCCCGCGCGTAAAACAGCTGATACAGCACACCACCCTGCACTGCATCGTGATGCAATTTCGCGGACACGAATTGAAGAGGATGGAAGAAGTCGGTTAAGCCTTCTTTTGTTTCTTCAGTTCCTTCTTCAAGTCGTGCACCTGCATGCTGAATAAATCCAGATAGCGGTAGATGCGCGCCATGAACTCCTTGGATGCCCGGAAGCAGATGCGTGTGATGCGCACCTTGTCTGCGGTGCAATCTTCTATCCGCTCCACCGGTTCGCTGGTCATGGCAGGAAAGAAGTTACCCAAACCTTTGATATTCACGGTGCGGCCGCTTGCCAGGAAATCGGCTATCACGTCCGGTAGCTGTACCAGCACAGAGTAAGCATCGCCCGCCTGCAAGGAACTTACTTCGGCCAGACGTCTGGCTATCTCTTCGTTGCTCACCGGTTCGGGTTGAACCACTTTGGATGCGGCATAGTAGCGCACCACTTCCTTGTCTCCACTCTTGTCCACCTTCTTGCGGACCACATAATTCATTGCCATAGTTGTTCTTTCATTTTATTGTTCTGCACGGCAAACATAAGGACCTAGCCCCCAACAGTCCATACCTTTACCCCTCACACATTACGATCGAGAGGCTAAAAGACCCGGATGTTTTACCCCAAAAGATGGGGATCTTTTCAGGTAAAAGATGGGGATGTTTTACCCCAAAACATCCGGGTGTTTTCTGGGAAAAGGCGGGGATGTTCTGCCCTCACAGTATACGACTCAAAGGTACTAAGTCCTGGGGAGAAATGCAATAAGTATAGGACTTTAATGGGCAAGAAAAGGAATGGGGTGAACGCCGGAAACCGTTTCAAGACAGCGCCCGCTGGAAATCCCTGCCCGACGGTGACTGGAACACCTGCAAGTCGAACTCCGGAATAATGGCCAGCACATGGTCGAAAACATCGGCCTGCACACCTTCGTATGGCACCCACTCCTTGATGGCAGAGAAGAAGTAAAGTTCCATCGGGATGCCGTGATCGGTAGGTTGCAATTGGCGCACCATGCAGGTCAGCCCCTGGTTGATGTCGGGGCGGCTCTTCAAGTAGGCGGTAAGATATGCGCGGAATACGCCCAGGTTGGTCTGGCGGCGACCGTTGACGAGGATGGAGTTGTCGATGTCGTGTTCCTCATTATAGTCTTTTATCACTTGCTCCGTCTTTTCAACGTAGTCCTTCAGCAGGAGTATCTTGCGATATTTAGCCAGCATCTCCGGAGTGCAGAACTTAACGCTGGTCATGTCGATATTGATGCTGCGCTTCACACGACGCCCGCCACTCTCCTGCATACCGCGCCAGTTCTGGAAGGAATCGCTGACGAGCAGGTAAGGGGGAATGGTGGTGATGGTGTTGTCCCAGTTGCGCACCTTGACGGTGTTCAGGGTTACTTCTATCACTGTACCGTCGGCGCCATACTTGGGCATGGCAATCCAGTCTCCCACCTTCAGCATGTCGTTGGCGGAGAGCTGTACGCCGGAGACAAAGCCCATGATGCTGTCCTTGAAGACCAGCATCAGGATGGCTGCGGAAGCACCCAAGCCTGCCAACAGAGAGACAGGCGACTTATTGATAAGAATGCTGACTACGATGATAGCGCCCACAAACCAAAGAACGACTTGCACAGTTTGCAGCATTCCCTTCAACGGGCGGTTGCGGAATTGCTCTTTCTCGCTATACACCGTATAGATGGCTTTCAGAAAGGAGTTGATGAAACTCAGAAAAGTGATGATGAGATAAATGAGACACATGCGCTGTATGAAGCCCACAGTGGTCTGGCTTGTTTCCGCAAATGCAATGGGAATAAAGATATAAATAATAATGGGAGCCACCATGCGGCTGAGGTGTACCATCACTTTGCGGTCGAAGACGATATCGTCCCAGGTTGCCTTCGTCTGCTTCACCAAGTGGGCTACTGCTTTCAGCAGGATGTTGCGGCATACGGCATCGGCTATAAAAGTTACGATAAGGATTAGTGCAAAAGCAATGAACTGGTCGAGCCTATCTGCCCAAGAAGGAGATACTCCCAAAGAAATCAAAAACTCATCAATGTTCTTCAATATTTCCATAAGTCTAATTTATCATTTAACTACAACTTCTCTCTCCCCAGGAATTCCTCAATATCCTCTCTCAACCACTGATACAGATAAAGGTTCTTGTAACCGCTGTTTTTCTTCAGCATCAGGGAAACATTGACCTGACTGTTTTCATAACCCGTCAGCTCATTGCGGAACTGCTCGTTATGTTCGGCCAGACGCTTGATTTCCTCTTCCCGCTCACGACGCAGCACCGTACAGACGGGAGTAAGCACCTTCAAGACCACACAATCCATGATGTGATGGCCTTGTATATAAAGGTAAGTGGTATCGGGCGTCAGCCCCAACCGTTCCAACTCCTTGCCCAGGCGCTCCACCCGGTCTATATATTGCGGAAAGCGGGCCCGCAGTTCGGAGAGTTTGGCCGATACCGTCTGCTGCATCTCGTCCAGGCTGTGGTAGGGATGGCGGACATTGACCTCCCGCAAACGCACGCAGGCATTGAAGTCGTACATCGGGAAAGTATGCGTATCGCGCTGGCGGTAGAACCATACGTTCCACAGGAACAGCGGGTAGGCTATCTGCGAGTAGCGTTTCAAGAAGGCTGGGAAGTCCAGTATGGAACGGTCGTTCAGCGTAGCCTGCACACAAACCTCGTGAAGACTGTCGGCAAAGCAGTGGAAGTTCTCGATGGCATAGCCATAAGTCTGGAAGATATAGGGATTCCGATTTATCTTACGGGATACATTGGTGGCACCTTGCAGCAAGAGGTCGTAGTCGCTGTCTACACAAGCTATCAGGCTACGCCCTAACTCGGCTGTGTTCAGCGTATTCATCAGCACCATTTTCTTGCCTTTGGCCAGGGAGGTGGAGGAAGGAAGCATCACCTGGAAGTAACGCTCCTCGTTCTCGAACTCCGACAGCAGCGTCCGCCAGAAAGCAATGTCATCATAACTTTCCACATACGCCACAATGCGCCGGCGAGCCCTCTTCGGCGAAAGCTTGCGGGCAGCATCCAGATAGGCTGAAGTGAGATTATGTTTTAAAGAGGTTGCCATAGTTATCACCTCATCACTCTATTTTATATTGGTAGAAATCTCTTCCACTTCCGTCACTGCATCCAGCCAGCCTTCCATGATGACGGCGGGCGAGTGGGTGGTGAGGATGAGTTGAAGATTGGGATTCAATTCGCGTATCATGCCGATGAGCTTCTGTTGCCACTCGATGTGCAGGGAGGCTTCCGGCTCGTCCATGAAGAGGACGCAATGGTCGCCGTCGCGCACCAGCACGGTGAGCAGGATTACCAGCATCTGCTTCTCACCGGAAGAGAGTTTATAGGGCGGCAACCGTTCGCCGTCCTGGTAGAAGACGATTTCGTTGCTCTTGCGGTCTATCTTTTTGCGGGTATAGCTGAAGAGTTCGTCCATCATGTCCTGAAACTTACGCTTGGGAATGGACAGTGAGGATGCCAGGCTGCGCTGCTCTTCGTCTCCGTTGAGCAATTCTATCATCTTGTTGCCGATGTTCACCTGGTAGTCCAGATAGTGGCGTTGCAGGAGGTAGAGCTGCCAGTCCAGTTCGGACTTCACTTCGGGGTCGGCCATGCGGGCGGTGAAGTCGCCCATGATGAGAGGACGGTCGTAGCTGCGGATTACATCGTAAGGGATGAAGGTGGCCGCCGGATTGTCGAAGAAGACGTGCACGCCGTTCTTCTCGTCGCTCTTCACTTGGCCGGAGGTCTGTTCCAGGTAGTTGACCGAGCGGTTCAGGATAGTGGTCTTCCCCACTCCGTTGATGCCGGAAAGTATATTGACGTCGGGACGCAAATCCCAGGCAATATCGTACCGATGCCACAATCCGTGTATTTCGATACGTTTGATGTAATTGGCTTGTACTTCCATAGTTTCTCACTTTAAAAATCAAAAGCAAATATACGCGATAATATCAGATATCCCGCCCGCCGGATGGAAAAATCATGCTTCGCCCGGCAAATCGATGCAGAAACATGCACCGTCGTGATAAGAGGTATCAAGATAAATGGAGCCACCCAGACGGGTGATAATGAGACGGCAGGAGTAGAGCCCCAATCCGGTGCCCGGCATGAAATCATCCAACTTGGTGAAACGGTCGAAGATATATTCGGCCTTCTCCGCCGGGATACCGATGCCTGTATCGCTCACGGCAATACGGACTTTTCCCTCGACAACTGCCAGGCTTATGCGGATGATGCCGGTAGTGGTAAACTTCGCCGCATTGCTCAAGAGGTGCTCTACAACACGTTGCAGATATTGAACATTCGTCGTTACGGGGCATTTATCCAATGCGGATTCAAAAACGTAAGCGATGGCAGGGTTCTTTGATCTATCCCTGCATGCATCGAGAATCTCTACGCAAACCGGCAATACATCTACCCGCTCCATAGGGAACAATTCCAATGAACTGCTCAAATCCGACACTTGCAGGATATCCTCAAACAGTTCGGTCAGCTGGTTGGAGTTCTTTTCAATGATGGCCGGAAATTCTTCTTTGTCTTCCCGGCTCAGGTCTTCATTCAGCAGTAAGGTACTGAAACCGCAAATGGCATTCAGCGGGGTGCGTATCTCGTGGCACATGGACTGGAGGAATTCCGTCTTCATACGGTCGCTTGCCTTGGCACGCTCACTTTCCTCGGCCACTTTCTTGTTCGACAGGATCAATGCCTCTTTAGTTGCCTTCAGCCGTTTCGTCAACCGATATTGGTAGAGGCCATAGCAGGAAAATCAGCAGCAAGACAATAAGTACAACAAGAGCTATGCGGTGATAGCGTGTCTGGAGCTCGGCTTGTTCTATCTTTAGTTTGTCTACTTCGAACAATGAGCGCATTTCTGCCAGTTGCTTGTTGGTTTCTTCCACATGACTGTCTTCCATCAGGCTCGTATATTCCCAAAAGGCATCGAAGCCTTCTTTGTAGTGCTGTTTCCACTGGGTGATCAGATTGATTTTCTTTGCCAACAGTTCAGTCCTCCTGTTCCTGTCGGTCGTGTCTGTCTGCGCCAGCAACTTATCGACTGTCTGCATGGCAAGGTCGTACTGCCGGGTATAAAAGTAGTAGCGGAACGAAGAAGGCAGAAGCATGTCTTTGGTGCTTTCCGGGGCCTCGTCTTGATAGTATGCCTTCATTCGGGCGTAGACTTCGTCCATTCTTTCTCTGCCGATAACGTCTCCGAAGTAAAGCAGCTCACTGTAGACGCCCATACGCAGTGCTTCGCGACTGCGGTTACGGAGGTAAACGCGACGCTTATAAAAAGGTAATTCGAACTGATTGTCGTACAGTTGCTCCAACTGCTCGAGAGCCTCCACAGCTTTTACTGTTTCATCGGTCTTTCCTTCGGCACGGAGCAGGTACTCAATGCGGGTCAGGTAATACCAGTCGAACTTATAGCTGACTTCAAAAGGCAAGTCACGAACCAGTTGATGAATATTTTGCAGATGAGTGATACGGTCTTCCGCACTGGTCACAGACGGTGCAAAGTAACTGACGCACTCCATTGCCGAACAAAGAATCATCTCCCACTGCACTTCCTGCGACTTGTCCGAAAGATTTGCTTCATGTTGCTTATACCGTGCAATCTCCTCGTTTGCTTCGTCAGCTTCGTCGGCCTCGTCCATCTTGCAAACAGAGGGAAAAGCCTTGAGCCATGCCATATAGAAGTCCTTATAGGGTCCCTTCAGATGCTCTTCTCCCATCCGCCAATAGTAGCGCAAGGAATCGGCATCGTCTTTGTAATCACGGCAAAGGATGTCAAGTGTTTCAAAAATGTAGGTCTGATCTTTTTGCCGGACGGCAAGTTCCAAGGCTTTCTTGATATAGGCAAGCTTGCCGGTCTCATCGTCGGACAAGTCATAGAGGTCGACATACAGTTCCATCTGCCGCCGCTTATCAACGGCACCATTTTGCAGTGTCTCCAGCAGATCCTTTTTAGTTTGATCGACATTGATTTCCCGGGCATCACCGCTTTGCAGGCAGAGAAGTATCAACCACGCAGTTGCTATGCTTCTTATCAAATAGTATTTCATATCCGGACGGTTTGTAAAGCTTGCCACTTTGTTGCAAATATAGAATAAATTGAAGGTAAGAGCAAGTTTATTTGCAAATTAGTTACCTTTGCCGCCGTTTCAAACAAAAAAGACTGTAATGAACAAAAACGTACAAGGGCATCTCTTCGCCCTTACTGCAAACATTTTATGGGGCTTGATGGCCCCTATCGGCAAGTCGGCTTTGGCCGAGTTCTCTGCGTTATCAGTTACCACTTTCCGCATGGTGGGAGCGGCAGCATGCTTCTGGTTGCTTTCCCTGTTCTGCAAGCGCGAACAGGTGGACCACCGGGATATGCTGAAGATATTCTTCGCTTCGCTCTTCGCACTGGTGTTCAATCAAGGGGTTTATATCTTCGGACTGTCCCTCACCTCTCCCATCGATGCTTCCATTGTGACTACGACGCTGCCCATCGTCACCATGATTGTGGCGGCGCTCTATCTGAAAGAGCCCGTTACGAACAAGAAGGTGCTGGGTATCTTTGTAGGAGCTATGGGTGCGCTGATACTAATCATAAGCAGCCAGAGTGCGGGTAGCGGTGGTGGTAGCCTCATCGGCGATTTGCTTTGCCTGGTAGCACAAATCAGTTTCTCCATCTACCTGACGGTGTTCAAAGGGTTGTCGCAGAAGTACTCGCCCGTGACGCTGAACAAGTGGATGTTTGTGTATGCATCGATGTGCTACATACCGTTCTCTTATCATGATGTAGCGGGCATAGAGTGGAACGGGATTTCTACGGCAGCACTGCTGCAAGCAGGATATGTAGTAGTGGGTGGCAGCTTCCTGGCGTATATCTGCATCATGACGGCACAAAGGCTGCTACGCCCCACGGTAGTGAGCATGTACAACTATATGCAACCGATTGTTGCCTCAACAGTGGCTATCATCTTAGGCTTGGGAGTATTCAACATGGAGAAGGGAATAGCTATAGCGCTGGTGTTCCTGGGGGTATATATTGTGACGCAGAGTAAGTCGAGAAAGGATTTTGAGAAGGAGGGGAAAGAAGTCTAAATGATAATTTAGGGGCGTGTGATAACAAGTGTATCTCAAACTCCTCCGCCT
>CABMPP010000003.1 GCA_902388495.1 uncultured Bacteroides sp. | reverse complement strand
GGATGTGAAACCCCTCCGCCCTACGGGCACCTCCCCTTTCAGGCGGAGGAATTTAAGATACTCCGCTAAATTATCATTTATAAAAACGAAACCAAAAATATGAACAGACTTGTTTGGAAACTGCTGCGTCAGCATATCAGCGTCGGACAGCTCTCCGGCTTCTTCCTTGCCAACCTTTTCGGCATGATGATTGTACTGCTAAGCGTGCAGTTCTACCGCGACGTGCTCCCCGTCTTTACAGAGGGAGACAGCTTCATGAAGAAGGACTATATCATTGCTACCAAGAAGATAAGTGCCCTCGGCAGCCTAGCAGGGAAAAGCAATACCTTCTCCAAAGACGAAATCAAAGAGCTGGCGGAGCAGCCCTTCACCCAAAGCGTAGGAGCATTCACCCCCACCTTGTTCAAAGTTTCTGCCGGACTGGACATGCAGGAAGCAGGCATCCACCTCTCTACAGAAATGTTCTTCGAAGCCGTCCCCGACGAGTACGTAGACGTCAACCTGGATAAATGGCATTTCGATGAAACAACGCCGGTCATCCCCATCATCATCCCCCGCAACTATCTGAACCTATACAACTTCGGTTTTGCACAAAGCCGTAGTCTGCCCAAACTGTCGGAAGGATTGATGAGCCTGATACAAATGGATATCATGATGCGTGGCAACGGACGTGTAGAGCAATACAAAGGCAACATCGTCGGCTTCTCCAACCGCCTGAACACCATCCTCGTTCCCCAATCCTTCATGGACTGGGCCAACCGGAACTTTGCTCCCGACAAAGAAGCCCAGCCTTCGCGCCTCATCGTAAAAGTGAAGAATCCCACCGATACCGCCATCACCGACTATTTTCAGCAGAAGAACTACGAAACCGAAGGCGACAGCCTGGATGCCGGCAAAACCACCTATTTCCTACGCCTCATCACCGGAATTGTGATGGGCGTAGGTCTGTTCATCAGCATCCTTTCATTCTACATACTGATGCTGAGCATCTTCCTGCTGCTCCAAAAGAATACCGTGAAACTGGAGAATCTGCTGCTGATAGGCTACAGTCCTACGCGAGTGGCTCTTCCTTACTATGTCCTCACCGTCGGTCTGAACATACTCGTTCTGCTCCTTGCCGTCGGCAGTGTGGCATGGATACGCACCTATTATACAGAAGTAGTACAAACCCTTTTCCCACAACTGGAAACCGGTTCCCTACTGCCCTGCATACTGACAGGAGGCATACTGTTCCTAGCGGTGTCTTTGCTGAATATACTGACGATACGCAGAAAGATTATAAGTATCTGGCAAGGGGAAAGATAAAACGAAGCGGGTGGATTTTCTGAATCCACCCGCTTCGTTTTATCCTAACACATTCTTGTTTTCATTCAGCCTCTTCAACCTCAGCAACGCCTCTATATAATAATAATCGGCATAAATAATGGAGGCATCTATCTCCGAGCCCGCAGGCCAGTGTCCGGTAGAATGCAGCAGAAACGATGGCTTCGACTTACCGCTTCGATACTTGTCAGAACTCAGGCTTTTCAGCATCTTTACGGCAGCCTCCTTATATTTCGGCGCCTTCTCAGCCGGCAGGTAAGTGGAAAGCTCCAATAGAGCAGAAGCTACCACAGCAGCCGCCGAAGCATCACGCGGCGCATTCGGGATGGAAGGATCATTGAAGTCCCAATACGGCACATAGTCTTCAGGAAGGTTCCTCAGATACACATCCGCCACTTTTTGAGCAAAGTCCAGATAACGAGCATCTTTTGTCTCGCGATAGATCATAGTATATCCGTAGATACCCCACGACTGCCCACGAGCCCACATACTGTTGTCCGAAAATCCCTGATGAGTACAGCCCCGGATGAAATCACCCGTCAGCGTATCAAAGACCGCCACATGATAGGAAGTATAGTCCGGACGGAACAGATACTTCATAGTCTTGTCGGCATGCGAAACGGCAATATCCGCCAGATACGGGTTACCGCCATTCTTTGCTGCCCAGAAAAGCATTTCCAGATTAATCAGATTATCCATAATCGTATTGTGCCCACCAAACATCTCAACATTTCTGGGCCATGAAAGAATAGTACCGACACGAGGTCTGAACAAGGTTGCCAGAGAGTCTGCCGTATCCAGAATTACCTGCTTGTACCCAGGGTTCCGAGTCAGCCGATACCCGTTTCCGTAGCTGCAAAAGACCAGAAATCCCAAGTCATGGTCAAAAGCAGGCGTCTCGGAAAGGAACTTCAGGGAAGCTGTGAACTTCTCAGCCTCTTCCTTGACCGTTTCATCGCCTGTGTACTCGTAGTCATACCACAGAATCCCCGGCCAGAAGCCACTACACCATTCATTCTTCGTAGCCTTGCGGCAATGCCAGGTGGTAAGACTGTCCATGATGTTACGGGGCATCATGGTGTAATCAATACTACCGTCCTTGCCCTTCAACTCCTCCAAGGTACGGTGTACCTGGCTGTTGCAATAATCAAGAGCCTTGTCTGTATCAAACTCTTCTTTCGAAACAGAACAAGCAGCAAGCAAGCACAATCCTAAGCCTGCCAATAGAGTTTTTGTCTTCATATAAATATATACTTTTATTTTCCTATGCGAAACCAGTCGGCATCTACCCATCCTCTGTCCGAACTGAACGGAGCAGTGCTGAACAAACCTACCTTGGCACCTATCCATTTACCCTGACGGGCAACAAACGGTTCTCCGGCAACTTTATATTTCTTTCCATCCGGGCTGTAATAGAAACGGCAAATGCCATTCTTTCCAACCTTCACCTGCAGGTAGATGTCTCTTTCATAATTGGGATGCAATCCGGCTTCAAGTTTTCGACTCAACGGAAGTTCGGCCAGGCGAACCACTGTTTCCTGATTCTTCCGTTCGGCATCCTTGCACACCACTTGCTTCAGCACAAAGTGATCGCCTTCTTTTTCTACGCCCAGGTAGCAATAATTCCACCCCATCACGATAAGGCCGGATTGCTGTCCATCAGCCTTTGCCACTACTTTCAGTCTGGTGGTTGCTGTGAATGCTTCGGCCGGAAACTTCTGTAACAAGAGATTCGGCACTTCCCAGAAGTTCACAAAGTCTCGGGACAGGAGATGACCATACACCCGCATATAACCTAAATCGGACGTAAAGCCAAAGGTATCCTGATAATTGGCATGCCATTCCCATTGCAGACCCAGTCGGCGGGAATTAAATTCATCGCTTTCCACCGGTGTTTCAACCGGATATGTTTTCCCTACATTCGGTTTCCGATACCGCTTCACCGGTTCTCCACAACCGTCACCATCCTTATCTTCACCTATCACGGGCCAATCGTTAGTCCATGTCATCGGATTCAGATGAATGACACGGCCATACATTGCCTTGTCCTGAAAATGGACAAACCAGCATTCACCCGAATTAGTTTCGACCCAACCTCCCTGGTGAGGGCCGTTTATATCCGTCTTTCCCTGCGCCATAACCATTTTTGCCTCATAAGGACCGTATACGTTCCTGGAACGAAGAACCAATTGCCAGCCGGTAACGACGCCACCTGCCGGAGCCAATATATAGTAATACCCATTACGTTTATAGAATTTAGGTCCTTCAATAGTATGGTTCACCCCATCGTTGCCATCAAAGACAAGCACCGGGTCAGCGATGACCTTTGTACCTTCAGCATTCATCTCACATACGGTTACAACGCTGTTGAAAGCAGCACGACTCCCTGCCCAGGCATGAACCAGATATACCTTTCCGTCATCATCCCACAAAGGTGTCGGGTCTATCATTCCCTTCCCGGCTTTTACCAGTATGGGCTTTTCCCATTCACCCAGCGGGTCTGCGGTCTTCACCATGAAGATACCAAAGTCAGGGTCTCCCCAGTAAATGTAAAACTCACCGTTGTGATGACGGATGGAAGGTGCCCACACTCCTTTGCCATGTTGGGGTTTTGCATAAAAATCCTCCGGTACAAGATTCTTCAAAGCATAATTCACCAGCCGCCAGTTCACCAGATCCCTTGAATGAAGAATCGGCAACCCCGGCGTACAGTTGAAGCTGGAAGCCGTCATGTAGAAGTCATCTCCAACCGCGCAGACATCAGGATCGGAATAATCTGCATGCAGAATGGGGTTGATATAAGTACCGTCCTGCCGGTCGGCAACCCATACATCCGAAACATATTGCCCCCGTATCTCCCGGCAAAAGCCAAAGACTATGATTAGTATAAAAAACAATCTCACCATAATACTACCTGATATTAAATCCCTCAATAAATTATCCCGAAAACATCTTATCACCTCATCAGAAAACGTACCCGATTGAATAACTCCATCATTTATACGTTTAAAGAGAGAATTATACCTAAGCCTTTATAATATTTTCCCTTTATATTTCTGATATTTCTTTGTTTCCGCCTTATCTACAGGTACAAAACGTACAGCTGCACCGCCGCTTGGCTTCAAATCGAACTTTAGGGTCATGGAAGCATCTACCAACAAGTAGTTGCATGCCACTTGAGTACGTGTCTTCACCTTGTCACCACCATCCGTATAGACAGATGCGAGGTAGGTTTTACCACTATCGAGGAAAGAAAGAGAGACCTCTTCTTTAGAACCGTCATTATTAGTCATTGCACCCAGGAACCACTCCTGCCCCTTACGGCGTGCCATGGTTATGTTCTTTCCGGGTGTACCATCCAGCACTTTCGTATCGTCGAACACTGTTTGCAGGTTCTCGAACCATTCTATTTCCGGTTCTCCCTGATAAAGAGAAGGTTTGTCATACCAAAAGATGGTTTGCAGAGGACTGTAGAAGATGAGCGAAGCCGCCAGTTGATGGGCATGCGTTGTCTTCAACCGCTTGTCATAGTAGCAGATTGTATAATCTGCCGCACCGTTTATCATGCGGGTAAACGGCAAAATTGTATTGTGTGTGGCATCCGGAAATTCTTCGTTCCCGCGAATGCCTTCCTGCGTCAATAAGTTCGGATAAGTACGGCTGAAACCGGACGGACGGAACTCATCGTGAATATTCATCATCAGATGATTCTCTGCCGCCAAGCGAACCAAATCGTGCAGCCAGGTGGCCCATCGGTGACTGGCATACTGCACAAAACCGGACTTGACACCCACAATGCCCCATTGGTGTAATATCGGGAAAAGCTCACGCGCCTGCTTCATCAACGCATGCTGGTTGACATACAGCCAAACGCCAACTCCTTTTTCCTTACCATAGGCCACTACACGCGGCATGTCCAGTTTGGCCACAACTTTAGTAGCATCGCCATCGTGCGAAGTGCAAGGCATATACCACTGCCAGTCGAAAAGCATATAAGGAATGTTGTGCGCTGCACAGAAGTCAATCGTAGCAATAGCGCCTTCGGTGGTAATGGTAGTTTCGCGCATAATCTTGCCGGGCTTCACCCAATCGGCAACATCGGTTATCTGGCACGGAAGATTCAGGTTTCCGATAATATCATTGTGCTCCAACAGTTCACCCGGCTTATCGGCAGCCATCACAATCTTCCAGGGAGTAGCATAATAAGTCACCATATCCACAGGACTGTACATGACGGAGGTCAAAGTATTCGGCTTCTTTTCCGAAGCTTGAAATTTGGTCAGGCACCAGTCATCCACATCGGCATCGGCCAGGGTTGCCCAATGTCCGTCGGGCAGTTCTACGGTCAAGGCACGTTCCACCGGATGCTTGATGTCGTTGATGGAAAGACGCTCGAAGGGAGCCTGCGCCCATTGTTCAGTCCACGCCATGGTACCTGCGGGGAACGAATATTCAGTCAAATCGGCCACAACTTTATGGAATATGGCTTGCGGATGTTCGGGGAAGAAGTAACGGAAAGCAATGCCTTCATTGTATGCACGTACTTCGATATTCAGCCGATAGTTGGAACCGTCTTTTTTCGAAAGATACATCGTCGCACTATTATAAGCATCGCGCACCGCATTGCGTTCTCCATAAAACAAATGCCGGATGCTATCTACCGAAGCATGACAAACCACTGAGTCTGCTTCCATATTATCCATCCAGCATTCCGTCTGTTCGATGTGGCGGGCAAGTGCCAATTCCCAAACCCGGTTGTCAAGGTCGAGCCCGGCACAGGACTCTTCAATCACCGGTTGCCCTTTATAGCTGACGCTGTAATACACTTCGTTCACCTGCGGTGCAACTTGTTTCTGTCCGAACACCACCTTGTGCGCGCCATCGGGCGATGCCAAATTCAGTTCCTTGGTGTTTCCTGCAATCAAAGAAACGGTGGAAATGAGTGTTCCTAAAAGGAATACAACTTTCTTCATGTCTATTCTTATTTGTATTTCGTAATAAATAGTCTATATATCATTGCAGCAATGAATTCAGAAATCATTGCAGCAATGATTTCAGAGAACATTGGAGCAATGATTTCTGAAATCATTCAAAATGCCCTGTAGAGATCTTCAACGACTCTTATATAAATACGAAGGAAAAGAACAAAACACTCAAAGAGACTTGTATTCTTCTGAAATTAAAATGCAATATCTTCAATCTTCTCAAACGAGCGAACCCATTCCACGACCACCGGTTCATTCCCCGCATTGCCGAAATTCAAGATTAATGTGATATTTGTCGGTCTCTCCGTAAAACGCGTCCCATTATTGGACAAAGCATCGGTAACCTTAAAAACATAAATATCTTCACCTACCTTTTGAGCCTTATCGGCATCCAGCTTCCAGAATTCAGGAGCACTGGCAACGCTGTAACTTAATTGCAGCCAGTCTTTATTGATTGAAGCCGGAATTCGAGGAGCTTTTACAGCAATATACGGGTAACTGCCCGCCTGATAGGAGATTCTTTTCTTTTGCATGCTTACGCCTGATGAGACAAATGACATCACATTATCTACAGACTTGTACGAACAACCGGCAAAAGTCCAACCTTCATGGCGGGAAAGGTCTTCATCAATCCGCCCGGGTTTCTGCCCTGCATTCAGGTCTTTCCCCAGATAAAACAACAGACTGCCAAAGCCAGGATTATCGCAAGTAAATCCGGGACCTTCCGGGCGTATCATACCCAACACTATCTTCGTGTACGGCATTTCCAAGCCCTTGCGTTCTACATAATGATTATAGGCAATCTCGAATAAAGCACGAAAGCGTCCCATGCCCTCCTCTCCTAAAGTAGTCCAGTTGGAATATTTTCCGGTAATATCCTTCCAGGTAAAGAAAGGAACCTCGTAACCCAAATTCGACTTGGCCAGATACTCATACC
Organism: uncultured Bacteroides sp.; assembly: GCA_902388495.1. Classification (GTDB taxonomy): domain Bacteria; phylum Bacteroidota; class Bacteroidia; order Bacteroidales; family Bacteroidaceae; genus Bacteroides. The sequence goes on along the minus strand of CABMPP010000003.1, from coordinate 274,420 downwards.
CCTTCATCAGACGGTTATCCAAAGCACTATACAGATCCTGTCCCTGCGTCCAGGCCATTTCTGCTATTTCAGACAGACATCCCAGTCCCAACATGGCATGCTGCTGGTCTCGCCCGCTTTCCTGAATCTGCCCGGATTCTGCAACATAGTTGGGAAGAGTGCCATTATCATGTCCTTTCATAAAGAACTCAACAGCATCTTCATATAATTTCCGGTCGTTCATGAATATGCCGAATGCCATTTGGGCTTTAGTCACAGCAATCCCCCAGTTTCCATTGGTATACGGTTTGGTTTTATAGAAGGTGGTAAGTACAGGCTGGAATACGTTTCGGAACATTGATTCTGCTTTTTGTGTATCTTCCGCATTCCATCCGGCTGCATATTTATCCGCAGTATAGGTATATCTCATAACTTCGGCCGCATTTACCAACATAGCCCCTTGAAGGCCGGCACATAGCGGGTCATCCGGTCCTTCTATTTTTTTCAGTGTGCCGGCATACGCTCTGATTATTTCCATCGCTTTGTCTGCATGTGCCTGCTTCCCGGTGATAACCCAAAGAATGGCATTATAGTAAGCAGCATTAAAATCGCGCTCACAAGGATCTTTCGTATAGCCAAATCTACCGGCACGGCTAATGGTCTCAAAAGGCCCTTTCACACAGTAATCGGCCTTTCCTTCAGGAAGTCCCCGCATGATATTGAATGAGCCGTAGGCTGGTTGAGATTCCTTTCGGACAAACTCACGAATCCTGTCCAGTGAAGATTCCGAATGCAGTAACCCCGGGTGAACAAACTCCTGACTGTTTATATCTATCATATAAAACAGGAAAAGAAAAAATAAGGAAATAATCTTTTTCATCATATTCTTCGAATAATAAGGTTTATACATATAGCCGTTAACACTGATATGTATAGCGTATTTACATGTCGGTTTACTCAAAGCAACATGCAGTTTTTAAGCATAATTATAAAAACGGCACCATGCAATTATACATTCATAGAATTAAATAAAGTTTTAGCGCATAAAACTATGCATTTTATTAAATAAATCACTAAGTTTGTCGGACTTCTTAGCCAAAGTAGAACGCAATATTTGATTTTTAGATACTCATGAAGGGCACATATTACTATATAGAAGGAACAACCCGGTATGCTATTCGTTACTTGCTGATAGCAATGATGTCGGCATTACCACTGTCTCTCTATTCTGTCCGGACTCCTCTCACTTTTCGTACGGTAACCGTATCAGAAGGAATATCCCATAATACAATAAATGCTATATATAAAGATACGCGAGGCTTTGTCTGGTTGGGTACACAGACCGGACTTGACCGTTTTGACGGTGTCAATGTAACCAACTTCCCCCAGTTTTCCGGACGGACGATATTCTCCATAGCAGAAACCGATTCCATCAACTTGTGGATTGGTACAGACCAAGGTCTGGTAAAATTCAACCGGAAATTAGAAATTGCCGAACCGATTGCTTTGGATAATAAGGCTATGTTGGTAAAGGCTGTGTTCGTGGATAAAAAAGGGAGATTATTAGTCGGTACTTCGCAAGGGTTATTTCGTGAGGAAAACAACCGTTTCAGAAAAATCCTTCTCGATCCGAATGCACTGTCTGCTACCAATAGCCTGATGGCCATTATAAACGGAGAAGAAGATTACGTCTGGATTGCCTCCAACGGTGGATTGATTCATTATAATATAGCGTCCGGAGAATCTCAAGTATTCAAGAATAACATCAGAAAAGGGATAGATTATTATACCTGCCTGGCCTTAATAGAAAAGACTATTTATTTAGGTACCCCCAATCAGGGGATGTTGAAATTCGATATTGAGCAGTCTGCTTTCTCTGCCTACCCTCCCATCGGGAATGGGTGCATTAAAACCTTGATGCCGACAAGTGGCGATACTTTATATGTAGGAACCAATGGAAGCGGCATCAAAATCATAAAGGCATCTACCGGACAGGAAATCTCATCTATCGAACACTCCATACAAGAAAACGCAATTTGTTCAAACGCCGTTTACTCCCTATTAAAGGATAAAGATATTATTTATGTCGGTACTTATATGAGCGGTTTGAGCTACACACCAACACACGGGGATGTGTTTTCCGTATATTCTTTTGATTCTAAGTTCGACTCCCGTAACCTGAATGTACGTGCTTTCTGGATCGGCAAACAAGGAAGAAAGGTTATCGGCACCAGGGACGGACTTTACTATATCTCCGAAAAAGAGAATATAGTGAGGCACTACATCAGCAAATCATCCATATTACGGTCTGATATTATTTTATCAGTCAAGCCCTTAGAAGAGAATTATCTGATAGGTACATACGGGGGTGGCATGTATCTTCTTCATGCAGAAACAGGGGAGCTTTCCTTTTTCAAGCCGGATGACTGCTTTAAACAGAATTCATTTGTAGGGTGTGAAAGAGACAAGGACGGCAAATACTGGATAGGAAGTTCCAATGGAGTGTACGTATATGACAGTTCCACCGGAAAGTATATAAACTATAATGATAAGAATTCCTCCCTCTCTATTAATTCCATCTTTACGTTGAAGGCCGACTCTAAGGATCGCATTTGGTTGGGAGCAAATGGGGCTGTATTCTTATACGATATGTCGACCGGTACCTTTAAAACGAATATATTCCCCAATAATATAGAACCGTTTACGAAAAGCATACGCTATATTTACGAAGACAAACAAAAGAACTTGTGGTTTTGCGATGACAAGGAAGGGGTTGTAAAAGTAGACGAGCACTTTACTAAATTTGAGCATTTCACGGCAGATGATTTTCTGCCCAACAACTCCGTCATGAGCATCATTGAAGACCCGCATGAAGAAGGATTATGGTTCAGCACCCAGCGGGGACTACTCTATATCGAGGATGATTATCATAAAACGTTCTCACTCTATGACGGTATTCCCGGATATATATTCAACAGTCCCGTACAGATTACAGAAGACAACTCCATTTGGTGGGGCAATGAGAAAGGATTGGTAAAATACACTCCCCGGTCTAAATATCAAGAGTCAGCAGTTTCATTACCTCCGGTCATCACGTCCGTGACCGTTGCAGGCAGAAAACTGCAGACAGGAGAAGATTTAATGCCACTCTCTCCTTCATTTATGGAAAAGATTTCCCTGCCTGTCGATGAAAACAACATTGCATTTACGTTCTCAGCCCTGAACTATGCTGTTGCCAATACAGATATTTATGAGTATTGCCTGGAAGGATACAATGAAGAGTGGATACCTCTATTGACAAGTAACCAGGTTTCTTATACCAACCTTCCCGCCGGTGATTATATCTTTAAGGTAAGAGCAGCATCCAACCCCAATGCCGTTAAGTCAGTGAAAATAGAAGTTGTAAGGGGACTCTCATTCACGTTATGGATGATTATACTTTGCATTTTTGCATGTGCATTTTCTATTTATAGCTATTATATCCTGCTGGGTAAATACAAAAAGATGAAAAAAGGTATGCAGGAGAAAGCGATACAGCCGGAAGAAGTACAGAAAGAAAAGTATCAGAAATCCAAAATAGAAGAAAACGCCGTACTCCGCATAAAGCGTAAATTGACAGAATGCATGGAAAAGGATAAGATGTACCTGAATCCGGATTTGAAACTGCAAGATGTAGCGAATGCCATCGGATGTAGTGCAGGAGATTTGTCTCAGGTACTAAATATACATTTAAAGATTAACTTTACTGATTATATTAACCAATATCGTGTAGAGGAATTCATTCTGCGCGTACAAGACAAATCGGCTTCCAAGTACACTTTAACTTTTCTATCGGAACAATGCGGCTTCAGTTCACGAACATCATTTTTCCGTTCTTTCAAAAAGCTTAAAGACAAATCTCCGGCTGAATATATCAAGGAACATGAGATCATTTTAGATAAATAACCCTCCGAAAGAGTACCATATTTTTTTGGTACTCTTCTTTTCTCACACATATAATAATCTATAAAACAGCACTTTAATTCAAATTTCATTTCACCCTTTAGGTTGGCATTCATCTCAGCGTTTGAAATGCCATAAAATAACTTCAACTTACTAATTTTGCCATTGTCGAAATCAATTTGTTCATTAAAAAGTGCTATACCATGAAAAGCAAAACCATTCTTTTAATTGCCTCCTTATGCTTAATAGGGAGTGCATGTAAACAGCCAACGGAAGGATTTTCAGTAGATACCAATATTGATTATTGCAAATCCCAGGCACTGCGTACACTGGCAGTTATTCCTTCTGATACTAAAAAAGAAATCCCCAACTCAATAGATGCGGATAGTATTAACTGGCATTATACCAATCCCGGCTCGTGGACTTCGGGGTTCTGGCCCGGAATTCTGTGGTATCTATACGAGAATACCAAAGACGGTATCTGGAAAACTGCAGCTGAGAATTATACCCAAATGATTCTTCCTACCACACATAAGAAAGCCAGAAGCCATGATGTGGGATTCATCACAATGTGCAGTTTAGGAAATGGCTATCGCCTGACGGGTAATATGGAATATAAGGAAGGACTGCTGCGTGCTGCCGACTCCCTTGCTGTTCTGTTCAATCCTAAAGTCGGCACACTTCTTTCATGGCCGAATATGGTAAAAAAGGAGAATTGGCCTCATAATACGATTATAGACAATATGATGAACCTGGAACTTCTTTTCTGGGCAGCACGCAACGGCGGAGATCACCATCTTTATGACATTGCATGCTCACATGCCGACACAACAATGAAGTACCATTTCCGCAAGGACTACTCTTGTTATCATGTCGCCGTTTATGATACGCTCACCGGAAACTTCATAAAAGGAGTAACACATCAAGGACTAAGCGACGACTCCATGTGGGCACGCGGACAAGCATGGGCCATCTATGGCTATACGATGGCATACCGTGAAACAAAAGAGGCGCGTTTCTTGGATTTTGCAAAAAAAATAACGGATGTGTATTTGTCCCGACTGCCTGAAAGCTTGATACCCTATTGGGACTTTGATGCTCCCGAAATCTCTCCGGCCGAACCTAAAGATGCTTCAGCCGCTGCCATCACAGCCTCGGCATTATTGGAACTCTCAACTTATGTCAGCGATCGTGATTCTTCACATTATTATTATGAAAAAGCAAAAGAGATACTTGAAGCCTTGTCGTCGCCAGCCTACAAAGCCGGAAATAAGAAAGATGCTTTCCTGCTGCACTCTGTTGGCCACATGCCGAACGGTGGAGAAGTGGATGCATCTATTATATATGCCGACTACTACTATCTTGAAGCTTTAACCCGCTTTAAAAGGCTACAGGAAAAACGCTCTATATTAGCCAATTTATAACCACATCCTTTAATCTTATCCTATCATGAATACACCATCTATAAATACTGATTATTATTCAGAAAAAAGGTTCTCCTTAGAGAGCGTTTATAAAAAGTATTACGGCTATTTAGTTCGCTATGCAGAAAAGACGGTAGGAGGAAATTTCTACGTTGAAGATATTGTGCAAGACGTGTTTATCAACATGCTGCAACAGAATAACTATTTTGTATCTGAAGCAGCCGTTTTGAAGTATATATATAAAGCTGTGTATAACCGCTGCATAGACTTTACCCGCCATAAGCAAATTGAGCAACATTATGAAGAGGTAAGCGCTGATGGTTCCCAAAGAACATGGAATGACGCTGAGCACAATGTGCTGCTAACAAAAGAATTCTTTATAATAGTAGGGAAACAGATAAACAGCCTTCCCCATAAATGCAAACAGATCTTCCTGATGAAATACGAAAATGAATATTCCAATCCGGAAATCAGTGAGAAATTGGGGTTATCTGTGCGGACTGTAGAGAACCAGGTGTATATCGCGCGTAATGCATTGCGCAAATATGTTGATTCTTACTTATGTTCCTAAAAATCTTTTTAGAAAAACTCTTTTTCGTTTGAGTGAATATAAGTCTATACCCGTTTTATCTATGCATCATAGAAATGTACTAACGAAAAATATATGTAATTTATTTATGTTAAACTTAAAGTGTGTGCTATGAATAAGAGAGACAAATTCTTTATGCTTTTAGCATTATCTTGTTTGCCATTAGGAAAAGTGGCAGCAGAGGAAGTAGAGAGTATGACCATATCTCCCGTAACTCAGGAGGTATTACAAAATTCGGTCAAAATCACCGGTAAGGTCGTAGATGCTCAAGGAGAGCCAGTTATTGGAGCTACGGTAATGGAAAAAGGCACCAGTAATGGGGTTATTACAGATGTGGACGGCGGATTTATCATAAATATTGTCCCCAGTCACAAACTCCAGATTTCATATGTGGGCTATCAAACCCAAGAAGTTACGATTGGTACCAACCGCAATCTCAAAATAACCTTGAAGGAAGATTCTGAATTACTGGACGAAGTTGTGGTGGTTGGTTATGGTACAATGAAACGCTCGGATTTGGCAGGTTCCATCTCTTCTGTCGATAATAAAGAACTGACCAAGTCGGGTAAGGAAAATGTGATGAGCGCACTGCAAGGACAGGTTCCAGGACTGACTATTGTACGAAATAACAACAAACCGGGAGGAGGGTATTCGATGAATATCCGTGGTATCAGTACAATGAGCGGCAGTACTTCTCCATTGATTGTAGTGGATGGTGTGGCAGGCGCGGATATTACAACCATCAGTTCGGAAGATATTGAGAAGATCGATGTGCTGAAAGATGCCTCTTCTGCTTCTATTTATGGTTCAAGAGGTACCAATGGCGTTGTGATGATCACTACCAAACGTGGTGCGTCGGGTAAGCCTACCATCAATTATAATGGGTACGTAGGATTTAAAACAACAATTCACATGCCTGACTTTATGAACGGAGACGAATATGTCCAGTTAGCTCGCGAATATCGCCGCGCCATAAACAACAATGAGTATGTGCCCGACGAACAGATATTCACAGATCCGTCAGAACTAAAAGCTGTGCAGGATCACAACTATTTTGACTGGTATGATGCCATTTCAAAGACACCGATACAAACCAGTCATAGCCTTTCGGCCACCGGAGGTACCGAGAACGTGAAATATACTATCGGCGCAGCATATTATAGTGAAACCGGTATGGTTGAGCCAGAAAAATATGAGCGTTACAATTTCCGTACAGGACTGGATGTGAAAGCCAATAAATATGTATCTTTCGGAGGTAGCATATATGGTACCTATTATAATAACGATATGGGAAATCACGATATCCTCCAAGATGCTTTTCGTGCACGTCCTACACAACATCCCGTGAGCTTGGTAGATGGTAGTGAACAATGGAAGTTCTCTTCCAACGGAATTTTCAATCCGTTGACCACCCAGAAGAATGTAACCGTACAACATAGAAGTATAGAAGCCTTCGGAAATGTCTATCTGGATGTAACCCCTATCAATAACTTGTCATTGAAAACCGTTTTTTCTCCCTATCTGCGCGCCCGTACTTCCGGACGTTTCAGAGACACCTGGTCGAAGGCTTTGCAAGGAACACAAAAGCCCACTGCATACAAAAATGATATGTTCAATATCGATTACACATGGGATAACATTGCTAATTACAAATTTGATGTGGCAAAAGACCATAAGTTTGACTTCACAGGCATCTTCTCCATGCAGAAAACAACTTATGATGACTTGTATCTGGAAGTAAAAGATCTGCCGTTCAAATCGTTATGGCACAATCTAGGAAGTGGCGTAGCTACCAGTTACCGTTCAAATTATAAGCAAACCACAATAATGTCTTATACGGGACGTTTGAACTACAATTACAAAGACCGTTATCTGGTTACACTTAGTGGACGCTACGATGGATCTTCCCGTCTGGCCGAAGGACACAAGTGGGCGTTCTTCCCGGCTGCCGCTGTGGCATGGCGTATCAATCAAGAAGAATTCCTGAACGATGCAGATTGGTTAAGCAATCTGAAGTTGCGTCTGAGCGTAGGTAAGACAGGTAATGACAATATCGACCCTTATCTCTCTTTAGGTACACTTTCGAGTACACAATACATGTTTGGTGATGCTGTTGCATCGGGATTCCTGCCCGGAGGCCTGGCTAATCAGAACCTTACTTGGGAAAAGACTACAGAATATAATGTAGGTATAGATATGGGATTTTTGGATGGCCGCATCAGTGCCAGCATTGATTACTATGACCGCTTTGCCGATGGTATGATTATGAATAAAAGTGTACCTATCCATACTGGATACAGCACCGTAAAAGATAATGTGGCAACCATCCGCAATAACGGTGTTGAAATGGTATTAAACACCATTAACTTGAAGACACACGACTTCCAGTGGAGTACCAATATCAATCTGGCCTATAACAAAAACCGTATACACGACCTGAAGTTCAAAGAAGACCTGGGAGCTTACTCTCCTCAACTGAAAGGAAAGATGGGAGACTTTGCAAGCAAATATATCATTGGCGAACCGGTGCGCATCAACTGGACTTACATCTGTGAAGGTGTATGGCAACTTGGCGAGGAAGAAGAGGCAAAGAAATACGGCGCCAAACCCGGCCAATGGAAGATAAAAGACTTCGATAAAGATGGAACCATCACTGCCGATAAAGATCAGACTATTGTAGGAAAACGTACTCCCAGTTGGACTGGTGGCATGACCAATACATTTACTTACAAAAACTGGGATTTGGCAGTACAGATGTATTTCCGCACAGGACTTACAGCCCGCAACCAATTCTTTGTAAGCTATATTGGTGAGAACAAGCAAGATAACTTCAAGAATCTGCGTCACAATTACTGGACACCCGAAAATCCGACTAATGAGTATGCACAGCCTGGTAATCAGGGTGCTTACCGTAACAATTCATCACGCATCTACCTGAAAGCGGATTATCTGAAAGTGGGCTACATCAATTTAGGCTATACCTTCAGTAACAAAATGCTGAAAAGTACTCCGCTGAGTAAGCTTAGAGTATATGCTATGGTACAGAATCCGTTTGTATTCACCGGTGTAGTGGGCATTGATCCTGAAAATCCCGAATCAACCGTAGGAGATGACTCGGTGATGACCGCCACTTGGTTGTTTGGTGTAAACCTTTCATTTTAAATAATGTATCAATTCTTATATAAAAAGACTATTTATGAAAACAAAAAATATATTCATCAAAGGAATGGCAGCATTGCTCATTTGTAGTGGAATATCATCCTGTTCTGATTTTCTTGATGAAAAGAACTGGTCGTCACAAACTCCCTCGGAACTCTTTCCTACTAAAGAAGGATTTGAGACATTGGTGAATGGAGCTTATTCACAACTTAGATCTATTTATAATTCAAAAGATTATTTGAACCTGACATGGCTTGGTACCGACATCATTACACAAAGCCGCTACGACCAGGTAAATGCACAAAACCAGTATACGTCTCAATTGAATAGCAGCACCGGAAGCTATTTCAATTTTTGGAAGTCATTGTATGAAGGCATCAAAGGTGCCAATGCAGTAATAGGTCGTGCCGAAAATGCTGCAATAGATGAGGATACTCGCCGTCAACGTGTAGCTGAAGCCAAATTCTTACGAGCTTTGTATAATTTTGAAATCGTACGCAACTGGGGTGACGCTCCACTGATGGAAAAAGAAATACTCGAACCCATATATGAAGCCGAAAGAGTACCGGCACCCAAAATCTATGAAGCTATCTTAGCAGACTTGGAAGAGGCTATCAAAACTTTGCCGGTATCACAAACCGGGAACAGTTACGGACGTGCTTCCGCATCGGCTGCCAAGCATTTGAGATCATTGGTATACCTAACTCGCGGATATCAGACTTACGCGGAAGCTACCGATTTCCAAAATGCCTATAAGGACGCAGTGGGATTGATAGAAGGAGATGCTGATATTGCAAGTCCTTATCATAAATTGCTGAATGATTTTGGCGAAGTACATCGTCAGTCGAACGAAACAAACGAAGAGATTCTTTTTGCTGTGCAATGGGGCAAAGATGAAACTTCGGGACGCGGTAATGGACTGAACGTTTATTTCATGTTCCCCTATCGTGAAGGATATCTCGGTGGTTCAAAAGATAATTACTATGGCAATGACGACGGTAGTTTTGTACCTACCAAGTTTGCCTACATGCTTTTCGACTGGCAAAAGGATAGCCGTGCCAAGGTTACCTTCATGAGCGACTATAACGGTAATCCGGACACCTCCGTCAATGGACTGGAAAACGGAAAAAACTGGATGCAGGCTACAGCATCCGTTACCGATACATACGAAAAGGGAGATGCAACAATCCTGTTTCCCACGCCGGCTCATAGCGCCACTCCGCCAGCCAATAAATTGAAACCTTCTACAGTTACCCTGAACTATCCTACAGGCGATCCGAAAGACTTCTCTCCCGAAGGAGAAGGAAATGATTATTGGAAAATGGGAACTCCCAACACCAACCCAACTACCCGTACATTTCTGCCGGTATGGAAATTTAAAGACAGTGATGCTTATTTTACAGAAAACGGTTCAAAAACAGGAACACGAGACACTTACTTATTCCGTTTGGCAGAAACCTACCTGATTGCAGCTGAAGCAGCGCTTAAGAACAATGATAATACCAATGCGCTGAAATACCTGAATAAGATACGCCAACGTGCAGAGGCAACTCAGGGGGCACTTCAATATCCCGAAGGCACTACGGTGACTATTGATATGATTTTGGATGAGCGTGCATTGGAACTCTTCGGTGAAAGCTCCCGTTGGAACGACTTGCAACGTACCGGCAAACTGGTATCGCGTGCACGTGCCTATAACTGGGACATCACCAATGAAAGTGGCGGTGCCGTAACACAACTTATCGAAGGATCTACGAAATTCTATCTTCGCCCCATTCCGCTATCATGGCTGAACTCTTTATCCAATGGGCAAGAACTAGGTAATAATCCTGGCTGGTAAAAGACTGTTATACATACTGAAGAAGGCTATCTTTGAGTACAAGATAGCCTTCTTTGTTTCAGATTTTACCACTATGCGCTTGAGTAAAGTCAATCATTCATTCGTTTTTTATTTAAGAAAGCATCAAAACAATTATTTTATTAACTTTGAAAAACCATAAAACATATCATGAAAAAATTTTCACCCAAAACGATACCGGTATTCTTGCTGGCTATGCTATCGGTATTAACTGTTAGCGCTAAAGTGATAAGTTACCCTGCACCGGCAGGAGAACCGCTGTCAGCGGATTATGTAGTAGAGGTGAATGGAATATCCATACCTGTATATACAGCCAAAACTCAGCACCATGATAAAAAGTATTCGATAGCCTATTTTGATTTTTCAGGTACAGTAACAGTAAAGATAAAAAGTAAATTTCCACTGAGTAAGTTGAACATACTACCCGATAGATATGCGATCTGTCCCTCCATTGACAAAGATGAAGCGACTTTCCTGTTAAGCAAACCTTGTGATATTTCATTCGAACCGGACGGTTGCAACAGTCCTTTGATCCTATTCAGTAATGAACCGGAAACCGATGTTCCATCAAAAGAAGATCCGAATATTATTTATTTCGGCCCTGGCGAACATAACCCGGAAAATGGATTGATAAAGCTAACAAGCAATCAAACGCTTTATCTGGCAGGCGGCGCCGTAGTCAATGCTGGTGTAGAAGCAACCGGAGATAATATAACTATTTGCGGTAGAGGAATATTGGATGGTTCTGACTGGGAACATAATGCAGGTCCCACCGACTTTATGATTAATGCCAAGAATTGCAATAACTTTGTAATGAAGGATATCATTATAAAAGGATCTTACTACTGGACCATCGTTCCACAAAATTGTGACCGCGTATTGATAGACCATGTCCGTCTGGCAGGCTCTCGTGTAGGCAACGATGACGGAATAGATCCTTGTAACTCCAGCAATGTCACCATACGGAATTGTTTTTTCCGTACGGACGATGATTCTGTTTCTCCCAAAGGTACTACCCGCGCCGGCGGAGAAACAGAATCGAGACCGGTGGAGAATATACTTGTTGAGAATTGCGTATTTTGGGTTGACTTTGCCAATGTATTCCGTCTGGCTACAGAAAGCAGCTGCCCCGCATTCCGCAATTTCACAGCACGCAATATTGATGTGATTCATTTCCCGGACAGGAATCAGGTACAGATATTCTGGTTACATCCCACGGGAGAGATGCCAATGGAAAATATTAGTTTCGAGAATATCAGAATCAACGGAGAGCTACCTTACAACTTAGTAAAACTGACTCCGGCACTTCAATTAGTCGGAACCCGTCCGATAGAAAAGCCCCGTCCAAATCATATAAAGACAGGACCGGGAAGACGTGGACCGGGAAGCTGCGGATATGGCGAATTTATCGTAATCCCTTCTAACGGTCCTTATATTCACAACGTAACTTTCCGTAACGTCACGACTTACGGTAAAGAAAGCCCCCGTAAAGCGGAAAGAGGGGTGGTAATACTTCAAGGCATTGATGAGAGACATGATGTTTCCGGTATCGTATTCGATAATGTGAATTATTATGGCGATAAGATAAATGCCGGAAGCCCGAAGGTTCAAAAAGGAAATTTCGTAAACCATATACAATACTTAAAATAAAAAGACATGAAGAAATTGTTTGTAGGAATATTGTGGATAGCCTTGTCTTTAAGCATCCAGGCTAAAGAAGTAAAGATGGCATCGCCCGACGGCAAATATCAATTTACCTTGAGCGATGATGGTGGTCAGTTGCACTATTCCCTGGAATGGGATGGCAAACAGATGGTAAAGCCCTCCCTACTGGGAATTAACGCAAATGCAAAGTGGAGGGACGGACTCGAAATCGGGACGGTATCAACCAGCCGACAAGACACAATCTGGCACCCGGTCTATGGCGAAAGAAGCGAAATAAAAGATTGTTTCAATGCATGGAAAGTTGTCGTCAACCGCCAGAATGCACGCGATAAAATCGTACTTGACGTTCGTGCCTACAATGAAGGCATTGCCTTTCGTTATCATTTTCCCGGCGGACAGTATCTGAAGATTACAGACGAATACACAGAATATGCAATGCCCGAAGGGACTAAAGCCTACTTCACACCAAGAGCCCAGACTCCCTATTCGTACTTGCCCTTAGAGAACTGGCCGGGAGAATCGGACCGTCCCCTGTTACTGACATTATCCAACGGGACTTACGTATGCCTGGCCGAAGCACAAGTGGTAGATTATGTACGGACAAAGTTCAACGTATCATCTGCCAAGAAGAATACGATTGTATCTGCAATGTATGGCCCCGTAGAAGACATCGCCCCCTATTCCACTCCGTGGAGAGTAATCATGTGTGCCAACAAACCGGGACAAATATTGGAACATAACGACATCCTCCTGAACCTGAATCCTCCTTGCCGCGTCAAAGATACTTCCTGGATTAAACCCGGAAAGGTGATGCGTGAAGTGACGCTGACCACAGAAGGAGCTAAAGCATTGGTCGACTTTGCCGTGAAACGCAACCTGCAATACATTCATTTCGATAGCGGTTGGTATGGTCCCGAAAATGACAAAGCCTCCGATGCAACCACAGTAACCATTGATCCGCATCGAAACCAGAACAGCAACGCACTGAACTTGAAAGAAGTAGTAGCTTATGCCAAACAACATGGCATCGGAGTAATCCTCTATGTCAATCAACGGGCTCTGCAACAGCAATTGGACGAGATTCTCCCATTGTATAAATCCTGGGGAATAGCCGGACTGAAATTCGGTTTCGTACAAGTAGGATCGCAAGTGTGGACTAAATGGATGCACGAAGCAGTCATGAAATGTGCCGAGTACGGTCTGATGGTCGACATACACGATGAGTACCGCCCTACGGGTTTCAGCCGTACCTATCCTAACCTGATGACCCAGGAAGGTATCCGTGGCAACGAAGAATTTCCGGATGCAACCCACAACGTTACCCTTCCTTTCACCCGCTATGTGGCCGGAGCAGCAGATTATACCATCTGCTACTACCGTCAGGACTTCGGGCGATTGAATACAGAGAAAGATAGTTATGGAGTTCCCCGTTCAAAGTCCATCCAGACCACTCCCGCCCACCAGTTGGCATTGGCAGCCGTTTATTACAGTCCGTTGCAATACATGTACTGGTATGACAAACCGTCCGACTCGCAGGATGAACCGGAACTGAAATTCTTCGATGACGTTTATACGACCTGGGACGACACCAAAGTCCTGCAAGGTGAAGTCGGCGAGTTTATTACCGTAGCGCGGCGAAAGGGCGATGAATGGTTCGTCGGTTCCATTACGAACAATGATGCACGTGCATTATCCGTAGATTTGAGCTTCTTGCCTGCCGGGAAGGAGTATGTAGCCGAAATCTATACAGATGGCGACAAGTCCATTCCTACACGGACCAAAGTCAAAGTTTCCAAATACCGCGTCAATGCCGGAAGCATACTGAACTTCAACCTGAGAGCTTCGGGAGGTTCGGCCATCCGCCTGGTGCCCGAAACGACAAAAGACAGGTCTTTGAAAACATATAAAAAGCAGAAGCTATGATGAAGCAAAACCAATGTAAAAAAGCAGCAGGAATACTCCTGCTGTTTTTACTCGTCTGTACGGAAGCCGGCGCCCAGATGCGAAGCATCCAGCAAAGCAAGAGCAAGAACTACGTCGATCTGGTGAATCCCTTCGTCGATTCCCATCGATCCCGCTGGTTCTTCTTCAGTTCTGCATGCCGGCCCTTCGGCATGGTAAGCCTGAGTCCCGATACGGATACGGAACACTCATGGGGCTCGGGATATCTGTACGGCTCGGAGTACATACGCTGCTTCAGCCACATCCATAACTGGCAGATGTCCGGCGTGGCAGTGATGCCGACTGTGGGCGAGTTCAAAGGTCATCAAGGCATGGACACGTACCGCTCCAAGTTTACTCACGAAGGAGAAATAGCCAAGCCGGGCTATCATAAAGTAAAGCTTACCGATTATGATATTACGGCCGAGCTGACCTCTACGATGCGCGTCGGTTTCCACCGTTATACCTTCCCGAAGAGTGACGAAAGCTACATTCTGTTTGACACAGGCGCCTTCCTGGCACACGGCCCCACCGCCTACTCCGAAGTATGGAAGGTGAGCGATACCGAGATTGCCGGCTGGGAGATTATGGAACGCACCGGACGGCGCCCCAAGGACACTCCCGTCTACTTCTATGCCCAACTGAGCAAACCGGTGGACAAGATCATAACCTGGCGCGAAGGAAAGATAGAGCGCAACAGCAATCCCGAACGCATATCGGGCAAAGATGCCGGTATGGCAGTACAGTTCGAGACGGAAGCCGGCGAAGCCGTCATGCTGAAAGTCGCCATTTCCTACGTCAGCGTGGAGCAGGCGCGCAAAAACATGCTGGCAGAACTGACCGGCTGGGACTTCGAGCAAGTGAAGCAGACGTCTTTCGAGGAATGGAACGACTGGCTGGGACGAATTGATGTAGAAGGTGGAACGAAAGAACAGCAGATAAAAATGTACACCGATCTGTGGCACGCGCTATTGGGGCGCCGGGTCGTCAGCGATGCCGACGGACATTACATGGACATGACCACCGACTATCCGCGCATAAAGCAGATTCCGGCAGGCAAGGACGGAAAGCCTCTGTACCGCCATCATAACTTCGATGCCTGGTGGGGCAGCCATTGGTCGCTGGACATCCTATGGTCGATGGCCTATCCCGAAGTGATGGATGACTTTTGCAATACGATGGTCGATATGTATCAGAACGGAGGTTTGATTCCCCGCGGACCTTCCGGCGGCAATTATACCTACGTGATGATTGGCGATCCGGCCGCATCTTTCTTTGCAGCCGCCTACAACAAGGGGATACGCAACTACAACGCTGAGCTGGCTTACGAAGGTCTGCGCAAGAATGCCTTCGTGGGAGGCATCCGCGACCATGCCGGCTACGAGCACAGCAAGGCAGCCCGGTCGGGCGGAATGGCATTCTATGAAGAACGCGGCTACGTGCCCGACGGACGTACCGACACCGAGGGTATGCACACCACCGGAGCCTCCATGACGTTGGAGTACGCCTACCAAGACTGGTGCTTGGCGCAGATGGCCAAAAACATGGATAAGCAGCAAGACTACAATTTCTTCATGAAGCGCTCCAAGAACTATCGCAACATCTGGAATCCACAAAGCGGATATATGCAGCCCCGCGGGGTAGACGGAGACTGGCTGCCCGGCTTCGACCCTTTGGAACTGACCGAGAAAGACGGCTTCTGCGAAAGCAATTCTGCCATCTACTCGCACTACGTCCCCCACGATATGGCAGGGCTGATTGAGCTTTACGGCGGTGCGAAGAAATACATCGAAAAACTGAATTCAAACTTCGAGAAGAGCCAGCCGTATGGCTTCTTCCGCTCCAACGCCACCAAAGAGGGCAACTGGACAGACTATGGCAACCAGCCCGGAACAGGCATGGCCCACTTGTTCAGCCACGCCGGAGCACCGTGGCTCACGCAGAAGTGGGTGCGCAAAGTGAAAGCAGCCTATAGCGACATCACCCCCTACGGCGGCTATCGGGATGACGAAGACCAGGGACAGATGGGCGCCTTGGGCGTTCTGATGGCCATCGGACTGTTCGAAGTGGACGGTGGCTGCGCCGAGAAGCCATACTATGAAATCACCTCTCCCCTCTTCGACAAAGTGACGATTCGGCTGGACAACCGCTACTATCCGGGCCGCACGTTCGAGATAGTGACCAAAGGCAACTCCCAGAAGAACATGTACATCCAAAGCGCCACCCTGAACGGGCAGAAATGGAACAAGTGCTGGTTCTATCACGAAGACTTTGCCAAAGGCGGCAGACTGGAACTGAAGATGGGAGCGAAACCGAACAAGCGATGGGGAGTGGAAGCACTGCCTCCCCGTTAAATAGATTTCTCTGTCATTCATAGCGAAGCGAAGAATCTCTTCTCTTTACATAAAGAGAGTAGATCCTTCGCTTCGCTATGAATGACAGAATGAGACTTAATATTTTCAGGTGTGAGAAGCCACAATCTCAAACTCCCCCTCCAGCCTGATGTCGGCAGAAGAAGCGCCAATCATCACTTTGAAGTTCCCCGGTTCCACACAGAAGTTCATATTCTTGTCCCACAAGCCCAGGTCCTGCGGACGCAGCTTGAAATGCACCGTCTGCTCCTCGCCCGGCTGCAGGCTGATGCGCTCGAAGCCCCGCAGCACCTTGGTGTAGGTCGTCACACTACTCACTTCATCGCGCAGATAGAGTTGCACCACCTCGTCGCCCCGCACCGTTCCCGTATTCTTCACCTTGCAGCTTACATTGATTTCGCCCTGCACTCCTTGCTGCAACGGAGAGATCGCCAGATCACTATACGCAAAAGTCGTATAGCTCAGACCATATCCGAAGGGGAACAAAGCCCCGTATACCGAAGTCTCCGAACTCTCGTCCGAGCCCGGCTTGAAAGGAAAAGCAAACGGTATCTGCCCTACCGACTTCGGGAAAGTCACAGCCAGCCTTCCTCCCGGATTATAATCGCCAAACAAAGCCTCGGCCACCGCCTGCCCGCAGAATTCTCCCGGAAACCAGGCATGCAGGATGGCAGGAACAGTCGCCGCCGCATAGTTGATGGAAGCAGCCCGCCCGTCCATCAGCACCAGTACCACCGGTTTGCCGGTGGCATACACGGCTTTTAGCAACTCTTCTTGCCGCCCGGCAAGGTCCAGACTGGTACGCGAGCGGTCTTCGCGCACCGTCAGTTCGTTACCTCCCAGCACCATGACCACCACTTCCGCCTGCTTGGCAGCCTCCACCGCTTCTTCCATCATCGTCGCCTCGGCCTGCGTCTTCGGGAAGTCGAGGAGTTCACTTTCCGGAAAGTGAGGATCTACGATGTCGCAACCTTTCTTGTAGACCACCTCAGCTTGGGGCAGCATCTCCTTAATGCCCCGATACACCGTCTTGATGGGCGCATTGGCCGGGCCGTAGCGGCAAATCAGCTGATCGTGTTCATCAGCGTTCGGACCAATAACGGCCACCGAACGAACCGATTTGGAAAGGGGAAGAACCTTGTTCTCATTTTTCAGCAGCACCAGTGACTGCCGCGCGGCTTCCAGAGAAACCGCCTGATGTTCTTTGCTGTGTACAATCTGCTCGGCCTGCTTTCCGTCTCCGCGATACGGCTTGTCAAACAATCCCAGCCAGAACTTGACACGGAGAATCTCGGCCACCCGCTTATCAATCGTTTCAGGAGAAATCTTTCCATCGGCCACGGCTTTGCGCAACGGCAGAACGTAATCGGCAGGAGGCGTAAAGTGGGTACGGACGTTCAGCCCCGCATTCACAGCCTGCGCTATGCCGTCTTCGTAGCTATCCGCCACTTTATGCTTATTCGAGATGAATTCCACGGCTTCGCTGTCCGAAACCACATATCCCTTGAATCCCCATTCCTGGCGCAATATCTCGGTCAGGAAATGATAACTTCCGGTGATCGGTTCGCCGTCGTAGTCGTTGTACGAGCTCATCACCCCCAGCGCTCCCGCCTCCTGAAACGCTACCCGGAAAGGCTCGATGTAAAGCGTGCGCATCTCCCGCGGAGCCACATGCGGATCGGTACGCGTCTTTCCATCCCGTCCGCCTACAGGGATGCTATAGACGGCAAAATGCTTCGGGGTAGCTACCAGGTTATGCTTCTGCAAGCTGTTTATCATCTGCTTTCCCAACTGCCCCACCAGGTAAGGATCTTCACCGTAGGTTTCTACGCAGCGTCCCCACCGCGGGTCTTGGGCTATGTCGAGGATGGGAGAATAGATATTAGTATACCCCAATGCCACGGCCTCCCGGGCTTCCACTTCTCCGATGCGTGCTATCAGCTCCTTGTTCCAGGTAGCACCCTGGCCGCATTGTGCGGGGAAGTAAGTGGCGCGGTCGTGGCACAGTCCGCGGATGCCCTCATTGGTAAAATCTACGGGGATACCCAGACGCGTTTCTTCTACAAACCAGCGCTGAATGGCGTGTTTGGCCTCCACATGCCTGGTGTAGGGGAAAGAGTATTCGGATTTGAAGCTCCCCAGTCCGTTATGCTCTTCATCGATATTGCCTATCCCGTCCTTCCAGACTTCCGTTTTCCAGCTGTCTTGCGGCAATGCATCCTTCAGGACACGTCCCGAGCCGTATAGAGTGGCCATCTGGCAAGTCTTTTCTTCCAGCGTCATTTGCGAGAGCAGGTCTTGCACTCTGTCTTCCAGGGGAGCGCCGGGATCTTCGTAAATATCCATTTTCCCGTTCTTGTTGAAGTCAATCCAACCTTTGTGATAGATACCGTCTTGCATGGCACCGGTGGCTTGTGTGCAGAACAAGAGCGAAGCTACTGTCCATAAAATGTGTTTATTCATACCATCTTAGTTTTATTTATCATACTTTATATTACGCACAAAGATAGCCCTTTACTCATTTTATCCGGTAATTATTCATTCTTTATATTGAGTGTTTCCTTATTTTTGTTCGTCTTTATACTAAAAACAAAGACGAAGATGAATATGAGACATGTATTTTTAGTAGGGATATTTTTAGGATTTTTCTCCTTGTCGACACTCGGACAGACCGGCATCTGGCAATGGTCCGTACAAGTACGCAACTTCAGCACCCGGCCCAAGCATCCGGACGTACGCGCCTATCTATGGATTCCGGAGAAATGCAAGCAAATAAAAGCAATCCTGGTGGCACAGCACAACATGGAAGAGATTTCTATCCTGGAAGATGCTGCCTTCCGCCGGCGCATGGCCCAATTAGATGTAGCCCAGATATGGGTATGCCCGTCTTTCGACCTGGGATTCGACTTCACCGACCGAGCTTGGGAAACCTTGGACGGTCTTCTGGCTGACCTGGCCCGCGAATCAGGCTACAAAGAACTGGCAACAGCTCCCCTGATTGCTATCGGACATTCCGCAGCAGCCAGCTGGCCTTATTATCTTGCAGCCTACCAGCCCGAGCGCACACTGGCATGCATTTCCGTCAGTGGCCAGTGGCCTTATCATCGCGACCAGTGGCTGTGCAAGGATATCTGGGGAAACCGGAATATCAATAACATCCCCTGCCTGGAAACGATGGGCGAATACGAAGCTGCACATACGTGGAGCAACGAGGGACTGAAAGAGCGCAAAGAACATCCTCTGCTACCGCTCAGCATGCTGGCTTGTCCTGCCGAAGGGCACTTTGCCTACACTCCCGGAAAGGCGGAATACATAGCGCTTTATATAAAGAAAGCAATGCAATACGGGCGTGTAGATCCCACCAAGACGGGCTGGCTGATGGAACGATGGAAAAAGAACGAACAACCGTCTTGCAAACCGGCACCGGTCAATCAATACAAAGGAGATCCGGCACAAGCATTCTGGTTCTTCGACCGCGAAATGGTCGAGGCTACTTCGGCATACCAATCACGCTATCGCAACCTGAAGCCGCAATTGGTGAGCGTGGCAC
This sequence comes from uncultured Bacteroides sp., assembly GCA_902388495.1. Classification (GTDB taxonomy): domain Bacteria; phylum Bacteroidota; class Bacteroidia; order Bacteroidales; family Bacteroidaceae; genus Bacteroides. The sequence goes on along the minus strand of CABMPP010000003.1, from coordinate 253,941 downwards.
AGGAGGGCAAAACAGTCATCCAGCAAAACTCCCACCTGCAAGTTCATCCTGCTTTCCAGCCTCAGGAAGATGGCATTACATTCCGGTTGACACCCGTTTTCCTGGACACGGTTCCCGGAGAGAGCCCCCGTCTTTCCAATTGGACGGATTTACCGGTAGGTACTTCTATCGGCCATGCAGAAGGCATACAGCCGGCACTTCAAATGATTACCGGCCCGGCTGTTCTGGCAGATTCTGAAACGTTCCGGGTAGCGTGGAACCGGGGAACCTTATGGACGGAATCCAAAGCAGATATCGTGTTTGCAATTACCCATCCCGGAGACAAAGAATATAAACCCGCGGTTCAACAGGCGCAGATTACCATCCCGGTTCGAAACACCGAAGGTTCGTCGCAACAAATCAGCTTTACCAAACTGCCCGACGTAAAACGCGGCGTCCGCTCCATCCCCTTGCAAGCCGTTTCGAACAGCGGTTTGCCTGTCGGTTTTTATGTGGAATCCGGTCCGGCGTATGTAGATGGCACCCGGCTGATATTGACTCCGATACCTCCTAAAGCAACTTATCCGGTGAAGGTCACAGTTATAGCATGGCAATATGGACGGAAGTCGGCTCCACAGGTACAGACTGCGGAGCCGGTAAGGCAGACGTTTTATATCCGATAAACAGATACAAATTTCTCGTAACTAACTTTTCATCCGCAAAGGAAAGTTAGTTACGAACCTCCGTAAATTCAGAGGCAAATTTTACTCAGATACTGCACACGTTCATTACTGATATTTATCAAAGAAAGAGAGATCCCACTCGTCATGCCAATGAATGATGAACCTGTTATCCTTGAACTCCACCGGCAACCAGATGTAACGACCGTCAATGGCATTGTCCGGACACCAACGATCACCCATATAGATATAGGCATCCTTTTTTCCGGCCACAGGCAGGATATAGGTACTTTGAGACTGATAGGTAGTCTCCTTTCCCTCGTCTACACATGGATTCCCCAGTTCAGTCCAGGGGCCCCAAATAGAAGGAGCTACTGCCGAGCGAGCAGCATTTGGCCTCCATCCGGTACAACCGGATCCCATGAAATAGTACAAACCATCCCTCTTGAAAATGGCAGGTGCCTCCATTTTACGACCTACGAATGCACGCACATACTTCCCTGTATAGTCCAAGTAATCATCGGTGAGTTCAGCAATGTGAATCACACTGTTCGATTCCGAGGAGCAGATGTGATAAGCCTTGCCATCATCATCTACGAAAAGTGTCATATCACGTGAGTGTTGACCTTTCTCAAAATCACGTCCCAAGGTATTTACAGAATCTGGATGTTCCTCATGTCCCAGATTGGAACGCTCTTCCTTATACTGTTCCAATACAGCTTTTTTATGTAGCTCCAATACATTCACCGGCCAGCTTTTGGGAGTAGCCCGTGTGCTGCGGATGAAATGAAAGGGACCGGTCACCTTATCAGCCTGTGCTATACCTACCAAAGCTCCCCCGTATCCTTTACCCTTCGGCTCAAGGTGAAACCACATGACAAACTTCTTGGTCTTTTTATTGTAGATGACTTTCGGTCGTTCCAAGATGCAGCCCTTGGCAATGTCACTGGACACATCCTCACTCACTTGCAAAACAATACCGGCATCTTTCCAATTATAGAGATCTGTTGAAGAGTAGCAATGCACCCCAACTTGGGCGGAGTTTCCGATACGACCTTCCACCTTATGCTCACCGAACCAGTAATACGTTTTCTTATGTAACAACACACCACCGCCATGTGCGTTGATATGTATTCCATTATCATCCTTCCAAAGTTCTCCGGATTTGAAGGATGCGTACTGCTGGGCGAAACTTAAAGAGACACACCAAATAGTCAAAAACAAAAAAACAAACTTTTTCATACTGTTACTCAATTTTTATATCATTTATCTTCTTACAGAGCATACGTATCCATTATATAAAAGCTCTGTTCTATGGTTTTTGCTGTCTTTATTCCGGGTTCGACTGTTCTTTATGATTGCAGAAACTGTTGCCGAAATAACCGGACTGCCATAAAAGGAAGAGAAGCCATCCTCTCTATTCGACTTTCCTTGCACATGGGCAATAAAGAATCCGTAAACACTATCCCGCTTATTAATCCAGGGATAGGCACCTGCCCATCCGGGAGAACTTATCTGATAAGCTTCTCCCGTCCGTTCATCTACCAATTCACGCCATTCCCCCAAACCATAAATGCCATTATGATGTTGTCCCAAGCCCCGTTCTACATATTCACCGGGATTGACTTTTGCAGTCTTAACCTGATCGGCCTGCATCTCACGTACTGTCTCGGATTTTAGGATTTCTTTTCCCTCGTAACTTCCGTCATGAAAAATCAGATCCAAGAAGCGGATATAATCATCCAACGTAGTACACAGTCCTCCTCCTAGCATCGGAGCATGACCGCCAGCCATATTGACCGGTGTAAAATGAGAATGCTTCATTCCCAACGGCTGTGCTATAAATTCTTGAAACAACTGCTCAAATTCCTTGCCTGCCGCCTTTTCCGCCATGCGTCCGGCAATCTGCATGGCCAATCCTCCATATTCAAAACGAGTGCCGCAAGTAAATGCCGTATCCAAAGGTAGAATCTCCACCATAGCAGAATCCAGATGGTTGTAATTATCCACACGGGGTTCCGGTAAATACGGACGTACACCGGAAGTATGGGAGAGAAGACAGCGCAGAGGAATTTTCCCCTTCGGGTCATTCTTGAATTCAGGTATCCATTTTTCCACCACATCGTCCCATGATAGCGGAGTCCGATCTACAACCGCAGCTATGGTGGCAGCCGCCACCCATTTACCCGCGGAGGCTACATAAACCTTTGTATCAGACGTAAAATCGCCATAACACTGTGTAAAGAGTACACTGTCATTACGTACCACGCAGACAGCTCCTCCAGGATAATACCCTTTATCCATCCAACCGGTGATGATAGAATCCAAAGGAGCAAAATCATAAGCGTTCTGCTGTGAAACAGCAGAACGACATGACGTAAACAATAAACCAGCTACACACAGAAAAAGTAGTGCACAAATATTCTTCATCATGACTCTATATAGGTTTATTTCTCTACCAAATCCCAATACACCACGTACCGTTGACGATGCATATCATAGAGTGGGCGAATAACATCGCCTTGTGAAGTAGTGAATTTCAGTTCTTTACCCACGCGCTTCAATACACGTTCCGAATACTTTCCATCCACGGGCAGTGTTGTTCTCAAACCTGTCGGGACGTGATAGTCATAGGTGTAATAGTCATTATACAGTGCCGGATTGGAAAAAGGTGCCGGAGCCTGCATTCCATCTGTCCCTCGTTCGCCAGCCAGTACCAACGGACCATAGAGTAAAGCTCCTCTATTCGGATTATCAGGCATTGTCTCTATGCGTACCTGCATCGGATAAGTTGCTTCAATGCGATCACCATCCTGCCACCGGCGGGTCAATGCAATATAAGAACCCGGTTTCTGCTTTACGGATACTTTCTTACCGTTTATGCGAACCGTCACTTTCCCACTCCACGATGGGTAACGCAAATAAACGGTAGTCAGTATCGGCTGATTCACACTAACCGTCATTGCTGTCAGCTCCTCGGCCGGGAAAGCAGTTTCCTGCCGGAGTATCAGTCCTTTTTCTTTCCAGTTCACTTCCGAAGGGATGAAAAGATTGACATAAATACCTTTATCATCGTGATAATAAATAGCCTCTCCATACTTGGCATGGCTCTCAAACCCGCTGCCGACACAACACCAGAAAGAGTTTTCTTTTGTACTATATACCTTATGCGCTCCGTTGAGCAAAGGCAGAAAATAACAGACCATGCCCGACTCCGGATCTTGCTGTCCTAAGATATGATTATAAAGCGCACGTTCATAATAATCGGCAACTGCCTCATCGCCCGTCCAACAAAAGAGGTGACGACTCAGTTTCAACATATTATATGTACAGCACGTCTCTCCCGTATATCCTGAAAGATGCTCAGACATCTTCTGAGGATCAAAGTAATGCTCCTTGTCGCTGCTGCATCCTGGAGCAAACGTATGCTGTGCAATCATAGTATGCCAGAAGAAGTCGGTCAGCTTTCGGCTTGTCTCATCTTTTGTCAGTTCATAATTACGAGCTTCGGCAATCACCTTCGGAATAAACGTATTGGTATGCTTGGTTCCCAAATCATCACGTAATTCTTTCAGCGGGTCAATCACTTCATTATGATAGAAAAATTCTGCCAACCAATGATAATCTTCATTGCCGGTTATTGCATACAGATTATAAAACGCTTCATTGATACCTCCAAACTCATTACGTATCATCCGGCGCCGGGTTTCCTCACTCAACGGTTTCAGTTTATTATATGCCCAATCGCCCATCTTTTTCACTACCTTCAATGCCTGTACATTGTCGGCATAAAGATATTGGTCTATCAAACCGGCATAAAGCTTATGCAGCGTGTACCATGGAGCCCAGACACCGGTTCCACGGATATTCCGGTTAATCAGTTCTTCGGGGAAAGCACTGAGATAGCCATTACCGAGCGCCTTCTGTACTTCCGCCAACCCATTCACCAAGCTGTCTCCCTTTAGCTTGAACAGTTCACTGCCGGTAGCCGCGTACATCAATCCGTACGCAGACAGCAAATGTCCCGTGGTATGCCCACGCAACTCACAATCCAAAGATTCCCAGCCTCCCAACTTCTTCACAGTCATATAACCACCTTCGCGCCCGGCAAACACCCCTGCGTTGGTATAGAAACTGTGCAGCAAGCGGGTTACATCAATAGAGGCCATCCAAGCAGAATCACGCATCATATTCTCGCGAAAACGGCTGGGCAGCAAATGAACATCCTTCAGGTCAAAACTTTCCGCCCGAAGCGGAACAACGGTTTCTTGCTGCATTTTCCCCGCATGTTGTCCGGGGTAAATGGATTGTGCAGGCAAAGTGCCGGATATCCCTAAACACATCGCTGCAATAATGACGGTCTTACATCTCATACTTTCTTTGTTTTTTATAATATACGAACCAAAGCATGAAACTACTCAAAAGAAGCTTGCTAAATGTCTTTCTATTAAAATACGCTTTATCATTAAGTGTATTTATAATGCGAAACGTATCATATAAAGACAAACGTAAACTTCAGAATTTATGAAACCAAACAAATTATTAACCATCGCAACGCTTTTATGGCTTTGTGTGCAAAGCATTGGGGCACAAAACCAGTTAGTCACCTATCCTTCCCCCGAAGGTGCAGAGTTGAAAAACGACTTTACCGTCAAGGTGCGCCAGCCCGGAAAAGAATGGCAGACAATAGATACCTACGCCGTCAAAGTAGATGAGGTAAGAGGAGCCAGTCACCACGTGGAACTGGCATCTATGGGATATTTCGATTTCGCAGGCGAAGTCGAGATATCGGTGCTATCCAACAAAGGAGATATCCAAACAGGCAGAGTGCGCCCTCTGTCTTACGAAATCACTCCTCAAATCAACGGCAATATCCTGACTTTCAAACTCGACCGCCCGCGCAACTTATCGATAGAGGTAAACGGAGACATCTTCCACAACCTGCATCTTTTTGCCAACCCGATAGACCCGAACAATCCGCTAAAGCCGGGCATGAACCCGAAGAAACTGAAAAAAGACCGTAACCTGATCTATTTTGGTCCGGGCATACATCAACTGCCGGGTGACACACTGAACGTACCTTCGGGCAAGACGGTCTATGTGGCGGGTGGCGCTGTAGTAAGAGGCTGCATCCGTGCTTTCAATGTCCGCGATGCAAAGATACTGGGTCGCGGCATCGTTCATCCCCAAGAACGTGGCGAAGGAATTCACATCGGTAATTCTAGGAACATATCTGTAGAAGGGCTCATCACCACTCAATGCCCCACCGGTGGTTCGGACAGCGTGACCATACGCAACGTAAAGGCCATCAGTTCTTACGGCTGGGGAGACGGGATGAATGTCTTCGCCAGCAACAATGTACTCTTCGATGGTGTATTCTGCCGCAACTCCGACGATTGCACCACCGTTTACGCCACCCGCAAGGGTTACACCGGCGGATGCCGAAACATCACCATGCAAAACTCCACACTTTGGGCAGATGTAGCCCATCCCATCTTTATCGGTCTTCATGGCAATGTGGAGTATCCCGACACGATAGAGAACCTGAACTACCTCAACATCGACATACTGGACCATCGGGAAATGCAGGTTGACTACCAAGGTTGCCTCGCCATCAACGCCGGAGACAACAACCTCATCCGCAACGTGCGTTTCGAGAACATCCGCATCGAAAACTTCCGCCAAGGACAGCTGGTAAACCTGCGCATCTTCTTCAATAAGAAATATTGCAAAGCTCCGGGCAGAGGAATTGAAAATATCTTGTTCAAAGACATCACCTACACCGGAAAGAACGCCGAACTATCCCTCATCGCCGGATATGACCAGGAACGGAAAGTAAAGAATATCCGTTTCGAAAATCTGCGGATAAACGGAACCGTTATCTCGGACGACATGCCCGGCAAGCCCGGTTGGTACAAGACGGGAGACATGGCACGCTTCTCGATAGGGGAACATGTGGAGGGAGTGACGTTCACGAAGTAATATCGAAAAGCAGCCAAACAATCTGCGTAACAAAATACCGTCTGAATGCACTTATTTATCCGGGAATGGCTTTCTTTGTAAAAAATTAAAGCCCTATATGAAGAAACAGAAACACATCCCGTTCAAGCTGCTTCTGGCCTTATGCCTCAAGCTGGCATTACCCTTATGTGCCAATGACTTTCTATTTACATCCATCGACACATCGCAAGGGTTGAGTGACAATCAGATACGCTATATACTTCAGCTACCGGACGGAAGAATGACATTTACCACCACCGAGAGCGTTAATTTATATGATGGAGCACGCTTCACCTCCCTTCCCTATACTCCCAATGGCGTATATCCACTGAATCAATACAAAGGACACTTCCATATTTATCTAAGTGGAGATTCTCTTTTGTGGATTAAAGACTTCCAACGGCTGATGTGCATCAACCTCCATAAGGAGAAATACATCACGGACTTAGGTTCTTTTTTTCAAAACAGCGGTGTACAAAAGCCGGTAGAAGACTTGTTTGTAGATTATCAGGGATACATTTGGTTAATAACTTCCGGAGAAATCATGCAACAAGAACTTTCCTTCCGCATGAAACTGCCCGATTGCCCGGGAACCATACAAGACCTTACAGCAGACAATGAATTCCTGTATTTGTTTTACGATACCGGAAACATTGTTTGCTACCATATAGCCACCGGAAAACAACTATACGCCATTGCCGCATATCCCGACAACGATCGGGAGAAGTTCCAAAACACCTCACTCATCCTCAGAGGAAAGGACGGATTCTACCAGCTGCGGAACGGCTCTAAAGGAGGCTTTTTCTATTTTGATCTCCACAAGCGGACGTGGACAAAAATATTAGAAAAGGACTATACCCTCAACACCTTGATGATTTCTGCGGACAACAAAGCTTATATCAGTTGTATCCGTGGATTTTGGATCATCGACCTCGCACAAGGAACGCAGCAATACCTGCCTGCCCTGAGGACTCAAAAGGGAAATATTATTGCCACAGAAATCAGCACGATTTTCCAAGACCGGCAAGGAGCCCTATGGCTCGGAATGTTCAATAGAGGATTGCTGTATTATCATCCCGCCAAGTATAAACGGATTCATATAGCCCCAAAGTATTTCCCTATATCCCTTGAAGAAAACACGGCGGCCTCCAGCTTTGCCGAAGACAGAAACGGCAATATATTCGTAAAAGACCACTCTGCCGTTTACCTGCTGGACATTCAGGCAGACAGCAAACGGAAACTCGTGCCGATAGAAGCATCCGCCCTTCCCAAAGAACTGCAAGGAGAATACAGTTCCGGAGCAGCCTTCGTGTCACATGACGGAACACTCTATTTCGGAGACAACGGCAGTTGCGATATCTTCTGTCCTAATCCTAAGTCCCTCTCCCCGGAACTGCCCTACCCGCCCGTTTTCACAGCCTTCTATGTGCACGGTGAAAGAATAGCCCCAAACAAAATCTACGAAAACCGGATGATTTTGCCCCAGGCAGCTCCCTACACCCGGAAAATTGAATTGAACTATAACCAGAACTTCATCACATTTGAATGCTCTGCCTTAAACTACTTCGACCGCACGCACACTTACTACCGCTACCAATTGGAAGGCATCGACGGACAATGGGTTTATGCCACCGACACCAGACAGAACAATGGTATTCTCCGGGCACCTTACACCAACCTTCCTCCAGGAAACTATACCTTCAAAGTCATGGATTCGGGTGACGCAAGCCATTGGAATGACAGACAAATGACCCGAATAGAACTCACTGTCCACGCTCCCTGGTGGAAAACCAATATTGCATACGCCACCTATCTGATGCTGACACTGGCAACAATCGTGGCAGGTATCCGTCTATACGTGTACCGTACTAAAAGAGAGCTGGAGCGACGCCATAAAGAAGAAATCCTGCTGCTCCGCATCCGCAACCTGATAGAACAGTGTAACCAATATGAGGCCGAACAGAAAAAACACGCAGAAGAGAAAACCTCCCATGCCTGCGAAGAAGCTCTGCCAAATGAGTATAAACAAGATACAGCAGAATCCGTTTTCCTGACAAGAGCCATCGGATTAGTAGAAAAGAATATACATGTGCCCGGGTATTCCGTAGAACAGTTGAGCCGCGATTTGTGCATGGAACGCACCGGACTTTACCGGAAGTTGGTAGGCATACTCGATCAGTCTCCGAGTTTGTTCATCCGTAATATCCGTTTGCAACGGGCAGCCCAACTGATTCTGGAAGGCAAACTCAGCATTGCCGAAATTGCAGAATGTACCGGCTTCAGCAGTTCCAGTTATTTAAGTAAGTGTTTCCAGGAAATGTATGGATGCCGTCCCTCCGAATACGCCGAGAAAATGAAGAAATCAACCTGAGTGTTATCCGTTTCAACATGGCTATTGCCGCATTTGGAGCTTTGTGGACTACTTTTGCAACATAAATTTCAAATAACCATGAAAATAAATCTTAGTAAGAAAGTCGGCCTCGTGCTGACTTGTGCAACACTGTTTGCAACCGTATGCGAGGCGCAGAATGTGCAACAAACATCCCAGGGCATCAAGTGCAACACACAAGGAATGGACATCAGCGTAGAGTTCTATTCGCCTACCATTGTCCGGGTTTACAAAACTCCCGAAGGGAAACCTTACGATAAGGAGAGTCTGGTAGTCATCAAGTCGCCGGAGCGTATGAAAGTGGAGATTTCTCAGGAACAAGGACAAGCCACATTAAAGTCATCCTCGTTGAAAGTTATTGTCAACCCCTCCACCGGAGGCATCAGTTTCTATACAGCCGGAGGCAAGGAACTCTTGAAAGACAAAGACTACGGCACCTCCTTTGCCGGGAAAGATGATGCCGGCACACCCTCCTATCAGGTAAGAAGTGCTTTCCTGCTGGAAAAAGACGAACCGATCTACGGAGTGGGGCAAGTGATGGACGGCAAGTTCAACCGCCGCAACTCCATGCACCACATGCAGAACGAGAACATGTTCACCTATTCTCCCTACTTCATGTCGCCCGTGAAAGGCTATGCCGTATATTGGGACAACTATTCCATCTCCGAGTTTGCCGACTCTCCGCAGGAACTCTCCTTCCAAAGTCTGGGACACTGTGCGGACTATTACTTCATGTACGGCAAGGACTCCGATGGTGTCATAGCCCAAGTGCGCGACTTGACGGGACATTCGCCCATGCTTCCACTCTGGGCCTACGGATTCTTCCAAAGCAAAGAACGCTATCACACGCAAGAAGAAAACCTGAGCGTACTGAAGAAATACCGCGAACTACAGATTCCCATTGACTGCATGATTCAGGACTGGCGCTACTGGCCCGAATACAACCGCACGGACAGCGCATGGAATTCACACAGTTTCGACCCCGAACGCTTCCCGAATCCCAAGAAATGGGCCGACGAAATACACCGGCTGAATGCCAAGCTGATGATTGTGGCATGGCCCGGATTCGGTTCCAAGACGGAGCAACGCAAGGAGCTGGATGCCAAGGGCATGATTATCAACTTCGACACCTGGCCTCCACAAAGCGGCGCACGCCCTTACGATGTCTACAACCCCGAAGCCAGGGACATCTACTGGAAATATCTGAATAAAGGCATTTTCAGCTACATCGGCAACGACGGCTGGTGGCTCGACTCCACCGAGCCCGACCACATCAACCGGAAAGAATCGGACTACGACCTGCCCACCCACTTGGGTTCATACCGGAGCGTAAAGAATGCCTATTCGCTGATGCACAACAGCGGAATAGCTTCGCACCAGAAAGCACAAAACAAGGACAAGCGCGTGGTAATCCTCACCCGTTCGGGCTTCATCGGACAGCAGCGCTACGGGTCCAACACTTGGAGCGGAGACGTGGCATCCACCTGGGAGATGCTCGAAAAGCAGATTCCCGCCGCACTGAACTACACTTTGATGGGTATCCCCAACTGGAACAGCGACATAGGCGGCTTCTTTGCCGGACGCTGGAATGAAGGCGGCGGTGCCAAGAACCCCAAGTATCAGGAGCTGTACGTACGTTGGATGCAGTTCGGCGCCTTCTGCCCGATGATGCGTTCGCACGGCACAGAAGTAGCCCGCGAAATATGGAACTTCGGAGAACGCGGCAGTTGGTGCTTCGATGCCCAGGAGAAGATGATTAAGTTGCGCTATCGCCTCCTGCCTTATACATACAGCACCTCTTGGGATGTGTCTCATAACGACGGAACTTTTATGCGCCCGTTGCTGATGGACTTCACAACGGACAAGAATACCTACGAAGTCGGTGGGGAATTTCTTTTCGGACGTTCCATACTGGTAACTCCCGTCACCCGGCCGGAAGTAACGGAATGGCCGGTCTATCTGCCCGCAGGAACTGACTGGTGGGACTTCTGGAACAACGAAAAGCAGCAAGGCGGGCAGACGGTAGCGCGCAGTGTGTCTAAAGACATCCTCCCCGTTTACATCAAAGCCGGAAGTATTTTGCCATTTGGCCCCTCGGTTCAATACTCCACCGAGAAGAGTTGGGACAACCTGGAGATACGCATTTATCCCGGTGCCGACGGAATATTCACCCTCTACGAAGACGAAAATGACAATTATAACTACGAAAAGGGGCTCTGTTCCACCATCTGCTTCCGCTGGGACGACCACACACGGCGCCTGACGATAGAAGACCGCAAAGGAGATTTCCCCGGAATGCTGAAGAACCGCAAGTTCAAAGTGATTGTGGTTAATCAGAAGTCCGGAACCGGAGACCAGCCGATGAAAGGCGGAAAAACGGTGAATTACACGGGAAAGAATGTGACTGTAAAATTGTAATGACAAAGATGTCTCAATGATTCCACTTGAACTCGAAGGCGGACATTTGTCCGTCTTCTTCTATATAATCAATCTCCTTTTGCTGCTGAGTACGCCAAAACCAATAATTACAATATAATAGCTACCCCACCTTCTCCAAATGATACTGCGTCCCCTTATAAGACTTCCTGCACGGTATATTCAGCTTCTGAAGCGTACGTCCGAACTGCGCCACCTTGTTGAGAGCCAGCTTATCCTTCGTTTTTGTCTGTAAGTAGTTCATAATCTGCATGGTCGTAAGCCATTCTCCTTCTTCCGCTTCAGCATCCACGGAACGAAAATAGCAATGGAACAGTTGCTCCAACGGACTGATTTGTTCGAATTCCTGATTAGTCCGCTTCAAAATCGCCTCATCCTCATCATCCAGCCAATAGCGCTCGCCGTGATAGATGGCATCCATGGCCTGCGCATAAAGCTGCTTATAATTGATGGTGACATTGGTGCGGACAGGCGCCGTCACTTCGATGCAGATAAAACGGCGGCTGCCGCTGGGATCAGTAAGCAAGTCTTTCTGATTGCTCGTACCGATGAAAGAAGCATACCGGCGCACCTCCCGAATGGCTGTACCGTAGGGTTTCCGCAGATTGGCGGCAGGCTTTTGCAACAGATGCTTCAAGAAGCCCTGCTGGCTGACGTTCACCTGGTCGAATTCATCAATATTTATCAGGAAGAAACGTCCCAGGTAGCGCTCCGCCTCCTGCTTGCTCTTGAAGTCGAGACTGTCCGTATAGCCAAAACGAAGTTCAGGCGGCAACAAGATACGACAAAAGGTACTCTTCCGATAGCCTTGCGCCCCCACCAACAAAGGTGAAGTACTGTTTCCATGCTGACGATCGACGCCCTGCCAATGCGCCACCATGCTGAGAAACCAGCGGTAGAACAGCTCCCGCCAATGCGGATTGTTACACGGCACAAGGTCGGCCAAGGCGCGGATGCGGTCCTTTCCATCCCAGCGACCCGTGTCGTACAGATACTCTTCCACGGGATTGTACAGCGGGACGTATTCCGAATTCAGGAACCGGTCCACATCGCGATCCCACGCACTGATGCCCTCTTTCAAGGCACTGATAGAGATGCTGTTGCGCACACGCTTGTCCACAGGTTTGAAGTAGAAATGGATAGAATCGCGCTGGCGGTATTCCAAATCGTCCAGCACCGTATTGTAGCGGAATTCATAGCGGCGGTTCATAAATTCTTCCAGCAGGAAAGCCGTCTCCTGCTCCTTGCCCAAACTGCTTTTCTGTCCGAAACCTTTACATTCCTGATAAAGATTGTGCAAAGTCAGCCTTACCGTCTGCTCATCTGCCTGGCGGTGATAATGAATCAACGTTTGGCGTACCGCTTCTTCTTCGGGCACACCTGCCTTGTAGCATTGCTCGGCCAGGCAGACAAGCAGCGGTTGCAAGTCGTCATCGCCACGCCGCCAGTTCTCCACCTCACGAAGTGCGCGCCCCAAGGCAGCCTCATACATCAACGTAAATGTCTCTGCCGTCTCATAGCCGGGCGCCATGCGTGCCAGTGGGTTCTTCTCGTCCTGCTTCCGCTGGCGGAAAGTGCCCTCATCCGGCATTGCGAACGGTTGCGCCAGGCAGAAAGGGACAGCATCCGGATTATAATAAGGAGACTCGTCCAGCGTCATCCGGCAACTTTGCATCAGCGACGGTTCACTCAACGTAATGTCAAAAGGCAACACCGGCTGATAGCACCGCACGGCAAGCCGGTAGGCATGGGCATGAAACAGTGCCGCCTCCACTTCCTTGACAGGCAGTCCGCCGTCATCGGGCAAGGCAAACCGTACCCAGATTTTCACACTTCGTCCGCTGGAACCACAAAAGGCAGCAAAAGTCTGCGGCAGAAGTTCCGCCTGCCGCTTCACAAATTCCACTTCGTAGCGACCGGACAGTTTGTTTACTTCCAACTGTACCAGTCCGTTATACAGCTTCATACGCCGCTCACCTTCCTTGGTACGGCTGTACTCCACGGCAGGATAAATACGGGGAAGTTTGTCGATATGTTCATATCGAGATCGGGTGCCTTCCAATGCCGGCAACAGTTCCCTCAGGGCGGTGATGTGTCCGGATTTTGTCTCTGTCTTTATCTTTTCAAAAAATGTATTTGTGTCACAAGTACTTAGAGTTTCCTTTCCGGTTTCTTTCTCTTCTCTGATTAAAGTTATTTTCATTTGCTTCTTATCGGTTGTTTTTACATCTGCGGAATGCCGCTTAATGCTTGTAAAGATACGCCATAAATCTCCGGAATGCAAGTATTTCACCCGATAAATACCATTGTTTCTTTTGACAAATAAAGGCGTTTCATTTGTTTTGTCCCTTAGTTTATTGTATCTTTGCCTAATGTTTATCAAGGGCTCACTAATGTGGATAAATAAGCTATCAAATATAAACAAATAGGCTTACTAACGTAAACAAATTTATTCACAATTGTGAGCTCTTGATAAACAATAGGGCTGAACACAAGAAACATTAAGGCCGAACCAAAGGAACACAAGGCCTTGACACGTTCCACACCAGTGCTGAGCTCAAACAATGCATATACTTTTAAAACCCAAAACTATGGCAATACTATTTGACTGGTACGAGGACCCGAAACCCTCCGATAAACAAGAAAAAGAGAAAACCCTGCACCCACGCATCAAACTGAACGGCTCGACGGGTACCGACGTGTTGCGCCGCCGCATCCAGGAACGCTGCTCACTGACAGAAACCGACGTCAGCGCCGTACTCGACGCCCTCTCACATATCATGGGCGAAGAACTTTCCGAAGGCAGGCAGGTTCACTTGGACGGCATCGGCTACTTCTACCCTTGCCTGACCTGCACCGAACCCGTAACCGCCGACACCAAGCGGAAACTGACGAAAGTAAAACTGAAAGCCATCAAGTTTCGTGCAGACCAGACCTTGAAGAACGAATTCGGTCCCCTGAAAGTGCAATGTCTGAAAGGAAGCTTGGAATTCAAGCGCTTAACCAATGAAGAGATTGACCGGCGACTGACTAACTACTTCAAAACCCACCAATTCCTGAGAAGAACAGACTTCCAAAACTTGTGCGGAATGGTGAGAAGTACCGCCATGCGTCATCTTCGCCGCTTGCGCAGTGAAGAAAAGCTGGAAAATGTAGGTGGATTGATGCAACCGATTTATGTACCAAAGAACGGATATTACATTAATAAGCAATGAGTTATCTAAAATAAAGCAGAAAACAACTATGAGAGCAAACGCTTACTCTCATAGTTGCTACCAGGGTTACTACCATAGCTTAAACGCCGATGAATAAAGGGACACAGAGTTTTTATGAGGGTATGAGGGTAAAATGCGCATCAACTTTTATTTGGCGCTGAGTTCAAGTTACACTTTCTGCAGTGAAGAATACACCCAAACGGGTATAAGAAATGAGAATTTCAGCCTATTTATACCCGAAAAGGTGTAATATCACATTTAGCAGGGCAAGCAGTCTCTTCGGCTGGACAAGGTGAACCAGATATTAAGTCTGTTCGGTACCGAAGTCGGTGCTGTGCCAATCACTAAAACGGATGAATATGGATAACGGGGAATGCGGATATGCACTTAATGAACTTCTCACTCTACAGCAAGCAGCAAGGAACGTAAATGGCATCCGGCAAGGAAGCGGGTTATCTCCTTATAAACAATTTTCCAGTCTTTCCGCCTCTTCAGCAGTCAGGTGTATCACTGCACCATGTTTTGGAGCTGTGAAATTGGTAGTTTTCATCACTCCTTCATTGAAACGTCCCAGATCCTTGAAAGTGACGAAATCTGTTGTTTCAAGGAATGCAAAATTCGGAGGAGTCAGGCTGTACACATCATACATCAATACCCATTTATCTTCACCGATCCGTTTCCAAACTGTGGGAGCCTCACAAGCCTTCGGCTCAAAGTCATACCATCGCGGATCGTATTCATAATCTTCATTCGCACGATTTGAAACTGCCTGTTTGATTCCTGCAGGTCCATCATGAGCAACGTAAAACAAGTGATATTTATCTCCCACTTCCGTGATGTCTCCATCAATAGCCGAAATATTCTCGTCCGGATATTCGAATAATATTTGTGGCAGACTCTCGATAGTATCAAAATCATCGTTCACATACACATAATACAGCTTGTTCGCTTCATTTCTGAAACGCATCGTGTAATAAATCATCAGTTTCCCTTTTCTCTTATCATATATTACTTCAGGAGCCCAAGCACAACCTATTTCACTCAATCCTGCCGTCAATTTGTCGAAACGGATATTCGCGCGTTTCCAGTTAATCAAATCCCAGGACTTCATTAAGACCAGTCCCCTATTATTCCCCCATCCGTATTCCTTGCCGTCGCGTTCCCATTCGGTTTCCCGATAGCCATCCCGCTTTGCAAACACATGCAGATCTGTCATCGCCAGATAAAAAGCGCCATCCGGACCACGGTAAATATGTGGATCACGAATTCCTCTCTGATAGGCAATCGTATCTCCGGCAATCATCGGCTCCGCATTATTCAATGCCGTAAACGTATACCCATCCCGGCTGATAGCCATATAAAGTCCATGCGTCTCATCTTTATGAAACACCATCAGATAAGCACTCATGTCTTTTTCCTGCGGAACGGCATTCTTGTAACGGAACCGCTTAAATCCGGCATTACCTTTTCCCGTTGAGAGCAGTCCTATACGCAGAGCATAAAAGCCTTTATAATTATTATGATGCAACTGTGAAACATCTACATTCTCTGCAAGAGTAATCCATTCTTTATTATCCTTGCTCACCATTATCCGAAGACTATTGCCTTGGTTATGAATTTTGGCAATAAAACTTCTGCCCAGTTCATTGGGTAGCTCTGCTTTCTTATCCGCATTCTGATACACAATAAATTTACTGCCATCAGAAACGATTCCTGCATAAGCCTTTTCGTTATAAAACAAGATAAGCCCCGCTGTATTTCCTTTGCTTACATTTACTTCCACTTGTGCTTCGTAGTTCTTATCTTCGGCAGTTGTCAGGAGCAGACGCCCGTTGGCAGGAGTATCTCCCTTAGCTTTCACCCGGAGAGTTCCTTTATCGAAAGCCAAAGCGTCAGGGGTATATTCTTTCCAGAAAGTCCATTGAAGGCCTAATTCTGGTCCGTTAAAACCATCAGACAGCTTCAATCCGTGTGCGATTTGTTTCTCAGGTTTTATTGGGGTAGCGGTAGATTTGGTGCGATACCACCCATCTGCCGTCCATTCAATCGGCTCAATCAGCGTTTGACGCCCCAAGGTATGGTAGCCTTTGGCATAAGCGTGATATACAATCCACCAATTGCCATTTATATCATCTATCAGCGTACCGTGCCCTTTCGACCACCAGCTATCTTGTGCACTATATGTATGTACCACCGGGTTGTAAGGAGAATTCTCCCACGGTCCGAGCGGACTTTTGGAACGGGCAGCAACTACCATGTGGCTTGTAGCAGGTCCCGCTGTCCCTCCTTCAGCGGAAGTCATATAGTAATAACCGTCTTTATAATTCAACTTGGGAGATTCCAAGCACATACATTCCGTTTCCCACTCAAGCGGATACTCCCAACCGTCATATACTTTCTTCACTTCTCCTACGGTGGACAATCCATCATCAGATAAAGGCACGACATGCCCGTCAGACAGATAAAGATAACGTCTGCCATCCTTGCCGGCAAGATGTCCGGGATCAATACCACCCACCTTCAAGTCAATCGGTTCGCTCCATGGTCCGCCAATATTATCAGACCAAATCACCCAGTTGGTTCCGGCAGAGGGGTAGTATATATAAAAGCGATTTTTATACTTTACCAAATCAGGAGCCATAGCCGAGCCATCCCATTCGGCCAAAGCCCGGCACACCGGTTCCCAATTCACCAAGTCCTGCGAATGCCAGATGAGGAAACCCGGCGCATAATAGAATGGTGAGTGAGTCATATAATAATCCTTGCCATCCCTCACAATAGAGGGGTCGGGATAGTCGCCCGGCAAAATTACTTTCGGATATTCTTGCGCATCTACATGCAACATCATCCAAACCAGTAAAAACAGTAATGAAAACTTTTTCATAATATTCATATTCTAAGTATACAACTTCTTGAATTCTGTTCTTATAAGTCTATCATATAAAGAACACTCAGTCATCGGTCCAAAAATAATATAAATAAAACCTGCAAGAAAGTTTGTTTCAAGCTATCTTGCAGGTATATACGAAAACACCTATTGAAAACTTAGGCTTCTTTATTTACATTACCAACCCGGATTCTGTAACAAATCACCATTAAGACGTATTTCATCCGTAGGTATAGGCTGCAAGTAATCTTTCTGTTTGAACTGACGGTCTACAACCGTAGTACCAATTACACATCCCGGCTCCATCGGAGTAAGTCCGGCATATTCGGGGAATGACACACGTTCTTGCAAAATTACTGCATCAGGAAATGCTTCGGGGTTATACACCGGTTCGTTATCAATAGGGCTGATCAAAGTCTTGACGTAAGAGTCCTTACCTTTATAAGAGAGATAGACTCCGCACGTGGGCAGACCACCAAGGGCTTCTTCTGCTATTCCCCACCGGCAAAGATCATTGAAACGCAATCTCTCAGCATAAAATTCACAAGCGCGTTCACGACGTATCTCGCCCAACATTGTAAGATGCCCGTAGCCTTTCTCGTCAGCAATACGGTTAGCCTCGGCAAGCAGAGCAGCATTAAGAGGTGCTACTCCCGCACGTTCACGGACTTTATTAATAGACTTGTCCAAGTCGGTATCTGATATATCACCACCTCCTAATTCACAAACAGCCTCAGCATAAGTCAGGTACATTTCAGCTAAACGGATATGCATGCAATCAGGAGCTTCTGCTCCGTTAGCTTTGACACTTGCCAATTCCGTGCGATACTTGCGGCTACCGATACTACCTCCGGTCAGTGAACGATAATTAGGAACATTCATATAAGTGCCCTGAGCCAATGTCGTAATATCCTTGCTATAATCTGCACCGGAATTGTACATACCATATCCCCAATTCCAGGAGAAGTTATCTTCCCAATCCACCTTGGCCGCATTCTGCACCGAGCGGAAGCGCCAATCGCGATTCTTCATCTCTGACATAAAATCAGTATATCCCTGAAATAATGGAGAAAGATGAACCGGTAAACCATCCGTACAGAGATACATATCAGCCAACTTACGCGTCATTCCGGCATACCAACTATGAGTGAAAAACATTTTGGAAGGACGGTTCGTTGCATCGTAAACCGAACGGAATATGGACTCTTTGTTAGAGCTTTTGTCCAGACCGGACGGATTGGAGTCCGAAGCTTCCAAGTTAAAGAGATAATAATAACTGCAATGTGCATACATATCATCGTTACCGGTACCTTTCACTTCTTCAACTCCTTTCCATAACTCAAATGCCGGATTTTCCATAACAACTTGCGACAAGTCCCTTGCCATAGTGAGAAAACCTTCTATAGAAGGATACCCCTCCGGTTTATGCGTTCCTGCTCCGGTCTGTGTGCCATCGCCATCTGTCTTTTCGCCTACATACTTGTCCCATGTACCGGCATAAAGACATACGCGTGCTTTAAAAGCCTTGGCCGCCTCTAAAGTTACCTGGCCATCATTACCAGTGCTTGACACGGTAGTATTTGAGAGTTTTGCAATCGCAACATCCAAATCATCAATAACTTGTTTTATCACTTCATAACGGGAAGCACGTTTTCCCCATACAATATTGGCGTCATTGGTATCGGGAGACTTCGTCGCTATTATTACACCACCATATCTTTGTACAAGGAAGAAATGATGCCATGCACGAAAGAAGTAGGCTTGTCCTATCGAACCTGCAATTTCATTCTGATCGGTATACTGTTCGCCTTTCGCAATCAAATCATTGCAACGACGCAACCACTTATATACGGTAGTATAGTAATTATCAGCAGTTGGAGTAGTGCCCAGCCCGGTACTTCCTCCACCGGTATCTGTCCCGCCGTCAAATCCAAGCCCTTCTATCACACCTTTATTGGCATCAGCCACTTCCCACGCAAAAATATCTTCATGCAACTTCATGGCAGCTTCTACAAAATCGCTTTTCTTGTTGAAGAAGATAGCCTCGGTCTGTTGGTCGAGCGGTTCCAAGTCCAGGAAATCACTACAACCAGTTGTCAGCAATGCACCTGCCAACAATGCCACAAATATATTATTCTTTTTCATAATTGTTCTTTTTTTGATAATTAGTTAGAATGTCAAGTCAATACCAAATGAGAGTGTACGTGCAAATACATCCATATTACCGGAATTGGTAGCAGCCTTGCTTTCAGGGTCAAACCCATCTTTTACATTAGAGAATTCAAACACGTTGTCGGCTGAAACATACACACGAAGATTTTCTACACCAACTTTTGAAAGCAAAGACTTGGGAAGAGTATAACCCAGGCAAATATTCTTGGCACGTACATACCAACTATTTACAACGTTAATATCGTTATAGTCTTTGTAATTCCAGGTATTTCTGGCTCCACCTTTCCATCCGCACATAATAGGATAACGTGCATTTGTGTTTTCCGGTGTCCATGTATTTCCCCAGAAAGTTACATTCTGATTCGTATAAATAGCATTGAATGGACTTCCCAACCAACCTTCGCGCAATACATACATCTGGCCTACTCCCTGCAAGAACATAGAGAAGTCAAAGCCTTTATATTTGGCTCCCAAATTAATACCAAATTCATAATGAGGATTGGCATCACCATAATACACAAGGTCATCTGTAGTGATTCTACCATCCTGGTTGACGTCAACACGACGTACACATCCTGGTATCAGTTGGTTTTCAGAGCCTTCTACCGGATGAATACCTCCTTCTTTTTGAGTAATCTCTTTATAATAAGCCTTTACTTCGGCATCATTCTGCAAATATCCATTCGTTTTATATACATAGATAGCGTTCAGCGGCTTTCCTTCCTGCCATGCGCTACCTCCAACCTTATTGTTGACCCCAACGCCATGCACAGCCGCACCATTATAATTGGTTACTTTAGTTCTGGCATCAGCCAAGGAAAAGCCTACATTATATTGGAAATCTTTACCTATTCTGTCCTGCCACTGCAAGTTCAATTCCCAACCATTAGCACGGAAACCACCATCGTTCGTCTTTGGAGCAGATGCGCCAAGTGTTGCAGGATATGTAACCGAGATCAACATATCATTGTTTTTTCGTACATAGTACTCAAATGTACCGGACAAACGGTTATCCAACACAGCAAA
Organism: uncultured Bacteroides sp.; assembly: GCA_902388495.1. GTDB lineage: Bacteria > Bacteroidota > Bacteroidia > Bacteroidales > Bacteroidaceae > Bacteroides. The sequence goes on along the minus strand of CABMPP010000003.1, from coordinate 233,157 downwards.
GTCTAAACCAAAGTTCAGAGTACTGACGCGTTCCCAAGTACGATTCTTTGAAGACATTCCGTCAACCCATGCCGTACTCACTTTCTGACCATTATATCCCAGGATTGTATTCCCTTGTTTTATGGTAGAAATATAATCATAGTCTCCGATACCGGTCTGCGAACCGGCTTCACCATAAGAAGCACGGATCTTCAAATTGTCAAAAATACCCTTATCTTTCAGAAAAGCATATTCGGAAAGGCGGATGCCACCGGATACACCAAGGAAGTTTGCCCAACGATTATCCTTATAAAACTTGGAAGAACCGTCACGACGGAAAAGACCTTCCAACAGATAAATGCCTTTGTAGTCATAGTTCAGACGTCCGATATAGGAAACCGTACCATTATGATTGCTACCTCCTGTAGCCTCTGAAGTAGCCACATCACCGGTGTTGATATCATCCAGCTCATCGTTCGGCATATTTTTACGGAAACTATACAATTTCTTATATTCAGTCTTTTCAGCCGTCATACCGAACATCGCTGCTACATTATGATCTCCGAACAAGCGGCTGTAATTAAGAAAGCCACCATAAGTCTGATAGAAGGTATCTTCATAGGTATTCTTTACCCAGCAGTCCTTATCGGCAGTTTGCTTAAAAATAGAACCTGATGTAGCGCCACTTACCGGTAGTCCTGTCTCACTCTCTTTCTCACCCGCCCAGTCATAGTTCGTAACTCTTGTCTGGCGTTCTATTTTCAAATGCTTACGGATACGAAAGTTGGCATTCGTACTGAAAGAAAGTCCCTTTGTGAGTTTACTCAAATCGATTGTGAGTTTGCCACCCAAACGGAGGACTTCTTCTGTATCATTAGTACGCCCTCCCTCCGTCAGTTGAGAAAGGACATTACGTTCACCGGAGAAAGTATCGTAAAATTGTCCGAACTCATTGTACAACGGAAAAAGATAAAAGTCCTGCACACCTTGTCCGATACCTTGTGTGGGAGTACTAACTATCCGTTTATCATAAGATAAATTGAATTCGGTCTTTATGTACTTGCCAAGCTGGTAATCGATGTTGGAACGGAGGTTGTATTTTTTCTGTCCGTCAAACACAACCTTCTCCAAAGAACGGTCTTTGGAATAACCCAATGAAGTAACAGCCTTCAGCTTATCATTACCACCACTTATTGTTACATTGTGGTTCTGCCCCCAGGTAGTTCCGTAAATCGCATCAAACACATCTACCGAAGGATCAAGATGTCTCCACATCCCACCTTCAACGCCTTCATAAATATCACCCTTAGCTACAGTCCTCCAAGCTTTTTCCGACCACATCCACCATTGGGGAGTTTTATCTTCACGAGCCAGTGCGTCATTCTCAGTAGCATGAATAAACATGTTTGCCCAAGTAGTACCATCGGCTACTGGAAAGCGTTTTCCTGGAATATTGGCATGTACATTGCCGTTGTATGTCACAGTTACTTTACCTTCCTTAGCACGTTTGGTTGTTACCAATATTACACCGGCACCAGCCTTATTACCATAAATGGCTGCTGAAGCATCCTTCAAAACAGATATACTCTCGATGTCACTGGGATTCATTTGAGAAAGTTCCCACGTATAAGCCTCCACTCCGTCAATCAAGACCAATGGATTGGCATCCTTATTGACCGACATACCACCACGGAGGGAAATAGAAGTATTTTCATTACCCGGTCGTGAAGAAGTACGCGTAATGGTAAGTCCGGGAATAGTTCCTTGCAAAGCCGCTGCAACCGAAGTCGTGGCTTTCCCTTTCAACACTTCGTCACCTCTTACCTGAGATACAGAACCGGACAGGGTTGCTTTTTTCTGTGTACCGTAACCTACAACTACTACTTCATCCAGCAATTCGGCATCTTCCTGCAACACCACCTTAATGGAATTCTTCCCCTGCAACTTGACTTCCTGTGTTTTATATCCCACATAAGAGATAATCAATGTAGCATTAGATGATGCAGCTACTGCGAAATTACCATCTATATCCGAAATTACTCCAGTACCGGCACCTTTCACCTGCACACTGGCACCAATCACCGGTTCGCCATTGGCATCCACAATTTGTCCTTTCACCGTACCAACCTGCATGGTTGTCCGTACCTCGTTCACATCTGCCAAAACAGTATGCGGGCTACCTGCCAGAAGAGCGGAAGCCATCACCGTAGAGAAAAGAATTCTCTTTAGCGGGAACTTTGATAAATCATTCTCCATAATTACAAATTTAAAATTAACATTATATTGATCTAACTATATACATTGTTTTATAAACTCACGTATCTCTTTACGTCCGGCAAATAAATGGTTTTCGACTGTACGGGAAGAAAGTTGCAGTTCAGCGGAAATATCAGCCACAGATTTATCCTCAAAACGACTCATTATATATACTTTTCTGCGCTGAGGCGGAAGAAGGCTTAACCTGCGATGCTCCAACATTGACAAATCTTTCGCCATAACTCCACTTTCCATTTCGGTAGTATAAGTTACGGAATGATCGTATACGTAAGAGGTGATTTCCTGTTTTTTATAATGGCGACGCAAATAATCAGTCACCAGATTACGGGCAATGGTGAAAATAAAACATTTCACGGTGTCCGGATGAAGCATTTGCTTGTAATCCATCAAGCGGAGGAATACGTCCTGGGATAAGTCTTCTGCATCCTCTTTGCTGTTTATTCTATAACATATATAGTAATAAACAGAGCGGTAATAGTTCACATAAGAGTCAGCTACTAATTGGGCGGATGTCATCGTTATGTCTTTCATGTTTTCAGACCTTGGTTAATGTTTTACATTGCTTAACGATGGCAAATATAAAAGGTAAAAATGATAAAACATTTCTTTTAGCGACAGAACAAATCTCATTTCATTAGTTTAGACCAAAAGCAGAATAAGTCACTAATAAATAGCGACTTAATAATTTGGGACTCTCAGTATCAATTAATAATTTGAGACTCTACAGCAAGAAATAGGACTTACTCATTGTCCTTTCCGATACTACGGATATACTCATTGGGAGTAATCCCCGTAGCTTTCTTGAAGTAACGGAAGAAGGAAGCACGCGAACTGAAGCCGCATAGCTCGGCCAAAGCGCTTAATGTATATTTGGTATATTCGTCTTTGTTCACCAACTGCTTGAACTCGGAAATACGATAATCATTGATGTAATCATAATAATTACGGTTGAGATGCTGATTGAACAAGTAAGAAAGTGTATGGGCAGAAGTGCCCATAACAGCAGCCAGATCTGCAATCTTTAAATCGGGATTAGTATATGGCTTGTCGCGATGCATCATATTCTCGAGCTTCTCGGTCAAACGCTTGCACTCTTCGGGACTGACTTTATTTGTTTTGTATTTGTCTTCCGGCACCGGCTTTATTTCAGGAAGTGCAGTTTCAGATACTGTAGCCTCCACTGCCGGAACCGGCTGCCCTGTACCTTTTTTCGAGCGCCATATATAATAGCCTGCTCCACCTCCCAGCAGCAATACAACGATTACTCCCAAAGCAGCCCATACACTGAAAGAAGATGCTATCTTCACCGCCAACCGACTTTCAGAATCCGGTTGCCCCATACGCCGCACCTTGAACACATAGCTGCCCGAAGGCAGATTATAATAAGTAACATCCGAACTGCCCGTCATCGCAATCCAGCTTTCATCTTCCCCTTCCAACTTATACTCGTATGACATAAATCCCGGAGAGGTATACGAGAAGTCAGAAAAGCTGAAAGTGATATTCTTCTGAGAAGATTCCAACGAAATTTCCGACTTTCCATCCTTTTCACGGAGAACCGGATGCCGGGAAGGACGGCCATTGATATATACATCCGTAACCATGACCGGATAAGGGTTCTGCTTCTTGGACTCCATGCGGGCAACATCCAGATACAGCAATCCTTTGGTATTGCCAAACCAAAGATTCCCCTCTTCGTCGCATATAGGCAGGCAAAGAGTAAAAATCGGACTGGGAATACCGTCCACAAAATTATAAGGAACAAAATTATGTTCTTTATCATAACCGAACAAACCATTGCTGGTACCCAACCACAGCCACTGATCATTGTCCTCAACAATGAAAAGCCCGTCCCTTCCCTCTAAAGGGGTACCGGGTTGCAGTTGTCGGAAACTATTCATAGACAAATCGGACATAAACAAGGGACCTTTATCCGGAAAGAAATAAAGATTGTGCTTACTGTCTTCATAAACAACTCTGATCTTCTCTTTCTGAATAAAGCCTTCCGGAAAAATATCCGTCCTCAACTTGGCAGAAGAGGGGTCCCAAATGCACATTCCATTTTCCGTACACACCCATCCTTTACCTGCTGAATCGAAATAAATCTCGTACACGTTCCCCTCGGGAAGCTTGGAATTGGCACTGGTATAATGAGCTGATTGTTTGCCGTCTTTATAGCAGTAAATGCCCTGAGAAGTTCCTATCCACAACTGATTATCAGCATCCTGCTTGATGCAGAAGATATGTCCTTTCTGAAAAGGCATAGACTCCTCCGGCTCAAAATCACGAAGAGTCAAAGTTTCGGGATTCAAGACATACATTCCACCTCCATAAGTCCCCACGTAATACTCCCCTTGATGGTATAATATGCAAAATATCATGCTGGAACGCATCTGGGGCACTTTAAAGCTTCTGAAGCGCTTCCGCTGTTCGTCAATATAGAACAAGCCGTCACGGGAACCGATCAACTTCTCGTGTGCACGGATAGAGACGGCACGGATAGGCATATCTTTCGAATCGAAATAAGGAGGAAAAGTATAAGTGGAAAACAAATCAGTCTGATATAGCGTATAGTCAAGCCCAAACTGATAAAAACCCACCCAAATAACCCCGTCACGATCGACCAGCAACGAATAGACAGAATTGGAACGCAGGCTTCCGTCGTTTCCCGACTCGTGCCGCAAAGAACGGATAATCTGTTTCTGACCGGTATCAATGAAATGAACACCATTGCCATCCGTACCTACATACAATATATTCTTTCCATCACTGGACAAAGAGGAAATGACATTACATCCCACATCTACAAAATGACCGAACTTGCCGATACGGGTATCGAAAGCTATAATGCCTTGATCCATCGTTCCCAAATAAAGCATTTCACCAATCCGAGCTATGTGATTGAAGGCACATACATGCTTATCACTCATTATGTTATGATATCCGGCCACTTTTCTGTCAGACAATTGCAAAGAATAAAGTCCGCTTTCGGTAGCCAGCCAAAGAATGTCTTCTGCTCCTTTACAAATATCAGTAATAGTATTGGCTGCAGAGAAGGTGTTCTTATCCAACAAAACCTGGTCCAACTTACCGTCCTTATAAAGGAACAACCCTTTTTCAGTACCGATATACAGTATACCATCTTCTGCCAGAAGTGAATGTACCGGACAATCTATCTTTTCGGGAACGATGCTTTCCAATATATCCGTCTCTTTATTCAGACGCCAAAGCCCCATGCCATTTCCCAGCCAAATCTGGTTATCAGCCATTTCGGTGATAGCATTGATCCTTTTCAGTTTTTCATTGGCACCTATTATAGGATAATGTTTGAAGTGAACCCCGTCAAAACGTTCGAGTGAACTGCCGGTGCCCAACCATACATACCCTTCTGTATCCTTATAAATTGCATTGACCAATAAATCGGAAAGTCCTTCGGATACAGATACTCCCCGGAATGCATACGAATGCGGATATGCAAAAAGGCTAATCAATAATAAGGAACAAGTCAGTATGTATCTCAATATGTCTTTCATTAAATCTGTGTTACCATTAATCAAACGCAACAAATATAATGAAAAATCCCGTTGCACTCTCAGCCTATAAAGAAAAAAGCGAAAATACATTAACTTATTGAATCTGTATTTTCATTCTCCCCGCCGCCTGGATTTTGTACTCCTTACCTTTCAGCAAAACTGAACAGTTGCCGGAAGAGGTACAGTACCATCCGTCGGCATTTTCTTCCAAGAGTACATTGACCGGAGTTTCCGATTTTATAGTGGCTCCGGGTGTTTGCAGCAAAGTGCCGTTTCCTAAAAACAACGTGTTTCCACTCTGCCGGTTGCTTCCCCAAAGAGCATAAGCGGCCGAAGCACTCATCTTCCCCATAACACAAAGATGGGCGGGATGATCGGATGACAGAATCTGATCGGTACGCCCGTTCTTTTGAGTAATTCTGATGCCGACATGGCTACCTTGCTCCGTACATTCCACCTCAGGAAAAACGACGGAAGAGATACCGCCGGGTTCTTTGACCGAAGAAGGCTCGTAAACAGCAACAAACGGTCGGTTCCAAGCTTCGCCGGCCTGCCGGGCTACAAAAGTGAGTGTTGGCTGTTCTTTGATGTCGTAAGGCATTCCCGGTGTGCGGCTGTACCCCTCTGTCATAGGAGATAAAGCTGTAAACACCTTTCGTTCGGGCTCTCCCTTCATCCAAAGATTCATGGAAATATCGTCGCCGTCTTCCGCTGCCATGGTGAAAGTAGCTTTCACGTCCTTATCCGTCTCCGACACTTTCTTATCGTATATATAAGAGTAGGCATACAGATGTGCACCGGCAAATGCCAACTCTTCCGTCGATTGCAGGTTCAGGTCTGCCCCATCCGTACCGGTCAGCGAGAGCGTCTGCCCCAAGTTATGGTAGAAATAATCGTGCATCTTGTCTCCTTCCTCTGTTTTGCGACTCCGGAAAATATCGACATAATATCCTGTTTCCGGTCCGGTAGTAACGATTCCCATCAGGCGGGTCTGATCGGCACAGCTTTCGGGTTCGCGGAAGTAGACTTCGCTGTATGTTACAGGCGCAAACTCCCCTTTCTTTGCCGACGGAGCAGGAAAGCAGGATTTCAGGCGGAAAGCATGGTTGCTTTTCATGACCGGATAGCTGGATATGCCATCTACGCATACCGTGTTATGACTGGGAAATTGAGAATAGTATTCGGCATAATCCAGACCGCTATACAAGTAAAGTCCGATGCCGGCATCGGGGCCGAGGACATAACCTTTGCCATACAGTTCCATAGAAATGCCGTTAGCATGCATGTGGTTTCCTTCACTGCCATTCATGGATATCATCAGGCTATGACGGGGATGCATACCGTTGCGCTGCACCAGCCATGATACATTGGGAGCATAGAACAACGGCGATACATAGTCTTCTATCTTGCCTGCCTTTATTTCGGGATTCAGCGCCAGAGGCTTGTCATCAAAAAAGGCATTGATGGAAACACGGACATTCTTTTTCTCCCCTGCCCTGTCTGCATCCGGATTCAAGCATTTCAGCAAAGCGGTGAAATAGTCTTCCTGCTCTTTCTTGCCATTGACCTGGGCATTCTCTATCATGCGCACCACGGGATTGGTGTTCAAATAACTGGGATGAGTATCTCCAAAACCACATATCATCCGGTTAGGGAACAAATACTGCGGAGTGGCAGCCACAGCCTTAGGTATAACGGACAACTCTTTCGTCAAATCATAATGCAGGTTACGGTCGAACAGATTGGTAAAGTTAGCGTAATCATTCAATACGACACTGCTATATCCGGGACATTCAGCCCAAATACCGGTATTCGGATCAAAACCGTAATCCGCCAGTTTCTTCAGACTCCACTGCCGGATGCTGGAACGGTTGAGAACATAATCGATGTAATATTCCCGTCCCTTGCCGTCGGCATAGAGATGGTTATCTTCCAGAACCATGCCGATATCCATGATATAGCGCGCCTGCATCAGATTCCAGTTATTGTGAGGAACACCATTCGCAATGATATTATCGGCCCACTTCTTGAAAGCTCCGGCATAGATATCGAGTTTATCGGTATAATTGGCATGCAGATAATTATAAAGGAAATCGTAGAGAGGAACAATATCATGGAGAATATCTTCATGGATTACCTCAAAAGAAGTCATACCGACCAGGGTCTGTTGATGGCCGTGATTCAGGTCAACAGGGACATTGCGGTAATAGATGCCTTGCATATAGGTATCGAAAACTCCGGCTGCCAGTTTAGCATACTTCTCTTCATCCGTCAGCCAGTAGAGAAAAGCAGCATCGCGGGCAATGCCGATAATTTCACGATTCAGAGCCTCGATATTGCGCCCCGTCTTGGAAGGATGCACGCTTTCCATCGGATTTCCGGGCAAGGTACTATTACAAAATGTCACATTGCCTCCGGCATCGTCATAAGGCACAACATCTTCCAGCTTGGGACGGCTGTGTGTGGCAAAAGTCCCGCGCGTGCCTGTATAGCGTACGGTAGGAACAGGTGCTTTCTGTCCACCGGCATGGTCGAAAGTTTCGCCTTTGACATATACATCTGTTGCATGAGACTCCCAATACATGGCAAGGCGCGAAAGTAACCATTCGGGTTGTGCTTCCGTCAATTGGGTATATACGTCGGTCTTTGCCTTCAGTTTGCCGAACACATCTTTAGCCCACGGTTCGTCATTGATCAATTTCAGAGTGGTCTCTTTTCCTCCGGCACCGGTAAGGTAGCGCGGATGTTCCTGAGAAAGCTGCATAGATTGAGTATTGACCTGCGCTTGCAGCAACGCGGAAAAGAACAAGGCGATTAGTATAAGAGTCTGTTTCATGGTATATATCTTTTCTTTTATATACGTATAACAGACTCTTTACACTCAATGCACAATGTACTTTTCGTTTTATTTATATCAGAAGTCGAACTTCTCCAACTTCATGGAAGCCAGTCCTTGTATCTTAGGCACCAGTGTCACAAAATGAGTTGCTGCCTCGTGCGCAGCCAATGACTCGGCATTCTCCCACGTTTCGCAAATCATAAGGACGTCACTGCGGGTTGCGCTCTCAAAAATGTCATAAGCAATGCAACCTTTATCTTTCAAAGAGCATGCAACCAATTCTTTTGCAGCTTCCAAAACAGCAGCACGGTTCTCCGCACTTACCTGAATAAAAACATTTAATCTAATCATATCTGTATATATTTTAAGTATTCGGCAAATTTAAGCAGAATAAATTAGAACCGTGCAATTATTCCCCAAGTGTATTACCCAATTCCACACTTTTCTACACTTCATTGATAGGCCACGATAAGCACATTTCATACATATTACACTGATATACAAACATATAAAAACAGCCACTATCTTTTGGCATCCCCTTTGTCCTATAGTTAGCGTTAGAAACAATAAAACAAAATATTCACTTAAACTTTACGATTATGAAAAAAGTATTAGTAGCATTAGCAATGATTTTGGGAGTAGGTAGTTCTGTAGCATTTGCACAGGAAGTAAACAACGCAGCAGTAGTAGCAGAAGCACAGGTTCCACAAGACGAGTTTGTAAAGATGGACCCCACCCAGTTGCCGCAAGCTGTTATGCAGACGCTGGCAAAAGATTATGAAGGAACTTCGGTAAAAGAAGCCTATGTGAAAGAAAAAGACGGCGCTAAGGTTTACAAAATTGTAGTTACCGCTCAAGATGGCACTGAAACAACTGTTCTTTTGAATGAAAAAGGAGAAGCTGTAAAAGAATAAGCATCTCGCAAAGTAGATAACTCATGATAAATAATTCCGGTTCGTGACGAATCGGAATTATTTTTTATTAATTGCGTTGCACGGCATGAACCAACGCAGGGCTGGCATGTTATCTACACAGAATTGATTTTAATTTTAATCGTTTAAAACTAACTTAATTATGAAATGTAAAGAATCTCATTTTCTGATCGGACTGGGGATCGGTTCGGTTGTAGGTGCATTAGTTTATCATTTTTCTCGTACGCCAAGAGCTGAAAGACTGAGAAGAGAAATGTGTCATGCCATTCACAAAGCGGGCAGCGAAGCCAAAGACATGTTCCACACTGCTGAAGAGGAAGCACTGCATGCAGGAACCAAAGTAGCGGATAAAGTGGCGGATGAAGTTCATGAGGCAGCCGAGAAGGCTGACAATCTGAAGAATAAGGTACATTCCTTTGCAGATGCAAAGAAATAAGATGACTGCCTATAGTCCTTGGGGAAGACAGTAAAACGATTACTGTCCTCCCTTAGTTTTGTATGTTACGCCGGTGCAAAATATCATCCATGTGCTCCAAAGCCCACCCTACCAAAGACTCGATATGCGGCATCAGGCTGCGCCCCGTTTCCGTAAGCTCGTACTCCACACGAGGCGGAACTTCGGCATATACTTTCCTGACTATTAAGCCATCGGTTTCCAGCGAACGGAGCGTAACCGTCAGCATACGTTGGGAAATATCGCCTATCGTCTTCTGAATATCACTGAAACGCATTGTTCCATTCGCCTTCAGTGTAACCAAAATAAGCATTGTCCACTTATCGCCAAGTCCGCTCAGCACATCCCTTATCGGACAAACATCTATACGATGAAAGTTTTCCATATTTTAACTTTTCCTAATTAGTTGAACACCAACAATAGTTACATTGTTGTAACTATCTAACATTCAAGTTCCTTCTTGTTTTTATCGGACAAGAAGCATAACTTTGCTGTACAAAAGTAATAAACTTACTGAAAATAACTATTGTCTCACTTAATAATTAAAATTATGGCAAAGAAAGTTGCGGTTTTAGCAGTCAATCCGGTTAACGGATTCGGTTTATTCCAATATTTGGAAGCATTTTTTGAGAATGGCATTTCCTATAAGGTATATGCAGTGGCAGATAGCAAGGAAATTAAAACCAACTCCGGCATTACGCTGATGGCGGATGATGTAGTAGCCAACCTGAAAGGACACGAAGATGAGTACGATGCGCTGGTATTCTCTTGCGGCGATGCAGTGCCCGTATTCCAGCAGAACGCAGACAAACCATATAATGTTACGATGCTGGAAGTAGTCAAGGCTTTCGGCGAGAAAGGCAAAATGATGATCGGCCACTGTGCCGCTGCCATGATGTTCGACTTCACCGGAGTGACGAAAGGCAAGAAAGTAGCCGTCCACCCATTGGCAAAGGCCGCCATCCAGAATGGAAAAGCTACCGACAGTCCATCCGAAATAGACGGAAACTTCTACACTGCCCAAGATGAAAACCATATCTGGACAATGATGCCGAAGGTGATTGCCGCACTGAAAGCATAACAAAACAGAAAGTTCTATTGCCTGATGTCGGAGGGCAATAGAACTTTTTTCATTTATGATTCACCCCATAACCGAACAGCGCAAAATCTCCGAAACACGGATCATCGGGAAAGACCTCCGCCAATGCAGCAGTAATCCGGCGGGCATTTTTCAGGGAGAAAGTCTCCGTCTCGGTAAGTCCTAAGTCGCAGGCTACACGGCAGACGTGGGTATCTAAGGGGATTATCAAATCCCGGCAGTCAAAGTTTTCCCAAATGCCAAAATCCACCTCCGGACCCCGGCGTATCATCCAGCGCAGAAACATGTTCAGCTTCTTCTGAGGACTTTTGGAAGAAACATCCAGAAATGCACAAAGCTTCTCCATAGGCGTGCCGCAGTGCACCAACAAAGCATCTTCAAGACTGTCAAAACGGGAATATGCCGCGTGCAACCGCTTGAAGTAAGAGTAGAAATCGGCATAAGAAAGCATACGATAAAAGCTGCTGCTATCCGTCGAAGGGAAATCTCTCTCCCACCGGCGCGACAATACATATTTATAAGGAGAAGCCCCCATCAAGGCGTGCAGTTCATCTGCTTTCTTCAGAATCTGCTTGCGGTTACCAAAGCTCATGATAGCCGTCAGCAAGCCACTCACTTCAATGTCCTGCTTCTGCACGTACCGATGCGGAAATTGCACCGGATCGCTCTGTATAAAGTCGGCACAGTGATAAGTTGCCGCCCATGCTGATAATTGTCGCTTTATATCTTCGGTCATACTAATTTGCAAATATAGCAACATCGGACAACTCCCCTATCTCTTTTCCTCTTATTTTTGCAGCATGAAAAAGCCCAATAGAACTATGCAACAGAAAAAGACAACGCAAGAAGAGTATCAGAAGTGTGTGAATGCAGTGGTAGATTACATCAATCTGCACCTCGGAGAAGAAATTGACCTGAAATCACTGGCCGCGATTTCCCATTTCTCCCCGTTTTACTTCCATCGCATCATGAAAGCCTTTTTGGGAGAGCCCATCGGTACGTTTATAGTCCGGACGCGTACCGAAGCTGCCGCCCGATTGCTGCGTTATTCCGACCTGCCGATAGCAGACATTGCCTATCGCATCGGTTATTCTTCCTCTTCGTCGCTGTCGAAAGTATTCAAGCAGTTCTACGGCATTTCACCATTAGAGTATCGTAACAATAAAAACTTTGTAATTATGAAACCAGCCATTATCCGTCCGGAACTGGAACTAAAACGGGAAATCAGAGAAGTTCCCGCAAAAAATGTAATTTATATCCGCTTATTCGGAGACTACAAACTGAATGACTATTGCGGCACATGGATGCGCCTTTTCCAGTTCATCCGGGAGCAGAAACTGCCGATAGGTGAAGTGATGCCGTACTGTATCTATCACGACGATCCCAAGGTGACTCCGACCGAAAGATTGCGCACCGATGTATGTATGGTTATGCCCGAAGCCGTCAGTCCTAAAGGTGACGTCGGCTCCAAGCAAATACCTGCCGGGCGCTATGCCATCTTCTTGTATAAAGGTTCTTACGAGCATCTGCAAGCCGTCTATGATACCATTTATGCTAAATACATTCCCGAAATGGAGTGTACCCTGCGGGATGAACCCAGTGCGGAACGTTATATGAATGACCCGTCGACAACGGCACCGGAAGAACTGCTAACGGAGATTTATATTCCTGTAGAATAAACGAGAAACTTTTATCACTATATGCAAGGTTTCATATAGTATATATTTATTCGTTCCTCTATTGGGGAAATTGCATACCACTATAAGGAGAAATGCATACCACTACAGTGGTATGAAAATTTCCCCATAGCAGGACGAATAAAGATTAGTAACTCCACCACTTAACAACCATACTTTTTGAGGATAATTATCGCATTGATTCTCCCAAATAAATGTAACTTTGCAGCAAGAGAAAGTAGACATTAAAAAATCACTTCCATAATGGACAAAACAGAAATTAAGGCTAATGCCTCATACATTGCGGCTTGCGGGCTTTACTGCGGAGCTTGCCGGAAATTCTTAAAAGGCTCATGCCCCGGTTGCCACAAAAACGAGAAAGCCGGTTGGTGCAAAAACCGACGATGCTGTCAAGACAAAGGTTATGCCACTTGTGCCGAGTGCGAAACAGACGTAAAGGCATGTAAGATACATTCCAATCTCATCGGAAAGGTATTCGCCCTTCTGTTTAATTCCGACCGGGCTGCCTGCATCCGGTATATCAAGGAGAACGGTGCCGAAGCCTTTGCAGAGGAGATGACCCGGAGAGGAGAACAAACGATGAGACGAAAATGACATTCGAAAGATGCTGTTTACGTGTTGTCACTAAATAAAAAGAGTAAATAAGAAAAACAGACTAATGAAAAAAGAAGTAATCTTCGTCTTATTAAACGAATATGCCGACTGGGAAGGTGCATTCATCGCCTCCTCCCTCAATGCGGGAGTAATGCCGGGCAGTGAAGTGAAATATACGACCAGAGTCGCGGCTCCCACCATGGATGCCGTAAGTTCCATCGGCGGTTTCCACACCCTGCCCGATTATAGTTTCCAGACAATACCCACAGACTATGCAGCATTGATACTGATAGGTGGCATGCAATGGGGTTCTCCGGAAGCTGAACAAGTAGTACCATTAATACAAGATGCCCTGCAACGCGGGAGAATAGTCGGTGCAATCTGCAACGCGGCCTCCTTCATGGCAAAGCATGGTTTCCTGAACGACGTAAAACATACCGGAAACACCGTTCAGCAACTGAAACTATGGGCCGGCGAACGGTATACGAACGAAGCCGGATACCAAAAACAGCAAGCCGCCAGCGACAAGAATATCGTCACCGCCAACGGTACGGGGCAATTAGAGTTCTCCCGCGAACTGCTTCTGCTGCTCGAGGCCGATACTCCAGAAAGAATCCGGGAATCGTATAATTTCTATAAGAACGGATTTGTGTAATAAATGGAAATTTAGGGGCGCAGCGCCCCTAAATTATCACTTATCGGCGTACAACCCTACATGATTCCCCTCGCAATCGGCAAAGACTGCAAAGTACCCCTTGCCTTCTGCCTGAATTTTCGTTATAGGAATGACAACCCTTCCTCCTTTCGAAATGACTTTTTCCAAAGCAACTTCCAAGTCATCGCAGTTGAAATGAATCAATACACCATGCTCCGAAGGAAGAAAATCGGGTGACCAAGATATGGCACCTACCGTTTCACCTTCTTCGGTGAAGCACGCCATTTTTTCTTTTTCCCATTCATAAGCAGGAAGTTGCACACCCAGTACCGTTTCGTAAAAATCGACTGCCCGACGGAAGTCTCTGGTCGGAATCTCAAAAAATGCAATCAAATTCTTCATTTGTTCTTTTTGTTTTAGTTACTACTGTGCCTTTGCAAAGACTCTGCAAAAGTAGAGCAACCCAAACTCTCCCGATAGTAAAAAAGAGACATCTTCTATTTAAACGTATCTACCCACTTTAAACAGCCCTTTTCATTCATTGGAAAAATAATCGGAATAAGGTGCACAGACAGCAAGATACTCCACCGGCGTGTAACCTGAAAAAAGCCGGAACTCCTTTATCATGTGCGACTGATCGGTAAACCCGCACTCATAAGCCACCTGCACCAACGGAAGCCCGGGATTGCACTGTATCTTATAAAGTGCCCGCTGCATACGCACAATGCGCATAAAGCCCTTGGGAGTAGTTCCCACATATTCCGTAAACACCCGGCTGAATTGCTTGCTACTCCAACAGGCGATGTCTGCCAGCCGGGCAATATTGGTCTGTGGCTGTTCATTGATTTCCAACAATGCAGCCGATATCCTTTTCAAGTGATAATCTGAAAAATCATAAAACCGATGAAGCAAAAACAACTCGATCAGACGAATGCAAGCCTCATCCTCCGGAGTATCTTCCACCTTTTTTGCCAGATCCGAAAGTTCAGTATCTTCTATATCTTCTGTAGAAACACTTTGTCCCTCAAACAGCCCAAGAGGCATTCGCAAGAATGCTTTTGCCGCATAAGGCTGAAAGACGACCGCAATCATTGCAATCTCTCCCGTCGAGCAGACATCGGAAAAGCCGAAACTCTGTCCGCAGACAAAAGTTCTCGGCTGCAACAGATTCTCTTTCAATGATAGTAGCCGCTTTCCCTTATGGAATACCAACTGAATACAGCCCACAGGCAGAGTCCGTTCCGATACGGATTCTATGGCATCATCCCTCAATATCCAATAATAGCGGATATAAGAGGCCAGTTCCTGAATTGGTTTTATGATTCTAAACGACTGCATAATAAGCAAAGATAAATGTTTCCGGATAATCGTGGCAAAGTTACGCCCTTCTATTTATAACGTATTGTAAAAAAGAGACATTCCTTTGTCTTTCTCCCTTTTTTTTACGACCTTGCACTCATTCACCAAAGAAAGGGAAACGTCATGGAGTACATCATCAATCATCTGCCCGAACGCCACTTGTTCACCACCGAAGTAGACGGCTATACAGCCTATGTAGAATATCGTCTGGACAGCAGCAGTCTGGACATTCTTCACACAGTTGTCCCTCCTCCTATCGAAGGGCGGGGCATTGCGGCGGCTCTTGTCAAAAAGACTTATGAGTATGCGACAGAGCAAGGCTTGAAACCGAAAGCGACTTGCTGGTATGCTGCGAAGTGGTTGGAGAGGCATCCGGAAATGAAATAACCGTAGCCATGACAACCTATACCCACTACGGCAAACAAGCCGATATGCTGAAACACTTGGGGTTATGCGATGTGTTGAGCAGAGAAAAGCCACAAGTGTATGTGGAAACGAACTCGGCATGTGCACAATACAGTATGCAGCATTCTCCCGAACAAGAATACGGCATATATCATTTCCTAAAGGAAGCTCCCCGGTATGCCTCCTTATCACAATCTTTTTACTATCAAATAGAGGACCAATCCATGCTAAACGAAACGTACATCGGTTCTCCGGGGCTTGCCATGAATGTGCTGAAAGATGTAGCAGACCGATACATCTTCTTCGACTTGGAACAGTCTTCGCTCGACACGGTACGCGAATATGCAGTTCAACAAGGGCTATCACCACGTGTCACGTTCTATAACTGCGATTCTATCTCTGGGACATTGGCGTTGTTGCCTTCGTTGTCCCCGAAAACATTTTTGCACATAGATCCGTATGAAATCAACCGTCCTAATGATGACGGGCATACTTATCTGGATGTATTTATTGAAGCTGCACGGCGGGGTATGAAGTGTTTTCTTTGGTATGGATATATGAACCCGGAAATGAAAAAAGAGCTGAATGATGAAATAAAGGAAGCAGTGGAACAGCATCAGATAAAAAACAGTATCTGTGTAGAGTTAATCGTAGATTTCATCCGGCAAACTCCCACTCCTTGCAATCCGGGAGTGTTGGGTAGTGGGATTTTAACAGCCAATCTTTCAGAAGACTCCAACCAAGCACTGCTAGAAGACGCAGAATTACTTGTTAAATGTTATGAGAGCAGTTCCTACAAAGAACATCCAGGTAAAATCTATAAAGACATTATCCTATAATGACCGAAAAAGCAATCAGTAAATAGAAGTAAGCACGTCTTTACTTCGACTTCTTATAATCCGTGATAAATCCTTCCATCATCCACTTCGCCAAAGCCTGGCGGTTGGAGCTAATTACAAAACGGCGTTGGTCGAAAGTATTCTGAATATTTCCCAGCTCTACGAAGACAGAAGCGGGGGAAGTGTTGGCAAGTACATACAGATTACGGGCGCTGACGGTCCCCGTAAAGCCACGGTTGGGTTGGTGCTTGTCGTATTTCGACTCAAAAGTCTTTTTCATGGTGGTTGCCAGGCGCTTGCTTTCAGCGCTGTGCTTGGAGTGATAAAAGAAGACATCGGTCTGATGGCTTTTACTGCGACTATCTACGTGGAGGAAGATGGCACGGCAATACTTATAGTTCTTGCGGTCTTTCTTATAAAGTTCGTTGATTTTAGCACAACGCTGTTGCAGACGCGCCACCTGATTCAAAGGGATAGGGGCACCCATGCAGGTTTCGCGCTTGCTATTCGAGAGGTATTGATCGTCACGAATGCCGTCTTTAGCATCTTGGATGATGATACGCACCTCGGCCCCCTCCTGCATCAGATTGCGGGCAAGACGCAAGGCAACGTCATAAGCATACTCATCCTCGTGCAACTCTATCTTGCCAATTCTGCCGATAGCACCGGGATCGGGACCGCCATGTCCGCTGACTACGTAGAAGCAAGCGCCCCGCAAGCGATTGGAAGTTACCGGCACATTGGCAAGCGCTTTTCCGAACAAAGGTTCATGAACATTCTTTTTTCCACTACCGGAAGAGGTTGAAGAAGAAACATTCGCCGCACTATCTTTCTTGCCTTCACCGGCTACCGGCTTACCGCTTCTCAATGGTGGCAATACATATTTCACTCCTAAACGCAATTCTTCTTTTCCTCGCAAACGCTTCTCGTTCAGCTTCAAGAACTCCTTATAGTACGTTCTTGCCGGACGGTTATTCCTTTCAAGAAAGGCAGATATGCCCTCACCGGATTTCGGAGTCGCATATTCTTCTTGGGCAAAAACCGAAAAAGAGCAAAGCATGAAAAAGAATAAAAGCAATAATCGAGCCATAGGATTATCATTTAGCAGTATTTTCCCTTAATTGCGGACAAATTTACATTATTTTCCTTACTTTTGCGATGGCTTAGACGTTAATAGATAAAAAACTCTTAAAAAAACAGATAGCATTATGGCAAAGCAATTCAAGCCGGAGACCCTCTGCGTGCAAGCAGGATGGACTCCGAAAAAGGGCGAGCCCCGTGTACTCCCCATCTACCAAAGTACAACCTTCAAATACGAAACCAGCGAACAAATGGCACGCCTGTTCGACCTTGAAGAGGCAGGTTACTTCTATACCCGCCTTCAAAACCCGACGAACGATGCCGTTGCCGCCAAGATAGCCGCCCTCGAAGGAGGTGTAGGTGCCATGTTGACGTCCAGCGGACAAGCTGCCAATTTCTACGCTATCTTCAATATCTGCCAGGCAGGCGACCACTTCGTGGCCTCATCCTGCATCTACGGCGGCACGTTCAACCTCTTCGGCGTAACATTGAAGAAACTGGGCATTGACGTGACTTTCGTCAACCCGGATGCATCCGAAGAAGAAATCTCCGCTGCTTTCCGCCCGAATACCAAAGCGCTGTTCGGTGAAACAATCTCCAATCCGACGCTGGAAGTGCTGGACATCGAGAAGTTTGCCCGCATCGCTCACAGCCACGGCGTGCCCCTGATTGTGGACAACACTTTCCCTACTCCCATCAACTGCCGCCCATTCGAGTGGGGTGCCGACATCGTGGTACACTCCACCACCAAGTATATGGACGGACATGCCACCAGCGTAGGCGGTGCCATCGTAGACAGCGGTAACTTCGACTGGGATGCGCACGCCGACAAATTCCCCGGACTGTGCACGCCGGATGAGTCTTACCACGGACTGACTTATACGAAAGCCTTCGGCAAGATGGCCTACATCACCAAAGCTACCGCACAGCTGATGCGCGACCTCGGCAGCATCCAGTCTCCACAAAATGCTTTCTTACTGAATCTCGGTCTGGAAACCTTACACCTGCGCATGCCGCAACACTGCAAGAATGCGCAAGCCGTTGCCGAATATCTCTCTAAGAACGACAAGGTGGCTTGGGTAAATTACTGCGGTCTGCCGGGAGATAAATACCACGACCTGGCACAAAAATACATGCCGAACGGTTCTTGCGGTGTTGTCACCTTCGGGTTGAAAGGCGGCCGTGAAGTAGCCATAAAATTCATGGATTCGTTGAAACTGGCTGCCATCGTTACTCATGTGGCCGATGCCCGCACCTGCGTGTTGCATCCCGCCAGCCATACGCACCGCCAGCTCTCGGACGAGCAACTGATGGAAGCCGGCGTACGTCCCGACCTTATCCGCTTCTCGGTAGGTATTGAGAATGCGGACGATATTATTGCAGATATCGAACAGGCGCTGAAAGCATAAAATATTTACATCCACACATTTTATCTCCCTCAAAGCGGAAGGCCGGAAAGTCTTCCGCTTTTTTGTTCCTTCCCCTTCATTTTAATTCCTCCTTCCGGCAAGGCTGCCCATTTCCTGCCCTTTCACCTCGAATTCCCTTAAACCGTCTATGTAACTGTCCATAGGCAGAACATGGCAGTTAGCCCGATAACACTTACCTTAGAGGCACGTGTTTTCACTATGGGAGCACACTGCGACGAACGAATATAAATTATGACAATGAACATAGAATACACACTACTGGCTGCCGCCTTCTTTTTTGGCGGATGTACGGTTGCACTTATCGCGCAACAGTTGCTGCCCGCCTGGAGGTGGGCGAAGATACGCCGCCGCACGGACGCACTGATAAAGATGCGCCTGCAACAACAACTGAAACAGCACGAAGCCGAATGCCCCATGGTGCAAATATGCGCACAGCACGACGGCACCTCCCTGCTGCCCACCGGGAAAAAGCAGAGTTACAAGATGATACTCTCCTTCATGATGACCCACTACCCCGGTTTCATGAAGGAGCTGGAAGAGCACGTGCACACACGCCTCTCCATAGCCGAGCAGCAGACCTGCTTCCTCGTAAAGTTGGGGTTCAGAAACCGGCAGATAGGCGAAAGCACCGGCGTCAGCCCCAACAGCGTGATAAAGACCAAGCAACGCCTGCGCCAGAAGCTGAACGGCGCCCCCGAAGGAGAGGAACTGACGCAATGGATTCAGCAGTTGGGCGAGCCCACCGGAAAGATGCCGCCGGGCTATGTGGTGTTCAGAGAGGAAGACTGATTATAAACCTTTAATATATATGATTATGAAAGCAAAACAAGCAGAAAAAGTACAGACGACGGACAGCATCCACGCCACCCGCCGCGCCCCCTACTCCCCACCCCGGGTAGAAGTCATCAAAATGGAAATGGAAGGCAGCGTGATGAGCGCCAGCAACTTCGGCGGTGCCGACGCATTCAGTCTCCATAACACCGGAACCTACTCCTCCCCCGGCCGACGCACCTACAACAGTGCCACCACCAGCGACCTGGAAGACCTGATAAACGATATACTCACCATAGAACAATGACGCCATGAAGAAACGAAACCTATACACCGCCCTGCTGCCCATGATGGCAGAAGCTCTGCTGCCTATGCTGGCCTGCGCCTTACCGTCCATGCTGACCTGCGCCCTGCTCACCGCATGCACCAACGAAACCCTGCCGCCTGCCGACGGCACCGACCCCGGCAGTCCCACCACCCTCACCGCCACCCTGGCCGATGACACGGACACCGGCAATGCCCCCGATACCCGCCTCTCCCACGAGAGCGAAAGTAGTGCCACCACTCCCGGCGTCATCGTGAAGTGGACCGTGGGCGATGCCTTCAAGCTATACCCGGCCAGGGGCACGAGCGGCAGCATGGAATACGAGATAAAGGACGCCGCAGCCATTACAGGCGAAGGCAAGACCGCCATCTTCACCGCCACCACAAGTACCGGCAGCATCACCGGCGAAGCCAAAGCCATCTACCCCGTAGCGGCAGCCCTGAAGAACGACGGAACCCCTGCCACCTCCTGGGGTAATATCACCCTCAGCATGGACGGGCAGACACAAACCGGCGATGACAGCTACGCCCACACCCCTGCCTACGACTACATGGTGGCCGACGTGGCCGATGCCTCCAGCCTCCCCGCAGGCAACGACCTCACCTTCCACCACCTCGCTGCCATGATGACGGTGAAGATAACCGGACAACCCTCGGGCTATACGCCCGTCACAAGCCCCGATGCTGCCGACAACTCCCCCGTGCAGCTCACCCTCAGCGCAAATGATGAGGGCGCATACTTCTACAGCGAAATGTCCACCGACAATAGTTTACCTACCTACGGCTCTGCCAGCCTACGGCTGGAAAACATCACCTGGGGCACCAACGGCTTCACCGCACACCTGATGATATTCCCTGTTGATCTATCGGGCAACACCTTCACCCTCAGCGTGCTGTGCAAAGACGGCACCACCTACCGATACACCACTCCGCAGATAGGAAAGAAATACGTGGCAGGCATGCGATACACCGCAACGATAACCGGAGACAAGTGGACGGAAAGCAGCACAACAGAAACCTTAACCGGCAGCACCCAAATAGCCGATAAATTCGCTTCCGGCACCGGCTACGATGATGATCCCTACCTCATCTCCACCGCCGAAGAACTGCTGCTGATGCAAAAGAAAGTCAATGACGGGAGCTACAACGATTACCGCCTCACCACCGACATCAAGATAGCGGACGACGTGACGTGGGTACCAATAGGAACAGACTACAGCAACAGATTCCAAGGAAGCTTCGACGGCGGCGGCCACACCATTAGCGGAACACTGAGAGGCAACAATCCATATTTCGGCTTCTTCGGATGCGTCGATAGTAACATACGCAACCTGCGCATAGCAGCCACGGTGACGAACAACTATGACGACGCCTCCCAATGCTGCACCGGAGGAGTGGCGGGATTTTTCACTGCCGACTACGGCCGACACACTCTCTACCGATGCAGCTACAAAGGCAGCGTCACCGGAGGAAAAACTGCAGGCACCTCCACCTCCAATGAGAACTACACCGGCGGACTGGTGGGACAATGTCAAAATACCATCTTATCCGGCTGCACGGTAGAAGCAGGGAGCAAGGTGACGGGCGGCAGTACAACCTCCTCCGACAGCCATACCGGCGGGCTGGTAGGATATGTACTTTCCAACACCCAGTTTGAGTCGTGCACCAACTATGCCGACATCGAGGGGGCTGAAAGTAGAAACAGCTACACCGGAGGACTGGTAGGATATGCACCCAGCGGCGGTAGTAATCCCAGTAACATCAACAACTGCCGGAACTGGGGAGCCGTGACCGGAGGAACAGCTGCTTCTTACAGCAGGACCGGGGGACTGGTGGGCTACAACGGCAGCAATACTATCATCAACTGCACCAATGAGGGCACGGTAACCGGTGGAACAGCCCAAGACTGCCATACCGGCGGGCTCGTAGGTGTCAACAATTCCGGCATCCTGCACACCAGCCACAATACATCGACAGCAATAGTGACAGCCGGCCGTTTAACCGAATCTTCCACTAACCACCAGAACCTTACCGGCGGACTGGTGGGCTACAACATCACGAACGGCGAGGTATATTCCTGCTGCACCAACGAAGCCACGGTGGCGGGCAAAGCAGCCGATGCTTCGGGCACAGACACCGACAACCGCATCGGCGGCGGCGACAACACGACCGTGACCGATTGCCAGGAAGGCCACACCGTCCCGGCAGGCAACTAAGCGCACTATTCCTGAAGTGCACCCCCAAAAGTTGGATACCAAACTTTAGGAGTGCACTTCAACCGGAGTACGGGGATTTTTTTGGCAAGCCGGCTACCTGCTGCCCTGCACCGCTGAAAAAAAACATCCCGACGCACATCCTTTTTTACGGTTATTTGTTATCTTTGCGGAATCCTGCAACCAGGACAAGCCTTTAAAAAACAAAGCAATATGGAACGATTCATCAACCCCTTCTCGGATTTCGGCTTCAAGAAGATATTCGGCCAGGAAGTCTCCAAGAGACTGCTTATCAGCTTTCTGAACAGCCTGCTCGAAGGGGAGAAAGAGATAACGGACGTGAAGTACATGAACCCCGAGCTGCTGCCCGAAGTGGCGGAAGGACGGGGCACCATCTACGACGTGTACTGCACCACGACGGACGACGAACCCATCATCGTGGAAATGCAGTACAAGGAACAAGAGAACTTCAAGGAACGTTCCCTCTACTACCTCGCCCGCGCCATCGCCGGACAGGGCGAGAGAGGAAGCAACTGGCAGTTCAAGGTGCATGCCGTTTATGGCGTGTTCTTCATGAACTTCTGCTTCAACGAGACGGGCAAGTTCCGCACCGACGTTATCCTTGCCGACCGCGACACGGGCGAGCTGTTTTGCGACAAGCTTCGCCAGGTCTTTCTCGAACTGCCGCGCTTCGAAAAGAACGAGGCGGAATGTGATACGAATTTTGACCGTTGGATTTATACACTGAAGTATATGGAAACATTCAAGAACATTCCTTTCCAGCCCTATATGGCTGTGTTCAAGGAACTGGAGCAAATCACAGATATTGCCTCCATGACGAAAGAGGAGCGCTTGCGCTACGATGAAAGTATTAAGATTTACCGCGATAACCTCGCGGTGCTGGAATTTGCGGAAAAGAAAGCGGAACAGAGAGGAGAACAGAGAGGACGAAAGGAAGGCAAGGAAGAAGTTGCCCGAAACCTGAAAGCCGCTGGTGTCTCTGCCGACATCATCGCCCAAAGCACCGGGTTCACTCCCGAACAAATTGCCGCCTTGTAGTCGGCCAATGGCATTGGGTATATACATATACCTGCTATGCCACATCCCATAATATCCTTACATATCCCCCTCACATCCCCCCGAAAGCGGAAGGCACCGAAACCTTCCGCTTTCGTCGTTTCCGCCCCTTATTTTTCCTCCGAAGGCGGGAAGGCATGCCCATTTGCTGCCTTTTCACCCCATATTTCCCCACACCGTCTATCTAACTGTCCATAGCCCGCATGCGGCTGTTATGAAAATATGAACTACCTTAGAGGCAACGATTTCGCCAAAAAAGCATCACAGAGGGAAGGAATAAAAATAATGACAACAGATACATGCGAACCATCACTCGCAACGCCCGATGCCCATCAAACCGATTTCGAGATAACACTATTAATTAACCGTTATAATACAGCAGCATTATGAAAACAGAAAGAGCAAAACAAGCAGAAAGACTACAGACGACGGACAATGCCCGCGCCCCCTACTCCCCACCCCGGGTAGAAGTTATCAAGATGGAAATGGAAGGCAGCGTGATGAGCGCCAGCAACTTCGGCGGTGCCGACGCATTCAGCCTCCGTAACACCGGAACCTACTCCTCCCCCGGCCGACGCAACTACAACAGCGCCACCACCAGCGACCTGGAAGACTTGATAAACGATATACTCACCATAGAACAATGACACACGCCATGAAGAAACTCCATTTCCTACCCCTTGCGCAAGCAGCGGCTGCCACAGCCCTCTTGCTAGCCCTTGCCGCTGCATGCAGCAACGAAACGCCCGTCCCGACAGCCGTCGGCGATGATGCAGGCACCCCCATCACCCTTACCGCCACCCTTGCCACCGACGGCGATGCCGGAAGCAACACCCCGCAAACCCGCCTGGGCTACACCGACGAGACGGGCAGCACCCCCGCCCCCGGCGTCATCGTGAAGTGGACCGTGGGCGACGCCTTCAAGCTATACCCGGCCAGCGGTCAAAGCGACGGCATCGAATACAAGATAGATAACCCCTCCTCCATCTCCGGTGACGGAAAGAGCGCCACCTTCACCGCCACCACTACCCCGAGCACCCCCATCACCGGCGTAGCCAAAGCCATCTACCCCGCAGCGGCAGCCTTGCTGAGCGACAAAACACCTGCCAACTACTGGAATAGTATCTCCCTCAGCATGGACGGGCAGATACAGACAGGCGACAATAACTATGACCACATCGCCGCCTACGACTACATGACCGCCACCGTGGCAGACATCGATGCCCTCCCCACGAACAACGACCTCGCCTTCCACCACCTCACCGCCATGATGACGGTGAAGATAACCGGACGCCCCACAGGCTACACACCCTCCACAGCACCGGACAACTCCCCCGCCCTCCTTATACTTAGCGTGGATGATGCCGGGGCAGGCTTCTATAATAAGATGTACATCAGTGGCAGCACCTACGTTCCCGGCTCCACCAGCCTCGCGCTGAACGGCATCACCTGGACGGAAAGCGGCTTCACCGCACATCTGATGATATTCCCCACCGACCTCACCGGTAAGACTTTCACCCTCATCGTGCGCTGCAACGACGGAACCGCCTACCGCTACACCACGCCGCAGATAGGCAAAGCATACGTGGCAGGCATGCGATATACCGCAACGATAAGCGACAACGACAACAGCAAATGGACGAAAGTGGAAAGCAGCACCACGGCACAGACTTTGGATAACAGCACCCAGGCTGCCACCGCCTTCGCCTCCGGCGACGGCGGCCAAACATCCCCCTACATCATCTCCACCGCCGCACAATTGAAGTACCTGCAAACACAAGTCAATGGAGGAAACAACTATAACAACAGCTACTTCCGCCTCACCACCGACATCAATATAGCTACAACAGAATGGACGCCGATAGGAACAGA
The DNA here is from genome assembly GCA_902388495.1 of uncultured Bacteroides sp. Lineage (GTDB taxonomy): Bacteria > Bacteroidota > Bacteroidia > Bacteroidales > Bacteroidaceae > Bacteroides. The sequence goes on along the minus strand of CABMPP010000003.1, from coordinate 207,728 downwards.
CTACTCACACACGTTCAGTGGAAACTTCGACGGCAACGGACACACCATCAGCGGAACATTGAAGGGAAGCAGTGCGAATTTCGGGCTCTTCGGATACATCAGTAATGCCTCTATACGCAACCTCCACGTAGCAGCCACGGTAACAAACAGCTATAACGGCAGTGCCGAGTGCAGCACCGGCGGACTGGTAGGATATGCCAGAAACACCCCCATCAGCGGATGCAGCTACAAAGGCACCGTCAGCGGCGGGAAAACTACCGGCAATACCTCCAACACCGGTGGCCTCATAGGACAGAGCCAAGACATAACCCTGTCCGGCTGCACGGTAGAGGCAGGCAGCAAGGTGCAAGGCGGAAGTGCAGGTACATCCAGCAGCAAGGCCGGCGGACTGGTGGGATATGCAGGTATCAGCAGCCGACTTGAATCGTGCACCAACCATGCCGAGATTGCGGGAGCTACAGACAGCAAAAGCTATGTCGGCGGAGTAGCAGGATATGCAGTGGGCAACATCGATTCCCCTGTCAGCATCCATAACTGCCGGAACCATGGCAAGGTGGGCATCGGAGACAATGCCAGCAAGGATTGCTATGCCGGCGGACTGATAGGATATGTGAGAGGTTATACCACCCTCTCCAACAGCCGGAACACAGGAGACGTGACCGGAGGAAAGACCAGCGGCTACAGCAGTTATACCGGCGGATTGGTAGCCGCTCTCAGTACCAATAACGAAATCATCGGCTGCACCAATGAGGGCACGGTTACAGGCGGAACAGCTGCCACAAAATGCTACACCGGCGGGCTCGCAGGTAGCAGTAGCGGCACCCTGCACACCAGCCGCAATACATCGACAGCAGCAGTGGCAGCAGGCAGCGTCACCGGCGCTTCCGGCACCGAGAACTATACCGGCGGCCTGGTGGGCAGCAACACCACGGACGGCACAGTATATTCCTGCTGCGCCAACGAAGCCACGGTGGATGGTAGCCCAGCCTCATCGAGCGAAGGCAGCGACAACCGCATCGGCGGCGGCAAGAACACGACCGTGACCGATTGCCAGGAAGGCCACACCGTCCCGAACAACAAATAAAATTAAATAAATCCTGACAACCGAAGCGCAGCCGGACAGACACCGGAGAGCCTCACCGACACTTAGCACAAGTATCCTCGACACTTCTAAGAAGTATCCCCGACACTTAGCACAAGTATCAGTGATACTTCTTAGAAGTGTCCCACCCCCTCCACAGAGGTCCTCAGGGCATGTTTCACTTAAAAACCATAGAGTATGGCATTTTTCAAACCTATTTACAAAAAGATGTCCAAGATGTGGCACCCCCAAGCCGTGAGCGTGGGCAAGCCCATCGAAATGGACGAGCTTTGCAAGCAGATAGCGCTCATCTCCACCGTGAGCAGCGCCGACGCCAAAGCCACCCTCGAAGCCCTCGGCCTGGTGCTGGGGACGAGTATGAACACCGGCCGCACCGTGCACGTCGAAGGTCTGGGCACCTTCTACTACACCTGCGTCTCCACCGGCAAGGGCGTGGACAGCGCCGAGAAGGTGACGGCCAACCAAATCGCCGGCACCCGCGTGCGCTTCGTCCCCGAATCGCGCCGCAAAGGAAACACCGTCACCCGCGCCCTCATCGGCGAGGATGTGACGTGGACGAATGTCAACTCCATCAGTCACCTGGACGGCACGGGTACGCCCGGCGGCAGTGGCGGCGGCTCCACACCCGGCGGCAGCGTAGGGCCGGACGGCGACCTGAACGAGAATCCGTTTGGATAAGCGGCGGCGGAGGAGGAGACGGGAGAAGGCTCACGCCCCCTTCAACGGAGAGAGTGTCAAAACTGAGATTAGTATTTCAGGTTTGACACTCTCTTCTTAGTTAGGCGCAATCGGCAGTTGGATTATCTCATTACTGACAGTGTTATGAGTTAAATGACAAAAGAATTATTTTTAGACAGAAGAACAAAAGAACAAATTCATAATATACTATAGCTTATATTTTCTGATATGTTCTTTTGTTCTTCTGTCTAAAAATACAACTCATGTCTATCATCGTATTGGGCCAATTCAACTACTGATTCGGATTATTTATAAAGGGAGACTTGTACAGGGAGAAGTTCTTAAAGGGCAGGGCAATCGCCACGCCGCAAATCGGCGATGATGCGGTGCAGGACACTCGTTTCAGACATATATCGCATCACGTTCAAGGTTTTGACGAAAACTGCGGAACATGTTCTCGTGCAGGGTTACTAAATCGACCTTACGACGGAAAAGCTTCCGCAACTCTTCCTGAATACCAAAGCAAGTGAAGAAACTGGGACGGCTCAACTTAATGACAACATCTATGTCGCTCTTGTCGTCCTGCTCCCCCCGCGCCACGCTGCCGAACAGCCCCAGCTGCTCGATGCCATACTTGTCGGCGAACTGCTCCTTGTATGCTCGCAGACGGTCAATGATTTCTTGTGTAGTCTCCATATCTCTTACTTATTACTTAGACGCTAAATAATAGTAGTTTGTGCCATCAATATATCTACCTGCTCCTTCAGTTTAGGAAGGTCTTTACTAACGACACCCCATATTATCACATTATCCACCTTATCATAACCATGAATTACAAAGTTACGCAAATCCACAATTCGGCGTGCATTATCAATGGCTATCGTATTATCCAACTCAAGCAAATGGTTGACGGCTTCACCTATAATCTCCAACTCACGCTCTACAGCACGTCGGAGCAATTTGTTCTGCTCGTAAGCAAAGAAATCTCTTTTCTCGCCCAAATACTCATTAATCGACTCTATCGATTGCTGAATATCATATAGGTATTTCCTCAAGCTACGACTCCCCATACAGTAGTTGTTTAGATTGTTCTACATCATTTATAAAGAACGGATTGGAGAGTGAACGACGTGTCACAAGGTCAATCTTGCGTTTGAAAAGCTCCGTGAGCTTCTCGCGCAACAGAAAAAACGAGTCTGTATATTCCTCGATGCTGACATCCGGCTCAAAATCTATCAGCAAATCGATATCACTCTTATCATTGAAATGAGGAGTATTGACCGAGCCGAATACATAAAGGCTCTTCACTCTATAACGTTTGCAAAGCGTCTTCAAGGCATCCAATCTATCTTGAATAATTTTATTCATATCCTTTTCTCCTTCTCGTTACAAGCACAAAGATACATATTCCCCTCATATTTCAGGTGCAATCGTCCTGAAAATGTTACCTTTGCGGAGCGGACAATCCATATTTCCGGCAAACAGATGGCAGGATGTCGCACTTTTTTCATTACCTTTGCCACTGCCGGAGGATATTCGGCAAAAGGCATACACTGTAAACAAAGAGGAAGTCATGAAACGTAGAACAGTATTGACTATAAACAATAATCACCCTAAAAGCAATATACAGCAAGGAGGAACATTATGAGAAATTACAAAATCATTAGCGAAGGACAAGACCGCGTCACCGTGGAAATTAGCAAAAGTTTCCTCAAGAGGATGATGCAGTGGGAAGAAAGCCTTCAAGTGGCCAAAGCCATTCGCCGCAGTTTGCGTGAACGGAACAAATATCCGGAACTAAGTCGCGAAGAGGCTGAAAAGGAAATAGAGAAATGTTTCCGATGAGTTCATAAAAGAAATTTTAGAAGACATGGAAGACACAGACAACTAAACACTCAAATCACCAGCCATGAAAAGACACATATTCTTGTTCTTGCTTCTGCTTCCCCTACTCCTCGCCGCCTGCCACCCCACCGGCAACAGCAGTCAGACATCTACCGCCGCAGACACGCCTTCTCCCCGCTACCTTGCCGACAGCCTGCGCACCCTGGGCCCCGCCCACCAGCTCTGCGACGAGAATCGCGAGCGCGACGCCACGCCCTACCTCGACTCCGTCTTCCTTCTGCCCGCCCGCCTCGACCCCGCCGCACCGCCACACCCCGACAGCCTCACCACCCGTGAAGCCCGCCAACTCTGCAACCGTGCCCTGCGCGAACTGATGGCTAACTACAACATCCTGATGGACTATGAAGCCGGACTGCGCCACCTCGACAGCCTGCAGCGCCTCCGCCTTCCCTTCATCGAACGCTACTGCCTGCGCGGCCTCCTCACCGCCAAAGCCCAAATGCTGATGCCCCTCGACCGCCACAACGAAGCAATCGAACTGCTGAACCGTGCCATGCAGCTGGCCGAGGCCGAAGACAGCATCGCCCGTAGTTCCTCCGGCACCGACGGAAAATACTTCCCCGAAAGCCCCGAATACGACAACTACTGGAGCGGCGCCGCCGGCATCACCTACATGGGCGTGGACACCGTCAGCACCCGCGCCAAGGAAGCCTTTCTGCGTGTCATCGACATTGCCCGCCGCACCGGCTTCCGCGGCGGACTGTACTCGCACTCCGTGGCACGCCTCGCCGACATCTACCTCCGCGAAGGCAAGTACGAACAAAGCATCGCCCTCTGCCGCGAAGCCATCGACACCACCCCCGACCGCGCCGACGAGCAAGGCCGCCTCGTAGCCGCCGAGAACCTGACCGAAGCCTACCGCCAACTGGGCCTCTACGAAGACGCCCTACGCTACTGCGCCCTCGTCACCGACGCCCCCGACGACTACCAAGTGCTGAACAACCTCCGTGGCTATTCCTACATAAACCGCGCCGCCATCTTGGGCGAAATGCAACGCACCGACGAAGCCCTCCTGGCACTTACCCGTGCCGACAGTTGCTTCCAAGTCACCGACAACGACTACTGCCGCATGCAGATTGCCTTGGAACGTGCCCACCTACTAAGCACCCTGCCCGACTCCCTCGCCGGCAGCCTGCGCACCTTTGCCGCCTACGAAAGCCAAGTGCCGCCCCACTTCCAAGCCTCCTACCACTACTACTACGGTAGTGCCCTCGTCCGTGCCGGACAATATGCCCGTGCCGTCCCCTTGCTGCAACAAGCCGTCACCCAGTCCGAAAACACCTCCCAACGCCTCATGGCGCACGAAGCCGCCCGCCTGCTCGTCGACTGCTACCGCCGGCTGGGACAATACGACCGCCTCGCCCGTTTCCTGCCCCACTACCAGGCTCTCACGGACTCCGTAGCCAGTGACTCCAAAATCCGCCAGCTCGCCTCCGCCAACATCCGCTTCGAGACCGAGAAGAAGGAGCAGCAAAACCGTGCCCTCACCGCCGAAGTAGCCTTGAAGGACAGCCGTCTGCACACCACGCTGCTCGTCGGCGCCCTCTGCCTGCTGCTACTGGCAGCCGTCATCGTATGGGGAGTGATGCGCCACCGCGCCCTCAGCCTGCGCCACCGCCTGAACCTGCAAGAAAAGGCGTCGGCCGAAAAAGAACGCCAAGCCGCCGAAGCCCTGCTGCACGAAAAAGAATCGCAACTGCACCGCCTCATCGAGTCCCGCCAGCGCCTGCACGACCGCAACCGCGCCCTGCTGCGCCAACTCTCCGACATACAAGCCGCCCACCCCAACACCTGCGACCTGGAAGGCTTCATGGAAAGTCTGCAACAGAGCCTTTTCAGCAAGGAAGACGCCGAAGTGTTCCGCCGTAACTTCTCTGCCGTCTATCCCATGGCATTAACCCGCCTTCGCACCCATTGTCCCGACCTTACCTACAGCGACGAACTCTTCTGCATACTTGCCATGCTGAAACAGAACAACGAGGAGATGGCACACACGTTAGGTATCAGCAAGCCCAGTGTATCGAAGATGCGCTACCGCATCCGGCTGAAACTGGAACTGCCCGAAGGGACAGATGTGGATGCGGAGATTAAAAAAATAATGGAAGCACACTGACGGGCAATGTACTTCCATTACTGACACTATCTGTCATTCAGAGCGAAGCGAAGAATCCACTCTCCTGAATATACGAAGAGAAGAGATTCTTCGCTTCGCTCTGAATGACAGGATTATTTCTTCAGCGTTATCGACAAACTCTCCTTGCCCTGATAGAACGTCTTAGCCTTGACAACTGCCGAAGCATCACACTTCACAGGTGCCTGCCACAAAGCGGATTGTGCAGTAGGCTCCGTTCCATCGGTAGTGTAGCGTATCTCGGCACCGTCAATGGCGACATTAGCATAGAGGTTACCATCCTTCATTCTCAATCCGGGCAACGGCAGACGGAAATTAATATTCTCCTTCGCCCAAGCAGGCATCTCCTTGTGGCTGATAACCTCGTAATAGCGAGACAACTCCTGATTGAAAGCTGTTGCTTCGGCTTCACCGGAAAGAGCTTCCCAAGCAGGATGCGCATTCCAGCCACGGTCTACCAATCCCATCATCTTGGGGAAGAGACTGTATTCCACATCACCGAAATTGCGGATGGTCTCTGAAAAGAGCTTGCCGCCGACACCGATGATATTGGCACGGCCTTCGGGCGTGAGGCGCACACCGTCCTTCCTCACTTGGCTCATGTCTCGCAGACTGCCGTCACGGTTCATACGGAGGGCACGGTAGATGTTGAAAGGAAGCATAGAGTAAGAAATAGCTTCATCCACATTGCCTCCCCAGTCAAGTCCTGCCGGTTCGTCGGGATGCCCGGTGTAAGTCATATCCATATAGAAGTTGCAGACACTGGAAACAACTACAGGATAACCGGAGTTTGCCATATTGTAAAGCTGGTCGAAGCTTTCGGGGCCGGTCCAGCAATCCACGCTATAAAGTTCGGAAGTCATCTGACGGTGTCCTTCGGGAGTATGTCCCAGGCCCACTTCTTGCCAACCGCTGGTCTTGATACCGTGTGAGTGAAGTATGCCGGACATCTTGGTGATGTAATATTCGGCCAAATCGCGTCGACCTTCCCATCCTTTCTCCTTCAGCAAAGCCAGGCAGGCAGGCGAACCGGTCCATGCACCCTCCGCCACTTCGTCACCACCCAAATGGATGGACGGCAATTCTACGCCCGCTTCCTTGTACATGGCAGCAATTTCCGTCGCTACCTTCTCCAGGAAACGGTAGGTGGAGGGCAGAGCCACGTCTATCACATTGTCTGTATAGCTCTGCACGGAGACGTACTTCGAAGAGTCCTGCAAGTCGGTCAACAGATATTCGGTTGCCTTCTGCGGGTCGGTATCTTTATACTTATTATATCGCGCTTTCATGGAGACGATGGCAGCACGGGCGTGTCCGGGTGTCTCAATTTCGGGGATGACGCGGACGTGTCTTTCGGCGGCATACTTCAGTAGGTCGATGAATTCGGCACGGGAATAATAACCGTTGCCCGGTGTGGCGGCTTCGGGATCATAACCTCCGTCGTAACCGGGATAAAGACAAGTACTCTCGTCTGTAGTATGGCCGCGACGGCTACCTACCAGAGTCAACTCTTCCAAGCCGGGGATTTCGAGCCGCCAGCCTTCGTCGTCGCAGAAGTGGAAATGGAATACATTGAGTTTGTAAGAAGCAAAGAGATCGATGAGCGTCTTCATGTCGGCTACGGTAGTGTAGTCACGCGCAATGTCTATCATCTGTCCGCGATAAAGCAGATCGGGATAGTCCTGTATCTCCACTCCGTCCAACTTATAAGGCATCTGCTGTCCTTTCAGCATGGCGAGGAGGGTCTGCGTACCGTTGAAGATTCCATGAGGAGTAGCTGCGGTAATTCTTATTCCGTCATCGCCTATGCCTATCTTATAATACTCATCATTCACAGCTTCCTTTTTGTCGGCAAGTGCCTCCAGTACAATTGTGGGACGGACATTGTCTGCCACTTCCAGCCCATATCCGGCAAGCTTCTCCTTCAGCAATCCGGCTTCACCCGCAAACTCTTCGGGAAACACAAGTCCGACTTTACCTTCCAGCGTAACGCTGCCCTGAGACGGCACTGCTTTCTTCACCGCAGGCAAGATATCATAGGTCCGCAGAGGAGTGTCAGTCAGTCGGAGGTTGGCTTCGTAAATTTTAGCAGCATCCGGATAGATTCTCATGGCTTCAGGATTGGGCAGCGGCAAGCAGTTCAGCGCCACGGGCAAGGGAGCGCCTTCTTTACCGTCGGCAGCGGTTGCCACCCAATAAGTACCTTCGGGTGCCTGTGCATTCCGTTCCACGCTGAAGGTGCAACGGAACGTTATCCGCATGGAATCGCCGGGAGCCAACGGAGTAAAATCGGCCGTGGGAGACATCTTGAAAAAGTTTCCGTTCACCGCTTCAATCTTTACCGCAGCATTTGCTTCCTGCTTGATGCCACGGGGAAGTTGTGAATAATAAATGGTCCAATCTTTGGTCAGAGGAGTTTCGGAAATATTCTTGAGAATAAAAGTATTCTCATAATATCCGGGTTCAATGCCCTTCGCACCCATCTCCCAGGTCAGGACAACCGGTGCTTTTTGTTCGTTACTTGTCGTTTTACATCCTGTAAATAGTGCCATCACAGAAAGTAATAATCCCGCTAAAGGGAGTTTCATAAATCTCATAATACATACGTGTTAAGTTAATAAAAGGGGGTAATGTTTTAATTTATTGCCAAAAATAAGCATTTTTAGCTAATCTGCTATAATTATAATAGAAATTATCGACAGCTAACTACAATTTAGAACTTTTATCCCTACATTTGCAGCAAAATTATAACCATTTTAACTAAATACACCATGGCTAAAATTACTAAAGAAGCCGCTTTGCTCTACCATTCGCAAGGCAAACCGGGAAAGATAGAAGTAGTGCCCACCAAGCCCTACAGTACACAGACCGACCTTTCGCTCGCCTACTCTCCGGGAGTGGCAGAGCCGTGTCTTGAAATTGAAAAGAATCCACAAGACGCCTACAAATATACAGCCAAAGGTAACCTCGTTGCCGTAATTTCCAACGGTACCGCCGTACTCGGGCTGGGCGATATCGGCGCCCTCAGCGGCAAGCCCGTGATGGAAGGTAAAGGTCTGTTGTTCAAGATTTATGCCGGAATCGACGTGTTCGACATCGAAGTGAACGAGAAAGACCCCGACAAATTTATCGAAGCTGTCAAAGCCATTGCCCCAACTTTCGGCGGCATCAATCTGGAAGATATCAAGGCTCCCGAATGCTTCGAGATAGAGCGCCGATTGAAAGAGGAACTCGACATCCCCGTGATGCACGACGACCAGCACGGCACCGCCATCATCTCCAGTGCCGGACTGCTGAATGCGCTCGAAGTGGCTGGCAAGAAAATTGAAGACGTGAAGATTGTAGTAAACGGTGCCGGTGCCTCTGCCGTATCTTGTACCAAACTCTACATTTCACTTGGCGCCCGACTGGAAAACATCGTGATGGTGGACAGCAAAGGCGTCATCAGCAAGACACGTACCGACCTCAACGAACAAAAGAAATACTTTGCCACCGACCACACCGACATCCACACGCTGGAGGAAGCCATCAAGGGTGCCGACGTATTCCTCGGCTTGTCCAAAGGCAATGTGCTGTCGCAAGACATGGTACGCAGCATGGCCGCCATGCCCATTGTCTTCGCATTGGCAAACCCCACTCCGGAAATCTCTTACGAAGACGCCATGGCTGCTCGTCCCGATGTACTGATGGCAACCGGACGTTCGGACTATCCGAACCAGATTAATAATGTAATCGGTTTCCCCTACATCTTCCGCGGTGCGCTCGACACGCAAGCCAAAGCCATCAATGAAGCCATGAAGATTGCCGCCGTACATGCCATCGCCAACCTTGCCAAGCAACCCGTACCCGATGTTGTGAACGAAGCCTATCATGTAAACAACTTCTCCTTCGGCCCCGAATACTTCATCCCGAAACCGGTTGACCCACGCCTCATCACCGAAGTGTCTTGCGCCGTAGCCAAAGCCGCCATGGAAAGTGGCGTAGCCCGCAAGAACATCGAGAACTGGGATGATTACTGCGTACACCTGCGCGAACTGATGGGTTATGAAAGCAAACTGACCCGCCAGCTCTACGACACCGCCCGCCGCCACCCGCAACGCGTGGTATTTGCCGAGGGTATCCACCCCAATATGCTGAAAGCTGCCGTCGAAGCAAAATCGGAAGGTATCTGCCATCCTATTATATTAGGTAACGATGAAGCCATCGAGAAACTGGCAAAGGAACTCGACCTCAGCCTCGAAGGCATTGAAATCGTGAACCTGCGTCATCCCGACGAAGCTCCGCGCCGCGAACGCTACGCCCGCATCCTTGCCGAGAAGCGTGCCCGCGAAGGTGCCACCTATGAGGAAGCAAACGACAAGATGTTCGAGCGCAACTACTTCGGCATGATGATGGTAGAAACCGGTGAAGCCGATGCTTTCATCACCGGCTTGTACACCAAGTACAGCAACACCATCAAGGTAGCCAAAGAGGTGATCGGCATCCGTCCGGAGTACAAGCACTTCGGTACCATGCACATCCTGAACTCCAAGAAGGGAACTTACTTCCTGGCCGATACACTTATCAACCGTCATCCCAATGCCGAAACACTGATTGATATCGCCAAACTGTCGGAATACACCGTCCGCTTCTTCAACCACACTCCAGTAATGGCAATGTTGAGTTACTCCAACTTCGGCGCCGACAAGGAAGGAAGTCCGGTAAGCGTACACGAAGCAGTGGACTACATGCAGCAGAATTATCCCGACCTTGCCATCGACGGCGAAATGCAGGTAAACTTTGCCATGGATCGCAAAATGCGTGATACCAAATATCCATTCACCCGCCTGAAAGGAAAGGATGTGAATACGCTCATCTTCCCCAACCTGAGTTCTGCCAACTCAGCCTACAAGCTGTTGCAGGCCATGAATACGGATGCCGAATTGATTGGTCCTATTCAGATGGGATTGAACAAACCTATCCACTTTACCGACTTCGAAAGCTCCGTGCGCGATATTGTAAACATCACCGCAGTGGCAGTAATCGACGCTATCGTTGATAAAAAGAAAGCAGGCAAATGAAACGACCGTTATCTAAATTTCAAATAGTTTGCATTGTGCTGCTTTGGGCGGCACTTTGCTACATTGTTTTAATATCTGTCGAACGAATTGACGGCCCAATCATTCTAACGCTTGCCATTTCGGCGGCATTAGTCTTTATTCCGGTAATAAAGTCACTTAAAAGAGGATAAATAATATCTTTTTATTCGCTTTTGCGTCATAAAATGACAATATTGTTGTTTTATGACGCATTTTATTTATAAATTGTTTGTTAGTTTCATTTTTATGTATACTTTTGCAACCGCAAACTTGATAAGAAGATTGAAAACAATAACCATAAAAAAGAAGTAGATTATGAATGCAGCAAAGGTATTAGAAGACCTGAAAAGACGGTTCCCCAACGAACCGGAGTATCATCAAGCAGTAGAAGAAGTTCTTTCTACCATTGAAGAAGAGTACAACAAACATCCGGAGTTTGACAAAGCCAATCTGATTGAACGTCTTTGTATCCCCGACCGTGTTTACCAATTCCGTGTGACTTGGGTGGACGACAAAGGCAATGTACAGACCAACATGGGTTACCGTGTACAACACAACAACGCCATTGGCCCGTATAAAGGCGGTGTACGCTTCCATGCTTCTGTAAACCTCTCTATCTTGAAATTCCTTGCTTTTGAACAGACATTCAAGAACTCACTGACTACGCTGCCTATGGGTGGTGGCAAGGGTGGTTCCGACTTCTCTCCGCGCGGCAAGTCCAATGCTGAGGTAATGCGTTTCGTTCAGGCCTTCATGCTGGAACTGTGGCGTCACATCGGTCCCGAGACTGACGTTCCTGCCGGTGATATCGGTGTAGGTGGTCGTGAAGTAGGTTTCATGTTCGGTATGTACAAGAAGCTGGCTCACGAGTTTACCGGAACATTCACAGGTAAAGGCCGCGAATTCGGTGGTTCATTGATCCGTCCCGAAGCTACCGGTTACGGTAACATCTACTTCCTGATGGAGATGCTGAAAACCAAGGGTACTGACCTGAAAGGCAAGACTTGCCTGATTTCCGGTTCCGGTAACGTAGCTCAATACACTGCTGAAAAAGTATTGGAACTGGGTGGTAAAGTATTGACTATGTCCGACTCCGACGGTTATGTTTACGATCCGGACGGCATCGACCGCGAAAAGCTGGATTACATCATGGAATTGAAGAACCTCTATCGTGGACGTATCCGCGAATATGCAGAGCAATATCCGGGCGTTAAGTATGTAGAAGGTGCCAAGCCTTGGGGTGAAAAAGCAGACATCGCTCTGCCTTCTGCCACTCAGAACGAACTGAACGGCGACCAAGCCCGCCAGTTGGTAGCCAACGGTGTAATGGCTGTATCCGAAGGTGCCAACATGCCTTCTACTCCGGAAGCTATCAAAGTATTCCAAGATGCCAAGATTCTGTACGCTCCGGGCAAGGCTGCCAATGCAGGTGGTGTATCAGTATCCGGCCTCGAAATGACTCAAAACTCTATCAAACTGAGTTGGAGTGCAGAAGAGGTAGACGAAAAACTGAAGAGCATCATGAAGAACATTCACGAAGCTTGTGTACAGTATGGTACAGAAGCCGACGGTTATGTAAACTACGTGAAGGGTGCCAACGTTGCCGGTTTCATGAAGGTAGCCAAGGCCATGATGGCACAAGGTATTCTGTAAGACTAGTAAGCCATAGTAGTACAAGTATAAACGAAGAAAAGGCGAGGGACTGCAAAGTTTCCCCGCCTTTTTTTCGTTTATATCAAATTTATCGATATATTTCGACAATAAATGAAAAATAGACCAGTATACAATGATAGCAACCTTTGATGAACTGTATACCCAGTACTACACCAGCTCTTTCTTGTTTGTCAAATCATACGTTAGAGATACAATGGCATCAGAAGATATTGTGTCTGAGTCAATGATACGCCTATGGCAAGTCATCAGAAGAGAAAAAGTTGAATATCCACAAGCATTACTTCTAAAAATATTAAAAAACAGCACTTTAGATTATCTGAAACATCAGGAGATAAAACAAATCGCAATAGAGTCTATCTCATCGATGATGGCACGAGACTTGCAATACCGCATTACGACGCTTGAAGCCTGTGATCCCGAAGAAATATTTTCTACCGAAATCAGTGAAATTATAAAAAACACGCTGGATTCTCTTCCGGGACAAACAAGACAAATCTTCGAAATGAGCCGCTATGAATATCTGTCTGTGAAGGAAATAGCAGAAAGATTATCAATCTCTCCCAAAGCAGTAGAATACCACATTACCAAGTCATTAAAGGCACTCCGCATAGCATTAAAAGAATATCTGCCACTTTTTTACCTACTATTTATCTGATTTTCCATTTTCATCTTAGGGATTGGCAAAGCTGAATCGTCTATTATCGCAGAAGGATATAAAACAAGCATAATGGACAAGAAACTTTTGCAACGATATATTGAAGGAAATGTATCAACCGAGGAAATTGAAAACGTCGTAAACTGGCTGGACAAGAGCGAAGAAAACGTTCGGGAGTTTATGGCCTTACATAAACTGTATGACATTTCAATATTAAATAAGCAGGCATATAATCAGTCAACACGTAGCAGTAAAAAGCGTATCTTCTCATTCAGGACAATCATATATGAGTCACTGAAGATTGCTGCCATATTCCTGATAGTATGGATCGGCATAAAGAAGTATACAGATAAACCGGAACAACCGTTGCAACCGATAGCCTATCAGACACTATATGTGCCGGCAGGGCAACGTGCCCAATTAACCCTTTCCGACAGTACTACCGTATGGCTGAATGCCAAAAGCAAACTCATCTATCCTACTAACTTTGAAAAAGACAAACGCATCGTCAAATTAGAAGGAGAAGCCTATTTTGACGTAACTCATTCGGACAAACAGCCGTTTATCGTAAAAACCGATAAAATGGATATTGAAGTACTGGGTACCTCGTTCAATGTAACAGACTATGCCGACTATAACATGCACGAAGTATCCTTATTAAAAGGAAGTATCAAGCTAAAAACGTCGAGTCTGCCTCAAGGCTATATAGTCAAAGTAGACGAATGCGTGAAGATAGATGAAGGGAAAATAAAAGTTTCCACCATTAAGAACCACGACCACTTTAAATGGAAAGAGGGATTACTTTGCTTTGATAATGAAACAGTGGAGAGTATTATACAAAAGTTGCAGCTATATTTCGATGTAAGAATCAACATAGCAAAGAGCACTAAACTCTTGAAACTAAGATATACAGGAAAATTCAGGGTCGATGACGGAGTAGAACAAGTATTGAAAGTGCTCCAATTGGAGCATGGATTTTCCTACACCCGAGATAATGAACAGAATTTAATAACCATAAAATGAGAATGCCTATGTAAAATGAAAGTATGAAAAACACAGACCGGATTATGTTGCAGCATAATCCGGTCATAAAAAATGTCAGTAAACTGCCATTTTCTTTAATTCAATAAGTACTCACTTAAAGAACGATACAAAATTATGAAAAAAAATCAAATTGGGTATAAGAATACCCTACTAATATTATGTATAACACGAATATCCAAGACCATGAAGTTAACCGTAATTCTATTATTTATGGGTATGTCATGCATTTTTGCATCAAACGCAAGTTCGCAAAATGCAAAGGTTAACATACAAGTGGATAATGCATCCCTCAAAGATGTTATCACCCAGATAGAAAGACAGACAAACTATCTTTTTGTTTACAACAACCAATATGTAAACCTATCGAAAAAAGTCTCTATAAAAGAATCGAATTCTACTGTCACAAAGGTATTAGACAATATATTCAAAGAATCAAATATTACATATGTTGTAGAGGGAAATAACATCTTACTAATGAACAGAGACATGTCTCCACAACAACATCCGCTCCAGAAAGAAGTCAAAATTTCCGGAACGGTAACCGATGAAAGCGGAGAACCGATTATCGGTGCCAACGTCCGGATTAAAGACCAAGGCACAGGGACTATCACAGATATAGATGGATATTACACTCTTACCGTACCGGAGGATGCAATTATCCAAGTATCGTATATCGGATACATATCACTGGAAACTCCGGTGAGAGGTAAAACCACCATTAATATCAAACTAAAGGAAGATGCCGTAGGACTGGAAGAAGTCGTAATCATCGGTTATGGTGTCACCAAAAGAGAAAACTTTGCCGGTTCGGTGTCCAGCATAAAACTCGAAGACTCGCCTATCACCCTGACACCTACTGCCAATGTACTAAACTTGCTTCAAGGAACAGTAGCAGGAGTAACCATTAACCGCTCCGGAGAAGCCGATGGAGTATCTTCCATGCAGGTACGCGGACAGCGCTCCATCAGCAATACAAGTTCAGACCCTCTGCTCGTAGTAGACGGACTTATCTTTGACGGATCCATTAATGACCTGGATGTGAACTCCATCGATAACGTAACGGTACTGAAAGATGCCAGTACCCTGGCTACTTATGGTACAAGAGCTGCCAATGGTGTGGTTATGATTACCACCAAGAAAGGACAAAAAGGTAAGCCTATCATAACCTTCAATCCTTCGATAGCAATCAGCCAGCCCAATTACCGCCCTAAAATGAGAAGTCCCCAGGGATATATTGAACTGATGAACCGCCGTTCCGGTCTTGCCCCCGATGCAGACCCCACTTGGATGGGTGAACTGGAAAGGGCAAACTATGAACGGGGAGAAACCACCGACTGGGTGGATTATATTTCCCGGACGGGAGTACTACAAAACTATTCCCTCAACTTCTCCGGTGCAACGGACAAGAGCAACTATTTCATGTCAGCCAATCATTGGGACCAGAAAGGAAACTATTACGGCGATGACTTCAAGAGAAATACATTCACTGCCCGAATCAACACGGATATCAACGATTATATAAGTATCGGTACGAATGTAAACGTTGCATTCAACAAGTCGGTAGGCGTAAAACCCAGTTACGGAAATGCTGTGACCCTTACACCTTATGGAGAGCCCGAACTACAAAACGGGAATATGAGAAAATATCCGGATGGGAAAGAAAGTACCACCGTTAATCCTCTTTGGAATACATTCAACGGCATTGACCAGGAACGAAGAGGTTCCACCCTCATTGTAGGCGGTTATCTGAATATCAAGATTCCCAAGATAGAAGGTTTGAGTTATAAAATTACGGGGTCTTATACCAAGCGCACTTCCGAAAGAAGACGCTTTACCCACGAAACGAACTTCCCCGACATGAATCTTGGAGAAGACGGATACACCACAGAAGTTTTTGACACCCATTTGAGGGAGGCAAACGGATATATCGACAGCCAGGACACCAAGTCATGGGTCCTCGATAACATCCTGACCTACTACAGAACCATTGACAAGCATTACATCAATGCAACTTTTGTATACACAAGAGACGAACAGAAAGTGGAACAGCAATATGTCAGCGGTTCTGATTTCCGGAAAGTAGGAAACACCTCATTAGGCATCCACGGACTTCCAAACGCGGAAGTACAGAAAATGGACCGCTTCACCTATGCCCGCAAAGCAAATATCGGTTATTTGGGACGCCTCAATTACTCGTATGATGATAAATACCACTTAAATCTTTCTGTACGCCGAGACGGTTCTTCCGTATTCGGTAAGAACAAGAAATGGGGTGTATTTCCATCCATTGGCGGAGCATGGAGTATCTCGCGTGAAGACTTTATGAAAGACATCAGCCAGATAGATGATTTAAAGCTGAAGATTTCGTGGGGTAAGAACGGAAACCAGTCCCTGACTCCTTACCGTACCCTGTCACTTGTCAGTATGGGACGCGGCGGAAACCAGGTCTACTACTTTGGCAATGAAGTGGCATACGGCCAGATGCTGACGTCACTGGGTAATCCGGAATTGGGATGGGAAGAAACCACCTCATTGAACTACGGTTTTGAGGCAGACTTATGGAACCATCGCCTGCATACAGATGTCAACATCTATCACTCGTCTACCCGCAATCAGATCTTTACCCGGAAAATACCTCCCATGGGTTCCGGCCTGACTACCCAGGATGCCACAATGGGACAGATCAATAACTGGGGTATCGAGCTCAATGTATCCGGTTCCATCATCAACCAAAAGAATTTCAGATGGAACTCCGGTCTCATCTTCACCCTGAACAGAAATAAACTCGTCGAACTGTATGGTGACGGACAAGATGACATCACAAACGGGCTGTTCATCGGCAAGTCTCTCGGTGCTATTTATGGCTATGTATGGGACGGCATCGTACAAGCCGGAGAAGAAAATTATGTATCCAACCTTGTAGCAACTCCCGGCGATGCCAAATATGCCGACCTGAACGGAGATAATAAACTGACGGCAGAAGACCGGAAAATCCTGGGTTATTCTAAAGAAAACTTCCGCATGAGTATGACTCACACACTGAGTTACAAAAACTTCACCCTCTACATGCTGTTCAACGGAGTTTTCGGAGGCAATGGCTACGGCAAAGCAAGAAACAACAGCGCCTACCTGACCGAAGATACCTATTTCTACCATAACACATTGGATCATCCTTACTGGACTCCCGAAAATCCAAGTAACAAGTACCCGAGATGGAGTTTTAGCGACGACAGATTCGTAGCACTCCAATCGTATACCTACGTCAGATTGCAGGATTTAAACCTGGCCTATACTTTCAACAACAATGTTCTCGGAAAGCTCGGATTATCCGGTTTAAAGGTGTATGTTGCAGGTTCAAATCTGCTCTTCTTTGCCCCGAACTGGGACGGAAGCGATCCTGAAGTCAGGAACTACAGTGCTGCCCAACTTCAAAGAACAATCACTTTTGGTCTTAACTTTAAATTTTAATAAAGATGAGTATGAAAACATTCAAGTATATCCTAACAGTAGCTGCCATCGGTTTATCTATCTTCTGCAGCTGTGACGATAAGTTCCTGGAAGAACATCCCAAGTCACTTTACACGATTGAGAACGCTTTTGAAAAAAGCAGCCAGGTAGAAGACCAGTTAACCATGTGTTATATCCGGCTTTACAACTGGTTTGGCAAAACAATGGACCCGTGGGTTTCCACCTACGAATACAAATCTTTCGGTACAGATGTGCTGGACGTCCCCTATTGGAGGCACGACGGCGCATCCGGCTATTCCAATTTCGGAACCTGGAGCACCACATCTTCCCATGTAGAACTTATGTGGAATGAGTTGTATCAGGTCATCAGTTACGCCAATTTGACTCTCCACGGATGCGAGCAGGAAAACATAACATGGGCCGATGAAAATCTGAAAAAGAATATAATTGCCGAAGCCAACTTCTTCAGAGGTTTTGCTTACCTGCACCTGGCAGAAGCATGGGGAGGAGTTCCGATAGTAGATAAATTCGAAGAGAACGTACAATATGGTTACACCCGGGCCACCAGGGAACAAACCTACCAATTTGCAATAGACAATCTGGTTAAAGCTTATGAGAATCTGCCGGATTATCCGGAGAAGGACGGACGATTGGGCAAAGGAGCCCCCGCTCATCTGCTGGCCGAAGCCTACCTTGCATTGGGCGTAGAGACTAAGGACAATTCCAATTATACTAAAGCCATAAATTATGCACAGAGTGCGATTGCCCTCCATCCTCTGATGACTTCCAGATTCGGTGTTCGTGCCAATCCCAATGACAAATCAGAAAACAGGAATACCCCGACCTACCTCCCCGACGGAAATGTATATGCCGATTTATTTTTTGCCGGGAACTACGACCGAAGCAGCGGTAATACGGAAGCTATATGGGTTTTCCAGTCGCCGACCTATGAGCAACTGGACGAAACGGGAGGACAAATCGGAAGCGAGCCCTTCTTCTTCAGCTTGGTGACAAGAGACTTGAACTGGGCGGCAGAGTATGTAGAATCGGGAGCAGCAGCCGGTCCGTGGAAGGCAATTGCACCCGAATACAACACCGCAACTTTCCCCGCTTACCTGGGAGGATTCGGTATTGCCGAAGCTAAGGCCACCAACTATGCTTCTTACAATGTATGGACAGATCCGGCAGACTTGCGCTATCAGGAAGATGTCACAGTACGTACCACTTTTGTTTGCACAGACCCTAACCACAGCATGTTCCGAAAGAAAGTGCCCATCTTCATGTTAGACCAGAATCCTACCAATTTATCCAAATTTACTCCTATCTTTGTGAAAATAATCCCATTGGACGAGTGGGCATACAGAGATACTGACACTTCCCACCAGAGTTACAGTCACGATAACTATGCCATTCGTTCTGCGGAAACTTATCTGCTGCTGGCAGAAGCTTATCTTAGAAACAATCAGAAAGATCTGGCTGTCGATGCAGTCAACACGGTTCGTCGGCGGGCCCACTGTACGGAGATGTACTCTGCGGACAAATTCGATATAAACAGCATTCTGGACGAACGTATCCGGGAATGCCTGTACGAAGAAGGCAGATGGTTCACGCTGCTCCGCATGGAACCGGATGTATGGAAACAACGGATATATGACCATGGAATGTTTATTGCCGATTATTCCAGATACACCTTACCTATCGAATGGAATCTGTGGCCTATACCTCAAAGCATCATAGACTTGAACGTAGATGCAGAGATGACACAGAACCCGGGCTGGGAATAAATACATAGAAAAGAGGCACAGGGGCTTTGGCCAAGAATGGCAGGGATATCTCTGTGCCTCCTTCTTCACTTCGGTGCAAGAAGCGGCTATTCATGTAAGTACAGAAAGAATTTACCATTAACAAGATTATTATGAACAGAATCAGAATATCCTCCATACGCAGACTGAGAAAGACATTATTTCTGCTCACCTTGATTATACCTTTTGTCCTAAAGGCGCAAATGACAGACTCAACGCTAACGTACAGACAATGGGATGCGGAATGGATTACCGTACCCCAGACATCTCCTTCCGCATACGGTGTCTATTTCTTCCGAAAAGATTTCAATATCAGCCAGGTTCCTTCCAGATTTCCTATTTTCGTATCGGGAGACAACAGATATAAATTATATGTAAACGAGCAACTCGTATCCTTAGGTCCTGCGCGGGGAGACATCGAGCATTGGAATTATGAAACGGTAGACATAGCCCCCCAACTGAAAGCAGGCAGGAACGTCATTGCAGCCCAGATCTGGAACGAAGGAGACCAAAAGGCAGAAGCGCAATTCTCATTCCGTACAGGATTTATTTTGCAGGGAGCTGTCGAGGCCTCAGCCATCTTGAATACCAATAAATCATGGAACTGCATTCAGGATCACAGTTACAGCATCCCGTCATTGACTGAAAGAGTAAGAGGGTATTCTGTGGTCCCCCCCAACGAACAGATCGACATGAGAAGCCACATCAAAGGCTGGCAAAAACTATCCTATGATGACAGTTCATGGACAAAGGCGCAGCCCATCTCCCGTGGTACGCCAAAAAACACGATAGGAATAGATGCCAACAAAACATGGCGGCTCGTTTCCTCCGCCATCCCCCAAATGGAGTTGAAGTACCAAAGGTTCGGTAAAGTCCGAAAAGTGGAGAATGCCAACGTCCCGGCCTCATTTCCTGCCCAGAAAGGGAAAATAAGCATACCGCCGTATACTACAGCCAATATACTATTGGACAATATCGTCTTAACCAATGCCTTCCCCACCATTGACGTTAAAGGTGGCAAGGAAAGCATTGTTACTTTGACCTACGGAGAAGCACTCTACGATGACAAATTTGCCAAAGGAAACCGCAATGAAACAGAAGGAAAGAGACTGGTCGGCAAACCCGACATCCTCATCTCCGACGGAAGCAACGACCAGACCTTCACCTCGCTGTCCTACAGAACATTCAGATACGTGAATATTCAGGTACAAACCAAGGAGGAGCCACTAATTATCGATGATTTTTATAGCACCTTCGTCGGTTACCCGTTCATCTTAAACGCCAAGCTCGAAACAGAGAACGAAGAAATGCAGAAAATATTCGAGATGGGATGGCGGACAGCAAGACTTTGTGCAGTAGAAACTTATATGGATTGCCCCTACTACGAACAACTGCAATACATAGGCGACAGCCGCATCCAGGCATTAGTATCTCTTTACGATAGCGGAGACGACCGGCTGGTTAAAAGCATGCTCACCAATGCCGACAATTCCAGGCAACCGGAAGGCATTACTTTAAGTCGCTACCCTTCAGTGAATCCTCAGATCATACCCACCTTCAGTTTATGGTATATAGGAATGTTGCACGACTACATGATGTATGGCAGTGACATTACTTTCCTGAAAAACCGCCTTCCGGGTGAGCGGCAGATATTAGGTTATTTCCAAAAATTCCAGGATACCGACGGTTCAATAAAAAGACTCCCCAACTGGGCATTCATAGACTGGGCGTTCGGCTTCAACAGAGGAATGGGACATGTCGGCAAAGACGGTTGTTCCGCTATGCTGGACCTCCAGTTGCTGATAGCCTACCAAAACGCTTATGACTTGGAAAAGACATGGGGGATGAACGACTACGCCTCTCTGTATCAGGAAAAAATAGCACAGTTGGCAAAAACAATAAAAAGCAAGTACTGGGATGACAAGAAGAAACTGTTCTCCGACACATCGGAGAAAGACAAATTCTCCCAACACACCAATTCTTTAGCTATCCTGAGCGGCTTGGTCAACGGAAAAGAAGCGATGGAGATAGGGCAACTGATTTTAGCGGATAAAGAGCTGACTCCCGCTTCCATTTACTTCAAGTATTATGTCCATCAGGCACTGATAAAAGCCGGATTGGGAGACGATTACCTGAAATGGCTTGATGACTGGCGAAGAAACATCGAACTCGGACTGACCACCTTGGCCGAAACCTCCAATGTTGAGAGAGCCCGCTCCGACTGCCATGCTTGGGGAGCAAGTCCCAATATCGAGTTCTTCAGGACACTCCTCGGCATCGACAGCGCCGCACCTATGTTCGGCAAAGTCAAAATCGAGCCCCATTTAGGCAATATCAAGAAAATAGGGGGAGAAATGCCGCATCCATCAGGCAAGATATCCGTAAAATACGACAATAGCGGGCCGAAGCTGAAAGCTGAAATCATTCTGCCGGACAATACTACCGGAGTATTCATCTGGAAAGGAACAAAACGTGATATCAAGCCCGGTATTAACACGATTCAATTATAACCAATAAAAATAATGCTTATGAACTTTTTATCAAGAACGACCATCGTCCTATTGTTTCATGCCCTATTCTTCATGCAAGTAAAGGCACAGTCTGCATTCCCGGAGTTTCCGCCTCAGAATGTGGACAACAATATGGATTTCAATCAAATGCTTTATCAATTAGGTATTACGGTTCCTGTGCTTCCCGCAAAGGCAGACGATCCGAACCGCCCCGAAGGCTCTGTACCCGTAGACCCTCAGAAACCGGAAGGAAAATGGCGGTATAACGGCCATGAATTAGGACGGTCCATGTGGGGACTGTGGGATAACTATGACGATACATCCGCAGGATTCTTCCCGGCCCGTGATTCTTTCAGGGTAGGAAAATACACCCCCATCCCATTGTTGAAACTAAAGAACGGCCGACAGGTAACTACCGCCAAAGACTGGTGGAAGAAAAAAAGAGTTGAAATAGCCTACGATGTGCAAAAGTGTTTGTATGGCTTTTTCCCTCCTGAAGACGCAATGCCAAAGGTTCAGTTTAAGGTAAACGAAACCAAAGGCGGTACAGGTGAGAAGAAATATATTCAGAAAGAGATTACGGGAGTCATCAACACCTCCGGTTATAGCGAGTTGCGGGACAAACCTTTCATATCGAGCGTACTCCGTGTACCTGCCTCTGCAACCGGTCCTGTGCCGGTAATGATTCTATTTTCTTATTCCACCAAGACCATTGACCGCTATTGGGATATTATACAGCCTCACGGATGGGCCCTTTGCATCTATATCCCGACTACCGTGCAACCCGACAACGGAACCGGTCTGACAAGCTATCTGATAGGCCTGGTCAATAAAGGAAACTGGAGAAAACCGGATGATTGGGGGGCAATCGGAGCTTGGTCATGGGGCATCAGCCGTCTGATAGATTATCTGGAGACAGACCGGAGCATAAATAGCAAAGCCATCGGACTATCCGGGCATTCCCGATACGGAAAAGCTACCTTGTACGCAATGGCATTCGACGACCGGATTGCGATTGGCTATCCCAGCGACGCCGGCAGTTTAGGCACTAAGATGAACCGCCGCCATTGGGGACAAGACCTGGAAAATTCCGGTTCTCCCTCCGAGTACCATTGGATGGCAGGAAACTTCCTGCAATGGTGTGGGGAACTTGTTCCCGGTCAATACCTCCCCCGAAAGATAGAAAACTGTCCGGTCGATGCCCACTCGCTGATGGCACTCTGCGCTCCCCGCCCCGTCTTTGTGAACGGCGGCAACCAAAGCTTGTGGTCCGATCCCTACGGAATGTACCTGACCCTGGTCAACGCTACCCCTGTATACGAGCTTTTAGGAAAGAAAGGGCTCATTATCAATGACAAAAGGCCGTTGCTGGACGTTGGGTACATAGAAGGAAACCTGGGATACCGTTACCACGACGGCGGACATACGGATGTTCCGGACTGGCCTGCCTTCTTCGAATTCGCTGATAAATTCATAAAGTAAGATTAACTGAAACGCTATGAACAGATTTCAAAAATTGGTGCTGATTGGCGCCGGTGCGCTGTTTCTATCCGGACCGGGCGTCCGGGCTAAAACCTTGTCCCCGGCCGAAGAAGCAAGAAAGATTATAGATAAGGTGAATACCTACTGGCAAAGCAACAACAAACCCGAAGTACGCTCCTTTTGGGATAATGCCGCTTACCACACGGGAAATATGGAAGCCTATTATTTGACCGGAAATGAAGCCTATCTTGCTTACTCTGAAGCCTGGGCCCAATACAACGAGTGGAAGGGAGCTAAAAGTACGGACAAGTCCGAATGGAAATATAGTTATGGTGAAACAGACGAATATGTACTGTTCGGTGATTACCAGGTATGTTTCCAAACCTACATCGACCTTTACAACATCCTCCCCGACAACTACAAGATAGCCCGTGCCCGCGAAGTGATGGAGTATGAAATGGGCACTCCCCACAATGATTACTGGTGGTGGAGCGACGGCCTCTACATGGTGATGCCCGTCATGACCAAACTTTACAAGGCAACCGGAAACCGGCTTTACCTGGATAAGCTCTACGAATACATCACCTATTCGGACAGCATTATGCTCGATGAGGAAACCGGACTGTACTACCGCGATGCCAAATACGTATATCCCCGGCACAAAAGCGTCAATGGAAAAAAAGACTTCTGGGCCAGAGGAGACGGATGGGTGCTTGCCGGACTGGCAAAGGTACTGAAAGACCTGCCTGCCGATTATCAGCACCGTCGTTTCTTCATCGACAAATACACAACAATGGCAAAAGCCGTAACCACAGCACAGCAGCCCGAAGGCTACTGGACACGAAGCATGCTCGACCCCGGCCATGCTCCCGGTCCGGAAACCAGCGGCACAGCCTTTTTCACCTACGGCATCTTGTGGGGGATCAATAACGGCTATCTGGACGGAGCGACCTACAAACCCGTTATCGACAAGGCTTGGAACTATCTGACCAAAACAGCCCTGCAGAAAAGTGGTAAAGTGGGATACGTACAGCCTATCGGCGAAAAAGCCATTCCGGGACAAGTCATCGACGCCAATTCGGAAGCCAACTTCGGAGTAGGCGCCTTCCTGCTGGCAGCTTGTGAATACGTACGCTACCTGGAAGCGCCACAGACCCCGGACCGGATATACTGGTGCAACCTCCTT
Source organism: uncultured Bacteroides sp. (assembly GCA_902388495.1). Taxonomy (GTDB): domain Bacteria; phylum Bacteroidota; class Bacteroidia; order Bacteroidales; family Bacteroidaceae; genus Bacteroides. The sequence goes on along the minus strand of CABMPP010000003.1, from coordinate 183,013 downwards.
TACAAACTGGCATCTCCTATACTCAGCAATATGGCAGAAGGCCGACTGCAAAAGAATATGCAGGTGGAAGTCAGTCCCAGCTGGGACGGGCGCGACAAACGTGTAACCTATATGGAAGCCTTCGGCCGGTTGATGGCAGGTGTTGCTCCCTGGCTCTCGCTGCCCGATGATGATACGGAAGAGGGGAAGGTGCGCAAACAGCTGCGCGAATGGGCGCTGAAAAGTTATGCACATGCCGTAGACCCGCAAAGTCCCGACTACTTGTTATGGCAAGGACACGGCCAGGCTTTGGTCGATGCCGCCTACATAGCAGAAAGTTTCCTTCGTGCCTTCGACCAATTATGGCAACCGCTGGACCAAACAACCAAGAAGCGCTACATCGAAGAATTTCAACAACTGCGACGCGTAGACCCGCCTTACACCAACTGGCTGCTGTTCTCTTCGACCATCGAAGCCTTCCTGGCAAAAGCAGGAGCACCGTATGACAGCTACCGGGTTAATTCTGCCATACGCAAAGTAGAAGAATGGTATACCGGTGACGGCTGGTATGCCGACGGACCGGTGTTTGCTTTCGATTACTACAGCAGTTATGTCTTCCATCCCATGTATCTGGAAACATTGCAAGCCATGAAAGACAGCAAGGAGTATACCCGCATTAATTACAAGAAGTATTACGACCGTGCCCTGAAACGGACACAGAAGTTCAGCCTTATCTTGGAACGCTTCATTGCTCCCGACGGAACCTTCCCGGCATTCGGCCGTTCCATCCCCTACCGCCTGGCAACCATGCAACCATTAGCCCTTATGGCCTGGTATCAGGATATGCCAGCCGGACTGGGTAACGGGCAGGTACGTGCCGCCCTGACAGCTACCATGCACCGTATGTATGACGGAGCAGAGAACTTCAACGAGAACGGCTTCCTTACAATCGGCTTCACCGGCAAGCAGCCGAATGTAGCCGACTGGTACACCAACAATGGCAGTCTTTATATGACTTCCCTCGCTTTCCTGCCGTTAGGCTTGCCCGCGTCACACCCCTTCTGGACAGACGCTGCACAAGAATGGACCTCTTGCAAAGCATGGGGTGGAAAAGCTTTCCCGAAAGATCATCACTGGGAAGAGAATATCACGACAAAGGATTTATTTTAAAGATTCTCATAGTAAGAAGAAAGCGGTTGTCTCCATTGCCGGGACAGCCGCTTCTTTATTAGTAATCAGTTAAGACATTAATTGCATAAGCAAGGAAGCCATACATGAAATATGGAGCCCTTTCCATACTCGGATTCCACCCATATCCTGCCTCCCATTTGTTCGGTAATAGATTGGCAGATGGGCAGTCCCAGTCCCGTTCCTTGTATAAAAGAGTTCAACTTCTTGAAGCGTTCGAATATTTTCGGCAGGTTCTGTTCTTCAATACCCATACCCGTATCTTCTACGTAGAGTTCCAGACCGCCATCCTTACAGACATATCCCATCTTGATATATCCGCGCTGAGTGAACTTGACGGCATTGGCTATCAGGTTGGTGACGATCTGGGTCAGCCGGTCGCGGTCTGCCCTCACCATTAACTTCTTGAGCGGATTCTCGCAGATGAATTGCACTTCCGGCTTGTTTACCTTTGCGTTCATCTGAATTGCAAGATCACTAAACATGGTAGGGAAGTTGAATGCCACGTTTTTGAAGATCATCTTGCCGGAATCCAATATAGAAAGGTTCAGAATGTCTTCAAACAGCGTCAGCAGCAGATTATTATTGAATGCGACAATGCGGTTGTATTCTTCCTGCTTCTCCTTACTTTCCGCTTCGGCAATGAGTTGGGAGAAACCTACGATAGAGTTCAGCGGCGTTCTTATCTCGTGACTCATGTTAGCTATGAATTGCGACTTCAGCCTGTCGGACTCTTCAGCCTTATCCAGCGCAGCCTGCAACTGGTCCATCATCTGGTGCTGCAAAGTAACGTCTATCCCCACGCAGACCAGTAACCTTTTACCTTTGAAGGTGAAAGAGAACTTGACGGTTTGCAAATGAGTACTGACATCACGGTCGGGAGAAGTGACAATTTCGTGAATCAGCATGGGAGCTTCTTCCGTATAGTTAGAGGCTTCCATGTCATCTTTCCGATATCCGTCAGCTTCATCCTTGGGGAAAACTTCATAATCCGTCTTACCTATCAACTCCTCCTGAGACATGTTGCACATCTGCTCAAACTTCTTGTTGATAATGTAAAAGCGGTAATCATCTTCTATGTCTTTGATTAGAATAGCCGAAGGGAGTTTACGGAAAATGGTTCTCATCATCTGGTGCGCTTCCTTTTCATCCTTGACGGCTTTCTCGAGCATCTTCTCTTTCTGAACGGCTTTTGTAATGTCGTAGGCAATGCAAACCAGCAATTTGTTTCCTTCTGAAGTTACGACATAAGATTTGGTGGTTTGTACAATTATATTCTCTTGTCCCGGAATATGAAGTTCTTCTTGATACGAATATTCCCCTCCAGTGGCCACCGCCGCTTCATCACCCCGACGATATTTTTCGGCAACATCAGCAGGAAATATATCGTAATCATCTTTTCCTATAATATCTTGTTGCGAAAGGTTCTGCATCGCGCAAAAACGCTCATTGGCCATGTAGTAACGAAAACCATCAACGACATCTTTTACAAAGATAATCGCATCCATTTTATCTATCAGAAACTGCGACAAGCAATGGAAGGGTTGAGTAGCGGTCAGTAATTCAGTTTCCTTTTTCAGCCGACTCAATTCCTTCCTCAACCGTTCATTTTCGTTCTTTAATTCTTGTTCTTCTTGTACATCCATGGTATAATGTCAGAATTTGCGTTGTCACGACAAAGTTTTCAGTGGTAAAAGTATAAAATAAAAACGGATAATTCACATAGATTAGTGAAAAAACATTTTATCACTACGGATTAATGCTCGCTTAGTTCCTACTTGATCAGTTTTACTGCTAGTTGGATTTTAACGAGGTATTCTGAACATTTGTCAGATCTTGATACAAATTCTTATTGCAGTTCATTTCTCAATCAACGATTCGAGTTCTTTACGCCACTTTACGTATTCCACCAAATATACATAAGGTTGGAACAAGAGCTTAAATACAAGATTTATTCTTCTATTTAGCAGAGGAATCTTCCAATCTTTTCATATCTTTGCGACGTACTTCAAATAGAAGTACTTTTTGTGAATTTAGTTTAGCCCTCATACTGAAACTGCAACTTTAGATTGGGTGGTGCTAAACTGAATGGTGGCTCGTATGTTCAATTCGAATCTACGATAGGCGCACCTATTCAGTTTATTAACCACCCGGGTTGTTGCAGACCTCAGTATGTGAATAGACTGCTTTAGGTGCGTTTTTTATGCGAACAGCCATTATCAAATTCTACAAAGTACTTATCGACAAACGCTCTGATTGGTACGAAATTGTGCTCTTTATTCAAAGAGACAAAACATCAACAATGTATATAATAAAAACACGAGACAAAGAGATCTTAGAGTCTTTAACCTCACCGTGCTTCAGAGAAGTAACCGACACACTGTATTACATAACTAAAATAATTACCGGCAGAATCGACAAAATCAAAGTAGCATTCTATTGCCAACACTTTCATACCCATACCACGATTATTCACAATAAATGCCCAATGACAAACTACCGAAAAATCTACATATTATGAGAAAGTCAAAGAAAAGTGATTTAAAAGTTCTCATAGAAGAGAGCAAAGAGACAGATAAAATGATGCTATTTTATTACAAATTCATAGCAATTACATTAGCACTACTTATACCTTTAGTAATTTGGTGGGGCTTGGAGACAAGACGTTATTACAAAGAGCTCAGGAAATCAGCACAATATCATTATTACCATCAGGAAGCTACGCTTTCTCCTTCCCGGTAATATTCTTGAAAAATGCAAGCTCTTGTATAAAACAATCCGACCTTTGCCTTTTATTTCATTGCTTTGCAAAAACAACTCTCTAAATGGTCGTTCACAAACCCGGCTGCCTGCAAAAAAGCATAACAGATTGTTGAGCCGAAGAACTTGAAACCTCGCTTTTTCATATCTTTGCTCATAGCATCCGACTCGGGAGTTGTGGCAGGAATTTGGCTTAGGGTCTTAAAATTGTTGACAATAGGTTGCCGATTGGGAAAGAATGATAAGATATAGTTATAGAAACTGCCGAACTCTTTCTGAACAGTCATAAACAGTTTCGCATTGTTGATTGCACTATTGATTTTTAACCGATTTTTGACGATTCCATCAAATTGCATCAATCGCTCGACGTCTTCCGAGGTCATTTGCGCAACTTTCTCCACATCAAAATGATGAAAGGCTTCGCGATAACCTTCACGTTTCCGGAGGATAGTAATCCAGGATAAACCTGCCTGAGCATTTTCGAGTAACAGAAATTCAAACAGAGTTTTGTCATCGGTAGCGGGTTTTCCCCATTCTTCGTCATGATACTTTATGTATAGTTCGTCTGTTCCGGCCCAACCGCAACGTGCATTTATTATATCTTCCATATTTTCATAACCTGATTAGTACATTAAGCACATTCATAGTGCTCCACGTGCAAATATACAAAAAGGAATAAGTTATCTTCGCCAAGAAAACTGCCTTAAATATATTTCCCCGTAAGCAACTCTTTCTTCAAGTAACAATAAACATATTTAGAACTTTGGGTATACAGTCCTATTTCTGCATCATCCAATTTCCTGAAAAGTTCCGAATGATAAACTGCCTTCATCGCAGTTATCATATCCCAATGGAAATCATTCATCAAGTAAATGACCATTTCACTAACGATACTATGCACTAAATAATCTTTCGTACTCATAGTTTATTCAACAAATTAATGGCTTTTGCCGTTCCGAAGAAATATTGTTTATTCAGCTTTTTATATTCCAAAGCTTTTGTCAACGCAGCCAAATCAATCAAGCCATCTCTAAATAATCCAATCTGCAAAGCTATCCCATCATCGGCTATAGGCCCTATAACAATATCATAGTTGTGAATTATTTTATCCTCCGGATTGTATCGATTCGCTATAATAAACTGCGCCCACTCTTCCGTAGGTTTATCAAAGAATTTAACTTGAAGTGATCCATCCTTCAAATGTATCTCATTAAATTCATACTTCAGTACGCATGGAAAGCTATTAAGAACAAATCTGGATTTACGAATCGCCATATCTTTTGCCTGCTGTTCGATATCTGTTAGATAAAATCCTTTCCCAAAATCCTTGTAAGGCATACATTTATCTAAGTCTATAGAACTGAAATCTGTATATGTACCATGATATAATATCATCCCAACATTCCTCCATTATTTCTACAAATAGTAACTAAATCTTGAACTGCATCCTCTACAGACAACAAGTGTTCTGCTGCATAACATTCGTCCAAAAAAGCCAAGCCACCAAAGCGTTCCAAATAGTTGAATGCTTCCAATGACGACATACCATACTGTTTGGCAAAAGTTGCAACACAGTAGTTGACATATTTCACTTTATTATTATTAATAGTCTGTTCCATCTGCATATTTATATAACCCTACATACAAAGGAACAAATTTATAGAAGGATTTGCAAATGTATCTGCCATTATTTATTTCATTTTATGATGTGCTTTATACTCAGAGCCAGGAGTATGTATCATGAAATAGACCAAGAACATTTAACATTTGGAAAAGGAAGATCAGAACAAGAGCTTAAATACAAGATTTATTCTTCCATTCAACACAGGAATCTTCCAATCTTTTCATATCTTTGCGACGTACTTCAAATAGAAGTGCTTTTATTAGATTCGGTTTAGCATCCCTTGAAACTGCAACTTTAAATGGATATGCCTAAACTGAAAGGTCGTTCGTATGTTCTATTGAGCCTGCGATATGCGCACCTATTCAGTTTATCAGCATATCCGGGCTGTTGCAGGCCTCAAGGGGTGAGTAGACTGCTTTAGGTGCGTTTTTTTATTACCATCAGGAAGCTACGCTTTCTCCTTCCCGGTAATATTCTTGAAAGATGCAAGCTCTTGTATAAAACAATCCGATCTTTGCCTTTTATTTCACTGCTTTGCAAAAACAACTCTCTAAATGGTCGTTCACAAACCCGGCTGCCTGCAAAAAAGCATAACAGATTGTTGAGCCGAAGAACTTGAAACCTCGCTTTTTCATATCTTTGCTCATAGCATCCGACTCGGGAGTTGTGGCAGGAATTTGGCTTAGGGTCTTAAAATTGTTGACAATAGGTTGCCGATTGGGAAAGAATGATAAGATATAGTTATAGAAACTGCCGAACTCTTTCTGAACAGTCATAAACAGTTTCGCATTGTTGATTGCACTATTGATTTTTAACCGATTTTTGACGATTCCATCAAATTGCATCAATCGCTCGACGTCTTCCGAGGTCATTTGCGCAACTTTCTCCACATCAAAATGATGAAAGGCTTCGCGATAACCTTCACGTTTCCGGAGGATAGTAATCCAGGATAAACCTGCCTGAGCATTTTCGAGTAACAGAAATTCAAACAGAGTTTTGTCATCGGTAGCGGGTTTTCCCCATTCTTCGTCATGATACTTTATGTATAGTTCGTCTGTTCCGGCCCAACCGCAACGTGCATTTATTATATCTTCCATATTTTCATAACCTGATTAGTATATTAAGCACATTCATAGTGCTCTACGTGCAAATATACAAAAAGGAATAATCATAATCAAGTATTGAATATTTCTTTTCTGACAGATTGTCTATGAGTCACGCCCGTTTCTATATAGAGAAACGCGCGTTCCCATAAGAGGAAACTGCAGTTCCCATTAGGAGAAACGCGCGTTCCCATGAAGAGAAACTGTCGTTCCCGTTGGCAGAAACGCGCGTTCCCCTCCAGTAGGAAACTGTAATTAATTCATTTACAATACATTATTCAGACTTATACCTTCCTATTCCTAACAGAGCAGCACTATGAGAGCAAACGCTTACTCTCATAGTTACTACCAGGGTTACTCTCATAGCTCAAACGCCCATGAATAAAGGGATACAGAGCTTTTATGAGGGTATGAGGGTAAAATGCGTTGCAACTTTTATTTGAGAAAGGAATTTTCCTCCTAAAACAAGGGAGATTTATCTTTTCAACCTTGCGTAGACGGCAGGATGAAGGAAGTAGCGAATGTTCTTTCCTTCACTCAACGCCCTGCGTATAAAGGTAGAACTGATTTCAAAAACGGGTGAAGATGCCAGCTTCACATGCTGCGGCAAAGAATCGGCATTCACCGGATAACCGGGACGGGGGTAAACTATGATAGGATTCTCTGCAAGTATCCGCTCCGACTCATACCAACGGGAAAAGAGCAGCCAATTATCCGAACCTACAATAAGATGAAATAGATGTTCGGGATAAGCCTTCTTTAACTTATCCAGCGTATGAACAGTATAAGACGGACGGGGCAAATGAAATTCAAAATCAGAAGCACGGAACTTGGGATAATCGGCAATGGCAAGTTGCACCAATTCCAGACGAAGTTTGTCGTCCATCAACTCACCTTCTTCTTTCAGCGGATTGTGCGGTGTGACCATAAACCATACTTCATCCAGCCCCTCGTATTCGCAAAGATAATTAGCGAGAGCCAGATGTCCGATATGCACCGGATTGAATGAGCCGCTGAAGATTCCTATATTCAAAGCTTCAAAAATTCACTGATTACCTTCAAAGCCTCTGCCTTCGCCGTCTCCAAGTCATCATTCACAATCACCGTATCGAACTTCGGAGCAAACGTAAGTTCATACTCTGCTTTCGCAACCCGGCTTTCGATGATTTCGGGAGCATCCGTAGCACGACCTACCAACCGCTTGCGCAATTCCTCTACCGATGGAGGCTGGATAAAGACAGACAAAGCACGTTCGCCATAGAACTTCTTGATGTTGCAACCGCCTACCACGTCTACATCGAACACCACATTCTGTCCGGCAGCCAACTGAGTCTCTACTTGCGACTTCAGCGTGCCGTAATAGCGATCCTGATACACTTCCTCATACTCCAGGAATTCATCATTGGCGATGCGACGACGAAACTCATCGGGAGTCAGAAAGAAATATTCCACTCCGTCTTGTTCCGTGCCGCGCGGCGGACGACTGGTAGCCGAAATGGAAAAAGCCAGGTTCAAGTTCTGGGTCAACAGATAGTTGATAATCGTTGACTTGCCCGAACCCGAAGGAGCTGAAAAGATGATAAGTTTACCCATATTACATTACGTTCAAGACTTGTTCCTTGATTTGTTCCAGTTCATCCTTCATCTGAACGACAATCTTCTGCATCTCGGCATGATTGGACTTACTGCCCAGCGTATTGATTTCGCGTCCCATCTCCTGAGCGATGAAACCGAGCTTCTTACCCTGTCCGTTTCCGCTTTCCAAAGTATTGATGAAGTATTTCAGATGATTGCTGAGACGCTGTTTCTCTTCGTTCACGTCCAGCTTCTCAATGTAATAGATAAGTTCCTGCTCCAAGCGGTTCTTGTCATAATCCACGCTCAACGTTTTTTCGAGTGCATCGGTGATGCGTTCCTTTACTTTCACAACCCGTTCCTTCTCGTACGGAGTAATTGTTTCCAGCAGGGAAGCAATATTGGCTATTTTCTCACGGAATTTCTTCTCTAAGGCCGCACCTTCCTGCTTGCGGAAATCTACAAGGTGGTTGACTGCCTCTACTACGGCAGCATGGGCTGTAGACCACTCTTCATCGCTCAACTCCTGCGTTTCGTTCTTCGTCATCACGTCCGGCATACGGAGCAAGGTCGAAAACCAGTCGGCAGGTTCGGGGATACCGGTTGCTGCAGAAATTTCCTGAATCTTCTTATAGTAGGCCGCTACCACGTCCTGATTGATGGGAGTGGCAAGCTGTTCGGCATCCTTCTTTTCAATCCAAAGGCTGAAATCCACCTTGCCACGTTCCAGTATCTTAGATATTTCGTTACGGATTTCCATCTCCTTCTCCCGGTAAAGCGGAGCGATACGGGTGGAGAGATCCATAGCCTTACTGTTGAGTGACTTGATTTCAACGTTGATTTTCTTATCGGACATTTCGACCGTTGCCTTGCCGTAGCCCGTCATTGATTGTATCATAATGTTATAGTTTTGCGCAAATTTACGCGATTATTTTAATTACTGAAAATAATCACGTAAATTTGCCACAATAAAATTAAGAATAAAAGTTATGTCATGTATCTTGCATATTGAAACGTCCACATCGGCATGCTCCGTAGCCGTGAGCGAAGACGGGCAGAACGTTTTCAAGAAAGAAGACCTGAAGGGGCCTTCACACGCCGTGCTACTGGGCGTTTTCGTGGACGAAGCGTTGTCGTTTGCCGACAGCCATGCCATGCCGTTGGATGCTGTTGCCGTAAGTTGCGGACCCGGTTCGTACACCGGACTGCGTATCGGCGTATCTATGGCAAAAGGCATCTGCTACGGACGCAATCTGCCGCTTATCGGACTGCCCACGCTGAAAGTGCAATGTGTGCCGGTATTGCTCTATCACGAAGAATTGCCGGATGATGCACTGCTCTGCCCCATGATAGACGCCCGCCGTATGGAAGTTTATGCCGCCATTTACGACCGTGCCCTGAAACCGGTACGCGACATTGCAGCCGACATTGTAGACGAAAACTCCTATACCGAGTTCCTCGATAAACAGCCCGTTTACTTCTTTGGCGACGGCGCAGCCAAGTGCAAAGAGAAAATCACGCACCCCAACGCACACTTCATCGACGACATCCGCCCACTGGCCAGCATGATGTTTCCGCTGGCAGAGAAAGCCATCGCCGAGAACGATTATAAAGACGTAGCTTACTTCGAACCCTTCTACCTGAAAGAGTTCGTAGCAAGCATGCCGAAGAAACTCCTTTAATTTTTAATTATTAATTTTTAATTGCCAAGTATGCAATATAATACCCAACAAAAACGGATGCCCCTGCCTGAATACGGCCGCAGCATCCAAAACATGGTAGACCACGCCCTGACGATTGAAGACCGCGCCGAACGCCAACGTTGTGCCAACACGATTATCAACATCATGGGAAATATGTTCCCTCATCTGCGCGATGTGCCCGACTTCAAACATAAGTTGTGGGATCACCTCGCCATCATGTCGGACTTCAAACTGGACATCGACTATCCGTACGAAATCATCCGCAAGGATAACCTGAACACCAAACCGGAGAATGTCCCCTACCCCAGCACCAAAATCCGTTACCGCCACTACGGCCGTACGCTCGAAGTGCTGATAAAGAAAGCCATCGACTTCCCCGAAGGAGAAGAAAAGCAGAACCTGATAGCGCTGATCTGCAACCACATGAAGAAGGACTACATGGCATGGAACAAAGATACCGTGGACGACCGCAAGATTGCAGACGACCTTTCCGACCTTTCTGACGGCAAGCTGCAAATGACCGACAGCATCGTCCGCCTCATGGCCGAACGGATCGATCTGAACTATCGCCCGAAGATGAACATGAATAACCGGAACAACAACCGGAATAACGGCAAACGTAAATACTAATCAAAACCCATGGCATCATTTGTAATTGAAGGAGGACACAGCCTTTCCGGTGACATCTACCCCCAAGGAGCGAAGAACGAGGTATTGCAGATTATCTGCGCCACGCTCCTCACTGCCGAAGAGGTGACTGTGCACAATATCCCGGACATCCTGGACGTCAACAACCTCATCCAACTGATGCGGGACATGGGAGTGAATGTTTCCAAGAAAAGCATCGACACCTACAGCTTCCAGGCTGCCGACGTCGACTTCGCCTACTTGGAAAGCGATGCATTCCTGAAGAAATGTTCCAGCCTACGCGGTTCCGTCATGCTGGTAGGTCCGATGGTGGCCCGCTTTGGCAAAGCCATGATTTCCAAACCGGGCGGAGACAAGATAGGACGCCGGCGACTGGACACGCACTTCATCGGCATTCAGAACCTGGGTGCTGACTTTGCCTACAACGACACCCGCGAAATCTACGAAATATCGGCCGAACAGTTGCATGGCACTTACATGCTGCTGGACGAAGCCTCCGTGACGGGTACCGCCAACATCGTAATGGCCGCCGTACTGGCAAAAGGGAGAACAACCATTTACAACGCCGCCTGCGAGCCTTACGTACAGCAACTGTGTAAAATGCTGAACCGGATGGGCGCCAAGATAGAAGGAATTGCCTCCAACCTCCTCACCATCGAAGGTGTGGACGAACTGCACGGCACCAACCATACCATCCTGCCGGATATGATCGAAGTGGGCAGTTTCATCGGCATGGCCGCCATGACGAAAAGTGAACTGACCATCAAGAATGTCTCACACGAGAATCTGGGCATCATCCCCGACAGCTTCCGCCGCCTCGGCATCAAAATGGAGCAACGGGGAGATGACATCTACGTGCCTGCACAAGACAGTTACCAGATAGAGTCTTTTCTTGACGGCTCCATCATGACCATTGCAGATGCTCCCTGGCCCGGACTGACACCGGACTTGCTCAGTGTGCTGCTGGTAGTTGCCACACAGGCCAAAGGCAGTGTGCTGATTCATCAGAAGATGTTCGAAAGCCGCCTGTTCTTCGTCGACAAACTGATAGACATGGGTGCGCAAATCATTTTGTGCGACCCGCACCGTGCCGTTGTCATCGGACACGACCACGGCTTCAAGCTGCGCGGCGGCAACATGACTTCACCCGATATCCGTGCCGGTATCGCCCTACTGATAGCTGCCATGAGTGCGGACGGCATCAGCCGCATCCACAACATCGAGCAGATAGACCGCGGATATCAGAACATTGAAGGGCGCCTGAATGCCCTTGGTGCAAGAATAACGAGAATATAATGATAAGAAGAGAAGAAGTATATAAGATAGGTGTATTCAACAAACCGCACGGCATTCACGGAGAGTTGTCATTTACTTTCACGGACGACATTTTCGACCGGGTGGAAGCCGATTATCTAATTTGTCTGTTGGACGGCATCCTGGTGCCTTTCTTTCTGGAGGAATACCGTTTCCGTTCGGACACAACCGCCCTCGTCAAGCTCGAAGGAGTAGACACGGCAGAACGTGCACGCATGTTCACCAATATCGAAGTCTACTTCCCCGCCAAGCATGCCGAAGAGGCCGGACCGGAGGAACTGAGTTGGGACTTCTTCGTAGGTTTCCGCATGGAGGAGATTCATCACGGCCGGTTGGGCGAAGTGACGGATGTAGATACAACGACTATCAATACTTTGTTTGTGGTAGATCATCAAGGAGAAGAGTTGCTGATTCCTGCTCAGGAAGATTTCATTGTCGGCATCGACCAGAAACATAAAGTCATTACGGTGGATCTGCCGGAAGGATTGCTGGCGCTGGATGAGACGGAAGAGGTGTGAGAAGTGATAGGGTGATAAGTTATGAGTGATTGGGTTATAAGGCGATAAGATGGCAATAAAGAAGAAAAACAAGAAACGGAGCAAGGCTTTTTGGAACAACATCAAGTTCAAATATAAGCTGACCATTATCAACGAGAATACGCTCGAGGAAGTGGTAGGTCTGCATGTGTCCAAGCTGAACGGAATCTCTGTATTGCTTTCCGTACTGACGATCTTGTTCCTGATAGCTGCCGTCATCATAGCATTTACTCCCCTGCGAAACTACCTGCCCGGATATATGAACAGTGAAGTCCGCGCCCAGGTGGTGAATAATGCCTTGCGTGTAGACTCACTCCAACAACTGGTAGAGCGGCAGAATCTGTATATCATGAATATCCAGGACATCTTCCAGGGTAAGATAAAAGCAGATACCGTACACTCCATAGACTCGCTGACCAACGTGCGCGAAGACTCGCTGATGGAACGCACCCAACGCGAAGCGGAATTCCGCAAGCAGTACGAAGAAACAGAAAAGTATAATCTGACTACCATCACAGCCCGTCCCGAAGTGGACGGATTAATATTCTACCGCCCTACTCGCGGCATGATTTCGTCGCCCTTCAATGCTGAATTGAAGCACTTCGGTACGGACATTGCCGCCAATCCGGGTGAGAGCATATTGGCCACCCTGGACGGTACCGTCATATTGAGCACCTATACAGCCGAAACCGGCTATCTGATAGAAGTACAGCATAACCAGGACTTCGTATCCGTCTACAAGCATTGCGGCTCTCTCCTGAAGAAGGAAGGCGAGACGGTGAAAGCCGGTGAAGCCATCGCATTGGTAGGAAATACCGGAGAACTGACTACCGGACCACACCTCCACTTCGAGCTATGGCATAAGGGAAGAGCGGTGAATCCGGAACTGTATATTGTGTTTTAGGTGATAGAGTGATAAAAGTGATAAAGAGATAAAATGAAGAAACAAATAGCTATACTCGGTTCTACCGGCTCCATCGGCACACAAGCCCTTCAGGTCATCGAAGAGCATCCCGACCAATACGAGGCGTATGTGCTGACCGCCAATAACCGCGTAGACGATCTCATTGCCCAGGCCCGCAAGTTCAAGCCCGAAGCAGTGGTGATAGCCAACGAATCGAAATACACTCAACTGAAGGATGCGCTTGCCGACCTGCCCATCAAGGTGTATGCCGGCGAAGAGGCACTTTGCCAGATTGTAGCGGAAACTCCCATCGACATTGTACTCACCGCTATGGTGGGCTATGCCGGACTGAAACCGACCATGAACGCCATCCGTGCCCGCAAAGTGATAGCCTTGGCCAACAAGGAGACGCTGGTTGTTGCCGGAGAACTGATCAACGACCTGGCACGCCTCAGCGGTACGCCCATACTGCCCGTCGATTCCGAACATTCCGCTGTATTTCAGTGTTTAGCCGGAGAAATAGGCAATCCGATAGAAAAAGTGATACTGACTGCTTCCGGCGGTCCGTTCCGCACCTGCACGATGGAGCAACTGACAACCGTCACCAAAGCGCAAGCGCTGAAACATCCCAACTGGGATATGGGTGCCAAAATCACGATAGACTCTGCCTCGATGATGAACAAAGGGTTCGAGGTGATTGAAGCGAAGTGGCTGTTCGGTGTACGCCCCGACCAGATAGAGGTGGTGGTACACCCGCAATCCGTCATCCACTCAATGGTGCAGTTCGAAGACGGAGCCATAAAAGCACAGCTTGGCATGCCGGACATGCGCCTGCCCATTCAGTATGCATTCTCTTACCCGGACCGCCTGAAGGCTTCTTTCCCGCGTCTGGATTTCAAGCAATGCACGGAACTGACGTTCGAGCAACCGGACACGACACGTTTCCGCAACCTGGCGCTGGCTTACGAAGCACTGCACCGTGCGGGAAATATGCCGTGCATTGTCAATGCGGCTAATGAAGTAGTAGTGGCTGCTTTCTTGCAAGACAAAATTTCGTTCCTCGGCATGAGCGAAGTAATAGAAAAGACAATGTCGCGCGTATCCTATATACAGAGGCCTACTTACGAGGACTATGTGGCAACGGATGCGGAAGCGCGGCGGATAGCAAAAGAAATGATAATATAAACAAATAAATTAGCAGATTATTAGATGGAAACATTCTTGATTCGTGCCCTGCAACTCGTTATGAGCCTTTCGTTGCTCGTTATCGTTCATGAGGGAGGGCACTTCCTTTTTGCTCGACTTTTTAAAACACGAGTGGAAAAGTTTTGCTTATTCTTCGACCCGTGGTTCACATTATTCAAATTCAAACCCAAAAACAGTGAAACAGAATACGGCATCGGATGGTTGCCCCTGGGCGGTTATGTAAAGATAGCCGGTATGATAGACGAGTCCATGGACACCGAACAGATGAAACAGCCCATGAAGCCATGGGAGTTTCGTGCCAAACCAGCATGGCAACGCCTGCTCATCATGATAGGCGGTGTATTGTTCAACTTCCTGTTGGCATTGTTCATCTACTCCATGATACTCTTCACCTGGGGCGATGAATACATTCCGGTACAAAAGGTGCCGCTGGGTATGGACTTCAACGAGACAGCCAAAGCAGTCGGCTTCCGCGACGGTGACGTGCTGATTTCTGCCGACGGCGTAGCCCTCGAACGTATGGGAGGTGATTTGCTGACAGCGATTGTCGATGCACGCCAGGTGACTGTATTGCGCGATGGAGAAGAAGCCTCCATATACATTCCCGAAGATATGATGAACCGCCTGCTGGCGGACAGTGCACGCTTTGCCGATTTCCGCTATCCGTATGTGATAGACAGCATTCCAGCCGGTACTCCTGCCGCTCTTGCCGGACTGCAACCGGGCGACAGCATCATACAACTGAATGGAAAGAATATCTCATTCTCCGATTTTGAAGAAGATAAAGCGCAACGCAGACAAAACAATGCGACGCATGAACTGCTTCTGACCTACGTCCGCAATGGTGTGACAGATACGTTGACAGTTACTACTGATTCTCTATATAATATAGGTGTATATGCCAGAACGCGTACAGCCCAACTGCTGCCTGTCGTAAAAAAGGAATATAGCTTCTTCGCTTCATTCCCCGCAGGTGTCACCCTCGGTGTCAATACGTTGAAAGGTTACGTCGGCCAGATGAAATACCTCTTCTCAAAAGAAGGAGCCAAGCAGCTGGGAGGTTTCGGAACCATCGGCAGCATCTTCCCCGCAACATGGGACTGGCATCAGTTCTGGTATATGACGGCGTTCCTCTCCATCATCCTCGCTTTTATGAACATCCTGCCCATCCCGGCATTGGACGGCGGACACGTATTGTTCCTGATATACGAAATCGTAGCACGCCGCAAGCCAAGCGACAAGTTCATGGAACGGGCACAGATGGTAGGTATGTTCCTGCTCTTCGGCCTGCTGATATGGGCAAACTTCAATGATATTCTAAGATTCTTCTTCTGATAAACAGCAAATAAAAAACGCATCATCTGTTCCTGAAAAACGGATGATGCGTTTGGGTAAAATAGATGATGCGTTTAAGGCAAACAGATGGTCTGTTTGAGGTAAACGCATCATCTGTTTTTTTATGCCCTTATACCAAGTGTCCGATCCACTCTTCGCGATCGCCAGGAAGGAGATCGATCACCGGAATTTCAATCATGGTGTAACAGCCCGGCTGCTGACGCATGGCGGCACGAGCCACACATACCAATACCTGAGCCGTTAGTGCAGGATTGTTGATACGCATATTGAATTCGAAAAGCTGGTTCTGTGTCTTGCCCGATACACCCTTGCGGGTCAGGTTTACACCATGCCCCATGTCCAGCAGTGCATCTACGCTCTGAACAAGCTTCACATGTGTTTCGTCATTCACAAAATACGGGTCGGCCTTGATGGCGGCAGCTACTTTGTCAAACTCGTAACCATCTTTCAGTTCGATGTAAACCATGCGACGATGAATACCCGTTCCGGTGGGGATAGTCATGGAGAGAGCGGCTTTTACACCGTCGATAGCCTTTACAGCCACCGTATGTCCCATACTCATACCCGGACCGAAGTTCGTATAGGTGATGCCCTTCGGAGCAATGGCTTCGAGCAGGGTGCGGACGATTGAATCGCTTCCCGGGTCCCAGCCGGCAGAAATGATAGATACCGTATTGTGAGCCTTAGCCTCTGCATCCAGCGTACGACGCAAGTCGGTGATGCCCGTATGGATATCAAAGCTGTCTACCGTATGAATGCCCAAAGCCAGAATCTCTTTTGCATACTTCTCCACGCTGCGGGTGGGTGTACAAAGAATAGCTACATCTACACTTTCCAATTCCTGGATATTCTTTACAACGGGATATTCACTCAGTTCCGCAGGACGGTTCTCGGCTCCGGCACGGCGTACTACACCGGCAATCTCAAAATCGGGAGCTGCTTGCAGGGCTTCGAGCACAAAGTGTCCGATATTGCCATAACCAACGATGGCTGCTCTTACTTTTTTCATTCTTTTACTGGTTTTGTTTATCAGTTTTCTATATTATCGGCACAAAAGTAATCATTTTCATTTATATACAACGATAGAAGCAGCCACTGTTTCACAGAGTTTTTCTTTTTTTAGTGACTGAAAGTTCGATAATAATTCCTACATTCGCGGACGATAAGAAGCATTTATGATAGAATACATCAAAGGCGGAATTGCCGAACTAAGTCCGGCAACCGCAGTAATAGACTGTAACGGACTGGGATATGCCGTTAATATCTCCCTGAATACGTATGCTGCCATTCAAGGCAAAAAGGAGTGTAAGCTATATATATACGAAGCCATCCGCGAAGATGCCTATATCCTCTATGGCTTTGCCGACAAGCAGGAACGGGAACTGTTCTTGCTGCTGATCTCCGTATCGGGCATCGGCGGCAATACGGCACGGATGATTCTTTCGGCACTCTCCCCTTCCGAACTGGTCAACGTCATCAGCACCGAGAATGCCAATCTGCTGAAGACCGTGAAAGGCATCGGGCTGAAGACTGCCCAACGCGTGATTGTAGACCTGAAAGATAAAATCAAGACCGGCAGTATGGCTGCAGGTACTGCCGGAACAGTGGGTGCGCTGATGTCCGCAGCCAATGCACAAGTGCAGGAAGAAGCCATAGCCGCCCTCACCATGCTGGGCTTTGCACAAGCCCCCTCGCAGAAAGTGGTATTGGCCATTCTGAAAGAAGAACCCGATGCACCGGTAGAGCAGGTCATCAAGCTGGCATTGAAAAGATTATAAGAATCTTATAAGAAAAACAGCCAGTGCAGTAAATATTTTTGCCCGGTTATGGCTATTGTATATTAAAATCGGTTATCTTTGCCGGAAACGAGCAAAATATGACAAGAATTACAATGAAGCATTGGCTGGGTGCCAATGAACGTAGCCACGTAGTGCCAAGCGATAAATGGTATCTGGACTTTTCCAACAAGACTCTTCCTCTTATCAGGCAATCTCCCTTGTTCAGAAATGAGGACGATTATACTCAGGACGATGCCGCTATCAGTTTCGGCATGTACTTCCAGGATGCCATCTCTCAGAACGGAGGTTGGAAAGTATTTTCGGAGGCCTATCATGAAAGATATGGAAGTTATCTGCCCTTCTATCCGCTGACCGACGAGTATGTACCCGACGAAGTAAACAAGGAGGATATCTCCTTTATTATATGGACTTTAAAGTCGCATGCCACCCTCTACGAAGAGGGCAAATATTATTTATTCGATCCTTTTGACAAGGATTTGCTCGCATTGAGCCAGTCCGTCTACGAGTTGATGGATGCCTGTTTCGAAGAGGCACCAATCAGCGAAGAAGAGACTTTATTCCTTTGGGTGATGGGACCGGACTTGCTGGATATGCCCATAACGCCACTCCCGGAAGTTACACCGGAAACCAAACTGAGCAAAGACGTAGCGCGTTGCTTGGAATACAGCGGAGGCAAACCATTGCTCTATTTCCCCACTTATCAGAAACTGCGCTCTTTCTTTGTCGAAGTATTGGAGTGGGACAAGAATCCGGCTTCCCTGTTGCCCGACTTGAAAAGCAAGAAAGAGTTCGTGATTTACGCCAATGCCAAAGGTATGCTCGTGGCACACGATGTAGCCGCTTACTTCTGCGAAGAGCATAATCCGATGTATAATGCCAAACGAGCCAGGAAACACGGTTATGATATGTTCTGCCATCCGGGCGCTTGTCCGTTCGACTTATTGAAGTATGGAATGGCGAAGGGACTTCTGCCCGATGTAGCACTCCCCTTCCCGAACGGAAAAGAGGTGTTGCACCAATATTGGGACTTCATAGCCCGTTACTATTTATGCGAATATTATGAGGGGGAATAAGGATACCGCCCCCCGCCCCAAGCGGACCGGCAAAGCCAAACCAACCGGGAAACGGATTGGAAAATCAAAGCCGGCGAAGGCGAATAACCAACTTAATAGAAGGGTGAAATAGTTACGAGCTACGAGCTACAAGTACCATGCGGCAAATAGCGCAGCGACTTGTAGCTTGTAACTCGTAGCTTGTAGCTCGTAACTATTACAACTCAATAATCTCTTCCTTACAGAGTGTAAGTTTCTCCAGACCGTCCGTCGTCACTGCCCAAGAGTTTTCAATACCTACAGGACCTACGCCCGGCAATACAATCTTCGGTTCCAAAGCGAAAACCATGCCCGGTTCTAATTCTTGCTTCATACGCGGAGCCAATACCGGCATTTCATTTATCTCCAGGCCGATGCCATGACCGATGAACTTAGCTTTCTGGCCTACTCCCATAAAGTAATCGGCAAAACCGGCTTTCGTGACAATATCAATAGCTGTATTGTAGAGGTCTTCACAAACTGCTCCCGGTTTTGCTTTTCCGGCAACAGCTTCCTGAATTTCCAGACAAGTCTGATGGGCAGCATAAGCCTGCTCCGGCAACTTGCCGATAGAGAATACGCGGCTCATATCTCCCATATAGCCATAGAAGTTTCCTCCCAAATCTACCATCACACTCTGTCCCTCTTTCAGCTGAGTACCATTGGCACCGCCGGGCAGAGACGGATCAAGCCCTTCACCTCCCAAAGCAAAGTCGTACGGTGAAGGAGCTGCAGCATTATCTCCGGTCAAAAGGCTTCCCATGAATATCTCCATGCTCTGACCGAACACACGGAAGATTCCCAGACAACCTTCCAGACGCATCAGCCGTTCTATCTCTACCGAGAACTGGTGGTCTGTCATTCCCGGCCGATAAACAGAAGGTATCTGTTCGTAGGCTTTGGCATGTGCTATGCCGGAGCGACGGAGGATTTCAAGCTCTATATTCGTTTTTATACTCCGCGCTTTGCGGATAAGAGAAGTACCACAAGGCAACACTTCTGTCTCGGGGAAACAGGCAGCCAGACGAGTGTACTCGGTAAAAGGCAGTTCGTCACCTTCCAACATCAGCTTGGCAGGTATCGGCAAACCACATTCTTTAAGTAATTCGGGAAGCTGTTCGGGCTTACGGATGGTATGAATATGCTCTCCTTCAATATTATTGGGGCGCTTGATGAACAAACGGGCCGGAGCATTCAGCGGCAAATACAGGTAACCACTGACAACACGTCCATACGTATAGATTAAATTTACATTGCAAGTGATAAGAGCGGCATCGATTGCTTGTTGAGCCATAAGTGCGCGTATCTTATCGCGTCTCACTTTCAATTCGGGTTGTAACATCTCTTTGTTATTTATGGTTTCAAGATGCAAAAATAACGATTTTAAGTCATTTATCACTCATAACTAAAAAAAAGTACTGCCCGGACCTTCGCAGGGGCGGGCAGCACAAACCACAAATACAAATACAACTAAACAAAGTTTCTCTTAGATAATTCCCTGACCCATCATGGCGTGAGCCACCTTCATGAAGCCTGCAATATTCGCACCCTTCACGTAGTTGATGTAACCGTCAGGTTCTGTCCCATATTTTACACACTGTGCATGAATACCGTGCATGATGGCGTGGAGTTTCTCGTCCACTTCGGCTGCACTCCAACTGAGGTGCATAGCGTTCTGCGACATTTCCAGTCCACTGGTAGCCACACCACCGGCATTTACAGCCTTGCCCGGTGCATACATTATCTTATTTTCAATAAAGAGGTCGATAGCTTCGGGGGTGCATCCCATGTTAGAGATTTCACCTACACACATTACCTTATTATTAATAAGGTGCTGTGCATCTTCACCGTTCAACTCGTTCTGAGTAGCGCAAGGCAGAGCGATATCTGCTTTTACTTCCCAAGGACGTTTGCCGGCAACGAAAGTAGAGCCGGGGAATTCGTCAGCATACGGAGCCACGATATCGTTACCCGATGCACGGAGTTCCAGCATATAGTCTATCTTTTCGCCACTGATGCCGTTCGGGTCATAGATGTAGCCGTCAGGTCCGGAGATGGTAACGACCTTAGCTCCCAATTCGGTAGCCTTGGTAGCAGCACCCCAAGCCACATTTCCGAAACCGGAAATAGCGATAGTCTTACCCTTGATATCAATGCCTTTTGACTGCAACATTTCGTTCACAAAGTACAATCCACCGAAACCGGTTGCTTCGGGACGAATCAGCGAACCGCCGAATTCCATACCCTTACCGGTGAAAGTACCTGTAAACTCACGAGTCAACTTCTTATACATACCGAACATATAGCCTACTTCGCGACCGCCTACACCGATATCACCGGCAGGAACATCCATATCCGGACCTATGTGACGCCACAATTCCAGAATGAAAGCCTGGCAGAAACGCATGATTTCAGCATCGCTCTTTCCACGTGGAGAGAAGTCGGAACCACCCTTACCACCACCCATCGGCAATGTGGTCAAGGCATTCTTAAAGGTTTGTTCGAAACCTAAGAACTTCAGGATAGAAAGATTCACGGAAGCGTGGAAACGAATACCGCCTTTGTACGGGCCAATGGCATTGTTGAACTGTACACGATAGCCAAGGTTAGTCTGAACATCACCCTTATCGTCCACCCAAGTAACACGGAAAGTAAAGATACGATCGGGTTCTACCAATCGTTCAATGATTTTTGCTTTCTCGAATTCCGGATGTTGATTATAGATATCTTCGATAGAAAGAAGTACTTCCTTTACGGCTTGAAGATATTCAGACTCGCCGGGATGCTTTGCCTCCAAAGAGGACATGATACGTTCGATATTCATAATATTACGTTTTAAAGGTTATTACCTTGTTGACTTAATGTTATCCGATCAAAATGTCAGCGAACAACACTGCAAATATAGGGAAACTTTTCAAAATAGCTAAATTACATAGTGATATTTTGATTAAATAATGATAAAACGTCAAAATAGCAATCAAAATCTCCTGGTAACATGCTGCATATTCCTCTCATTTTCGGTCAACAACCCGGTTTCACGGGATAAAGTTATAAAATAATAAACAATAAACAAGCAGAGAAGAAGAATATAAAGATAAAAAATGAAGAAAAAGCATTCGATGCCCAGGTTTAAAAAACATCTCCTGAGGTTCAGATTCTATCATTTCCCTGCATTTAGATAGTTTTTAAAGTATTTATGGCAATTATCAAACCTCATTTTGACAAATAATGGCTAACCTTGCAGCACAGAAACCAAAGGTTGACATTGAAAAATGAGAAAGACACTATTTATCTTACTTCTACTATCCGCAAGTAAGTTTTCTACATACGGGCAAGTTCGCCTGACTCAGGATGCAGAGTTGGAAAAGCAACTTTATGAAAGCGGATTGATACATCAGCCCCTGCCGTTAAATACCGGGAATTCTTTTGAAGCTAACGGGTGGAAGAAAGAAGTGTTGCAAAGTGACACGCTTCCTCTATCGGAAAGCCTCAAGTTGCAATTTCCCACCTACACCGGGAAAAGGGCTACCGGCTCTCCTTCCGATCCGGACTATGCCACTTACGGAAATAGTAGCGTCGCCTATCAACTGAATGGCGCCAATCTGGAACGGTACAACCGGATTGTATTCTCCATATACCCCGATTGTGACGGCGCCCGCGTAGTCAACGTGAACCTTACGTTTGTAAATGCCGGTACTCCCGGCAAGCAAGGCTACAACCAGCCTACCGGTTCACACCTTATTAATCTGGTGAACAAAGAGTGGAACCAGTGTTTTCTCGAGATAGACGAGTATCAACGGGACAAGGTCATGGAAATCCGTTTCAGCACCGCCCAGAAAGGTAAGGACCGGACAACGGGGGATTCTGCCGTTTACTACATTAATAATCTGCAATTGCAGACGGTGAAGAATCCGGAAAAGGTAAGCGGATGGGTACCTGCCGAAGGGAAGATTGTCTATTCGACTACGGGATATGCCTTGAACAGTCCGAAAACGGCTATTGTCAATGTAGATACACCTATATATAATAGTAGGCGATTCCAGTTGCTGAATCCGGATGGTGAGACAGTCTACGAGGGAGACATCAAAGAAGAAACGAGTACTATCGGGCGGTTCGGACTCCTTGATTTTACAGCCTTCGACCGTCCTGGTGAGTATAGGTTGAAAGCAGGCAATCTGCTAACCCCCACCTTCCGAATCGGAGAAAGCATTTGGGAGGACTCGCAATGGAAAGTGCTGAACTTCATCTTCTGCCAGCGTTGCGGATATCCGGTTCCGGGCAAGCACGGCACTTGCCACATCGACCTGATGTCCCGGCACGATGGGCGCAGCATCTCCTACGCAGGCGGATGGCACGATGCAGGCGACCTCTCGCAACAGACGCTTCAGACGGGAGACGTAACCTTCGCGCTGCTGGAAGCCTACAACAAACTGAGGAATAAGAATATCGCCCTTGCCGCCCGCCTGCGGGAAGAAGCCGAATGGGGCGTGGAGTTCATCCTGAAGAACCGTTATGGCGACGGTTACCGTGCCAGCAGTGTAGGACTCCTGATCTGGCAAGACGGTATATTCAATACCCTGGATGATATCTCCACGGTACGTGTACAGAATATGGCATTCGACAATTTCCTGTATGCCGGATATGAAGCATACGCCTCCATGACGCTGGACAACGACCCGATGCTGCAGGAGCATCTGCTCCGAGTGGCCGAAGAAGACTTTGCATTTGCCATGGAGAAGTATAAAAGAGACGGCTTCGACAAGTTTCTGCAGCCTTACGAACATAGTTACAATACTTCCGAAAGCCAGTATATGGCCACCATATCCTGGTCGGCAAGCCAGCTCTATAAGCTGACGCACAAGCCTTATTATGCAGAAATAGCCGCCGAGTACATCCGCTATACGCTGGACTGCCAACGTACTGAGCCATTGAATGACAAGGACAAGACTTGTGGCTTCTTCTATCGGAACACATCGAAACAGTCAATAATACATTATATACATCAGTCCCGCGAGCAGGTCTACATGCAAGCCATGAGCCTGCTGTGCGAGACGCAACCGGAGCATCCCGACTTCCCCCGATGGGCACGCTCCATAGAACTGTACGGCAATTATCTGAAAGGACTGATGAAGTACACCCTCCCGTACGGAATGATACCGAGCGGTGTATATCATGCAGAGGAATATAAAGATACCACCGGCTTCTACGCCCTCCACCTCTTCCCGCCCACTAATGCGGAGGAACTATATACGGAGCAGATAAAGCAAGGCATCCGGCTGGATAAGGAGCATTATGTGAAGCGCTTCCCCGTCTGGTTCAATATATTCAACGGTAACACGGCCATTCACCTCTCGACCGGGAAGGCAGCTGCTATCTGCGGAAACTTTCTGCAAGATAAAGAGTTACTCGACATCGGCAGGGAGCAGTTGTACTGGACCGTGGGCAAGAATCCCTTCGGACAATCACTGATTTATGGAGAAGGACACAACTACCCGCAACTGAACAGTTTTTCTTCCGGTGAGATAACAGGAGAAATGCCGGTAGGCATACGTACCCTTGGCAATGACGACATCCCCTACTGGCCACAGACGAACAATGCCTGCTATAAAGAGGTATGGGTGACATCGGCAGGGAAGTGGCTGTCGCTGATTGCGGAATATTAAATGGGTGATAAAGGGATAAGGAGATAGGTGATAGTTTACTTAATATAAATGATAAATAAAAAGAAGACATGAGAAACATTCTAATTTTGTTATTCAGTGTTTGTACTTTGTTGGTGCATGCACAAGAGCCTGAAGGCTATCCGGCTAACTACGCACGTGCGCCCCGCTTCAAGGCATTGGTTTATTACACGCAGCATGTAGAAGAAGCGCATGTGCAGTTTGCTGAACAGGCTGTACAGTTCTTTAAGAAGCTGAATTATGGTAATGGTTTCGTATTGGACATTACCACAGACTTTTCGCAATATCCATACGAGAAACTGAAAGAGTACAACGTTATTATCATGCTTAACACAACCCCGAGCAGCAAGGCCGAGCGTGATGTTTTTGAGCAATATATGGAGAACGGCGGAGGTTGGGTAGGATTCCACGCCGCCGCCTATAATGACAAAAACACGAATTGGCCTTGGCTCGTCAAGTTCCTTGGCGGCGGGGTGTTCTATTGCAACAACTGGCCCCCCCAGCCGGTATTGGTTGAAGTTGACAATGCAGAACATCCCGTCACTAAGAACTTGCCGGCATCATTTGTGGTGCCTGCCAGCGAGTGGTATCAGTGGAATCCCAGTCCCCGCCAGAACAAGGACGTGGAAGTGCTGCTCTCCCTCTCCCCCAAGAACTATCCGCTGGGCATCAAAGATGTGGTGAAATCCGGAGACTTCCCTATCGTATGGTCGAATAAGAATTACAGAATGGTTTACCTGAACATAGGGCATGGCGACGAAGAATTTATTGACGCCACACAGAATCTTTTATTGGTCAATGTTTTCCGTTGGGTAGTGAGCAAGGATAAAAAGGGAGATCCGTTCCTTAAATAAAAGGTTCCCATAACGGCAATCAAGAAAGCAAAAGGATATAGTATTTTTTGACTTCGCTCAGAAATATAATCTTTTGTACCGAGACAGATACTTTTGCCTGTAAAAAGTATCTGTCTCGGTCATTTTATATAGATACCCGTTTCTAAAATTTTAGTTCATCAAGAGCCATCGTCGGCTTCAATACGTCATTAACCTTTTCCGTGAATTCCTTAGATAACTGATAGCTCCCTGCACCACGGATATCCTCGATGGAAGCACCGAACTTCACAAGGTATTTTCCTTTGGCACTCACCCAACTTTGTGTGCTTTCATCAAAAGAAGCCAAGTCATAGTCGGATACATTGAACATCAGCACTTCACTTTCGCCAGGCTGCAACAGTTTGGTTTTGGCAAAAGCCTTCAACTCGCAAGCAGGCTTTTCCAGTCCGCCGGCGGGAGCGGAAACATAGAGTTGGACACTTTCGCGTCCGGCCGTCTTACCGATGTTTTTAACGCGGATGGTGGCTTTGAATCCTCCGCCGACAGCTTTTACAACAGGAGCATCATAAGCAAATTCCGTGTAGCTCAATCCGTAACCGAAGGGGTAGGAAACCGGTTTATTTACGGTATTAAAATAGCGGTAACCGATGTTGATGCCTTCTTTGTGCAGGGTATAGTCCACGTTTTCACGCCCATTGCTACCTCTTTGTCCACTGTAGCCATTGAGCGGGAAGTTACGTGAAGAGGGATGATCCATGGCAGTGACAGGAAAAGTCATGGCCAGCTTTCCCGACGGATTTTCTTTGCCCAGCAATACATCCACCACTGAGTTTCCTCCTTCCTGTCCAGGCTGCCATGCCAGAAGAATGGCATCGGGAAGACTTTTCCAAGAAGCGGTTTCAACAACGCCACCCACGTTGAGCACGACAATCACTTTCTTGTCGAGGGCATGGAAAGCATCGCAGAGGTCATTTATCAGTTTCAGCTCTACTTCGCTCAGGTTGAAATCGTTTTCAATCGTGCGGTCCTTACCTTCTCCAGCCTGACGGCCGATGGTGAGGATGGCCACATCGGCTTCTTTAGCCTGATAGGTGATGCAGTCTTTGCCGACGGGCATTTCTTGTATATCGCTCTCTTCACTGTAATAGCCGTGGGACTTGCCGCGGTCGCAACGATTCTTGATACGCTGGTAATCGAGGTATCTGGCATATAGTTCTCTCAAGTTTCCAGTGGTTTCAAGTTCGGCATTATTGAGGCCTTGTTGCATATTCACTACGTAGGGCTTGACGACGTTACCCGAACCTGTGCCACCTGCCCAGAAGTTGTAGGAGGTACAGCCGAAGAGGGCGACTTTCTTCACGCCTTTCAGGGGCAATGCAGCATTGTCGTTTTTTAGTAGTACCATGCCTTCGGCTGCCGATTGGCGAGTGAGGATGGCATGAGCTTTCAGATCAGGGTTGTCACTGTATTTATATTCTCTGAAATGAGGGGTTTTCACAATGTAGCCCAGCATTCGCTTTACGCAAATGTCGATGTCTGCTATAGAGAGCTGGTTAGTCTTCACCTTGTCGAGAAGATCATCCACTTGCTTTTGTTCACCCGGTTGCAGATGATCGTTGCCGGCATGTATCTGGGCCGCAGTGTTGCGCAACCTAATCCAGTCACTCATTACGATACCGTCGAATCCCCATTCGTCACGTAGAATAGTGGTCAGCAACTCACGGTTCTCCTGAGTGTAAGGGCCGTTCAGGCGATTGTAAGAGGACATGATGGTCCATGGATGACTTTCCTTCACGGCTATTTCGAAGCCTTTCAGGTAGATTTCGCGCAGCGCGCGTTGGGAGACGATTTCGTTTACTTCCGTACGGTTCGTCTCCTGACTGTTGACGGCAAAATGCTTCGGACAGGCTCCTACGCCGTTACTTTGGACACCGCGGATATAGGCGGCAGCAATCTTGCCGGTCAGCACAGGGTCCTCAGAGAAATATTCATAGTTACGGCCGCAAAGCGGTGAACGGTGTATGTTCATCCCCGGCGCCAGAACAACATCTACGCCGTATTCCAACGTTTCATTACCGATTGCCTGGCCGATGGTTTCCACCAGTTCAACGTTCCACGAGCAGGCGAGCAGGGAACCTATAGGAAAACCTGTGGCGTAATAACTTTTCTTGTTATCGGGACGTGTCACTACGACAGCACCGGCAGGACCGTCGGCAAGCCCGGTGGCAGGAATCCCCAACCGTGAAACTGCTTGAGTAAATCCGGAGATATTCGGGTCCATCACACGAGGAACCGTATCCTGTTCCTCATAACCCCCAAAGAGATAGTCGTTACGACCTACCAGGAGATTTACTTTCTCTTCCAAAGTCATAGCCTTGACAATCTGATCAATATTGTCGGCCCGTAAGTTCAATGATTGGGCATTTACTTGCCCGGTGCAGGAAAACAATAGCGCACCCACTATTAAATTTTTCATTTTCATGGCGTTTCGTTTTTAAAGTTCATTTCATCCGTAAAAGCAAGAGGCAAAGGTTACTATTTCTCGCTCAGCAACTCCTCCATGCCGTCGATGGCCAAGGCTCCAGCACCCAGCAGGCAAATGAACCTCGGGTTGAGCTTGGTAATCACTACGCCGTTGGTGAGAAAGCGCATAGTCACGTCATGCAGCTGTTGCTGAATCTTCTCCAATAAGAAGCCATCAGCCACCATCTCGCCACCCAGCACCACAATATCGGGGTCGGAGACGCGCACCAGGTTCATTATCAGGTCGGCCAATGCCGCCACTGCGTTCTCCACCAGCTTCACACACAACGGGTCGCCCTCACGGCTCAGCCGGAACACTTCCTCCACCGACACGCACTCATCATCGCCCGGTATGGGCAGGCGCGTGTCATACTGGCCGCGCAGCAGACGTGCACAGCTGTCTATGCCCATGCTGGAGGCTATGGTCTCCACGCAGTCGGTCCGGCCGCAGGGACATTTCACGCCTACGGACACCCCCACCCGCATGTGACCGACTTCACCGGCATTGAAGTGGCTGCCACGTATCTGGCGCCCCTCCACGATGATGCTGGCGGCAATGCCTGTGCCCACATACAGGTAGATGAGGTTCTGCGAAGTCTTGCCGAAACCCCAACGCTGCACGGCGCGCCCCGATGCCTTCACGTCGTTGTCGATGAAGCAGGGCAGTCCCTCGGCGTCCTCCACCCGGTGCACCACATCGATGGGTTGCGTCCGGGCCGGGTCTATCTGGTGCCAGATACCGCGCTCGCCGTCCACACGTCCGATGAGCCCCATCCCGATGGCGCAGGGCGTGCCCACATAGCCTTCGTGGAGTCTATAGTCTTCCAGCGAACAGAGAATCAAGTCGAGCAAAGCCTCTTGATTAAAGCAGTTCACATGATAGCGTTTCAACCTTAATATGTTGCCGTTGGCATCCATTTCGCCAACCATCATGCTTGCCCCGTTTAGAGCTACGCTGATATATGTATCCATATTCTTAATATAAAGTTAAATCCAATAATATCTATTATACTTTGGTAGGGCTGATGCCAAACTGCTTCTTGAAGCATGTGCTGAAGTACTTCGGGTCGGAGAATCCCACACGGTAGGCCACCTCACTCACATTCAGTTCCCGCGAGAGCAGCAGCTCGTACGCCTCGTTCAAGCGCACTGTCTTGATGAGGTCGTTGAGTCCATGCCCCGTCAGCACCTTTATCTTACCGTAGACGGTGCTACGGCTCATGTCCAGTTCCTGGCAGAGCTCGTTGATGGAGAAGTCGGAGTCCAGCAAACGTTCCTTTATAATAGCCACCACGCGGTCCATCAGCTCCTTATCCTGCCGGTTCTTGTATTCCATCTTGCTCAGCACAGGGGCCATCACCGCCTTGTCGAGCTGCTCCTGGTTACGTTTCAGGATAGAGCGGATGCGTGTGTGCAATACTGTCATGTCGAAAGGCTTGACAATATAGTCTGTGGCACCGGCCTCCAGGCCATAGATGATGTTCTCGCGCTCCGACAAAAAGGAAATCAAGATGACAGGAATGCGGCTGGTCTCCACATTCTGGCGCAGTGCATGGCATAGTTCGTAACCCGTCATGACAGGCATGCGGACATCAGAGATCACAATGGCAGGACAGTTTTCACGGATCAAAGCAAGTCCCTGCTCACCATTCTCTGCCACCAATACCTCGAAGTCGGCAGACAACTGTTGTCCCAGATAATCGCGCATCCCGGCATCGTCGTCCACTACCACAATCTTATGCTTCGGCATATCCTGCCGCCCCTCCTCCTCGCCTGCAGTCTCCGGCGTCGCCCCCAAGGGAGGTATGCTTACCAAAGGCACTTCCGCTTCGGTTAGAGACAAGGGTACCTGCATGTCGAGTCTTCGCTCCGTCTCCATAGACTGCGCTGGTATCCGCTGCTCCAAGGTCTTCAGGCGAAGAAACAGCGAGACGCAGGCAAATGCCAACGCCACTACCACCAAAATCAATAAACACAATAATACAATCATCATTGTCATAAATACGTTATGTTACTGTCAGTTCGATACAACTGGAGTATCCTCTACCACCCCGCCCTTTGGGCACCCCTCCTCCCGGGGAGGAGGGGAGTAAGTCAGTGAAAAGCCCGCCGAAGAACTAATGTTCTCCGGCGGACTTGGAATGTCTGCAGATACCAGGCCATGATTTCACGACATGGTGCCTACTCCGTCTTGATCTGGATCTTGATGATGGTGATGTCCCCGCCAATAATGAGAGCGGTTTCAGAGCCGTTCATCGTTGTCGCCATACCTTCCGAGATCTCGAACTCCAGGAAGTCCTCACCGGCGGCAAGGGTGATGTTGTTGCCGCTTTCACCGCCCTCGCGGATGAAGGGAGCACCCCACGCACCGTCGCACAGGCAGAACGTCTGAGGAGCGTCATGGTGAGTGAACGTGAACTTAATGGTCTGTCCGGCTTCCGGCGTTATTGCCGAGAGGTCGAGCTCCGATGCCGGGAGATACCACCACCAGCCGGTAGTGTATTCGCCCTGCCAGAGTGTAGGATACTCGCGGTACAACTCAATCTTCTTCAGCGTGAAGTTAACACCACCGACAATGATACCACCACCCCCTTTCAGAGTTTCGGCCATACCCTGCGATATGGGGAATTCGAGTTCGGTAGTACCTGCATCAACCCATACGGTGTTATTACCTTCGCCGTCGACATCGGGCGCACCCCAGTTACCATCGCATACGCATATGCTGGCACCATCGGGATTATCGAAGGTAAGACGCATCATAATACCTTCGCGAATCATGAAACCTTCAAGATTCAGTTGGTCTGACGTCAGGTACTGCCAGTCGTCCCAACTGGGGATATTGGCATTGCCTTGCCAGATGGGAGCATATCCTTCGCCTCCGGTTTCCTCGCTGCCACCTACAACCTCGTCGGACAGCGTTACCTCCGGCAAAGTATACTTCTTGCCACTGCAGTCTTCGATGACCACTTGGGTAGGTCCGGCTTTTATGCCCATGGGCGAATAGATGTAGAGAGAACCGGTAGCTTTGCGCTTGAAGCTGCTTGCATCTACCACAATGTCCCGGCCATCTTCACCGGGGAAGTAAGCCTTGGTGATGAATTCGAGGTCGTTGCCGTATACCTCCACACATTCGTTGATTTTTATCTCCTTGTCGAGAGGAGCCACGCGCAGAGGCTCTGGCTTACCGATGGTCAGCCTCATGACCGACTCTACCGATTCGCCGTCGGCTTCTATGGTTACTGTTCCTCCCTCTGCAGAAATGCCAGCAGGGGTTATTACGGAGATATAGCCGTTGCCTACTTTGGTAATGCTGCTTGTAGAGACATTGCCGGGGAACACAACGGAAGTGGCCTTCTCAAGACCTGTACCGGTGATGGTAACAACCTGCCCTTCCATAACTTTTGTAGGCAGGACAGACTTCACCATAAGCACATCGTTGGCATCCGCCGCATCATCATCGCTGCACGAGGTCAGTGCCATGTTCGACAGTAATGCGAAGCCTGAGGCCAGAAGATATATAATATGTTTTTTCATAAGTCTTATTCGTTTGATATTTCATTGAATCTGCTTTACCAATTGGGGTTCTGCGTCAGGTTGCCATTCTTCTGAAGCTCAGATTGTGGGATGGGGTACAGATAGTACTTCTCGTCCCACTGGCGAGCCTTGGTCACGCGGTTGAGAATCAGGTTGCCGTCTCCATTCAGCTTGAAGTCTGCCACATCGACACTCTTAAAGAACTCGGCACCTTTCTTCCAGCGACGTACATCCCAGAAGCGCTGACCTTCGAAGGCAAGCTCTACCATGCGCTCACGCATGTAGCGCTCTTCAAAGCCATTGCTTCCCTGGAACTCGGGCATCATGATGTCGGGACGGTTACGAAGCACGTTAATGGCCTCGTTGGCCGAGAGGCCCAGATCGCCCGGTTCGTCAGCATTGCCGTAGTACTGGTACATGGCCTCGGCATAGTTGAGGTAAACCTCGGCCAGACGCATCACAATCCAGTTGTGGCGAGTGGTAGTCTGGTTGTTGGCTGTGGTCACGCAGTTACCGTCCACAAACTTCTTCAGGTAGTAGCCTGTGGTAGTTGCACCATACTTGGGAGCACCGTTGAAGCCACCCTGATACGTCTCAATGGTAATCTGCTGAGTTGCGTTGGAGGGCCAGAGGTCGCCGTTCTTCACTACAGTGAGTTCGAAACGCGGGTCAAGGCCATCGTATGGATTCTCGGCAGTCACGTCCACATCTCCGGGATGCTTCTCCCGGAATGTCTTGCCGTCGGCTTGATATTCGTAGGCGTCTACCAGTGCCTGCGTAGGGCAGTTACCGGAGTTACCATTCTCTACCCCTACCGGATAATTGTACTTCTCGAAGTTGTTGCTTGCCTGGGTGCCCAGTACGAAGATGAATTCAGGATTGGTGAATGTATCGTGCCCCCACAGGTTGGCATAGCTGCTGAGCTTGTAGCCCCAGCGCTGCGCATTATCGATGATGACCTTGCTGGCAGCAGCGGCCTCTTTCCAAAGCTCCTTATTATTATCCGTATTGAACAGCGGGGAAGCCTGATAAAGAAGTACACGTGCCTTCAGTGCAAGAGCAGCCCCACGGGTGGCACGACCAATCTCCTGACCGGGAATGTCATTGTACGATACGGGCAGATACTGGGCCACGGCATCCAGTTCGTTGATGATAAACTTGAACACCTCCTTGGCCGGAGTGCGCTCCACGCTGTTGGCCTGCTCATTGGTGAGGGTTGTGGTCACCAAAGGCACATCGCCGTAGGCACGTACCAACTCGAAGTAGAAATAGGCACGGAGGAAACGCAGCTCGTAAGGGAATATCTCGAACTGCTGCACCATGGTCTGATAGTCGGGATCGTATTCATAATCCGACAGGTCTATCTTGTGGATGCGCTCAAGGTACATGTGCACCTGAGTGATGGCACGATATGAACTGGTCCATGTGGTCGCGAAAGGATTCGAAGGAGTCCAGCCACCGTTGAAATACTTGTGAATAGGTGAGAAGGAAAGTGCAAACTCAGACTCGTCTGTGGCACTGGCTATCAGGGCACCGTCACCGTAGACATTGTCTTTGAACTCGCTCGGCATTTGTGCATAGACATCGTAGACGAGAGCCTTGATACCGTTGAGGGGACTGTTGTAGGTCCAGTCCTCATCGCGGTTCGAAGCTTCGTTGTAATCCAGGTCGGCGCAGCCTGCAAATAGTGCTGCTGCCATACCTAAAAGAGCATATTTTATCTTGTTCATAACTGTATCTTTAATTAGAAGGTTAGTGTGATACCTATGTTTACACCCTTGAACATGGGATATGCCGTCGAGAGCACCTCGGCATCCATAGCCTCAACATTGTCGAAGGAAAGAAGGTTCTCGCCCTGAACAAACACCCTGGCTGCGGTAAGAGAGAGCCTTGAGAGCAGCGTTGCAGGAACTTTGTAGTAGACCTCGATGTTGCGCATCTTCAAGAAGTGGACAGGCTTGAGCCAGACGTTGCTTGCCTGATTGTTGTTGCTATTGTCCAGAGTTGTCAGGCGTGGGTAGAGAGCTTTGTCGCCAGCCACATCCCAGCAATTGTTGTAGTAGTCCACTGAAAGGTTGCCGTTGTTGGCCATGCCCCCCCATATTGTCGACGGAAGACGCTTCATATAGTTGCCGATGCCCTGGAACCATGCATTCAGGCCGAGGCCTTTATACTCTATACCGACATTGAAGGCGTAGTTGAGCTCAGGAATATCGGTAGCACCATCGAGACTGGTCATATCGAACTCGTTGATTACCTGGTCACCGTTGAGGTCCTGATATTTGAT
The DNA here is from genome assembly GCA_902388495.1 of uncultured Bacteroides sp. Lineage (GTDB taxonomy): Bacteria > Bacteroidota > Bacteroidia > Bacteroidales > Bacteroidaceae > Bacteroides. The sequence goes on along the minus strand of CABMPP010000003.1, from coordinate 149,369 downwards.
GTCACCAGGTCTTACAGTAGAGAATTCCTGACGGTAGCTGGCGTCTATATCGGCCTGATCCTTGAAGAAGCCTGCCGACTTGAATCCCCACGCCTCGTTTACACGGCGGCCTACAGGGTCGCTCAGCGGATAGGTCGGTGTGCCGATAAACTTGCTCACCTCATTGCGTGCCCACGACAAGTTGGCACCGAGATTGAGATTAAGGTCGGAAGTGAGCTTCTTCACGTACTTGGCACCTACCTCGAAACCGTAGCTCTTCACTTCGCCCACATCGTTGTATGACGACTGTATACCTACTACTGATGAGTTCTCATTATTTGCAGAGAGCATGATGTGGCTGCGAAGTTGGTAGAAGGCATCTACTGAGATGTCAAGAGCATTCGCCAGGCGAAGGTCGGTACCGAGGTTGAAGCTTGTAGAGGTCTCCTGTGCGAAGTTGGTAGTGGGGAAGGCTCCGAGCGATGCGCCCCAGGTAGCACCGTAGTTGTTACCAATAATCACATAGCCGTGTGTAACATCCCATGTGGGAAGCCACATGCCATAGGTAGGCATATAGTCGGTATGCTGGATGCCGGCCGATGCACGCAACTTACCGTAGTTGAGCAGGCCCTCGTCGCTGTTGGCATAAATCCAGCCGAGCGACAGTGTGGGTGAGAATGCCCACTTAGAAGGATAGGTACGGCTGGAGCCGTTGCCTGCAAGCACAAGGTCGGCCACATAGCGGTTCCGAATGTCGTAGTGGAAGACTCCCATGATGTTCTGACGATAGAAGGTGTTTCCACGTTCATCGGTGCTCGAACCGCTGTTGTCGTAAAGGACGGTAGCATTGAAGTGGTCGTCGTCGAAGAACGAACGCTTGTAGTTGAAGCCTATGCTGGCCTTTGCTTTCCACCATTGTCTGTCATTCCAGTTACTGAAGGTGAGGTTGGTCTCCTTGTTACCGAATGTGCTCAGAGATACGTTGTTCTTGTCGCCAATGGTACCGGTGTAACGCTCGTAGCCATACTGGTGTGCCTTGTGTGAGTTCTCCGCGTAGATCGCCGAATTGGCATAGCCGGCACTGACAAATACGCTCAGGCCATTGACCAGGAAGTCGAGGTTTTGCGACAGCTTGGCATCTACCCATAACTGCCGCTGATGGGTCTTGTAGAAGCCGGACTCCTGAATCTTGGCAATGGGGTTGGCATCACCGTATGCCTCGTTACCACCCCATATACCTGTCGAGGTCTTATAAGGGAAGGCACTGGCCGGCAGTCTGTAGATGGCAGCTGTAGCATCATCGGCACTGAGGTCGGAAGGCCGCTTGGTCTCTTGGAACATGCCGAAGAGATTCACCGACATAAGAGTAGTGTTGGTGATGTTGAAGTCGAGATTGGTGCGGATATTGGCCTTCGACTGTCGCAACTGCGCATTGTAATCGGCCTGCTTGGTGTCCTTGAAGGCACCGCGCACATCGGTATAATCGATATGGGTGTAGTATTTCACCTTGTTCGTACCTCCGTACACCGAAACGTATGCATGGTCTTCCTCGGCAGTGTTCTTGAAAGTAAGGTCGCGCCAGTTCACGTTAGGATAGAAGTGCGGGTCGGAACCATCTTTAAAGAGGTTAAGCTCCTGCTCGGTATATGCGGCAGAGAGTCCGTCGTTGCGACGGGCATTGTTGAAGGCATTGGCATAGCCGTAACCGTCTACCATGTCTGCGAATTCAGGGTCGAACTGGAACTTATGGCTGTAGTTCACCTTGATGCGTGTCTTGCCTTCTGTGCCACGCTTTGTCTTCACCAGTATGGCACCATTGATGCCCTCATGGCCAAGAAGTGCTGTAGCAGCGGCATCCTTGAGGATGGTAACGCTCTCCACTTCCTCTACACTGAGGCGGTCGATGGGACGCTCGTAGCCATCGACGAGGATGAGAATGTTTTTATCGTTAAGCGTATGATAGCCACGGATATTAAATGAGGCACCCTTCTTTTCGTCGCCCGAGAAGCCGCCTTGCGATAGAGCCGTGAGGCCCGGCAGACGTCCATAGAGGGCCTGGGCAAGGTTCGTTGCCGAAGTCTGCTGCAATTCTTCGCCTGTGATTGTGGTTGCGGAAGCGGTGCTGAGGAAATTGCTTATTTCCACGCCGTAACCCAAGTCATAGGCATTTGCATTCTTATCGTTGAGTTTTACCTGCGCATTTGCCGTGAGAGAGGCAAATACAGTCGCAAGCATCAACATTCTATTTATATTCATATTCTACAAGTCTTATTGGTATTTAAAATCTGTATTACCAACCTGGGTTCTGGTTCAGGCCATAGCCCTTGTTGATCTCATCACGTGAAATAGGCGAGAGATACCATTTATCGGTCCACTTGCTCGTCTGGCTGTCAGTATCCCACCATACGCGGATATTGTTGGTACAAGGTATCTTCTCATAGATACAGTTGGGCCAAGGTTCACCGGGTTCGAGACTCGTGTTGCCACCGTAGTCGGCGGGATCCATTTTCTTGCCATTGGCATCCTTGCGCCATACACGCAACTGGTGTACCTGTTTCTTGAATATGTCGACTCTCTTGTAGCGGATGAGGTCATACCAGCGCGAGTCTTCATAACCGAACTCACAGGCACGTTCCCTAAGGAGTTGCTCGATGAAGTTGTCCTTGTTGGTAGTTAGGTTGAGCCCTGGGTTCAGGACCTCTACCTTGCCAAGACCTACGCGTGCACGCACCTTGTTCATTTCGTCGCAGGCTTTCTGCAGATTGCCTGTCTGTGCGAGTGCCTCAGCGTAGCAAAGGTGAATGTCGGCCATACGCAGATAAGCATAGTTGGTCGGATAGTATGCCGCATAGCCGTTGTCGCGGAGATACTTGAACAGTTTCATACGGGTAGACCATGGATTGTCGGTAACAGCAGGACTGAAGGTCTGGTCAACATTGCCACCTTGCCATATCTCGGTGCTCGAAAGCCCCTGATATTGCTCGACAAGATTGTTGCGGTTCACCACCATTGTCTCGTAAAGACGCGGGTCGCGGTTGGCAAAAATATCTACGTTGTTGGGGTTATCGGTATTGAACACGTTGTCGTAAGGGAAGTTACGACCGTCTGCCATACCAAACATTTCCATATATTCGAGGGTGAAGAGAGCCATACCGAACTCATCCATACCTTCTACGTTCCAGTCACCATTCCAAGCATTTGTACCCAAACCGGCATGAACTTCAATCACCTTCTCGCTGTTGCCACGGAACCAGTAGGCAGCACGGAAAGCGTTGCAATAGTCTTGTTCACTGTTACCGGTGGGCTGTACAAGGGCGAAATAGTTGCCGTTGGCGCTATTGGCTTGGAAGAAATCCTCACAAGCCTTCAGTGCTTTCTGCCAAAGTTCGGACTTGTAACCACCGGTCCATACCTGATTGAGGTCCTGATTCTCCTCGTTACGGGTGAATTCAAGATAAGGTTTGTCACTATTAAACAGAGGCGAAGCCACGAAGTTCCACAGCCTTACACGCAGACCATAGGCCGAGCCTTTGGTCAGACGTCCGGAGTTGGTGGCCTGATCCTGCACAAAGAAAGGAAGACCCGGCTCGTTGATAGCGGCCTGGATAAGCTCGTCGATGAACTCTGCCGTCTCAATTACGCTCATACGCCTGCCATCTACCACATCAGCGGCCATGAATGAGCGGTCCACTTTGGGCAGGCCTCCGAAGTTGCGGAAAGCATCGAGATAGCGCGATGCCATGATGACATACACCTCGCCACGGAGCTGGCTCTTCTCTGATTCGCTCAAGTCGGGAACGCGGTCGATGTTCTCGACAAAAATCCAACCCTCACGGATGGTACGCCAAATGCCTGCACGGTTATTGCCGTCACCGTTGGCGATGAAGGGGAACTTGGCGAAACCGCCGTTATCCTGGTCGGTCTCGGTAAGGTCACCACCGTAGTACTTCCCAAGATTGTGCCATCCGCAGTACGACTGGCAAATATCGGTAAGGGCATCGGGGTGAGAATACCATACTGCACCTGTATAGGTGAAAGGGTTGTGCATAGCACCGTACATGTGCCAGAGGAAACGCTTTGCATTCTCTCCCTTGACAAAGATGGAGTCTACGGTCACATCGACACCCGGCTGCTTGTCAAGGAAGCCATTTCCGATGTTAATATCATCGACACAGGAGTTCAGCGAACCCATCCCCATCATGGTAACAGCTACACATATAATGGTAACAGTCTTTATTCTGAGTTTCTTTATTAGATTCATTGTCTTGAATGTTAGAAATTTAAGTTGATACCGAAGTTATAAACACGGGTCATAGGATAACGCGTGCTACCATAGCCGGCTTGCGCCTCCGGGTCATTGGCCTTGAAGCTTGTGAAAGTAAGGAGGTTATAACCATTGGCATAAACACGGATGTTGTTGATGGGCACACCGGGTATGCGGAATGAATAACCAATCTCAAGGTTCTTCAGACGGATATACGATGCATCGACCATCCATGGGTCTGAAAGTGAACCGTTATGCTCGCGTGCCGATTTCTCAAGAGAGATACGTGGCAGGATGGCACCGGGGTTATCCTCGGTCCAGGAATTGTCATAGACCCATTTATTGAGCATGGACTGGTTACCGGTACCGAAGGCCGGAGTATAGAAAGAACTGAGCTGACGGTTAACGTGAGTGGCGCCTACCCAAGTCATGGAGAAGTCGAGACCCTTCCAGTTGAGGGTTGCGTTTATGCTACCAGTATACTCGGGAATATCGCTGTAGCCGATAGCATGTACATCGTTGGCATCCACCTTGCCATCACCTGTGAGGTCAGCGAATACGCTGTCACCGGGACGCAATGTAATCTGCTGGTCCGGCATGTCAACGCCGTAAACTTCCTTGTAGCGCTGTTCGGTTTCACCAGGAACATAGAACTCAAAGAAGTCGTAGCCGAAAGGCTGACCTACAGGATGCCCCGTATGATACATGTGTGGGAATTCCTTCTTCACTTCTGCCATTTCCACAACCTTGTTGCGTGCGAAAGCAAATGTAGGAGCTATTGAGTAGTCCACTTTACCTATACGGTCGGCCCAACGTAGGGTCACTTCATAACCATGGTTCTTGACACGGCCAAAGTTGATGGAGTTAGGTTTGAGAGCGGAAATACCTGCAATGGTTGTTTCGTTGGAAACGAGGATGTTCTTACGGTCTTCCCAGAAGAGGTCGACACCGAGGCTCAAACGGTCTCCAAAGAAGCGTACATCCGCACCATAGTTCTGCTTGGTAGCTGTTTCCCAAGTAACATCGGGGTTACCGTTGCTGGATTCGCGTGCGCCAGGCATGAACACACCGTTGTTGGTACCAAAGTTACCTGTACGGTCGTTGGTCCACCATGCACCACCTTTACCATTGTCGTTGGTGTAGAACTGCCACGTGCCGGGCAGATAGAGGAAACGGCCAATACCCTGGTCATTACCTACCTTACCGATAGAACCGCGAAGTTTGAAATAGGAAACAACGTTACGGATAGGCTCCCAGAACTTCTCGGAAGAGATGATCCAGCCGATAGAAGCGGAAGGGAAAAAGCCGAAGCGCTTGCCTTTGGCGAAGTTCTCCGAGCCGTTATAGCCCATGTTGAGGTCTATCATATACTTGGTCTGATAGTCATAAGTGGCGCGGGCCACCATACCCACATAGCCGCGTGGGATGGAATTGTAGATACCGCCGGGATAGTAATTCTTGGATTCATTATAAAGAAGAAGCGCACCCACATTGTGGTCACCGAACTTGCGGGCATAGTTGAGGCTCGCTTCTGCATACCAGTTTCTACCTCCCCATTTTTTCTCCTCATAGCCAAGAGGCCATGAGTCACCCCGACGGACATAAACAATCTTCGGAGAACCGTCTTCGTTGTATTCACCCTTGGCGATGGTGGCCTTGTAGCTGATTCCACCGTCAGTAGTACGTTTTTTCTGCTGTGTATAGTCAGAGTTGTAGGAACCCTTGATACGGAAATCAAGCCCCTTGGTGATAAAGTCGAGCTTGAGCTTGTACTGAAGATCGAGGTTTACAACACTCTGACGCTCAGTAGTATAACCATGTTCGTAGATAAGGCCGAGACCATCGGAGCCAACTGCGCCAACGAGGTCAGGGTCGGAAACGATGCGACGTCCCTCACTATCAAGACCGTAGCCAGACATGGGCGTACCATTGTTGAGAAGCCCCTCAACACCAAAGACACCAGACTGACCGTTATATTCACCATTACCGATAGAGTTGCGTCTGCCAATGCGTCCACCGATGCCGATAGAAAGCGTACTCAGCTTAGAGAAATCTACATCGAGGTTGGCGCGGAAGTTGTAACGGCGGTATTTGAAGTTCGCGTCATCACCCTGGTCGAAGGTTTTGAAAAGACCGTCTTGATCGAGCATACCGACAGAAACGAAATAGCGGGCACGTTCAGTACCACCCGACACATTAATATTATATTGTTGCTGCCATGCGTGGTCATTCATCAAGTACTTAAACCAGTTGGTGCTTGGATAAACGGTGGGCATATCCATGTCCTTCCAGTGCTGTATAGCTTCCTTCGAGAACTTCCATCCGTCCTCGGCCACTCCTTCCACTGCCTGAGCATGGTTGTAAGCCGTTGCATACTCGTAGGAGTTTGCAGGCTCAAGGAATTTAGAAATCTGCTGAAGACCTGCTGAAGCTGTTAGTGTGATGGTAGGCTTGCCTATCGCACCGCGACGAGTGGTGACGAGAATAACACCGTTGGCACCACGCACACCGAAGACAGCCGTAGCGGACGCATCCTTAAGAATAGAAATGTCCTGCACCTCGTTTGGGTCTATCTGGCTGAACTCACGCTCTACACCATCGACAAGCACGAGAGGCTCGGCGCTGTTGAACGAACCGACACCACGGATACGGATGACAGGATCGTCGGCACCGGGAACACCGGTGTACTGCACCGACTGGAGACCGGGAAGCTTACCCGAAAGGCTGTTACCAAGCGATGCGGCCGGCGATTTGAGAAGTTCCTTACTACTTACATTAGAGACAGAACCCGTCAGCGTCACCTTGCGCTGCTGGCCATAACCGATGACAACCACTTCATCGAGCATCTCATCATCCGATTCCAAAACAACATTCAGAGAAACTGATGTTGCCTTTACTTCTTTCGACTTGTAGCCGACATACGAAAACACCAAGGTTGAACCCTTGGGAACTCCCGACAAGACATAGTTGCCACTGCTATCTGTTATCGTGCCTTTAGACTTGTCTTTAGTCTGCACGGTAGCCCCGATAAGTGGCTCGTTCTGCTCGTCAGTAACACAACCTTGCACTTTTAAAAGATTTTGTGCGAAGGACACTCCCGGTAGCAACAAAGCCAACCAAAGGAGATGTAATCTGCATAACTTTCCCATTAGCATTAGATAAAAATAATCATTAATAAAATCATTAATAAAATAAATATTCTCTGCCTGCAAATGTATTAATGAATCTTTCCAACAATGGGTAAAAAATAACATTTGAGGTTTAAAAAAGCACTAATATCTGCATTTTAACACCGCATAGGTTTAATAACTATCAAAGAGGGTCAAAAATTCATCATTTTCCCCAAAGCACACCGTCTAAAAAGAAAGAGAGTGTGCCATCACCGTGACATACCCTCTTTCTTCTACCTGAAAACATCATTCCTCTTAAAGCATCTACTGATATGTATATATAGTTGTCAGTTAGATTCAACAAAAAGTTTATTGGCTATAGCCTTATGAAGCATGTGGTTGCTGTCATCGCCAGCATCGTCCCAGAACATGGCACCGAGAAGTCCGTATTCGAGAATATAATCACATTTCAAACCTATTGAGCGAGCGTTGTCGTAGCTGAGGACAAAACGTCCATTCTTGTCGGTCACATAAGGGACTTTTGCCTCATCGTCCCAGCAGTTAGTGTACCCCGAGGGCACCTTTACATTCTTGAAATCCGTGGAGTGGTCGTAGACATCGGTTCCATGACCATAGAAAGGCATACCGAGCACAAGCATCGATGCGGGCACTCCCTTGGCAAGGTGCGCCTTGACCGCCATGTCGCAGTTAAACCATCCGGGGAATTTTGAAGACTGATACAGGGGTGCATTGTGCTTAGGAGGATTCTCCATGTCGTATGCCATGATGTTGACAAAGTCGATATAAGGCATAATGCCTTCAAAATCGATGTAGTCGGCAGAGCACACTGTTGCGAGCGTCAGAAGCTTGTCGCTGCCTATAGCCTGCCGGATGTCGCGCATCATCAGGTTGTAATTGTGGGTGTCGTCGGGTGACGAAGAGATGCCTGCCATGTCACTCGTAGGAAATTCCCAGTCTATATCGATGCCGTCGAGACCAAACTCATCAATCACACGCTTGCAGTCGGCAGCAAAGGCGAGGCGATTGTCGGCATCTGCCGCCATCTCGCTGAAGTTGCCACTGCCCCAACCTCCTATCGACAAGAGCACCTTCAAGTGGGCGGCTTGTTTCTTCAAGGCGACAACCGACTTCAGACGTTCCTCGTTGGAGATTCCGACACTACGGAATGTTCCCTGTACATGCCCGAAGGCATAATTGATGTGGGTAACATATTCCGGCTTCACCTCGTGGTTTGACCATGATGTGACATAACCGACAACGATTTTGTCGGTAGAACCAGGAATGGGATTCGGCTCCTCTGTCGCCGGCTCGTCCGGAAAAGGCGGAAGCTCTTTCAGCTCATCGCCCTTCGAAGAGCATGACAGCATCGAGGCAATCATAAGCAACACCATTGAAAAGTATTTCATACCTATACTATTATAATTATTCGATTATTCAATTGTATTTAAAACCGATTGTAAAATTAGCGCATACTTCCGGCACAAAGGTTTAGAAATCATCAAAATGAGTCGAAAAATTCAAGAATAGCCATGAATAATGATATATATAATAATATTCAAACCTTTTTCGAGATTTTCTCAACTTATTCGTCAAAATATACCCTTATACTTGCACCGGAAAACGGCTTTGGTTTAAGTCTGATTGAAATTATGAACCTTCTAAATACAACGTACCATGAAAAAAAACATCAATGAGTGGAAACCTATGACAACATTTCTATCCTACTTAGCTATTGTAATCATAGCAAGAGCCATTATAGGATATGCTTATTCGGCTGAGATGAATGCCGGATGGATACATATCATAGATTTCTTTTTGTATTTATCCCCTGCTTTCGCTGCATGGGCAGCTGAGAAAGGGAACTTTAGCAAATTTTGCTCACACAACAAATTGACTTTTAAGAATATTTCATGGAAAGCCTCTATCAGTTATGTTGCGGCTACTGCATGCTTATTTCCTTTATTGGCAATGCTCCTTATATATGTGGGCGGAAACCTCTTGAACGTAGAGACTATAGGCCACATATCAATACCCTCCCACAATGATTTTTCGTACATGGGAATCCCCATTGTGGATAATTCTTATTTAAGAATTGTACAACTGTGGGGCATAATAACCGGTTATGCATTGATTGTCGGTAGCACTTTAGGAGCACTTTCTGTAATAGCAGAAGAAATTGGATGGCGTGGATTCATGGAAAATCATTTACGATGTTCCAACATTTTCAAGCCAGTGTTGATTGGTTTAGTCTGGACTCTTTGGGGAATTCCATTTTGGATATTTGGAAACGGGCAAGACTGTTTCTCTATTTTATGGAAAGTGAGTAGCTTGCTGTTATATAACATCGTACTATCTTTCTATTTATCCAAAGTTCAAAGAAATACAAATAGCTTATGGACATCAGCAATGGTTCGTGGAGTATTGACGTTTTGCACTCTGTCAGCTATCTATGTACCTGCTGATGAAAATGGAAGTCTATGCGTTTCTTTATAACAGTTTTGATGTTATCTGCCATGCCTATTATCAAACGGCATAAGGTATAATAGAAAATCTCCACTCTACCTATTATCGAGTCTTAACTTCTATTCTTAATATGGCAATGAAAAGATATTTTCCAGTTATATGTTTACTCATTCTATTAGTCTCATGTTCTCATAATTCTAAAGGACTACGTGCAAAAGCTGTCTATATAGATTTGAATAGTAAAAATACAGTTTCATTCTATGACTTATTCTCTAAAATGGAATTAATACCGTTAGAAACAAATGACAGTTCCTTAATCAAAGGGTACAATCTATCTGTAAAGATACATAATAACAGATATTACATACTGGATAAAAATCAGAATCAGATCTTAATATTCAATATGGAGGGTAAATACATAAGAAGCATTAGTAAACAAGGAAATGGACCGGGCGAATATTCAGAATTATATGATTTTGATTTTAACAGATTCAGTGGAGACTTAGAACTATTAAGTCCGGTAGCAGGTATTTATGTTTATGACAGTTTAGGAATTATTTATAGACACCATGTAAAATTACCAAGTTCAATGTCTACTGCCCATAATTTTATAGCTATAAACCCTAATCAATACTTATTTTATAGCGACACTAAAACGGGAACTAAAATGGCATTGTATGATGACTCTCTGAAAAATGTAGTCTCTGAAACCTACAATCTGTCTGATGACATAATTAAAACCCTATACCATCATGTATATAGCCCATTTTATCTGTACAATGATTCTGTTCATTTTGTTCAAGCATACAATGGCGATAATTTTGTATATGTCAATCAAAAGTTACAGCCTAAATATTCATGGGATTTTGGAGAATACAATTTTGAAATAAAAAACTTGCCAGCAGGAAAAGATATTCGGTATTATTTAGAATGGAATAAAACATTTGGCACGAACTATGCAACAATTTTTATTCAATATAGCGAAAACTCCAACTATTATTTTACTGCATTTTATTGGAAAAGAAAAATATACCATTTATTAATTGACAAACGAAATAATCGGCATTTGCTATTTAATTCATTCAAAGAAATGAATTTTTTCTCACCAATATTTGTGGATGAGAAATATGCTTATGCTATTATTCCTACAGATTTATTAAACACCTACGTCTCTACGGATTTACTTGATAAAGCAGATTATAAAAAGTTAAATTCATTGGATGATGATGCTAACCCTATCATTCTCAAATACACTTTTAAAAATTCGGACTGATATGAAAACTTTAGTCTTATCATTTGCCATCATGCTTTCATTCTCAGCAAATGCCTTTGCCCAGAATCGTCTTTTCAGAATGCATCGTTCCCATTGCTCGAAGCAGCATAGCATCGATTTGATTAAACTGAAAGATTTCAAGGTGATTGCCGGGTTGACCATATTCAGAATAAACGAAAAGATGAATATAGGAATGTTCTATCAGATGGTTTTAGAATCAAAGTCCAAGGATTGTCTGATTCTGTATCCTTGTTTCGACACGTATTCAAGCCATTACCGTGCGGCAAAAAACATGCCATACAGAGAGGTGAAAGCTGCATTGAACATGGATTCCGGTAGTGATATGAGAATAAAAGTGGCCGATGGCAAATTCATGGTTCAAGGAGCACCGGATTCAGGCTCAAATGAAGAAACAGCAAAATTGGATACCGCCCAATATATAAGAATCATCGCTGAAGACAATATGAAGGATTATTTTAATGCTGATACTGTCTTTATCTTTAAAGTCAGGCTTCCCAGCCTTATAAAGAATCGTACAATGAATGTATAGGAATAAATGCAATCAAAAGAGGATATCCGTCTGCAATGATGAAGATTCTTTTGACAGAAGAAGGCAAAAAGAAAGAGGAAGAATATATGCAGCTCCTTTTCAGAAACATACGCTATCCCAATGCTGCACCGGAAGAGGATTAGAGAGCAATGAGACACTGCAACAAAATGATTTTAATCTATTGTCCATGTACCTGCCGATGAAAATGGAAGCCTATGCAAGATAAGGGCCAAAGACACCGGCACATTTCATTGTTTCAACTTTTGTATCAAGATAACCGGATTGGATTCTGCCCCATCCATGCGTCGAAACCCGTCAATCCGTTGTCTCAAAGCTGCCGAATAGAATCTGTGCCTATCCAGACCGGCTTCACCTTCCATCTCAAATGCCAGATTCCAAAAGGAAATGGCATAATATTGGATAAGGCATTCATCCTCTATATGGAATTTATTCTTCTGAAGTGGCAAATCCCCCAACAATGAATTGACAGCCGTCTTGGCGACTTCCAAATTCCCCGTTTCTTTATTATAGATGCCGGTATAGTCCTCATTGGAATCTCCAAACCGCAAAAAGATGTATTTCTCCGATTGCACGACATTCTCACAGCCCCTGACATAGTTGCCGTCAAATGCTGCCTTCAATGCAATGCGGCCCTCTTCTCCGATGTATTGCCGCGGAAGCCTCTTACGCCCAAAATCGACGAAATAGGCAGGATAAGCAGCCCCATCCTTCACCATGTAAAGTGTGTCGAAAGGACAAGTATAGATTAAAGCCTCATCTTTCAGCGGAGCAATGACGGACTCCGTACCCCACCCGGAATTTCCCGGATCCTTAAACGGCAAAAAAGCCTCATGCTCTTCTGCCTTGTCAAGATTCACCGAAAACAAGTGGTAAAATCCCCGTTGAGAAGAACTGCCGTCATTTACTAGATAAAGTTTATTCTTTATACAGAACATATCCATTCCCCAAATATCCGGCACATCCTCCGTTTTCTGGAGAATGCCCGCTGAATCAAAAAAGAACAATTTCCTTGTAAAGCTGTCATAAATTATAATACCCGAGCCATGTACCGTAAAACTGGTGACACTGAGATACTCCTCCGGCCCGTTGCCAAACGAGCATATCCTTGTCACCAACTTACCGGACATATCAAAGACATAAACAGCCTGCCTCATTGCATCCCCTACATATATCCGGCCATTTCGACAGATAACTTTGGAGACTTCACCAATAAGACAATCGTCCCGCGTTTCCAACGGTATCACCAACACACTGTCTTCCACCATCGGAGCATAATCGAACGTCTCCCTGACATTGCTCCAATCTATACGAATTGCAGTGACGTTTTCATTCCCGCTCCGTTTATCGTGAGCTGTGCAGCCCACAAAAAACAAAACTGACAATAAATAAACAGCCGAAGCCCTTTGGCTATACCTCAATGAAAGCATGACAGCCAATGATAAAATCCGGATTTTCATGGTTTGAATTAATATTGCCCATACAAGTATTCAAATATAGGCATTCCATCTCAGCGAAAGGTTCATTCATTATCATTATGAGTTTAAAATCCATCAATAACAAGATGCTGATTATGAAAATGTCCCGATTGACTGTCTATTTCTGCAAGGAGAACAATCTGTTTTTATTTCAACAGAAATCCCCCATTTAACAAGCACTGGAGTCTGTCGTGACAGATGCCAGTGTTTGTCATGACAGACACCAGTGTTCATCGCGACAGACGCCAGTGTCTGTCAAATGGGGCGAGAGGCGCTCTTGAGCAAAAACAAAACTCCCGCATCGCAGCCTACTAACAAGCACGATACGGGAGCTACTAAATACCTATTACAAACAATTACCTAACGAAAAGCCATTACCTAAAAAAATCTACCTTATATATAGCATGTCATTTACCCAATGCCCACGAAATGGCATTGTGCAGCATCGTGGTGAAGTCATCCGAATTGAACAGCTTCGGGCTATGCCCCATCTGGAAGTAGACATTGCGTGCTTTCACCTTCTCATTGACCCATACCACCGGATGGTCGTCCATCTTCACATCCGAAACCGGAGAATAAGTAGACTCGTCCACATGGGCCAGTACACGTACATTGGGGCGCGGACTCTTGTCGTAAGTGTACCATTCATCGTCCGGGAGGACGAACGAAGCATCCACGTTCTTCATCACCGGGTGCTCCTTGTCTTCGGCCACTACCGTGCCATCGGCAAGCGGGGCAATGTAGTTCTGAAAACGGATGCCACCCATAAAGTCGCTGAACCACTGCCACAAAGGAAAGCCGTCGAAGTCGCCCAACAGCGTGGCATGGTGGAAACCTATCCAGCCGCCACGACCTTCATTGATGTAGTCTACAAAATTCTGTTCCGCTTCCTTGGGCCATGTATAGGGAGGGAAGTCCAACTGGATGACCAAATCCGTACCGTTCAGTACTTCCTTCTGTGCCAGCAGGCGGGCACTGTTCAGTACCTGAATCTGCAGGTTCTGCACCTTGCTTTCGTCTATCAGCCACTTCAAAGCCGCATCCGAGAAAGGTTTGTGCTGTCCGGCGCTCTCTGTGAGCACCAATACCCGGTACATACGGTCGTGGAAAGGCTTGCGCTCTATCAGGTTCTCGTAGACCGTGCGGCGCAGGTCGCCCTGCTCGTTGTCACCGTCGTAGTCCCAATACATGCCGCCCAGCAGGTTCTGCTTCAGGATGTATTGGCACTTGATGGCTAGCGAACGCGGATTCTCGTAACCGAAAACCAGTGTACCTTCCTTATTCACCAGATAAGGTACCCGGGCCGTCTCGTCCCAACATTCGCGGAATCCTTTGGCATATCCCACTTTGTTGAAATCCTGAAAATTGGGATACCCCTTTCCGCCACGACCATAGAAAGGCATACCCATCACCAGTTTGTCGGCAGGCACACCGGCAGCCAGATGGGCTTTCACAGCCTTGTCGCCCGTCATCCCGCTGCTGTTGTCCGAAGAATAGAGAGCAGAGTGATGTTTGGGAGCATTCCCCATGTCGTAGGACATAATGTTCACGAAGTCAATATAAGGAAGGATGGACGGGAAGTCTATATACTCGCCCGAAGCCACAGTAGCAAGAGTCAACTGCTTCTTCGGACCGATGGCCTTGCGGATGTCACGCATCAGCAGCGTGAAGTTTTTCGTATCGTCGGGAGAGGAAGAGATGCCGGCAGCATTGCTCGTAGGGTATTCCCAGTCGATGTCGATGCCGTCCAGCCCATACTCTTTCACCACCCGCCGACAATCTTTGGCAAATGACTTGCGGTATTTTTCGTTGGCGGCCATCTCACTGAAACGTCCACTGCCCCAACCGCCGATGGAGAGTAGCACCTTCAGGTCCGGTTTCTGCTTTTTCAGCTCCACCATCTGCTTCAGGCGGTCTTCATTGGCAATGCCTACACCGTCGAAGGTCTCACTGACATGCCCGAAGGCATAATTGATGTGAGTCATGTACTTGGGGTCGGGGATGACGTGACTCCAGGAAGTGACGTATGCCACAATCACTTTACTGTCAAGCGGGGCTTTCGGCCCATCCGCAGCCCTCAGATTGCCGCACGACAACAATACAGCCAGTACGGTCAAAACAATCGTTCTAAAATTCTTCATGTTATTCATATTTATCTATGGTAATTATTGGTAAACAAGAATCAATCGGCTGCTTGGCGGACTCGCGAGCCTATCAGTGCATAGTACAGCATAAACGCTTCACCCAGAAGTACAAGGAGCCAGGACCATCTCCAACCGCCCATAAGATCGGCAAGCACACCCTGGAACAAAGGCAATATGGCGCCTCCCACCACTCCAATCATGAACACACCGGAAGCAACGGACGTATATTTCCCCAGACGAGCCACAGACAAGGTGAATATTGCCCCCCACATGATGGAGTGGAACAATCCGACCGCCGTAAGCAACCAGGGGTTATTCAATAGAATGGCCACCAGAGCAAGTGCACCTGCTCCTATCGTCGTGACCGTCAACTGTACACGCGGAGAAATCCGGCTCAACGAGCTGCCTACCAACCTCCCCACGAGCATGCCGCCCCAATAGAGCGTAGCCATCAGCGCCGGAGAAGCATAATCCATCTCAATGGCATACATATTGATATTCGCCCCGATACAGACTTCACAACCTACATAAAAAAAGATAGCCACCACGCCCAAAGTTAGATGGCTGAATGACCAGACACTCTTTTCGAGCTTCTCACCTTTCTCTGCCCTTGTTCCCTGTATATCGGGCAGGGAGAGTTTCATCAACAGCAAGACAATAAGGAAAATCACCACCATCAATGCAAAAAACGGCATCATCAACTGGTTTATCTGTATATCCTCCATCGCCAGACCACCAAAAACAACGCCGGTTACAAAGTAAGGAGCCAATGTCGTTCCCACCGAGTTGGCAGACCCACCTATAGCCAGACGCTGGATGGATTGGGTACCCTTCACATGACAAGCCGTAAGGTAAGGATTGATAACTACCTGAAGAATAGTAGCCGAAGCACCGACCACAAAAGAGCCCAAGAGGAAAATAAGGAAACCGCCTGGAATAACATTTTCCCCCACATGCCAATTGGCTCCGGGAAAGTGTACAGTGAAATAAGAAGAGACAAAGAACAAGCCCAAGCCTGCAATCATAAGCAACAGCCCGCGCATCAGCGTGCCTTTATAGCCGTGCTTGCCAATCCAAGACGAACCTAATCCTCCACAAACCGGATATGCCAGAAACCAGGAAAATGTGATTAAAGTGGCAAAAGTATTTTTCAACCCGCCCACTTCTGCCAGAAAAGTCTCTTTCAGAGGTCCCTGGAATTGGGTATTGGCAGTGGTAAGGAAACCTACAATAAAGAACAGGAACACCATCGTAATAAATGGCCCCATATAGTTGATTTGTTTTTCTTTTTGTGTCATAATATTAGAGAATTAATAAAGGATTCAATTATTTGGCAGAAAGCCCTGCAGCAGCCTTACTGTCCAGCAGGAACTCGCAATTAGGATGAAGTTGCAGGATAGAAGCGGGAACATCTGTCGTCACGGGACCTTCCAGCATTTGCTTCACAATATCCGTCTTATTGGTGCCTTTGGCAACCAATACAATCCGGCGGGCCTGCATGATGTTCTTTATTCCCAATGTAATACCGCCCAACTGCTTTTCGGGAGGCGTATTCGTTTCCCGGCGGATACGCACTTCCAGTTCGGCGTGCATACCGGTAACCCATGTTTCAGTATCGAAAGGGTTTCCTGGCTGGTTGAACCCCAAATGTCCGTTTTCCCCCAATCCCAAAATCAGCAGGTCGATGCCTCCACGTCTTGCTATCTCCTGCTGGAAGTCTTTGCAGGCTTTTTCAAAATCATCTGAAACAGTAGGAAGCATCAGGAAATTTTCATCTTTGACACCCAAAGCATCCATTAACTCTGTTTTCAACATTGTATAGCACGCACCTGCATATTCACGCGGCACATTGGTCACTTCATCCAATCCGAAGAAAGTGGTGGAAGCCACATTAAAAGGATACTTGGAGTATATTTCTCCAATCAACCGATGCAGATTGCCGGTAGTACGCCCTGTTGATAGCCCGATAACGCTCGAAGGTTTATTCAGAATTTCTCCGATAACACGCCACGCAGCAGCGCAGTCAAACTCTCTTTCATTATTTGTTATAGTAATTTTCATAAGTAAGTGATTAAAATTAGTTTATATCATTTGCGCGCTGAATGACAATTACATATTCATTGCTACTGCTCCCGCTCCCAACAGACCGATAAAGCCGGGATTCAGTTTCGTGATAACAACTCCGTTGCTCACAAAACGCATGGTCGTGGGATGCAGTTTTTCCAGAATCTTTCCGTGCATATATCCATCGGATACAACACCGCCGCCCAATACCACCGTATCAGGGTCAATCACGCGCACCAGGTTCATAATAAGATTGGCAAGAGCCTCGGCAGCATTCTCCACCAATACCGTACAAAGAGGATCTCCCTTCTGGCTGAGTGCAAAGACTTCACTGACAAGCACCCTTTCCCCCTTTTCTGCCGGGATGTGCAGGCTGGTCTCATATTGGCTGCAAAGCAAACGGGCACAGTTGTCGAACCCAATACCGGCAGCAATGACTTCCACACAGTCCATCCGGCCGCAACCACACTTGACACCGACATTCACACCGACACGTACGTGACCCACTTCACCGGCATTAAAATGACTGCCTCGTATCTGCCTGCCGTTCACCACCGTACCTACAGCAAGACCGGTACCCACATTCATATAGATGAAGTTCTTGGAGATTTGACCGAATCCCCACACCCGTTCGGCTCTTGTGGCACTCTTCACGTCATTGTCTATATGACAAGGTATACCGTATGTTTCCTCCAGTTCCTTAGCCAGAGCTATCGGTTGTGTGCGACTGGGGTCAATCTGCAACCAGATCCCTTGCTCAGGATCGACGCGACCAATCAAACCGACTCCCATGCCCACTGGTTTCTGGTCATACCAGCCCACGGTACGGATATAATCGTCAAGCGACGATTTAATAATTTCCAATGCAGCTTGCTGGTTAAAATACCCTGAATCATACTTCTTATACCTTAAAATATTGCCATGGCTGTCCATTTCACCAATCAGCAGTTTGGTACCACCCAAATCAAGACCCAAATACGTTTCCATTTTTATATGCGATTTTTTATTATTGTTTCTGTCTACAATATTACGCACTATCAGAAAAACGGAGGTTCGTTATTTAGCAAAAAAGGTTTAATACCTATCCGCAATGGTTCGAAAACTATCTTTATTATATCAAATCTTACTAGGACTGGCACCAAACTGCTTCTTGAAGCATGTACTGAAATATTTCGGATCAGAAAAGCCCACCATAGTAGAAACTTCTCCGATAGAATATTTCCGAGATTCCAATAACTCCTTTGCTTTGTTCAAACGAACAATCCGGATAAAATCATTGGGGCCTTGTCCTGTCAATGTTTTTATCTTGTTATAGACCGAAGTGCGGCTCATACCCAACATCCTGCAGAAGTCATTGATGGAGAATTCGGAATTAGACAATTCTTCATGAATGACCTCCATCACTTTATCCAAAAATTCCTTATCCAGCTGACTGGTATAATCCGTCTCTTCCGGCCGGGCATTCAGTGACAATACCGTATCACGCAAGTGTTGTCTGTTTTGAAGGATATTCCTTATCCGCACTTTCAATACCGACAGGTCGAAAGGTTTGATGATATAGTCGCTTGCACCGGCTTCCAACCCAAAGATGATGTTTTCCCTTTCACTAAGTGCTGTCAACAATATAACAGGTATATGGCTCGTATCAATGGATGACTTCAGAATCCTGCACAGTTCGTCTCCTTCCAGCACCGGCATCACAACATCTGAAATGATAATGTCCGGATTGATTTCCCGAGCCATTTCCAGTGCCTTCCCGCCGTCGGACACACCGATTACCTTATATTCGGAGGAAAGACAGTTTGTCAGATACTCCCTCATGTCCGCATCATCTTCTGCCAAAAGAAGTACGTTCTTCCCTACATCGTCACCATTATTCTGTAAGCATACAGTTGCCGCAGATGCATTCGCTTTGTCTTTTTCCGGTTCAACGACAATACCCGACTTTATCTTCTGCGGAAAAGTAACGGCAAAAGTCGTTCCCTTATCCTCTACACTGCTGAATGAAATGCTGCCATGATGCTGCTTTACAAGCCGACGAGTAATCATCAGCCCGATGCCTGAACCGGTTTCCTCGGAATTCGTCGCATTCTGCGCCCGGTAGTATTCATGGAAAATATTTCGCTGCTCCTTCTTCGGAATACCGATGCCCGTATCTCGCACTTCAATCGTCCACTTCTTCTTTGCAGTCTTTACGGCAATGCGGACAATACCCTGCTCCGTATATTTCAATGCATTGGAAAGCAGATTATCTATAATATGATCCATCTTTCCCCTGTCAATCCACACCTTCGGCATATCCCTTTCCACCTCCAGTTGCAACTCTATGCCCTTTTGCATAGCAGCTAGACGGAACTCCGCCATTTTCCCCTCCAGATAGGCCTTGATATCATATAGCGAAACTTTCAAACATTCGGTATGAAGCTCCATCTTCTGCCAATTCAGCAACTGGGTAATCATGGAAAGCAGTTTTTCCACATTCTTTACTGCTACAGCTACCGTCTTCCGACTCTCATCCGGCAGTTCCGGCTGCACCTCAAGCTCACTCAAAGGTGCTTTTATCAATGTCACCGGAGTACATATGTCATGGGCTATACTAATAAAGAACCGTATCTTTTCCTTCACTCTATCTTCATTGAGCTTATGCCTGCGGTACTGTACGAACACATAAACGAACACGGACAGTATCATGAAGTAAACAAGCAACGCCCACCACGAAAGCCAATAAGGGCGATGGATGACAACCTCAAGGCTACGCTCCCCTATCTGCCGACCACTGTACTTGTCGAACGCCCGCAAACGGAAGATATATTTACCGGGAAAAAGGTTCATATAGTTTATACTTCCCACCGAATTGGAAGACTCCCATTGTTCATTGTAGTTCTCCAGCATGTACTCATATCTGATTCTGTGCGGAGATGTAAAATTAATGGTAGAAAAAGAAATGGAAAAGGAATTTTGATTGTATTTCAGGCCGACATGCCGCGTATCATTAATGTTTGTTGCCAGAAGAGAACCTTTCCGGCCTGCCTTCACCGACTCGTACAGCAGCTTGAAGTCCGTCAATATGAGCTCGGCCGACACACACTGCCCGAAGTCCAGCGAAGGAAGAAAAGAGACCACCCCTTCCGCCGTACCGAAAGAGAGATAACCGTCATCCAGCCTGAAAGCGGCATTCGGATTATAATGTCCCCACCCGATGCCCAGGAAATCATTGACTCCGACAACGATGCCCCCTGCCAAGTCCAGGCAGTACAGCTCCTTCTCCGTACTGAACCAGATACGCCCGTCATTATCTTCCAGCAGACTGTTGATAGAATTGGATACAAGACCATCGCTTGCCGTATAGATATGCGCTTCCTGTTTGCCGGGGTTGAAGCGAATAAGTCCGTCACCATCCGTCGCCAGCCAGATGTCTCCGGACGAAGACTGCATGAGGCAACGGATGGGATAGTGCAGAGAGAGTTCCCCGAACTGCTGGTACCAACGGGTGTTCCCCGTCGCTTTGTCAAGAATGGCCAATCCGCCGCAACCGGCAATCAGCAACGAACCGTCCACACCCCGTTTTATATCGCCTATGCAATCAATCGGATAATATGTATACGCGCCCGTCTCTATGTTATAGCAAGTAAGTTCCCCTTCTATTCCGCCCAACCAAATTTCATTTCCCTCCGCATGGATGGCATAGACATAATCAGTGCCCATCCCCCTGTCCGGATGTGCGCTCCTGCTCTCCCACTTCTGTACCCGCCCCGTTTTCTTATGGATGCAATAAACTCCGGTTCCATAACCGCCGGCCCATATATTCCCTTTTGCATCTTCGGCAAGGGCCAATATCACTTTACCGCTAAGTCCTGTGTTTTCCAGATAGTGCGTCCATTTGCCTCCCTTGCGCTGGTATAAGCTGATACCGTTGTTCGTGCCATACCAGCAATCCCCTTCGGAATCCTGGAAGACCACATTCACATGATTGGATTTCAAAGAATTGGCATTGTTCCGTTCATGCCTGAACCGATAGACATCCGGCATCAACGGATCCAGATGACTGATGCCGTTTGTAGAAGTACTGACCCAGATACCTCCATATTCATCAACACAGATATCAGATACAGTATTGCCGCTCAAACCTCTTTCGTCATCCTCATCAACCATGTAATGTTTCAGAAGCTTTCCGGTGACAGCATCCACACAGAAAAGTCCCGCGCCGTCCGCACCAATCAGCAATGCATTGGCTTTGGTCTTGGCAAAAACGCTGACCGGAACATGAAGAGCCAAGCCGTCCAAGGAGTATATCCGCCCTACTGCCCTGTCCATCACAAAAACGCCATCGGAAAAAGTGCCGACAAACAGTTTCGCTCCGTACACACACAGCGATTCAACACGCATCTCCATCGGAAAATGGATGGGTTTCTCCAGGAAAAGCGGGTTCGACGTCTCTTCCGTCAGTTGCCACACCCCCTTGTCCGTACCTGCAAAAAACAGCCCGCCGTCCGCTTGGACAATGCTACAGACATGTTGCCCTTTCAAGCCGGCAATGGCTGGGCCGGTCCCTTCTTCCCAACAGTAAACCCCGTCGGACAGACATAACCAGAAACGGTTGTTACTGTCAAATAAAATATTGTTCAGCACCGGATAAGGGAGATAGTCGGACAAATTTATGCGCAACCGGAAAGAATCTGTCTGCCTGTCATAAGCATAAATTTTCCCGTTCTTCAAGGCAACCCAAAGAATACCGGACTTGTCACAGGCCATAACTGTAGAAGGCTGTATATATTCTTTAGGATCAACCGTCTCATCCAATTTATAATGCTTAATCTCGTTCCCATCATAGCGATCTATGCCAACGTGAGTGTACGCCCAGACAAAACCTGCAGAATCCTTGTTTATCCGAAACACCTGCCTGCTACTTAATCCATCCTTGACACCCAGTGTCCGAAACGAACCGGCAAATAAATCAACTGTTCCAAAAACCGACATCCATAGTATCAAAAGTGTACCTAAAACGTACCTTTTGCACAGCATCTCCTTAGCAAGCTGTATCGGACTTATATTAGATTTATATCGGACTTGTTCCGAACAGAGTCTGTATTTTGTCATCATAGGGGTTTACTTATTCATTGGTAATAAATGCTTCAGGCTTGCAATTTTACGGACAAATATAAAAAAAGTGGTCGAAAAACTATCCGAATAGGTTTGATTTCTATTACTTTTGCCAATCAAACCAATAAACCGTGAGAAACAATGCTTAGCAAATATAAATTAAACCAGCTCTACTTCAAGGATACGCAGTTTGCCAATCTCATGACACGGCGCATTTTCAATGTCCTCCTGATAGCCAATCCTTACGATGCTTTCATGCTGGAAGATGACGGTCGTATCGACGAAAAAATATTCAACGAATACACCTCCCTCTCCCTGCGCTACCCGCCGCGTTTCTCACAAGCATCCAGCTGCGAAGAAGCATTGTCACAGCTTGCCACCATCTCTTTCGACCTCATCATCTGCATGCCGGGTACGGGAGACAATGACAGTTTCGACGTGGCGCGGCATATCAAAAGCCAGTACGAGCACATCCCTATGGTGATACTGACCCCTTTCAGCCACGGCATCACCAAGCGCATCGCCAACGAAGACCTCAGCCCCTTCGAATATGTATTCTGCTGGCTGGGCAACACCGACTTGCTGGTTTCCATCATCAAGCTGATAGAAGACAAGATGAACCTGGAGCACGACGTCAACGAAGTGGGCGTGCAGCTTATATTAGTGGTGGAAGATAGCATCCGCTTTTACTCTTCCATCCTGCCCAATCTTTATAAATTCGTATTGAAGCAGAGCCAGGAGTTCTCTACCGAAGCATTGAACGCCCACCAACGTACGCTGCGCATGCGAGGACGTCCCAAGATTGTCCTGGCACGTACCTACGAGGAAGCCATCAACATCTACGAGAAATACAAGAACAATATACTGGGAGTAATTACCGATGTCCGCTTCCCCCGCGTGGAGCGTGGTGAAAAGGATGGACTGGCAGGCATCAAGCTATGTGCCGCCATACGGAAAGAAGACCCGTTCGTTCCCCTTATCATACAGTCCTCCGAATCGGAGAACGCCTCTTATGCAAGCAAGTACGATGCCGCTTTCATCGACAAGAACTCCAAGAAGATGGATGTGGACTTGCGCCGCATCGTATCGGATAACTTCGGTTTCGGCGACTTCATCTTCCGCAACCCGGACACTCTGGAGGAGATAGCCCGCGTAAAGAACCTGAAAGAATTGCAGAACATCCTGTTTGCCGTACCGGCAGAATCGTTCCTCTATCATATCAGCCGCAACCACGTCAGCCGCTGGCTCTACTCGCGTGCCATGTTCCCCGTTGCGGAGTTCCTGAAACCCATCACCTGGAACAGCTTGCAAGATGTGGATGCTCACCGCAAAATAATCTTCGAAGCCATCGTGAAGTACCGCAAGATGAAGAACCAGGGTGTGGTAGCCGTCTTCAAGCGCGACCGCTTCGACCGTTACTCCAACTTTGCCCGTATCGGTGATGGTTCGTTGGGAGGCAAAGGCCGCGGCCTGGCATTCATCGACAACATGGTGAAGCACCATCCCGAATTCGAAGACTTTGAGAATGCCCGTGTAGCCATCCCGAAGACCGTTGTGCTTTGTACCGATGTGTTCGACGAATTCATGGATACCAACAATCTGTATCAGATAGCCTTGTCGGATGCAGATGATGACGTCATCCTGCGTTATTTCCTCAAAGCCAAGTTGCCGGACAGCCTGGTGGAGGACTTCTTTACTTTCTTCGATGTAGTGAAGTCGCCTATCGCCATCCGGTCGTCTTCTTTGTTGGAAGACTCGCACTACCAGCCGTTTGCGGGCATCTACAACACCTATATGATTCCGTATCTGGACGATAAATACGAAATGCTGCGTATGTTGAGCGATGCGATCAAGGGAGTTTATGCTTCGGTCTACTTCCGCGACTCCAAGGCATATATGCAGGCCACAAGCAATGTTATCGACCAGGAAAAGATGGCCGTCATCTTGCAAGAAGTAGTCGGCAACCAGTATGGCGACCGTTACTATCCCAGCATGTCCGGTGTGGCACGTTCGCTCAACTACTACCCCATCGGCGACGAAAAGGCTGAAGAAGGTACCGTTAACCTGGCTCTCGGCTTGGGAAAATATATTGTGGACGGTGGCATGACGCTCCGCTTCTCCCCCTATCACCCCAACCAGGTGCTGCAAACCAGCGAACTGGACATAGCGCTGAAAGAGACGCAAACCCGTTTCTATGCCCTCGACCTGCGCAATGCCGGACAGGATTTCTCTATCGACGACGGCTTCAATCTGCTGAAACTCCACGTCAAGGAGGCTGAGAAAGACGGAGCCTTGAACTACATCGCCTCCACTTACGACCCTTACGACCAGGTGATACGTGACGGTCTATACCCCGGCGGACGCAAAGTCATCACCTTTGCCAATATCCTGCAACACGATGTATTCCCGTTACCCCGCATTCTGCAATTAGTGTTGAAGTACGGGGAACAAGAGATGCGCCGCCCGGTAGAGATAGAGTTTGCCGCCACCATGAGCCGCGAAAAGGATAAGACCGGAACCTTCTATCTGCTGCAAATCCGTCCTATCGTCGATAGCAAGGAGATGTTGGACGAAGACCTCACCACCATTCCCGACGAACAAGTGCTGCTGCGCTCCAACAATTCGCTGGGACATGGGATTATGAATGACATCTACGACGTTATTTATGTGAAGACCGATGATTACAGTGCTTCCCACAATCAGGAGATAGCCTGGGAGATAGAGAAGTTGAATCAGCAATTCTTGAACGAAGGCAAGAACTATGTCCTGGTAGGTCCCGGCCGTTGGGGTAGCAGCGATACTTGGCTGGGCATCCCCGTGAAGTGGCCGCATATCAGTGCAGCCCGTGTCATTGTAGAAGCCGGACTGACGAACTACCGTGTAGACCCCAGCCAGGGAACACACTTCTTCCAGAACCTGACATCGTTCGGAGTAGGTTACTTCACTATCAATGCGTTTATGAATGATGGTGTATACAATCAGGACTTCCTGAATGCACAACCTGCCGTACACGAGAGCAAGTACCTGCGCCATGTACACTTTGAAAGTCCCGTTACGGTAAAGATGGATGGTAAGAAGAAGCTGGGAGTGGTGCTGATGCCTGAGAAATAAATATGTTCCGGCAAGTTTTCAGTTTTTCAGCTGATGGAGCACTATCATCACCACCTCGGCAGGTGCAAACATGCGTACAGCCTTTTGTGAAGTGCCGATGCCATTCGTGATAATCATCGGAACATGAGCCGAATTGTACTTTAATCCGGTAAGGAAGCGCTGACCGTAATGTGACGGAACGATTGGCGCATAAAGGCCAAACAACGTCACCTGCCCGCCATGTGTATGCCCGGCAAGCACCAGGTCGGTGTTGGCAATAGAGACATCTTCCGCATAGTCGGGAGTATGGGTCATGAGGATGACAAAATCATCGGGAGACAGGGCAAGCGTAGGCGATTTGCCATTCCGTGCCAGGTCAAAAGGATTGCGCACGCCGGCTATCAGAATCTGTTCATTGCCACGCCTCAATGTATCGACTTTATGTTCCAGCAAGTGCATCCCATAGCGATTCATTTCTTCCACAATATCGTCGTAGCAGGCTTCATAGTCGTTGTTTCCCAAAACAGCATAAGTCCCCATCGGAGTTTTTACTTTGGCAAGCGCAGCCATGACGGGAGGCACATACTGGCAACCTTCATGGAAATCACCGCCAATCAGCAATACATCGGCTTTCTGGTCAATAAGCAGGCGAACAAGGTCATTCAATTCCCTTTCTTTCAATAAACTCTGATAGTGCAAGTCAGAAACAAAAGCAATGCGGAACCCCTCGAAGGAAGCAGGGACATCCCGATGGGTAAAGTCGTATTCTTTGATACGGCTGACGCCCTTGTAAGCAGAAGAAACATGAATGGTTTTGGTTGTAATCTTTGTACCGCGTTGTACTATCTCCTTTTGAATCTTCACCGGTTCTTCCTTCTTTTTCTTCTTCGGAGCACGCGTCACCTCCTGGCGGTGAATATTACGCAGATCGGATTGATCGAAGGTCAGCATCGGGGAAAGGGAGGACGGCAAGCCGACAGTATCAGCCAACTGGGTAGTATCAGTCTTTATTACTTGCTGCGGCAACGACGCAACGAGATTTCTTTTCGACTTACAAGAGGAAAAGAGCAACAAGGAAAGAACGGATATATATAGTAACTTCTTCATCATAAGTGGGTGCAAATATAGGCATTTTTCAGTATCTTTGTAGACGGATGTTGATACTTATTAAAACAGCATATGAAAGAAATCAAGTCAAATTCGCTTCATGCCTGGCTGCTTGCCGCGCGTCCCAAGACACTGACAGCCGCCGTCATTCCCGTATTGCTGGGCAGTGCCCTGGCCTTCAGCGACGGACAATTCAAGACTACGCCCGCCTTGCTGTGTGCACTCTTCGCCTGCGGCATGCAGATTGCCGCCAACTTCATCAATGATTTGTTCGACTATCTGAAAGGAAGCGACCGCGAAGACCGCCTCGGCCCCAAACGCGCCTGCGCCGAAGGATGGATTACGCCCGGCGCCATGAAGCAGGGAATAGGCATTATGTTGCTGCTGTCGTGCCTTGCGGGACTGGGACTGCTGTTCACGGTATGGGGGCAGTTGCCTCATGGAGGCTGGGAACTGGTGGTCCTGGGGATAGTATGCATCCTGTTTGCTTTTCTCTATACCACGATATTGTCCTATCGCGGATGGGGCGACTTGCTGGTGCTGGTGTTCTTCGGCTTTGTGCCCGTGGCCGGCACGTATTATGTACAGGCATATACACTGAACATGGATGTGGTAGTGCTTTCACTGGTCAGCGGCCTGGCGATAGACACATTGCTGATGGTAAACAATTATCGCGACCGCGAGCAAGATGCCATAAGCGGCAAGCGCACCTTGGTAGTGCGCTTCGGCGAGGCTTTCGGCAGGAATATGTATTTAGGATTGGGCATTGCAGCCGTGTTGCTCTGTCTGTGGTTTGTCTATACCAGCAGGCTGACACCGCTCGAATTCATTTGGGCACCTTGCGTCTACTTCTATCTGCATGCCTTGACATGGCGCAGGATGGTAAGCATCCGCAGCGGAGAAAAGCTGAACCGGATATTGGGAGAGACTTCGCGCAATATGCTGTTTCTGGGGTTGCTGCTGGCGGTGGCGCTGTCGGCATAAGATATCGCCCCTCATTCCCCCTGCATTCATCCACTCGGACTATAGAGATCAAGAGCGTTTAACGGCCGTGAGCTGATTGATTCATGGACGTGATTCAATCTGTTCACGGCCATCAACAAATCAGCTCACGACCGTTAAATTACAATCAATCTATAGGCTTTCAAGAACAAAGTGTATGCCCCGTACTTATTAAGTACAGGGCATACACTTATTGCAGAGCTACATTTCAGACATTAAAGTAAAGGTTCGGGGTGGAAGCAGAATTTGCTTCCACCTCTTTTTGTTGCTTCCACCGCAGTTGTAATGCCGATGAACAAGGAGTTATAGACAAGAGGTGGAAGCGTGGAAGCAAATTGATAAAAAACTTGTATTGGAAGAGATTGGGCTTTTATCTCTTTCCGTACATCTTCTCGTAATACTTCTGGTAATCACCGCTGGTCACTTCTTCCACCCACGGCTGATTATTCAGATACCATTCGATGGTCTTCACAATACCCACCTCGAACTTCGTCTCGGGATACCAACCCAGGGCATTGGTAATCTTCGTCGGGTCGATGGCATAACGCTGGTCGTGACCAAGGCGGTCTTTCACGAACGTAATCAGGTCTTCGTTAATCCAGCTGATATCAATCCGGCCATCCGCAGTTTTCACCTGCTTCTTCAGGACTTCGCGGTAGCGGGGCTCCTCCTCCATCAGACGACGGATGGTAGCGATGGTCAGCTTTACGATTTCGAGGTTCGTCTTCTCGTTATGACCGCCTACGTTGTAGACTTCTCCTTCTGTGCCTTGGCGAACTACGAGGTCGATAGCCTTGCAGTGGTCTTCTACATAGAGCCAGTCGCGCACGTTGCTGCCGTCACCGTAGACGGGAAGTTTCTTTCCTTCGAGGATATTCTTGATGATGAGCGGAATCAACTTCTCGGGGAAGTGATAAGGCCCGTAGTTGTTGGAGCAGCGGGTGATGGTGACGGGCATTTTATAAGTGTCGTGATAGGCCATTACGAACATATCGGCACTGGTCTTGGAGGCACTGTAGGGGCTGTGAGGACAGAGCGGGGTCTGTTCCGTGAAGTAGCCTTCGGCACCCAGCGAGCCATAAACTTCGTCGGTAGAAACCTGATGATAGCGTACACCGCTGCGCCAGGTGGGATAGCCGGAATCATCCTTACCCGTCACCCAGGCGCGGCGGGCGGCATCGAGCAGGTTTTGCGTACCCAGGATGTTCGTTATCAGGAAGAGTTGGGGGTTCTCGATGCTACGGTCCACATGGCTCTCGGCGGCGAAGTTCACTACATAGTCGAATTTATATTTGGCGAACAGTTCGTCGGCAAGGGTACGGTCGCAGATATCGCCCTTTACAAAGAAACAGCGTTCGTCGTCAATGTCGCGGGCGATGGTGCCCAGGTTTCCGGCGTAGGTCAGGGCATCCAATACCACGACTTTGATATCATTATGTTTCGCCAGGATATATTTGATATAGTTGGCGCCGATAAATCCGGCGGCTCCGGTTACAAGATAGGTTTTCATATTAATTATAAATTATAAATTAAAAATCAAAGGGGAGACAGTAGGATAATTATCAATTATCAATTATCAACTATCAATTAATCAACGACGGGAGTCGGCGAGTTCCATTAAGTATCGGCCATATTCGGTCTTGCCGAGTTGCTCGCCCAGGCGGTAGAGTTGGTCGATGTCTATCCAGCCTTTGCGCCATGCTATTTCTTCGATGCAGCTGACGCGGAAGCCTTGACGGTTCTGTATGGTAGCCACAAAGTTGCTTGCCTCGAGCAGGCTGTCGCAGTTGCCCGTATCGAGCCATGCAAAGCCACGGCCGAAGAGTTCGACTTTCAGGGTACCTTCATCGAGATAGAGACGGTTGAGGTCGGTGATTTCGTACTCGCCACGGGCAGAAGGTTTCAGGGCGGCGGCTTTGGCTGTTACGGTGGAGTCATAGAAGTATAGACCGGGAACGGCATAGTTGCTCTTGGGTTGCGCAGGTTTTTCTTCGAGGGAAATGGCTTTGCCGTCGGCATCGAATTCTACCACACCATAAGCACGCGGGTCTTTTACATAGTAACCGAAGATGCAGGCACCTTTGTCTATGGAAGCAGCACGCTTCAACATGGCGGAAAAGCCTTGACCATAGAACATATTGTCGCCCAGGATGAGGCAGCCCGGACCGCCATTCAGGAATTCGGCACCCAGCACAAAGGCTTGTGCCAGCCCGTTAGGGTTTTCTTGAATCTTATAGGAGAAAGACATTCCGAGTTCTTCGCCGGTTCCCAGCAAATCACGGAACATGGGTAAATCACGCGGAGTGGAGATGATCAGTACCTCACGTATTCCCGCCAACATCAGCGTGGAGAGCGGGTAATAAATCATGGGCTTGTCATAGACGGGCATTATCTGCTTGGAGATAGCCTTGGACAACGGATAGAGACGAGTGGCGCTGCCACCTGCAAGAATAATTCCTTTCATATTTCAGTTCTTTTTTGGTTTCTATCAAATGGAGAATAAAATAAGAAGGAGGACCATGCCCCACGGCTCTCGTTGCTATTCGGACTGCAAATATCTAAATAAATCGGGACAATCCAAAATAATAAAGCTTAAATCAGCCTGCCAGTTCTATCACTTCGAGGTCTTTAAAGGTTCCATTGTCTACAATAAAGCGCACCATCGTACGTACTTTATGGAAACCGGAAATACCTGCCGCTCCCGGATTGATATGGAGCATATCCAGTGTTTTGTCATACTTCACCTTTAATATATGGGAATGTCCGCTGATGAACAACTTCGGCGGATGTACCAGAATGCTACCTTTTATGGAAGGATCGTAATTGCCCGGATAGCCACCGATATGTTTCATCAGCACCTCCGCCCCGTCTACCGTGAAGCGCAGAATCTGCGGATAGAGCCGGCGGATATCCTGCCCGTCTATATTGCCATACACTGCACGGAACGGACGGAAAGCCGCTAACTTCTGTGCCACTTCCAGCGAGCCGATGTCTCCGGCATGCCAAATCTCGTCGCACGACTCGAAGTATTGCAGGTATTTTTCGTCCCAATAAGCATGCGTATCCGATAATAAACCAACTTTTGTCATCTTTCTATTGTTTATGTTGACAAAGGTAATTATATTTGGGAAAAATAACCACCATGGAGAACAGATATTTCAAACGTGACATCAGCTGGCTGTCATTCAACTACCGCGTACTGCTGGAGGCTGAAGATGACACATTGCCACTGTACGAACGCATTAATTTCATTTCCATATACTCGTCCAACCTGGAAGAGTTCTACAAAATACGTGTGGCAGACCATAAAGCGATAGCAACCGGCGCCGCACAAAGTGACGAAGAGTCCGTGCAGTCCGCCATCGAACTGGTAGACGAAATCAACAACGAAGTGAACCGCCAATTGGAAGAGCGTATCCGCATCTACGAACAGAAGATACTGCCCGCCTTGCGGAAACACCATATCATATTCTATCAAAGCCGCAACGTAGAGCCCTTCCACAAGGAATTCCTGCGCCGCTTCTTCCAGGAAGAAATCTTTCCGTATCTGGCTCCTGTGCCGGTGACCAAAGACAAAGTGGTTTCATTCCTGCGCGACAACCGCCTCTACCTTGCCGTGCGCCTGCACTTGAAAGGTGTGCCTGCCGACTCGCCCGAATATACACAATACTTCGTAATGAAGCAGCCATACACCAAAGTGCCCCGCTTCATCCAGCTCCCCAAAGTAGGGAAGAACTATTACCTGATGTTCATTGAAGACATTATCAAGGCAAACCTGGACGTCATCTTCCCCGGCTACGAAGTGGACAGCAGTTATTGCATCAAGATTTCACGGGATGCGGACATCCTGATAGACGATGCTGCCAATACTTCCGAAATCATCGAACAGGTGAAGACAAAAGTGAAGAAGCGCAAAATCGGAGCAGTCTGCCGTTTTGTGTACGACCGTGCCATGCCGCAGGATTTCCTGGATTTCCTGGTAGATGCTTACCGCATAGACCGCCGCGAACTGGTGCCGGGCGACAAACACCTCAACCTGGAAGATTTGCGCCATCTGCCTAACCCGAACCACACCGTGCGCCCCATCAAGAAACCCCAGCCCATGAAGCTGACGTGCCTGGACGAGCGCGAATCCATCTTCCGCTATGTAGAGAAGAAAGATCTGCTGCTGCATTATCCGTATCACTCTTTCGACCACTTCATCCACTTCCTGTACGAAGCAGTGCACGACCCCACCGTACGCGAAATCATGGTAACCCAATATCGTGTGGCCGAAAACTCGACAGTCATCAACACCCTGATAGCTGCCGCACAAAACGGGAAGAAGGTAACTGTATTTGTAGAACTGAAAGCCCGTTTCGACGAAGAGAACAACCTTGCCACCGCCGAGATGATGAAGGCCGCCGGCATCAACATCATCTTCAGCATACCGGGATTGAAAGTCCATGCCAAAGTAGCCCTCGTTCTGCGTCGCGACAAGGAAGGACACAAACTGACCAGCTACGCCTACATCAGTACCGGAAACTTCAATGAAAAGACTGCTACACTCTATGCCGACAGCGGACTGTTTACATGCAATCCGGTCATCGTAAACGACCTGCACAATCTGTTCCGCACCCTGCAAGGCAAGGAAAACCCGGTTTTCCACCGCCTGCTCGTGGCACGCTTCAACCTGATACCGGAACTGAACCGCCTCATCAGCCACGAAATGGAACTGGCACAAAGCGGAAAGCGAGGCAGAATCATCCTCAAGATGAACGCTCTGCAAGACCCTGCCATGATAGACCGCCTCTACGAAGCATCGCAGGCAGGCGTTGAAATAGACCTGATTGTACGCGGCATCTGTTGCCTCATACCCGGACAGACATATAGCCGTAACATCTATGTAACACGCATTGTAGATACATTCCTCGAACATGCCCGTATCTGGTACTTCGGCAATGAGGGAGATCCGAAGTTATTCCTCGGTTCACCGGACTGGATGCGACGCAACCTGTATCGCCGCATCGAGGCCGTAACGCCCATACTGGACCCCGACTTAAAACGGGAACTCACGGATATGCTCTCCATCCAACTGTCCGACAGGCGGAAAGCATGTTTCGTAGACGACCACCTGCGCAACCGCTGGAAATCGTCGCGACCGCAAAAAGAAAAAGTACGTTCGCAATATACTTTCTACGAATACTTAAAAGCAACTGCCTTGTAACATTTCTGTAACATGTATGACATTTCTCTGCAACACGAAAGTCCTTCCTTTGCAGTCAGAAATAAAATACATATTTATGGAAACAATCTACT
The DNA here is from genome assembly GCA_902388495.1 of uncultured Bacteroides sp. GTDB lineage: Bacteria > Bacteroidota > Bacteroidia > Bacteroidales > Bacteroidaceae > Bacteroides. The sequence continues at coordinate 116,408 of CABMPP010000003.1, read as the reverse complement.
TAGGTATCGTCGTCTTTCTGTTCGTACTTGCCATCTTCGATCTTGTGGTAGGCGTCAGTAACGATGCGGTCAACTTTTTAAATTCTGCCATCGGAGCTAAAGCGGCTTCTTTCAAGACAGTATTGTTCATCGCAGGTATCGGCGTATTTATCGGCGCCGCCCTGTCCAACGGCATGATGGACATTGCACGACATGGAATCTATCAGCCGGAACATTTCTATTTTGCCGAAATCATGTGTATCCTGCTCGCCGTGATGCTGACGGACGTCGTATTGCTGGACGTTTTCAACACGATGGGTATGCCGACTTCCACTACTGTTTCGATGGTATTCGAGTTGCTGGGAGGTACATTTGCATTGGCACTCATCAAAGTCCACAACAGTGACACGCTGGGACTCGGAAATCTTATCAACACCGACAAGGCTTTATCCGTCATCATGGCAATCTTCGTGTCCGTAGCCATCGCCTTCTTCTTCGGTATGCTGGTACAGTGGCTGGCACGTATCGTGTTTACCTTTAATTATAAGAAGAAGATGAAATACAGCATTGCCCTGTTTGGAGGCATAGCTGCCACATCCATTATCTACTTCATGCTGATAAAGGGTCTAAAGGACAGTTCGTTCATGACTCCCGACAACAAGCATTGGATACAGGAAAATACCGGATTGCTTATTCTTTATAGTTTTGTTTTCTTCACCGTGCTGATGCAGATACTGCACTGGCTCAAAGTAAACATCTTCAAGGTAGTGGTACTGATGGGCACATTTGCCCTGGCCATGGCCTTTGCCGGAAATGACTTGGTAAACTTCATCGGTGTGCCTTTGGCCGGTTATTCTTCCTTCGTAGATTACACCACCAACGGAATGGCTGCAGGTCCCGACGGCTTCCTGATGACTTCACTGCTCGGCCCTGCCAAAACTCCCTGGTACTTCCTGATTGGTGCGGGTGCCATTATGGTTTATGCTCTCTGCACCTCTAAGAAAGCACACAACGTTATCAAGACTTCTGTTGATCTTTCCCGCCAGGACGAAGGTGAAGAGAATTTCGGAAGCACCCCGATAGCCCGCACATTGGTACGTTTTAGTATGGCAATGGGCAACGGAATCTCCAAATCCCTGCCCGAAGGTGCCAAACGCTGGATTGATACCCGCTTCCAGAAAGACGAGGCCATCATTGCCGACGGTGCCGCATTCGACCTGGTGCGCGCCTCCATTAACCTGGTGTTGGCCGGTTTGCTGATTGCACTGGGTACTTCCTTGAAGCTCCCTCTTTCTACTACTTACGTCACTTTCATGGTGGCTATGGGTACCTCGCTTGCCGACCGTGCCTGGGGGCGTGACTCGGCAGTATTCCGTATCACCGGTGTGCTGAGTGTTATCGGTGGTTGGTTCATCACAGCCGGAGCTGCCTTCACAATCTGTTTCTTTGTAGCCATGGTTATCTACTTCGGTGGCACAATAGCCATTGTCGCCCTCATCGGACTGGCCGTATTCATGCTGATTCGCAGCCAAGTGATGTACAAAAAGCGTAAAGCTAAAGAGAAAGGTAACGAAACATTAAAGAGACTGATGCAAAGCACCGACAATGCGGAAGTTTTGGAACTGCTCCGTAAACACACCCGCGAAGAACAAGCCAAGGTGCTGGAATTTACAGAAGAGAACTTCGAACGTACCGTGACCTCCTTCTTACACGAAAATCTGCGTGGCCTGCGCCGTGCCATGGGTTCAGTGAAGTTTGAGAAACAGCTCATCAAGCAGATAAAACGTACCGGAACTCTTGCCATGTGCCGCCTCGACAACAACACTGTTTTGGAAAAAGGTCTTTATTACTATCAAGGTAATGACTTCGCCAGTGAATTGGTGTATAGCGTCGGCCGTCTTTGCGAACCGTGCCTGGAACATATAGACAATAATTTCAAGCCACTGGATGCCATTCAGAAAGGTGAATTTGCCGATGTAACGGAAGACATTACATACCTGTTGCAAGTATGCCGCCACAGACTGGAAACCAATGACTACGAGAACCTTGAAACGGAGATACGTAAAGCAAACGACCTCAACGGACAGCTTGCCCATCTGAAACGGGAAGAATTGCAGCGCATTCAAAGCCAAAGTGGAAGCATCAAAGTCAGCATGGTATATCTGACCATGATACAAGAAGCACAGAATGTGGTGACTTACACGATTAATTTAATGAAGGTAAGCCGTAAGTTCCAAATAGAAGAATAAAGGAGGGTGATATTCTTAAAAGACTACACCGGAATTCAAACCATGGATTTGGTTGGGCTCCGGTGTTTCTTTTGTGAATTTCATAAATATAATAAAAGTTGATGCTTAGGGTAACTGGTTTTGTTTATATACCTGTTTGGGCAATGGTAATACTTTCCCAGATAGTGACGATTTCACCATCGACTTCGCACATTATCGGTTTGGATGTACCGAGGGATACCAGTCCTGCCAAATGGTGAGTACCTGCTTCGGGTTTGTAGCCAATGCGACCGGTAAAATTGACGGTTTTTGAAGTTTCAAATAGCTCGTTGAGCATTTGTTCTATGTTCTGATACCTACGGTTTATCGTGAAACGGAATTGCCTGCTTGGATAGACTATGACGATGCGGCCAAAGCATTTCGTTGTTATTTTTATCCCATTAGGACTTTGGCTTCTTCTTCCGTATTTGCTGAAATCGAACCAGACGAGGCTTTCTTGCTGCAATGTTTCTTCACCGGAAGTCAGGCTGCTGATTTCATTACCGGACAATGCCCGGTCGAAAATGAGAAAGTTCTTAAAATACGCATCCAGTCGCTTTCCGATACATAGTTCCTTTTCCGCCTTTCCTTTGTAGGGTGCTTTGCATTTGAAAGAATCTTTCTTTTCTCCTTCCAGCCATGCGGACAAGATTTTGCCATCATAGACTATGGCAATGGAATACCAATGGTCGGTGACAAACTCAGCGACCTTATATTCCGAGAACTTAGTGACACACCAATCTATTGCTGCAACGTAGAGCAATCCATCCATGATACCCATCTGAAACATATCCTTCTGTTCGAGAATCGATCCGTTCTGTGTATTTTTGAAACAAACCGTAGTGAAGATCGTGAAGGGTTTGTCGCCTTTCAAAGAAAATTCAGGAACAGATGTCGCAGGGATATAAGCATAATCGAGCCCTATGATGCCGTATCCTGTTGCGAGGGCTTTGAATGCTCCCGGTATTGTTTCATTCTCAGTCATGGCGTATCTTTCTGTCTTGCTGTTGTGATTAATAAATTAGTTGAATCTCTCGCTTTTGCGCTATTCCCCGCTGCGAAACGGGGAGTGCTGCCGACTGCACCCGGACATTTACGCAAACTGCCCGAATAGCTGTTTGAATTGAATTTACAGTGGGTTTGAAAGGAGGCGGACGGAGAGGCACGGACTTCCTCGGTTGAGTCCGTCCGTACCTGCCGTTTTACACCTCTTCAATCAAACTTCGCTGTTAGGATTATTACTGTTTCTTAACCAGTTTCAATGTGCTGCCACTGGCTTCCCATTTATAATTATAATTAGTGGCATTTTGGTTCATTGTACTGACTCTGCCAGATAATTCTGATTCAGTAGAGTAGGAAGCGTTATCACCGCCCGAAGTCCATCCTGAATAGCATTTCTCGATGCCTTCCGGAGTAGCACCACTTTTGTAATACCACGTACATCCTGAAATGACTCCTGAATTACCACTTAGGTCTGTATTAATGGCTGTCATTCCACCCGTTTGTACACCTGTATTACCGCTGATTGTCCCTTTGGCAAAGCAGGAAGTAATCTGTCCTACATTGCTGTCTGAAGTCCCCTGCAGGTTTTTCCCGCATATCCATCCAAGACGGCTTTCAGAAGTATTCACTTCGGTAGCCTTCACTGTACCTTCAAAGCTACAGAATGCAATGGTTCCGTAATTATCACCTGCTATTCCTCCGATGCTTGCACCCCCTGTACCAGTATATTCGACCTCACCTTTTACTGTTAAATGCTTGACGATTCCACCGTTTTGTACGTAACCGATAAAACCAACATAATATTTTTGGCTTTCAGATACATTTAGTCCTGAAATGGTATGTCCTTGCCCGTCGAATACTCCGTAAAAGGCCATGCCACCCATATTAAAAATACCTAACGGCATCCATTGATGGTTGTTCAGATTAATATCGGCTGTCAGTTTATAGGTGGCATAAGTATATGTATTATTAGTAGTGACGGCGTCTGATATGTTTTGATTTATTAACTTCTGCAATGCACAAAGCTGCTTCGCTGTGGAGATTTCGAAGACGTAGTCTTTGCCGTCCGTACCGGAGGAGACTGCCTCTCCGAGCCATGCCTTTGCTGTTGCTACGTCCGCAGGATAGTTGCCGTCCCAAGTATCGATGGTAGTGGTAATGTCATGATTTTCATCCGATGTCCCCCACTCATCCGTGATATCCACCGTCATTACCGTATTGGGCGAAGGAGTCACCGCCTCGTTGATAAGGCTTCCGGCGGCATTGGTGCAGTAGTTGCGTTTCAGGGGTATTCCGGCGGGGATGGTGACGGTTTTCAGCGTTTTGTTGCTGCCATCGTCGGGCTCGAATTCGAGCGCGATTTCTCCCATCGTGTCGTTATCCCCGGCAAAGAAATAGTTGAAGAAGAGAGTTTTGCACGTTTCGCCATTGATGATGACATCGTTGCCAAAACCACCATATGCAGAATTATTAGAATAATATGCAGAATATTTCTTAGTAACTGTTCCCGAAACGGCTCCCGTGGCTACATTCAGCGTCGTGGGAATATCGTGGGTAACATTTACTTGTTTGCAGTAACTGAAGTTCGTTGCATTCTTTTCTGCAATGGTCAGTTTGGCAAGCGGACGGGTAAGGGTCACATTAAAATTGGTCAGCGCCCCGACTCCTTTCGTGAAATCCTTGCAGGCAAAGAAAGCGTCCCGAATTAGAGGGTTATATTGGTAATTTGCTATACTTACGGCTTTCAGCCCGTCAGTTTCATCATCCGTTGTATAGCTGTTATCCTGATAATGTGTGTAACTGTTCGGGGTGGTCTTCTGTATTCCATTTGTAGTTATCGGAATATAATCCGCCCAGAACAAAGCCTTGTAGTCGGCAGGATTCTCCAGCTCGAACTCAAACTTGATGTCGGTATCTCCTGTAGTGGGGACTTTTTCCTGACGGACAATCAGTGTGCTTAAATCCTTGCTCCATACTTCGAGTATGCAGCGCAGCTTATGCTGACCACCATTAATCTCCGTGGGAGGCGTTGGCAGTGCCCGTGTTCCGGGTTGTGCAAAGTCGGCAGGCAGCGAGGCGGTGAAGCTCACGCGGTTGCTTTCACCGGCAGTCAGCGCCTCGGTTTCGTTCGGACTGCACGAGGTTATCAGCCCTGCGAGGGCGATTAACCAGAGATAAAATCGGTACTTTTTCATTGTTCTCAGAGTTTTTTAAGTTATAAATTTATTGGTAATTCACTCGTTTCTATTTTAAACCGTCGAGGTCAAAGTCTATATCCCCGTCAAATCCGGTGTCTATATCCACCCCGCCTTTCATTTCGTTGGTAAGGAAAGCTCCGCGCACGGTGGTGAGGTGTCCCCGTCGGTAGGGCACTTCCAGTCCGGCGGTACGGGCTGCGACTTCCCCGGCAGGGCCTTTTACTTCCATGGTGAGCACCACGAATGATTCCGTGCCATTGACGAAAATGTAGTCCGTGCCTATCGTGCATTCTTCCGAGCCGTCGGCGGGCAGTGTCAGCGGGGTGGTGAAACTCACTCCCGCCTGCGAATTGGCAGGTTTGCCCGTCAGGACGTTGAAGCCCAGCGGAACGTAAAAGCCGTAGGAGAAGGTGACGCTGTAACCTTCGGCTGTGCCACGCTCTTTCTTCATCTTGCGCAGGAAGTCCTTTACGTCCGTAGCGATAATCTCGTATTGTGCCAGCGGGCGTACCATATCTACCTGCACCTGTACTTTGGCGTTCCATTCGTCCCGGTACGGGCGCAAATCGAGCGGTGCCGTTCCGTAAAGGCAATCGCGGTAAGGGGTGTTTCCTATATAGGGCGTGGTGCAGGACACTTGCTGCAAGTCCTCCGTGTTGTAATAAAGGTCGGCTTCCGTACCTGCCGCCACGTAGTCCGTCCAGACTGCCAGCGTGTATTCCAATGCGTGCAGTTTCAGGTTGATGGGCAGGGTGATTTTGTCGCTTCCGCTTTCTTCCGCTTCTTCGAGTACCGTTACTTGCCGCTGGGCGACTTTGCCGTCGTGGTAGGCATCGATGATGAAGCGGCGGCGGTAGGTATCGGTAGCGGCTTTCGTGGTTCCCGAGCGTGCTTTATCGGTGATAATCTGTAAGGGCACAAGCTCCAAATCAAGTGTCACTTCGGTATTTACTTGTACGAGTGTAGGGTCAACGCCTTCCTCGCCATCGTCTGTCATCGTCGGGTAGTCGTGTACGCAACCCGTAAGCAGGATGATAAATAAGAATAGCAAATAGTATCGTTTCTTCATATCGTTTATTATTTAAGATTGAACCGATATACAACGGAAATACCTACACGGGTGATGCCCCAATAGTTCTTTGTACGGGTGTCTATCCGTGCGCCGTTGCCTATATTATAATAGGTGTTATACTTCATGTTGGCGTATCCCGCACCGAGGGTAAACTCGCCTGCCCAGTGTTCGCCGAGCGGCAGCAAGTAACCGTAACTGATACCTGCACCCAGAAGCGGACGGGAGGTATCTTGATAGCGGTCGCGGTTCCACTTCACGTTGAACCAACCTATGTGCGCATGTACGCCGAAGAAATGCCCTTCGCCGGGACGTGTCAGCCAATAGCGGCCTTCCGGCTGGATGGTAAAGGTCTTAACGGCATGTTTGTCGCTGACGTGCCACGGACACCAGAGTACCGGTAATTCCACAGAAATATGTTCGCTCACCTGCACATCGGCGGCAAGGTTCATTATCGTACCCGCCCATGCCGCAAGGTTGGTCTTGACGGCCACGTAGCGGGATGACGTTTGCGGAGCGGATACTGATTCGTCTGTTTGCATCGGTTTGTCCGTCTGTTCCGGTTCGGATTTCACTTGTTGCTGCACCGGGGTGACTTGTTGCTCCACCTGCTGTATCTCCTCCTTTATTTCCTGCTTTTCTCTAACCGGTTCCGTCTCTTTTTCCACAACGACCGGAGTGATTTCTTCGGTTTTCTGCTCTTTCTCAGCCGGAAGGGATTTCGATACGTCCTCTTCCATCTGTTTAAGTGGTGGAAGTGATGAATAGCTGATTACAACTATATCTCCCAAATCCGGATGGTTATGAGGGGTATTTACTGTTTTGAAATCCCGTTCGCGCAATCCATAGTAATTAATAAGATAACCTTTCAGGTTGATACAACGGTGAAAAGCTGTACGCTGGTTGCGAGAGTCATTTTCACATTCCCCGGAATAACCATTCACATAGAGCGTATCCTTTCCTTTGGAAAACGTTTGCAACCGTTTCTTTAATAATTGTAGTGTCTGCCGGTTGCTTTTGTAGTCTGCCTTGAACATTTGTATGCAAGGCGGGTAATGGAAAACGAATGTACTGTCGGAGGCAGTACCTTTATTTCCTTCCTGCGTCGTTTGTGCATTCAGTGAGGAACAAAGAATGAAGCCTATTATCAGGCAACTAATGATTTTTTTATTCATCAATACATGTATTTATTTTGTTCTTAACTATCGTTGTTTATTCTATTTTGCAAAGCTATATATCCTTAATTTGCAATTCGTCAAAACCATATTGTCATTTTATCAAAATCTTAGTATTCATGCGGAATTGAGGGCAATTTTATCCTGAATTCTCTTTTTCACGGTATTGTTTAGGTGTAATTCCATCGTGATATTGTGCAAAAGCCCGGTGCAATGCCGAAGGTGAAGTGAAGCCGGATTTCAGAGCAACCTGGTTGACTGTAAGTTCCGAATGATTCCGCAGCAGTTCTTCGGCATAATGGATGCGGTAGCTGCGTACCACATCGCTGAAACTTTCTCCCCAGCCTTCATTGAATATCTGTGAAAGGTAAGTCCGGTTCAACGGAAGCACCCCTGCAACATCCATCAATTTGAAATCCTTACGCAAATAAGGTTTTGTTTCTTCCATCCATTGCTGTACTTTTGTTTTGTATTCGGGCAGTTTTACAAGAAATACCGTTTCATTCATACTCTTTTCCTGTTGTTCCACATTATCCACGGTTAAAAGAGGCGGCAGTTCTTCCACTTCTTCATTTTTCCGGGCTTCTTCTTCATTCATGGTATGGCGGAAGAAGTTTTCCGGATACGGGTTTTCATGGAAGAAGCCTTTGTAAAAGATGAAACCGAAAAACAGTTGGACTATGATATTATGTACTACATAGCAATAGGTATTGCCGTCCAGCAATATCCAGCAGAAAGCGAACATGATAAACATCGTCCCTAAACCATAAAACCGCAACCAGGATATTTCCATGCCTTCGGTCGAAGCATAGTTTGCATCACACCATTGCTGGTATGAAACCTCATAGCGATAGACAATCAGAATCAGATAAGCGATATATGCAAACACGGAAAAAGCGATAACTAATCTGTACCAGACATTGAATTGTCCCATATTTATAAGAAGGGTATCCCAATGATCCAGACAGACAGGAGTTTCGCCGAGCAGATACATAATCACAAAATATAAAGCTACAATCACCAGATAAGGAGACATGACCAGCAAACAGCGTTTCGGGTTGAGCCAGCCGGGGCGGACGACTTCAAGAGGATAGAAAAGGGTAATGATAGCATAAAGATTACCGGCTATCAAGACAAAAGGGTCAAGGACGCTACTCTCCATCGTTCCCATAAAGCCGAGTAAAATACCAAAGATGCGGATTACATAAGCTATTCCCCAAGCCAGCATGACATACGCAAGCAAACGCTTGGAGCGACTGCCTTCTGCATTAAGAAGAAGTAAAATCGCTCCCGCCATGCAGATAACGGTACACATCGGTATCAACATCTGCAAAACGGATTCCCATCCGGGAATAATCAGGTTCATAAAATCATCATATTCATTTTACACTACGTTTTATCGCGCCTAAACACAAGAAAGGCGTGAGCCACTGTTAACTTTATCCATAAATCAGGTCTTCGCAATACCCGTGTTGTTAGATAAAGCAACAGCACTCACGCCATTTGTTGTATATAGGCTACTACGTAGCATACCCGGAAGGGTTTGCAATAAGTAGGTATATAACAAAAGGACGTGAGCGTTTGTTGCTACCATCTCCAACAACACTGAATCAAAGTTGCGAAGTTTGATTTATGGAGATTGGTATTTTTAAACGCTTCCGTTGTCACATGTCTCATTCCGCCCTAAAAAGCAGAATGCGTACAAAGATAACGAATGCCGTTTATTTATCAAAGCAGCACGGCAATTGTTTTCACCGGACGGTACGAAAATACTAACTTACGAGCAGTAAGGGAGAAAAAGCCGATGGACAATTCGATACCCAAAAACGAAAACCGTCAATTATTTCTTAAAAAAGCACCTTTTCTCCCTTGTTTTGCAAGGAGATTAGAGAAATTATGTATCTTTAATCATTTAATATTATTCCGATTGTACAATGATAAACAAACACACCTTATTATATATATTTTGTTTCTTTCTCTATGTGGCATTAACCGGATGCCACAAGTCGTCCCAACCGATTAACCGGAGTGATATCCGTGAATGGCTTTCACAGGATGCAGACTCGTGCTTATGGTATTGTACCGACCAATATACCACCTTACTTAAAGAAAAGAGATACCAGGAAATAGAGCAACTGTATGCCTCCGTTTTGCGTGCTATGCCGGAACATCCCAAAAGGGGCAAAAATATGAACTTCCTGATGGGCTGGGTGCTGTCCTATTATTATAATGCCCTGATGTATCAAGACAAAGTGGACGGCAGCGAATTTCTGACTGACAGCCTGCTGAACAGTAGCCACCCTTACTATACCCAGGTGCTTCGCCCGGAACTGCTTGCCCACTCCTGCAAGTTCTACCTGGCTCAAAACCGGATGAAGCAGGTAGACAGTATCGGACACCTTTTTCTTTCACTTCCCCCTACGGACGATCCACGGAGAGATGCCCGGACATGGCATATTATGGCATATTCTCTGGAGTTTTGCAGTATTGACACTAAAACACCCATGCAACTGATGGAACATGCGGTAGAATCGTGCCGGAAAGCGGAAGGCAAAGTAGGCAATGAAGGTGAAATATATGACTACATGGGTTACCTCTACTGGAAAAACGGAGAACCCGAGAAGGCAATAACCGCCATTCAGGAAGCGATAGACTGGTACACAGCCCGTCCGGGGACTCCGGGGGACGGGTTGATAGAATGTTACAACGACCTTAGCCGGGTATATACTACCCTTGAACTATATGATAAAGCCATAGAAGCCAATACCCTTGCCGTGGAAGTATCCAAGAAGCTGGATAACTGGACGCTGGAAGAGGTGTACCGTCTGCGTGCCGCCTGCTTCAGCAATGCCGGGAAGAAGGATTCTGCGCTGTTTTATATCCAGGAAGCTATCAAAGCTACTCCGAAAAGCGCGGAAAATTACTTCAATCTTTTATTACGCATCAACCGGTTGGAATATTATTATGCCGCCTACCCAGACTCCATAGCCGGACAACTGGATGAATGTTGCCGTTTGCTAAAAGATACCACCGATATAGACCCGGTTGCCCAGAACAATTTGTATGCTTACTATGGCATGGCATTGCTGCGAACGCCGGGACACGAACAAGAAGGAGTGGAACAGTTGGAGCGGAGTTTTCGGAATTTTCAAACGTCCCGTTTTCCGGAAGGGATCATTTCCGTCGGCGATGAATTGATACGTGCCTACATCCAAACAGGAATGCCGGACCGGATTTCATCTATATACTCCTTATATACTGAAACAAGCGACAGCCTGCGGCATCAGGCACGTGCCAATGCTGCTATCGGAGCCAATATCCGTTACGAAACAGGACGCAAGGAACATGAGAACCTTGTTCTTGCCGCCGAGGTGTCTTTGAAGCAACGGACGCTAATTTTTACCTGGCTATTGGTCGGACTGCTGTTTGCCATCCTTCTCGTTGGGGGGATGTATATGCGTCAGCGCCAGCAATTCCTTCGTCAGATCAGTAACGCACGCCTCTCACAAATCAGCGGGTTACTCCAGGCACAACAGGAACTGAAAGAGAAAAACGAATCCTTGCTGGAAATGCAGGAAGAATTGCGTCAAAGCAACGAGGCATTGTTCAAGGCAAAACAAGAGTTAAGCCAGCATAATGCTTCATTGACACAAGAGCTTCACACGACATCCAGCCAGCTCAACGAAGTGTCTTCACGATTGGATGCCGTGTCGAAACAGAAAGTTGTTACCGACCTTCGGATGAAAATCAGCACCCAAATTTTCAATTCCGACAAAGAAGCTGAGTTCCGCCGTAGCTTCACCGCCTTCTATCCCAATTATATTCCTGCCCTACACCGGTTAAGCCCGGATATTACCCGTACAGACGAGCTGATTGCCATGCTTGTTATTCTGGAATTAAGCAGTGACGAGATTGGTCTCACATTGGGTATTTCCAGAATTGGAGTAAACAAGGCCCGCAGCCGGATGCGTAAAAGACTGGGGTTAGCCGGTGACGCTAAATTGGAGGACTTTCTGAAAGGGATTTGGGATTAAGGTAATAGAGTGATAACACTATTATCACCTTATCACTCTATTACTTTTTTCAGCCCCATTTTCTCCGCCCGTTGCAACATAAATGCACGGGCGGCTTCGTATTCATTGGGAATAACGCCATCCAGAATTGCATCTTTAATAGCACTTTTCAAAGTACCAACCTGCTGACAGGGAGACAAGCCGAAAGTTTTCATAATCTCCTCACCACTGACCGGAGGCTGGAAATTGCGGATGCGGTCACGCTCTTCCAGATCTTTCAACTTCTGGCGTACCAGCTGGAAGTTATTCAGAAAGCGCTTCTTGCGTTCCGTATTCTTGGAGGTGATGTCGGCTTCGCATAAAGTCATCAGGTCATCAATGTCATCGCCTGCTTCAAACAAAAGACGACGGACAGCCGAATCGGTAACAACATCATCGGCTATGACGATAGGACGCATGTGCAGGCTGACCAGCTTTTGCACATATTTCATCTTTTCGTTCATGGGCAACTTCATCCTACGGAAGATATCGGGTACCATCTTCTCGCCGATAAAGTTATGATTGTGGAAAGTCCAACCGGCACGGGGTTCCCAACGTTTGGTTACGGGCTTGGCTATATCGTGCAGAAGAGCTGCCCAGCGTAACCAAAGGTTATCGGTCTTCTTACTTATATTATCAAGCACCTCGAGGGTATGATAGAAATTATCCTTGTGTGCCCGTCCGTTACGGGTTTCTACTCCCTGCAAAGCAACCAGTTCGGGGAAGATCAGTTCCAACAACCCGGAACGGTCCAAATCAATAAATCCTTTGGAAGGTACCGGTGAAAGAAGTATTTTGTTCAACTCGTCGGCAATGCGCTCTTTGGAAATAATGGAAATACGCTCTTTATTGCGACACAAGGAATCAAAGGTTACATCGTCTATGTAAAAGTTCAGCTGGGTAGCAAATCGGATGCAGCGCATCATGCGCAAAGGGTCGTCGCTGAACGTGATATCAGGGTCGAGCGGAGTACGGATAGTCTTCTCTTTCAAGTCCTCCATACCTCCGAACGGGTCTACCAACTCACCATAACGTGTCTGGTTCAGGCAAACGGCCAATGCATTGATGGTAAAGTCGCGACGGTTCTGGTCATCTTCCAATGTGCCGTCTTCCACGATCGGCTTGCGGGAATCGTGCGTATAGGATTCTTTCCGTGCACCTACAAATTCCACCTCCGTACCGTGATACTTCAATTGTGCCGTACCAAAGTTCTTAAAGACGGATACGTGTGCACCACGCCCCAGGCGCTTGCCCAATGCTTCGGCCATTGCAATGCCGCTGCCCACCACCACCACATCAATATCCTTGGAGGGACGTTGCAGGAAAATATCGCGTACATATCCGCCAACTACATAGCATTCCAATCCCAATTCATCAGCAGTTTCGGATATCCGTTTGAATATATCGTCACTAAAATGTTGTTTCAGTTCTTCTGGCGTCAACTCTATCATTTGTCAATAAATCATTTTCGAGCTGCAAAGATACAGATATTATTTCTATTTTTGTCCTCACTAATAAAAGAACAACAATTATGAAGAAAGTAATACTCCTTGCGTGCCTCTGTTGCACGCTCTTCTCCTGCGATGACGTAGAGAAGAAAGCCGGTGAAAAGTTGCAGGCTGCCCGCCAAGCTTTTGAACAGGGCAATTACAGCGAAGCCAAAATACTGATCGACAGCATCAAGATTCTCTATCCCAAAGCCTTTGAAACCCGCCGTGCAGGCATCGGACTGATGCAGGAAGTGGAACTTGAAGAGCAGCAAAAGAGCCTGGTCTACCTTGACAGCATGCTCCAGGCGAAACAGCAGGAATTTGACGCCATTAAAGGTAAATATACTTTCGAGAAAGATGCCGAGTATCAAACAATCGGTAACTACCTGCATCCCTCACAAGTGATAGAAAAGAATCTACACCGCTCCTTCCTCCGCTTCCAGGTAGATGAAAACGGTGTGATGAGTATGACTTCCATTTACTGCGGTTCTCACAACATCCATCATGTAGCCGTCAAAGTCACTGCCCCCGATGGCAGCTTTGCTGAAACGCCTGCCGCCAAAGACAGCTACGAAACCACTGACCTTGGTGAGAAGATAGAAAAGGCGGATTTCAAGATGGGTGAAGACGGCAACGTCATGGGCTTCCTTTATCTGAACAAAGACAAGAATATCAAAGTGGACTATCAGGGAGAACGCCCCTACTCCACCAATATGACTCCCGCCGATCGCCAGGCACTTGCAAGTGTCTACGAATTGGCACAGCTACTCTCGTCCATAACAGAGATAAAAAAGAACATGGAAGAAGCCAATCTGAAGATTGAGTTCGTAAAGAAGAAAATGGAGGAAAGGAAGCAACAGACAGACATACAATAAAATAAGGGGATGGTAAAACAATCGTTTTATCATCCCCTCATTTTATAATGTACGCTATTCTCAATCTACCACACCAATTTTGGCAGATATCTGCTTAAGCAGGTACGCAAAGCACTCAATGTAATCGGTTTCACCAATACCTCCGATGCTCCGCACTCCATAGCTTTCTCACGATCGGTAGTAAATGCATAGGCCGTCTGCATAATAATGGGCAACGTCCCATTATCCTGGCGTATAATTACCGTAGCATCCAAACCATTCATAATAGGCATTTTTATGTCCATCAAGATGGCTTCCGCCTTATCACGGTTCTCCTTGAACAAAGCAACCATTTCTTCACCGTTCTTCGCCCATAATATATCACATTTCTTGCCGATAATAGCTTTAATCAACTTAAAATTACTTTCATCATCCTCCGCAACCAATATTAGCGGGCGATAATCCTCTGACAATTTTTCAGTTTCCATGACTTACGCATTTTGTTTGTACGAGGCAAAGATATAAAAAATAATATAATTATGTTATCTTTGCGCCTCAATTTAAATAATACACAATGATTTCTATAGACGGACTGGCCGTAGAGTTTGGCGGCACTACCTTATTTAGTGATATATCCTTTGTCATCAACGAAAAAGACCGCATCGCCCTAATGGGAAAAAACGGCGCGGGAAAAAGTACTTTGCTAAAGATACTGGCAGGTGCCAGGCAGCCTACCCGCGGCAGGATTTCAGCTCCCAAAGACTGCGTCATAGCCTATCTGCCGCAACACTTGATGACGGAAGACGGACGTACCGTATTCCAGGAAGCAGCACAGGCATTTGCCCACCTGCACGAGATGGAAGCCGAGATAGAACGCCTCAACAAAGAACTGGAAACACGCACCGACTACGAAAGTGACAGCTACATGGAACTTATCGAGAACGTTTCGGCATTGAGCGAGAAGTTCTACGCCATTGATGCAACAAACTATGAGGAAGATGTAGAGAAGGCATTACTCGGCCTGGGATTTACGCGTGACGACTTTGGCCGCCAAACCAGTGATTTCAGTGGCGGATGGCGCATGCGCATCGAGCTTGCCAAGCTGTTGTTACAAAAGCCGGATGTACTGCTACTGGACGAGCCTACCAACCATCTCGACATCGAGTCCATCCAATGGCTGGAAGATTTCCTTATTAATAATGGTAAGGCCGTTATCGTCATCAGCCACGACCGCAAGTTCGTGGACAACATTACCACCCGCACCATCGAAGTAACCATGGGACGGATTTACGATTACAAAGTAAACTACTCCAAATATCTGGAACTCCGCAAAGAGCGCCGTGAACAGCAGCAGAAGGCTTACGAGGAACAACAGAAGTTCATAGCCGAAACCAAAGAGTTCATAGAGCGATTTAAAGGTACTTACTCCAAAACCCTGCAGGTGCAGAGCCGCGTAAAGATGCTGGAGAAGTTGGAGATACTGGAAGTAGACGAAGAAGATACCTCAGCACTGCGGCTGAAATTCCCACCCTCCCCCCGTTCGGGCAATTATCCCGTCATTATGGAAAGCGTAGGAAAGAGCTACGGTGACCACGTCGTGTTCAAGAATGCCAACCTCACTATAGAGAGAGGTGACAAGGTGGCCTTCGTAGGCAAAAACGGCGAAGGTAAGTCTACCCTGGTGAAGTGCATTATGAAGGAGATAGAGCATGAAGGAACTCTCACCATAGGACACAACGTACAGATAGGCTACTTTGCACAAAACCAGGCTTCCCTGCTGGACGAGAACCTGACGGTGTTCCAAACCATCGACGACGTTGCCAAAGGAGAAATCCGTAACAAGATACGCGATCTGCTGGGCGCTTTCATGTTTGGCGGTCCGGAAGAATCTATGAAGAAAGTAAAAGTGCTGTCCGGAGGAGAGCGTACGCGCCTTGCCATGATAAAGTTGCTACTCGAACCGGTAAACCTGCTGATACTGGATGAGCCCACCAACCACCTGGACATGAAAACCAAAGATATCCTGAAGCAGGCGCTCATGGATTTCGACGGCACGCTGATCCTCGTCAGTCACGACCGCGACTTCCTGGACGGGCTGGTAACCAAGGTTTATGAATTCGGAAACAAGCAGGTGAAAGAACATCTGAGTGGTATCTATGAATTTCTGGAAAAGAAGAAGATGGACTCGCTTCGCGAACTGGAACGGTAAACATTCCTTAACTCTCCTGCCGAACAAATTGTTAATTCATATTGTTTCATTTCATTAACCGTTTAATAACGAGAAAGAATATGAAACAATATGATGCCCTTATTATAGGATTCGGCAAAGGCGGCAAGAAACTTGCCACCGAACTGGCCGAGCGCAATTGGAAAGTAGCCATTGCGGAACGTTCTCCCCACATGTACGGAGGGACGTGTGTCAACGTAGGCTGTATTCCTACCAAAGCCTTGATTCATGAATCCGAGTATGCCGAACAACGATTCTACAACGATTACCCAAATCAGTCCAAGCTCTATGCACAAGCCGTCGGCCGGAAAGACAAACTGGTGGCTTTCCTACGTGAAAAGAATTATGAAAATGTAAAAAACAACCCTAATATAACCCTCTATGACGGAACAGCTTCTTTCCTGTCGAAAGATACAATCAAAGTGACTTCCGATAAGGAAGAAATTGTTCTGAAAGGAAAAGAGATATTCATCAATACCGGTTCCACCCCCGTTCTGCCTGCCATAGACGGAATTAAGAACAGCAAGTATGTATATACCAGCGAGACTTTGCTAAGCCTGGACAAGCTGCCTGCCGAATTACTCATTATCGGCGGAGGCGCCATCGGGCTGGAATTTGCAACCATGTATGCGGGCTTCGGAAGTCAGGTCACCCTGCTGGAAGCCGGAAACCGCTTTCTACCCAAAGTAGACCGTGACATCGCCGCATCCATGCTCGAAGCATTGGAACGGAAAAATATCCATATCAGACAGAATGCCCGTATCCAGTCGGTACATGACACCGCCGGCGGAATCACCCTGACCTATACGGACAGCACGGATGGCACTCCCTATTATCTGAAAGGAGATGCACTGCTATTGGCTACCGGACGTAAACCTATGATCGATGCATTGAATCTATCCAAAGCCGGGGTATTGGTAAACGGACAGGGAGCCGTCGTTGTCAACGAATATCTCCAAACCACAACTCCACATATCTGGGCATTGGGAGATGTCCGGGGGTGCGAACAGTTCGACTACCTGTCCATCGACGATTTCCGCATCATCCGCAACCAGCTGTTCGGAGATAAGAAGCGAAGTCTGAACGACCGGCATCCGATACCTTTTGCCATCTTTACCGACCCACCGCTGGCGCATATCGGACTGACGGAAGAGGAAGCCGTGAAGCAAGGTTACCCCGTGCAAGTAGCACGCATTCCGGCAGCCGTGGTTCCGCGTGCCCGCACGCAGCACAACATGGACGGCATGCTCAAAGCAGTAATCAATTCGCACACCGGACGCATCGTCGGCTGTACACTGCTTTGTATCGATGCTCCGGAAGTAATCAATACAGTGGCACTGGCCATGAAAACGGGACAACATTACAGTTTCCTGCGAGATTTTATCTTCACTCATCCCAGCATGAACGAAGGTTTGAATGAATTATTCAATTCTTTTTAGCATTTTGTGTTTGGTAATTAAGCTATTAACCTCTATCTTTGCGTCCATTCAGAGATAGAGGAATGAAAAAAAGACAGTACATAACACTTTTCCTGTTTTTCATCAGCTTAATAATGCTGGTGATACCCGTCATTCCCCATCATCATCATGCCGACGGACTGATTTGCATGAAGAATGATGTCACTACCAGTTGCTGCGGACATCAGCATAGCAACGGAGGTGACCATTGTTGCTGTGACACCGGATGCATGACCACGCACTTCTTCCAGCAAACGCCCACTTCGAACGATGTCTGGTTACATCCGGACACTCCGTGGGTAGTTACTTTACTCTTTGAGCCTCTTTCCAAATTACTCATCTTGCCCGAATTCGATATAAACAGGCAGGATTGTGTCTATTTAGAATCTCTGCACGGCACGTTTATCACACGTGCCACGGGACTTCGCGCCCCTCCTTTTGTTCTTGCTTAATCCTGCATCGGCATACCGCCGGAAACAGGTTTCATCCGGATGGGAATGTATGCAACCAAACTGCAATTCCCATTTCCTAACTTTGTATTCAAATTTAAAAGTAAGAACAAAATATCATCATGAGAAAAGTTATTTTCATGGGAGCTTTAGGATTATTCCTATTGGGTTCCTGCAACAGCAAGTCCGGAGAAAATCACGAAGGACATAATCACGAAACAGAAGAGCACAGCCACGAAGGGCATGACCACGAACACGAAGGCCATAGCCATGAGCACGAAGGAGAAGACAGTCACAGTGACGGCGGAAGCGATGAAATCATTTTTCCTCCCGCCAAGGCACAAGCTGCCGGCGTGAAAGTCAGCACAGTTGAACCCGGTATCTTCCACCAGGTTATCAAAACCAGCGGGCAGGTACTGGCGGCACAAGGAGACGAAAGCGTAGCCGTAGCTACAGTGGCAGGTGTCGTTTCATTCAAAGGCAAGGTCATCGAAGGCATGAGCGTAAGCAAAGGAACTCCCTTGGTAATTCTTTCTTCCAAGAACATGGCAGACGGCGACCCGGTACAAAGAGCGCGCATTGCCTACGAAGTTTCCAAGAAAGAATACGAACGCATGAAAGCGCTTGTAGGAAACAAGATTGTATCGGAAAAAGAGTTTGCACAAGCCGAACAGGTTTACGAGAATGCCCGCATCAGTTATGAGGCAGTTGCCAAGAATCATTCTGCCAGCGGGCAGGCTGTTGTCTCGCCCATCAGCGGATATGTAAAAAACCTGCTGGTGAAAGAGGGGGATTATGTAGCAGTAGGACAACCACTGGTCAGCGTCACCCAAAACCGGAAACTGTTTCTGCGTGCCGATGTATCGGAGAAGTATTATCCGTATCTGAGTAGTATCGGTTCGGCCAATTTCAGTACTCCTTATAATAATAAGGTATATACACTGAAAGAATTGGATGGCCGTATGCTTTCTTATGGAAAAGCTTCGGGCGAGAACGGCTACTATGTGCCCGTCACTTTCGAGTTCGATAACAAGGGAGACATCATTCCCGGTGCATTTGTAGAAATATTCCTGCTCTCCACACCGATGGAAGGTGTGATATCCCTGCCGCACACGGCACTGACTGAGGAGCAAGGCAGTTTCTTCGCTTACCTGCAACTGGACGAAGAAGGTTACAAGAAGCAACTTGTCACCCTCGGCGCGGATAACGGTGAAAGCGTACAGATACTTTCCGGCATAAAAGCAGGTGACCGCGTCGTAACCCAAGGAACCTACCAAGTGAAGTTGGCATCGGCTACAAATGCGATTCCGGCACATAGTCATGAACATTAATTTAGTGATAAGGTGATAAAGTTATAGAGTGATATCGCTCTATAACATTATCACATTAACACTCTAACACTTTAATTCAATGTTAAACAAAATCATACATTTTTCTCTCCACAACCGTATCCTGGTACTGGTGGCATCGCTGTTGCTGCTGATTGGCGGTACATACACCGCCATGCATACGGAAGTGGATGTATTCCCCGACCTCAATGCGCCGACGGTAGTCATCATGACCGAAGCCAACGGCATGGCAGCCGAGGAAGTGGAGCAGCTTGTCACCTTTCCCGTAGAGACAGCTGTCAACGGCGCAACGGGAGTACGTCGCGTACGTTCGTCCTCTACCAACGGATTCTCCGTGGTATGGGTTGAATTCGACTGGGACACGGACATATACCTGGCGCGGCAAATCGTCAGCGAAAAGCTGGCGGTAGTCGGCGAATCGCTGCCCGCCAATGTAGGCAAGCCGACGTTGGGACCCCAATCGTCCATCCTGGGCGAGATGCTGATTATAGGACTGACAGCAGACTCGACTTCCATGTTGGACCTGCGCACCATTGCCGACTGGACGATACGTCCGCGGTTACTCTCTACCGGCGGCGTAGCACAAGTGGCCGTACTGGGTGGAGACATCAAGGAATACCAGATACAACTGGACCCTGAACGGATGCGCCACTACAGCGTGACGCTGAGCGAAGTAATGAACGCCACACGCGAAATGAATCTGAATGCGAACGGCGGCGTGCTTTATGAATATGGCAACGAGTACATCGTGCGCGGAGTACTCTCTACCGACCAGATAGAGCAAGTGGCCAAAGCTGTGGTACGCAGCAACGGAACATCCTCCGCTCCTATCCTGCTGGAAGATATCGCCGACGTCAGAATCGGAGCCAAGCTTCCCAAACTGGGCACTGCCTCGGAACGTGGTAAACCTGCCGTATTGATGACCGTCACCAAGCAGCCTGCAACCAGTACGCTGGAACTGACCGACAAGCTGGAAGCTTCGCTGAAAGATCTTCAAAAGAATCTTCCCCCCGACGTAAAGGTATCTACGGACATCTTCCGCCAAAGCCGCTTCATCGAAAGCTCTATCGGAAATGTACAGAAGTCGTTGTTGGAAGGAGGTATATTCGTTGTCATCGTACTGTTCCTGTTCCTTGCCAACGTGCGTACTACCGTCATTTCACTGGTAACGCTACCGTTGTCTTTGATAACTTCCATCCTTGCCCTGCACTACATGGGTTTCACGATAAACACAATGAGCCTGGGAGGTATGGCCATTGCCATCGGATCGCTGGTGGACGATGCCATTGTGGATGTGGAGAACGTCTACAAACGGTTGCGCGAAAACCGGCAGAAGCCTGTCGAAGAGCGCCTCTCTGTCCTGGAAGTAGTGTTCAACGCTTCCAAAGAGGTACGTATGCCTATCCTTAACTCTACGCTGATAATTGTGGTGAGTTTTGTGCCGTTGTTCTTCCTGAGCGGCATGGAAGGCCGGATGCTGGTACCACTGGGCATCGCATTTATTGTAGCATTGGCAGCCTCTACCGTGGTGGCACTGACAGTGACACCGGTGCTCTGCTCCTACTTGCTGGGCAAAGAAAAAGCCAAAGAGGAGAAAAACGCTACCGGCGACTCTTTTGTAGCACGCAAGATGAAGCAATGGTACGGTTCGGCGCTGACCTTCGTCCTGGAACATAAGAAGAGTGTACTCGGTGGCACTATCGCCCTGTTTGTGGTAGCACTGGCTTGCTTCTTCACCCTGGGACGTTCGTTCCTGCCGCCTTTCAACGAAGGTTCGTTCACCATCAATATCTCTTCACTGCCGGGTATCTCGCTCGAAGAAAGTGACAAGATGGGACATCGTGCCGAAGAACTTCTGCTCTCTATTCCCGAGATACAGACCGTGGCCCGTAAAACGGGACGCGCCGAACTGGACGAGCATGCCTTGGGCGTAAACGTTTCCGAGATTGAAGCTCCGTTTGAGTTGAAAGACCGTTCGCGCAGTGAACTTGTAGCCGACGTGCGCCAGAAGTTGGGCACCATCGTGGGCGCCAATGTCGAAATAGGACAGCCCATCAGCCACCGCATCGACGCCATGCTGAGCGGTACAAAGGCCAATATCGCCATCAAGTTGTTCGGTGACGACCTGAACCGCATGTTTACCCTGGGTAACGAAATCAAGAGTGCCATCCAGGGCATCCCCGGCATTGCCGACTTGAACGTAGAGCAGCAGATAGAACGCCCACAGCTCATCATCTCGCCCAAACGGGAAATGCTGGCTCGATACGGCATCTCACTGCCGGAATTCTCGGAGTTCGTCAACGTTTGCCTGGCGGGCGAAGCCGTTTCGCAGGTTTATGAAAAAGGAAAGAGTTTCGACCTCACCGTACGCGTCAAAGACGATCTGCGCGATGAGATGGAGAAAATCCGCAACCTGATGATTGACGCAGGCGACGGACAAAAGATTCCACTGAACTATGTAGCGGAAGTCCGTTCGGCCATGGGTCCGAATACCATCAGCCGCGAGAACGTGAAACGTAAGATTGTGATCTCGGCAAATGTGGCCGACCGCGACTTGCGAAGTGTGGTGAACGACATACAAGACCGCGTGGACAAGCAGATAAAGCTGCCGGAAGGATATCATCTGGAATATGGCGGCCAGTTCGAAAGCGAGCAGGCAGCCAGCCGCACGCTGGCGCTGACTTCGTTCATGTCCATCGTAGTCATCTTCTTGCTGCTCTATCACGAGTTCCGCAGTGTGAAGGAGAGCGCCATCATCCTCATCAACCTACCGCTGGCATTGATTGGTGGCGTGTTTGCCCTGCTTATCACTACGGGTGAAGTCAGCATTCCGGCCATCATCGGCTTTATCTCTTTGTTCGGTATCGCCACCCGAAACGGAATGCTGCTCATCAGCCACTACAACCATCTGCAGGAAGAAGAAGGTTACAGTGTCCGCGACAGCGTAATCCGTGGTTCGCTGGATCGCTTGAACCCGATTCTGATGACAGCCCTGTCCAGTGCGCTGGCACTTATCCCGCTTGCATTGAGCGGTGACTTGCCCGGCAACGAGATACAGAGCCCGATGGCAAAGGTGATTCTGGGCGGACTTTTAACATCCACGTTCCTGAACGGTTTCATCATTCCGATTGTTTACCTGATGATGCACCGTAATAAACAACCTAAAACGTCAGATAATGAATAAACGATTTATGATATTCAGTGCCGCCGTCCTCACTTTTGTGGGGATGCGTGCACAAACCGGCGGCATCGACGCCGTCCTCCAACAGATAGAGGCCAACAACAAGGAGTTGCAAGCCAACATCCACCTCATCTCCTCGCAGAAGCTGGAAAACAAGACGGACAATAACCTGCCCGACCCTACCCTGTCTTACGCCCACGTCTGGGACTCCAAGAACAGTGACGAAACGGCCGGCGAACTGGTCATCTCACAGAGTTTCGACTTCCCCACCCTCTACGCCACACGGGGCAAGATGAACCGCCTGAAGACCAATGCCCTCGACGCACAAGCCATCGCCTTCCGCCAACAGATACTGTTGCAGGCCAAGGAAGTGTGCCTGGACATCATCATGCTGCAACGCCAGCAAGCCCTGCTCGACGAGCGGTTGAAGAATGCCGAAGAACTCTCCGCCATGTACGCCCGCCGCATGGAAACCGGCGACGCGAACGCCCTGGAGACAAACAAAATCAACCTGGAACTGCTGAACGTGCGTACCGAAGCCCGCATGAACCGCACTACCCTCGACAACAAGCTGAAAGAGTTGACCACCCTGAACGGCAACCAACCCCTGACCATCGGTGACCGCCCCGCAGCCGAAGCCCTGGGGCTGACGGATTACCCCGTTACTCCACTTCCCACCGACTTCGGGCAGGTGTGCGACGAGCTCATTGCTTCCGACCCCACCCTGCAATCCCTGCAAGGCGCAAGTGCCGCCGCCCAACAACAGATTTCGGCAAGCCGGCAAGGCTGGCTGCCCAAACTGGAACTGGGTTATCGCCGGAACACCGATTCCGGCCATCCGATGAACGGTGTCGTGGTAGGTTTCTCCTTCCCGATATTTGAAAACCGCAACAAGGTAAAGATTGCCAAAACGCAGGCACTCAACATCGATTATCAGAAAGAGAACGCCGCCCTGCAGGCCAGCTCCACACTGTGGCAGCTCTACGAAGAGGCGCGCAACCTGCATACCTCTATGGAAGAGTACCGACGTACCTTCCAGCAGCAACAAGACCTCGCACTGCTGAAACAAGCACTCATGGGCGGACAAATCAGCATGATAGAGTATTTCGTGGAAATATCGGTAGTTTATCAGAGCAAGACAAACCTTCTGCAATTAGAGAATCAGTATCAGAAGGCTATGGCACAAATATACAAAAGTCAATTATAAAAAAAGAGATCGTTCACTCTGATAGTGAGCGATCCCTTTCCTTTTATGGATTGTACCTATAATTTTGTGATCTTACCCATAAAGAGAATAGTCCCTGTACTCTTCTCCTTTATCAGGAAAGCAAAAGGACGATTCACATGGAATGATTTAGACATACCCGGGCCAACAGCAGCGTCCAGCATTCCTCCAACAGTCACAGCTGCTGCTTCGGTACCTTCTTCATCCACCTTTATATAAGTAAATTGCTGCAATAATCCTACAAACAAATCAGCAGCAGACATTTTAGAGAAATCGGCAACCGTACCGTTGAAAGCATCCTTCATCCCCATTGCCCTCATGTCGTCTATCAAGTCCTTATCATATTTCAACTCAAACCGGGGGAGCTTGACATTCAGAGTCGTCCCCGACAAATCATCGTTCCACTCCTGCCAACGCTCATCCGTCAATTGCGGCAAACAATCTTCCAAAGACTTCCCCTCAGCCGGCAGAAGCACTGCCATACTGAAAGCTTCATTGCCATAAGGGAACTCTGCTATGGAGAAATAATCATTCTCCGTATAATTGAAATGTCCTTCGGACATGTTCATCATTTGTACGGTCGATTTACTTCCATCCAGATTTGTAAATTGATCTGCAGCCGTATTGGATTTCTTAAACTGATTCGTCCAGATTCCCTTGAAATAAAGGGCATTCAACAAATAAAGACGTGCATTCTCCGGAATCGACTTCAGCACTTCCGTAATACAATTATTTGTCTTCTCAGCACACCACTTGTTTATAATGTCTTTGGCGTTGGGAGACGTAAAGTCCAGTTCCTGTACCTGGGCATCGTACATCTTTTTATTCACATTCACAAAGTCGTCATACACACTGAATCCCTGCCTTATCCAAATAGAGTTGGCAATGCCCAAGCGGGTAGTATTATCCAGATCGAGCAGAGCCGAAACCAGCTTCCGGTTATAACTGTTCATATCTTCGATTGAATAACCGGAGAATCCCAGGACGGTCTGCATTTCTGCTAAGGTATTGCCTGCAGCTCCATTGGTAATCATGGAGAGACAGAGCGTAGCACTCAAAGGTGAGATAAACAAATTAGACTTTTCAGTTCTACACACCTGATTGAAGAAGCGGAAAGCGAAATCCGTTCCTAAATTCGTAATTTCCTGTTCGGTACGTGTAAGGGAGATGTCTTTACGAGGTTTGGGTTGTGGTGCGGGGTCCTCGTCGCTCTGGCACGCTGCAAAGATACTGAGTAAACTTAAAGCAGCAATCATTTTCTTTAGCATAGGCAGTAGTTTTAGTTTTACAATTATTTATATAATAAATGCTGTAAAAACTAAAACACTGCATCAGCAGGGAAATAAAACAAGAATTATTTCTCGGCTGCTTTGGTCTGATTATTATAGAATTGACATCAGTTCCAGCACTTCCTCCGGCAAATAGCCACTACGGATGCGCCACTCCTGAGGATAAAGATTATTAGCCCGGTTACCGATATTCTTGACAAAGCCAAGGGGGATTTGTTTGTAAGTGAGTAACACCACTCCGCGGGGAGCCGCCTCGGATAGTGCAACAGCCTCCTTGCGCAAGTAGGCGATGGCCTGCTCGTAGCTGACGTCCTCGCAGGCAAAGGCATCCGGACGCAGTGCCCTGCTCATGGCAAGGCCGTGCGCAGGTATCCAATCCTTGCCTTTCAGTTCGGCAACCTCTACACCGGCCTGCACCATGCGAAGTGACGAACGCAAAGCTGCCAACTCGGACATATACTCACGGGGAAAAGCGCTGACGCGATTGGCATCGATCAACCACTCATACTTCTCCGGAGCCGTCAGCCATTGACCGAGGGACGATAACTGCTCTTTGGAGATTCCCGGGGTCTTTGTTCCTTTGCCCTGGGATTTCCGTCCCTTATCCCTGGGGTTATCACTCCTTTTCCCCGGCATTTCAAAACACCTTCCCTGAGAAAGAGCTTGCTCAGCCCTGGTATTTCCGTCGCTCATCCCCGGCTTGCGGAGCACGGCAAGGAAGAAACCTTCGCCGCGGGTCTTATGCGGCAAGAAGCGGTAGACGGGGAAGTCTTCGCCTGCCAACAGGTTTCCTGTAATATTCCAATCGGCAGGGATGGAGAGAGGAAGCACTTCGGCAGAAAGCTCGTCACGTATCCAACGGATGTTTTCTTCGTCTTCCTGTGTATTATAAGTACAGGTACTATATATAAGGATGCCGCCGGGCTTCAGACAAGGCCAAATGTCGGAGATGATGCGCCGCTGGCGTTGCCAGCAAATGTCCACATTCTCCGGGCTCCACTCGCTGACGGCAACGGGGTCTTTGCGGAACATGCCTTCGCCGGAGCAGGGGACGTCGGTCAGTATTACGTCGAAGAAAGCTTCGAGGGCAGAAAAGTCGGCGGGATCGTTGTTCGTAACTACGATGCCGGGATGTCCCCACTTCGTGAGGTTCTCTGCCAATATCTGCGAGCGGTTGCGGATGACTTCATTGGCAACCAGCAGACTGCCTGCGGGAAGTACGCTGCGGGCATGGGTCGACTTGCCGCCGGGGGCAGCACAGAGGTCGAGCATTACGGCCGGTTGGTCGGTGAGATACTGTTTCAGAGCTTGTTCCACGAACATGGACGAGGCTTCTTGCACGTAGTAGCAGCCGGCATGAAACAAGGGG
Organism: uncultured Bacteroides sp.; assembly: GCA_902388495.1. GTDB lineage: Bacteria > Bacteroidota > Bacteroidia > Bacteroidales > Bacteroidaceae > Bacteroides. Next base: position 89,776 of record CABMPP010000003.1, on the reverse strand, counting down.
TCGAAGGTGAACGTCGGACGCCGCTCCAGGTAGAAACCGGTAGAAGACCAAGGGACAGGACTAAAAGAGGTACGAAAAAGACTAAACGAAGAGTCGGTTAACTTATCCTCATTCAGTCGTATACTAATCGGTTGCTCCTTTTCCAAGGCATCAGCCAGCCTTTCATATTCTTCAACGCCCAAGAGGGTATGCGAATACTCGGTAAATGCTGCAGGTAATTCCATGCTCTGAATTGTTTTGTGTCCGCAAAGGTAATACAAAAAAGACCTTTTATCAATCTACAAGGTACTTTTTGTTCGGCACCAGGGGAAGGCATCCCCCCAGCATAACTGATGTAGGTATTCACATCAGCCACTGCTATTGCTGTCGCTGCAGACCTGCCACAGTTTTACTGCAAACGTGTTGCAGCGTCGCTGCAAATAAGTTGCAGTGCTACTGCAAACCTTTTGCAGCGACATTGCAAACCTATTTGCAGTAGCACTGCAACAAGTATGCTGCATCGTTGCAACAAGTTTGCAGCATCTTGCAGTAAAGCTTGTCTTGCTTCGCCAACAAGTATCTTTCATATCAGACTAACAATAAGTCTCCCTCCATGCATCTTTTCTCAAAAAAATTTCTTCTCTTTGCAACTTTATGCATATCAAGCTACGTCTAACAAACAAAGAAATAAAAACTTAAAAAACGATAGAGTATGAAACGGATTATTTTAGGAGTTATGCTTGCCATGCTGTACTGCGCACTGGTACAAGGAGGCAACCGAACCGTGACTGAAAACGACAGTCATGGAAACAAGAAAAGAGTGATAGAACTCAAAGACACCGTCATCAACGGGCAGACCATGACCGACACCCTCAGTATCATGACCTACGAAACCGACGCCGACAGCAACCGCTCCGGCAGCAGTAAGCACCACCGCAACGACAGCGGACTGGAATGGGGCAGCTTCAGCTTCGGCGACAAAGCCTCCGAAACTCTTATCACCGTAACAGCCATCGTATTTGTCTTCGGTCTGCCGCTGCTCATCATCTTCGTCATCTTCTTCTTCCGCTACAAGAACCGGAAGGCCAAATACCGCCTTGCCGAGCAAGCTCTGGCCCGCGGACAGCAGTTACCCGAGAACTTCTTCAAGGAAGCCGCCTCCAACGATATACGCAGCAAAGGCATCAACAATATCTTCGTCGGCATCGGACTGTTCATCTTCCTTTGGGCCATCACCACCCAGTTCAGCATCGGCTGCATCGGACTGCTCATCATGTTTACCGGCTTCGGCCAGTTAGTCATCTATTACAGTCAGAAGCAGGAAGACAAGAAATGAGTCAACTCAACGACATATCGTTAGTCGCACAGGTCGTGGTGTTTCACAACACCAGGGCCTTCGACCAGTTGGTCAAGAAGTACCAGTCGCCCGTGCGGCGATTCTTCCTGCACCAGACCTGCGGCGACAGCGAACTGAGTGACGACCTGGCCCAAGATACCTTCGTCAAAGCCTATACCAACCTTGCCTCATTTCGGAATCTTTCCAGCTTCTCAACCTGGCTCTATCGTATTGCCTATAATGTATTTTATGATTATATTCGCAGCCGGAAAGAAACCGATGACCTGGACACGTATCGGGTAGACGCTCAATGCAGCACACTGCAACAAGACGTAGGCCAGCACATGGACATCTACCGTGCCCTGGCCTCACTGAAAGAAATGGAACGCACCTGCATCACCCTCTTCTACCTCGAAGATCAAAGCATCGAAAAGATTGCAGGCATCACCGGATGCCCGACGGGAACCGTAAAAAGCCACCTCTCGCGGGCAAAAGATAAAATGGCTACTTACTTAAAACAAAATGGTTATGATGGAAAATGATGATAAACTCCTCGCTTCATTCTTTGCCGAACACCGGCAGGAAATAGCCGACAATGGCTTCAGCCGCCGCGTCATGCGCCACTTGCCCGACCGCGTCCAACGCTTGTCGCAGATATGGACCACGTTCTGCTTCACGCTCGCCCTCGTCCTGTTCATTGCCTTCGACGGCTTGCAACTGGTACTCGATACTTTGCGCGAAACTTTCAATACCGCCCTTCAGAGCGGAGCAACGGAAGTCGACCCCAAATCACTGGTAATAGCAGGCATCGTGCTGCTCTACTTCGGTTATCGCAAGATTTCATCAATGGCATAGTTGGCATTTTCAATGATAAATTGTATCTTTGCTCCCTCGTAAAACGAAATAAGAAGAGAGAGTTTTGAGACAAGTTTTATTCATCATATTATTCATCCTTTCCATTGGTAATATCCGGGCACAAGTAGCAAGCGACTCGATCGTTATGGACTACTTGCAGCAAATGGGAGCCCCCGTCACTTACAATAACGAAGTAAAATTGCTGATGACCGGTCGAGACAAGTTCGTCGACCTCTTCGAGAATATCCGCCAAGCCAAGCACCACATACACCTGGAGTACTTCAACTTCCGCAACGACTCCATTGCCAACGCCCTCTTCGACCTCCTGGCCGAAAAGGTGAAAGAAGGCGTAGAGGTGCGTGCCATGTTCGATGCCTTCGGCAACTGGTCCAACAACCAGCCTCTGAAGAAGCATCACCTGAAAGCCATCCGTGAGCGTGGCATCGAGATCGTGAAGTTCGACCCCATCACCTTTCCCTGGGTAAACCACGCCGTCCACCGCGACCACCGCAAGATTGTAGTGATAGACGGTAAAATAGGTTATACCGGCGGCATGAACATCGCCGATTATTATATCAACGGCCTGCCCAAAATCGGGAAATGGCACGACATGCACATCCACCTCGAAGGGGATGCCGTCCGTTACCTGCAAGGCATCTTCCTCACCATGTGGAACCGCGAAACGGGACAGCACATCGGGGGACCGGCCTACTTCCCCGACATCCCCCAGTTTCCGGACAGCATAGCCGAAGAAATAGCCATCGTAGACCGCACTCCGCGCGAAACGCCGCGCTCCATCAGCCATGCCTATAGTGCTTCCATCCAGGCTGCACAGAAGAATATACGGATTGTGAACCCCTATTTCGTCCCCACCAAGTCCATCCGCAAGGCAATAAAGAGCGCCTTGAAAAAGGGTACGGAAGTAGAAATCATGATACCTGCCGTATCGGACATTTATTTCACTCCCGAAGCTTCTTTCTACATCGTACACAAGCTGATGAAACGGGGAGCCAGGATTTATCTCTTCAACGGCGGCTTCCATCACTCCAAGATTATGATGGTGGACAGCACCTTCTGCACCGTGGGCACTGCCAACCTCAACAGCCGCAGCCTGCGCTACGACTACGAAACGAATGCTTTCATCTTCGACCCCGCGACTACCCACCAGCTGAACGAAATGTTTGAAAGAGACAAGCTGAACAGTACGTTACTGACCCCCGAAGTTTGGAAGAAGCGCTCTGCATGGAAGAAGTTTGTAGGCTGGGTGGGTAATCTGATGACGCCTTTCCTGTAAATCATCTGCTCCCTAAAGGGGGAAATTATCATTTGAAACTTTCGTGTATTCCCCAAAAGCAGTATCTTTGCGATAAACTATCCGCATAATAACAATGAAACAATATTTAGACTTGCTCAACCGGGTCCTGACCGAAGGCACAGAGAAGAGCGACCGCACCGGAACCGGCACTATCAGCGTATTCGGACATCAAATGCGCTTCAACATGGACGAAGGCTTCCCCTGCCTGACAACTAAAAAACTTCACTTGAAATCTATCATATACGAACTTCTGTGGTTCCTCAAAGGCGATACCAACGTGAAATACCTGCAGGACAACGGTGTACGTATCTGGAACGAATGGGCCGACGAGAACGGTGACTTAGGGCATATCTACGGTTACCAATGGCGTTCGTGGCCCGACTATAAAGGCGGATTCATCGACCAGATCAGTGAAGCTGTCGAAACCATCAAGCACAATCCCGACTCCCGCCGCATCATCGTCAGCGCCTGGAACGTGGGCGACCTGGACAATATGAACCTGCCTCCGTGCCATGCTTTCTTCCAATTCTATGTGGCCAACGGACGACTCAGCCTGCAACTCTACCAGCGCAGTGCAGATATCTTCCTGGGAGTCCCCTTCAACATCGCCTCCTATGCCCTGCTCCTGCAAATGATGGCACAAGTTACGGGTCTGCAAGCCGGCGACTTCGTCCATACCCTCGGTGATGCCCATATCTATCTGAACCATCTGGAGCAAGTAAAACTCCAGCTCTCACGCGAACCAAGGCCATTGCCACAAATGAGAATCAATCCGGAGGTTAAAAGCATCTTTGACTTCAAGTTTGAAGATTTTGAATTAGTAGATTATAACCCGCATCCGCATATTGCCGGAAAAGTATCAGTATAAGAAAGATTTATGATAAATATTATTGCTGCCGTAGACCGCCACATGGGCATCGGCTATGAGAACAAACTTTTGTTCTGGTTGCCCAACGACTTGAAACGTTTCAAAGCCCTGACCACCGGAAACACCATCATCATGGGCAGAAAGACCTTTGAATCTCTGCCCAAAGGCGCCCTGCCCAACCGGCGCAACGTAGTTCTATCTTCCCGAAGCGATGCAGCTTATCCCGGGGCAGAAGTATTCTCTTCCCTGGAAGCGGCATTGGAAAGTTGCCGCCCGGACGAGCAGGTCTACATTATCGGTGGCGCAAGCGTATATCGCCAGGCACTCCCCTTGGCCGATGTTCTCTGCCTGACGGAAGTAGATGCGGAAGCGCCACAAGTCGACGCCTATTTTCCCGAAGTAGATGCAGCGGTATGGCAAGAAAAAAGCAGGGAATCTCATTCTGTCGATGAGAAACATCCCTGCCCCTATGCATTCGTTGACTATATCCGCCGGTAAAGATTAATCTTCTTCCTCTTCTACCGTTATCGGCATCTGTCGTTTAATGGCTTCATGGAAAGAAATCAAGGTTTCCGTACGAGCCAACCCCAACGGCTGCAACTTGTCATGGATAATGCTCAGCAAGTGGTGGTTATTGCGGGCATACAGCTTGATGAACATATCGTACTTGCCCGTTGTAAAATGACATTCTACAATTTCAGGGATAGCTTCCAGAGCCTTTGTCACAGCATCAAAAGTAGCGGGGTCTTTCAGGTAGATGCCTATATATGCACATGTTTCATAACCTATCTTCTCGGGGTCGATAACATATTCAGACCCTTTCAATATGCCTAAATTTGTCAACTTTTGAATGCGTTGATGGATGGCCGCTCCCGATACATTACAAGCTCTGGCCACTTCAAGGAAAGGAATACGCGCGTTGTCGGCAATAAGCTTCAGTATCTGCTCGTCTAAGGTATCCAATTGATGATGTCCCATTTCTAATTCTAATGATTAATGAATTATTATATTTCCCGTATCTGCATACGGCAATATGCAAAGTTAGCTATTTTTTTGCCAATAAAAATACGGTTTATAACTTTTATTGCAAAAAAAAGAATAAAACCTCACCAGGAGTATGCAGACGTATGTACAAAAATCATCTTCACCCTTCAAGAAAATTGCAGATGAACCTTAAAGATAGTATCTTTGTAAGAAATTAAACAACAAACGGTTATGAAGAAGTACTCGTTATTCCTATTATGCGTGATTGCATCGCTGTCTCTGCATGCACAGAATTTCACGGATTATTTTGCAGACAAAACCCTGCGTGTAGATTATATCTTTACCGGCAATGCCGCCAAGCAAGAGATATGCCTGGACGAATTGTCTTCTTTGCCTTCCTGGGCGGGAAGAAAGCAGCATCTGTCCGAACTCCCTCTGCAGGGAAACGGGCAAATCACAATGAGAGATGTAGACAGTGGTGCCATTATCTATAAAACGTCTTTCTCTGCTCTCTTTCAGGAGTGGTTGGAAACGGACGAAGCCAAAACCGTAACGAAGGGTTTTGAAAATACATTCCTGCTCCCCTACCCGCTGCATCCGGCAGAAATAGAAATATCGCTTCTTGATCCGCGCAGAAACGTACGCGCAAGCATGAAGCATGTGGTCCGCCCGGATGATATCTTGATACACCGGAAAGGAACCGACCACGTCACTCCCCATAAGTATCTTCTGCAAAGCGGAGACACGGACAAGTGCATTGACATAGCTATTCTTGCAGAGGGATATACCGCTCAGGAAATGGAAACATTCTATAAGGATGCCGTCATTGCCTGCGAGAGTTTGCTTTCGCACGAGCCTTTCCATTCCATGAAGAACCGCTTCAACATTGTAGCCGTAGCCAGCCCCTCGGAAGACAGCGGAGTAAGCGTACCACGCCTGGATGAATGGAAACGTACGGCATTCAGTTCTCATTTCAGCACATTCTATTCGGACCGGTATCTCACCACTTCACGCGTAAAATCCATTCATGATGCCTTGGCAGGAATACCTTATGAACACATTATCATCCTTGCCAATACAGAAGAGTACGGTGGCGGTGGCATATACAATTCCTATACGTTGACAGCCGCACATCATCCGATGTTCCGCCCTGTAGTTGTACACGAATTTGGGCATAGCTTCGGCGGACTTGCCGATGAATATTTCTATGATAATGATGTAATGACAGACACCTATCCACTGGATGTAGAGCCCTGGGAACAGAATATCAGCACCCGCATCAACTTCGCATCCAAATGGGAAGATATGCTTGTGAAAGGAACTCCAATCCCTACCCCTGTATCTGAAAGTGAAAAATATCCCGTAGGTGTATACGAGGGAGCCGGCTACTCTGCCAAAGGCATATATCGCCCTGCTGATAACTGCCGCATGCGTACCAACCAATATCCTACTTTCTGCCCGGTTTGCCAACGGGCCATCCAGCGAATTATTGATTTCTATACCGAATAATAAAAACTAAACTGAAAACAATTTATGATCAGACTTCAACGTATCACTACCGCCGACACCGCTTTATACCATTATATGGAGCAGCTGATGACCGCTTCTTTCCCCTCGGAGGAATACCGGGAATTGGAAGAATTGCGCAGGTATACAGACACCAAGGCACATTTTCATAACAACATCATCTTTCACAACGACACCCCGGTAGGATTCATCACCTACTGGGATTTCGGACATTTCTATTACGTAGAACATTTTGCCGTTGACCCTGCACAGCGCAACGGCGGACATGGAAAGAATGTACTGAACCACCTGTGCCAGCTTCTGGAACATCCGATTATCTTGGAAGTAGAAGTACCCAATGAGGAAATGGCCCAACGCCGTATCAACTTCTATCAACGTCACGGATTCTCATTATGGGAAGAACCTTACCAGCAACCTCCATACAAAGCCGGAGACGGCTATCTCCCCATGCTGCTCATGGCCTACGGAGATATACAATGTGAGAAAGACTTCGATAATGTAAAAGAGCACATCTACCGCGAAGTATACAACGCGAAGTAGTAGTGATATAAAAACAAATAAAGGTCGTTTGCAGCAGTGCAAACGACCTTTATTAATATAGTTTATTAACTTCTTACTGACGCGGTTGCGCAGAATAGTTAATCTTCAATGCATAAGCCTTACGAAGAGCTTCTTTGATATCTGTTACGATACCCATTTTCGTATCTTGGTCAACTTTCAAAGACACTGTCATCTGCGGCTGATCTTCTTCCTTCATACTGGCACGTTCACCAATAATGTAGTCTTGGATTTCAGCAACTTCAGCATAACTGTCGTTCAACTGGATACGGCTTTCATTACCCAACTTCTTACGAAACTCGGCAGTAGGTTTTCCTACATAGATAAACGTAACCAAAGACTTCTTTTCAAGTTTCTCCAATTCTGTAGCTTGCGGAACCTTAAACTCAACCTTCAATGTTACCTCACGCATAGTTGTTACAATCATGAAGAAGAACAACAAGGTGAAGATAAGGTCAGGCAGAGAAGAAGTGTTCAACGCCGGCATTTCGCGTTTACCAGTCTTATTAAATTTTCCCATTACTTCTTTTCTCCGTACTTTTTAGGTTCTGCCTCAGAAATCTTCTGAGAATAAATTTCACGAATTGCATCTTGTTGTTCCTGGTCCAGATCAGCATAATTTTTCTGCCACTTTTCCTGAGCTAATTCGTCACGCAACTCATTGTAAGCTGCTACCAACTCATTCTGTACAGCCATATATGCCTTATATGAAGAACCACGGTCACAACGCAAAGAAATCACATGCCCCTCCGTAACTTGTACAGTACCGAAGAAAGGAACGTTCTTTGAAACCTTTTCCGGTTTGTTTTCGTCATTATACGGGTTAGCAATAAATTCTTTTGCTTTTGCTCGCAATTGATCTACGTTGATATAATCGTTACCGCACATTAACTGGTCGTTCATATTCAAGAAGACTTGCAATACGTTACGTTCTTTCTTCTTAGCATCATCTATCTTCTGGTCTTTTTCCGGCGGTGGCGGCAAACGTCTTGCCAAACCACGGTCAGTGTCCATAGATGTTGTAATCAAGAAGAAGATCAGCAACAAGAACGCAATATCCGCTGTAGAACTTGAGTTAATATCAGGAACTTTTCTTTTTCCTTTTGCCATTGTAATTACTCTTTAAATTGAGTTGCCCCAATTAGTTATGATAATTTCTTCTTAATGCTACTGAAAATGATTGCCAAAACTGTTCCGGCAAACAAAATGTAGATTGAATAGAGGAACATATCAGTAATCTTCAACCAGAAAGGAACGTTGTCACTACCGTCATATCCCGGGATATTGAGAGGCTCATCGCTACCCATAGCCCAAGCAATAATAACAACTGCAACCAGTATAATCAAACCGATCAAAGACTTCAATGCTGCCCCAGGATTATCTTTCAATGCAGATCCAAACTGGAACACTACACCAACCACTGTAGCAATAATAGCCACAGCCAACAGAGCGTACATCAAATAGATCAGCGCATCTGTCTGAGCCGGTTGCCACATATCTGCGTCAACGCTCGTCAGTACTGCAGCGCCTTGGGCATCTCCACCGAGGTAGAACAATCCCAATACTACCAAAATGGCAGCAAACATTACGTACAGTACGTAGTATGATACTTTATATGATAACTTAGCCATCTTGATTATTTTTTGTATTTCAAGTCATATTTGATAACCATATCCAACAGTGAGATAGAAGAATCTTCCATTTCACTAGTCAAAGCTTCAATCTTAGCCAGGATGTAGTTATAGAATACTTGGAGGATCAAAGCAACGATCAAACCGAAGATAGTAGTAATCAAGGCAACCTTCATACCACCTGCTACAACCGTCGGAGAGATATCACCTACTTGTTGGATCTTATCAAATGCCTGCACCATACCGATTACAGTACCCAAGAATCCCAAAGACGGAGCCATTGCAATGAACAATGTGATCCAAGAGCAACCTTTTTCCAAGTAACCAGCTTGTACACCACCGTAAGATACTACTGATTTTTCTACTACATCAATACCTTGATCAATTCTCATCAAGCCTTGATAGTAGATAGAAGCAATAGGACCTCTTGTGTTACGTGCGATGTCTTTAGCAGCTTCAACGTCACCTTTTTCCAAAGCAGCTTCGATAGCAGCCATAAACTTCTTTGTGTTGATTTCAGCCAAACTCAGATAAATGATACGTTCGATACAGAATGCAAGACCGATAACCAATGCGATGGCTACCAAACTCATGAAGGATGCAGTACCTTCAATAAACTTCGTCTTAATTTCTTTGTGGATACCACCTTCTTCAACGTCTGCAGAGCCTGTAGCTGCAGGAGCAGCCTGTTCTGTTTGTTCCGCTGCAGGAGCATCTTGAGCCTGAACAAGTTGAGTTGAGCCAAATGTTAAGACTCCCATTACAGCAACAATTGCAAATAACTTTTTCATTGTGTGTCTAATTTTTAAGATTAATTAATTAAATTATTTATTATATATTTGTTGTTTTTATCTCCATTTCACTGTCCCGCGGAGAGACGGGGATTCGAACCCCGGATACCCTTTAGGAGTATACACGCTTTCCAGGCGTGCCTCTTCAACCACTCGAGCATCTCTCCAATAGACGCCTCCTCCGAAATCGGCTGCAAATTACAAAAAAAATGCGAACCACAAGCGTTTTCAGCTACAAATGTATTCTTTTTTTTGTTGTTCCGCTTCATTCTCCCCTTTTTATATTAAATAAAATCTCAAAATTAATAAACTTTAAAATCTTTAGGAGGTTATTTGAGCATTCCGAACACTTTTAATGCGTTTTCGGAAGTCACCTCCGACACCTGCTCAAGAGACTTCTGATATATTTCAGCTACTTTCACCGAAGTATATTTCACGTATGCGCTTTCGTTTCGCTTTCCCCGGTTAGGTACCGGAGTGAGATAGGGTGAATCGGTCTCCAGAACAACACGCTCCAAAGGAATACTCTTCAAAACTTCGGGTAAAGTAGACTTCTTAAAAGTTACAACGCCATTGATCCCAATCAGAAAACCGGGAAACTCCATGATGCGGAAAGCTTCTTCCTGTGTACCCGTGAAACTGTGGAAAATTCCTTTTAACGGAGTACTCTTATAGGGTTCCAACACATTATATATATAGTCGAAAGCTTCCCGACAATGGAGTACTACCGGCAGGTCATATTCCAAAGCCCATTCAATCTGTTTATCCAAAGCGGCTTGCTGCTCTTTTAAGAAGGTTTTATCCCAATACAGGTCCAGTCCTATTTCACCTACTGCTACATATTCCCTCGACGCCGCCAACTCTCGGGCAACAAAGTCCAATTCCTTTTTATAGTCTGCATTCACAGAAGTAGGATGCAGTCCTATCATCGGATAACAATAACCTTTATATTCATGGCATACCCGAAGCATAGATTCAATAGTGGTACTGTCTATATTCGGCATAAATATATGGGTAACTCCAGCCTCGCGGGCACGGTCCATAACTTGCGGCAAATCTTCTGCAAATTCTTCTAAAAAAAGATGGGAATGTGAATCAACTAAATTCATTCTTTAATCAGTTCTTTACGTTTTTCGCCGGTACGGTAATAATATACAAGACCATAATCACGGCACAGGTCCATACGCTTTTCATTCGGCATTACCTTTTCAAATTTCTTTTCAACCTGATTCCAGATATCAAGAATCAGTTCATCGGCATCCGCACGCATTGAAGACAAAGCATCCAAGCTACGGGCAGTCAATGCCTGCAAGTTTTTCTGCTTTTCATAACTATCCATAAAGATGTCATAATGCACCCTTACTTTTGCTATTGTAGGATTATAAATAGGTATCCCTCCTTGAGAAGTACGTTTGTTTTCTCCATCTATGATCTTTCGTCCCCACTCGGCCAACGCGGTTTCTGTTGACAAATCGGGCACGTTGTTATTGCCTGTGTCCAGGCCGTAATATTCTTTATGCGCCTTACGTACCTCAGAACGTATTACTGCCAAATTCAATACTTGGATAAAATGGGAAATATACAGACGTGCAGTCTTCACATTAGCCTGATGTTTACGTCCCGCTTGTGCCTGACGTTCAAAGCACTCCGTATAATAAGCCTGTGCAGCCTCAAACTTGGTCAAGAAATTCCGGGCCTCAGTCAATGTTTTCAAAGATACAGCCAAATCATATACATTATATATATCCGCTTTTACGACCACTGCTTTCAGTGCCCGTAGTCTCGCTTGATCTGTATTTGGCAATCTTCTATAAGGCATTACTTTTCAGATTAATATGACTACACTTCCCGGTGCATCAGGTTAGTCATCAGATTTTTCAGTTCTTTTTTCTTTTCATCAGCCACCTTCACAGCATCAAGGTTCTTGATTGCGCATTCACAATATTCTGCCATCTTCTTCTCACAGAGTTCCTTGACACCAATCTGATTATACAAATCGGTTACAGCTGCAATTTTTTCTGCTGGATTGAACGCATCAGCATCCACCCAAGCATTCAGTTGAGACAGTTGGTTATCATCCGCATGTTCAAAAGCCTTTATCAACATATAGGTTTTCTTATTGCACAAGATATCACCACCGATATTCTTCCCAAAAACGGCAGCATCTCCATAAACGTCCAACAAGTCATCCTTCAACTGAAAAGCAACTCCTAAATTCATACCGAAATCATATAGACTATCCGCATCTTCAGAAGATGCCCCTCCTAAAAGAGCACCAATCTTCAAGCTCACAGCCAAGAGAACTGAAGTTTTCAAACGAATCATTTCCAGATATTCTTCCGCTTTCACATCTTTACGACGTTCAAACTCCATATCTAATTGCTGCCCCTCACAGATCTCCAAAGCGGTCAAACTAAACAAATCCATTACTTCTTTCAGATGCTCTACAGGACATTGTGCCATGAACTGGTAAGCCAGTACCAGCATCGCATCCCCCGAAAGGATGGCCGTATTATCATTCCAAACCTTATGGACGGTCTCTTTGCCTCGTCGGCGATCTGCACGATCCATTAAATCATCATGCAGAAGGGTGTAGTTATGATATACTTCGATACCCGTTGCAGGAGCAAATATACGGCTGACATCTTCCTGATAAAGATTGTAAGCCATCAACATCAATACCGGACGAATCCTTTTGCCACCCATAGACAATACATAAGTGACGGGATCATATAAACCTTGAGGGGTACGAGTAAACTGCAATTCTGCAACATGAGAATTTATTTTCTCCAAAAGCTCGGAAGCTGTAAACATAGTAAAATTGAATTAGGAATAGCGGATAATGAAAAGAGGCTGCATCCCGGCAGCCTCTTCCACTTATAGTTATTTTATTACTGCAATCTAAACATTACAGGCACAGTGTACTTAACGCGTACAGGTTTACCGCGTTGCATACCTGGTTTCCATTTCGGCATACCCATAATCACACGGACAGCTTCTTTATCCAAGTACGGGTCAACACCTCTCAGAACTTTTGCATCAACGATACTACCATCCTTGTTAACCACAAACTGTACAGTAACACGGCCTTGAGTTCCGTTTTCCTGCGCAATGGTAGGATACTTGATATTCTTGCTCAAATACTGCATCAAACCTGCCATACCTCCATCTGGGAATTCCGGCATTTGTTCTACAACTTCAAAGATAGTCTGTTCTTCCGGTTCTTCTTCTTCTACAGCTACAGGAACATATTTAATTTCTACAGCCTGATTCAATTCTTCAGAAGATACAATTGCAGTTTCCTCAACGTCGGCATCATCTTCCACAATAGTCAGTGTTTCGGCTATTGAAGGAGCCTCAGGGGGTGGTGGGGTAACTTGTTCGGGTTGTTCCGTAATAGGAATAATTTCCTCTTCAAAAAAGACATCGGTAAGTGCTTGGCTCATATCAATCTTGATATCACGTTTAGTCCATTCAAACGCAACAAACATGAAAGCGAGCACGATTACATAACCGACGAGCAGCCAAGTCGACTTCTTATTCTCCAAGTCTGCTTTTGGTGATTTTTTAACTTCCATAATCTATAATATAATTAATAGTGTTTCTCATTTTGGGCAAATATAGCACTTTTCCGATGAATGTTCATACTTCGCTGTTTTTTTTTACAGAACAGGCGTTGCATTTTTGTTTTTTTAATTCTTCTAAAAGCCTCTATCTGCTTTTGTGCGGCAAATGTAATGAGATATTTTAAAAATACCGTATCTTTGGCAAGAATTTTAGATGAAAGATCAAAAAATACTTTTTGCAGGCATTACGCCTCATATAACAATAGTATAAAAGTCATGAAGAAAATAACAATCGCAATCGACGGTTTTTCCTCTTGTGGGAAAAGCACTATGGCCAAGGATCTTGCCCGCGAAATAGGATATATATATATAGATAGCGGCGCTATGTATCGTGCTGTAACTCTGTACAGCATAGAAAACGGAATTTTCCAAGGTGACCATATCGACACCGGAAAGCTAAAGACGCAAATTGAAAACATCCATATATCATTTCGCCTGAACCCGGAAACCGGACGCCCGGACACTTACCTGAACGGAGTTAATGTAGAAAACAAGATACGTACAATGGAGGTATCCTCACGAGTCAGCCCCATTGCCACACTGGATTTTGTGCGTACCGCCATGGTAGCACAGCAACAGGAAATGGGCAAGAGCAAAGGCATTGTCATGGATGGACGGGATATCGGTACAACTGTTTTCCCGGATGCCGAACTGAAAATATTCGTAACAGCATCTCCCGAAATACGGGCCCAACGTCGTTATGACGAATTAAAAGCAAAAGGAGAAGAAGCAAGTTTCGATGAAATACTGGAAAATGTAAAGCAGCGCGACTACATTGACCAAAACCGGGAAGTAAGCCCGCTTCGAAAAGCCGACGACGCTCTATTGCTGGACAACAGCCACATGACTATTCTCCAACAAAAAGAATGGTTGGCCGAACAATTCAGCAAGACCGTCAAAGCATAAAGGACAAAAGGCTACACCCTTTGTTCGGTAAGGCTACACCTTTTGTACAAAAGGGTGTAGCTCTAACGCCTGAAAGGTGTAGCCCTTTCTTCATAACTCCATATACCTAATTATCAACCACCTGCACTATGGCAAAAGTAGAAATAGACGAAGGTTCCGGTTTTTGTTTCGGAGTAGTCACTGCGATAAATAAAGCTGAAGAAGAATTGGCGAAGGGAGGCACACTATACTGCCTTGGAGATATTGTACACAACAGCCGGGAAGTGGAGCGCCTGAAAGCAATGGGGCTCATCACTATCAACCACGAAGAGTTCAACCACCTGCACAATGCCAAAGTATTATTGCGCGCTCACGGAGAACCGCCCGAGACTTATGACATAGCACAGCGGAATAATATTGAAATCATTGATGCCACATGTCCGGTGGTACTTCGCCTGCAAAAGAAAATCAAGCAAGAATATATCCAGGAAGACAATGGCAACAAACAGATTGTTATTTATGGAAAAACCGGACATGCCGAAGTGTTAGGTTTGGTAGGCCAAACAACCGGGAAAGCCATTGTCATTGAAAAACTGGAAGAAGCCAAGAAACTGGATTTCAGTAAGGATATCCGCCTCTACTCTCAGACTACAAAATCTTTGGATGAATTTCAAGACATCGTGAAATATATAGAGAAGCATATTTCCCCGGAAGTTACTTTCAAATACTACGACACAATTTGCCGGCAGGTAGCCAACCGGATTCCTAATATTCGCAAGTTTGCAGCCTCGCACGACCTGGTATTCTTTGTAAGCGGTAAAAAAAGTTCCAATGGGAAAATGCTGTTCAGCGAATGTAAAAAAGTCAATCCTAATTCACATCTGATAGACAATGTGGAAGAGATAGACAATTCCCTACTTACCGGAGCTAATTCTATCGGGGTCTGCGGAGCCACCTCTACCCCCAAATGGCTAATGGAAGAAATATACAAAGCGATACGGACGAGACTATAAAAACAAAATGTCATCCTTTTGGAACTGCAAATTAACGTAATTTATTAGTCACGCCCTCAGCTTTTTACTATCTTTGCCCCCGGATTATTAACACTAAACAAAAAGATTGTTATGGGAACAGTTAAGTGCATTGGTATCTTGACATCGGGAGGTGATGCTCCGGGAATGAACGCGGCTATACGTGCCGTGACACGCTCAGCTATTTACAACGGACTTCAGGTTAAAGGTATATATAGGGGTTACAAAGGTTTGGTAACCGGCGAAATCAAAGAATTCAAAAGTCAGAATGTGAGTAACATCATCCAGTTGGGTGGTACGATTCTGAAAACAGCACGCTGCAAAGAATTCACGACTCCCGAAGGACGTCAGACAGCTTACGAAAACATGAAAAGAGAAGGCATCGATGCCTTAGTCATCATCGGTGGTGACGGTTCTTTGACGGGTGCACGCATTTTTGCACAAGAATTTGACGTGCCTTGTATCGGATTGCCGGGAACTATTGACAATGACCTCTATGGAACAGATACAACCATCGGTTATGATACCGCTTTGAATACTATTTTGGATGCAGTAGATAAAATTCGCGATACAGCCACTTCTCACGAACGTTTATTCTTTGTTGAAGTTATGGGACGTGACGCAGGGTTCTTAGCCTTGAACGGTGCGATTGCTTCCGGTGCAGAAGCCGCCATCATTCCGGAATTCAGTACAGAAGTAGACCAGTTGGAAGAATTCATCAAGAATGGTTTCCGGAAATCAAAGAACAGTAGTATTGTACTGGTAGCTGAGAGCGAATTGACCGGCGGTGCCATGCATTACGCAGAACGTGTTAAAAACGAGTATCCGGGATATGATGTACGTGTTACAATCCTCGGCCATTTGCAACGCGGCGGGAGTCCTACCGCTCACGACCGTATCCTTGCCAGCCGCTTGGGCGCAGCTGCCATTGATGCCATTATGGAGGGACAGCGCAACGTCATGATTGGCATTGAACACGACGAAGTGGTTTATGTTCCTTTCACCAAGGCCATCAAAAATGACAAACCGATCAAGAAAGAACTCGTCACTGTATTAAGAGAATTGTCTATCTGACAATCTTATATCAGCATATTATCAAAAGAAATGAGGATATTCAAATATCCTCATTTCTTTTATAACCACCTCCCTACAATTTGCTCCGTCTTATCCCAAAGTTCTTTCATCTGCACATGCCGAGTATATTTTTCTGAGAGGTTCTTTACGCGGCAATTTGCGTTTAAAGTTCCTGTACGTTTTCCTCCATCATCATCCAGTAATAAGCTGATAGCTGTGGCAGCCCCCTTACGTGGAGAGCGGATGAAAGGCCGGAAAAAAATATCCGTTAAAGGATCAAACCACATCTGCATACGGATAATGCCGGTAGAAACAATTCCGGGATCGGCAGCATTCACAACAATTCCATTGTTTTTCAACCGATTAGCCAAATCTATTGTAAACAATGTCAATGCCAGTTTCGTATTACTATAAATCGGAATACGCCAGAAACTCCCCTTTCTACCCCGAAAAAAGAAATCCGGGAAGTCCAAACACCCGATGGCGTAAGTACAAGATACCATATTTACAATGCGGCTACCCTCCCTCATCAAAGGTAACAGTTTACGTGTAAGCAGCCAAGGTCCAACATAGTTGACACTGACCGTCCGCTCCAATCCGTCTTCAGTCATACGACGTTCTGTTTCCATTGTGCCGGCGTTATTCATCAGTAACTCCACCGGTTCTCCACGTTTCAAAACGGCTTCAGCAAATGAAGCAACCGACGAAAGAGAGGATAAATCAAGCTCCAGGACTTCAATGCATGTATTGCCGGTTTCATGTATCAACGTCTCTTTCACTCCTTCGGCTTTCTGCGGATGATAACAAGCCATAATGACCTGATATCCTGCTTTTGCCACAGCCCGTGTTATTTCTGTACCCATACCGCCATCGGCACCGGTGATAATAGCAAGTTTCATTTCTCTATTTCTTTTTTCAGACAAGCCGGAAGTTCCTCCTGCAAATGTTGATGACAAGCCATTTCTATGGAATACATCCGCGCAATACAATAATTACTGTGCGTACAATTACAACGGGCATTCTCCTCAGCAAGCATACGGTTCACGAAATCCGGTTCATTAATCAAAGCACGCGCCATTTGCACTGCCTCAAAGCCATTGTCCAGCACTTCATCGATCTTGGCACGCGAAACTAATCCTCCTACATAAACAAGCGGCATTTTCAGTTCCGCACGAAATTTCAAAGCATCTTCCAGAAAATAAGCTTCCTTGAAAGGTACACTGGGGATCATCCATTTGCCAACCATTCGTACTCCATACTTCAACCACCAGCAAGTCATGTAATGGGTCATGGAACGAATAGGCATCTTTCCCCGCATCACATACATCGGAGCCTTACTGACAAAGCCACCACTCAGTACCAACGCATGGGCACCGGATTGTTCCAAGCGTTTGGCCACCTGCATCGTTTCGTCTATCTCCATACCTCCACGAAAGCCATCACGCATGTTCATCTTCACAAGAACAGCCATATCGTTACCGGCAGCCTTCATCACCTCTTCCATCACCATATCCATAAACCGCATCCGGTTCTCCAACGAACCGCCAAACTCATCCTTGCGATGATTAGTTGAAGGAGACAAAAACTGGCTGATCAGATAACCATGCCCTGCATGTATTTCCACCGAATCAAAACCGGCTTCTCGGGCCAAATTCACAGAACGACCATAAGCACGAGCCAACCCCGGAAGTTCATCGGCACGAAGCCCACGGACAAAAGTCGGAGAGTAAAGGTTGAAGCCTCCACTAGCTCCCACGGGGAGGCAGCCACAAATACTTTTATGAGACATATTCCCGCAATGCCCCAATTGAATACCGGCAGCAGCCCCTTCGGCATGCACTGTATCCGTTATACGCCGCAACCCCGTAATAATCTCGGGGCGCATCCATAGCTGACGGTCGAAAGATAATCCGCTTTGGGTTACTGCCGCATAGGCAACAGTCGTCATCCCCACACCACCCGCAGCTACCGAACGATGGTAATCGAGCAACATATCCGAGGGAACATTGCCCGGGCACATACTTTCAAAAGCAGCAGAACGAATCGTACGGTTTCTCAATGTCAATGGTCCCAAAGTAATGGGAGTAAATAGCTTAGATTCCATAATATCTCACTTAATAAATGAAAGGTATAATCCGCTTCCGGCATCCCACAGCAGCCCCGAACTCTTCCCGATAACGCCTATGAATGGCATTGGCACGCGGCACCAGATTAGCAAATGTCCACCATACGAACACCCAGGCAGCCGGAGAAGCCGTCAATACAGCAAAACCGGCCCACTCAATCAATTCACCGAAATAATTAGCAGATGTCACATAGCGGTACAATCCTTTTTCAGGCAGATAGTGCCTGGTATCTCCCGGTTTACGAAGATGACGGATGATATGATCGGAATGCAAATTAATACCCATACCGAGAAAAAACAGAATAAGACCTATTAACGCATGAAACTGCAATAGATACGTCCAGCCACCGGCATACAAATTATCCGGGGCAAAATAGAACAGTCCGCCAGCCTGCATCATTCCATTTAGTACATTAAATACAATACCCATCAGCATGATGGCAACCGGCATCCGACTTTTACCTTTTAGTAAGAAAGGGAAAACAAAGGCACGTTGCAGATAATGCAATTGAAACAACAAAAGAAATATATATTGGGGAATAGAAAAACCGGTTCCGCTCCTACCCCAAAGCCAGAACATAACAAAGAACACCGGTGCTTCCATAAGTATCCAAGCCAACTTATTGTTGATTGAAATTCCCCACGAAGCAGTACGAAACATTCCGTAACCGGCTTTGACAAAATAGAGTGCAACAAAAACTAAAAGCGCCACTATACTCATTGCACCTAAAAACAGTTGAAAGGATTCCTGATCCATACTCTTTCATTTAGATGCAGCAAATATAGAGAAAACGCACGAAATTAAAAACGTTTTATCGTGACATTTTAAGAATATTCCCGTCAAATCAATATACTCCGGTCCCTCCGGAGAAGATAAACGGAATTCCCTTCATCACGCACTGTCCATAGTACCGGCAGTATATAAGTTGAACAAACTTTTCCTTCCATGCGTATTTCCATCACCGGATGATATGTTCCCGGAAGCAAATCAGGAAGAACTATCAACACTTGGGTATCAGTATGCTTACACACTGTCTTAATCCTAATCAGCTGTTCACTGTTTTCGGCAGGAGAAAGGCCCAAAACCATATTTTCGGGCAAGGACAAACACAGATTTTCCCCAGTGACCACAATAGGAGCATTTGGTGTAATAGTGCCGTCACGCAAACCCGTCAACGGATCATATACATCTTTAATAACAGGGATATCACCATTTACAATTACTTCAGGGTTATTATCTATTTGTTTTTTATCACACATTTCAATTATCGTTTTTCTTATCCTCTAAATAAGATAAAGGAATCTTTAAATAGCATGGCAAAGTTACATCAGAGTTAATGTATTTCTATGACTTAAAAGAAACATTGCCAATCTTACGCCTTTCTACATGTGAACATTCCTCGTTACGTTATTACGTTTTCCGCCAATATCATCCCTTTCAATGGATTTTTTACGTTTTTCGAAACAAATACATTCTTAAAAGTGTTATATGAATGACATCAACTTACACAAAGATTATGATAACAAATGAATTAAACGCAGCATTAATTAACGCCGTAAAAGAAAAGCTTTCCCCTAAAGATAATCTTGCCAATGTCTTAATGGATATTCTTTACATAGGTAAAGAGGCTATTTACCGCCGTCTGAGAAACGAAGTACCTTTTACGATGATGGAAGCAAGCATTGTTTCCAGAAAGTTAGGTATATCGCTAGATCAAATTATAGGTACAAGTTTTCGTGACAATGCTGTATTCAACATAAATATAGTAGACCATAAAGATCCCTTTGAAACCTATTATTCTATTTTGGAAAAAGACGTGAAGATCTTCCACTCAATCAAAGACGATCCCAGTTCTGAAATGGGAACTTCCTCCAACATCATCCCTCAGACTCTGTCGCTGAAGTATGACAGTCTGTCCAAGTTCCGGTTTTACAAATGGATGTACCAGAATGAAAGCATAAACTGCCAATGCTTTAAATCACTCGAAATCCCACAAAAGTTAGTGAACATGCAAAGAGAATTTGCTCATATGACATCACATATTCGTTCTACTGCTTATATCTGGGACAATATGATTTTCCAGCATCTGGTCAATGATATCCAGTATTTTTGCAATATCCATCTGCTTTCAGAAGAAGATAAAAACAAAATCAAAGAAGATTTATTCCTATTAATAGACGAGTTGGAAGTATTGTCTACCCGCGGTAAATCCGAAACGGGCAATGACGTAAAGATTTATATATCAAATATGAATTTCGAAGCTACTTATAGTTACCTGCAAACAAATTCATTACAAATCAGTATGATTCGCATATATTCCATCAATTCAATCACTACACAAGACAAAGGAATATTTTCCAGCTTAAAAGATTGGATTCAATCACTAAAGAAGTTCTCGACGATGATATCTGAAAGCGGAGAAATGCAACGAATTCAATTCTTCAAGCAGCAACGAGAGGTTATCAACACATTGTAATTGCGATTTTCGGTAAACGCAACGCTGCTCTTTTTTTGTTTCCATTATCGCAATTTCTGCAAGTATTTGAAGCTCTTTTTCATCATATACAACTTTAAGCATCTCTTTTTTTCCAAATTAGAAAGACTATTCTCAATCTATACATGGTACAAAGCATTAATATTTCGCTCACAACCTCTATATTTGCAAGTTCCAAATAAGGGCACGCATTTACCAACTAAAATAAGAAAATTGAGATGAAGAATTATATCGTAAATGACTTGATTCGTAAGATGAAAGAAAGACTTCCCCAAGGACAGAATTTAGCGAACTACCTGACTGAAACCCTATGTATAGGGAAAGAAGCCATTTATCGCAGACTGCGCGGGGAAGTAGCGTTCACCTTTGATGAAATAGCAACGATATCTACCAGTCTGGGCATCTCCATCGATCAAGTCATAGGTAATCACTTGTCAAACCGGGTTACTTTTGATTTGAATTTATTATATTCACAAGATCTTTTTGAAAGTTATTATGAAATTATAGACCGCTATCTGCAACTCATTCATTTTACCAAAGGAGACAACAGTTCTGAAATATATACAGCCTCCAATACCATTCCATTTACTCTCTATTCCTCTTATGATTATCTTTCCAGATTCCGTTTATGCCGATGGATGTATCAAAACGGAAAAATAAAAACCCCGCATTCCTTGTCTGACCTGAAAGCACCGGAGAAAATTATCAATGCACACAAGAAGCTGGGTGAAAATATAAAGATGAATAGAAAAACATACTTCATATGGGATACATGCATTTTCTACTCTTTTGTAAAAGAGATAAAGTATTTTGCAGAGTTGGGACTGATTTCCAGTACAGACGTCGCAATCTTAAAAGAGGAATTACAACAATTGCTCATTGAACTGGAATACTTATCTGTCAAAGGCAAATTCAATGAAGACAATGAACTTTACATCTATCTCTCGAATATTAACTTCGAAGCAACCTATAGCTTCATCAGCAAGCAAGACTTTCAAATCAGCCTCATCAGAGTTTTCTCTATCAACTCCATGGATTCTCAAAGTCCTTACATCTGCCAGATACAAAAAGAATGGATACAATCCTTAAGAAGGCATTCCACTTTGATT
This sequence comes from uncultured Bacteroides sp., assembly GCA_902388495.1. Taxonomy (GTDB): domain Bacteria; phylum Bacteroidota; class Bacteroidia; order Bacteroidales; family Bacteroidaceae; genus Bacteroides. Next base: position 67,587 of record CABMPP010000003.1, on the reverse strand, counting down.
ACAGGAAGCGGAGAAGCCCAACGCATCGCCTACTTCCAACAACAAAAAAAGATCATTGAAACGCTATAACCAACTTCCCACAGCAATCCCACTTATCAAGCAATAAGAAGAAGGAACTGCCATTGCAGCAAATGTCTCTTTTACAAAAGCAAGGTTGTGGGAGAAAAACTCCCACAACCTCAGGTGTAATTGAAATCAATTCATTAACTGGTTTTATGAATTTACGATATGAGATATGTATATCAAGCCATACGGCTCACCCAAATCTCATATTGCAAATATCGGAGTATTATAGGAGACCAGGAATTACATTCATTTCTGAGATAGGAACCAGGAAGCAAAGGGAGACAACTATTAATGAAATTATCTAAAATATCCACTACCCAATACGAAAAACAAGGAACAAAAAAAGAACATTTTTGCGCCAGAAGAAAAAGTTAATAGAGATTGTTTCGGAAATAGAAACATATCATAAAGAAAGGATTGAATTTATTACGCCAGTTGCGCTACAAGAAATAATGCAAAAAGTGTCTCAAAATAGATTGGTTCTACTATTCTGAGACACTTTCAATTTGTTACTACTATCGTTTCTTTATAGGAATATAAGAAACCTCTTCCAGCACATTCTTATATGCCGGACGGATAATACGCTTGCCTTCAAAGTTCAACTCTTCGTTACGATGGGCACACCAGCCCACGATACGAGCCATAGCAAACAGAGGAGTGAAGATCTCTTGCGGCAATCCGATCATTTCGTATACAAAGCCGGAATAGAAGTCAATGTTGCTCGAAACCGTCTTACCGTTATTCTTCACGCGACCGAATGTAGCGATGGCACGCTCTTCCAGTAATTCCAGGAATGCAAATTCACGTTCCTTGCCTTTTTCATGAGCCAGGTCACGAGCCAGCTCTTTCAACAAGACGGCACGGGGATCTGAAATGGTATAGACGGCATGGCCGATACCATAGATTAGTCCGGTCTTGTTATAGACTTCCTTATTCAGCATGCGGGTGAAGTAAGTATCTATTTCGTCCACATTCGTCCAGTCCCGGATATTTTCCTGCAGATGATGGAACATGTCGGCTACCTGAATATTGGCTCCTCCATGAAGCGGGCCTTTCAAGGAACCGATACCTGCGGCAATGGACGAATAAGTATCTGTTCCGGTCGATGAAGTGACGCGTACAGTGAAAGTTGAGTTATTACCACCACCATGTTCTGCCTGCAATACCAGCAGTAAGTCGAGCGTGCGGGCATCCAATTGCGTATAGTCTTTTTTCAGCATATAAAGGAAGTTCTCGGCAATGGAAAGATTCTCTTGCGGATGACGAATGTGCAGCGAACGTCCATGAGTAGCATGGCGAAGCATATTATAGGCATAAGCAATGATAGTAGGGAACTGAGATATCAACTCGATACTCTGACGCATCAGATTATCGCGGGAAGTATCATCGGCAGCCGGATCGAAACGATACATTTCGAGTACGCTACGGGCCAGGATGTTCATAATATTGTTTCCTTCCAGTTCAATGATATTCATTTTGGTCTTCTGCTCCAACGGCATATTGTCATTAATCAACTCCTGGAAAGATGCCAGTTCTTCCTTGTCGGGCAAGCGACCGGAAAGCAGCAGATAGGCCACTTCTTCAAAGCCGAAACGTTTTTCTTTGATAATGGCATGTGCCAGGTCGTCTACATCGTAGCCACGATAGAACAATTTACCGGGGATCGGTTTCAAACCACCACCGGGAATACGTTCATAGCCTACTACATTACCAATCTTGGTCAGACCGACCAGCACACCCGTCCCGTCTTCATTACGCAAACCGCGCTTCACATCAAACTTCTTGAACAGTTCGTTCTCAATCCGGGTAGCTTCTTTCAAATCCTCGGACAGCTTGTAAATCAAATACTCCTTTTTCATAATTCGTTCGTTTTAATCGTTATTCTTACTTTTCTATTCTTTTCACTATCTCGCGGGTAAACACGGAAGTGGGCAGAGAAACGCCACCAGGCATGAAACGAGCCAGATCGGCAGTAGCACGGGCTTCGGTGAAGCTTTTTTCCAACGCTTCTTCTATCAAGGATGCCGCCTCTTTCCAACCGAGGTATTCGAGCATCATCACTGCGGAGAGAATGATAGAACAAGGATTCACAATATCTTTTCCTGCAATATTAGGGGCAGTTCCGTGAGTAGCTTCGAAGATGGCATGCCCCGTATTATAATTAATATTTGCCCCGGGAGCAATACCGATGCCACCCACCATAGCAGCCAACTGGTCGGAAACATAATCTCCGTTCAGGTTCAGAGTGGCAATGACGGAATACTCTTCAGGAATGAGCAGCGTATTCTGCAAGAAGGCATCAGCTATACAATCTTTAATCACCAGGCGTCCGTCGGCTATTTCTTTGCCAAACTCACGCTCTGCCAATTCATAACCCCACTTCTTGAAACCGCCTTCGGTAAACTTCATGATGTTTCCTTTATGCACCAACGTCACGGAAGGCAAACCATGTTCGAGTGCATACCGGCAGGCTGCACGCACCAGGCGTTCCGTTCCCTCTTTAGAGACAGGTTTCACACCGAACGAAGAAGTCTCCGGGAAACGGACTTTCGTTACTCCCATCTCATCGTGCAGGAAACGATAGAACTTTTCAGCTTCCGGTGTACCGGCTTCCCATTCGATGCCGGCATAAATATCTTCCGTATTCTCACGAAACACGCACATATTCACTTTCTGCGGTTCTTTCACCGGCGAAACCACTCCTTTATACCAACGTACGGGACGCTGGCAAACATATAAATCGAGTGTCTGCCGCAACGCCACGTTCAATGAACGGATGCCACCGCCGATAGGCGTTGTCAACGGACCTTTGATACCTACTTTGTAAGTACGGAAAGCTTCCATCGTCTCGTCCGGCAACCAGGAGCCTGTCTCGTTGAAAGCACGTTCTCCGGCCAATACTTCTTTCCATTCGATGCTTCGCTCTCCATTGTAGGCTTTTTTAAGAGCTGCATCCACAACTGTCTGCATGGATGGGGTCACTTCCGCCCCCACTCCATCACCTGTTATAAAAGGTACGGTAATTTTTTCCATATTCTATCTTGCATTAAGTGCAGAACCGGCACGGAACCAGCCTATCTGCTGTTCATTATAAGTATGTTGTACTTCAAAACTTTCTTTACTACCGTCTTCGTGGTGAAGAACGACATGCAGGTTGTGTCCCGGAGTAAAGTCTTTCAGTCCGATAACGGAAAGCAGGTCGTGCTCTTGAATTTTGTCATAATCAGCTTTATCAACAAAAGTCAATGCCAGCATGCCTTGTTTCTTCAGATTCGTTTCGTGGATGCGGGCAAAACTCTTTGCCAGGATAACACGCACATTCAGGAAACGCGGCTCCATAGCAGCATGTTCGCGGCTGGAACCTTCGCCATAGTTTTCCTCGGCCACAACAATAGAAGGAATTCCCTCCGATTTATAAAGCTTCGCCGTACCGGATACGGTTCCATAGGTATTGGTAGAACGGTTCCATACTTTGTTCGTTTCTCCATTGAAAGCGTTGACAGCCCCCATCAGCATATTATCCGAAATGTTTTCCAAGTGACCGCGGAAGCGGAGCCACGGACCTGCCATCGAGATATGGTCGGTAGTACACTTGCCTTGTGTCTTAATCAGCAGAGGCATGTTCAGTAAATCCATTCCATCCCAAGCAGGAAAAGGTGTCAGTAATTGCAGACGCTGTGAGTGCGGATCGACTACAATGTCTTTCTTGACATTAGCCGGTGCAATGTATCCTTCATTCCCAGACTCAAAACCTTGTGGAGGCAATTCCTCACCTACGGGTTCGGAAAGCTTCACTTTCTCGCCACGACCATTTACCAATGTATCCTTCAACGGGTTGAAGCACAAATCACCGGCAATAGTCAGCGCCATTGTCAGTTCGGGAGAAGCGACAAAAGCATAAGTATTCGGGTTACCATCGGCACGTTTAGCAAAATTACGATTGAAAGAAGTTACAATGGAGTTCTTGCGGGTAGGATCATCCGTTTCACGTTTCCACTGTCCGATGCAAGGGCCGCAGGCATTGGCCATAATGATGGCACCTACTTTCTCAAAAATTTCTATCATTCCGTCACGTTCCGCAGTAGCGCGTATCCGTTCAGAACCGGGGTTGACAATCAAAGGAGCAGCTACATGCAAATCCTTTTCCGTAACCTGCCGGGCCAGAGAAACAGCACGACTCAAATCCTGATAAGAAGAGTTTGTGCAGGAACCTATCAAGCCGACTTCCATCTTACGGGGATAACCGTTCTGCAATACTTTTTCTGCAAATTCCGAAATAGGTGTGGCAGCATCCGGAGTAAACGGACCGTTTATATAGGGTTCTAAGTCAGAAAGATCTATTTCGATGATACGGTCATAGTATCTCTCCGGATCTGCCAGTACCTCTTCATCGGCACGAAGGTCGGCAGCTACGGAAGTAGCCAGTTCTGCAACTTCTTCACGTCCGGTTACCTTTAAATACGTAGCCATACGTTCGTCGTACGGGAAGAGAGAAGTGGTAGCGCCTACTTCCGCTCCCATATTACAGATAGTCGCCTTTCCGGTAGCAGAAAGCGATGCCGTTCCCGGACCAAAGTATTCAATAATAGCGTTCGTACCGCCTTTTACCGTAAGAATGCCTGCCAACTTCAGAATTACATCTTTAGGAGCAGCCCAACCGCTCAATTTATCCTTCAGGTGCACCCCTATCAACCGAGGCATCTTCAATTCCCATTCCATGCCGGTCATTACGTCTACCGCGTCGGCACCACCTACACCGATAGCTACCATTCCCAATCCGCCGGCATTAGGGGTATGAGAGTCTGTTCCAATCATCATGCCTCCCGGAAAAGCATAATTCTCCAACACCACTTGGTGGATAATGCCTGCACCCGGCTGCCAGAAGCCGATGCCATAGCGGGAAGAGACATCACGGAGGAAGTTGTAAACCTCTTCATTCGTCCTGGTAGCTGTTGCAATGTCTTCTTTTGCACCCTTATAGGCTTGAATCAGATGGTCGCAATGCACCGTCGAAGGAACTGCCACCCGGTCGCGCCCCGCATTCATAAATTGCAGCAAGGCCATTTGTGCCGTTGCATCCTGCATAGCCACACGGTCAGGACGGAAATTCACATACTCCTCTCCCCGCTTATAGTCCTTTACTTCTTTCTCATTATATAAATGAGCATACAAAATCTTTTCTGCCAACGTCATTGGGCGTTGCAGTACGTTCCGAACGCGTTCTATTTTCTGAGCATAAGCAGCATAAAACGCTTTAAGCATCACTAAGTCATAAACCATAACCACTATTTGTTTTGTTTTTCAATATTGTAAAGATTACAAATTAATATAATAAACAAATGAAAAGCAGGAAAAGTTTAACAAAATAAAGCATTTCTTCCACCGAAAGCGAAGAATTATTACCTTTGCAGCCATGAAAGAAGAAGATTCAAACAGTCCCACCATACATCTCCAGAAGCATCAACTCCTGCTGCGTATGGAGTACGAATACGAAAAGGAGGAATTTAAGCGGCAAACAGAAAATATGGGTGTTGCCCGAAAAGTGAAACGCGGCCTTTGCTGGTATCCTGCCACTCCGGGACGAAGTTACTATAATTCACTGAATCAGTTAGTAATAGAGATTACACGTAGTGAAAATACTGATATAGAACATAATTTTGAGTTCGGTCGCCCCGTTTGTTTTTTCCGTCAGTCTGCTGATGGAAGAATCTCCTATATGAATTTTATTGCCACTGTCAGTTATGCAGATGAAGCACGGATGGTAGTGGTGATGCCTGGAGCAGGCGCCATCATGGAAGTACAAGAAGCAGAAAACCTCGGTGTACAACTTTATTTTGATGAAACGTCCTACCGAACGATGTTCGAGGCTTTGGAAGATGTGCTTCGCGCAAAAGGCAATCGTTTGTCCGAGCTGAGGGATATTCTATTGGGAACAGCCAAAGCCGGGTTTCGTGAACTTTATCCCGTGCGCTTTCCCTGGCTGAACTCAACGCAGGAAACGGCTGTAAACAAAGTATTATGTACCCGCGACGTAGCCATTGTGCACGGTCCTCCGGGAACCGGAAAGACCACTACGCTCGTAGAAGCCATCTATGAAACCCTCCACCGTGAACCGCAAGTGCTGGTCTGTGCCCAAAGCAACACAGCCGTCGACTGGATTTCGGAGAAGCTGGTGGACAGAGGCGTCAATGTGCTGCGTATCGGCAATCCTACCCGTGTCAATGATAAGATGCTGTCCTTTACCTACGAACGGCGTTTTGAGAATCATCCTCTCTACCCGGAACTGTGGAGCATCCGGAAGAATCTCCGCGAACTCGGCGGACGTGCCCGGCGTGGCAGTTACGATGAGCGCGAAGGGGTACGCAGTCGTATGAGTCGTCTGCGCGACCGCGGCACTGCCCTGGAGATACAAATCAATGCCGATCTTTTTGATGGGGCACACGTCATAGCCTCTACTTTGGTAAGCAGTAACCACCGACTGCTCAACGGCCGCCGTTTCGGTACTCTTTTCATCGACGAAGCCGCCCAAGCATTGGAAGCCGCCTGCTGGATTGCCATCCGTAAAGCAGACCGCGTGATATTGGCCGGCGATCATTGCCAGCTACCACCTACCATAAAATGTTATGAAGCTGCCCGCGGAGGGTTGGAACGTACGTTGATGGAGAAAGTGGTAGTCAATAAGCCCGCAGTAGTCTCTCTGCTGAAGGTGCAGTACCGCATGCACGAGGACATCATGAAGTTTCCATCCCAATGGTTCTATAACGGAGAGTTGGAAGCTGCTCCCGAAGTACGTTACCGGGGAATCCTGGATTGGGACAGTGCAATCAGCTGGATAGACACTTCGGAAATGGACTTCAAAGAAGAATTTGTAGGCGAGACATTCGGACGCATCAACAAAGCAGAAGCAGATTTACTGTTACTGGAACTGAAAGCTTACATCAACCGGATTGGCGGAAGCCGGATTCTGGAAGAACGGATTGATTTCGGTATCATCTCTCCCTACAAAGCACAGGTACAGTATCTCCGTAACAAGCTCAAGGCAGATGCCGCACTCAGGCCTTATCGCAGCCTGTTCACCGTGAATACCGTAGATGGTTTCCAGGGACAAGAACGCGACGTCATCTTCATCAGCCTTGTCCGTGCCAATGAAGAAGGACAAATCGGCTTTCTCAATGACTTGCGAAGAATGAATGTCGCCATCACCCGTGCCCGCATGAAACTGGTAATATTAGGAGAAGCAGCCACATTAGAGCATCATGCTTTCTACCGGAAGTTCATAGAATTTTCAGGCAAGACAAAGCCTGTTTCATCAGATGATGCATCTGTGTAAAATGCATCATCTGTTTGACCTAAGTAGAAGTAAATTACACAACTGCTTTTTTCATAAGTATCTTATAATAATTATTTATGATTACTGAATCGTCTCCTCAATAACCTTCAATATTGTCGGCTCAACGCGCACTCCTGTACGCATCGTATCACGATTTTGAGGCAAGGTTTCCCATTCCAGACGGAACTTCTTCCCTTTAAATCCTTTACCACAATCATTTACCGTTTTCTTTATCATAGATAGCGCTGGTTTATCCATAGGCGTCTCCTTCGCCGACGGAGATTTTACTGTTACAGTCTTAACCACCTCCAAGGTATTTTCATCAACCAGCCAATACCCTTCTCCATACTTGACATGACTATAATTAACCTTCACCAGATTATTACCATATTTTTGAGCCCCCTTTATGCCTATTTCAAAAACGATACTACCTCCACCAGAGAAATACCACCTGTAATCCCAATCACTTATCTGCCTGATTTCCCATTCTCCATGATTAAACCGGGCTATATATGCCTGATTATTACCATTCTTATCAAATTTATGATAAGTGATAAGCAAACGGTTCTCATTATCGAATCCAGCTTGTGCCCCTCCATTGATAAGTCCTGCTTTTACAGGTACCGGATCAACCCACAATTCTTCCTGTTCAATCGTTATCGGAAGTTCTACGCGTTTTCCGTCCACACTCTCCCAATCCTTCAAGTTACGGCTGCGGGCATACGAAAGGTGATTATTTGTTTCACAATGATATGAATCCCGCCAGACCCAAACCAAATGATAATAATTATCAGGCCCCAAGCTCGGTCCACTCATATAAGCATTCCTCAGTCCCTTACCATCAGTCAAAGGTTTATCCAGGAGCCTGCTCCATGTCTGAGTCTTCACATCATAAACATTGAATATCTCATTTCCGTCGCCACTTCCACCGTCTCTGTAGTGATAAATAAAAGCATTGTCCGGCCCATTCATAAAAGCCGGATATGTTGCCTTCATTTCATCCTTACCAACCATATAATTAATTTCCTCAAACGAAGTAATATCCAACGGCTTCGTGGTTCTCAAATACATCAGAGGAGCCACGTGCATATTTCCGCTCAAATGAATTTGATTGTCGCTATCCACCTTCATTGCAATGGAGTTATGACCGTCCCACCCAATTTTTGAAGGCAGAGGTTGAAATAACCATTTATCTTCATTGATATTTCGGGAAGCTACCATCATCTGATGATCGGGAGCATAATAAGCTACAAACTGCTTATCTCCATGAGTCAACAAGCAAAATTCCACCGGAAAATCCGAAAGAACCGGTGCTACAACGATTTCCCTTTTAGCCGTCTGAGCAGACAACGAAAAGGTCGATAATAATAAATAAAAAGCCAGTATTACTTTTTTCATGTTGATACTCTTTAATGTTTTATCATACCTTTGCCACATTCCTTTATCCGCTGCAAATTTACCCCTAACCTATCAATTTCTAAATAGACAAAAAAAAATAAAAGATAGACAATATTACGATTCAGCGTTCAACTAGACTGAGAAGATATTCTGTATAATATGAAGCCCCCTCCATCAGCAATACGCCAATGAAGGGGGCTTTATATATCCAGTACAACCTGTAATTAGTTATTTTCCGGACGAAGTTTACGAACCGTAACCGCCGTCTGCCACATTTCGCTTTCGCGCAATGCTTTCAGTTCTGCATTCAGCTTCTCGCGATAATCGGTCTTAGAGTTGCTGTCGATAGAAATCTGAGCCTCGTTACCGGATTTTACGCTGTCATACAGTTTCTGAACTACCGGCTTGATAGCATCGTGGAACGGAGTCATCCAGTCCAAAGCACCACGCTGAGCGGTAGTAGAGCAGTTGGCATACATCCAGTCCATACCATTCTTAGCAAACAACGGCATCAAAGACTGAGTCAGCTCTTCCACTGTTTCGTTGAATGCTTCCGACGGAGTATGGCCGTTTTCGCGCAATACCTCGTATTGAGCCAACAGCAATCCCTGGATAGCCCCCATCAACGAACCACGTTCGCCGGTAAGGTCGGAAGTAGCTTCGCGTTGGAAAGTCGTTTCAAACAGATAACCCGAACCGATACCGATACCCAGTGCGATAGTCTTGTCGAAAGCTTTGCCCGTAGCATCCTGATAGATAGCGTATGAAGAGTTCAAGCCACGGCCTTCGAGGAACATGGTACGAAGTGAAGTACCCGAACCTTTAGGAGCAACCATGATAACATCGATATCTTTGGGAGGAACCACACCGGTACGGTCGTTCCAGGTAATAGCAAAACCATGAGAGAAGTAAAGAGCCTTGCCCGGAGTCAGATAAGGTTTGATAGTAGGCCATACAGACATTACGGCTGCATCGGACAGCAGACACATGATGATGGAACCTTTCTGGCAAGCTTCCTCGATACCGAACAAAGTTTCACCCGGTACCCATCCGTCTGCTACTGCCTTCTCGAAAGTAGCTCCCGGGCGTTGCCCTACAATTACATTGAAGCCGTTATCGCGCAGGTTACAAGCCTGTCCGGGACCTTGCACACCATAACCGATTACTGCAATCGTCTCATCTTTCAAAATCTCACGTGCTTTTTCCAAAGGAAATTCTTCGCGGGTCATTACATTCTCAATAACACCGCCAAAATTCAATTGTGCCATTTTTTGTTTCAGTTTTTATTTGTGGCTTACGCCACCGTTGATTAATATTCTATTATTTCTCTGTAAATATCACTTTAGAGCGGCAGACAACCTCGTTGCCATTCTTCTTCACTTCCACTTCATAAACACCGTCGCCGGCATCGTCCATGAAGAGGGTAAGTTCGTCGCCATAATAACTTTCGGCTACGTATGCCATCTCAAAGCGACGGATACGCTTCTCCTTATACATCTCGATCGGGAACAAATCAAGGATATGCTCTATGTAACGGATGCTGTTCACATGCCCGTTAATGTCGATATCGCTATACTTCGCTTTCACGGAGGCTGCCGGTGTTGTCGAAGCAACCTTGATGCGCGAGGGCTTCTCGATGGGGCAAGGCTCATCGCACACATAGTCTACGATGCTGCCGCTATGCAAAGCCAACAAGTCCGCCGGTTTGCGGGTGTTCATGCTGATCATTGCCCAGACGGAGCGTGCATAGCCAATCCGTTTCCCGTCCTTATTGATAAGAGCAAAGTTACGGTCGGTGAAAAGACGATAGACATTCTCTACCCAAGTCTGAATGGAAAAGTCTTCGTACTGATAGGGCATCTCATCCAGTTCTACAGCCAGGCGGGATAATACCCACGTATAATTGTCCTCATTCAAAGTAGCAATGCCGAAACCACGGTCGCCGGCATGGAAACCTGCACAATTCAGCAAATGGTTGCCAAGGACACCCATTGTCAGGCGTCCGGTAAAGTCCACGTGGAACGGTTCGGCCACGAACTTATAAGTACCTATCTTACTGTTTTCACTCATTATTCTTCCGTTTGTTTGCTTTGACGATATTTTGCTTCGCGATCGGCCAAGTATTCGTTGACACGCTCGAAGCAGCTGGTAGTAATAGCCACGCGACCCGAACGGACAAACTGAAGTACACAGTCCAGTGCGCGCAACTCTTCATATAGATTCGTGATTTCCTCACTCATGCCATTCTTCTCTACAATAGAGAACACTCCGTTCACCTCTACAATGCGTGCATTGTATTTACGGATAATCTTGGAGATTTCCGGTTTCTCCTCCAGGATAGGAGTCGTTATCTTATAAAGAGCTATCTCGTGCTGATAGATTTCATCATCGGTGAAGTAGTGCGCTTGCAGCACATCTATCTTCTTGGTGATCTGCTTGACCACCTTCTCGATGGTATCTTTATCCGTCCAGGCGGTAATGGTATATTTATGTACTCCTTTGATAGAAGAAGCCGATACATTCAAGCTCTCGATATTGATTTGCCGACGGGTGAATACAGCCGTCACCTGATTCAGCAGACCGGCGAAGTTCTCCGAATGAACGATAATTGTATATAATGTCTTGTCCATATAATCCATTTATTTAAAATCAGCACTCCAGCAACATCTGATTGACCGAACCACCCGGAGGTGTCATCGGCAATACATTACCTTCTTCTATCACACATGCTTCCAACAAGAACGGACCATCCGTCGCAATCATTTCGTCGATTGCCTTCTTCAGTTCTTCGCGGGTAAATACCTTCTGCGCCGGAATATCATAGGCCGAAGCTATCTTCATATAATCCGGATTCAGCATCGGCGTGAACGAATATCGTCCGTTGAAGAACATCGCCTGCCATTGACGAACATTACCCAGGAAGTTATTGTTCAGCAGAATCATCTTCACCGGAGCTTTTTGTTCCATAATGGTTCCCAGCTCCTGCAAGTTCATCTGTATGCCGCCGTCACCCATAAAGACGCAGACCGTGCGGTCAGGACGTCCGAAGGTAGCGCCAATGGCAGCAGGCAGACCGAAGCCCATTGTACCGAGGCCGCCGGAAGTTACGATGCTGCGTTCTTTAGTATATTTAAAGTAGCGGGCGGACATCATCTGGTTCTGGCCTACGTCCGTCACCAGTATTGCCTCATTGTTAGTAGCTTCGCTGACAGCACGTATCACCTCACCCATGCTCAGTGCATCTCCCGACGGATATAGTTCCGGACGGATCACCTTCTCCTCTTCCACTTTTTCGTAAGGAAGGAAGCTTTCCAGCCACTCTTTATGCTTGGCCGGTTTCAGGAGTTTGGTAACAGCAGCCAGGGTTTCTTTACAATTACCCAATACGGCAACATCTGTCTTTACATTCTTATCTATTTCTGCAGGGTCGATATCGAAATGAATAATCTTTGCCTGCGTGGCATAAGTTGCCAGTTTACCGGTCACGCGGTCATCAAAGCGCATACCTACGGCAATAAGGACATCGCACTTGTTGGTATTGATATTCGGGCCCAGATTGCCATGCATCCCCAGCATACCTTTATTCAGAGGATGCTCCGTAGGCAAAGCCGAGAGTCCCAGCAGCGTACAACCCGCAGGCATTTCCGCTTTCTCTATGAAAGTACGAAGCTCCTGCTGTGCATTGCCCAACTCTACACCTTGTCCCACCAGCACCAAGGGGCGCTCGGCACCATTTATCAAATCGGCAGCCTGCTGTATAGCTTCCGGTTCCATCTCGGGAACGGGCAGATAGCTGCGGATATAATCTACTTTGGTAGGAACATATTCCGTCTTTTCCGTCTGGGCATTCTTCGCAAAGTCCAGCACTACAGGACCGGGACGTCCGCTCTGTGCAATATAGAAAGCACGTGCCACTGCCCAAGCCACATCTTCCGCACGGCGAATCTGATAGCTCCACTTTGTAATAGGTTGCGTGATGCCTACCAAGTCCACTTCCTGAAAAGCATCCGTACCCAGAAAAGCAGTTCCCACCTGACCTGCAATGACAACGACGGGCGTACTGTCTATCATGGCATCGGCAATGCCGGTTATGGTATTGGTAGCACCCGGGCCACTGGTCACCAGGCATACGCCGACCTCGCCCGATACACGTGCAAAGCCTTGTGCAGCATGGGTTGCTCCCTGTTCATGGCGAACCAGGATATGATTCAGATTCTTTCGGTGGTCATATAAGGCGTCGAATACCGGCATGATGCTGCCACCCGGATAACCGAAAATGGTCTTTACTCCCTGATGTTCCAGAGAGCGCATCAATGCTTCTGCGCCTGTTATTAAGTTTTCCATATTATTATTTCTCAATTTTCAATTAATCAATCAACCTCACAGCTCCCTTATCGGCAGAACTTACCATGCTGGCGTATGCCTTCAGTGCCTTGGACACTTCGCGGTCGCGGGTGACGGGAGTCATCGGGCGTGCTGCCAGTTCTTCGTCTGTCAGCTTCACATTGATGGTGCGCTCCGGAATGTTGATTTCAATGATATCCCCATCCTTAATCTTGCCGATATTGCCACCGGCAGCAGCTTCGGGAGATACATGTCCGATGCTCAGCCCGGAAGTACCGCCGCTGAAACGTCCGTCGGTAATCAGTGCACATTCTTTTCCTAAATGGCGGGATTTGATATAGGAAGTCGGATAAAGCATCTCCTGCATACCCGGGCCGCCTTTCGGACCTTCGTGAGTGATGACGACGACATCGCCACTGACGACCTTTCCTCCCAATATACCGTCGCAAGCCGCTTCTTGTGAATCAAAGACCTTAGCCGGACCGGTAAATTTCCAGATACTCTCGTCCACACCTGCCGTCTTGACGACGCAACCATCCAGGGCAATATTTCCTTTCAGAACAGCCAGACCACCATCCTTACTATAAGCATGTTCCAAGTCGCGGATGCAACCCGTTGCGCGGTCGGTATCCAATTCCTTATAATATGCATCCTGCGAGCCGAGTTCCAGATTGAACTTTCCACCGGCTGCACTGGAGTATTTCTTGATTGCCTTCTTACATACATTCGGGCTGGTGATGTCATATTGGTCTATTTCTTCGGCCAACGTCATTCCGTCCACACGGCGTACCGTGGTGTCTACCAAACCGCCTTTCGCCAGTTCGCTCATGATAGCAACGATACCACCGGCGCGGTTCACATCCTGTACGTGATATTTCTGGGTATTGGGAGCAACTTTGCACAAGCATGGAGTCTTGCGAGACAGCATATCGATATCGTCCATCTTGAAATCAGCTCCGGCTTCGTGAGCCACAGCCAGCAGGTGAAGCACCGTATTGGTAGAGCCACCCATCGCAATGTCCAGCGTCATGGCGTTCAGGAAAGCCTGACGGGTGGCAATGCTGCGCGGAAGTACGCTGTCATCTCCTTCTTCGTAATATTTAGTTGCGTTTTCTACAATCAGTTTGGCAGCATCCTTAAAGAGTTTCTTGCGATTCTCGTGGGTAGCTACAATCGTACCGTTGCCGGGCAGGGCCAGACCAATCGCTTCGTTCAGGCAGTTCATGGAATTGGCGGTAAACATGCCCGAGCAGCATCCGCAAGTAGGACAGGCATGTTGCTCAATCTTGGCAACCTCCTTATCGCTTACACTTTCGTCGGCCGACTTAATCATAGCATCAATCAGATCGAGATGCTGTCCGTTCCACTCGCCGGCCTCCATCGGCCCACCGGAAACAAACACGGTAGGGATATTCAGCCTCATCGCTGCCATCAGCATACCCGGAGTTATCTTGTCGCAATTACTGATGCAAACCATAGCATCTGCTTTGTGGGCATTCACCATATATTCCACGCTATCGGCAATGATGTCTCGGGAAGGCAGTGAATAAAGCATGCCGTCGTGTCCCATAGCGATACCATCGTCAATAGCAATCGTATTGAACTCTGCCGCAAAACAGCCTTGCTTTTCAATCTCCGCCTTTACAAACTGTCCTATCTCATGCAGGTGCACATGACCGGGAACAAACTGCGTGAACGAGTTTACTATAGCGATGATAGGCTTGCCCATCTGTTCTTTCTTCATGCCATTGGCTGCCCATAGAGCACGGGCTCCTGCCATACGGCGACCTTGTGTGCTGAACGAACTACGTAACTGATGCTTCATTTTACAATCTTCTTTTTAATGAAAAAGCCTCCCCCACTACTGTGAGAAAGGCTTAATAATTTATCTTCTAACGTACGAATACATACATAACCTTTCTCACGCTCTTGATGCCACCACCACGACGCGAATAATATGCAGGACTGCCAGGTTAATAGATGTATGTAGATTCATAACTCAATATCTTTATTACTCTTTTTTGTTTTAATTGTGCTGCAAAGGTAAGGGCTTTTTTATAAACTCCAAACAAATTGAAGAAAAAAATGAGATTAAAGCGAATAATCGTAAGAAAACGGCGCTTTAAAATCCGATTTTATCACTTAAACGGTCTGCACTTGACTTATTCGCTATATTCCATTATCTTCCTCAACGGAGCCAGCAGCCTTTCCAATACATTTCTGTCTGCAAGAATGATGTCGGCCGTACCTTTCAGTTCCTGCGAAGCAGAAAGCTGCTTGCCGTAGTTCGTCCACTATTTGAATTTACACAAAACCAAAACATGATTATCTTCTATATTCAATTTTGAAGCAATCTCTTTCAACTCACCACGCAACTTACCTGCTTCATATTGCTCAACCAGAAATTCAGCTTTAAAACGAAATATTGCCTGATTCTTATCAAGCTGCGTATGAAACATCAAAGGGCGAAGTATTTTCTCTGTCAGAATATTAGAGTCATATAATTCATAACGGTGGATTTCCCCTGTTTTACGATTCCAATACAAATAAGGGGCTTCATTCAGAGGTTTATAAGGATCTTCCGGAACATATCTCATTTTAACAACGTAAAACCCCATATAACTATCTGTAAAGAGATCCGCACTAACAACTAATGGCACATCGGAGGAAAAGACTTCAGGCTTTTGAACTGCAACAGGAGTTAATTTATGCTCCTTTGAGATATAAAGAGTATCCAATGCAAAATCACCAATAAATGTTTCATCACCAGCTTTCAGCAAATTAATCATTTCAGAAAGACTAATAGAATATGTACCTCCCTTAACAAATTTCCGCTCTAACTTGGTATTAATAGAGTTCTCAACGTCTATAGGCAAAGGGCTTATTTTTCCGTCCCGCTTACTAATTAAATAATATGGATGTGGATCTAACAGTTTGAAATCACTACGGGACGTAAATTTGTTGTATCCTACCAAATAATCCTTATTATAATTGTATGTTGGGATTAGTAGCAGTCCTTCCTTCTTAATAGGAAAAGAGCGCTTAAAATCTCCATGATAGGTATAGACCAGAATTTTATTACGGACACAGTCATAAACATAGCATTCCTCAGAAAGGAAATCGACAATAAGAATAATTCCTGTAGAATATTCTTCTCCCGAACCTCCTTTTCGATTGAATTTCCAAAGAAACTTTCCGGTTTTCCTATCGAAGAAGAATATGTTACCAAAATAGTTGATTATGATATATTCATCAGACATAGATACCAACCCCATTCCAAGAACAGATTCATCAGTAGTTTCCAATGGGATATACTCAACATCCGCAATCTCGCGTATATCCAATTTTTCTTTAGGATATTCTTTGGACAAATCAAGCACAGGCAAATCGCCGTCTTCACTCTTACCTACAGAACAACTTGTTAAGCAAGTACATATTATCCCCAAAAGGGTAAGTGTCGCTAATTTCATATATGTATAGATTAAGTTTAAAGAGTTTTTAATCGTATATGACACATCTGAATCTCAAAATATACTTGCAATATTAGCAAGATAACATTTTCAGTTAAAGAATGATTCTATAATATCTTTGTTTCTAAGTTGTAACAGCCTCCTGATATCGTCAGAAAACACCATAACAAATGATAATTTCGGTTACAAAGTATTTCTGCAAATTTAACGGAAAACACCAGAAATCCCTTACTCAAAAGCGTTTTATCTTTACTCTAATGACTATGGGATACATCAATCATTCATGCTGTCTTTTTTTACTCACTCCATCACATCCTCACCACCCAATACAGCACCCCCTTATTCGTCCGTTTCGACTTCACCTCATTCTTCTTCAATATCCTCCCGAAACTACATATATTGGTGCTATTCAGCTTTATCTCCCTGTTCCTGCCATGCAGCACCTCCAAAATCTGCATCGGCGAAAGATACTCTCCCGCCTCCCCTTCTTCTGGAGAGCGGAAACAACAATGGAACATCTGCTCCAGAGGACTGACTTGCTCGAACTCGCGGTTCGTCTCTTTCAAGATAGCCTCATCATCATCGTCGAACCAATAACGCTCGCCTTCCAGAACGTCGTGCATCGCCTGGGCATAGAGTTGCTTGTAATTTATCGTAACATTGGTATTGATAGGCGCCTTCACCTCCACACACACAAAGCGACGGCTGCCGCTGGTATCTGTAAGCAAATCTTTATGATTGCTCGTACCGATGAACGATGCATAGCGCCGCATTTCCTGAATACTGCTTCCGTATGGCTTACGAAGATTGGCTACGGGCTTCTGCAACAGATGCTTCAAGAAACCCTGCTGCCGGACGTTGATCTGGTCGAACTCATCAATATTCACCAGTAAGAAGCGGCCCAGATACATTTCCGCATCGCGCTTGCTCTTGAAATCCAGACTGTCCGTATAGCCGAAGCGCAGTTCGGGCGGAAGCAAGATCCGGCAAAAAGTACTTTTGCGATACCCCTGCGCACCGGTCAGCAACGGCGAAGTGCTGTTGGCATGCATCTTGTCGAGCCCGCGCCAATGGGCCACCATGTTCAGGAACCAACGATAGAACAGCTCCCGCCAATGCGGATTGTCGCACGGCACCAAGTCCGCCAGCGCACGGATGCGGTCCTTACCGTCCCAGCGACCTGTGTCGCAAAGGTATTCTTCCACAGGATTGTACAGCGGCACACGATTGGAGGTGAGATAGCGGTTCACATCCCTGTCCCACGCACGGATGCCTTCCTGCAGGGCATCCATCGCCACACTGCTGCGGGCACGCTGATCCATCACCTGGAAATAGAAATGAATGGAGTCGCGCTGCCGATATTCCAGGTCACCCAGCAACTGATTGTAACGAATTTCGTAACGGCGTTCCATAAATTCTTCCAGCTTCAGGCAAGTGGCCTGCTCGGGTGTAAGTATGCTTTTCTTGCCGAAACCTTTACATTCGCGATACAGGTTGCGAAGCGTAGTGCGCACCGTCTGCTCGTCCGCACCGCGATAGAAATGGATCATCACCTGCCGCACCGCCTCTTCTTCGGGGATGCCTGCCTTGAAACATTGCACGCCCAGATGTACCAACAGCGGTTGCAGGTCATCGTCGCGCCGCCACTCCTCCACTTCGTCCAAAGCACGATTCAGGGCTGTTTCAAACAGCAATGTAAAGGTTTGCGAAGTCTCATATCCCGGCTGTAAACGCCGCAACGGGTTCTCCTCCGCCTGCTTGCGTTGCCGAAAAGTCTGTTCGCCGGGCATTGCCAACGGCTGTTCCAGGCAGAAAGATACGGCATCGGGATTATAGTAAGGATGGCTGTCCTGCGTCATTCGGAAACAGTCCGAAGGCGAAGGCGTCTTCAGTTGTATCGAAAAATGCAGGATCGGTTGGTAACATTGCACAGTCATGCGGTAGGCATGGGCATGAAACAGGTTTATTTCTTCCTCTTTCTGAGGCAGGTTCCCATTGGGCAGGGCAAAGCAGACCCATATCTTCACGCTTCGCCCGCTGCTTCCGGTAAGGGCGGCATAAGTCTGGGGCAGAAGCGCCGCCCGTTCTTTCACCAGTTCCACTTCGGCACGCCCGGCAAGTTGCCGGACATCAAGCATCACGATGCCGTTATAGTGCTTCATTTTCCGCTCTCCTCCGGCGGTTCGTCCCCATTCCGTACAGGGACAGACACGTGGCAAGCGGTCGATGTGTTCATAACTACCCCGATCTTCCTTGCCCGCCGTATAGCTAAGCATCGTGCGCAATCCGCTGACGTATTGTCCTTTAGTTTCTGTTTTGATTCGTTCCATAAACGCACCTGCCTCGCAAGTGCTGATTGTTTCTTTTCCGGTGCTTGCATCGGTTCTGAGCAAAGTTACTTTCATTTTGCCGTATTCTTTTGTTAATATTTAATGGATAAGAACTATTTCTTAAGCGGCCGAAAGGTACGGACAAGCCTTCGTATATCCAAACAAAAAGAGGTATTTATCTTCATGAAGAACGCCATTGTGCAGTGTCTGAGATACTTGGATAAAATTAAGAAAAAGAAGGTCATAAACTTGCATTCGCCTTATTATTTTTGTATCTTTGGGTAATGTAAGACTTCGTCCCTCGTACGTGTGCCGAACAGCCCGGCAACGTGTGCCCGGCGGTTCACAAGCCTGTGCCGGACAGCCCCCGCGCGCGGGGCAAAGTCTTACATAAGGCTTTTGGATATTCTGCACGTTTCCTTTCCACATTATGTACAAGTATAACAGAGAAAAAGTACCAGTATCCCGGAACCTAAACCCATGTATTTCAAACTAAAAACAATAAACATTATGGCAGCACAGTATGATTTCAGACCGATGCCGGGCGCTAAAGACGACGGCAAAACACAACTCCTATACCCGCGTATCGTAAACAAGGGTACCATCGACACCGAACGATTGGTGAACGACATCAGCACCATGTCCAGCTTCAGCCCCGGAGACATCGCAGGGTTGCTGGCAGCATTCGAGGAGCGCATCTCTTATTACCTCTCGGAGGGGCACCACGTACAGCTCGGCAACCTGGGCTATTTTTCGGCGGGACTAAGCGCCCGCCCCGTGGAGGACAAGAAGGAGATTCACGCGCAAAGCATTTATTTCGGGAGGGTGAACTTCCGCGTCTCCCCCGCCTTCCGTAAGCGGTGCGCCGGATTCCTGGAGCGCGTACGTCCCGGATACGGATTCCGCCACAGTCAGGAGCTGAGTGGCGCCGAACGTTATCGCCGCTTGATGGCGTATTTGGACACTCATCCCTTCATTACGCGGAAGGATTATAGCGGAATCACCGGACTTTTGAAGAACAAAGCGCTAAATGACCTCAATTTGCTTGTTAATAAAGGTTATTTGGACACGATCGGGAGAGGGTCTCACAAAGTGTACGTTAAGGCTGTAAATAAGGAAGTTACAGAAGAACAGAAGTAAATATTAGAGAAAAAAAGCGTGACGGTAACCATTTACCGTCACGCTACCTACACTACTACCAGCACGGTTTAAACGTTTATTTTTCAGTAGATTACAATCAATAGTGATGGAGTGCTGGTAATAACAACAAAAAAGTAAATTCAGATTAGGTTAGAGAGAATTTATCATTCAGCTTCGGCCCACTCTTTGGAGCCTTGTTTTTTCAGTTCGGCAGTGATGGCTGCTGCTTTCTCCTCGGCAGCTTTTTCTTCTTCGGGACTTGCATAAGCATGCTTGTAACCTTTCACCACATTCCACTCGCCACGGGTGAAGTCGGGGAATGCTACGGCAGCACAGTTATTATCCATGGAAAGCGTGCCAAGTTCCGCCAGGCAGCACCATTCAGCCAGGTCATATACATCCATATCCAACGGCAAACCGTTCTGCAGGCAATATACCAGACGGCAGTCCATAATAAAGTCCATACCGCCGTGGCCGCCTACTTCTTTGGCCATCTCACCGTACTTCTTCAAGATGGGATGCTGATACTTAGCTACAAGCGCTTCCATTTCGGACTTCGGCAGAAAACTGTGGGAACTCAGATTGTCCACCTGCGGTTGCACGCCCGAAGCAGCCAACTGATCGCCGGCAAGAGCATATCCGGATATGGGATATTTATTGGCAAAGCCTTTGGTTCCGGTCAACTGATAGAGACGGTTGTAAGGCTGGGGAGTCATTACATTGTGCTGGATTTCAATCACTTTACCGTTCTCCGTACGAATCATGGTTGTGGTGTGGTCGCCGTTGCGGAAGCTGTTGCAAACGGAGTCTGCTCTTTCTTCCACCAATGCCTTGCCTATCACGGATTTGGTGTCCATAGCTACCAATGTCTTCATGCGGTCGCCACGGTGGATATCGAGCGCTTGTGCCACGGGGCCGAGGCCGTGAGTGGCATATACGTCGCCACGATGACGCATATTGTAGTCCAGACGCCATCCCAGTTTGTCGCTCTCGCCGTTCTTCCAATAGTGATCCCAGAAAGGTTCCAGGTTGTGGATATAAGCGCCTTGTGCACGGATCACTTCACCGAAAACGCCTTGCTGTGCCATGTTCAGGGTGTTCATCTCGAACCAGTCGTAACAGCAGTTCTCCAGAATCATGCAGTGCTTGCGGGTCTTCTCGCTCATATTGATCAAATCCCAGCATTGCTGCAGGTTCATGGCAGAAGGAACTTCGATAGCTACATGCTTGCCGTTCTCCAAAGCACACATGGCTACGGGGAAGTGATGCAACCAGTCGGCAGCGATATAAACCAAGTCGATGTCATCGCGCTTGCAAAGGTCTTCGTACCCCTTCTCGCCCGAATAAATGGCGGCTTTGGGGAGAGACGCTTTCTTTAAAAGTTCCTGGCATTTCTCTGCACGAGACTGCTCGTAGTCACAGAGTGCTACCACCTGCGTACCCGGTATGTGCGTGAAACGCTCCACGGCACCAGGACCGCGCATGCCCAGTCCAACAAATCCTACGCGTACTACTTCCATCTTGGGAGTAGTCAGGCCTAATACGCTCTGCTGTCCGGCCGGACGCTCGGGAGTTTCCACTACAATGGTTCCCTTGTCCCATTGCCACTTCGTACCGTATTCATTGGTTTGCTGGGTGGAAGTCTGACTTTGGGTAGAGCAGGCACCGAACACGATGCAAAGCCCTAACAATAATGATTTAAAGTTCGTCATATTTCTATTAAATTAAAGTTATAATAAAGTTCTTTTTCGTTCTATAGATGCAGAGTATCTTAATTCCCCTCCTCCCGGGAGGAGGAGAATGACAGATAGTATTGCTTATAAAAGTATTATCAACGAAAGTATTAGAAAGTATTACCAACTACCGTGCTCTTTCTTATACTCAAAGAAATCGGCCTCGCGGCTATGCTCTCCGTGATAGTTCCATTCTATTTCGTCCGTGTACTCTTTTCCCTGATAAGAAACGGTAGCCTTCAACACATTCTTGCCATTGTCCAGCACCACTTTGTCGAAGATATAATGTACATCGGTATAGCCCTTTCTTACACCCGTCAGTTCCTGCCCGTTGAGGTACACCTTCGGAGTACCTATGTTGGAATAGACGGTAACGGAAGTTTCTTTTCGCTCGCGATCCGTATTCCGGCGTTGCGTCAGGTAGAGCACCGGTTCCTTGCTCCAGTTCGCCTTATACCAGAAGTAAGAGTCTTTCTTGATTTTGCGGTCGATGGTCATCATGCCTTTCATGTTGCGGGCTTCTACGCTACCCCTTCTCGAAGTAGGTACTGCAAAGTCGAACATATTCCACAGATAAGAAGCGATGATATAAGGATGCTGGGCGATAATGCTCCATTGATACTCGTGCGTCTTGGTCTGGAAAGTCTCCGGATAGAAAGGACTTGTCCAGTTCAAGGCATCGCCCAGAAGCTCCGTCTGATGTTCAATGTTGGCATCGGCGCCATATTCCGTCAGCATCAGGCGCTGCCAGGGGTATTCTTTTTCCATCTTCTCCACCCACGGCTTGATGTCTTGTATCTTCCTTTCGTACCAGCCGAAGTAACGGTTCATACCTTGTATATCGGCATTCTGATTGACGGGATGGTCGGCAGTGCCGTAACCGTTGACCGACACCGTATAGCGGTCGGGGTCTTCGAGTTTGCAAAGGTCGTGAATGGATTGCGTAAGGGCGGCGGTGTAGCCGTGCGGATGGTATACCTCGTTATGAATCCCCCATACGTAGATGGAAGGATGGTTGAAGCTCTGGCGAACCAGTTCGCGCATCTGCTGGTGGGCGTTGTCCCACTCCTGCCCGGTGACGCGGTTCACAAAAGGTATCTCTGCCCAGATGACCAGTCCCAGCGTATCGCAACGGGAATAGAGGTACTCGGACTGCTGGTAGTGTGCAAAGCGAACGGTAGTGGCACCGATATCCATAATCTGAGCCAGGTCGAAATCGTGCTCCTTGTTGGTGAGAGCGCTGCCCAGTCCCCACCAGTCCTGATGGCGGGTTACACCATACATGGGGTATTTCTTTCCGTTCAGGAAGAAGCCCTTGCCTGCCACGGCTTCGTACTTGCGGAGTCCTAACGGCTGAACAACTTCGTCTATCACACGCCCGTTCTGCACAAGACGCGATACGACTTTATACAGGTAAGGATCTTCGCGTCCTTGCCACAAATGGGGATTGCTCAGTGTGAAGTGCGAAGAATAGTTCTGCACACCTTGCGGAGTCAGCTCAAAGGGGCGAACGTCTTTCTTCACCAACTTCCCGTTCCTGTCGTACACGGCATTTTCCAGTTCCAATGAAGCGGGCACCATCGTAGCATTATCTACTTTCACCTTTACGGTTACTTCAGCCGATTTCTTTGAAACATTCTTCTGGGTGATATACACGCCGGAAGAGGCACAGTCGTTCACAACGATGCTGCAAGGTTCCGTCACAACCAGCCATACGGGGCGGTAGATTCCTCCGTAAACGCCAAACAGAATATGATTGGTAGGGATTACATCGGGACGCGCGGTGTTGTCCGCCTTCACTACGATTTCGTTTTCTTCGCCGTACTTCACCTGCGCACCGATCTCGCATACAAAAGCGGAATAGGCTCCTTTATGCGTTCCGGCCAGGTAGCCGTTTATATAGACTTCGGCACATGCGCCCACTCCTTCGAAACGCAGGAAGATGCGTTTGCCTTTCAGGCTTTCGGGGAAAGTGCACTTCTTGCGGTAGTAGCCTACGCCTTCGTAGAAAGCATCGGCTTTCTTTTGCATGTCTTCTGCATTCCAAGTATGGGGAATGGCCACTTCCTGCCAATCGGCGTTCCATTTCTTTGCAGCCTGCATGGCGTCCTTGGAGAACGGGCCTTTCTTAAATTCCCAACCGTCATTGAAAGATGTCACTTCGCGCGCATCCACTCCAGCGGATATGCACAACATCAGCCCAATGACTAATAAAAGTAATGTGTTGTTTCTCATTGTCAGTTGCTCTCTAATTCATTTTTTATTATTCGGTCATTTGCCTGCCATCTTATAGATCTGGCATCCCGATAACAGGAATGCACCTACTCCATAGACTTCGGTCATATCTCGCGTCACCTTACGAGGATCGGCACCTATCGGCTGCACATAGCCCAGTTTGCCATCAGGTTCCACGGCATCTGTCAGTGCTTTCCAGCCCTTCTCGATGACCGGCATAAAGCCGGTTTTGTCGAGCAGTCCCTCGTTCACACCGTATGCAAGCGCATAGACGATGAAACCGGTTGCACTCGTTTCGGGCGACGGATAGGAAGCCGGATCGAGCAAGCTGGCATGCCAATATCCGTCCGGACTCTGCAAACCGGCCACACGGGTAGCCAGTTCTACAAACAAGTCCTGATAGAAAGCGCGTGAAGGTTCGTCCTGAGGAAGAGCCTGCAAGATTTCGGCCAGTCCTCCCAGCACCCAACCGTTGCCGCGTCCCCAAAACACTTTCTTGCCATTGGCTTCCTTCTTGCCGAAGTAACGGCGGTCGCGGTAAAAGAGGTGTTCGTCCTTGTCGTACAAGTAGTCGTAAGTGGCTTTGTACTCCCGGTTCAGGAAATCCAGGTATTTCTTGTCTCCGGTCAGCGCATAAAGTTTGGCATATACAGGGGGAGCCATAAACAATGCGTCGCACCAGGACCAGCGGTCCAGGGTTTCCAATTTGCCATAATCCAGTTCCAAGGTAGTTTCGGCAGGATTCTCCACAATCCAGTTGGCGCGCGCCATGACGGGAGCAATCATCTTCTTATTGCCATATTTCTTGTAAAGGTCGATAAAAGGCTGCCCCACGGCAATAAAATCGGCATGATACATCCACTTTCCTACCTGGAAATGATTGCGCCGCCCGATGCGGAGCAACCATTGGTAATATGAGTCGTCTCCATCTTCCTGCTCGGTGAGTTCCGCCCAGTCCAGCATGCCCATATACAAAGCGGCATGTGTCCAGTCCAAGTCATCGTGCTCCGCTCCTTTATTGGGATTGGCTATCTGCCAGTCGGCCACCCGCTTCATAATGGATTTTATAGCGGGTTTATCAAAGCTTTGCTGTGCGGCAACCTGCGTGACGGTTATTAAGAAGAAAGACAGAAAAAGGAAAAGCTTCTTCATAACATTATATATATTAATAGGTTAGAATCAAGTCAACGCATCACGGTATTTATCCGCAGCACTTGCATTTTCTTCTACTTGCAACTTGATGACAAACGGACCGTCGGGAGTCTTGGCGGGCATATCCACGTTGTACTCGTTGCGGGCGGTTTCAATTACTGCCACTTCTTTTCCGTTCAATACAACCGCTTTTGTAATAGTAGTACCCTTCGGCGTCTTTACTACCAGATGTCTGGAATAAGGAGGATTAAAGACAACCATATACACGTCTTTTCCTTTGCGGGTGTAGTAGCCCCAGGACTGTTTGTCCCAACCGGCATAATCGCAGCCATAAATGCATTCGCCATATTCCTTCATCCACTTGCCGATGGCATCAGCCAGTTCCTTCTCTTCCTGACGGAAATCGCCGTCGGCTTGCGGTCCGAAGTTCACTACCATGTTGCCTCCCATAGAAACAGCATGCACAATGCGCTCCAACACTTCCAGCGGAGTCTTCACATAACTTATAGACCAGTCTTTATGATATCCCCATTGATTTTCGGGCACCGTCATACATGCCTCCCAGTCCCAACGGGTTACTTTCAAATCCTTCACCGGATCGGGCAGACGACGCTCATATCCTGATTCGTAATCGCCCATCAGATGGCCGTTGCTGTCGAAGTGGCGCTTGCCGTAATCGTCGGCGCGCAGGCGGCTGTTAATCGTTACGCCGGGTACCAGTTCCTTCAGCATCTGTTCTGCATGAGCCGTCCACCAGCCGTTCTTCTTGATGCTGGCATCCCAGGTACCGTCGAACCAAAAGTCTTTCACGGTAGGATAGCGGGTGGCAAGTTCTTTCAGCTGATTGTCCGTAAACTCCAGGAAGCGGGCGAAAGCAGCTTCGTCTTCTTCCGACTTGATGTCATAGCGGTAGTCCGGATTGCTCCAGTCCATCACCGAGAAATAGAAATGAACGTCGATTCCTTCGTCATTGTAGGCTTTCACCATTTCGCCCAACAGGTCTTTTTTACAAGGTGTCTGCGCTACTGTATATTTGCTGTATTTACTCGGCCACAAGCAGAAGCCTTCGTGGTGCTTCGTGGTAATCTTCACATACTTCACGCCCATTTTCTTGGCCATCTTTGCCCAGGCTTTGGCGTTGAACTTTTCGGGATTCCATTGTTCCATCAGTTTCATCCATTCGTCCGACGGAACTTTCGCCCACGACTTCAGCCATTCGGCAGCTCCGTTGTATACTTTTCCATTCCACTCTCCGCCGGGGATGGCATAAAGTCCCCAATGTATGAAAGCACCCAATCTATTGTCACGGAATTTCTGCATGGCGGCATCCTGACGTTTTCCTAAACGGTCGGCACCATACTTCAAAGGGATCTCCTGGTCGGCAGGCAATACTTGATGTTGCGTTTGGGCGAATGTACCCACAGACAACAATGAGAGAAAAACGGTTATCTGCAAAATTCTTTTCATGGTATTAAATTTAAAAGTTTCTGCAAAGAACGCCAATTCCCCTCTCTTCGTTTTGCTCAATTTGCCATTTGTTTTATCCAAATCATCCCTCAGCGCTGTTTTTGTGCTTTGCGGCAAAGGAGGTAGGCGTTTCACCGAATACTTTCTTAAACGAATTGGTGAAATAGGCCTGACTTTCGATACCGATCTGCATCATCACTTCCCGCATCGTCATGTTCTCTTCGATAATCAATCGGGCGGCTTTGCGCAGGCGGCAGTTCAACACAAACTCTACAACCGATTTTCCGGTCAGGCTTTTTACTTTTGTGTAAAGTTTGCTCCTACTCATCAACAGTTCTTCGGCTATCAGGTTAACGTCCATTTGCGGCTGGTCCATATTGGCCTCAACAAAAGCAATCAGCTGTTTCAGGAATTTGGTGTCCTGCTCGTTGGAAGCCAGTTCGCTGCTGTCGGCGTAGTAGTTTTTGGCATAGTGCTCCTTCAGCTGCTGCTGGTTTCTGAATATGTTCCGGATGGACAAACGCAGATAAGTAAAATCAATCGGTTTCTCGAAGTAGAGGTCTGCTCCCGAATCTACCCCCTCGATCTTGCTTTCGAGGCTGGTCTTGGCTGTCAGCAGGATGACGGGAATATGCGAGGTGTTCACATCTCCTTTTATGTCATTGCACAAAGAGACTCCGTCTTTATTGGGCATCATGATGTCGCTTATAATCAAGTCAAAGTCTACCTCCCCGATCAGTTTCAGCGCCTCTATCCCATCACCGGCCTGCATCACCTGGAATTCATCGGACAAGGATTCGGCAATCAAGGCCCTCAAGTCCACATTATCTTCCGTAATCAGTATTTTCTTCTTAGTAGAAGGAAGGAACTCTTCCTCTATATCTTTCAGCTCGGCAGATGTAGCCTCTTCACCCGCAGCAGGCGGCACAGTAGCTTCCTGCACGGGTTCCTTCTGCTTCATGAAGTCCGCAGCATCGAAGATACTGCTGTCAAGGGGCAGACAGACAATCATATCCGTACCCATCTCTCGCTCACTATAAATAGAGACAGTACCTTTAGACAGCAATACCAGGCTCTTTACCAGTGCCAGACCGATTCCCGTACCCAGATGGGAATCGGCATTGACCGTATTCACTTTATAGAACCTTTCAAAAACACTGCTTATAGACTCTCGGGATATGCCCACTCCGGTATCACTCACTACAATGGAGAAGACATTATCCACCGTTTCGCCTACTGTATAGCTATCCTTATAGCGGGATACAAAGTCCTTACCGCATCTTGTTTCCAAAAGAATCTTTCCTTTGTCCGGTGTATACTTAAAAGCATTGTTCAGCAGATTCATAACAATCTTCTCGACAACGTTCTTGTCGGCATAAATATCCGCAGGCAGAGTCTCGTCGCATTTTATGCGGAAGTCTATGTTCCGTTGCTCCGCATAGTCTATAAAATCATTGGCTATCTCCTTTACAAAATGGTTGATGTCCAACGGCTGCAATTCCAGCTTCATCATACCGTTCTCCACTGTCCGGAAGTCCATCAGTTCGTTCACCAGATTCAGCAGGCGCTGCACGTTGCCGTTCAGTATCCGGTAATAGTACTCTTTCAGCCCGTCACGCCGCAATTTGTCCAAAGCGGCAAGAATCAGGGAAAGCGGAGTCCGGAAGTCATGCGATATATTGGTAAAGAAACGCAGCTGTGCCTGGTGAATCTGTTCCTTCTTATCTTTCTCGATACTTTCGTGGTAAAGCATCATCTTCAACCTCTTCTTTTCGGAGAAATGGCGGTAGATGGTGAAGGCGATGCCCATCACAACCAATACATAAAAGAGATAAGCAGGCAGGCTGAACCAGGGAGCGGTCTTTCTTATTATCTTTATCACCGTGGGTTTATCGCTCCAAACGCCGTCGTTATTGGCCGCATAAACTTCAAAGTAATAGGTGCCTGCCGGAACTTTTGAGTACATGATGATGCGTTGCTGCGCGTTCGTGGTGATCCAGGAGTTATTGTACCCCTTCAAGCGATATCTGAAACGGTTCTTCTCGGGGATGTGATAGTTATCGGAAGAAAACTGAAAGCCAAAGTTCACCTGGTCATAGCCCAGGACAACGGTAGTAAGCGAGTCATTGAGCACATAGTTGGGATGAACCGACTCATGGTCGATGAAAAAGTCGGAAATAATGGCTTTAGGTTTACAGTCATTATAGGATATCTTCTTTGGATCGATGACGGTAAAGCCGTTCGTACCTCCGAAATACAGCAACCCGTCTTTCCCTTTCATGGATGCCAGCGGGTAATAAACCTGCCCTTGCGTGTTCTCCCTTTTATCGAACTTCATCAGGCGGTTGTCGGCTATATCATAACGGAACAGTCCATCGTCCGTGCCCATCCAGACATTACCATCATCGTAGCAAATACTATAAATGGAATAAATATCCTGCTTCAACTCATCCTTCAACGAGATAAAGCTGGAAGTATTGGTATCAAACTTGATAAGCCCGTTACCAATAGTGCCAATCCAGATGTTACCGGAATCGTCCAGGCAGAAAGTAAACAGCCCCAGATACGTGGAGTCATTGGGAATGATTTTCTCCACGGCATGTGTATTGATGTCCATACGATAAAGCGCTTCATTACTGATGGCCCATAACGTTTTCTCTCCTTGCCGCAGAATATCGAACAAATAGGCATAATCGTGTATGCTATCCAGACTGAAATGGGTAAACGACTTGTCGCGGAAAGAGAAATAAGAGACTTTCGGCGCGGGGTACTGATAAGCCACCCACATCCCCGAATCTCCTTCGAGAATGGTTTTCCGGATATCATTCACCAACAGTGAGTGGGGATTGTCCGGAGAAGACTTGTAATTAGTCACTTTATGCTGCCCGGCGTCATAAACATCCATACCACCCCTGAACGTAGAAACCCACAAGTTATGACCGGCATCTATCACCAACGATTTTACCTTATTGGATGTTTCACAGTTTTTACCGGTAAAGGAACTGAATTCTCCGGTAACTTTGTTCATCCGATTCACGCCGCCTCCTTCCGTAGCTATCCAAAGATAATCCCGCTCCTCGGCAAACGCACTTACCGTAGCGTAATTCAATCCGCTGTTCTGTGTATGATAAGTTTTGAAAGTATTGTCCTCGTTAATGTTCACATAGCATAAGGTTCCGGAGTAAGTACCGATCCAGACATTAGACTGTCTGTCTTCCCATATTTCCCAAACAGAATTGTTGGGTAAACTGAAAGGATCTGTGTCTGAATGCTTGTATTGCGTCAGCTTTCGGCTCGAAGGATTGAGTATATACAAACCGTCTATAGTTCCGAACCAGATATTTTCTTTTTTGTCTACATAGAATGTCCGTAAGGAAGCACCATCATATTCGGGAAGGGGCTCATAATGATCTTCTATCTTGAAAGAAGACAAGTCTATCTTATAGACTCCTTCCCTACTGACAAACACCCATAGTTTTCCCATATATGCCTGGGCAAAACGGATATTCCAATTACCGGAATTTGGCAGTGTCAGACAGAGAACAAACTTATTCTCGGCATAATTATAACGATAGATTTTCCGATTGATAAATGTATATAAGTCTTTATTATGAATGCAAAAGGCCGTATTGCTATAAGTGGGTTCTTTTCCGTCATAGCAGGGAGTATTGAGTTCTCCCGTATTCACATTCAGGATGCTCCATACGTTCTGGTATCTGACCCAGACATTATCCGCTTTATCGACCTCGACGTGTGTAACTGTATCGAAGATTCGTTCAAACCGATCCGAAATCCGTGCGTAACGGTATAGTCCGTTATTCGTATTCACATACAGATAGCCGTAAGAGTCGGATGCCATGTTATTGAAAATCCATCTCTTCGTCGGAGCCATCGAAGCAAAGTAAGGATAGTACTTCTTATAATGATAGCCGTCGAAACGATAGAGTTCATAGTCCATCATAACCCAAATAAAGCCGTCTTTGTCCTGCTCTATCGCCTTCACCCCATCGTAATAGAACCCTCCGTCGGGCGACATAGTCCTGAATTTATATTTTTCAACGGCAGAGGAAACCGGTATAATATAAAAAAGAGTCAGAAAAAGCAGCAAGTATTTGGTTTTCATAAGTTTTCTATCAGATTAAATGAAAAACTGTTTTTACATGTATCTGCAATTTGGATTCATCTTATAAAGCATGGTCGGCCTGCACTGTCTCTCCATTCCAAGCTTTCAAGGAAGTCCACGGAGTAAATTCTTCACTCCAAAACGGATCGGCATCCGGTAAGCCCAACGCAACAAAACCAAATGTGCAAAGGTAGACACTTCCTGTATTAATATAAGATTCGGACATTTCAATCTGGCTTCCGGCAAAGCCAATGCGCAACCAGCCTTGATCGTCATAAGTATGAGGCGCAGCAAACTGCCGCTTAATAACTGCCGACAAAGCACAACGTACCTGAGCCGGTTTGATTGACGATGGCAATTTATGAAGCAATGCAGCATGCCCTAAAGCATGAAACGCACCTGTACGATAAACAATAGAACGACCGATAACCGGATAAGCACCCTCCGGCGAGATCAGTCTCTCCTGCTGCTCGGCATAACGTGAAAAACGTTTCATCTGTACAGGCAGAAAGTCAGCGCCGGATATGTGATGTTTTTCCATCACACGCAAAACTTCCGTCAACAATGGATGAATAACAAAACTATTGTAATAGTCAGCATGATAGTGAGGCCCGTCACCATAAGTAGCATCTCCCAAATACCATTGATCACGAAACATTTCTACTCCATGCAACAGCCGTTCCTGATCGCACTCTCCTGTCAATTCCAATAACGTAGCTTCAATCATCGAAGCAAAAAGCAACCAATTGTTTTGAAATGGCTTGATAGAGCGAGTATGCCTCAACTCAGTCAACAGATTCTCTTTGGCTTGATTATCCAATTTTCCCCAGAGCTGAGTAGGAGCCCGCAATATGCCAAGTGATAAAAAAGCAGCATCTACCAAAGGCTGATAGGGCGTTTTGAAATCCAAATAATCAGGTGAAGACGGATTAACAGCATTAGCAAGCCCCTTCACTGTTAAAGCAATATACTTTTCCCGTAGCTTTCCTTCTTCTGTGTCATCAACTCCGAGTTCCAACCAGGGAGCTATCCCACAAATCGTTCTCCCCACTGCTTCCAAATGAGAGAATTTATGACCACGTTTACTATCCAGAGATTCCTGAGGCATATTGGCGCGCAAAGTCTCATTCGCAAGATTAGTCAAAACGGGATCGGCTATTTGAACGAGAGTATTAACCCATAATTGACGTTCTTCCGATCCGGTAGTCCGGGAAATCTCACCAGCATAAGAATTTACGGAGACTATCAATGCCAGCAAACAAAGTATCAAGTTGTTTTTCAGAGCCATAGTATTATCTATATAAATGTATATTTATCAAGAAGGGAAATCTCATAATAAGATTTCCCTCCAAAGTTATCAATTTTACAGAAATATTTATCTGTTATAAACAAATATCTGCAAATCTCCTACAGAGACATTACCGGTTTCGGAATAATCCCAATCGGTCTTTCCATCTCTCAAATGCCCCTTGATGAAGGTGATTCTGATGTACTGAGCTTCAATAGGATCAACGGGGAATAATTGATAATCCTCTACTTTCAAAGGTTCCGTGACGAATTCACCCAAATCGGTCCATGCATCACCTTCTGCCTTCTTAGCTTCCATCTTGAAGGTATGGCATTGCAGATGAGAATAATTCAAACTACGATGTCTGTAGCCCAACTGGCCGAACTTAATAACCTGGCCCAAATCAATATCCAGATAGCAAACCGGATCATAGATGGGACGAGTCTGAATGTCGGGACACCAGAACGTAGAATTCTTATCATCAAACAGATTCTTCATATCGCCTTCCTTAGTACCCAAATTGGAAGAATACTTCCAACTATCTGCTGAGAACGGGAAGCCAACATACATCGGAGCTTCAGCAGCAACCTTCACTCTGCAAGTGGCCGTCTGCTTACCTCTATCATTAGCCGTTACCGTGATTTCGGTAGTTTGTCCCACTGTTCCTACGATCGTAATCAAACCATTCTGATCGACCGTTGCCACAGTCTCATCTGCCGAAGAGTAAGAAACGCCCTTATCGGTAGCATTGCTCGGATTAAGAGTCACATACTGAGCCAAATCAAAGGTTTTGCCATGCTCTTCTTCAACACTTTGTCCGGCAGACTGGATAGTGATGCTGGAAACAAGCACTACATTGCTGACTACTCTGACCGGATATCTGACAAATGTACCCGAACCATCGTCTACCCGCACAATAATCGTATCCGTGCCCAGCGGAGAAGGGATGGCACCTGTAGCGGGCGTTGTCAACTTAGGAGTAATCAAACCGTCGGCGCTCAAATCAATGGCACCGGTCGGCTCACCTGCAAAGTGGTAGCTGATGGCATTTTTTCTTGCACTCTCAGGCATAATGAACGGCTTCAGTTGTAAAGGCTGTCCTTCTGTCACAACTACACCGAAGATATCGCTTTCGAGATTCGTAGCATTTTCAACCGTAATGTTCACAGCCTTGCCGAAGTCATCGTCATCGCTGCAACCTGCAAACAGTGCCCCGAACGAAAGCATTCCTGCTAATAAGTATATATTCTTTTTCATAATCTTACGCTATATTTATCGGTTATCTATTAATGTCTTTCCAACCCGGATTCTGTTTCAACAGCGGATTCAGAAGCATCTCATTCAAAGGTATCGGATAATAGTAACGCTTATCGTCCCAAGGGCGCACACCTTTGATAACAGTAGTAGATGTAGGCCAAGGGATAATGAAACCTTCGCCATCTACAATCACTTGATTCCCCACTTCACCTATAGGAACAGTAACCTTGAACGGATAATCCTTGTATGTCTCATCGTTACGGTTTTTGCTGTACAGCTCGATCTTTTCCTGAGTCATCTTCATGCCTCTTACAGGAACCGTAAATAACTTGCCGGCCTTCCATCTCATCAAGTCCTCGTAACGCATACCTTCCATCATGGTTTCCACGCGACGCTCACGTCTGATTTCACGGATAATGGGCGATACGGAGTAATCCAGTTTCTCTGCATAAATAGCATCCAAACGTGGGTCAGCCGGAATATTGGACAAAGTCAATCTGGCGTTAGGGTATTTCGCAAAGTCATACCCTGCTCTTTCGCGTAAAGCATTAATAGTAATATCCAAATCAGCATTAGTTATTTCATTCAGTTCGGCTCTGGCTTCTGCATAGATCAGCAGCAATTCTCCATAACGGAACATGTGAGCTGTCTGTACACCATTAGGGTTAGCTTCCCACTCTGAATAATCGGGCATCCAGTGCTTGATGAAACGGTAACCGGTCACTGTAGAATTGTAATGCTTCATCGGAGAACCACCACCGGTATCGTAAATAATCATCGGATAAATCACTCCTGTTTCTTCCAAACCGTATGTATTATCATCCATATCAAAAATAGAAGCGTATTCACCCGGTTTACAAACCGTTTGTCTCAAACGGGGATCACGGTTATCCAGTTCTTCCCACATACCGTCATACCCCTTGAACAAAGGATTAACAGTGTAATTACCATCGGTACCTCCAATATAGATAGGACGTCCGTCTTCACACAAATAATCTTCAATCATGCACAAAGGAGCTCCCATGCAGTAGCGTGTGTGGTTGTTCATTCCCCAGTAACGCGGATTGTCATGTCCCAGTTTTACACCGTCATATACACGTGCCAGAATGGTTTCCTCGTTACCTTCCGTTTCAGGACTTCCTTTCTGTATGAACATGCGCCAATAGCCGTCGCCGTCGGCATTTTTGAAAAGACGATATCTGTTTTTATCAATAATCTTCTTGGCAGCATCACGGCTCATCTTTAAGAGGTCATTGGCTGAAGACTGCAGATTCAATTCAGTATGATATTTCCGGAAAGTTCCTTCGAACAGACAGAAACGGGATTTCAGGAACAAGGCCATATCCTGATTGATATGTCCGCAAGAGTTATCATTGTCTTCCAGATTAGCGATTGCAAAATCAAAGCATTCCAGAATCTTTTCGACCAACTCCGTACGCGGCATACGGGGACCGTACATTTCAGGAGAAGCAGTATCCAGTTCTTTATCCAACCAAGGTACTTCACCCAAAGCCACCAACTTGATGTAGTAGTCCCATGCCTTGAAGAAATAAGCCTGAGCGGCATATCCTTTCAAAGTTTCCGGATCACCAACTTCACCATAATGATTCAGGAAGTAATTCACTTTACGAAGTTTCATCCATTGCCAGGGTGAGTCCATGTTTTTGGAAGCCGTATTCGGAGTATCATAAGTACCACCCAACTTGCTGTCAATACCACCTGCATAGACCGTATTGTCGCTGAATGCATCTCCGAAAATAATCTGGCTACCGGCCTTCACTGCCAAGAAACCTTTATCGTGTGAAGTATTATTGGTTCCGCCAATACCATGTCCATACACATAGTATCTGTATATACCGTCTAAGTATAGTTGCAAATCGGCCTCTTTCGTAAAGAAGGTACCGTCTGCCATTTTATCTATCGGATCTCGCTGCATGAAGTCATCGTTGCAAGACGACAAGACTGCCACCAAGGTCACGAGTAAAGTTATAATTGAATATTTTTTCATAATCTATTGATTTAAAGAATTAAAATCCTACTTGAATACCTACACTGAATGTCCGTTTGGGAGGATATGCGTCAGACAGATAGTCTGCATCATAATACTTGGGTACATCTGAGATTGTAAACAAGTTATAACCAGCTATATTCAGTCTCAGTTTCTCAACTCCAATCTTGTTGATCAATGATTTCGGGAAACTGTAGCCCAGAATCACTTGTTTCAGCTTAATATAGGAAGCATCCAGCAGATAGCCTGTCTGAGTATAGCTACCCACGCCCGAACCGTACATCGGGAATTTGGCGTTCGTTCTTTCCGGAGTCCATGAATCATTGTATGTCTCCCATGAACCGGCTCCATTGCCCCAATAACTTGAAGTAGAAGCCAACCAATAATCTCTCTTACCTACGCCTTGGAACATCAAATCCAAGTCGAATCCTTTGTATTGGAAGTTGGCAGTAATGTTGTAGCGATAGCGCGGCGCATTGTTTCCGATTATCTTTCTGTCACCCGGATCGTCTACAGTATTTAAACCACTGGTAATAACACCGTCATTATCCAAATCTTTATACCATACATATCCCGGATAAGCCTGTCCGCCTTTGAAATACGGTCCATGATACAACGGCTTGCCATTGGCACCTACACCGTCGAAATCGCCTTCCTGAAGAATACCACCGGTTACGTATCCCCAGATATCTCCTACAGTATATCCTTTATACAGACTACCATCACCGAGTTTGTTAGTCGGATTGGAGGGGTAGCTTACAACTTCTGCCTTGTCATCGGAAAGTGCAACACCTACACTGTAGCTAAGTCCGTTAGCCAGTCTGTCCGACCATTTTGCTTGAAGTTCAAAGCCCGTAGTTTTCAATACACCTGCATTTTCATAAGGCAGGTCGTTGTCACCAATCAATGCCGGATAATCTTTTCCACCCGGAATCAAGATGTCGGTTACTTTTCTTTCAAAGATATCGGCACTAAACGTCAAGCGGTTTTTCAAGAAAGTAAAGTCAAAACCAAGGTTCTTGGTCGTTGATTTCTCCCAAGTCAGGTTAGGATTCACCAACGAAGGAGTAGAGATACCTGTGGGATAACGTGTTCCGTCGAACAAGAAATATCCTTCTACCAAGTTGAAAACAGACTGGTACGGATACTCGGAACTTGGCTGGCTACCCAAACGTCCCCATGAAGCTCTGATCTTGAAGTTGTCCAGCCATTCTCTAGACCATTCCATGAATTTTTCATCCGAAACTCTCCATCCCAAAGATACAGTGGGGAAGAATTGGAAACGTGAATCTTTCGGGAACTTAGAACTACCGTCATAACGGGCATCCGCCTCAATCAAGTATTTACCCATGTAATTGTACATGATACGACCGAACAACGCGCGTGCCGAAA
This sequence comes from uncultured Bacteroides sp., assembly GCA_902388495.1. GTDB lineage: Bacteria > Bacteroidota > Bacteroidia > Bacteroidales > Bacteroidaceae > Bacteroides. Next base: position 30,854 of record CABMPP010000003.1, on the reverse strand, counting down.
CTTCAGAGTGAGAGTTTGAGGAAGTATTAGCCGTAACATCTTCTACCAAGCTGGGGTTTAGGATATACGGGTCGAGCATCTTCTCCAATGAAATGGAAGAGCCGGCATAACTTTCTTCTTCCTGGTTAATACCGAGCAATGCAGAGAAGTTGTGCTTCTCGTTGAAAGTCTGGTTGTAGTCGGCATATACGTTGATAGAATACTTATCCGTTGAAGAACGTTCTACATAGCCATCATTCTGTGTTGCCCAACGATACTCAAGAGCAGTCCATGAATTATTGACACGTCCCTGCTTCGGGTGCGTCTTCTCTCTTTGATAAGTAGTCGGAGTAACAGAGAGGTCTGCCTTTATTTTCAGAATCTTGGGCAAGATGATAAATTCCGGACTGATAGAAAGGATAGTCTTACGTCTGGAAGTAATATTACGACCTCCAGCATACAAGTAGCTCACCGGGTTTTCTGTTACATGGTTGGGCAGAGGATCGTCCGGACCCGTCAACACCGGTTGGTAAATGTAGTTCTCCGGATAGTAGGATTTAGCATACGACCAGAGGTTAGAACCATCTGTCTGCTGCGTCGGTCCTTCATAATCAAATACGTTGTATGAAGCCTTGGCGGCTACGTTAAACCAATTGGTCACTTTGGCATTCACACTCAACATAGCATTGTATCTTTTCAGCTTGTCGGTCTTGATTTCATACATACCCTTTTGGTCTTGCATACCCAAAGAGATGTAATAACTGATTCTTTCACCACCACCGCTGATAGAAAGATTGTGCTTCTGAGTCGGAGTCCAGTCTTTCACCAATTCTTCATAAGGACGTGTATTACCTACCCACTGAATGGCACTACCTTCCATATAGTAAGGTTTATTGTTTACAGGATCTTTCATGTAGGCCATCATGCCGTTCATCATATCCTTATCGTGCTGGGTGTATTCGGAAATTTCACCAGTCCATAATCTTTTGTCTGCCCCGGCTTTATAAATATAATAGGAGTCCAGGATATCAGGCAATTCATAAGGTTGGTCGAAAGCCAAATTGTAAGAGTATTCGATTTTTGCTTTCTGCTTGTAATTTCCACCTTTGGTAGTAACCAAAATTACACCGAAAGTAGCTCTTGTACCATAAATAGCGGCGGCAGAAGCATCTTTCAAGAACGACATATTATCGATATCGTTCGGATTCAGCTGGTTCAAGTCTTCAGAACTGATTTCTACACCATCCAGCAAAATCAGCGGAGAACCGGAAACGACATCGAACTTGTTCTTGTCGTCATTGGATGTACCTCTCTGGCGGAATGTCGTAGCACCACGGATATTCAAGGAAGGTACTTTATTGGGGTCACCACCAGCAATGCTGACGTTCAAACCCGGAACCATACCTTGCAGCGCTTGTCCGATATTGGCAACCGGACGGTTTTCCAAAGTTTCTGCCCCAACGGAAGCTACGGAAGCAGTCAAGTTTCCTTTCTTTTGAGATTGGAAACCGATTACTACCACTTCATCAATCATTTTGGAGTCTTCGGATAAGGTAACATTAATAACTTTCTGATTGCCGACGGTTACTTCTTTAGTAGTATATCCCACGAAAGAGAATGTCAGTACACTCTTGCTTCCGGGTACAGATACACTGTAATTACCGTCAATGTCCGTAATAGCTCCGGTACCAGCCCCTTTTACCATTACTGTAACTCCAATCATCGGTTCGCCATTAGTGTCTTTTACAACACCCGTAACCTGCAGTTGCTGGTCAACACCCATTACAACATCCGAAGCGGCACGTACCGTTTGGGATATTCCTGCAGAAAAAAAGAATAAGCATAGGAAAAGCATCAAGTATTGATGTTTGTTCCAACTTCTAATTAACATTTTTGCATCTTTCATAATGTTTAAATTAAAATTAACGCCGCAAATCTATGGGTATTAAAATATTATGGTTTACTGTTTTAGATTTTTCTTTTGCTCAAATTCAGCAACAGAAGATAACACGCTATAAATCAAGCAACAACAACTATATGATATATTAAAAAACAAAAGCCGGACACACTAAATTCCAATATATATTAGCTAAGATTTGAATAAAAAGAGATACCTTCGCAGGCATAAACAGATTATACTTATGAAAAATTACATTTTACCTATCCTCATTTTTTTGCTCATGACGTGTAGTGTTGTCCGGGCAAATTCAAGCACTTCCTCCATCTCAAAAGCAGAAAGCAACGAATTTGAACTGCTAATGAAAAAAATCAGGCAAGACTTTGCTTCCAACCCTGCACCTGAGAAAATAGAGGAAGAGCTAAAAAACTACAATGATGTCGATGGTTCCTTTACCGACGTAGACTATGCCAGTATACAACGCACCAACTGGCCGCCGCTTGCACATGTAGACCGTCTTTATGATTTTGCATTTGCCTATACCAACCCTCAAAACAAATATTACGAAGACGAAAGCCTGTTCGACAAAATAGAGAAAGGGCTTGAATACTGGCACGAACGAAACCCTTGGTGCCACAACTGGTGGTATAACCAAATAGCCGAACCCCAAAGACTGGGCGTCCTGCTCATACAAATGCGTACGGGCAAGAAGCAACTTTCCACAGAGTTGGAAAGCAAGTTGCTGGAACGTATCAAAAAAGATGGCGGAGATCCGGCCAAATGGACCGGAGCCAATCGTACGGACATTGCCCTCCACTGGATATACCGTGCTTGCCTCTCGCAAAACGAAGCAGACCTGGAAACAGCTCTCGAAAATGTCTACAGCCCCATTGTCTATACGACTAAAGAAGGTTTCCAATACGACAACAGCTATTTCCAACATGGACAGCAACTGTACATCGGCGGATATGGGGACGAAATTCTGAAAGGTATCACACAAGTTGCCATGTATACCAAAGGAACCCGATACGCTATACCACAGGAGAAATTAGCCCTGCTGAGCAAATTCATGCGCGAAACATACTATGCTACCATACGCGGGCAGTACATGTTGTTCGATGTCCTGGGGAGAGGTGTGAGCCGCCCCGGGGTCACCAACAAGTCGCATACAGCACTATTCGCCAAGCGCATGGCAGAGTTGGACACTGAGCATGCCGATGAATTCAGAGCCATCATCGCCCGTCTGGAAGGCAGAGAGTCTGCCGGATATGCCCTGCAACCCAGGCACACTCACTACTTCCGCGGAGACTATACCCTGCATGTACGCCCCGGCTATACGTTCGATGTACGGATGGTATCCAACCGCACAGCACGCTGCGAGTACGGAAACGGTGAGAACCTGAAAACCTACTTCATGTCCGACGGTTGCACCAATATCGTCACCGCAGGCAATGAATACGCCGATATCTTCCCCGTATGGAACTGGACACGCATTCCCGGCGTAACTGCCCCCCAACTGGAAGAAATCCCCCAGGCAGCCAGCGACTGGCAGACTCCCGGTACATCGACCTTTGCCGGTGGAGTGTCCGACAGCGTTTATGGCGTTTCCACCTATTCTTATATGGATACTTACGCAGACATCCAGACCGGTGCCCGAAAAGCCTGGTTCTTCTTCGACGACGAAGTGGTCTGTCTCGGCGCAGGCATCCGTTCTTCATCGGCCAAGGAAATAAACACCACCATCAACCAATGCTTATCAGTCCCGGAAAGCAAGATACTTGTCCGTGCTGACAAGAAACAAGCTGTCATAGAGAATGGGAACTTCGTCTATAATTCTCCCGAATGGATATTGCACAACGATATCGCCTATCTGTTTCCCAACGGTGGAAAAGTATTTGTATCCAGACAAAAACAAAGCGGTAACTGGTACGATATCAATCAAACCGCCTCCAAAGAGATGCAGCAGAAAGATGTCTTCAGCCTCGGCTTCGACCACGGTCAGCAACCATCGGATGCGACTTATGCCTACATTGTAGCTCCCGGAAAAAGTACGATTGAAGAGATAGAAAAGTACAGAAACCAAAGCTGTATAGAGATTTTGATGAATACGGCAGACCTGCAAGTCGTCAGAAACAAGAAATCAGGAATTCTTGGAATAGTATTCTACCATGCAGGGGAGTTCAATCATCAGGACATTCGTGTGACAGTGGATAAAGCCTGCGTCCTCATGATTAAGAGCGACGATGCCCGCACAGCCCGCCTGCACATTGCAGATCCGGGACAGACAGAGGCTGATATACAAGTCAGTATCCAGTTGCCTGCCCGGTCCAAAGAAACAAAAACCATCCGTTGTTGTTTCAAGGATAACGGCATTTATGCCGGAGCAACAAAAGCATACGATATTCAATTTTAATTCGTATCTTTGCCGCTCACGAAAGTGAGGAAACCAATTTATTAATAAAATAAGATTTAATGGAAACAGTAGAAAACAAGTACATCACCGTAGCATATAAGCTGTACTCAATAGAAAACGGGGAAAAAGATTTCGAAGAAGAAGCACCCGCTGAACATCCTTTCCAATTCATCTCCGGATTGGGAATGACTCTGGAAGCTTTTGAAAACGAAGTGAAGGATCTGAATCAGGGCGATAAGTTCGACTTCACCATCTCTGCAGCAGAGGCTTACGGTGAATATGACGACGATCATGTTATCGACCTCCCCAAAGATATCTTCATCATAGAAGGAGAGTTCGACAGCGAGCGCGTTGTAGAAGGTGCTGTTATCCCCTTGATGACCTCGGAAGGTCAACGCATCAACGGAAGCGTGGTAGAAGTGAAAGAAGACGTTGTGGTAATGGATATGAACCATCCTTTGGCCGGCTGCGATCTGAACTTCACCGGTGAAATCGTAGAGAGCCGCCCGGCAACCAACGAGGAACTGGCAGAAGTAGCACGCATGATGAGCGGTGGCGGTTGCAGCTGTGGCTGCGATGACTGCGGCGACGGATGCGGCGACCACGAATGTGGAGGCGGATGCTGTCACTAAACAATGAAAAGTAAAGAATGAAAAACGAAGGGCTGCGCAATGTTCACTTGAACCGCGCAGCCCTTCGTTTTTCATTCTTAATTTTTAATTCACTACTTGCTCGTCATTATTTCCAGCACCAGCTTATCCGTTTCATTCATTCCTTTAGAACCGATTTTGGTCAGGTTACGGATGCTTTGGTCCACATCTTCGTCAATGATTCCTTCTACGGAAGTGACACAACGGTTTTCCATTGCCATGATGGCAGAAAGGACTGCGGTAGAGACGCCGGTGGTTACTTTCAAGGCGCAACTGGGTTTGGCACCGTCGCAAATCATGCCGGTAAGGTTGGCAATCATATTTTGCACGGCATAGGCTATCTGTTCGTAAGTACCTCCCATCAGCCAGGTAATGCCGCAACTGGAACCGGTGGCAGCAACGACGCAGCCACACAAAGCCGACAATCGTCCCAAGCTTTGTTTAATGTAAATCACCGTCAGATGGCTCATCATCAGTGCACGGATCAGTTCTTCTTCCGACTTTCCGTTTTCTTGGGCATAAACCAAGACGGGTAGAGTAGCTGAAATACCTTGGTTGCCACTGCCTGAGTTACTCATCACCGGAATCATGGCGCCTGCCATACGGGCATCACAAGCACCGGAAGTGTAAGAAAGGATATGGGAAAATATGCTGTCACCCAATATTTCATGTTCATAGCTACCGCGCAATATCTTGCCCAAACCATGACCGTAGTTACCTTCAAAAGAACGCTCTGCAGCAGCCTTGTTCAAGCGTGCTGTTTCAAGGATAAAGCGGATTTCATCTAATGGGGCAGTCAAGGCAAAATCATAGACCTTACGTAAACTCAGTTCCAAGGTATTCTCTTTTTCCTCGGAGCAGGTGGCTGTTTGCTTGTTCAGCAATACCTCTTCATTGCGTGCTATATATATAAAGGTAGTATGTCCGCCTGCTATGACGGCAGTAGCTTTATCCTCTCCGGCTTCACAGCATACTTCAATATAAAGTTTCTCCTCAATATTATCTTTCAGCGATATCTGAATGCGTTTTTCATCAATGAAGCGTTTGCCTTCTTCCACCGCAGCGGGATTACTGTCTTTCAACACCTCTAATTGGTATTCCGATTTTCCAATCAATGCGCCCAATGCCACAGCAATAGGCAGTCCTATCATACCCGTTCCCGGAATACCTACTCCCATTGCATTTTTCAGGATATTGGCACTCAGAAGCACTGTTATCTTCTCCGGACGCTTAGCTAATACTTCTGCAGCTTTTGCCACACACAGTGCCACCGCGATAGGCTCTGTACAGCCAATTGCAGGTATTACCTCGCATTTCACCAAGGCAATAATCTGTTGTCGTTCTGTTTCTGTCATTGCATAATTCTATTAATAACTGCAAAAATAGGAAATAGTTTTGTATTTAGCTGCGTGTTTAAAAAGAAAAACGAGGATGCAGTTTACAAAAAGCTACATCCTCGCTTCTATAATCAGAACGAGATATTATTCTGCAGAATGAAAGTTCAAGCCCAATTCCATGTTCGTTGTACCAGCTACAACACCCGGTAATTGTTCAAGCATGCCCACTACAACACCAGCAAACATAGCAAAATCAGGATTGGAATTTACAGACTCCATAATAGTGGCAAGGAGTTCTTCGTCCTTCAGCAATGGCAGGAGCATAGTTAGCAATTGCACGCCCAAATCTTTCTCAAGATATACTGACAATCTACCATTTTCATTTACAAAGTATCCTAATGGGATTCCATTATAAACCATCGGGAGAAGTTCCATTAACTGAGGAAGAATAGTAGAAATATCCACCTTGGTTGAAGGTTGATTACCAACAACGGTAGCCAAGATAGCATCGACATTCAAATACAGATAAATCTTACCATCCTTCACACTGTACTGTACAAGATTCAACGGAGATTGCTTCCATACGGGATTAGCAAGGTTAGCTGCCTCGGAATAGGAAGCCTGAATGTTTCCGTCAGCTCTGAAAGTTACATTTTTCAATAAAGCTGTCATGACGCCTTGAAGAGCCAACTTCTTATCTTCAGCGACTGGAATTAATTCCATCACACTCATCACTGCCAGCAAGCCACCCGGTTCCATCTCCACAGGAAAGCCCATGCCGAGCAAGTCCAACTCGAAATTTTTATTTGAGTCCCATACCGTACGAATAGGGAATACATCTCCATAAGGATCATAAGAATAGAGTTCCCAAGTGCCAACCAAATCATTAGCTATAGTCACATTCAACTGAAGAACCAACTTTCCAGCTTCTACTGAGCCCTCGAATTCAATAGTACGACTCGTATTTTCATCTTTTCCCTTAAAAGTATAACCGGTTCCTCCTACCGGATTCAAAATGACATCCAAAGTAGTAGACGGTTCACCCGGAATTACACCGGAACCTGCCGATGAAGCAGCATTCATCTTAGTCAAAGAAGTAGCTACTCCTTTCAGAACAATAGTAGCAGTTTTCCCATCGGTCGTATTAAAAGTAGCGCTTTTTCCCAACATTGGTTCACCGCTATACAACAACTGTAACTGATTAGAGGCATCAGTCGAAGTATAAGTTGCATTTACCTCATCTTTAGGAAACTTAGAATCATCATCATCGCTACAAGCAGTGAACAAACTCATTGAACAGACCAATGCAAATACATAAAATAAATTCTTTCTCATAAAAGTTTTATATTTAAATTAAAAAACATGCAAATTAATAGCTTTATTTTTATCTGCAAAAGGTCTAAAATTTGATTTCTCCCAAAATTTATGTTACAAATTTAAGATGAGAAAGATATTATAGAAAGGGATTTGAAATAAGAGAAGTATAAACACAAAGGTAAATATATAACAAGACTGCCTCAAAATGAGCCGAATTCTAAAAGCTTTTTGACTAACTTTAGAGATGGATCATTTCGAGGCAGCCCCGTCTTATCTAATTTTGAATAGAATATTTATTCCGGCTTAACAAAGTTCAAGCCTAATTCCATTTTAGTAGTACCTGCTGCAACTGTTGGCAATTGCTCAAAGATAGCTTGTGTAACACCTGCAAATGCTGCAAAAGCAGGATTAGAGTTCACCGATTCCATTATCTCAGCAAGGACTTCTTCGTTTTGCAATAACGGCAAGAACATATTTATCAGCTGCATGCCTAATTCTTTCTCAATGTATACCCCCAATGTACCATTCTCACTTATAGAATATCCCAATGGGATTCCACTATAAACCATCGGAAGAAGTTGCATTAATTGAGGAAGAATAGTAGTAATATCCATTCTGGTTGATTTATTTCCAGCAACGGTTGCTAAAATCGCATCAACATTCAGCAATAGATAAATCTTACCGTCTTTTACGTAATATTGAGCAATATTCAGCGGAGATTTCTTCCACACTGGGTTTCCGAGATTAGCAGCCTCAGAATAAGAAGCCTGGATATTTCCGTCAGCCTTGAAGGTTACATCTTTTAATAAAGATGAGATAGCTTCCTGAAGATTCATATCTCCATCGTTGAGCAAACCAATTGCACTCATAAAAGTCATCAATTCGCCCGGATGCATTTCTGTTATCATTCCCATGCCAAATAAATCCAACTGGAATTTTTTAGAAGATTCCCATGTCAAACGAAGCGGGTGCACAGTGTTAGTAGGAGTAGAATCATAAGGATAGAGATTCCAAGTACCAATCAAGTTATTATTAGGCATCGTAACATTCAACTGAAGAGTCAGCTTTCCTTTTTCTACTGCACCTTCGTATGCAACGGTACGTCCATTCGTTTCGTCCGTTCCTTTAAAAGTATAACCAGTTTCGCCCACCGGCTCCAAATTCACATTCAAAGTAGTAGTAGCTTCACCCGGAATCACACCAGAACCTGCCGATGAGGCAGCGGGCATCTTGGTCAAAGAAACAGCTACGCCTTCCAAAACGATAGTAGCAGTTTTCCCATCAGTAGTATTGAAAGTAGCGCTTTTTCCCAACATCGGTTCACCGCTATACAACAACTGCAGCTGATTAGAGGCATCAGTTGACTTGTAAGTTGCGTTCACTTCATCTTTCGGAAACTTCGGAGTGTCATCATCATCACTACAAGCAGTAAACAAGCTCACAGAACAGAGCAATGCGAACAAATAAAATAGATTTTTCTTCATACTTTAAAGTATTTGTTTAGTTAATAAAAAGCTCTTCCAAAGAGCCATAAATTTCCCATTTTATATCAAGGGTACAAAGTAACACTTTTTAAAGCTACTGAGCAAGGTCTTCTCTAAAAAAAGAATGTTCTTTTTTTCAGTATTCTTAGTCTATTACAGAACAGATCAACCCCCATAAAATATTTTTAATTAAGCATTTAACCATATACGAAATATCCTTTCTTTCATACCACTATTATATACAGAAAGAACAATCCCAATAGAAAAGCAGATTATTTAAGCATGAAAGTCTGTTCACGCCTTGCGAATATATATTCAAGCCTTGCGAATACATGTTCAAGCACTGCGAATATGTATTCGCAAGGCGCGAACAGAGAATTATTACTAAATAAAAGAACTTTTCTCTATATTCTCCAGACTTTTTCTCTTAATATCGAAGAACTTTTCTCTTTACATCCCGCACACAAAAGATATGCATTACGCAGAGTAGAAAGCTACTACCAAAACGTTAGTTTAACGAGAAAACCACTTTTTATCATATATTCTTAAACGTTTTACGAAAATAAATTGTTACCTTTATAGAGCCAAAACTTCTTTGGTAGAAAAAGCATTGGCACATTAGCCTAATATATAAACCTTTAAAGCATTTGATATGTTCAATTCATTTGGAAATATTCTCCGCCTTACCAGTTTTGGAGAGTCGCATGGTAAAGGCATCGGAGGAGTAATAGATGGATTCCCTGCAGGAATAACCATCGATATGGATTTTGTACAAAAGGAACTTGACCGCCGCCGTCCCGGACAGTCGCGCATCACTACCGCACGAAAGGAAGGCGACAAGGTGGAATTCCTTTCCGGTATCTTCGAAGGCAAATCCACAGGATGCCCGATAGGATTCATCGTATGGAACGAGAACCAACATTCGGACGATTATAATAATCTGAAGGAGATTTACCGTCCTTCGCATGCCGACTATACATATAAGGTAAAATATGGTATCCGCGATCACCGGGGAGGCGGACGCTCGTCTGCCCGCGAAACGATTTCGCGCGTAGTGGCCGGTGCATTGGCTAAATTAGCACTGAAGCAATTGGGCATACACATCACAGCGTACACTTCGCAGGTAGGCCCTATCCGCCTGGAGGAGAATTATACCGCTTACGACCTCGACTTGATTGAAACCAATCCGGTACGTTGTCCCGACCCTGAAAAGGCCAAGGAAATGGAAGAACTTATCTTCAAGATAAAAGGAGAAGGAGACACGATAGGAGGAGTAGTGACATGTGTCGTCAAAGGCTGCCCTATCGGATTGGGGCAACCGGTATTCGGCAAATTGCATGCTGCACTCGGTGCCGCCATGCTCAGTATCAATGCCGCCAAAGCATTTGAGTACGGAGACGGTTTCAAGGGACTGAAGCAGAAAGGTTCGGAACAGAATGATGTATTCTATAACAATAATGGAAGCATCGAAACCCGCACGAACCATTCGGGAGGTATCCAGGGTGGCATCAGCAACGGACAGGATATCTATTTCCGCGTTGCCTTCAAGCCCGTAGCGACCGTATTGATGGAACAACATACGGTGAACATCGACGGCGTAGATACGACCCTGAAAGCCCGTGGCCGCCATGATCCCTGCGTACTGCCACGTGCCGTGCCCATTGTAGAAGCAATGGCAGCCATGACTTTACTCGATTATTATTTGATTGACAGAACGACACAGTTATAATTGCCATGGAAATAAAAAAATACATCGCCGAGAACGAACCCAAGATGCTGGAAGACTTGTTCAGCCTCATCCGTATTCCAAGTATCAGTGCCAAACCGGAACATCATGACGACATGCTGGCATGTGCCGAACGCTGGGCGCAACTACTGCTCGAAGCAGGTGCAGACGAAGCATTGGTAATGCCTTCGAAGGGTAATCCGATTGTCTTTGGACAGAAGATAGTAGACCCCGCCGCCAAAACGGTACTGGTGTATGCCCACTACGACGTGATGCCGGCCGAACCGCTGGAACTCTGGAAGAGCGACCCCTTTGAACCGGAGATACGTGACGGACATATCTGGGCACGCGGCGCAGACGATGACAAAGGGCAATCCTTCATCCAGGTGAAAGCCTTTGAATACCTTGTAAAGAACGAACTGCTGAGAACCAACGTGAAATTCATCTTCGAAGGCGAAGAAGAAATCGGTTCTCCCAGTCTGGAAAGTTTCTGCGAGGAACATAAAGAGTTGCTGAAAGCAGATGTCATCCTGGTATCGGACACCAGCATGCTGGGTGCCGACCTGCCTTCGTTGACTACGGGACTCCGCGGCCTGGCATACTGGGAAATAGAAGTTACCGGCCCCAACCGCGACCTCCATTCCGGTCACTTCGGAGGTGCCGTAGCCAATCCCATCAACGTACTTTGCCAGATTATCAGCCAAGTGACAGATGCAGACGGACGCATCACCGTTCCCGGCTTCTACGACGATGTAGAAGAAGTTCCTCAAGCCGAACGCGATATGATAGCCCACATTCCTTTTGACGAGGAGAAATATAAGAAAGCAATTGACGTAAAGGCATTGTTCGGCGAGAAAGGCTACAGCACACTGGAACGCAACAGCTGCCGTCCTTCTTTCGACGTATGCGGTATATGGGGCGGCTACACGGGCGAAGGCTCCAAGACGGTACTCCCTTCCAAAGCATACGCCAAAGTATCTTGCCGGTTGGTGCCGCATCAGGACCACCATAAGATATCCCAACTATTTGCCGACTACATTCTGAGCATTGCCCCGGATAGCGTACAAGTAAAAGTAACCCCGATGCATGGCGGTCAAGGCTATGTATGCCCCATCAGCCTGCCCGCCTACCAGGCAGCGGAACAAGGTTTCGAGAAGGCATTCGGCAAGAAACCGCTCGCTGTGCGCCGCGGAGGAAGCATCCCCATCATATCCACCTTCGAACAGGTGCTGGGCATCAAAACAGTATTGATGGGCTTCGGACTCGAATCCAACGCAATCCACTCCCCTAACGAGAATATTCCGCTGGATATCTTCCGTAAAGGAATTGAAGCAGTTGTAGAGTTCTACCTTACTTATAAGTAACATCATGACAGACTTCCGAATCCAAGCCATCGGCCTTATGTCCGGCACGTCGCTCGACGGGCTGGACGTATGTTGCTGCACTTTCCACCGGGAAGCCGGCAAATGGTCTTTCCACATAGACTGTGCGAAAGGTTACAGCTATCCGGACGATATGAAACAGATACTCGGCACCGGCGCGCAAGAAATGAGTGCCCTGGAATTTATTACTTTCCATAGTGCATACGGCAAGTTCCTCGGCGAGCGGGTGAACGAGTTCATGCAAGAATTCGGGGTCCGACCTGATATCATCGCTTCCCACGGACATACCATCTTCCACGAACCTCAGAAGAAGATTATGTATCAGATAGGCGACGGTGCCGCTATTGCCGCCGAAACGCGCATACCTACCGTATCGGACTTCCGTCGGCTGGACATCATGCTGGGCGGGCAGGGCGCTCCCCTCGTCCCCATCGGCGACCGGCTGCTTTTTGCCGATTATGACTTCTGCCTGAACATAGGTGGCTTCTCCAATATTTCATTCGAGCAAGAGGGACGGCGTATCGCGTTCGACATCAGCCCGGTGAATTATGTCATCAATCATTATTGCCGGCAGATAGGACTGGAATTTGACCGGGATGGAGAGATTGCCCGACGCGGACACATCTGCCAAGAGTTGCTGGATGAACTGAACAATATGGAGTTTTATCACCAATCCGGCCCGAAATCACTGGGACGCGAATGGGTAGAAACACTGGTTTATCCGATGCTCGAAAGCTATGGATTAAGTCTGGAAGACAGGCTGCGTACTTTCTACGAACATGCAGCCTATCAGGTTTCGAGCGTGATTGCCGCACATCCGACTTCCGGCAGTAACGGCAAACTGCTGATTACCGGCGGCGGCGCTTTCAATAAATTCCTGATAGAACGTATCGGCGCATTATGTCCTTGCGAGATCGTCATACCCGACCGGCAGATTATCGAATACAAAGAAGCACTGATATTCGCCTTCCTCGGTGCACTCTATATGGCAGACGAGCCCGGTTGCCTTGCCTCTGTAACGGGAGCACCGATGGATAACATCGGAGGCATGCTATTCAAAATATAAACCAATTATGGAAAAGTCAAAAGACGCTTGGGAAGTAATATCCAGTGAGTATCTTCACAAAGCTCCCTGGCTCACTGTGCGCAAGGATCATGTGGTGCTGCCGAACGGCAATCATATTCCTTCTTATTATATCCTGGAATATCCCAACTGGGTAAATACCATCGCCATCACCCGCGACGGGCAGTTCGTCTTCATCCGGCAATATCGCCACGGAATACAGGAAACCTCCTACGAACTTTGCGCCGGAGTGTGCGAAGAAGAAGATGCCTCTCCGCTGGTCTCCGCACAGCGGGAACTACTGGAAGAGACCGGCTACGGAAACGGAAGCTGGAAAGAGTACATGCAACTCTCCCCCAACCCGAGTACCCATACCAACATTACCTATTGTTTCCTGGCTACGGATGTAGAGAAAATCTCCGAGCAGCACCTGGAAGATACGGAGAGCCTGACCGTGCATCTGCTTTCCCTGCAAGAAGTAAAGGAATTGTTGCGGCAAGGCGGTATACGCCAAGCATTGATGGCTGCACCGCTTTGGAAGTATATGGCGGAAATGAATAAATTTTAAATGCGAATTATTCGAACGGCTTGCGGAACGTACATCCGGTTTTCCATTCGGAACAACCGTAAGCCGTTTTTCCTTTGATAATCGTACCCTTTCCGCAAAGCGGGCAAGGCTGGCCGACGAGAACATCCGGCTGCTCCGCCTGCACCGTCTCCTTCTTTGCCGCCGGCTTTCTCGGCGCTCTTTTCTTGGGTTCTTTCTTAGGTTTATCACCAGCATCGGCTTTGGCAGATGCAGAAGACTTGCCGGTCTTCTCTTGCACAGCTTCCTGTATCGTAATACGACGGTTGGTATTGTCCGAAAGTACGCTCATTACCACCTCCGAAACCATCTCCTTCAACTCTTCCAGGAACTGCGAAGCGCTGAATGTTCTTTTCTCAATCTCGCGCAATTTCTTCTCCCATTGCCCGGTCAGTTCAGCCGATTTCAGCAGGTCTTCATGAATAAACTGAATCAATTCCACACCGGTGGGCGTGGCTATCAGATTCTTTTTTTCCTTACGTATATAATTCCGCTTGAACAGTGTCTCTATGATAGCAGCACGGGTAGACGGACGCCCGATGCCGTTCTCTTTCAGTGCATCGCGCAATTCGTCATTATCTACCAATTTACCAGCTGTTTCCATCGCACGCAGCAGGGTGGCTTCGGTATACGGGCGGGGCGGCTGTGTCCATTTCTCATTCAAGTTGGGGACGTGCGGGCCACTTTCGCCCTTCACAAATGCCGGGAGTACGTTTTCATCCTCACCTCCCTTTTCATCTTTCTCTTCCTGCGTTTGTGCCGCAGGCGTACCGAAAATGACGCGCCAGCCCGGATCTAATATCTGCTTACCGGTAGTCTTAAATTCTATACCTTCTACCTCGCCCAGCACCGTAGTAGTGGCAAATTTACAATCAGGATAGAACACAGCGATAAAGCGGCGGGCTATCAAGTCGAAGACGCTGCTCTCCATATTGCTCAGTCCCTGCGGATGCTGCCCGGTGGGAATAATGGCATGGTGATCGGTAACCTTTGAATTGTCGAATACCTTTTTCGATTTCAGTAGAGTAGTTCCTTCCAGTGGTGCAGTGTAGACGGCATAGTCCCGCAGTCCTTTCAGAATGCCGGGGCATTTGGGGTAAATATCATCGCTCAGGAAAGTAGTATCGACACGCGGATAAGTAGCTACTTTCTTCTCGTACAACGATTGTATCAACTTGAGCGTCTCGTCGGCAGAATATCCGAACTTCTTGTTACACTCTACCTGCAAGGAAGTCAAGTCGAAGAGGCGAAGCGGGGCTTCTTTCCCGTTCTTCTTACTGACGTCGGTAACGGTGAAAGGGGAATTTTTGATTTGCTCCAATAGTGCAAGTCCCCGTTCCTGGTCTGTAATGGGGTCTATACCCCGGTTTTCTTCTTCTTTCTTCGCGGCGGAGGCAGCCGTAGTTGTTTCTTTTTGCTTTTCGGCTTCCAGTATCAGTTCTTCTTCGCTCTTTCGGAGGATGGCGGAGAAGGTGGTATCACGATATACCGTCTTTAATTCCCAATATTGCTTGGGGACGAAGTTCTGTATCTCCAACTGGCGGTTCACAATCAGCGCCAGCGTCGGAGTTTGCACACGCCCGATGGAAAGCACTTGCTTGTTCTGACCGTATTTCATGGTATAGAGACGGGTCGCATTCATACCAAGCAGCCAGTCGCCGATGGCACGGGACAAGCCAGCTTCATACAGTGGTTGGAAGTCCGAAGAATCGCGTAGCTTTGCAAAACCCTCCCGGATGGCTTCTTCCGTCAGTGACGAAATCCATAGCCGCTTCACAGGGCAGCGGGCACCGGCCTTCTGCATCACCCAGCGCTGTATTAATTCTCCCTCCTGGCCGGCATCACCGCAGTTTATAATCATATCGGCATGCTGCATGAGGTTCTCTATCACATGGAATTGGCGTTCGTAGGTAGGATTACTTATCAGTTTGATGCCGAAGCGGGGCGGTATCATGGGCAGGCTTCCCAAACTCCATGACTTCCAGTTAGGTGTATATTCGTGCGGCTCTTTCAGCGTGCAGAGGTGGCCGAAGGTCCAGGTTACCTGATATCCGTTTCCTTCGATATATCCGTCTCTCTTATCTTTCGCTCCCAATACATCAGCTATGTCACGCGCCACAGAGGGCTTTTCGGCAATACAAACTATCATTTGCTATTCTTCAATTTTATTCGCGGAGCAAAGGTACAAAAAAGAGAGTAATAAAAGAAAAGAGGTTGCCTCAACATCGTCGAGACAACCCCTTTTTATCATTTACCCGATTGGAGATTACTCATCCAACAAGATTTCCAATATCTGGCAAGCAGCCTTTGCCACCGGAGTACCGGGGCCGAAGATGGCAGCTACACCGGCTTTGTAAAGGAAGTCATAGTCCTGTGCGGGGATTACACCACCGGCAATCACTACGATGTCCTCACGTCCCAACTTCTTGAGTTCTTCAATAATCTGCGGAACCAATGTCTTGTGTCCGGCAGCCAGTGAAGAAACACCTACTACGTGAACGTCGTTCTCTACTGCTTCGCGGGCAGCTTCGGCAGGAGTTTGGAACAACGGTCCCATATCTACGTCGAAACCACAGTCGGCATATCCGGTCGCTACAACTTTGGCGCCACGGTCGTGACCGTCCTGACCCATTTTGGCAACCATGATACGGGGCTGACGTCCCTCTTTCTTGGCAAACTTATCACACAACTCACAAGCACGCTTGAAGTCGTCGTCATTTTTACTTTCTGATGAATACACGCCTGATATAGTTCTGATTACTGCTTTATAACGTCCTACAATCTTTTCGCAAGCATACGAGATTTCACCCAGCGTAGCACGAACACGGGCAGCTTCCACTGCGAGTTCCAACAAGTTGCCCTTGCCGGTCTTCACGCATTCGGTGATAGCTTCCAATGCCTTGTCCACCTCTGCCTGGTTACGTCCTTCTTTCAGACGCTTCAGGTTCTCGATCTGCTCCATACGAACAGCCGTGTTGTCGATTTCAAGGATATCGATCGGAGCTTCTTTCTCCAGACGATACTTGTTCACACCTACGATAGTCTGAGAACCGGAGTCGATACGTGCCTGTGTACGTGCAGCAGCTTCTTCGATACGCATCTTAGGAATACCGGTTTCGATAGCTTTCGCCATACCACCCAGCTTTTCAACTTCCTGAATCAGCTCCCAAGCCTTGTGAGCCAGTTCGTTAGTCAGAGACTCTACGTAGTAAGAACCACCCCATGGGTCAACGTTCTTGCAGATGTAAGTTTCTTCCTGAATATAAATCTGAGTGTTACGTGCGATACGTGCGGAGAAGTCCGTCGGCAAAGCAATAGCCTCATCAAGTGCATTGGTGTGCAGAGACTGGGTGTGTCCCAGTGCGGCAGCCATAGCCTCGATACAAGTACGACCGATATTGTTGAACGGATCTTGCTCGGTCAGTGACCAGCCGGAAGTCTGGGAGTGCGTACGCAAAGCCAGTGATTTCGGGTTCTTCGGGTTGAACTGCTTCACGATCTTTGCCCACAACATACGCGCGGCACGCATCTTGGCAATCTCCATGAAGTGGTTGGTACCGATAGCCCAGAAGAAGGACAGACGCGGAGCAAAAGCATCGATGTCGATACCTGCGGCAGTACCTGCACGGAGGTATTCCAGACCGTCAGCCAGCGTGTAAGCCAACTCGATATCTGCCGTAGCACCTGCTTCCTGCATGTGGTAACCGGAGATAGAGATAGAGTTGAACTTCGGCATCTTCTGAGAAGTATATTCAAAGATATCAGAGATAATCTTCATAGAGAATGCAGGCGGGTAAATATAAGTATTACGCACCATGAATTCTTTCAGGATATCGTTCTGGATAGTACCGGCCATTTCTTCCAGCTTGGCACCTTGTTCCAGACCGGCATTGATATAGAATGCCAGAACCGGAAGTACCGCGCCGTTCATTGTCATAGACACGGACATCTTGTTCAAGGGAATACCATCGAAAAGAACCTTCATGTTTTCCAGAGAGCAGATAGATACACCCGCCTTACCAACGTCGCCCACTACACGTTCGTGGTCGGGGTCGTAGCCACGGTGCGTAGCCAAGTCGAATGCTACGGACAAACCTTTCTGACCGGAAGCCAGGTTACGGCGATAGAATGCGTTGGATTCCTCAGCAGTAGAGAAACCTGCATACTGGCGGATAGTCCAGGGACGCAACGTGTACATCACCGAGTACGGACCACGCAAATAAGGAGGAAGACCGGCAGCATAACCCAGGTGTTCCATTCCTTCGAGGTCTTCTTTTGTATAAACAGG
Organism: uncultured Bacteroides sp.; assembly: GCA_902388495.1. GTDB lineage: Bacteria > Bacteroidota > Bacteroidia > Bacteroidales > Bacteroidaceae > Bacteroides. Next base: position 12,732 of record CABMPP010000003.1, on the reverse strand, counting down.
CTTCACTTCAATGTGTTCCGGCGTTTTCCAATCAGCATGGATGCCGTTAGCCTTTTGCCACTCAGCACCGTTGACGGGCTGGAAAGCAGCATATATATCTAAGTTTTTAAAATCTTTTCTCATCTTACTTCAAAAGTTTAGCGTTGAATTCCTTTAATGTTTCCAGCACGTTGACACGAACATGGATAAAGTTCTCGATACCGGCAGCTTTCAGCTCGTCCATGCAAGCAGGAGCACCGGCTACGATGAACATGGCACGACCGTTCAGAGCCTTGAAAGCCGGAACAGCATATTCTGCATATTCATCATCACTGGAACAAAGTACCACGATGTCAGCCTTGGCAGCCATAGCAGCCTCTACACCTTCTTCTACCGTCGGGAAACCGAGGTTGTCAACAACTTCATATCCGGCGCAAGCCAGGAAGTTGCAGGAATACTGTGCACGTGCCTGACGCATAGCCAGGTTACCGATAGTCAGCATGAATGCCTTCGGACGCTTGCCGGAAGCTTCAGTTTCCAGGCGCAACGCTTCGAACTCACTGGCAGCACGGTCGAAATTCAAGGAAGGAACATCCTTCTCGCAAGTATCGTGACCTCCGCAGCAGCAAGTAGCTTCGAACGGTTTCTTTTCGCCTGCCTTTTCGTTGAAGTTCGGGAATTGGTTTGTACCCAGCAACACTTCGCGACGCTGAGCAACTGCTTTATGACGGGTCTTGTTACTTTCGTTGACAGCAACCTGTACCTTGCCGGCCTTTACAGCAGCATAGAAACCACCTTCTTCTTCTATAGAAAGGAACAGTTCCCATGCCTGCTTGGCGATGGCTACAGTCAGGTTTTCAATATAGTAAGAACCGGCAGCCGGATCAATCACCTTGTCGAAGTGAGATTCTTCCTTCAGCAGCAACTGCTGGTTGCGGGCCATACGCTCGGAGAAGTCATCGGGAGTTGCATAAGTCTTATCGAACGGAACAACCGTCATTGAATCAACGCCTGCCAGAGCAGCACTCATCGCCTCGGTCTGCGTACGCAACAAGTTTACGTGAGCATCGAACAAAGTAAGGTTGAAAGTAGAAGTCTCAGCATGAATCTTCATCTTGGCTGCACAACGGCATTCTTTATTATCTCCTTTATTTTCGCAATCGCGCAGACATTCGGGAGAATAAGCAGCCACGATATTTGCCCACAACATACGGGCAGCACGGAACTTGGCAATCTCAAGGAAGTAATTGGAGCTGATACCGAAGTTGAATTTGATTCTCTTGGCTACCGTAGAAGCAGTCAGTCCGGCATCGGTGAGTTGGTTCATGTATTCGTTACCCCACGCCAGTGCGTAGCCCAGTTCCTGGTAAATGTATGCACCTGCATTGTTCAGTGTCAGTGCATTTACATTCAGTACACGATATTTGGGAAGAACGACCGTAGCTTCGATCAAGGCCTTGGCAGTAGCTACCATATCACCTTTTTCTTTGCCCTTAGCCAGCATCTTATTAAAGTAGTCGTAGTTTATAGAGCCTTGCAACTTCGTCAGATCATAGTCTTTCTTTTGGAAGTAAGCTACAAGAAGCTCGGCGAGTTCTACCACGTGCCCTTGGCAGGTAGTAAAGTTCAGTTCAACACATTCTGCACAAATGTCTTTCAGCAAAGTTTCAATATACTCTGCATTCAGTTCTTTGGCCTTTACATGGAAAGAAAGAGAATCGATGCCCTTGTTCAGGATATCCAGTGCCTTGGCATTGGCTTCTTTGGGGCATTCCACCTTGATTTCCTGACGAACAAGCCATTCATTGTTGTCTTTCTTAGTACCTCTGAGGTAAGGGAATTCACCGGGAAGAGCATCGGTTGTTTTCAAACCTTCGAGGTCTTCCATACGGTAGAAAGGTTTAACCTTAAATCCTTCGTTTGTCTTCCAAACGAGTTTCTTCTCGAAATCCGCACCCTTGAGGTCGGCGGTTACTTTCTCCATCCACTGTTCGGTGGAAACGGGAGAAAAGTCTGAGAAGAGTTTTTCTTTACTGTCTGCCATAGTTTATTTTAATTAAAAATAGATGAATACTATTCATTGTGTCTTCAAGAGACTTGCAAATATACTGAAATACTTAGAACAAAAAGATTTTTTAAGCAAAATTCGCACATGGGACTGACGTATTGATAACATAGTTAAAAAGGGAACAGTCGACAGGAAAAAAAGGACTCCGCAAAAAGAAAAGCAGCAAACCCTTTGCTACCTCCCCTTTATTAACTAATTTTGCGCGAAATTTTGAGAAATAGGTATAAATAAGGTTACTATGGATTGGTTAGAAACTTTGCTATGGGACCCTGCATCCGTAGCCCACATCGTTTGCTTGTACGCATTCGTCATATCTGTGGGCGTGTTGCTGGGTAAGATTAAAATCTTCGGGGTATCACTGGGCGTTACGTTTGTGCTTTTCGCCGGTATCTTGATGGGACATTTCGGTTTTACGGGCGAAACACACATTCTGCACTTCATCCGCGAATTCGGTTTGATTTTGTTTGTATTCTGCATCGGTCTGCAAGTGGGACCGTCGTTCTTCTCTTCGTTCAAGAAGGGAGGCATGACGCTGAACATGCTCGCCGTGGGTATTGTGGCACTGAACATCGCAGTGGCATTGGGAATCTACTTCATCGACGGAAGCATAGAACTGCCGATGATTGTGGGCATTCTCTACGGTGCCGTAACCAATACTCCCGGTTTGGGTGCTGCACAAGAGGCGCTGAATCAGCTTAACTATACGGGAGATCCCATCGCATTGGGATATGCCTGTGCCTATCCGCTTGGTGTGGTAGGTATCATCGGTTCCATTATCGCCGTACGCTACATCTGCCGTGTGAACCTCAAGAAAGAGGAGGAAGAACTCAACACGCAGGAAGCCGACATGAAGCACATGCCCCACATGCTGCACCTCGAAGTACGTAATGAGTCGCTCGACGGCAAGAAGCTGCTCCAGGTCAAGGATTTCCTGGGACGTCCGTTTGTATGTTCACGCATCCGTCACGAAGGTCACGTCAGCATACCGAACCAGGACACGGAATTCCACATTGGCGACCAGCTGTTCATTGTATGTTCCGAGGAAGATGCCGAGGCAGTTATTGCTTTCATCGGCAAGGAAATTCAGGTGGACTGGGAAAAGCAGGACACGCCGATGGTGTCACGCCGTATCCTCGTCACCAAATCCGAAATTAACGGTAAGAAGTTGGGAAGTCTTCACTTCCGCAGTATGTACGGAGTAAATGTGACGCGTGTCAACCGTTCCGGTATGGACTTGTTTGCCGACCCGAACCTGACACTCCAAGTAGGCGACCGCGTAATGGTGGTAGGGCAACAAGACGCCGTGGGACGTGTAGCCGGCGTACTGGGCAACCAGTTGAAGCGTCTGGACACACCGAATATCGTGACTATCTTCGTTGGTATCTTCCTGGGTATCCTGTTGGGCAGTCTGCCTATCGCATTCCCGGGCATGCCTACTCCGGTGAAGCTGGGTCTGGCAGGTGGTCCGCTGGTGGTAGCTATCCTCATCGGACGCTTCGGACATAAGCTGAAGCTGGTTACTTACACTACGATGAGTGCCAACCTGATGCTCCGCGAAATAGGTATCGTGCTTTTCCTTGCCAGTGTGGGCATCGAAGCCGGTGAGCATTTTGTGCAGACGGTGGTAGAAGGCAGTGGTTTATCGTACGTAGGCTACGGTTTCCTGATAACCGTCATTCCGTTGCTCATCATCGGTATCATAGCACGACTTTACTGCAAGGTTAATTACTTCACCCTGATGGGATTGATTGCAGGTAGTAATACCGACCCTCCTGCATTGGCTTACTCCAACCAGGCAGCGGGTAACGATGCTCCGTCGGTAGGTTATTCTACGGTTTATCCGTTGACGATGTTCCTGCGTATTTTGGCGGGGCAGATGATACTGCTGACGATGATGTAATCCGTTATAAAAGTATAGGCGTATATATAATAATATGATTTAGGCACGGATTACACGGTCTTGTTTACATTATCCGTGTAATCCGTGCCTAAAATCATATTACTTCGTTTTATTCTCCGATCTTCCTCATCACAAACTCCTCTACAAAATTCACAGTTTCGTCAATGCCCAGCACGGAAGAGTCGATGCACAGATGATAGGTTGCGGCAGCACCCCATGTCTTGAAACTATAATAGTTGTAATACTCTGCACGCCGTTTGTCTGCCCTGTTCATCATTTCTTCGGCGGCATTTCTGGTTATGGAATGCATTTCGCAGAGGCGGGCTATGCGGTCTTCTGCCGAAGCGGAGATAAAGACATTGACGCAGCGAGGATTATCCCTCAGGATATAGTCGGCACAACGCCCCACGAATAAACAGGATTTCTCGGAAGCCAGTTTACGGATGACATCACTCTGCACTTTGAACAGTGCATCGTTGCTCAGGCAGTTAGTGGCCGGTATGGCTCCGTCACTGATGAAGGGGAATCTCATTCCGAACAAGCCGCCGATAATTCCCTGCGATGCTTTTTCGTCGGCTTTCTCAAAGAATTCACGGCAGAGTCCGCTTTCTTCCGAAGCGAGGTTGATCAGCTCCTTGTCATAAAAATCAATCCCCAGGCGGGCAGCAAGTTTCTCTCCTATCTCCCGTCCGCCACTGCCCAGTTGGCGACCGATGTTCACAACATATTTCTTATCCATAGTTTCAATCTGTATTGGTTTACTGAATAACAAAAGTAAGGATTAATAATCAAGAAACAAAAAATGAAGTAATTTATTTGCCCGGCAGTTATTTTTCCGTATTTTTGAGACTCATATACTAACAATCTATAAATGAGAAGCAAAATACGCATCGCTATCATACTGGGATTCCTTACCCTATGTTTCATCCTGCCGGTTCAGGCACAGAATTCCCGGCAACAACTCAAGGATTCCCTACACCTCGTCATTGAGCAATCCGAAGGCAAGGACAAATTAAAGGCCTATGCCAGATTGTACACTCTATACATGTCGGACACTGGCAACAAAGAAGCGATGGATACGCTGATGACGCTGTTCGACCGGGCAGAAGCCGAAGCCGTCAGGCAGGGCAACGTAAGCGCACAGGGAATGGTGTATGGAAATACCGTCATAGCATTGGTAAATGCAGGCAGGTATGACGAAGCAATAAGTAAGATACCCGGTTACCTTGATTTCTATAAGAATAATAAACTTTGGAGATACTACTACCAGATTCACATGCAACTCATCACTCTTTATAACTTGAAAGAGGACTATGAGCGAGCTTCGGAAGCTGCCCGGGAAATGTACGACAAGGCCAAAGCACAGAATGACAAAGCAGGCATGGGTGCGGCACTCTATGCCACCTCCACCATCTATAACGTCCAGAAGAGGTTTCCGGAGCAGGAAAAGTGTCTCAGAGAGTGCATCAGCCTGTTATGGGAGACTTCCGGTTACGACAATATACTGACGCAGGCTTATGCATATCTATGTATGTCGCTGCGTGCGCAAAAACGCCATGCCGAAACACTGCAACTGATGCCCGAATACGAAAAAGCCATCGCACGTTTCGAGAAAACCATCGGCAGACCCGACGTTGCAGCCCGCGTTAACTACAACACAGCTTTGATGAACAATTACATCGATACTGAAGAGTACGACAAGGCCGAAATCTACCTTGCCAAACTGGAAAAGATGACCAACAGCAGTATTATCAACTTCGAGATGTTACGGGCAAAGGCACTGATTCTCCAGTCGCGCGGCAAATATAAAGAAGCGCTCGCCAGTATAGACAGCGCCATGATGGAAGTTCAGGAATCGGAAATCGACATCAACTCGGCCAAAGAGATAAAGATGGAGATCCTGATGCGGGCCGGACAAGTGGACGAAGCACTCGACACGTATCAGGAGATCATTGCATCCAACAAAGAATTGTACGATACGGAAGTCAGTTCCCGGTTCGACGAACTGCGCACCCAGTATGAAGTGGAAAAACACATAGCCGAGAAGGAGCGCAACCGCCATTATTTTCTTTTCGCACTCGGTGGATGCCTGATCCTGTTGATATTGCTGATATGCGTTTTCTACTACAACCGGTTAATAACAACCAAGAACCGCAACTTGTACAAGCAGATCAAGGAAAAAGACAGCTTGGCGGACGAACTGGCACGGGTGATACAAAGTAGCAAAGCAGCAGCCTCGACGACCGAACCCCAAGAGACCGATCCCCAAGAGACTGATGCATTTGTGCCCAGCACCGAACAGTGCGAACTGGTATCGCAGTTCCGGGAGTATCTGCTTTCCGACAACAGGATATCCAACATCGATATCAGCCGGGAGAGCATCATCTCGGCACTCCGTACAAACAAAAACACACTTACCGAAGCCGTAAGAGCCATTACCGGAAAATCGCCCATGGAATACATGCGTATCATGAGGATAGAAGAAGCCCGCAAAATGCTCGATGAACATTCCGAACTGACCATCGAAGCGATCGCTTTCAGTTGCGGCTTCAATATACCAAGCACCTTCTATCGTATGTTCCGAAAAGAATACGGTATCAGCCCCACGGAGTACCGGAAGATGCAAGAAGAGCAAGAAAAATCGTCTCAAAAGGACAAAATGCAACAACGTTAGGACAAAATGCAATAGTTTCCTGCACCATTAATCTCATATTTGCAGCAAAAGTAACCAATATTAATTTGCTCCAAGTATGAAACATTTCAGAACCCTCACCGCCGCCATGGCACTCATAGCAGTGCTGGCTGCCTGTTCGGACAAAGACGAAACGTGTCCAACGAACGAACGTGTCTCCTTAAGCATTCATGCAGGTATCGTTTCCCAGGGAACCGATGCCAAGTGGCAAGCCAACGATGCCATCGGCATCATCATGCTGAATGCAGAAACCACCACCGTTACCGGCGAAAAGACCAACTACAGGTACAAAACCCTCGATGAAAAGGGCTTTTTTGAGCCCTCAGACCCGGAAAACACTGCCTACTTCCCAACGGAAGACATGCAAGTGGATGTTCTGGCTTACTACCCGCACACCACAGCCGTAACACCGAGCAACCTCTCCGTCCCGGTAGATGTCTCCGACCAGACCAACCTGTCTGCCATCGACCTGATGACAGCAACGAAAATCACCGGCCTCACTTCCGGGAAACCGAACGTGGCATTGATATTCGAACACCGCCTGTGCAAACTCGTACTGAAAGTAGTGACCGACGACACGACCCAGGACGTGAACCTGGCAGGCGCCAAAGCCGTACTGACAGGAACCGCCATCAACGGAGCGTGGAATCTGACCGCCGAAGCCCTCACCGCCACAGGAGACAGTAAAGACCTGGAACTGCCGATGAGTGCCGACGGAACCACCGCCACCGCCATCGTGATGCCCACAGCCGCCGGCGAAGGAAAAAGCATCACCCTGACCACAGCCGAAGGAAAAAGCTACATCGCCGAGATAGATGCCGGCCTGGCACTGACCGCCGGAACGGTGAATACCTATACCATGACCCTGCACAACAACCAGGCAGCCATCACCGCCAGCATCTCCCCCTGGACCGAAGGCACCACCGTCTCTCTGAACACCCTGAATATAGAAGTACCTGCAGACGCCACAGCAGCCGGACTGACCACCTTCGAGATGTGGCGCAACCAGGCGCAGCAGACCGACAGCCGCACCTACACCTTCGATGCCGCTGCCAGCGCATGGACAGCGACGCCGCATCCTTATTATATAGAAGAGATTGCCTCTACCGACCAGTTCTATGCCCTGCACACGCCGGATGATGCCGACAAAGACGCCATAACCGGTCTGAAAGACCTGCTCGCCGCAGGGCCGGAAGTGCTGACTGCCGCTTCGGGAAACACTGCCAACAGCCTTTCCCTCTCTTTCCGCCACTTGATGGCACAGTTTGCCGTGACACTGACCCGCGGAGACGGTTTCCCCGCCGGCATTTCACCGGAAGGAGCCACCCTGGTACTGCCCGAAATGACAGCCGCCTATACGCTGGACGGCATCAACCTGACCGCAGACCCTGCACAGAAGAAGACCTACCCCGCCCTGACCGTCGGCAATGGAACCACCCCTACCCTGCTACTCGTACCGCAGACGCTGGCAACCGGCACCGTCTTCACCGTGACGCTGGGCAACGGGCAGACTTACCAAGCCACCCTGCCCGATGCACTGACGCTGCAACCCGGCACGAAGAACGTACTGAATCTGACGCTGATCCCTACCGCACTGGCCATAGGCTCCATCGACGTGCTCCCCTGGGGAACGGTGACACAGGACGGAGGCGACATGAAGAGCGATGAAATCGCCATTGCCAATACCTCCCTCAGCGGCATCAGTGAGGCAGGGATGCTCTATCTGGCAGCCACCGTAGCGGGCAAAGTAGCGCCCAACGGAAGCGGCACATATCCCGTGCAGTATCAAGGCGGTACGGCCGGCATCGACACTAAGGACGGCAAGTATTCGCCCATCCTTTGGGACAGGCTCGACAAATACGCTACGGGCAGCACGGATAAGTTGCAAGCGTACATCTACACCGCCTTCTTCTCCCCCAGCGCCACCCCGCCCGCCAACCAGGAGAGCGATTACCTGGCCGGACAATCCGCTGCTACGCCCTGGGGCACGGCACCCGACTTCAGCACAGCCGACAATCCCGCAGGTTCGGGCAACGGCACCAAGCTGCATCACCTCATGGCAAGGCTGGAAGTGAACGTGAGCTTCGGAAGCGAATTCAGCGCAGCCGAGAAGGACGGTGCCCGGATGACGACCGTGCGCAACCGGAAGGTAGAGAAGATAAAGGACGACTATACGGGCGTGGAGCTGGCAACCGTCGGCACCGGGACGCCGGGAGAGATTGCCACGGCAACCGTGGTACTGGGCAAGCATGCAGAGAGTAATGGCAGCTATACCTTCGCCGCCACCCTGGCGCCGCAGACGCTGGACATGGGTGCCGGGAAGTTCCTCGCGCTTACGCTGAACGAAGGCACGGCGCAGGAGAATCGCTACTCCATGTCCGACACGGGAGGGCTGACGCTTGAGGCGGGCGTCCGGTATGTATACACCGTCACCGTCAGCAAGAGCGGGCTCGCAGTGGGCAAACTTGAGATAGAGCCGTGGAACGAGCGGACGGGAAGCGGAAGCTTCGACTGGGAATGATACGCGAATAATAACAGTACAAACAAGACGAGAATATGAAAAGAAAGAAAATGATAACTTCCGCGTGGGCGACAGTGCTGATGCTGACAGCCGCCCTTACGGCCTGCACATCGGAGAACTTCAATGCCGACGGTGCGGACGGAGCCAATGAGAACACACCCCTCAGCATCGGGACCCTTGCCATCGGTTCCTCTGCCATCGGAGGAGGACAGAAGGCTAATGACACGCGCCTTGCCACCGCAAGCGATGACGCTTGGGAAGACGGAGACTGCATCCGCGTCAGTGCCACGCCCAAAGCGGCGACAGGAAGCGGCGGCGGAACGACGCCGACCGCGCTCACGGCCACCTATATATATAAGGTGTCCGGCAGCACCGCCGCGTGGCAGCAGGTAGACCCGGGAAGCAATCCCGGAAGCAACCCAGCTGTCGATACCACCGGCGATACGTATCCCCTCTACATCGAGGACATCGACCCGAAAGGAGCCTTCAGCATCGAGACCTACGGCGGAAGCACCGCGTATGATGCTACCACCGACTATGCCGACCAGAGCGATGCGGCTTCCGGCGGCAGCAATCCCGGAAGCAGTGGCGCCACCCCCGGCGCCCGATACCGCCTCAACAACCACCTCCTCTGCACCGACGCCACCCTGCACACCGCCGATGGCGCAGGTTTCCGCCGCGGACAACTCACCGGAACGTTGCGCCACCAGCGCGTCAGCCTCGTACTGAAGGTACTGGTGGGCACCGACAACCTGCCGGAAACGAGCTTCCGCGTACGCCTGTCCGGTGCCGATGCTTACGGCGCCACGGCACAGGACGTCACGGCCTGGAATGCAGGCAGCACCCCGGCGGGCAACGCCAGCACCGACAACCCCGACGGCAAGGCCTACCACACCTTCAGGGCTTACCTCACCACGGGCAACGTCCCCGGCGCCCAAGAAGCGACGGCCACTGACGGCACTGCCGCCATCACCGTCCCCGACCACTCCCTGCTGGGATACCTCGACTATAACCTCGGCCTCACAAGCAGCCAACCGGGCGCCCTGCCCGGACCGGGAAGCCTGCCCATCTACTACAGCGTAGCCTCGGCCACCGCCGGAAAGCCTGCACAGATAGCGGCCGGAACGCGGCTCACCATCACCGCGGACTTCACCGACGTGCACGAACTCGCCGCCACCGCCACCCTCGCTCCCTGGGAGGAGACGGACTTGGGCGACTTCGGGACGGAAGAGCAGTAACAGAAACGAATCAATCACCCCATAAGCCATAGAATGACATGAAGATAAAAACAACGGAAAGCAGAATAGTGCAGATACTCCTCATCACCATCATCCCCTTGGCCGTCATCAGTCTGGTAATGCTCTTCCTGGTGAGCTGCCAAGGCGAAGAGTTGACGGAACCGGACAACGGACAGCCCGTGCCCCTGGGCCTGAGCGCCAGCCTGAAAGCCGAAGGGTATGCACAGACCCGTGCAGCTGCCACCACCGATGTCCCCTTCACCCCGGCCGCCAGCGCCCCCCTCAGTATCACACTGAAGAAGCAGCTGCAAGGCGGAACCTCCAGCGTGGAGCAGAACGGAAGCTACACCCTGAACCCTAACCTCAGCCTGACGTACGCCGGCGGAACGCGCCTCTGCGCCACCGCCACGGGGCAGGAGTTCCGGGCCAGCGTGGCATCCGTCGGTCAGAGCGCCGTGCTGACGGGCATCGCAGGGCTGGATGCGGAGAACCAGCCGATGCAGGACGGAAGCACCCTCTTCCCCCTCCCCTTCGCCCTGACGCTGGGGATGGATGAAACGCCGCTCACCGTCTCCACCGGATATACGCTGAGCCTGCCGTTGAGCTTGCAGAGCGCGGGCGTGCGGCTGCGGATGGTGTGCGACAAGGGCGTGCGCGTGTTCAGCGTGGAATGCCCGGCCGCAGGAACCAACGGCGAAACCGCGCCCCACGCCGGGATGCGGAGCGCCGCCACCCCCAGCCGGATAGTGACCACCGACCCCGGAAGGGATATGCCGGGCCTCCTCGCCCACGACCCCGACCTGGGAGACCGCAGCCTGCAGCAAGTCATCTTCGGAAACCTCACGCCGGGCCAGGCGCTGGGAGGAAGCAGCCAAGGCACCACCCCCCTCGTCATCCTCTCCGCCAAGGTGACGACGAACTTCACCGCCGAGGGCGACCCGGACTTCTCCGACGGCACCACCAACCCCGCCGGTCCCGCCAACCCCGTCGTGCAGAAGACCTACACCCTGACCCTGCCCACCGCCCTCACCCCCCGCGCCGGGCAGCTGCTGACGCTCACCGTACACGTGGGCCACGCCCTTGCCAGCATCGCGGGCGAGCCGCAGATTTCGGACTTCACCCCCGGCAACGACGACCCCGACAGTGCCCCGGGCAGCGGGCAAGGCATCACCTCCACCCCCGGCATCGCGCAGGGCGACGGGATGCAGCCGCTGGACCCGATGCTGTTCTGCAAGGATAACCCCGTGTGGGTAATCTCCGGCGGAGGACAGCAACTGGTGGACGACCCGGACGCCGCCGACCCCGCCAACGCCCCGCAGATTACCCGCGACGAGCTGGTGCTGAGGAACGTGCGGCGGGCGCTGAACGGGATATTCGAGCCGGACTACAGCGAATGGAATGACGACAACGACCTCTACGACGGCGCCAACGGCTACATCGACCTGGTGCTGACGGGGGTGACGAAGCTGCCGATGAGCGACCCGAACGACAACACGGGTGCCTTCTACCGCTACCGCCAACTGCGCAGCATCAGTATGCCGGAGGTGACGGAGACGGGAGAGAATGCTTTCGCCTACTGCAGCGCCCTCACGTCCGTCAGCCTGCCGAAGGCTACGGACATCGTGAACCAAACATTCAGCGACTGCAGTGCCCTTACGTACGTCAGTCTGCCGGAGGCAACGGGCATCGGAATCAGCGCATTCAGCAACTGCATCGCCCTTACGGCCGTCAGCCTGCCGAAGGCAACGGGCATCGGAGACACCGCATTCGAAAGCTGCATCGCCCTTAAGTCCATCAGCCTGCCGGAGGCAATGAATATCGGGAGATTCGCATTCATGAACTGCCGCGCCCTTAAGTCCGTCAGCCTGCCGGAGGCAACGGACATCGAGAACTACGCATTCTACTACTGCAGCGCCCTCACCCACCTGGACATCTCCGGCGTGACGGATAACTGGAAGCTCGGGAGTGAAATCTTCCAGGACGCCGTCACCACGAACTGCGACCTTATCCTGAGCAAGGCACTGTACGATGCCGAAAAAGTCAACGGCGGGACGTACGCCTTATACAGCTACTGGAAAACAATCACCTACAAATAATACCTCAACGATATGAAGACAAAAGACAAGAACATACAGCACACGGGCTTCCACCGCAACGGGGAAGCAGGGCAGGAAATGAAGGCGCAGGAGTACCGCAAGGAAATGACGGCGCAGGGCTATCCCAAGGAAATGACAGCGCAGGGCTGTCCCAAGGAAGTAATAGCGCAGTACTATCCCCAGCTCTCCCGCCTGAACCAACGGTCGGCGCAAGCCAAAGGGGGAGTACCGCGAAGCG
>CABMPP010000002.1 GCA_902388495.1 uncultured Bacteroides sp. | reverse complement strand
TGCCCTTTCAGGGCGTAAAGTGAAGGGGCGTTCTTAAACCCAGGGCGTTGCCCTGGGCTAATAGATAAAAGCCTTTCAGGCTTTGCTGCACTAAGTAGCTGAAAGCCCTTCAGGCTTGCTGCGCAAGTAATCCGAATGGAAACCTTTATTTTTCATTCTTTCCTCGCCCTCAGTATCTCCCGTTTTCCTCCCGGAGGGCCGGGGAGCCGTTCTACCCTGAAACCTACGGCTTGCAGTATGCGGCGCACCACTCCTTTGGCACAGTAGGTAGTCAGCACTCCGCCGATGCTCATTGCAGCGTGGAGAGTCCGGAAAATATCTTCCTCCCACATCCCCGGTTGCTTCTCGGGTGCAAAGGCATCGAAATAGACAACGTCGAACGGAGATTTATTAATCATTAACAAGCGGCTGCTGTCTATTGTTTGTACATCTGCCTGCACTTTTTGCAACGTGAAGTAAGGAGTGAGGGCAACATCCTCCATCCACGGTGCCCGGTGCAATGCCTGGAACAGCGGATGATCGCTGTAGTGCAGCGCATCCACCTCTCGCCATGCCAGCGGATAAAGCTCGATACCGGTATAATGGACATGCCGATGCTCCGCCTCGGCTGTTTCCAGCGTAAGCAGCGCATTCAGTCCCGTGCCGAAGCCTATTTCGAGAACATGCGGTGCCGGGGCAGTGCTTGCCTTCAACCCCATGTCGATGAAGATATGTTGCGACTCCGTACGTGCCCCTTTCACCGAATGATAATGCTCATTCAGTTCCGGCACAAACAGTGTTGCGCTTCCGTCTTCGGTTGTCTCTATTATACGTTTCATTTACAGTTGTTTATATCTCGTTTGTTGAACACTGGTCTTTGTCTTCTCAGACACTGGCCTCTGTCACGACAGACACTGGTGTCTGTCGGCTCAAACACTGGCGTCTGTCAGGACAGACACAAGTGTCTGTCAACTCCTTACGAGCCAATCATCGAAATCGCCCCTTGCATGGCCAGCACTATCACGATGTATCGTATCAGCTTTCCTGCGAACATCGACGTCACCGTCAACCACACGTTGCTGCGCATGAAGCCCAGCGCAATGGAGATAACACTGCCGATGATGGGCAGAAAGGCGAAGAAAGCCATCAGTGCACCCTTGCCCTGGAGGAAGCGTTGCATCTTGTCTATCTTTTCCTTCTTTACATTGAAATATTTCTCTATCCAGTCCACGCGGCCCAGGTGACCCATGTAGTAGCATGTCATGCCACCCATCACATTGCCCACCGTGGCGGCCATCACACAGCCTGCCGGGTTCAACCCCAACTGTATCAACCCTACCAGCACCAGTTCGGAGCTGAACGGGATGACGCTGCCGGCCAGCAACGCGGAGACAAACATGCCCCAATATCCCCAGTCTATCAAGAGATGTATGAGTGTATCTACAAAAGCGTCCATATATTGAATCCAAATAAAATGAATAGTCCGGCCAGTGCACAGATGAAGAAGATGTTGGAACTGCGGCTGCTGGTCAGTACGAACAGGTGTCCTGCCAGAATGCTGGTGCCGATAAGCAGCAGTGATAGCAGATGAACACCCAACGCCGGTTGCAGTATCAGGTAGATGAAGATGCAGAAGTTCAGCAGTATGAGGAAGTGCAGATAGCTCCGTGTGCGTATCTTATCTTCATAACCCGCCACCAGGCAGTGCACCGAACTGACGATGAACAGAACAAACAGATATCCCAGGGTAGCCAGTTCCCACGGCTGGAAGTCGAACCGGATAGGTGTGAACGTCACCAATTCCCGGAAGGGTTGGTAGAACAGTTCCATCTCCCCGTAGAAGAAGGCGTGTCCCAGCAAGAACCAGTAAGGCACACTCCAACCCACCAGTGAGGCAAAGAAGCTCTTGGGGTGGAGCGACTGGAAGTTGTAGGCTCCTATCCAGAAGATGGGAACGAACAGCATGAGTTGCGGGAAGAGAAGGCTGCCCAGTCCGATGAATACAAAGGCATGGAAAATGTTGCCCGTGGGGCGTGCCTGCTGATAACTCTTGAAGAGAAAGAACAGAGCGATAAGGAACGCGGCAGCTGCCACGTCTCCCGCATACAGTATGTGTATGCTGGGGCATACTGCTATCAGCAGGAAGTAGACGGACGTCTGCACCGATGCGCGCATGCGGATGATGGCGAACGTATTGTTCAGCTGTATCAGGAAGTAACCGATGATGCTGTACAGGACGAAACTGCAAATACGGTCGGCCCAGCCGGGGATGCAGAAACTACAGAATGTCTCCCACAGCGGGTAACTGCTCTTTTGTGTTTCTATATCGGGTAGCAAGACGGCCGTCAGCAACCAGCAGGCCGCTGATATCAAGATGGCAGAGGGCAGCGTGAAGCGGCCCGTGGTTATCCGGTTCTGAAATCTCTTTGTTCTCAACTTGTTTATTTACCATTTACGATGTACAATGTACATTCATTTAGAGGTCAAACCCAATGTCTCTTCGGAAGTACTTCTTCTCGAAGCTGATCATATCGGCTACTTTGTAGCTCTTGGCGAGGGCTTCTTCCTTCGTCTCTCCGTAGGAGCAGACGGCGATGACGCGTCCGCCGTTGGTCACTATCTCTCCGTCCTTCAGGGCGGTGCCGGCGTGGAAGAGGATGCTGTCCGTCCGGGCTGCCTGCTCGAAGCCGGTCATTACCTTGCCTTTTTCGTAAGCCTCGGGATATCCGCCGCTCACCAGCATGACGCAGGCGGCTGTACGCGGGTCGAGCTCCAGCGTGCATTGGTCGAGGTTGCCTTGGGCCACGCCTTCCAGCAGTTCCACCAGGTCGCTCTTGATACGCAGCATGACGCTTTCGGTTTCGGGGTCGCCCATGCGGACGTTGTATTCGATGACCATCGGCTCGCCTTTTACGCAGATCAGTCCGAGGAAGATGAAGCCCTGGTAGGTAATCTCTTCTTCGAGCAGTCCGTTGACGGTGGGTTCGATGATGCGGGTACGTACTTTCTCCATAAACACTTCGTCGGCAAAAGGTACGGGGGTGACGCTGCCCATACCGCCGGTGTTGAGGCCTTTGTCGCCTTCGCCGATGCGCTTGTAGTCTTTGGCTACGGGGAGGACTTTGTAGTGGTGTCCGTCCGTCAGCACGAATACGGAGCACTCGATGCCGCTGAGGAATTCTTCAATGACCACCGTGGCGCTGGCATCGCCAAACATACCGCCGAGCATTTCTTTCAACTCCTTTTGAGCTTCTTCCAGAGTAGGAAGAATCAGTACGCCTTTGCCGGCACACAGACCGTCGGCTTTCAGCACGTAGGGAGCTTCCAGTGTTTCGAGGAAAGCCAGTCCTTCGTCCAGGTTTTGTGCCGTGACGCTCCGGTAGCGGGCGGTGGGGATGCCGTGGCGTTGCATGAATTCTTTGGCAAACTCCTTGCTGCCTTCCAGCGTAGCGCCTTTGGCCGAGGGGCCGATGATGGCGATGTGGCGGGTGGCGTCGTCTCCCTTGAAGTAGTCGAAGATGCCTTCTACCAGCGGGTCTTCGGGGCCTACTACAATCATATCTATCTTCTGTTCAAGGGCAAACGCTTTGATAGCGGGGAAGTCGGTGGCTTTCATGTTCACATTCTCGCCTGCCGCGCCTGTTCCGGCGTTACCGGGGGCGATGTACAACTTCTCTACTTTCGGGCTTTGGGCTATCTTCCATGCCAAAGCGTGCTCGCGGCCTCCTGAGCCTAATAATAATACTTTCATGGGTTCATTTACAATTTACAATGTACAATTTGGCTGCGCTGTGGGGCGTCAGGTAAGTTGTACAGATTGTTATACTTAATGATTTATTCTCTCTTTTGTTCTCTTCTTTCTTCTTACATCAAAGATAGTCTTCAAAATACCTCGTTATCTTCTCGTGCAGATGGATGCGGTCGCGTCCCATGACGTTGTGCTTATGTCCGGGATAGATAAAGAGGTCGGGATAGGTGCGGGCGTCCACGCAAGCCTTCATGAAGGAAAGCGTGTGCTGGGGCACGCAGGTATCGTCGTGGTCGTCGTGGATGATGAGCAGATGGCCTTTCAGGTTGCCCGCCAGGTTCTTCAGGTTACATTCCTTGTAGCCTTCGGGGTTGCTCTGCGGGGTGTCCATATATCGCTCGCCGTACATTATTTCGTAGTAGCTCCAGTCGATGACCGGTCCTCCGGCAACACCTACTTTGAATATCTCGGGATAGCGCAGCATCAGTGCCGTCGTCATGTGTCCGCCGAAGCTCCAGCCATGCACGCCGATGCGGTTGGCGTCCACGTATGGCAGGCTCTTCAGGAATTCTACTCCCTTCACCTGGTCTTTGCCTTCTTCGATGCCGAGGTGGCGGAAGGTGGCATTTTCAAATTCCAGTCCGCGGTTGCTGCTGCCGCGGTTGTCGAGGGTGAACATGATGTAGCCTCTGTTTGCCATGTAGATGTCCCAGGGGCGGGCACTGTTCAGCCAGCCGTTGGTGATCATCTGTGCGTGCGGTCCGCCGTAGACGTAGACGATGGCAGGGTACTGCTTGTTCGGGTCGAAGTCGGCAGGCTTGGTGATGCGGTAGTACAGGTCGGTCTTTCCGTTGGCAGCCTTGATGGTTCCGGTTTCGATGCTGGGCAGGTCGAAGCCTTCGTAGGGGTTCGGGGCAGTCAGCAAGGTGTATTCCTTCTCCTTCTTCGGGTTGGTGGACATCAGCTTTATGATGCGGGGGCAAGTGGGCGAAGATGCTTTGTCTACGAGGCTGGTGCCCATAAAGCCGGATATCTGTGCGGCATGCACGCCTTCGTCATTTCCTATCAGGCTTCGTTGCCCATTCTTCAGGGAGACGGCATAGATGTTGCTCTGAAGTGGGGAGATTTCGGTGCTTTGGATGATGATGCTACGCGTCTGCTGGTTGAAACCTACAATCTTCTGTACCATCCATTCGCCTTGCGTCAGCTGTATGCCTGCTGCCTCTTTGGTGCCTTTTCCGTTTCCGGCTTTTTTCACTTGCTTCCACAGGTTCTCAGCTTCTTCGGCAGTGAGAGGACGGGCGCTTTGCTCTGCGAGCTTCTTCAGGTCGTAGAGGTACAGGTGGTTGAAGCCGTCGCGCTGGCTCTGGTAGATGAACTTGTTGCTGTCCCAGGGCAAGAAGAGGATGGGGTTCTGCGGTTCCACGTACTTGGTGTGTCTCTCTTCGAGGAGCACTTTCATCAGTTCGCCTGTCTCAGCATCGTATTGGCAGAGCTTGGCGTGGTTCTGGTCGCGGTTCAGCTCTATCAGGAAGAGGCTCTTCTCGTCCGGTGCCCAACTGATGTTGGTGAAGTAGCGGTCTTTGGGATCGCCGGCGTTCAGGTAAACGGTCTTTTGTGTTTCCGGATTGTAGATGCCTACTTTCACCTGGTGGCTGAGCATGCCTGCCATCGGGTAACGAACCTTATCGACTAAAGCCACTCTCGGAGTGATGTCTACCAAAGGATAGGGCGTCACCATGCTTTCGTTCATGCGGTAGAAGGCGAGCTTGTCTCCCCGGGGACTCCAATAGGTGCCTTTGGAGATGCCGAACTCGTTGCGGTGCACCGATTGTCCGCAGACGATGCCTTCGGGTTCGTTGGTCACTTGCTGTACTTGTCCGTCGGCGGTCATTACGTAGAGGTTGTTCTTGAGGGTATAGGCCAGGTGACGGCTTACTTCGTTCCAGTCTTCGTTTGCGGCCTGTTCGGGGCAAGGCTGGCTCCACAACAACTCTTTCTTTTTCCAGTTGATGAGGGCGCGGTGTGTGCCGGTGTTCAGAAGCAGAAGCGGGTCTATCTGGATTTGGATTCCCAGGTTGACGTTTCGGGTGGTATTGACGGCTTTTGTAGCCCGGAAGTTACGCAATTTGCCCAGTTCCTTCTCTGCCAGCAGGTTGTTGGCCTCTTCCAGGGTGAGGGCGGTAAAGTTCTTGCCTGCTTTCACTCCGGGACCGTTCACCGCCCAGGTGCCTTCTATACGGTCGGTACCCAATTCCAGACAGGCAGCGTCGCCATACCACTGGTACTCCTTGTTCTCAATCGGGCGGTAAGTCTCACCTCCGGCGAATAAGTCTTCCAGTGTCAGCTTCTTCAGCTCGCGCCCGCCGACATTTGTTTCTTGTGCCATAACGTTTGTTGTAAACAGAGCGGACATTGCTATCAGCAATGCCGGGAGGCTCTTATTTATCTGCTTCGCATTCATTATCTTTATTGTTATTGTCTTTTCTGAATCCTTTAATTTCTATTCTTCCGCATGGGGAGCTCTTCACTTGAACAGCTGCACTCAATTTGGCAAAGGCGGAGAAGAGTTCGTCGAACTGTCTCTCGTAGCTATCTCTGTCCGAAGATACGTCTTCTTCCAGATATTCTATTCTCTTTCTCAGCTCTTCCAACTCTTGCTTCGGGGCATGGGAGAGGAGATATTGCCGCATGTGGACGAAAGCACGCATGATGTTGATGTTGACTTCAACCGCTTTAGGACTTCGCAGGATGCCGGAGAGCATGGCGACGCCTTGTTCGGTGAAGGCGAAAGGGGGATAACGAAACCAATCATCTGATAAGGTCGCATTTTGCGACCTTATATTAGTAATCAATGAGTTAGCCTCTGAATTGGTCAGTCTAAACATAAAATCCTCAGGAAATCGTTCAATATTCCGTCGTACTTGTTCTTTTAAGCGTTTAGTTTCTATCTCATACATCTCCGCCAAATCAAAGTCCAGCATCACCTTCTGCCCCCTGATTTCGTATATCTTGTTTTCAATAATGATTAACTCATCCATTATTTACCGTGTTTAAGGTGACAATTTGGAACCTTATACTGTCTTTCAGTTATTTAGCAAGTAACTCGTCACAAATTGCACCCACTTTACTCTTCTCCTTTCTCCTTGAGCTCCCTTCTCTTCCTTTCCGGATAAGATTCCCCTCTCGGTTTTTCCCCATCCCGGAAGTTCCTGTCTTCGCCTCGGAAGCTTCTCTCGCCATCTGCCGGACGACGATATTCGCGGGGCTTGAAGTCACGTCTTTCCCCGTCTTTGAAGTCACGTCCTTCTCTCGGTCTGAATTCCCGCTTCTCTCCTGAATTAAATTCCCTCGGTCTGCGCTCTCCGCCAAACTCACGTCTTTCTCCACCGAACTCGCGCGGACGGCGTTCTCCTCCGAACTCACGTCTCTCCCTGCCGGGCTCTCTTCTCTCGCGGGTTCTCACTTCCCTTCTCTCTCCCGAAGCCAGCTTAAGCTCTTTGCTCAGCTCTTCTCCGCCCTCGCGGAACTCCTTGTACTTACCGTCGAATATCTCGTACTGACGGAATTCGCACTCCAAGGCACCGTTGAACAAAGGTATCTTGGTGGTAGGCTTCAGACCGATCTGGTCGAAACACTCTTCGCGATAGGAAAGAATCCAGGCCGTATTGCCGGTAAACGCATGCTTCAGGCGCTCGCCGATCATGGAATACAAGCCCAGCAAGTCGTTGGTCGAAATACGTTCTCCGTAAGGAGGGTTGGTGATGATGACGGACTTCTCCGCCGGTTGCTCGAATTGCTGGAAGGGTTGCAGCTTCAACACTACATCCTTGCTCACTCCGGCGGCCTTTATGTTATACGTAGCAATCTCGTTTGCCTTCGGGCTGTTGTCGTAGCCGTATATCTTATGAGTGAACTCGCGTTCCTGACTATCGTCGTTATAAATCTCGTCGAACAACTCCTGGTCGAAGTCCACCCACTTCTCGAAGGCAAACTCCTTGCGGAATACACCCGGAGCAATGTTGCGGGCAATCAGAGCCGCTTCGATGGGAATGGTACCCGAACCGCACATCGGGTCTATCAGGTCACATTCGCCGTTCCAGCCCGTCATCAGTATCATGCCGGCAGCCAGCACTTCGTTCAGGGGAGCTTCTACCGCTTCCTGGCGATAGCCGCGACGGTGCAGGGACTCACCGCTGGAGTCGAGCGAAAGGGTACATCTGGTTTCTGCGATGTGGATGTTCAGCAACACGTCCGGCTTGTTGATGCGCACGCTGGGACGCTTGCCCGACTGCTCGCGGAAATAGTCCACGATAGCATCCTTCACCTTGTATGAGACGAACTTGGAGTGGCGGAACTCTTCGCTGAATACAACCGCGTCTACGGCAAAAGTCTTGTCTGTGTCCAGGAAGTCTTCCCAATGGATGGCCTTGATCTGTTCGTAGACTTCGTCGGCGTCTTTGGCCGTGAAGTGCTTGATGGGTTTCAGAATGCGGATGGCTGTACGCAGGCAGAAGTTGGCTTTGTACATCATTGTTTTGTCGCCACTAAAAGACACCATGCGGCGTCCTATTTCAATATCGTTGGCTCCCAGTGCGGTAAGTTCTTTCGCCAATACCTCTTCCAGTCCTTGGAAGGTTTTGGCAATCATTTCAAAAGATTGTTCGCTCATCTATTTATTTACTATGTTGTTTTGATTTGTCTTATTGACTCTCTTAGTTACTTTTTAGCTTTCGTCTGTACGATCCGTGCTCCTGCCGGTACGTCCTCCGTCACCCAGATGTTGCCGCCCACGGTGGCTCCTTGTCCGATGGTGATGCGTCCCAGTATGGTGGCGTTGGAGTAGACAATGACGTTATCCTCCAATATCGGATGGCGCGGAATGCCCTTGATGGGCTTGCCGTCTTCGTCCAGCGGGAAACTCTTGGCACCGAGGGTGACACCCTGATACAACTTCACGTTGTTACCGATGATGCACGTCTCGCCGATAACCACACCCGTGCCGTGGTCGATGGTGAAGAAACCACCGATTTCGGCTCCCGGATGGATGTCGATGCCCGTTTCGCTATGCGCCATCTCGGTGATGATGCGTGGAATGAGGGGTACACCCAACTTCAGCAACTCGTGCGCAATGCGGTAGTTGCTGATGGCACGGATGGCAGGATAGCAACTGATGACCTCGCCGAACGAATGGGCGGCAGGGTCGCCGTTGTAGGCCGCTTCCACATCGGTGGCAAGTACGCGTCTCATCTCCGGCAGGTGGCTGATGAACTTGGCAGCCAGCAAGGCGGCTTCTTCCCGTTGGAGCTCGGTGCAACAACTGCATTCGCCGTCTCCGGCAAAGCAAAGGCCGGCAAGGATTTGTTCCGTCAGCAGGTCGAACAAACGCTCTACGTTGACGCCGATGTGGTAGGTTACCGTACGGCTATTGACCGTGGAGTTTCCAAAATATCCGGGGAAGATGATGGCACGTGCCAGTTCGATGATGTCATACAGGACTTTTGCCGAAGGCAGCGGGTTGCCGTCCGTATGCTGATGAAACAGTCCTTTGTAAGATTCGCTTTCCGATAGCTCATCGACTGCCTGTGTCAAAATGTGGGTAAAGTTGAGTGGACTCATTCGTGATATCCTTAAGTTTTAAAAGTGGCAACAAAGGTAAGAAATACTCGCCAAATATCCTACATATCCCTCATTTATAGTACGGATTTACCATATTTGTGGTATTTTGGGTGAACCAATTCCGCACTACCTTTGTCTTAATGAAAAACTCCTCACTCTCCTGAACAAAAAAGAAGAATACGGTGAGGGGTTGAAAAACTTATAAGTTATGAAGAAGATAGCCCAACGCCTTACCGACCTGGTAGGCAACACTCCCTTGCTGGAGCTGAACAATTACAACAAGCAGAAAGGCCTGCGTGCCCATGTCATTGCCAAACTGGAGTATTTTAACCCCGCCGGAAGCGTGAAAGACCGCGTGGCCCTCGCCATGATAGAAGATGCCGAGGCGAAAGGCCTGCTGGCCCCCGGCGCCACCATCATCGAGCCCACCAGTGGGAATACCGGTGTGGGACTGGCCTTTGTGGCCGCCGCCAAAGGCTATAAACTGACGTTGACCATGCCCGACACAATGAGTCTGGAGCGTCGTAACCTCCTGAAAGCACTTGGTGCGGAACTGGTGCTGACTCCCGGTGCCGACGGCATGAAGGGTGCCATTGCCCGTGCCGAAGAGTTGCAGGCAGCTACTCCCGGTTCGCTCATTCTCCAGCAGTTCGATAATCCTGCCAATCCTGCCATGCACGAGCGTACCACAGGGCAGGAGATATGGCGCGATACGGATGGCCGGGTCGATATCTTCGTTGCCGGTGTGGGTACGGGCGGAACGGTGAGCGGGGTAGGCGCTGCTCTGAAAGCGCATAATCCGAAGGTCAGGATAGTAGCCGTGGAGCCGGAAGATTCTCCCGTACTCTCGGGCGGTAAGCCCGGAGCTCACAAGATACAGGGTATCGGCGCAGGCTTCGTACCGAAGAACTACAACAGCGCAGTGATAGACGAAGTGTTGCAGGTATCCAATGACGACGCCATCCGCACCGGACGCGAGTTGGCAAAGTACGAAGGACTGCTTGTCGGCATCTCTTCCGGTGCCGCCGTTGCCGCTGCCGCCCGTCTGGCCCGGTTGCCGGAGAATGAAGGGAAAACGATTGTAGCCCTGCTGCCCGATACGGGAGAACGCTATCTCTCGACGTTGCTGTATGCATTCGAGGAGTACCCGCTCTAAATATAACTAATGCGAATCAGCATATAAATGGAAATTTACCGGAGTATCTTAAATTCCTCCGCCTGAAAGGGGAGGTGCCCGTAGGGCGGAGGGGTTTCACATCCGAAGGGACTTGCACAAAGTTACTTTCTATTTATGTAAGACCCCTCCGCCCGCAAGCGGGCACCTCCCCTTTCAGGCGGAGGAGTTTGAGATACACTTGTTATCACGCACGCACTAAATTATCATTTAACTACTGATTCGCATAACTAACAGATAATGGTAGCACGCTTTTAGACTTCGCTCGGGCGTAGTCCGAACGATCGGCACGTCATTTCCTCTATCTTCACTTCCCAAATTTTTACGTTGCGCAAGGCAGGTTCGGCATATCTGCATTCATTCTCCGTGTATTGCTTCATAAGGATATCGAGCACCTGGCGTTTTTCTTCCATATCCTCGATGAAATGTACTTTGCCGCGGCAAATGACGCTACGCGACTTCATGCTGTAGCTGCATGCCACTTGCTTGTGCATATACACCAACTCGTGTCCTTCGCAGAAGGTGATACATACCCGGGGGTGAAACGTTGCCCATTCTATCTTGCTGCCTTCGGGACCGGAGTGCAGGTAAATCACTCCGTCCTCGTAGGCAAAGTTCATGGGGACTACGTACGGATTGCCTTCCGCGTCGGTAATGCCGACCATGCAATAGGGGCATTTGTTGATGATCTCTTTTATTTGTGCAGGGTCTGTAATAGTGATTGTCTTCATAAGATAAATTAAAGGTACGTCTATTCCACCAGTGCAAAGTCCAACTGCTTCTTCTCCAGATTGGCGCGTGCCACCTTGATCGTGATGGCGTCTCCCAAGCTGTAGGTGCGGTTCTTGCGGCGTCCGCGCAGGCAATAGTTCTTTTCGTCGAACTCGTAGTAATCGTCGTCCAGGTCGCGGATAGGAATCATGCCTTCGCACTTGTTCTCGTTCAGTTCTACATAGAGTCCCCACTCCGTTACGCCGGAGATGACGCCGTCGTAGGTCTGTCCCAGGTGTTCCATCATGAATTCTACTTGCTTGTACTTGATGGAAGCACGTTCGGCATTGGCCGCTATCTGCTCCATGGAGCTGCTGTGCTCGCAGAGTGCCTCGTACTTCTGTTCGGACACGCTACGGCCGCCCTGGTCGAGGTACTTGGTGAGCAGGCGGTGCACCATCATATCGGGGAAGCGGCGGATGGGCGAGGTGAAGTGCGTATAATAGTCGAATGCCAGTCCGTAATGCCCGATGTTATGCACGGAGTAGCGTGCCTTCTGCATGGCGCGGATGGAGACGGTTTCTATCAGGTTCTCTTCTTTTTTCCCTTGGATATCGTCCAGCAGATGGTTGATGGACTTGGAAACGTCCGTCTTTGTTCCGCCGGTGCGTAGCTTGTAGCCGAAGCGGGCGATGAATTGGGCGAGGTTGTCCAGCTTCTCCGGGTCGGGAAGGTCGTGGATACGATAAGGTAATACTTTGGCTTTCTTGCCTTTGGGCACGCGGCCTATCTTCTCGGCTACGGTGCGGTTGGCAAGCAACATGAATTCTTCTACCAGCTTGTTGGCATCCTTCGATACTTTGAAGTAGACGCTGACGGGTTTGCCCTTCTCGTCTATCTCGAACTTCACTTCGTAGCGGTCGAAGTTGATGGCGCCTGCCTTGAAGCGGTTTTCGCGGAGTATCTTGGCGAGCTTGTCCAGCTGAAGCACTTCTTCCTTGAAGTCTCCCCGTCCGGTTTCGATAATCTCCTGCGCCTCTTCGTAGGTGAAGCGGCGGTCGCTCTTGATGACCGTATGTACTACGCGCGAGTTCTTCACCTCTCCCTTCTCCGTGATTTCGAAGATGACGGAGTAGGCCAGTTTTTCTTCGTCGGGGCGGAGGGAGCAGATGAAGTTGCAGAGCCGTTCGGGCAACATGGGGATGGTGCGGTCTACCAGATAAACGGACGTTGCGCGTTTTTCGGCTTCCTTGTCGATGATGCCTCCTTCTTTCACGTAGTGGGTGACGTCGGCAATGTGTACGCCTACTTCCCACAGTCCGTCTTTCAGCCGTCGGATGGAGAGGGCGTCATCAAAGTCCTTGGCATCCTTGGGGTCGATGGTGAAGGTGGTGACGCCGCGGAAGTCTTCGCGCTGGGCTATTTCTTCGGCGGAGATCTCGGCAGGTATCTTGTCGGCGGCTTTCTCTACGGCGGCGGGGTAGACGTAGGGTAGGCCGAATTCGGCGAGGATGGCGTGCATCTCGGTGGTATTGTCTCCGGCACGGCCCAGGATGTCGATCACCTGGCCGATGGGGTTCTTGGCTTTATCGGGCCATTCTACTACTTTGACGATGGCTTTGTCGCCTGTCTTTCCGCCTTTCAGCTTTTCTTTGGGGATAAAGATATCGTTGGCGAGCGTACGGTTCTCAGTAACGAGGAAGGCGTACGATTTGGCTACTTCGAGCGTGCCTACAAAGGTGTCGTTGGCTCGTTCCAGTATTTCGATTACTTCGCCTTCGGCTTCGCGTCCGCGGCGTTTGGCGTAGAAGGCGATGCGCACACGGTCGTTGTTCATGGCGTGTGCCGAGTTGCGTTCGGCGATGAATATCGGGTCGCCGCCGCCTTCGGGGATGAAGGAGTTCTTTCCGTTGCTCTTGCGCTGGAAGGTGCCGGTCATTTCTACGCCGTGGTTGTTGAGCTTGTATTTATTTTTATCTACTTCCGTGATGTAGTCGTCCATCGAGAGTTCGGACAAGATGTCCATGCATAGCATCTTCAGGGGATGCGTGGTGAGGTGCAGTTGCTCGAAAATGTATTTCAGGGACATAACTTCGTCGGTTTTCGAATGGAAAAACTCCATAAGGGCGGCAACAAGCTCTTTCTTCTTCATGCGTTTGCCGGCTTTCTTTTCTTTCTTCTTGGCCATAATGATAATGTATTTCTTCTCCTGCAAAGTAAACAAATAAATGTTTTCGGTAGTTCAATCTTTCCCCAAAATGTTCTTATCAGACTCAAAATAATGGAAGAACGGCTACACGTAACAGATTTATGTACTATATTTGCAGCGACTTAGCAAAAAGCAACATGAAAATGCAAGCCATGAACCAAGAAGACATCCTACGTGAAAAAGGTATTTACCGGGTGACAATAGTGGGGAGTATCGTAAACTTCCTGTTGCTTGTTTTTAAGTTTTTTGCAGGTATTGCAGGGCATAGTGCCGCTATGCTGGCAGATGCCGTCCACTCTTTGTCGGACTTTGTTACGGATATCATCGTCATTGTATTCGTGCGCATATCCGCCAAGCCTGAAGATGAAAACCACGACTATGGACATGGCAAGTACGAGACGTTGGCAACCGCCATTATCGGCATCTTCTTGTTGTTTGTGGGATTTGGCATCTTCTGGAACGGAGCTTCGTCCATCTACCGCTTCCTGCGGGGTGGATCTTTGCAGGAGCCCGGTATGCTGGCGCTGGTGGCTGCACTTGTTTCCATCGTTTTCAAAGAAGCGCTTTATCAATATACCGTATTCAAGGGAAAGAAGTTGAACTCGCAGGCGGTCATAGCCAATGCGTGGCATCACCGGAGTGATGCGCTTTCGTCCATAGGTACGGCAATCGGTATCGGCGGAGCCATTCTTCTGGGCAGTCATTGGCGGGTGCTGGATCCGGCGGCGGCGGTGATAGTCAGCTTCTTCATTATGAAAGTGGCTGTGCAGTTACTGATTCCTTGTGTAGATGAGTTGCTGGAAAAGTCGCTACCTGCCGAGATGGAGAACAGGATGAAGGAAACGATTCTGTCTTTTCCCGGTGTCAGTTCGCCTCATAATCTCCGTACCCGGCGTATCGGTAGTTATTGCGCCATCGAGGTGCATGTGCGCATGGACGGCAAGATATCATTGGAGGAAGCCCACCGCACGGCAACGGCGATTGAAGACAAGTTGAGAGAGCAATTCGGACGGAGCACGCTTGTCAGTATTCATGTAGAACCAACGAAGTAATCATGGAAAGTATCTTAATTACAGGAGCAAGTGGATTTATCGGGAGTTTCATCGTGGAAGAAGCGTTGAAGCGCAAGTTTGGTGTGTGGGCGGGCATTCGTTCGTCCAGTAGCCGCGAGTATCTGAAGAACCGCAAGATACATATCCTTGAACTGGACTTTGCCCATCCCAACGAACTCCGCGCCCAGCTTTCCGGGCATAAGGGGACTTACAACAAGTTCGATTACATCGTCCATTGCGCCGGTGTCACCAAGTGTCTGGACAAGAACGAATTCGACCGGGTGAACTTCCTTCAGACGAAATACTTCGTAGATACGTTGAGAGAGTTGAACATGATACCCAAGCAATTCATCTTCGTCAGCACGCTGAGTGTATTCGGCCCCGTTCGCGAGAAGGACTACGAACCGATTTCGGAAAGCGATGTCCCCCTTCCAAATACGGCCTACGGGCTCAGCAAACTGAAGACGGAACTTTATCTGCAAAGCATCCCCGGCTTTCCATACGTCATCTATCGCCCCACGGGAGTGTACGGGCCACGCGAGAAAGATTACTACCTGATGGCGAAATCCATCAAAAAACATACGGACCTGTCTGTCGGCTTCCGTCGCCAGGATCTCACGTTTGTATATGTCAAAGACATCGTGCAGGCCGTCTTCCTCGGCATCGAAAAGAAAGTGGTTCGCCGCGCCTACTTCCTGGCAGACGGAAAGGTGTATCAGAGCCGTACATTCTCCGACTTGATACGAAAAGAATTGGGCAATCCGTTTGTTATTCGCTTCAGATGTCCGTTAATTGTTTTAAAGTTAGTATCTTTGCTCGCTGAATTCTGGGCGAAGCGGCAGAACAAAACCAGTACGCTCAATTCGGACAAGTATAGAATAATGAAACAACGCAACTGGCAATGTGACATTACTCCGGCCGTCAAGGAGCTGGGTTACCATCCTGAGTACGATTTGGAACGGGGAGTAAAGGAAACAATCGCCTGGTATAAGGAAGAAGGATGGCTTTAGATTTATTTAAAAAGGTAGAAACCCGCAAAGGGCTTTTTGCAGTTGAGAAGATAACACTGATATACAATCTGTTGACTTCGATTCTCATTCTGTTTCTCTTTCAGGAGATGGACCATCCGTTGCAGATGCTCATCGACCGTGCCGTGATTGCCGGTATGACGTTCCTGCTGATGTATCTTTACCGCCTGGCGCCTTGCAAGTTCTCCGCTTTTGTGCGCATAGCCATTCAGATGTCCTTGCTTTCCTATTGGTATCCCGATACGTTCGAGTTCAACCGGATCTTCCCCAATCTCGACCATGTCTTTGCTTCGGCGGAGCAATGGATATTCGGCGGACAACCGGCGGTGTGGTTCTGTGCCAAACTCCCGCAGATGTGGGTGAGCGAGCCGTTCAATCTGGGGTACTTCTCTTATTATCCGATGATTCTGGTGGTGGTGCTATGGTACTTCTTCTGCCGTTTCGAGTTGTTCGAGAAGGTGTCGTTCGTCATTGTCACCGCTTTCTTTATCTATTATCTGATTTATATCTTCGTTCCGGTTGCCGGGCCGCAATTCTATTTCCCCGCCATCGGCGACGATAATGTGGCGCGGGGCATATTCCCTTCTATCGGCGATTATTTCCATCATCACCAGGAGCTTCTTCCGGGACCCGGATATGAGCATGGCTTCTTTTACAACCTGGTAGAAGGTTCCCAGCAGGTGGGTGAGCGTCCTACGGCGGCTTTTCCCAGTTCGCATGTCGGCATATCTACCATCCTGATGATTATGGCGTGGCGTGGCAACCGACGTTTGTTTGCTTGCCTGTTTCCTTTCTATCTGCTGCTTTGCGGTGCTACGGTGTACATCCAGGCGCATTATCTGATTGATGCCATTGCCGGTTTCCTCTCCGCCTTCTTGCTCTATATGGTGGCTACGTGGATGTTTAAGCGCTGGTTTGCGCAGCCGATGTTCAAATGACGGTACTTACTCTGCCAGCATCCACTTCCAAACGGGAAGTACCCGGATGGTATGGTTGCCTTTCTCTATTTCTTCCTCTTCTTCTAAAGTAAGAATAAGCAAATCGCGGCATCCCGTAGCTTGTGCAGCTTCCAGAATACTTTCCACTTCACGGGCGCGCGTGTCTTCATCATGGAGAGAGTAGGTCACTTGAATCAGGTGGATTACCTCTCCATGAGAAGTCTGCACAAAGTCGCACTCCTTCTTACCTTTGTAATAATGCAGACCGGCTTCTACCGACAGATTCCGGCGCAGATGCAGGTAAACCGCATTTTCCAACAACTTTCCGTTGTCTTCACTTTGGGGATTGAGCAAGACGGAACGCAGCCCGTTGTCAATACAGTAATACTTCTTGTCGCCACTGCTTTCTTTGACGAGCGAAGGTTCATATTTAGTCAGTGCGAAGAACAAATAGATAGATTCGGTTTGTACTATCACATCGTACAACGTATTCTTTCCGATGCTGACGCCTTGGGATTTCAGTTCGTTGTAGATACGATTGATAGAGGTAGGTTTTGTCAGATTGCTCATTACTCTTTTAATGAAGTATCGTACCGGTTCGGGGTTCTTTATCTCATACCGTTCTACCAAGTCTTTGTATAGCATGACGAAGAAATACTCTTGTAAGATACGCTCTTTCAGTAGGGGAGCGGCAAGCACAACTTCAGGAAAAGCACCTTGATGCAGGTATTCCTTGAAAGCATTGGTGATGCGTGCCCGATGTTCGGGAATATAAAAGTTAGTATCTATCCCTTTGAACGAGCAGTATTCCCGGAATGAAAGAGGGAATTCTTCATATTGCAAAGTCCGTCCACGCAGAGAAGTCGAAAGTTCGGAAGAAAGCATACGCGAGTTGCTGCCTGTAATGAAGATATGTTTGCATTCTTGTTCGTAGATTCTGCGTACAAATTGCTGCCAGTCTTTTGCCATCTGTATTTCATCAAAAAAGAGATAGGCATCTTTCAGAGGAATGTCAGGGTATAATTCACGATAGGCTTGTAATATCTCGTCCAGGTTCTCAGCATTGAATTGCAGACGTTCGTCATCGAAGTTTAAGAACAGTATCTGTTCCTTTCGGATGTGCTTCTCGGTAAGCAATTGGTTGATAACTAATAGAAATAGAGAGGACTTACCACAACGGCGGACTCCCGGTACTGTGATAATCTTTCCGCTGTCTGTCGGCAATTTCAGTTCACGCGGATAAACTTCCATCGGCACTGAATGCTGGAAGCTCGCAATCAGTTGTTTTAGCAGTTCTTTCTTCTTCATAAAGACAGTTTCTTCGAAATGTTTCTTTCTTGCAAAGACAAAAATACGCTTTCTTTTCTCTTTTGCAAAGAAAGTGACGGGAAATATTGAGCACCTGGTTCTTTTTCTTAAATGAATGTTTTTGATGTTATCTCCAACACTCCGTCACTCTTGTATGTAGTCAATTGATTACCATGATATTAATGCGTGTTGGTAAGCGTGTTGGTAGCGTGACGGTAAATGGTTACCAGCACGCTTTTTGAGACTAATATTTAACATGTTCTTATTGTAACTCGCTTATATACAGTTGTTATACTCTCTCCTTGCAAGCTTTCTACAAACGTGGCTAAATAACATCTATTAACACGAAATATAGGGCTTTTCGGCGTTTACCTCTGCATTTCTGAACCGAAACAGATAGACAAAAGAACATAAGAACAGAAGAAGGAATGATGCTAAGTATGTTCTTTTGTTCTTCTGTCCTAAAGAAGAATACGCATCTGCTTTGTCAGTTTTGTCCTTCAGCCTTGTGCATAATCCCCTTCGCCCTTATCTGTTTCTTTGTCCCTCGGCTGTGGGCCGAACGGTTCCCATACGAGGGCTGTACAGCCCGCAACCGTCCCCCGAACAGCCTCGAGCCCAAGGACGAAGAAACGGATAAGGCAAAGAGACAAAACAGATAGGGGAAAGCTGCATTTAGGACATTATGTTCCTCTGTTTCTCCTTTATATTCCGGAGGATTACGTTGGGGAAACCGCTCGTAATAAAGGGCTTTAGAAGAATGTGTGTCCCTCTTGTTTCCTGGTGCCTTTTATTAGTTCACCTTTCTTTGTCAAGCGGTATTTTTGTAGGCTACTATTAGGTTTATCGGGTATTGTCATTTCGATAAGTTCTAAATCTAATGCAGGTTTTAGATAACTTAACCGGAAATGCTCTCTGTCCGATAGCTTTAGTTTATTCTGTATTTCTTGTCTATTCATCTCTTGGTCCAATATTCTAATAAGTTCTTCAACTTGCGGGGTGACTTGCGGGGTGACTTGCGGGGTGACTTGCGGGGTGACTTGTTCAAGGGCTGGGAAGGTCATCCTTAAGAAGTTTTCTGTAAATTTGAAACATTCTTTTTCATAGCTTCTCAGAATGCGGGGCACACCTGAACCTAAATGCTCAACTAAATCTAAATCTCTGAAAACGCGCATTAATTCTTTATTCCGCGGAACAGAATAACCTTCAAAAAACTCTTTTTCTGTAATGCCTTGTGGCAAACCGCCAAAAGAGGTTATTTCAAGCCGATCATCGAAAAATTCAAATTTAGGTGGTATTTCCGAGCTATAGTCATTGTGGACTATTGCATTGATTATAGCTTCACGTAAGGCTACCGGATTCCATAATTTCTTTTCTTCCCGTTCCTTGGGAGTAATTTTAGCTAATGTCTTGTTTTCTACTTCAATCTTATCCAGCACCATTTTTGTCGCTTTTACTAATGAGCAATAACCGTATTCATTATTCTCAATTAAGTCTGCTCTATCCAATCCGGCATATTTTGCTACTTTTATGGATATCCCATTTACATCTGCCAATAGATAAGCTACATAATTATATTGTCCATCTTCTGTAAGTAATTCAAGATTAGATGGAAATTGTTGGTTTAGTATTTTATTGGCACCTTCATAATATATCTTAAGTTGCTCAAACGTGAGACGTTGGTTTAATGACTTGATTTTACCGATAGAGTTTCGGGTACGTTTTGAGAATAGTGATTCGATGATTCTTACCGGCATAGGTTCTGCCGCCGTTCCGACACGTATAAATGTACCTTTCTCCGACATGCCGTGCTTTTTGATATAATATGGTTTTTCCGGTCCACTGGCAAAAGTAATTTTGATTACATCCTTTGACTCAATGTTCTCTATTGCTACATCGAATAGTCCCATGCAAGATGGCATGATGTTGTTTCTTAAGCGATCTTTAATTTTTAGCATCTCGCCATCTATATCCTCAACCCCAATGGGGGTTCCTGTTTTGTGAACGCCAATGTATATAATCCCTCCTTCATTATAGTTTAAAAAGGCGACAGCCTCTTTTTCTAAATCATCGGTGAGATGTAGTTTGTATTCTATGCGGTTGTTTTCTGATTTCATAGTAAGAACGTTATTTTGAATTTGAATCAAGGTAGTAGCGGACCGATTTCGTCGAAGATGCGATACAACTCTTCCTTTGTTTCCGCGCGCAGCATGGCTATTCTCGTCTCCCGGAAGTTGGGAATGCCTTTGAATAACGGGCTTGCTGCCAGGTGGCGGCGCACGTGCAGGATGCCTCGGCGTTCATCCAGCAGATTAACGCTGTCCTCCACTTCCTGCCGCAACACGTTCAGACGCCATTCGCTGCTGAGCGGGGGGAGTTCTTCGCCGGTTTCCAGATAATGCCTTACTTCCTTGAATATCCACGGGCGGCCGAAGCTGGCACGGCCTATCATGATAGCATCCACGCCGTAGAGGTCAAAGCACTCACGGGCACGTTGGGGAGTGGTGACGTCGCCGTTGCCGATGATGGGGATGTGCATGCGCGGGTTCTTTTTTACTTCACCGATGAGCGTCCAGTCGGCTTCGCCGGTGTACATCTGTGCGCGGGTGCGGCCGTGGATGGTGAGGGCGGAGATACCGCAGTCTTGTAGTTGCTCGGCCAGTTCGACGATGATCTTGTTGCTTGCATCCCAGCCCAGGCGGGTCTTTACGGTGACGGGTATCTTCACCGCATCTACTACGGCACGGGTGATTTCCAGCATCTTGGGGATATTCTGCAACATGCCTGCACCGGCACCTTTGCCTGCCACGCGTTTCACGGGGCAGCCGAAGTTGATGTCGAGTATATCGGGGTGGGCTTGCTCTACAATGCGCGCCGCTTCTACCATTGTTTCTGTGTCCCGCCCATATATCTGTATGGCTACGGGGCGCTCGGCATCGCTGATATTCAGTTTCTGTTCGGTTTTGTTGACGGAGCGTATCAGTGCGTCGGCAGATACGAACTCCGTATATACCATATCTGCACCGAACTGCTTGCACATCAGGCGGAAGGCAGGGTCGGTGACGTCCTCCATTGGGGCGAGGAGGATGGGGCGCGGGCCCAGGTCTATGTCTTTAATCTTCATATTCTGGAGGAATTTATCCGCAAAAGTACGGAAAAAAGCCTACCTTTGCATACTCTAATTCAAAAAGAAATGATGAAACCCTCAATCACTGACTTTGAAATCATGGCACCCGTCGGCTCGCGCGAGTCTCTTGCGGCAGCCATACAAGCGGGTGCGGACTCTATTTATTTCGGCATCGAGAACCTGAATATGCGCGCCCGTTCGGCAAATACCTTTACGATCGACGACCTGCGCGAGATTGCCCGAACCTGCGACGAGCATGGGATGAAGAGCTATCTCACCGTCAATACTATTATATACGACCAGGACATTGTGTTGATGCACACCATTGTAGATGCCGCAAAGGCTGCGGGCATCTCCGCCGTGATTGCGGCCGATGTGGCGGTGATGAGTTATGCCCGACAGATAGGGCAGGAAGTGCACCTCAGTACGCAGCTCAACATCAGCAATGTGGAAGCGCTCCGTTTCTATGCCCAGTTTGCCGACGTAGTGGTGCTGGCGCGCGAGCTGAACCTGGAACAAGTGGCTGAAATCTATCGCCATATCCGTGAAGAGAACATCTGCGGACCGAGCGGACAGCAGATACGCATCGAAATGTTCTGCCACGGTGCGTTATGCATGGCCGTCAGCGGCAAGTGCTACCTCTCTCTGCACGAGATGAACCACTCCGCCAACCGTGGCGCTTGTATGCAAGTATGCCGCCGCAGCTACGTGGTGCGCGACAAGGAGACGGATGTGGAACTGGAAGTTGACAACCAGTACATCATGTCGCCCAAGGACCTGAAGACCATCCACTTTATGAACAAGATGCTGGATGCCGGCGTGCGTGTCTTCAAGATTGAAGGCCGTGCCCGCGGACCGGAGTATGTACGCACGGTGGTGGAATGCTATAAGGAAGCCATTCGCTCCTATCTGGACGATACGTTCACCGACGAGAAGATTGCCGCTTGGGACGAACGCCTGAAAACCGTATTCAACCGCGGCTTTTGGGACGGCTACTACCTGGGGCAGCGCCTCGGAGAATGGACCAAGAACTACGGCTCTGCCGCTACGGAGCGCAAGATCTACGTGGGCAAAGGCATCCGCTATTTCTCCAACATCGGCGTGGCAGAATTTCTGGTAGAGGCAGCCGAAATCAGCGTAGGAGACAAGCTGCTGATAACAGGGCCTACAACGGGCGCCGAATTCCTGACTTTGGACGAAGCTCGCGTTGATCTGAAGCCGGTGCACACTGTGTGCAAAGGGCAACATTTCTCGATGAAATCGCCCAAAATACGTCCCAGCGACAAACTTTATAAGTTGGTCTCCGTTGAAGAACTGAAGAAGTTCAAGGGGCTGGATGTAGAACAAAAGCGAGGTTGATAGGATATGGAAAAGTACATTTACGAACTGACGATGAAAGTCCGCGACTACGAATGCGACCTGCAAGGCATCGTCAACAACGCCAACTACCAGCATTATCTGGAGCATACACGCCATGAATTCCTATTATCTACGGGCGTCAGCTTTGCCGCGCTGCACGAGCAGGGAGTAGACCCGGTGGTGGCGCGCATCAACATGGCATTCAAAACGCCCTTGAAGAGCGGTGATGAATTCATCTCCAAACTGTATATAAAGAAAGAAGGCATCAAGTATGTTTTCTACCAAGACATCTTCCGTAAAAGCGACCATAAAGTTGCCCTGAAAGGGATTGTAGAAACCGTCTGCGTAGTGAACGGACGTTTGTCCGACAGCGAACTGTTCGACAAACTCTTCGCTCCCTATCTGAAAACGGAATGACAAACACTTGCTTATCAGATACTTATGTTTGCTTTGACAGACGCCAGTGTTCATCCTGACAGACACTTGTGTCTATCCTGACAAACACCAGTGTCTATCACGACAAACGCCAGTGTCTGTCATGACAAGCACCAGTGTCTGTCATCACGGAGTATCCATCCTATAAAAACACATATCAATGAATAGCGACGAACGCGTTTCCAGTATAGCCCTCACGCTTTGCCCCGGTATAGGACATATCGGGGCAAAACGTTTAATTGACGGTATAGGCAGTGCCGCCCAGGTATTCCATCAGCGGAAAGAGCTTCCCGAACTTCTTCCCGGGATAAGTCCTTCGGTAGTGACGGCACTCGATTGCCCCGCTGCCTTCCTGCGTGCCGAGCGGGAGATGGAATTCGTAGAGAAAAACCGCCTCTCCTGTCTGACTTTGAAGGACGAGGCTTACCCTTCCCGCCTGCGTGAGTGTGAGGATGCTCCGGCTGTTCTTTTCTTTAAAGGCAACACCGACCTCAACCGCCTTCATGTCATCGACATGGTAGGCACTCGCCGTGCTACGGACTACGGCAAACAGTTCTGTGCCGACTTTCTGCACGATTTGTCCGCCCTTTGTCCCGATGTACTTGTAGTGAGCGGCTTGGCTTACGGCATCGACATCCATGCCCATCGTGCGGCATTGGCAAACAATCTCTCCACCGTTGCCGTCCTTGCCCACGGACTGGACCGCATCTATCCCTATGTTCATCGTAAAACAGCCATCGATATGCTGGCAACCGGCGGTCTGCTTACCGAGTTCCTCACCGAAACCAATCCCGACCGGCATAACTTTGTCAGCCGCAACCGCATCGTGGCAGGTATGAGCGATGCCACCATCGTAGTAGAGTCCGCTGTCAAAGGTGGCTCCCTCATCACCGCCGAGCTGGCCGAAGGCTACCACCGCGACTGCTTTGCCGTTCCGGGACGCGTCACGGATGCCTCTTCCATTGGCTGCAATCAGTTGATACGTGACAACAAGGCCGCCCTTATTCAGAATGCCGAGGACTTTGTACGAACCATGGGATGGGTGGAACCGGAACAGCATGCCAAACAAGCAGGTATTCAGCGCAATCTCTTCCCCGAACTGACGGAAGAGGAAGAGCTCGTTGTCCGCATCCTTACGCGCCAGGGGGATCTGCATATCAACGCCCTGGTAGTAGAGGCCGATATACCTGTAAACCGTATGAGTGCGCTACTCTTTGAGTTGGAAATGAAAGGGGTGGTGAAGACAATGGTGGGCGGGATTTATCATTTAAACTAACTTATATTTGATATGAATAAACTATTTTTCATCGTTTTAGCGTGCTTGTTCAGTACTATGAAACTCTATTCACAAGAGGCTATTACCGAAGCTGGTTATTTGAAACAGGACAGCCTTTACGGCGGATTGGGCTGCATGGGAGAAGACGGGCGTTAAGAATTTCAACATCGAGGTGTTCGACCTCTGTTGCATCAAGTGCAATCTATTAAATAAAATACAAAAGTGGGGTTCTCAAATCAGCGACGGTGCCACCCCGAACTGCTTCTTGAAAGCCGTGGAGAAATGGGACAGGTTCTTGAACCCTACTTTCAGATAGACCTCCGAAGGCTGTTCGTGGTGGGTCTGCAGCAGGGTGTAGGCTTTTTCCAGACGGCGCTTCACAATCCAGCGGTTCGGTGTTTCCTTGTAGGTTTCGGAGAAGTCGCGCTTGAAGGTGGAGAGGCTTCTGCCGGTGTAGTGGGCAAACTCCTCCACGGTGAGGTCGCTCATGAAGTTCTTGTCCATGAACTCCTTCAAATCGGGCTTCCACTGCTCCTTGAAGTCGAAGAGGAGGCTGCCGAGGGAGGGCTTCAGTTGCAGTATCACCAAGACGGCTTCGTGCAGTTTCGCTTCCACCAGTTCTTTGGAGGGGTACTGCCCCATGCTGAAGTACTTGTCCAATGACTGGAAAAGCCCCGTCAGGAAGGGATGGGCGGGTATCGGTATCTGCAGGGCGTTGAGCAGTGCCTTGTCCGGCTGCACGTTGGGAATCATTATCTGCCGGGCGAGTTTCCGCAGGAAGGAGGCGCTCAGATGGAGGAAGAGGCCTTTGAAGGGTTCGCCGTTACGTCCCGGTTGCTTTATCTTGCGCACCAGGTGGTTGCGGCGGATGAATACGGCTTCACCGTTCTTGAGGAGGGTTCGCTTGTCGGTGGTCTGCAGTATCATTTCGCCGGACACGACGTAGGCAAGCATGTGGTCGGTAATCATGTTTTCGCAAACCTTGTTCTTCTCCGTTATGCAGCGGAAAAAGGTGTCGATGTAGTTATCATGTATTTCTTCGTCCATGAGGATGCGTATGGTAATAGTGGTGCAAAGATAGGTATTCGTTTCTGAATTAAGCAAATATATACTTATTATTAGCATCTGCCATTCAGCATAGTCCTCCCTGAATGACAGATGCGCTCCTCTTACTTGCTTGCCAGCCGGTAGATGTTTTTCATGTCCTCGCGGCTTAGCTTCTTGAAGTTCCCCACGGTGATGGTGGCGTTGTGGCTGCACTTGTCCGCCATCTTGTCTGTCTCTTCGTCGGTGATGTCCCTGCCGATAAGTTCCTTGATAGTGGTGGGCATGCCGATGGTGCGGTAGAAGTCCTCCATTGCCCGGATGCCGAGCAGCACTGTGTGTTCGGGCCGGGTGAAGTCGTTGGTGATACCCATGACGTTGACGGCGAAGCGGACGAACCGGGCGATGTTCTCCTTATATACATAGCGTGCCCAACTGCCCCAGACGGCTGCCAGTCCCGCGCCGTGAGCCACGTCGAAGAGGGCGCTGAGCTCGTGCTCCAGCATGTGGGTGGCGAAGTCGCCCACGGTGCCGCAACCCGTCAGGTCGTTGTGCGCAAGGCTGCCTGCCCACATGATTTGGGCGCGGTGGCGGTAGTCCGTGGGGCAGGCAAGCACTTCGAGCGTGCTGTCCTTCACGGTGCGCAGCAAGGCTTCTGCCAGTTCGTCGGTCAGTGTCATGTCGTCCTCGTGCGAGAAGTAGCGTTCCATGGTGTGCATCATGATGTCCACCGCTCCGCATGCCGTCTGGTAGGGCGGCAGGGTGTAGCTCCGTTCGGGGTTCATTACGGCGAATTTGCAGCGGGCGATGTTGTTGGAGTAACCCAACTTGATGCCTCCCGCTTCGTTGGTGATGACACTGCTGTTGCTCATCTCGCTGCCTGCGGCCGGGATGGTGAGCACGGTGCCTACGGGGAGAGTGGCGTGTGGTTCGGCTGCGCCGGTGTAGAAGTCCCACACGTCACCGTCGTAAGGCACTCCGTAGGCGATGGCTTTGGAGGAGTCGATGACGCTTCCGCCGCCCACGGCGAGGATGAAATCAATGTTCTCCTTGCGGCACAGCCCGATGCCCGCATGCACCATCGAGAGACGGGGGTTGGGGACAACGCCGCCTAACTTGACGTATGCCAGGCCTTCCGCTTCCAACAACCGGCACACCTTGTCGAGCAGTCCGGAGCGTTCCACGCTCTTTCCGCCGTAGTGCACCAATACTTTCTTTCCGCCATACCGTCTTATCAGTTTCCCGGTCTGCTCTTCGGCAGTTGCTCCAAACACCACTTCGGTTGGAGCATAAAAATTAAAGTCTTTCATTCTTCTTGAGATATTATTTATTGAGATGTTCATTATTGTATTTATCATTTTACAGCTTCTTCGTCGGATGCGCCTTCGGATTGGAGCTGAACCACCCCCGGCGGTCATGATGCACGCCGTATTCATCGACAATGGCACCTTCCGGCCCTGCCATCATGAAGTGCCAGGTTTCGGTCTTCTTCAGCGGTTGTGTCTCTCCTGCCTTCATGACAGAGAAGCTCTTGCTGATAACCTTTCCGAAGGAGGGCGGGATGGCGGGCGGATTGGGGGTGGGTGTCCCTACTTCCGAGAAGTTGTACACCCATCCCCGGACGGCTTTCCACGACTCATATTTGGCAGGGCGGGCAGGCGCTTCCGTTATCGGGCGGTGGATGTGTTCGGGAATCATCTGTCCGGGCAGCAGATACATGGTCATGGCGAAGTAGCTGTGCACGGGGTCGTTGAACCACGTAACGCTGGCCAAGCCCACGTGCTCGTAGTCGCCCAGGCCGAAGTCGCTCACCCAAAGCTGCTTGTCTATCAGCGGGGTGTAAAGTTCGCCGTGGGCAAGTATCAGTTGCCTGACAGCCTCCTTTGCCTTGTCTTCTTGGAAAATGCCGTTCTTGTAGAAGTCCGCGTTGGTGTACTTCCGTTGTCCGCTGGCGGTGGATATTCCTCCGGCAATGAAGAGGAGGGAGAGGACGGCCCACACTGTTTTCTTGATTTGCTTTAAGAATTTCATTATCTCTACATTTTAAAGGGTTTGAATTTTCTGACGGCAAAGATAAGGCGGAAAGAAGCGACTCCGGTTTTCTTATTCGTTCAAATGTACTTTGCTGAGAAGTCCAGAGACGAAGGCATATCTGTTTAATTGTCCGGCTCCTGGTGTGGCAAGCCTAGGAATTCTAGATGTGCATTTATATAATCAGGCACGGATTACGTGAGACTTGTGTAATCCGTGCCTAATTATATGAATATCTAAGGTATTGAGCGGTGTCCTACAGTTTTTCAATCCGTATGGCTGTTCCTCCGCCTGGTGCCAACTGTAGTGTCAGTATGCTGTCTGCCGTTACTTCTTCTTCGGTTATTTTCACGGGATAGGGATTCGTCTTGTAATCGGCTCCTTCGCCGTCCTCATAGACAGTGGCCTTGTAGCTGGCACCCAGGCTCAGGAAATCGAGCGGTAACTCTAGCGTGCGGGCTTCGGCATCGGTGATGCTGCCCACAAACCAATCTTCGCTATTGCGGTCCTTGCGTGCAATGGTGACGAACTCGCCGATCTTTGCATCCGGTATTACCGTCTTTGCCCAGGTTGTGGGGCAAGAAGTGATGAACGAGAATGCCGGCTGGTTTTCATAATTCTCTATCATATCCGCTGCCATCTGCAAGGGGCTGAATAGCACTACGTACAGTGCCAACTGCTTGGCAAGCGTAGTCTGCGGATGGGTACCGGGGAAAACCGGATTCCGGAAATTGAAGATGCCGGGAGTAAAGTCCATCGGTCCTGCCAGTCCACGGGTGAAGGGAAGGACACAAGTATGTTCGGGCGGATTGCCGCCGTCGGGACTCCAGGCATTGTACTCTTGTCCGCGCACACCTTCCTGGGTCATCAGGTTGGGATAAGTACGCTGCAAGCCGGTGGGCATGGCGGGCTCATGGTTGTCTATCATGATTCCGTAGCGGGCGGCGGTTTCGATGACCTTGCGGTAGTGGCGCACGCCGTACTGACTATGTTGTAGCTCCTTATGGTCGAGCATCGGGTTGACGTAGCCGGTCTTTACGGCATTGATACCGAGTGAACGGTAGAGAGCGTAGGCACTGTCCAATTGTTGCTCATAGTTGGTGGCGGCTCCGCCCGTTTCGTTGTGACCGATGAGGCGTACACCTTTCTGACGGGCATAGTCAGCCAGCTTCTTCAGGTCATAATCCGGATAAGGTTTGGTGAAGCTGAAGGCATCGCCGTTCTCCGTCCAGTCGCCGTCCCAGCCGTAGTTCCAACCCTCAACAAGCACACCGCTGAAGCCGTGCTTGGCGGCAAAGTCGATATAGCGCATGGTGTTGGCGGTGGTTGCCCCGTGTTTGGGACCTTGTGCCCAAGTATACTTCTCCATGTGCATACCCCACCAGATGCCGACGTAGCGTCCCGGTTCTATCCAGGAAGTGTCTTCCAGCTTGCAAGGCTCATTGAGATTCAGCATCAGCCGCGAGAGCATGAGGTCGCCGGGTGTCTTGCCCACGATAATCGTACGCCAAGGCGTGGCAAAGGGAGCGGCGGCAAATACCTTCTCGCCCGTGCTCCAAGGGGTAAGGGCGGCGCGAAGCGTCACGCCTTTTTCCTGTTTGTTAGTTCCGGGTGTCAGGTTCAGACTGGCGTAGTCCGTCAGATCGGCTTCGTGCAACACCATGTAGAGGCTGTCGTTCACTTCCAGGGTGACGGGGGTGGAAATGGTATCTTTCCGGCTGAGCGGCGAAGCGGTGAAGAGGGCTTCGTAATACTTGGTACCATTGGTGGGAATAGACCATGCTTTGGCATCCCAAGGGAAAGCATATTCGGTTTTCTCATCCATAATGACGAATTGCTTCAAGTTCTCCTGTTCGGGGAAAACGTAGCGGAATCCCAGTCCGTCATCGAAGAGCCGGAATACGATGCTGAGACG
This sequence comes from uncultured Bacteroides sp., assembly GCA_902388495.1. GTDB lineage: Bacteria > Bacteroidota > Bacteroidia > Bacteroidales > Bacteroidaceae > Bacteroides. The sequence goes on along the minus strand of CABMPP010000002.1, from coordinate 255,132 downwards.
GCGCTTCAGTCCGTTTCGTTCCTCCAGGTCGAGGGTCAGCTCGTTGTAGTGGTTGCGTACTTCCACTTCCTCGCCCCAAGGCTGTGCCCAAGTTTCGTCGAAGGTGCTATGGCGTACCTCTTTCAGGCGGAAGTTATCGTCCAGCGGTCCGTCTTCGAGGATGAAGCCGAGGGCGGAGGGGTTGATGAGGGTTTCCGTACCTTGTGCCAGCGAGTAGTAGGGACAGCCGTCCTTCACTCCGGCTGTCAGGCTGAGCCGACCGTCGGGCGACTGCAAGGTTTCTGCTGTTCCGCTACTACACGCGGTCAGTAACAGAGCACAGAGGCAATTGCCGGTTAGCCGTTTTAATCTATCTATATTCATACCTATTTATATTATAAATTATTTAATTCGTTCATCAATTCTTCTGCCTTGTCGGGTTGCAGAGCTATAAAATAGTAAAAGACTTGCGACAGATATTTGGCCGCATCGCCTTTGTCGCCTGCATATTGCTGCTTCAGTGTGTACCAACGGTAGATCTGCTTCAACACGTGCTCGTTGTAAGATGTCCCGGAGAACTGTTGCAGCTTGGTCAGGTAATTGTATCCGTACTCTTCGGCGGGCTCTATGGTGGTGCCTTCGCCGAAGTCGTTCCAGGTGCTGATTTGCAGATAGTCCAGTCCGGCACTTTTGGCGGCAGCAAGTTGTCGGTCGAAGAGGGCCCCGTTTTCGGCATCGTAGGTGGTGTAGCTGTTGCCCCATCCTCCCTGCTTGTAATAGTCGTAGAAGCCAGGCATGGCACCGCCTATGCAGAGCTCCATGTCGCCCGTCTTGCTATAATAAGAAGCTGGGTCGGGGTTCACCCACAGGTATTCGCCGGCAGCGTTCTTCTCGCTGGCGTTATTGGCCAGGTGCAGATGGTTGTTCAGCACTACGAAGGTGGGTTTGACGGACAGATTGCCGAAAACGCTTGTCCAGTCTTTGGGTGTCGTGATGGCTTGCGGGCCGAAGACGAGGAGTAGGGGTTTGCTGTCTGCTTTTACATAATTCACTTTACCGAAGAAGTTGGTTTGCAGGTACTGCATGTCGCGGATGGCTTGCACCACTTTGGAACTGTTGTCCGGCAGTTCGGAAAGCGTCTGGTCTTCGTAGACGATGGCGAATTGCAGGCCGACACGTTCGGCGGCTTTCACTACTTCTTCGGTATTGCGGCGGTTGGCGGCATAGTCATATTTGTCCTGCGTGCCATACCAGTCTATCATGATGCCGTCTATTCCGGAGTATTTCATCGTCAGCAGGTGATAGTTCAGTACCGTGGCGTCGCTCGAGGCGTAGGGCCCGATGAGGGGATAATAGTGCGAGGCTATCTGCCGCCGTCCGTTGGCATCCTTTTGGTCGGGATTGCAGGTGGCCATTGTCCAATGTTGCCCCCACTTCTTGTCGGCTGAGGTAGCGGGAGTCTCGAACCAGGGCATGTAGTGGACATAGAGTTTCATCGGGTTGCTTTTTACTACATTGGCAGGATCGAGGGCGCCGGGCAGTTCCTTACCGCCATCGCCACCTCCACCGCCGGAATTGCCATTCTCACTGCCGCAAGCAGTGCTTGCCAATAGGAGGGCTGCCAGTAGGAGGGTATATACAAATGGTTTCATTATGAGGATATATTAAACTGGTTATTTATTTGAATCAGTGTCGACATATGATGCTCTCGGAACATCAGGTGCCGACACTAAAAAACTTCTTATTAATATCCCGGATTCTGCGTCAATCCCGGGTTCTTGTCACGTTCTTCCTTCGGAATGGGGAAGATGCCGGTATGCTTGTCTGCCGGGTCATCTGTTTTTTCCCACCATGCTTTGAAGAAGGTGCCGAAGCGGATATTTACCGTGCGGCGCATGCCTTCGAAGATAAATTCGCGCAACCATTCCTTGTCCAGCGCCTCTTCGGTGAGCGAGGTCAGCGCAGCCACGCCGGAGCGGGTACGCACCTGGTTGATGTAGGGCAGACCTGCATCGGGATAGCCCAGGCGGAAGTTACACTCGGCTTGCATCATCAGGATTTCGGCGTAGCGCATCAGTACCCAGTCGTTGTCGCGTTCCCAGGCATCGTTGGGTGCCCAGGCATATTTGTCCAGGCGGGCACCTTCGTTCTGCAAGGCATTGGTGTAGTTCTCGATGGTTTCGGTATAGTTCAGCGGTTCGCCGTTGTCCATCAGCACGTCGCTGCCGTCTTTGGCGCTCTTTTGCTGGCCGATGAGCAGCGATTGGCGGCGTACGTCGGTTGCCTCGAATGAGGAGTAGATGCCCGGCTGGGCACAGATACCGTTACCGCACCATTGGTAAACGCCGTTCGGGTCGAAGGCTACCTTCTGGTTGTAATGGTAGGTCATGGATGCCAGATAGTTGCCTACGGTGCCTTGTTTGTGGTCGTAGGGGATGGCAAAGATGATTTCGGGTGACGTTTCGTTCTGAATGGCGAAGTTGTCGAAGTAAGCGGCGAGGCTATATCCGGTCACTTTCTCGCAAGCGTCGAGGCAGTCTTGCCAGCGCGGGGTGCCGGTGTAGACTTCGGAGTTGATATAAAGACGGGCCAGCAGCGTATAGCCTACGTTTTGAGTGAAGCGTCCGTATTGTACGCCTGTGGGCAGCAACGGCAGAATCTCTTTCAACTCTTGCTCTATGAAACTGAACACTGCTGCACGGCTGGAAGTGGTAGGCAGGTCGGTTTCGGTAAAATCCGTGGTGATGGGCACGTTGCCGAACTTGTCCACCAGTTGCCAATAGTAGTAGGCACGCAGTCCGCGTAGCTCTGCTGTCACGCTGGCTTTGGCTTCGTCAGAGAGTTCGGAAGCTTCTACCTGGTAGATGATGGCATTGATTTTGGATACGCCGGTAAAGGAGTAGCGCCAAGCGCTAAGTACCATCTGGTTGTCCGGTGTCCAGGTGTGGAACTGTACTTGCTGGTAACGTCCGCCATCGTACCAGTCGGTGCCGCGGGTCGGTATGCAGGCTTCGTCAGAAGCACACTCTTCGAGGAAGAATACGTATTCGCATGTGGGGTAGCAGTTTACGCCGTTACCTTCGGGCGTGTCGGCGCCGTATCCGCGCAGGGTAGCGTAGGCTCCCGAAACGATGGTTTGTACTTCGGCGGGAGTTTTGCCGTAGTCGTCCATGGATACCTTGTCGTATAATGTCTCGCCCAGGTCGGTGCATGCGCCGAACAGCAGCGAAGAAATAAGCAGGGTGGATAGATATTTCTTATTCATAGTTTCTTTTGATTACGAGTTTTTTAGAACGAGATGTTTACACCGATAGAGTAAGTGCGCGGGCGCGGATAGCTGTTGAACCAGTCGATGCCGGGGCCGTCGAGCACGTTATCGGGGATGGAGACTTCGGGGTCGATGCCGCTATATCCGCTGATGCAGAAAAGATTTTCGCCCGTGAGGTAGAAGCGCACTTTTTGCAAGCCTATCTTCTTGACACCCGGAATGGTGTAGCCCAAGGTGACGGATTGCAGGCGGAAGAAGTCGCCTTTCTCGATGAAATAGCTGGAGAAAATGAGGTCGTCCTTGACGCCGCTGGTCAGCAAGTCGTCGGGTACGTTCTGTGCCGGGAGGCGGGTGGGGTCGAACATTGCCATGCGGGTGGCGTTCAGTACTTTCTGTCCGAACATACCATAACCCGCTACGGCGAGGTCAAAGTCCTTATACGCCAGGTTGATACCGACGCCGAGGTTGAACTTGGGCATGGCACTGCCCAGATATTCACTGATCGGATTACCGTCTTCATCGCGGTTGATGATGTACTTGCCGTTTTCATCAATTCCTTGGCACTTCGGTCCGTAGAAGGCGCCTGCAGGATAACCTTCTTTGATAATCTGCGAGTATTGTCCCGACATGCCGCGCAGTCCGTGGAGCGAACCGGCTTGCAGGCCTACTGCCTGATAGGTGTCGTTAGAGAGTTTTGTAATCTCCTGTTTGTTGTAGGCAAAACTGACGTTGGCATCCAGTGTCAAGTCTCTTTCGCGCAAGATGTTGGCATTCAGGGTTACTTCCAGACCTTTGTTCACCAAGTCACCCACGTTGGCAAGCATGGTGCCCACCAGGTAAGGAGGTTGTGGAACAGGATAGGTCCAGAGCAGGTCGCTCGTCTTCTTATGATAGTATTCGATAGTACCGTTGATGCGGTTCAGCAGGCCGAAGTCCAGACCGATGTTCAGCTGGGCGGTAGATTCCCACTTCAAATCGGGGTTGGTGTTCTGTGCCTGTACGTAGCTTTTCTTCCAGGTGCCGGTGGTGGCATCGTAGTAGCTGGCTCCGTCGGCGCTCAAGATGGCGAGCGACTTATAGGGCTCTATACCGTTCTGGTTACCCGTCACGCCGTAGCCTGCACGCAGTTTCAAGTTGTTCAACCAGCCGGAAGTGCCTTGCATGAAGGCTTCGTCGCTGAGGCGCCATGCCAGGGAGACGGACGGGAAGGTACCCCACTTGTGATTGTCGCCGAAGCGGCTGGAACCGTCGTGACGGACGGTGGCCGTCAGCATATATTTACCCATCAGGTTGTAGTTCACGCGGCCGAAGAAGGAGATCAGTTTCGATTCGTTCTTGTAGGAGTAAACGTCCGTGGCGCGGAAGTCGCTACCGGCAGCCAAGTTGTTGTAACCGAAGGCATCCGTATCGAAACCGCTGCGGGTGGAGCCAAAACCTTCGGCAGTGGTCTTCAGGTAAGAATAACCGCCCATTACGTTCAGTTTATGAATCTCGGCAAGTGTTACGTCGTAGTTCAGGTAGGCTTCCAGTTGCTGGTTGTTGTATTCGCCATGGGTGCGTTGTCCCCAGCCTTTTTCGCTTTGTCCTTCCAACTGTGCATAGGTGGGCTTGTAGAGTCCGCCTTCGGTGGATTGGTATTCGTATGAGCCGTTGGCTACGCCCTTCAGTCCTTTCAGCAGTTCCAGTTCTACCTTTCCGTAGCCCAGGAAGCGATGGCGTTTCTGGTCGTCGGTGCGGTTGGTGTTCAGTTCTACCGGGTTCTCGGTGTTCGTTCCGCCTATCTGGGCAAAGCTGCCGTCGGGGTTGCGGACGGGGAACGTCGGGTTCATGTTTGCCATGCGTTCGAAGATACGCGTGTCGATGGGGTTCCATTTATCGAAGTTGGCGTTGATACCGGCTTCGATGCGTAGGCGTCCATCCCATCCGGTCTGATAGGCGGCGAGGCTACCTGCCAGGCGGCTCATGTCGTTGCGCTTGATGACGCCTTGATTGTCCTGGTAAGTGATAGAGGCGCGATAACCGCTTTCCTTCTTTGAGTTGCTGATAGATACGTTGTGCGAGTGCGAGATGGCGGTACGTTCCAGTTCGTCCTGCCAGTCGGTGTCGTAACCGTAGTCGATGGCGTTGCCTATGTTGTTGTCGCGTACGTAGGCTCTCCATTGGTTGGCGCTAAGCAGGTCCATATGCTTGGCGGTTTGGCCGATAGCTACATAACCGTTGTACTGTATGCTCTTCTGTTCCATGTCGGTGGAAGCGCGGTTGGTGGTGACGATGATGACGCCATTGGCACCGCGCGAACCGTAGATGGCAGCTGCCGAGGCATCCTTCAGCACGTCGATGGAGAGAATCTCTGTGGGTTGCACGGAGTTCATGTCCACACCGGGGATGCCGTCCACTACAATCAGCGGGCCGTTGCTGGCGGAGAGCGACGTACCGCCACGAAGGCGGATGCTGGCACCTGCTTCGGGCGCACCGGAGCTTTGCACTACGGAGAGGCCGGCTACTTTGCCTTGCAGCAATTGCTCGGCACTGGTGATGACGCCCTGTTTCATGTCCTTGGCGCTGACGGATGCGATGGAACCGGTGAGGTCGCCTTTACGCATGGTTCCGTAACCGATACCCACAATCACTGTCTCTTCCAGTGCGATGGCATCTTCCTGCATGGTGATGGTCAGGTTACTGCCGGCGGGCACTTGTTGGGTGATGAATCCGATAAAGGATATTTCGAGGGTACTTCCTTGCGGGCAACTCAGGGTGAAGTCTCCGTTCAGCCCGGTGATGGTGCCGCCTTGAGTGCCCGTTACCTTTACGTTGGCGCCAATCAGTGGCTCCTGGTTTTTGTCTACTACCTTACCGGTAGCTGTGATGTTTTGTGCCAACAGGTTTTGGCTTGTTCCCAGCAGTACGAGTAGCGTGAAGAGGGAACAAATGGTATATATGGTTTTGTTTTTCATATCTTTTCCGGTTTGATTATTCGTAAGTGATTTCCGACAGCGGAACGAGTGGGAGGTCGGTATCGACTACCGTTACGTCATTGCTGTTCGTTATCTTCAGGTGGATCTTGGTGAGGCTGGTCATTCCTGCCAGTTCTTTAGCCAGATTGATTACGGTTTCGCGCTTGTCGCGGTTGCCTATCAGTGTTCCCGTGATGGTCTTCTCTCCGGCGGTGATGGTGTAGCTTAGGTCACCGTCGGTCTTCCCATTGTATTGGCGGGTCAGTGTGAGGATGTCCAGTGCACTGAACTTCTGCGGGAAGAAAGAGAACTGCGGGTCGGGATAAGGCGCAGCGGCGGCAGCTTTCAGGACGGCATCGGGGCTGGTGCCTGCCCAGTCGGGGTTATGGGTAGTGATGAGCCAGGCGATGTTCTCGGCCTCATAGTCGCTTTCCACGCCGTAGTACTCCATCGGAACCAGGTCCATGCGGTAGATGCTACCTTCTACATGGGTAAGTTTGGTCTTCTCTACGATTTCCGGCAGCCACATCTGTGCTTCTTGAGATACGCTCCAGTCATCCAGTCCGCTATGGAAGTGCAGGGACTCCCAACTGATGTCGTTCAGTCCGCCGGCTTTTCCGGCAAATACCAGTTTGTTGATGTCTACCAGGAGAGAGAACGGGTCTTTCAATCCGAACTTCTCGGGGAAGGACTTCCAGGCTTCGCCGCTCTCTTGGAAGGCTATCCAATCTGCGTGCGAGGTGTTTACTTGGAATACGTCACTTTGGGTGCTACCGTTTTTGTTTTTCAGTCGTCCCCAGAAGATGTCATCGTTGGCGTTCATATCGGCTGCGGGCACGCCGTAGTATTTCTCGGGAATCATGGTCATGGCGTAGATGTTATCGCCCAAGTAGGTCAGCTTGGCAAAGTCCGAGGAGCTGTCCCAGTTGCCTGCATCGGGTTCGCTCGGCGCCCAGCTCCAGAGGTAGAGGTCTTCGCCGGCTTTGAACTTGGTGTCGGTCATGTCGAAGTACCAGGTCACCTGGTCGGAAGCACGGTAAACTACCGGGTCTGTCCATATCTTGTAAGGAGAACCGGCTTCTACTTGCGCCCATAATTTTGTAGGCAACAGTGTGCACATCAGCACGATGGCGAAAGATAAGATTTTCTTCATATTCACTCCTCCTTACTTGTTTGCGGTAGCGGGTACCAGGTTATAGATGTATGAAACGAATGCCTGACCTTTCTGCTTGCGGGTCAGCTTGAATTCCAGGATGCGGTTGGCTCCCGGAGTAGCGGTCACGGTCAGTACTGCGGCCTTTTGGCTCTTGTCGCTGCCTGAATAAAGGAATATCCGGGCAGGTGTACCGTCGGAGTTGGTGAAAGGGTGTTCCATTTCCCAGTTTCCCGATGCGGGTAGCAGGGCAGGCGCATTACCCGTTACGCTGAAAGTGGTAGGATTGTTTTCAGCATCGGCTTGCAAGTCGATGTTGAATGACATGAAATCGAGTTGCCCGCTCAGGTCGATATCCTTGGCAGCGATTTCATCTACTTGTTTCATGGAAGAGAGCACCCATTTGCCGTTGATTTTCTCACCCAGGGTGATGGGGGCTACGTAAGATCCGTCTTCGGTATCGTTGCAGGCCGTGAGGCACAGCCCAGTGACGAGTAACGAAAACAATAGAAAAGCATGGATAGTCTTGAATGCCTTCATAGGTTGTAATTTTAAGTAAATAAATCAGGTTAACTATTACAATGCATTGGTCAGCGGAAGCCGTTTCTTCCGGTTGACATTGCAAAAGTATAGGATTGAAGGGAGAACTGGAAAATACCTACGGTTTGTATAACGAATTAAAGGATGTACCAGATGCTAATTGTTTAATAAATAGATGTTTGACTTTGTCTTGCCTCTCAGGTTGTATAAGTGGAATATAAGCCTGTATACTGAGAAAAGAGGTCGTTTATACGACCTCTTCCCACTCTAAATTAGGTAAAACCCCAATTAATCTAAAAAATCCATATTACTGCTTATGATGGTTGTACCAATCCGTGTTTTCTTTCCCTTTCGTTTCTGCCCAATGCTTGTAGTCCGGATAATCTGTTTCTATTCTTTGACTCTCGGTTACAGGGATGAAACCTTTTCTGGGGATATTCATGGCAAACGGATACTCTCCAATGCCAGAGACATAGTTTTTCTGATACTCGTCCAGTCCATCCAGGTTGGCATTGGCAGATGCTTTTTTCTTGGTGAGATGTACTTCGCGACCGTTTCCGGTTACGGTGATAAAGGGGTTGAAGCTCTCCCAGGATATATCATCTTTCTGTTTACCGGCAATGCCTTCGGTGATACTGCCTCGGAATGCCTGGTTCAGAGATGCCTTGTGGTCCTCAAATATTTCGATGGGCTGGTTCACGTAGCCGTCTATCATTAGTGAAAAGTTGCTGGTATAGCTGGCACCATCATGCACCGGGGTGAATTCATAGTCTATCTTCGTCAGTTTGTTACTGCCATCGAAGTATTTCGTCCAGGTATATTCTATGATAACATCGTTCATGTCATAGTCTCCTTCGGAAGGATAGAGGTCTTCGTAGAGGAGGGTGCCTTCAACTGATTCGGTAATATCTTCATTCAGTTCCGGTATATCTTCTTTATCGATGTCGGGACTGGTGGTGATGAGAAACAGGAAGTCGTTGTAGTCGAAGTCGCACTTATCCTCTGTTGTTTCATTGAGCGCTATGTCTTCGAAGCCGAAAATAATTTTTCCGCTTTCCGAGTCTTTGAAGCGAACGGCTTGCTTGTTGTTATGTTGCCACTGATTGGTGTGATGTTTGATACCGCCGTCTTGGTGGGAATTGCACCACCAGTCAGTGAATATAGGTTCGAACACGTCCGGCCAACTCGAAATGATAAAGAAGCCGATGGAGTATCCTTCAGGGAAATTGCTGCCTGTTGTAGCGTTTCCGTCTTCGCCGTAGAATTGTACTGGGATGCTAAAACCTGTTTTGTTATTATTGCTGATATTGATGTAGCCGTTGTCTCCATATCCTTTGGTCAGCAGGAACTTATCATTTTTGAATCTGCTTATTATACGCTCGTAGTCTCCATATCCTTTTTCGGCATTATAAAAATAGTTCTGGCTGCCTGGGTTACCCCCTTGGTTCGTATTGAAATCTGTGGGATAATAATAATAGTATATCTGTGCAGTACGGCTTGCACCCGAGTAAACAAAAGAGAATAGTACTTCCGTATCGCTCTCTACTACCTTTAGATTGATGTTGTCCACATTCTCCAACTGGCTTGTGTTATTCTTATTTTCAGGTAAGCGGTCCATGAATTTCTGCTTTAACTTTGTGCATAAATCTATGTCTGCTGTTAGTGCGCGGGTACTTGCCAGATTGTTGGCAACATTGAATTTCAGTCCTTCGGTAGATACCGTAGCAGGAATATTGATGCCGTAAGCGCTGGCATATACTGTTTTGCCGATGTATTCGCTTGGCAAAGTCATCTTGCCATTGTAGTGTCCGTTCTTGTCGGTGTAGGCAACGTAAAGTTGTTTGGAGTCATTTGCCTTTTCAGGATTGTCCGCATAAATGCGAATTAGAGCTTCCCGACCGAGAGTTATTTCTACCGGACAATTTACCGTTGTCCTAAAGTCAAAACTGGCTTTGATTTCTTCATTAATCCTTTCGGGATTGTACAAGTCTGTTTTCTCCATGCAGCTAGTTACCAACAATAAAAGCACTGTGCCGCATACGTTTAGAATCAAGTTGTGTCTCATTTTTTTTTCTTTGTTTTGAGGTGTAACATTTTGATACAAAAGTACACACTTGATTCAGGAAAAGGAATAGTTGGTTGTTTTATATAATGAAAATAGAAAGTTGACGTATTGTAATATATTTATTATTAAGAAGTTGCTTGTTTGATGACGTATCTCTTGTATAATGTGTAAGCACTCGGGAAATGAACCTGAACAAACCTGAGTGAACCTGAGCAAACCTGGAACTTAAAGAGTTACCGCTGCTATCTCCATAATTTTAGCTTCAAACTGTTCGTTGGACACGATGGATTTATTCTTTACCCGTGTTTTGTAGGTGTTGATGGTGTGGACGGAATAGTTCAGGAACTTGGCGATGCGTTCGCTTTCGCAGATGCCCAGACGGATGAGGGCGAAGATGCGCATTTCGGGAGTGAGTGACTGGCCATTCTCATTATGGCTGTTTTCTCCGGGAGGAAAGAGTTTGTTATAGGCAGTAATGAACCCTGGAAATAGCTTCAGGAACGTTTCGTCGAAGGAAGCGTACATGTTGTCTCGTTCATTGTTCAGGGTCGATTCTTTGAACGAGGTGCGCAGGTCATCGAATTGCTTGGCAGCAATCTTGCGGTTTATCATCTTGTAGAGATTCTCCATCTTTCCGATATACTCGGAGTTCAGATAGAATGAATAGCCGATATATTCGTCCTTGATGTTGTTGGCTTCGGACAACTGTTCGTTGATCTGTTGCAGTTGCTGGTTGCGCTCCACAATGGTTTGCCGGGCGGTACGCAGTTTCTTCATCTGCTTGTAGATGATGAGGGTGGCGGTGAAAAGCAGAATGAAGAGTATGGAGAAGAGTGTGATGCCGCCGATGAGCACGTTGCGTTGCTTCTTTACAATGTCGAAGCGGTCTTGCTCTATGATGGGCAGGATGGAGCCTATTTCTATTTTGCGTTGGCGGGCATTGTAGAAGTTGGCATCTTCAAGGGCCGATTTTACGTATCGGTTGGCACGGTTGATGTCTCCACGCTCATAGAGCAGCCCGGCCAGCACGCGCAGGGCGGTTGTCTCTTTCGTTGCCGAGCGGATGTCACCGATAGCGGCGTGTATCAAGTAAGTGAGTGCTTGCTCTTCATCCCCCTGTTCACCGTATACCCATCCCAGACTGGATGCGATGATGGCTTCGGTGTGTGGGTCTACATCTTTTCGCTGTAACATGGTTTTGAAGGAGTAGATACAAGCATCGTATTGTCGTTCTTTCATCTGCTTCTGGCTGGTGAAGTACCACCACTTCACTCCCCTTTCCGGTAAAAGGGTTAATAAAGAGTCCGTATAAAGGCTGCCCTTCCTGATGTATTCGTCCTGGAAAGGAGCTTCGTGGTTATAGTCGGCAATGTCATAATAGAGTCTGCTATATAAGGAATAATAGGAAATTTTGTTGGCAAGCGGGACATGGCTGATATCGATCTTTCCTATTACGTCGAAGGCTTCTTTAAACAAGCCCGATGAAAGCAGGCAGAAGACAATGGCTCCGTTGGATTCGGCTATGTATCCTGGATTTTGCAAACGTTCGGCCAGTTGCAAAGAGTGGTGGGCGTATGAATAGGCAGAATCATATTTATAAGATTTGTACTCCTCGAAAAGGTGGATGCTGGCTTCGTAGCGTTTTTCATCAGATACGGATTTTCCAAGAACCCGACGCCATTCGGCAATTCGGGCTTCTTTCTTATCGACATATTCAGTACTTTTCTCCAGATACTGGTCCAATTGTATGAGCAATGTGTCTAACGGCGAAGAAGCTGAAAATCCTTTTAGGCCGATGGTGAGCAATAAAAATAGAAAGAGGAGTTTTAGTTTCATTGTGTTATGGGTTTGCTTTTCCGTATTTCATGATGAACTCTATCGGGCGGTCTGTGGCTATGATGTCAACGCCCAGGTCTACCGCTTTCTGGTTGTCTTCTGTCTTGTCGTCCAAGCCTAAGACTAAAGCCAGTACCTGCAAGTTGTACTTACGGCATTTCTCTACAAATTGCGGGGTGAGGGAGTCAATCCATGCGACGGCGATGTTGGCACCTACTTCTTTTGCAATCCGTTCTAAGTCTTTTTCGCTTCTGGCGTACGCTTGCAATGTTTTTACTTCGGGTGCTATCTTCTTGAACGCTTTGATGTCTTCTTCCTGGCTGAAGGTGAAGTTGCAGTTTTCCAGCATGCCTTCGGACTTGATGAGGGCCAATAGCTGCTGCAGGTCACCGTTGCGGTAGTCGATAGTAACTCTTAGTCCGCTTTCTTTAGCTCTGCGCAGCAGGTCTTCAAAACGTAGCACCCGCTGTCCGGCAAATTCGGGAGCAAACCAGGAGCCGGCATCCAGCGTGTCGATGTGGGCAGACATCCAGTTGACGATATCGCCTGTCCCGTTGGTGGTGCGGTCCAGCGTAGAGTCGTGCAGGACGTAGAAGACGCTGTCTTTGCTGATGCATACGTCGCACTCCATGTTGCCTACGCCATATTTGATGCATGAATCTACGGCCGCCATTGTGTTTTCGGGAGCAATGGCGCTGGCGCCGCGGTGTGCGCTGGTCATAGGTATCTTGGCAGGTGTGGTCCGTCGCTGAGTACACCCGGACCCAAGTAAAATGATGGCAAATAGTATATATAATAACCTCTTCATGCTTTGACTGATTTACGTTACAAAAATACTAAAATATATTGTTTATTAGGATGATTTCTATTGGTTTTTAGGAAATTGGCTTGTCGAATGTGTCGAATGGATAAGTAGTCTGCCTGCAGAAATAAAAAAAGGAGTACCGCTGTACTCCAACCTTTGTTAACCTTAAATCTAATACTATGAAAAAAATCACATTGCAAATGTAAGGCTTCAGGCAATATCTTCCAAATTTGGGTTTACGTCTTCTCTCTCTTTTATAATTCTTTCACTGAATTTCACTGTTTTCGTGCACGATGTGTCTTTTTGATTACAATACAAGGTGAGTTGTAGCTAAATGATAATTCTCTTCGGGGTGGAGATAGGGAAAGAGGATAAAAGCAAAAGATAGGGTAAGAAATGTGGGGCGATGGTTGCAAAAGTTGCAAATCTGTTTCAATCGTTTCACAGAACCTTTCAGGCCTTGAAAAGAGTTGGAATTGGCCGCTATTATTAAATTTATATATTCTATTTTTGTTGACATACAACGCGAAGTTATGGAGAAACGCACTTATATATATGTTCTTTGGCTACTCTTTTTTTGTATTATATCAGGGGCGGCAGTAGGGCAGAATAAGTGGACGGAAATCTATAATCGGGTGTTGGCGGATGAGCAAGTGCCGGATAGGGAAGAAGTTTTGATATTGATTCAGCATCATAACGAAGAACCTCAAAGGCTGGAAAGCTTGTTACGTTATCTGAACGAAGGCAGAGCTTACGCTTATTTGTCAAAGCATTTGCTTCCGAGGATTGAAAGGAGAGAAAGAGTAAGAGATACATTATACATGGCAGCATTGAAACTGCCGGAAACTACTTCGTTAATAATGGGACAGATACAGCAAAAATCGTTTGTTGTATCTGAAAATAGAGAGGAAAGAAAAGAGGAAAAGCCGGCGCCGTCTCACAAAACGGTGCTGGCGATAAAGAACAACCTGCTTTACGACCTGGCCTTGGCTCCGAATATAGAAGTAGAGTTGCCAATGGGGCAACGTTGGTCTTTGAATGTTGAGTATAAATGTCCTTGGTGGTCGAGCAGCCGGAACGATTTCTGCTATCAGCTCATTTCAGGAGGAGTAGAAACGCGCTACTGGTTAGGAAACCGTCGTACACGTAGAAGATTGACCGGCCATTTTCTGGGAATATATGCCGAAGGTGGTGAATATGATTTCCAGTTGAAGGAGGAAAAAGGATACCGGGGTAAATACTATGCGGCTGCAGGAGTGACTTACGGCTACACACATCCGATGTCCCGGCATCTGGCCATTGAGTTTAGTATAGGTATCGGCTATTTGGATACGGAGTACCGTGAATACACTGCTTATAATAACAGCCTGGTCTGGACCAGCAGTGGGAAGTATCATTTCATTGGGCCTACAAAAGCTAAAGTTTCTTTGGTGTGGCTCATAACGGCAAGGAGATGAAGAGAATGAAAAGCGTGCATTGTATATTTCTGATGCTTTTCTCCGGGCTGTTGCTGGTGTTGGAGGGATGCGAATTCCGGGATATGTTGGACGATTACCCTGTCAGCGGAGTTCAGGTCAAGCTGGACTGGACGGGGGTGACGGACAAACTGCCGGGGACGATGCGGGTCATCTTTTATCCGAAAGATGGTGATGGCAGAAAGATTGATACTTTTATGGATGCCGGAGGAGGAGAGTTGAAAGTCCCGCCGGGACGCTATGCAGTAGTTGCCTACAATTATCTCACCGAAAGCGTACAGATACGGGGCGATGAGAGTTACGAAACGATTGAAGCTTTTACGGGGCATTGCACGGGGGTGAATGCGGATGAGGATATGGTCTGGTCGCCCGACCCCTTGTATGTGGTTGCTGTGGATGAAGTAGAAATAGAACAGAGTGATGTGGCACTCCGGTTGGAGTGGAAGCCGGAAGCGGTGGTGAATAGTTACTCTTTTGATATAAAGGTTGAAGGTTGGGACAGGATTTCAAATGTTGTTTGCTACGTAGATGGCTTGAATGGAAGCTGTTTTATGGGAAAACATACTTGCGGGCTGAGTGAAAAACCGATATGCGTAGATACAAAACAAGAAAACGGGTTGTTGTGGGGCTATTTCTCGCACTTTGTATTGCTGAAAGATGCTAAAACCCGCGCTGCCAGTCCGATGAAGCTGACGTTGAAGATTGTGAAACGGGACAATACGGTTCAGGCTTTGGAGGTGGATATTGAAGACTTGATTGCACCTCCTCCTGTCGGGGGAGGCGAAGGAGAGCCCGATGTTGAGCCTGGTACGGAAATACATATTGAAGTTCCGGTTCCGGATGGTGAGATTGTGGTAGATGAGTTGGAACCGGGTACCGGTGGAGAAGGCAGCGGCGGAATTGGTGGTGATGTAGGTGATTGGGACGATGAAACGAATGTGGATTTGCCCGTGAATTGAAAGCAAATAAATATATTAACTATAAAAACAAACTATTATGAAGAAGATTTTATTAGTAGCGTTGGCAGCAGCCGGAATGGTTAGCTGTTCACAGAATGAGGAGATTGAGAATGCCGGACAGAAGGCGGAGATCAGATTTGGAACAGCGGTAAGTACTACTACAAGAGCAGCAGTTACTGATTTGACAGAATTGAAAAAAGCAGATGTAGGATTTACTGTATATGCCTATAATTCAGGCAGTAGTGAAATGAATGCTGTAACAGCAGGTACTGATATGAAAGCATTTATGACTGGTGCAAAAGCAACCTTTGCCAGCACAGATTGGAATTTAACTGGTGGTCCATATTATTGGCCGTTGACAGATAAAATTCAGTTCTTTGCGTATGGAAATCCTGGTACTGCTACTTTGGCGTATAGTGCACCGGATGCCAGCAATAAATTTCCTTCTATTACTTATACAGTAGCGGATGTAGCTGCACAGACAGACTTTGTTGTTGCAAGTGCACTCGATGCTAATAAGACAGACGATGCAAGTGGTGTTTCTCTGGCATTCACTCATGCGCTCACTCAAATAAACTTTACCATTAAAACAGCTGATGCCTTGACTTATAAATTGAAATCACTTTCAATATCAGGAGTATATAGTAAGGGAACTTATGATTTTGGTACTTCAAAATGGACCGCACAAGCAGAACCTGCTACTTATGCACATACAATTGATGCTTCTGGTTTGGAAGTGCTTCAAGCAGGTAAAGAGATCAATGCTGCTTGGATGCTAATGCCTCAAACTTTACCAACTACCGGTGCTGCAATCAATTTAACATATGATATTTATAATAAAGATGTTCAAATAGGTGATGTAACCTCCTCCATTGATTTGAAGGAAACGACAGCTTGGGAACCTGGTAAGAAGATACGATATACATTGACCTTAGCAAATGGAGGTGCAAAGGTAACCTTTGTTGTTCCTGAACTTGGTGCATGGAATACGACGGATGACACTAATGTAGAAAAATAAAACTACCCTCTAATTATTCCCCGAAAACCTCTTTCTCGAAGTTTTCGGGGAATATAGTTTTTTTTCTGGTATTATCTGTTTATATTTGTCGCAGCAAACAAGCAAGCTATAAACACTTAATACTACAATGCCAAATTCCTCCGTATGTGGAGCAACCAACATTGATTGTCACAGCTGTTCTAAAGCTACTGACAATATCATTATTTACGCCTCCCATCCGAGGGGTTTTCACCTTCCTGCACAGAAATGTGAAGAGAATATCTTGATTTTTTTGTTGAAAGGAGAAGTACTTGTTAATAGTAATGAGTACGCGGGAACCACTTTGCATGCCGGCGAGTTTATTCTTCAGGCAATAGGTTCGAAGTACGAAATTCTGGCTATGACCGATGTGGAATGCGTCTGCTATCGTTTCGAACAACCGAGATTCTTCTGTGAAACCCGCTATAAACATATTGCAAATGAGGTGGAACCTCCCCTGATTTATTCCCCTTTAAAGATCAAGCCCGAAGTGCAATACTTCCTGGATGCTTCCAAATCCTACATGCGGGAAGCTCGGATTTGCAAGGAACTGCTGGCATTCAAGCAAAAGGAATTGGGATTCCTCTTGGGACAGTATTATTCGGATTATGAGCTTTCCATGCTGGTGCATCCTCTCTCCAAATATACCAACAGCTTTGAGTATTTCGTACTCAAAAACCATAATAAGGTCAAGACGGTAGAAGAACTGGCAAAGTTGGGAGGATATACTACTACAACATTCCGCCGTATCTTCACTTCCGTATTCCATCAACCGGTTTATGAGTGGATGCAGGAGCGTCGCAGAGAGGGCATCATGTACGAACTGCAACACACGGATGCCACTATTTCCGAAATTTGCTATAAATACGGTTTCGAATCCTTGCCCCACTTTTCTAACTTCTGCAAGAAGAACTTCGGTCTTTCTCCCCGTTTGTTGCGAACGGCGGGGAAGGAGGCATCTCAGGTTCCGGCCAATCTATAAAACTATTAATAGGTTAAACAGGAACAATAGATAATTAATTTCTTGATTTTATTCAGAAGCTTAAGGCATATTGTTTCCATTCTGGTTCGGCCACTCCATCGGGCTAACTTAATCAATACTTCTTCATTAGTGGGTTCCCAAAATCCCAATACAAGGGTTTCGGTGTTGAAAATATGTAGCAGGCAGTTGTGGGTTAAAATAAAAAGGAGTTGGTCTCTATAGAGTATGCTGAATATATCTTCAATGTCTAACCAGTATTCCACAACGGCTTCACTGTTGGAATCGGAAGGCGGAGAGAGAAACAAAATCTGATTGTCCTCAATAATGAGATTGTATTGCATGTTCAATGGAGCAAGGATCTTCATTATTTGACTTTCAGTCTGCCGTTTCATTGTGCGGACAACGTTAAATAGTTCTTCATCAAGGGTTTTCATATTATCCTTAGATTTTAAGTATATAATTGCCCTTGTTCCTTTTAAGCAAAAAGAAGTCGGACGTGCTACTGCATATCTATCCGACGAAAGGTACTGGTATACCCGAACTACTAATAAATATGTTCACACGACCGACCTTAAGTCGCCCGCATGAAACAAATTCATTGAAGTAGTTCTCTTTGACTTAAATAAAATTACCAGTTTTTTCGTCGTCAAAAAATTGCTTCAATACGCCGTATTTCTCCTCGGCTTACGGTGCAAATATACTGCATTTATTCCAAAATGCAGACATTTCACCCTTATTTTCTTTTAGAATATCTATAGTTTTAGTAAAGTCTTTTGTGCTTTCACTATACTTGAAGTAGTATTTCAGTATATTTATCCTATTATCCATTTACTGCCCGGTATGTACGAGATAATCTTTGTCGATACAAAACAACAGGCAAATGTGGTTACCGCAATGCATGGTATGGCAGCAACGGTGGGCAATCCTAACGTATGCTTGAACACGGTTACCCACAGTCCGAGCCAGAAGATGTGCATAAGATATATACCGTAGCTGAGTTTCGACATTTCTGTTATGATCCGCGGAGGATTCGGGCGGTTGATGCATGTGAACATAAGGAACGTGCCCGCAGTGAGAATCACACAGTTGATAGTGCAGAAAGCCCATCCTATTTCTATTACGGGGGTGGTAAGCGTTTCTCCGGGTATAGCCTGGACATAGAATGAGTAAATAGTCAGTGCAGCTCCCACAATCATTAAGACGGTTCCTATGGTTAGGCGTTTGGAGCGGTCCCACGTAAGGTGTACGCGGATATAATGCGCCAGTACGAGGTATCCCAGGTAGCCCGAGAAGTACCATAGCATGTGGTATTCGTTCCAGAAACATTGTCCCCATACCTCACCGAACCATCGGTTGAGGTACGGCATGCAGGTCGATATCAGGAACAGGCATATAAAGAAAAGTTCTTCTTTGGCTGTGGCTTTGCTCAGCCAGGGAGATATCATGGGGATGAAGAGGTAAAGGCTGATCAGTGGATACATGAACCAGAAATGCCCGGCCTGCGAAGGGAAGTTCAGCAGGATGCGCGACAGGTCATTTACAGAGGTTTCCCCGTCTATCTGTCCCCACAGCAGGGGCAGCGTGCTGTATAGTATCATAAAGATGAAGAATGGCGGCAAGATGCGGGTGAAGCGTCGGCGGTAGAATTGCCAGGTGGTCTGTTCTTCCTTCATCGGCACAAGAAGAAAGGCGGAGACTATCATGAACAAGGGGACTGCCATGCGTGAAAAACCGTCGTATACAGACACCCAGAGTCGGTCGGCCTCGTTTGCAAGATAGGACTGCGGTCCTGCCATATCTGTAGAGCCGGCAGCGCCATAGAAATTCTCACTGGCGTGCACCACTATCACAAGGAAGCATGCAAACACGCGTACATAATCTAAAAATACAATACGTTTCATCTTTTTGGGGAGCTCTTTTGAGCATTCATAACGGGAATGCTTCGTTGATATTCCGGATAACTGTCTTACAGTGGGAGACAAAGATAAATAGAAAAACTGATAACTAACAAGTTTGTAACAAAATAAAAGACCGCATCAAGGTAGTTCAATGCGGTCTTTATTTATATAGAATAAGTCTTTCCTTCTTATTACTTCACAATCCCTTTGGATGCTCTGATGAAGTTGATGATATTATGTATCTCATCGCTCATCGGCACTTGGTCTTCAATCTTCTGCAAGGCATCGTGTATGCTGAAGTTGCCTTGGTACACCAAACGGTAGGCGTTCACGATATGTCTCAGTATGCGCTCGCTCACTTCGTGCTTGTGCTGAAGTACGGCAGCATTGATACCGTGATATTCTGCGGGATTCCCGTTCATGATGACATAGGGAGGGACATCTTTCGAGATGCGGCAACCGCTCTGTATCAATACCCAGCTTCCGATGTGGGAAGCCTGGTGCAGGATGACGTTGCTACTCAAGATGGTGAAGTTATCTATCTGACACTCTCCGGCTACGGTCGTCTTGATGCCCAATACACAATGATTGCCTATCTGCACGTCGTGGCAGAGGTGTACACCGTCCATCAGGTAGTTTTCATTGCCGATGCGGGTGCAGCCGCCTTCATACGTAGCGCGGCTGATCACTACATTTTCGCGGATGTCATTGTTGTCGCCAATAACCAACTGGCTCTCATCACCTTCGTAATGGAAGTCTTGCGGCTCGGTGCCCAACACGGCGCCGTGATGCACTCTGTTTCCTTTTCCCATGCTGGTACCTTTAAGGATCTTGGCACCGGACATGATTACGCAATCGTCACCGATTTCCACACCCCCTTCGATATAAGCGAAAGGCTGGATCGTTACATTCTTACCGATTTTTGCGGTAGAATCTACATAAGCTAATGGACTAATCATAATAATTAGGTATTAAGTTATTCTCTTCCTCCTCCAAGCGCCTGATACAAGCTTACTACGGCCTGCATGCAGTCGAATGTGTCTGATACCTCAGAAAGTTGTGCGCTGAGATAAGATTGCTCAGAAGACAGGACTTCCAGATAGGTTGACGTGCCTAAGTTAAACAATTCTTTTGTATCTTCCGAAGCTTTACGGGCAGAATTAACTTGAATCTGACGTGAAGCGGTCTTTTCGGCTACCATTTGGTACTGATACAGGGCATTGCTTACTTCGTTTCCGGCTTTCAGTAGAGCTGTCTGGAACTGAATCTTTGCCTGCTCTTCCTGTGCCTTTGCCTGTTTCAGACGGGCGATGTTGGCACCACGGTAGAACAACGGTTGAGTCAGTGAGCCGATAGCGGAAGCCAGTAACTTACCGGGATTGACGATTGCCGAACCGGCGCTGTTGGTCCAGCCTGCCGAACCGTTCAGCGTAATTTGAGGATAGAAGGCAGCACGTGCACTGTTGGTGCTGTAATAACTTGCAGCCAACGACATTTCGGCGGCTTTCACGTCCGGGCGGTTGGACAGCAGTTGCAAGGGAATGCCGGCAGAGAACTCCGTAGGCAGTTGTTGCTGTTCCAGCGTGCTGCGAGTGATGCTTTGTCCCGGCTGGTTCAGCATCAGGCACAGTGCATTTTCGGTTTCGCGGATGCTCTGGCGTATGCCGGGCAGGGAGGCCATGACTTGGGCATAGGCAGTGCGGCTCTGCTCTACGGCAGCGGAAGTAGTGCCGTAGATACCTGCATCCTTCATGGCTTGCACGGTTTCCAGATTCTTCTTCAGGATGTCCGCAGTACCTTCGGTGATTTGCAACTGGCGGTCGAGCATCAGCAAGGTATAGTACATATTGGCTACGTTGGCAATGACTTGCGTCTGTACTGCTTGTTCGTAGAATTGGGTCTGCTTCAACGACACTTGTGCGCCGCGCTTCGGGTTCAGCAACTGGCCGAAGAGGTCGATTTGCCAACTTGCCGTTACGGGCAGTGAGTAAGTCTGTGTAGCTTTTCCTTTGTCCCAGCTGCTGACGGTTCCTTGCGGAGACAGTGCCAGCATGGGTGCGTAAGCCAACCGTGCAGACAGAAGGGCTGCTTCTGCTTTCTTCACGTTCAGGGCTGCACTGCGCAGGTCGGCATTGTTGGCGAGTGCTTGTTCAATCAGTGTTTGCAACTGTGGGTCTGTGAACACTTCCCTCCAAGGCAGGTTACCGAAGTTGGCTGTATCTGCGGCAAGCGTATCGTTTACGGCAGTCGTATCGCGATACAGTCCGGCAGCCGTGATATCATCGGGTCTGTCGTATGATTTGTAGATGTGGCAACTGCTCAATAAGGCAGTTGCACACATCAAAGTTATAATTTGTTTCTTCATATTCTTTCAAGTATCTTCTACTTACTACTATCTACTAACTACTTACTACTTAGTATACTGTTCAATTTCCGGTTCAGCATCGGAGTTGTCCACATCTTCCCATTCCATCGGCTTGAATTTCTCTTGCAGATACTGGAAGGCTACGAACAGGGCGGGCACTACGAAAATCTGCAATATCATACCGATTAACATACCGCCGATGGCCGAGGTACCCAGTGTACGGTTACCATTGGCTCCTGCACCGGTAGCAAGCATCAACGGAATCAAACCTACGATCATGGCCAGAGACGTCATCAAGATAGGACGAAGACGGGCGGCAGCACCCAGTACGGCGGCCCATGTAATGCTCATACCCATCTTGCGGCGTTCGAGGGCGAACTCTACAATCAGGATGGCATTCTTTGCCAACAGACCCATCAACATGATCAATGCAATCTGCATGTAGATATCGTTGGACATGGAGCCCATAATCATCTTCATAAAGGAGATGTTACCGATGGCACTCATACCGTTGACAAACAGGAAGCTACCCAGCAAACCGAACGGAATGGACAGCAATACGGAAAGCGGCAGGATGTAGCTTTCGTACTGTGCACTCAGCAACAGGTAAACGAACACGAAGCAGAGCACGAAGATCAGGCCGGTGGTGCTGCCACTGGTTTCGGACTCTTCACGCGCCATACCACCAAGCTCATAAGCAAAGCCGGTAGGCAGGTTTTCCTTCGCAACTTCGGAGATGGCAGCCAGTGCCTGACCTGAAGTATAACCGCTGGCAGGAGCAACCATCACCTTCATAGAGGTATAAAGGTTGAAACGGCTGATGATATCCGGTCCGTACACCTTCTTGATAGAAACGAATTGGGTGATGGGTGCCATCTCATTGCCGTTGCGCACCTTGATGCTCGACAGGGATTCGAGGTTCTTCGTTGCCTCGGGTTCGGCTTGTATCATTACGCGGTACATCTTACCGTAGCTGTTGAAGTTAGAAGCATACAGACCGCCGAAGTATCCCTGCATGGTGCTGAGGATGTCGCTTGGGCTGAGGCCTGCTTTCTTACAGGCTGCTGCGTCGATGTCCAGCATATACTGCGGGAAGTTCGGGTTGAAGCTGGTCTTGGCGGAGTTGATTTCGGGACGTGCTTCCAGGGCGGCAGTGTAACTGTTTACCACGTCGAAGAAGTGGTTCAAGTCACCACCGGTCTTATCCTGCATGTTCAACTCGATATCGCTGGATGCAGAGTAACCCGGAATCATAGGCGGAGTAAAGAACAGCACCTGTGCTTCCTTTATAATCTTCCTTGCACGCATGAAGAGCGTGATATAAACAATGTTGGAGTTCTGCATGGTGGAGCGTTCTTCCCAGTTCTTCAATTTGATGATGATAGAACCGTAGGAAGGTCCCTGGCCGCCGATAAAGCTATAACCGGAGATTAAGGTACGTGATTCGACGGCAGGTTCGGCAGCCACCAGGCTGTCCACACGGTGCAGCACTTCCTGGGCGCGTTCCTGTGATGTGCCCGGAGGCAGGGTTACTACACCCATGATAGTACCTGTATCTTCGTTAGGCACCATACCGGTCGGGGTAATCTTCATGAAGAAAATCAGCAATACGATGGAACCTACTACCAGACCTAAAGACAACCACTTCTTCTGGATGAAGAAGAGCACGCGCTTTTTGTACTTCTGCAACAGGTTGTCGTAAGTGGTATTGAATGCCGTATGGAAGCGGCTTACGAAGGTCGATTTCTTTTCGCCGTGTTCTTCGTGGGGTTTCAGGAAGATGGCACACAATGCCGGACTCAGCGTCAATGCATTCAAAGCCGAGAAACCGATAGCGATAGCCATCGTCAGACCGAACTGGCGGTAGAACGTACCTGCCGTACCACCCATGAAGCTTACCGGGATAAACACGGACATCATGACCAGCGTAATGGAAACGATAGCACCACCCAATTCACTCATGGCGTCGATGGAAGCGGCACGGGCAGACTTATACCCCTGGTCCAGCTTCGCATGGACGCCCTCGACGACGACTATGGCATCATCGACCACAATCGCAATGGCGAGCACCATCGCAGAGAGGGTCAGCAAGTTGATACTGAAACCAATCAGTTTCAATACGAAGAACGTAGCAATCAGGGCTACCGGGATGGCAATGGCCGGAATCAACGTGGAACGCATATCCTGCAAGAAGATATATACCACGATAAATACCAGGATAAATGCCTCGATCAATGTCTTCACAACCTCGTGGATAGAGGCGAAGAGGAAGTCGTTGGCACTCTGGGCAACGTTTATCTTCAAGCCCGAAGGCAGTTTATCGGAATAGCTGTCCAGCAGTTTTTCAATGTCACTGATAGTCTGTGTAGCATTGGTACCTGCCATCTGGAAGATGATACAGCTGACGGCCTTATGACCGTTTACGGTATTGTTGAAGCTATATGTCAGACGTCCCAGCTCAATTTCGGCAATATCTTTCAGACGGAGCACTTCGCCGTTTTCCAGCGCTTTGACAACAATGTTCTCGAACTCCTGCGGCTGTTGCAAACGTCCTTTATAGCGGATGGTGTATTGGAATGACTGCTTGCCTCGTTCACCGAACTGTCCCGGAGCGGCTTCAATGTTCTGTTCTGCCAATACAGCTGCTACATCGTTAGGTATCAGCTTGTACTGCGCCATGATGTCGGGCTTCAGCCAGATACGCATGGAGTAGTCCGTACCGAGCACCATGGCATCACCCACACCGTTGATACGCTTCACCTCAGGAATAAGGTTGATGTTGGCGTAGTTTTCCAGGAACTCGATGTTGTATTGGTCGGTTTCATCGTAGATGGACATTACCATCAACATGGAAGTTTGTCTTTTCTGTGTCGTTACACCGACTTTGGTTACCTCGGCAGGCAGCAGACCTTGCGCCATAGAGACACGGTTCTGCACGTTGACGGCTGCCATGTCCGGGTCGGTACCCTGCTTGAAGTAAATGGAAATATCGCCGGAACCAGTGTTGGTGGCATTGGAGGTCATGTACATCATGTTCTCCACACCATTGATCTGGTCCTCCAGCGGTGCGATGACAGAGTTCAATACCGTTTGGGCATTGGCACCGGTATAGGTGGCACGTACCGAAACGGTAGGGGGTGCGATGTCCGGATATTGGGTGATAGGCAAGGTTGCCAGACCAATAAGACCCAGTATCACTATCAGGATGGAGATTACCGTTGATAGTACCGGACGGTTAATAAATCTATCTAATTTCATGTTTTCAATGTTTAATGTTCAACGATTAATGATTAGAGTCCATCATTAGTTAAACGCTGTCTGGATATTACCTTCTTTTTGGTCTTTCAAAGCTTTCTGATACTCTGCTTCTTTCTCGGCAGGAGTAATAGGCTTGATGGTTTGTCCGTCTTTCAGGTTCTGTACACCTTCGATTACAATCTTGTCACCTGCTTTCAGACCGCTTGTCACGTAATAGTATTTGCCGTCATTCAGGCTGAATACTTTAATTTCCGTATTCTTCAGTGTGTTGTCACCCTGCAGGACGAATACGAACTTCTTGTCCTGTACCTCTGTCGTAGCCGACTGCGGTATCATGATAATATTTTCCATCGGGTTGGGGAATACTACATTGCCGGTGCTTCCGCTGCGCAGCACATTGTGCTTGTTGGGGAAGAGGGCACGCATTGTTACGGAACCGGTTGCCTGGTCTATCACGCCGCTGATGGTTTCCACGCGTCCGCTGTCGGCGTACATCGTTCCGTCGATAAGCTGTAATTGTACATCGGGCATCTTTTCCAGGATTTCTTTGGTGCTGCCGCCTTCACGAATCTGAGACAACAGTTGTCTTTCGGTCATGGAGAAGTAAGCGTACATCTCGGAAATATCGGCAACAGTAGTCAGAGGAGTGGCTGTAGAGGGGCTTACCAGGCTACCTACACGGTAGGGAACAGTACCTACAACACCATCGCTGGGGCTGGTCACACTGGTATAGGACAGATTGTTCTTAGCGTTTACCAGTTGGGCTTCCGCTTGTGCCAGTTGCGCTTTGGTCTGTGCCAACTGGTTTTCGGCCATTTGCAAGTCGTAGTCGCTGATGATGTTCTTTCTGTTCAGTTCACGCTTGTTGTTTACGGTGAGTTCCTGCGTGTTTACGGCAGCTTTTGCTGTTTCAACGGCAGCTTTGGCAGAGTTTACGGCAGCCTGATATTGTACGGGGTCAATGCTGAACAACACTTGGCCTTTGCGTACTACAGAACCTTCGTCCACGTGTAGTTTGGTGATGAATCCGCTTACCATCGGGCGGATTTCCACATCTTGTTTACCCTTGATGGTAGCAGGGTAGCTGTTTGTCAAGTTAGCAGTCGTAGTTTTCACCTCGATTACTGCAAATTCGGGTGCTGTGCCCGTGCTTTTGTCACCTTGTCCGCAACTGCTGAGCAGTGCCAGGCAACATACCAATAATACTAATCTACTCTTCATACTCTTTTTTATTCTCTGTATAATTTTTATATTCTTCTTTTGATAAGTGTTCTGTGTGTAATCCATGCTTCTCAACAAAGGTAGAAAAGAAAACTGAACACCCCTGTTCAGTTTTCGTCCGCAAAATTATTCTTTTCTTAGTATATAAGGTGAGTAATGCCTTCTTTTTTAACTATGTTTTATACATGGATAAAAACAAATGCTTGTTTTTACATTAAAATACTGTAAAGCATACTGCTAATTCTCGGAGAACCCTTATTTTTGCAGCATGTTAGACTGTAAACATCATAATAAGATGAAACCGCTTTTCCGCAGGTTGTTGGGGGCTGTCGCTATAGGGGCTGTACTCTATTCTTGCGCCAGTGTAGGCCGCATCGAGGGAGGACCTCTTGATGAGACCCCTCCGCGTTTTATTTCCAGTACCCCGGCGCCGGGTGGACTCCATAACGACAAGAATAAGATATCGATTGTGTTCGATGAATTCATCAAACTCGACAAGCCCAATGAGAAGATTGTAATATCTCCTCCCCAGGTGCAACAGCCCGAAATAAAGGCCAGCGGCAAGAAAGTTGTCATCACCTTGCAAGATACGTTGAAGGCTAACACCACTTATACGATAGACTTTGGCGATGCCATTCAGGACAATAACGAAGGCAATCCGCTGGAGAACTTCTCGTATTCTTTCTCTACGGGCGAAAGGCTCGACTCTATGGCGGTGGCCGGTACCCTGCTGAATGCTGCGAATCTGGAACCGGTAAAGGGGATGCTGGTAGGCCTGCATTCCAATCTGGCAGACTCGGCTTTTACGAAGCTTCCTTTTGAAAGAGTGGGGCGTACCGATAGTCGCGGGCAATTCTCCATCCGTGGAGTAGCTCCCGGTAAGTACCGCATCTACGGTTTGCAGGATGCCGACCAGAATTTTGCTTACTCCCAGCCGACGGAAATCATAGCTTTCGGCGATTCCATTATCATCCCTTCCATGGAAGAGCGTGTGCGCCAGGATACCACTTGGGTGGACTCGTTGACGGTAGATACCATCGTGGAACGGAAGTATACCTACTACCTGCCGGATGACGTGCTGCTGCGCAGCTTTAAGGAAAAATACTTCACGCAGCGTCTGGCAAAGAGCGAACGCCTCACTCCCCAGAAATTCTCCTTCTACTTTACGGCTCCGGCGGACACCCTACCACTGCTGAAAGGACTGAATTTTGACGAGAAGGATGCGTTTGTTGTAGAACAGACTACCGGACGTAACGATACGATTCATTATTGGATAAAAGACTCCCTGCTCTACAAACAGGATACTTTGAAGATGAGCCTCACTTATCTATATACGGATAGCCTGCAACAACTGGTACCCCGCACCGATACTTTGAACTTACTGGCTAAACTGACTTATGCCAAGCAGCAGAAGCAGATTCAGGAAGCAAAAGAAAAGGAACAGAAAGAGCGGGATAAGAAAAAGAAGAAGAAAGCCGATGAAGAAGGTACCGAAGCACCGGAACCCATTGAATTCCTCAAAGCAGACCAATACGTGCCCTCTGCAATGGATGTATACGATTACATCACTTTATCCTTTGAAGAGCCGGTGGCAAGTGTAGACACTGCTGCCTTCCATGTGAAGTTGAAAGTCGATTCGTTGTGGCAGGATATTCCGTTCGACCTTGTCCATGACTCGCTCGACATAAAACGATATAACGTGTTTGCCGAGTGGGAACCCGGAGAAAGCTACTCCTTTGAGGTGGATTCTGCTGCCATACATGGCTTGTATGGTTTGTTCACCGACAAGATAAAGAAGGAATTCAAGGCAAAGAAGCTGGATGAATACGGACAGATCTTCTTTAATGTAAGCGGCGCCGATTCGCTGGCATTCGTAGAGTTGCTGGACGGATCGGACAAAGTGCTGCGTACGGTGCCGGTAGTGGACGGCAAAGCCGATTTCTACTTTTTGAATCCGGGTAAGTACGGAGCACGATTGATTAATGATACAAACGGGAATGGCGTTTGGGATACGGGAGACTATGCCGAGAAACGCCAACCGGAAATGGTTTATTATTATCCGCAGGTTTTGGAGCTTAAAGCAAACTTTGAACTGACTCAGAATTGGGACGTTCATGCAAAGACCCTGGATAAGCAAAAACCGGACGAACTAAAAAAACAAAAACCAGATGAAGACAAGAAAAACAAGAACAAAAACAAGAATAACCGCAATAACAGCAGCGGCCGCAACAGCGGTCGGGGCTATAGTTATTAGGCAGAAGCGGTTGTTCGTTCTATTGGTAATGGGAGTAGTGATTGGTTTCGGAGCCTCCCAGTCTGTTCAAGCTCAATGTACGGCAAAGAATGAAGCATTCCAGTCGGGCGAGCACGTGATGTACGATTTATATTTCAACTGGAAGTTCATTTGGAAGAAAGTGGGGTTGGCAAGCCTCACGACGAATGCTACGACCTATCATTCCGAGCCTGCTTTCCGCTTTAACCTGCTCTGTGTGGGTAGTAAAAAGACCGATTTCTTCTTTAAGATGCGTGATACACTGACTTGCTATGTCAGTGACAAGCTGGAACCGCTTTATTTTCGTAAGGCAGCCGAAGAAGGCAGCCGCTATACGGTAGACGAGGCGTGGTTCTCGTATAACAACGGTACGGCGAATGTGAAGCAGAAGCGGACCTGGCTAGACCGTGACCCTCAGGAAATGGAGTATAGCGATGAGCGTTGCATCTTTGATATGCTGAGTATTTTGGCGCAAGCCCGTTCTTATGATGTGAATACCTTTAAAGAAGGTGATAAAATCCTTTTCCCTATGGCTACGGGCCGTAAGGTGGAGGAACAAACCCTTATTTATCGGGGTAAGCAGAATGTTACGGCAAACAATGATACGATTTACCGTTGCCTGGTCTTCTCTTTTGTAGAATATAAGAAAGGGAAAGAGAAAGAAGTCATCACTTTCTTTGTGTCTGATGACAAGAATCACCTCCCCATCCGCCTGGATATGTATCTGAACTTCGGCTCGGCGAAAGCTTTCTTTAAGAGTGTGAGGGGCAATCGCTATCCGATGACCTCTATTGTGGGGAAGAAATAAGAGTTCAGAGCTGGAACGGCAGTGCGTCTCCCTTCCTGAACACACTCGATTCAAAGGTAGCTATCAAATCCCCTTTTTGATTGGTGATATCAATCTGATAATAACCGGTGGTGCGGCCAATGTATCGTTCGCGGGCTTCGGCGTATAGTGTATCGCCCGGTCCGCTGCTGCGCAGGAAGGTGATATTGGAAGAGAGCGAGAAAGCCAGTGCCCCGTGTGAATTGGCGGCAGCGGCCAGTGCCAGGTCGGCAAGGGTGAAGAGCGCTCCGCCCTGTGTGCGGTGTCCGGCATTTAGGTGTTCTTCGGTGATTACCAGGCGGGCTTTGCTATATCCTTCCTTTATTTCCAACAGTTCTATGCCTGTACTTTCGGCAAAACGGTCATTCTTGAAAAACTCTTGTGGGGTCATACTTATTTAGTGGTTATTAGTGATTTGCTTGTGAAAAAACACGATTTCGGATGCAAAAGTAACGATTTTACCCATTAATTGGATTATTTGTGAGGGTCAATTCTGTAAACTTGCCCTACTTTTGCAACAGAGAAATCACAAAACTTTAATAAATAAATCCCTTATTATGAAAACAGTCCTCACTACATTGGGAATTTCCCTCCTTGTACTGGCTGGTTGCGCAGGGCAAAAGCAGGCCGAAAGCAACTTCATCCAAGAAAACATTGATAATGCCGTGGCTCAGGAAACAATCCAGACAGACATTATCGAACAATCCGGTAAGATTTTGAACCCGCGTACCATCAACAAAGACGGCAGCATTGTCTATGTACCGATCGATGACTGGTGTTCCGGTTTTTTCCCCGGTAATATCTGGTATACCTACGAGCTGACCGGTGACAAGAAGTGGCTGCCCCTGGCCGAGAAATATACCGAAGCGCTGGACTCTGTACAATACCTCACCTGGCACCATGACGTAGGCTTCATGATTGGCGCCAGCTACCTGAACGGCTACCGTTTTGCCAATAAAGAAGCGTATAAACCGGTCATCATACAGACTGCCAAGTCTCTGTCTACCCGTTTCCGTCCCGCTGCCGGAGTTCTCCAGTCATGGGATGCCGACAAGGGCTGGCAGGCCGAACGCGGTTGGAAATGCCCCGTTATCATTGATAATATGATGAACCTGGAACTGCTGTTCGAGGCTACCAGGCTGTCCGGCGACTCCACCTTTTATAATATAGCCCGGAAGCATGCCGATACTACGATGGCCAACCACTTCCGTGCCGATAACAGCTGCTATCATGTAGTGGACTATGATCCGGAAACCGGCGCCGTGCGCAAGAAACAGACAGCGCAGGGTTATGCCGACGAATCGGCTTGGGCACGCGGACAGGCATGGGCTCTCTACGGCTACACCATGTGCTACCGCTACACGCACGATGCCAAATATTTGGATCAGGCCGAGAAGGTCTACAACTTCATCTTCAACAATAAGAACCTTCCCGAGGATTTGGTTCCCTATTGGGACTACGATGCCCCCAACATCCCCAACGAACCTCGTGACGCTTCTGCCGCCGCATGTACCGCCTCCGCCCTTTACGAACTGAGCACTTACCTGCCGGACAAGGGATACAAGGAAACAGCCGACCGGATCATGCAAAGTCTTGGTTCTCCCGCTTACCGTGCAAAGGTAGGAACCAACGGAAACTTCATCCTGATGCACTCTGTAGGCAGTATTCCTCATGGTGCCGAAATCGATGTACCTTTGAACTATGCCGATTATTACTTCCTGGAAGGACTGATGCGTAAAAGAGATTTGGAGAAATGAAAGCTCAATTAAATATTTTGTTTGGTGGTTTAGGTCTGTTCGCCTTGCAGGGCTGCAAAGCCCCGCAGGACGGACAAGTCCTGCAACCGAATGTAATCTATGTCTTCCCCGACCAATACCGCAATCAGGCAATGGAGTTCTGGGGACAAGACGGTTTCCGTGAGAAGGTAAACTTCCGGAACGACCCGGTACACACTCCCCGTCTGAACGACTTTGCCCGCGAGTCGCTGGTGCTGACTTCGGCTATGAGTAACTGTCCGCTGAGCAGCCCCCACCGCGGTTCGCTGCTTACCGGAATGTATCCTAATAAGAGCGGTGTTCCTTTGAACTGCAATGCCGACCGCCCCATCAGCTCCCTGCGCGAGGATGCCGAGTGTGTAAGCGATGTATTCAGCAAAGCCGGATATGACTGTGCTTACTTTGGCAAACTGCATGCCGATTTTCCTACTCCCAATGACCCCGAACGCCCGGGCAAGTACGTGGAAGACCGCGTACCGGCATGGGATGCCTATACACCGAAAGAGCGGCGCCACGGATTCAACTACTGGTACTCTTACGGCACCTTCGACGAGCATAAGAATCCGCATTACTGGGATACAGACGGTCGCCGGCACGACCCGCACGAGTGGTCACCGCTGCACGAGTCGGGCATGGTTGTCTCTTACCTGAAGAACGAGGGAAATGTGCGCGATCCGAAGAAACCTTTCTTCGTCATGGTAGGTATGAACCCGCCCCACAGCCCGTACCGCTCCCTGGACGACTGTATGGAGCAGGATTTCAATCTCTATAAAAACCAGCCGCTGGATAGCCTGCTCATCCGTCCCAATGCCGACCCCAAGATGGCAAAGGCGGAGTCTGCCCGCTACTACTTTGCTTCGGTAACGGGTGTAGACCGTGCCTTCGGGCAGATTCTCGATGCACTGAAAGAACTCGGGCTGGATAAGAATACGATTGTCGTCTTTGCCTCCGACCACGGTGAAACCATGTGCAGCCAGCGTACGGACGACCCGAAGAACTCTCCGTATTCCGAGTCCATGAACGTTCCGTTTATTGTCCGCTTTCCGGATAAGATAAAGCCGCGGGTGGATGACCTGATGCTGTCTTCCCCCGATATTATGCCTACTTTGCTCGGCTTGGCAGGTTTGTCCCGGTCTATCCCGGTAGAGGTGCAGGGACGCAACTATGCGCCGCTTTTCCTCGATGAAAAGGCGGATATTGTACGCCCCACCGGTGCGCTCTACATTCAGAACCTGGATGGAGAGAAGGATGCGGACGGCAAGGTGCGGTCTTACTTCCCTTCTTCACGCGGATTCAAGACGGCTCATTATACGCTGGCGCTTTACATCGACCG
This sequence comes from uncultured Bacteroides sp., assembly GCA_902388495.1. GTDB lineage: Bacteria > Bacteroidota > Bacteroidia > Bacteroidales > Bacteroidaceae > Bacteroides. The sequence continues at coordinate 223,132 of CABMPP010000002.1, read as the reverse complement.
CGAGAACCGCAAGTTGGTGAAGAGTCTGCTGTTCGATGACGTGAAAGACCCGTACCAGATGAATAACCTTTCTTTGGAAGAGAACCCGGAAGTGGTGAAAGAATTGTGTGCAGAGATGGGCAAGGTTCTGAAGGAAATAGACGATCCCTGGTATAAGGAAGGTATCTTGTCGGATATGATACCTTATGGAGAATAACAATAGGTAGTAGTTACTATATAATCTCTCGATTACTTCGTGTGGTTTTTCGGCAACCCGTTCCGGCTGATAGTGTGAACTATCTGCCGGGGCGGGTTGTTTCTATAATCCTTTGCCCTCTTTCGGGTGAGCGAGGGCTGAAAAACGATATGAACGATGAGGTACAGATTCTTAGCTTGTTTATTTCTCTTTCCGATGCTGCTTTGGGCACAGAACCGTCCGAAGGTAGCCGTTGTGCTGAGTGGTGGCGGTGCCAAGGGCACGGCGCACATCGGCGCCTTGAAGGTGATAGAGGAAGCGGGTATTCCCGTAGATTATGTAGTGGGCACCAGCATGGGCGCCATTGTAGGCGGACTGTATGCCATCGGTTATACACCGCAGCAACTGGACAGCATGGTGAATGCGCAGAACTGGAAGTTTCTGCTGTCCGATGCTCCCAATCCGAAGAACTTGTTGCTGGACGACCGGTTGAGGTCGGAACGATACGTACTTTCCATTCCTTTTTCCTTTAAATCAGCCACCGTTTCGGATGCGGGGATTATAAAGGGAACGAACCTGGCACGACTGTTCTCTGTCTTGACGGACGGTTATCAGGATTCCGTCAGTTTCAGCCGTCTGCCCATCCCGTTTGCTTGTGTGTCCGAGAATCTGGTGAATGGCAGTGAGGTGGTGTTTCATCAGGGGATATTGGCGACGGCAATGCGTTCCAGTATGTCGATTCCCGGAGTATTTGCTCCAATCGACTTGAATGGTATGGTATTGGTGGACGGCGGAATGGTGAACAACTATCCGGTGGATGTGGCGCTGGCGATGGGGGCCGACTTCGTGATAGGGGTAGATGTGCAAAGTCCCCTGCTGGATGCATCGGGATTGAAATCGGTGAAGGATATCTTCGGACAGATTATCAACCTGCAAGGAGAGAAGAAATATCAGGAGAATCTGCGCAAGACGGATGTACATATAAAAGTGGATGTTACCGGTTATTCGGCGGCGAGCTTTACAAAGGAAGCCATCGATACTTTGATTGTCCGCGGAGAACATGCTGCAAAGGCGGATTGGGATAAACTGCTTGCTTTGAAGAAGAAGCTGGGACTGAGTGCAGATTACCAGCCCCGCCGTCCCGGACCGTTCCCGATACCCGATGCTGTGGAAAGCGAGGCCATCGCTGTAGACCCGCAGATAGCCGCGCCTGCCGTACGGGAGAATAAGTTGAATGTAGGGCTGCGGTTCGATACGGAAGAACTGGCGGCATTGCAGGCAAATACGGACTTTTACCTGGGCAAACGGAAGGATTCGCAAATCAGCCTGACGGCACGTTTGGGGAAACGCACTTCGGCGCAGCTCGGTTATAACTACCAGTGGAGCAGGGGATGGCAGACGGGGCTTGCCTATCAGTTCGATTACAAGGATATCAATATCTATAATGAAGGCAAGCGGACACTCGATTTGACGTTTACCCATCAACTGGTCCGTGCGGGTGTGGCGAAGGACTGGAACCAGGTTCAGGTAAGTGCAGGCATTGATTTCGATTATTACCGCTATCATGATTTGCTTTCACTGGAGCCCTTGGATGCGGTGATGTTCAAGAATGGCGCTTTGTTCAGCTATTATGCAGGGCTGCTGTTCAATAGCCTGAACGGTAGGAGTGTGCCGACGAAAGGCATGTCGTGGGCGGTGACTTACAATCTTTATACCGATAACTTGCTCCGGTATAAGGATCATAATCCGGTTTCTGCCTTTTCTGCACATTGGCAGGGATGCTTCACGCCGACGAGGGACTTCACGATTATTCCTTCCATCGACGGACGTGTATTGGCAGGGGGCAAGGATGACTATACTTTTGCGGTGAGTAACTTGTTGGGTGGGAGCATTGCCGGGCGCTATATGCCACAGCAAATTCCGTTCGTAGGAATTAACCGTGCCGAGTTGGCTTCGGGTACGCTGATAGTCACCGGCTTGCAACTTCGGCAGCGGATATTGAAGAATCAGTATATCTTAGTGACAGGGAATTACGGACGAAGCTCCGGAAAACTGCATGAGCTTTTTGAAGCATCGCAGTCGTCTGATTTGGTAGGTACAGGGGTAGGCTATATGTACAATAGCTTCCTGGGACCGTTGGAAGTACAGCTGAATTGGTCCAATCAGACGAAGAAGCTGGGCTGGTATGCAGGGTTCGGCTTTGTATTCTAAGCAATTTTAATCAAAGAAGGATGTGCCAAAACTTTAATGAGCATATCATTAAAGTTTTAGCACATCCTCCTGCGTATATAGAGCTTCCCGGGCTTTTACTTATTCAGTTTCCACTCGCATCCTTCCTTACCATCCTTAATCTCGAAACCGAGTGCGGTAAGTTCATTGCGAATCTTGTCCGATGTAGCCCAGTCTTTATTGGCTTTTGCCTTCATGCGCTCTTCCAGCAACATATCCACCACTTTGCCGAATGCCGCTTCGCGCTCTTCATTGGAGGCATTGTCTTCCTTCAATCCCAAGATGTCGAAGCTGAAGAGGTGGAACGTTTCTTTCAGCTCCTTCAGGTCATCGGCAGTGATGGTGTCGTTTCCGGCGATGATATTATTAATCATCCTTGCGCCGTCAAAGAGATGTGCAATGACTATCGGAGAATTCAAGTCATCGTTCATCGCCTCGTAGCACTTGGCACGCAGCGGCTTCACATCGACCGTAGAGGTAGCGGCAGGCGTAATCTTTTCCAGTCCGTGGATGGCATCCATCAGTCGTGCCAGTCCCTTTTCGGCAGCTTGCAGGGCTTCGTTGCTGAAGTCCACCGTGCTGCGATAGTGCGCTTGCAGGATGAAGAAGCGAATGGTCATAGGGCTGTAAGCCTGCGTCAGTGCCTTGTTGGAGCCGGTGAAGAACTCTTCCAGGGTGATGAAGTTGCCCAGACTCTTGCCCATCTTCTGTCCGTTGATGGTAATCATGTTGTTGTGCATCCAGTAGTGCACCATGTCGCTGCCTTGCGAGGCTACGGATTGTGCAATCTCGCATTCGTGGTGCGGGAAGATGAGGTCCATGCCACCACCGTGAATGTCGAAGTGCTCGCCCAGGTATTTCTTCCCCATCGCGGTACATTCGGCATGCCAGCCGGGGAAACCGTCGCTCCACGGAGAGGGCCAGCGCATGATATGTTCGGGCTGGGCGCATTTCCACAAGGCGAAGTCGGCGGGATTGTGCTTCTCGCTCTGTCCGTCCAGTTCGCGGGTGGTGTTCAGTACGTCGTCCAGGTTGCGGCCGGAGAGCTTGCCGTAGTGATGGTCTTTATTGTATTTCTCTACGTCGAAGTACACGGAGCCTTCGCTTTCGTAGGCATATCCGTTCTTCAGAATCTCTTTGACAAGTTCTATCTGCTCTATGATATGTCCGCTGGCGTGCGGCTCGATACTGGGGGAGAGGACGTTCAGCGCTTCCATTGCCTTGTGGTAGCGGTTGATGTAGTATTGCGCCACTTCCATAGGCTCCAATTGTTCCAGACGTGCTTTCTTGGCAATCTTATCTTCGCCTTCGTCGGCATCGTGCTCCAAGTGGCCTACGTCGGTGATATTGCGTACGTAACGTACCTTGTAGCCCAGTTGGGTAAGGTAGCGGAAAAGTAAATCAAAAGTAATGGCAGGACGTGCATGCCCCAGGTGCGGGTCGCCGTAAACAGTCGGTCCGCAAACGTACATGCCTACATGCGGAGCGTGCAGAGGCACGAATAGCTCTTTTCTCCTATCTAAGGTGTTGTAAATCGTCAATTGATGTTCCATAACGTTTGAATATTAATTCTTTTAAGAGCACAAAGGTATAATAAATATATGAAGATATGCCTCTTGGTAAGGATTTTTAAAGCTAATACTACCAGGCAGAGAGAGATAATCCTGCAAAACCTGGTTTTAGGGTAAAGGTTAATTTCAGGAGTTTATAGAGAGTAAATTGTATTTATTGCTATTTTTGCGCAAATATTCTATGCCTGATAGAAGTAAACCGCACTATAACGATACTATCTATATGAAGAACACTGCTACATCTCTTTTTCATCGATACTACCTCTTTGTCCTGATTGTTTTTGCAATTGGTTTTGCTGCATGTGCAGACCGTCAGTCTCCTGTATCATTATATAAGAAGCAGTTGGCTACACTCGATAGCCTCATTGACCTGCGTCCCCAGTTTCAGGAGAAAAAAGAGCAAGATATCAAGAATACCAAAAAAATATTAGGCAGGCTTCCGGCACTGTCTCCAAAAAGATATGACCTGAATAAAGATATACAGCAATTGTATCGGGGCTATATATGCGATTCACTGATATACTACATCTATGAAAACATCAAGCTCTCCAAACAACTGAAGGACCCTTATAAGACGATGGAGTCAGAGATATCGCTGGCCATTTATCTTGCTAAATCGGGTATGTATCTGGAAGCGCTGGTACTTATGGATTCTATCAAGAGGACAGAGGTCAGCGAAGAACTGCTTGATACGTATTACCGGGCTTATAACCTTATCTATCGTCAAAAGGCTTATATCTCCAAAGACAAAATCCTTGCGGAACAAATGTTTGCTCCGTTGGCAAAGGTATATCAGGATTCTCTGCTTGCGGTGGTGGATAGTGGTTCTACCATCTGTTATGAGGTTTATATACAGAAGTATATGGATGAAAAGAGATATGTCGAGGCCTTGGAATTGTCGGAGAATCGGTTGGCATTACTCGTGCCCGGAGACAGGGAGTGTGCTGCTGTCTGGTATAATATTGGGGATGCAAAGAATAGTATGGGGGATAAAGAGGGCTTCTTTGAGGCTATGTTGAACTCTGCCGTGGAAGATATGCGGCAGTGTATTAAGGATCATGCTTCTTTGCATCGCATAGCCCGTACTTTGTACGATTGGGACGAAGTGTCGCGGGCGGCAAGTTATATACAGATATGTATGGAAGATGTTTATTTTTATAATGCCAATCTGCGTAGTTTGCAAATTGCCAAGACACTCCCGGTGGTAACCCAGGCTTATGAAAAGAAAAATCAGAGTTATATCACTAGCCTTCGTACACGGGTAGTGGTTATCTTCTTGTTGTTCTTCTTCTGCGTAGGCATATTGGTTATTGTAGTGGTACAGAAGAATAAACTCTCGCGCATGCATCGTAAACTACAGGAATCTAATGACAGTTTGAATGCTTTGAGCCGGAAACTGGCGGACGTTAATGTGCATTTGAATGATATAAATAATGAGCTGGTAGAGAACAACTATATCAAAGAGAATTATGTGGCACATTTCATTCGATTGAACTCTGAGTATATAGACAAGAACCAGAAGTTTAAACTGGAAATTAATAAAGCCCTTCGGAAAGGGAAAGTCGAGGAAGCACTCCGAATGACTTTATGCACCAGCGCGGATAATGAAGATTTAGAGGAATTCTATGCCAACTTTGATGAGGCCTTCCTCTCCATATTCCCCCATTTCATCGAAGAATACAATAAACTGATGGCAGAAGAAAACAAAATACTATTGACTGACAAGCAAAGGGAACGTAAAACGTTGACTTCCGAGTTGCGTGTATTTGCGTTGATACGTTTAGGGTTCAGTGACAGTGCTACAATTGCCCGTATGCTTCGTTATTCCATTAATACGATTTATAATATACGCTCCAAAGCTAAGAACAAGTCTGTGGTTTCCAAGGAATCTTTTGAGTCACTGATTATGAAAATCGGTACGCTGTCTACCGAATAAATCAGCTTTATTTCTTCTTATCCTTTTCCTCTTTATCTCATTTTTCCCTAAATGAGATGGGTGGTAATCAATTGTATATTAAGTTATTGACTTCTTAGATGACTTCATTAATCTTCATTTCGACTTAACCGCTAAAATCCGCCTGCTTTTTCCTCCTATTTTTGCCTCATCCAAAAACTATTTAGTATGAAAAGCATGAGGAATTATCTTAATTGGGTATGGGGAAGTGCATTGGGAGCTATCGGAGTTTCTTGTACGGCATCCACTCTTCCCAAAAGTGAAAAGCCTAACTTCGTCTTTATTTATATGGACGATATGGGCTATTCGGACGTCAGTTGTTATGGAGAGACCAGATGGACGACTCCGAACATCGATGCCTTGGCAGAACAAGGCATCAAGTTTACGGACTGCTATGCAGCTTCGCCAATTTCAAGCCCTTCCCGCGCGGGTTTCCTGACCGGACGCTATCCGGCGCGTATGGGGATTCAGGGCGTATTCTATCCGGACAGCTATACCGGCATGGCGCCGGATGAGGTTACAATGGCGGAAGTCCTTAAAACGCAAGGCTATGCAACGGCTTGTATCGGAAAGTGGCACTTGGGAAACCGTGAAAAGTTTTTGCCGTTGCAGCAAGGCTTCGACGAATATTTCGGTATTCCGTATAGCAATGATATGAGTGCCCAGGTCTATCTGCGGGGCAATGAAGTGGAAGAGTTTCATATAGACATCAACAATGTGACCAAGAAATATACGGAGGAAGCCATCGACTATATCCGCAGAAAAGCTGACCAGCCTTTCTTCCTTTTCCTGGCTCATAGCATGATGCATGTACCTATTTATGTTTCCGAAGAATTTGCAGGAAAGTCCGGTGCCGGTATTTACGGTGATGCGGTGTTGGAAGTGGACTGGAGCGTAGGGAGAATCATGGAGACTCTTCGTGAATTGGGACTTGATGATAATACATTGGTTGTGTTTACAAGTGATAATGGTCCATGGTTGCAGGAGGGGCCGTTGGGTGGCAGGGCTTTACCGCTGCGCGAGGGCAAGACCACAGCCTATGAAGGTGGGGTACGTGTACCTTGTATAGCCTACTGGAAAGGACAAATAAAGCCGATGGTAAATACGGATGTCATGAGTCTGCTGGACTGGCTTCCGACGGTAACCAATCTAAGCGGAGCCTCTTTGCCGGAAGTGCGACTGGACGGATATGACATCACAAATGTATTGAAGGGAAGTGGCAAGCGCGCAAGCGAAGATTATGCCTACTTCCGCAATAACCGCGACATAACCGATTACCGTTCCGGTGACTGGAAAATCTCTCTACCTGCTCCCGGCATTAAAGGCAACTTCTGGAGAACTTCCACTGCAGCCCATGATACATTACTTTTCAATCTTCGGGAAGATGTAGGCGAACAATACAACGTATACCACAAATATCCGGAGAAGGCCAAAGAAATGTTGCAGAAGCTGCAGGACTATATGCAGAACTTCGGAGAGATACCGCCTCCGTTGGTAATGACCGGCAATGATGCCTCGAAATACTTGCGCCAGCAGCGTCAGGATGCCAGGGAGAAGGCAAAAGCAGCAGGTGTAAGGGATAAAAGTATGGAAACGGATGGATTTATAGACGTACAATAAACAGTTGAACTTAAATTGATACACATGAAAAAAGAAAATTTATGGATGCTGGCGCTGCTTATGCTGGCACAACTATTTGCTCTTGAAGCCTACGGGCAACAAAGAACAATCAAAGGGCAGGTGTTTGATAATGTGACGGGAGAGACAATGATCGGAGTGTCCGTACAAGTGAAAGGTACGACAACCGGAGGCATCACCGATATGGATGGTAACTTCCAGGTGAATGTCTCTTCGGCCGATGCAACTCTTGTTTTCAGTTATATCGGTTATCAGACGGAAGAAGTAAAAGTAGGACAGCAGACTAACCTGATTATCCGCATGAAAGAAGATGGGGAGTTGCTGGACGAAATTGTGGTTATCGGCTATGGTACACAGAAGCGTAAGGATGTGACAACGGCAATTTCCAGCGTATCGACAAAGGATCTTGACGAACGTCCTATTGTATCGGCTGCACAGGCATTGCAGGGAAAGGCAGCCGGAGTATATGTGATGCAACCCAGCGGTACGCCGGGTGCCGAAATGTCTATCCGCGTGCGTGGTACTACTTCCTTCAATGGCAGTAACGATCCGCTGTATGTTGTGGATGGAGTAGCAGTGGATAATATCAATTTCCTTTCTCCCAATGACATTGCCAGTATGCAGATATTGAAGGATGCTTCTTCGGCAGCCATTTACGGCTCCCGGGCGGCGAATGGTGTGATTATGATTACTACCAAAGCAGGAGAGACGGGGAAGGCGAAGGTTGCACTGAACGCGCAGATTGGCATCAATTCGGTATCTAATAAGATAGAATCCCTGAATGCTGTGCAATACAAGGAGTTGCAGGAAGAGGTAGGAGCAATCCTCAATCCGGGTACTACCGATCTTACCGACTGGCATGATGAGGTCTATCAAACCGGACTTACCCAGAACTATCAAGTATCTGTATCGAATGGAAATGAAAAGTTCAAGTATTATTTGTCTGCAGGATATCTGGATGAGCAAGGCGTGTTGAAGGCAGCTTTCTTCCGCAGGTATAACTTTCGTGCCAATCTGGAAAATAAGGTAAGGGACTGGCTGAAAGTGGGTGCCAATATCTCTTATTCGGATAATGCCAAGAACGGTATTACTACCGGAATGGGTTCTAACCGTGGTGGCGTGGTGCTGGCTGTTATCAATCTTCCGACCAGTGTACCGGTATGGAACGATGAAAACAATTATTATAACCGCAATTTCTATGGCATGAACCTGGTGAATCCTGTGGAGGCTATGGAGAACGGTAAAGATAATAAAGCCCAGGAAACCCGTTTGATTGCTTCGGGAAATGCAACTGTTACCTTCCTGCCGGAGTTATCCTTAAAGAGTTCTTTTACGTTGGACCGTAGGAACTATATCAAGACCACTTTTACTCCGCCTGTACATATCGAGGGCATTGACGAATGGGGTAGTGCTTCGGATAACCGGAATATGAATACGGTGATTGTTTTTGATAATGTGCTTACTTATCACAAGATTTTCAATAAGCATAATGTGGAAGGCATGGCAGGTACTTCATGGACTACCTCCAATTATAAGAATAGTTGGATTAATGGTTCGCATTTCAGGAACTCCGATATCATAACACTGAACGTAGCTAATAAAATAGCCTGGAATAATACGGGTACCGGTGCTTCAGAATGGGGAATCATGTCCTACTTCGGGCGTTTGTCCTATAACTTTGACGGGAAATACATGGTGACTGCCAATGTACGTAGAGACGGATCATCCAAGTTACACCCGGACCATCGTTGGGGCACATTCCCTTCCGTATCAGCGGCATGGCGCATGTCTTCCGAGAAGTTTATGAGCGGTTTGGAATGGCTGGACGATCTGAAAGTACGCGCCAGTTGGGGGCAAACCGGTAATCAGTCGGGAGTAGGCGATTATGCATATTTGCAGAAATATAACATCACCCGTCAGGAGTGGTTCAAAGAAGGTAATGACAATGCTCTGCCTACCATTACGCAAGCCAATCTGCGTACTTCCGATTTGACTTGGGAAACCACTTCCCAAACAGATATCGGCCTGGATATAACTTTGTTCAACAGCCGTGTCAATGTTACCATGGATTATTATTACAAGCGGACTACCGATATGTTGATGTATGTTTCTTTACCTGCCGGTGCCGCTGCTGCCAACAATATTGTGCGTAACGAGGGAGAAATGACCAATAAAGGTTTTGAATTCTCTGTCAGTACACAGAATTTTAGAGGCGCCTTTACCTGGAACACGGACTTCAATATATCCTTCAACAGAAACCGCCTTGAAAAGCTGGAATTACAGAAGATATACTCGGGAGCACAACTCAGCAGTGATATCCTGAAAGAATATGTGGTACGCAATGAACCGGGACGCCCCTTGGGAGGCTTCTATGGCTATATCAGTGACGGAGTTGACCCTCAAACCGGAGAGTTGATGTATCGGGACTTGAATGACGACGGTATTATCTCTGCCTTGGACCGCACGTATATCGGTGATCCTAATCCGGATTTTACGTATGGTATGACGAATACCTTCTCCTGGAAGAACTTCAATCTGAGTTTCTTTATTCAGGGTTCTCAAGGGAATGATGTGTATAATGCTTCGCGTATTGAGACAGAGGCCATGTTTGACGGTAAGAATCAATCTACACGGGTACTGAAGAGGTGGAGAGAGCCGGGACAGATTACGGATGTTCCGAAAGCAGGATTTGCGATCAAGAACTCTTCTTATTTTGTAGAAGATGGCAGTTATCTGCGGCTCAAGAATTTGACTTTCTCCTATAACTTCACCGGAAAATTATTGAAACGTTGGGGAGTTACGCGTTTACAACCTTATTTCACGGCAAATAACCTGCTGACAATTACCGGTTACAAAGGTATGGACCCTGAAGTGAACGAATGGGGTAATGACGGTGGGGTACAAGGTATTGACTGGGGATCTTATCCTCACAGCAAGTCGTTTGTATTTGGTATTAATATTGAATTTTAAATGAAACGGACTATGAAACATATATCTATTCTCAGATTATTGGTAAGCAGCCTGATCCTTACTGCTGCCTCGTGCTCACTGGATTACGATCCGGTTGATATGTACTCGGATGTAACGGAAGGAGTACAGAAGGAAGAAGATAAAGGAGTTGTCTTTAAAGATAAAGCAGCGGTGGAGGCCCACTTGCAGACCCTTTATGACCAGATGCGTGATCGCCAGGAACACTGGTATCAAGATATGTTCCTGATTGGAGACACACATGCTGACAATGCATACGCCGGAACACGGTCGGGTGCTCCGCAATATTTTGAAAGTAATACGATTCCAAGTACAATTCCCCCTTTGCAACGTGGATGGAACCGCTTTATGGAGGATATTGCACGGGCAAACAAACTGATATGCAACATTGATGCGGTGCCGGATGCCTCATTAACCGTACAGGAACGTGAGTCTTATAAAGCTCAGGCCAAAATTTTCAGAGCCATGATTTATTTTGATATGGTGCGTAATTGGGGCAGAGTGCCGGTGGTAACTACCGAGGCCGGGGATATTACTTCAGAAACGGTAGAAGAGGTATATCCGGCTTATTTCCCTTCGCAGAACACAGAGGAGGAAGTATATCTTCAGATAGAGAAAGACCTGCTGGAAGCTCTTACGGCTGCCCCGGATAATAATCCGGTAGATAAGACGCGTTTCAGCAAATCTGTAGCCCGTACTTTATTGGCCAAGGTGTATGCGGAAGAGCCTCTTCGTGATTATGCGAAGGTCATTAAATATTGCGACGAGGTGGAGGCTGACGGTTTCCGCTTGGTAGATGATTTTAATGACTTGTTTGGTGTGAAACTTCAGGATGATACCTTGCCTCCGGGCTTGAATAATCCGGCAATAGATGCCAAATGCAGAAATACAATTGAATCTATTTTAGAAGCGCAATACTTTTCCGGAAGCGGGACTTGGTTGCCTAATATTTTAGGACGCTTCCTGGACGATTGGGAAAAACAGTTTACGTATGCCAAATGGATAACACCGTCCAGAGACTTGCTGGCGGCTTTCGAAGAGGCAGGGGATAAGAAACGTCTGAATGAAACGGTGGTTTATTATCAAAGTCAGTGGGATAATCACTACCCGAGAGAACATTATCCGTTTATGTATAAGATCCGTTCTTCTTATTCCACGGTCATCAAATATCGTTATGCGGATGTGTTGCTGTTGAAGGCTGAGGCTCTGTTGTTGGGTAGTGGCAATGTGAGTGAAGCGGTAGGTATTATTAATCAGGTAAGGCATCGTGCCGGACTGGCTGAATTGTCTCCTTCTGCTTCTTCTGGCAAGGAAGCAGCCTTTGAAGCCTTGATGAAAGAGCGCAGGCTTGAACTGGCGTTGGAAGGACAACGTTGGTATGACCTTGTACGTTGGGGAAAGGTGGAAGAGGTGATGAATTCACTTCCAAACCGTGATGCAGGGCGTGCACCGTTGGGTAATCTGTTCAATAAGAACTATTATAAGTTGCCTATATCCCAATCTGTACTGGACCAGAATCCTAACTTGGAACAAAATCCGGGGTATTAATAGTAGAGCAAAGAAGCTTCTTCGGCCCGCCCGGCTGGTATATGGAGTATGGCGTGAAAGTATATAGAGGCATAGTCCCAATACGGGGGAAGTACTTTCCCTATACGATGGAAGTACACTCCCTATACGATGGAACTACCCTCCCTATACGACGGAACTAAGGTCCCACTATGAAAGAAAATGGTGGGACCTTGATGTGCTTGATAGTAAGTGTATTATACGCGTTTTTTACGGAGGGATGTGTTACATCTCCCAGTTATACTCTTCAGTATAGTAGTCGAATACCGGCGCCGTGGAGACACCGCTTTTTGTAAACAGCCGGGCAATGACAGCTTGCTCTGCCGGCGAGAGGGGGCGTTCTTGGTGTAAGATGCGGTAGTAAGTTGTCTTGGGATAGAGGTCGTGCATTTCTCTTTTCAGTAGCAGCGCCTGTTTGTAGGGGATTTCGTCGAAAAGTGCATTTATCCCCCAGGCATAACGGAATTTCTCGGTACTGCGGAAGTAGGGACAGCGGTTGGCGTCTTTGGGATAAAGGGCCGGATTTACGGTCATGACAGCCGGCACCTCTTTGGGAACATGTAGCGCGACTACTCTGCGCAGGCAGTTTTCACCGCGTGGACAAGCCTGGTTAAGGCAGTGGATGTAATGGAAGGGTACTGAGCTGTAATTAAAATGATTGTCCATAGTAGTTCTGTTTTTATTGTTTTAAGCGGTGCAAATGTAGTGAATTAATTTTTCCTTTGTTACTTTTGCATCCATGAAGTCAGATAAACGTGTAATATTAGGTATGAGCGGCGGTACGGACAGTTCTGTTGCTGCCATGAAGTTGCAAGAAGCGGGTTATGAGGTGGTCGGCGTGACCTTTCGTTTCTACGAGGCAGAAGGGCAGACACAATACTTGGAAGACGCACGTGCACTGGCTGCGAGACTTGGAATAGAACACATTACTTACGATGCACGGCAAGTGTTCCGCTCGCGTATCATCCGCTATTTTCTCGATGAATATCTGATGGGGCATACTCCCGTTCCCTGCACCCTCTGCAACAACGAACTGAAGTGGACGCTCCTGGCTAAAATTGCCGATGAAAAGGGCATTTATTGGATCTCTACCGGGCACTATGTACGCAAGGCCTTAATAGATGACAAGTTCTACATAGCCCCTGCTGCCGATAGAGATAAAGACCAGACTTTCTTCCTTTGGGGCTTGAAGCAGGACATCTTGCAACGTATGCTTCTGCCGATGGGGGAACTCACCAAGAACGAAGCCCGTGCTTATGCCGCCGCCCGTGGCTTTGAGCGCGTGGCAACGAAGAAAGACAGTATCGGCGTATGCTTCTGCCCGTTGGATTACCGTTCCTTCCTGCGGCAGGAGGTGGGTGCCCAAAAACTGCCCGGCAGAGGGAAATTCATCGATGAAAACGGGGATTTCCTGGGTTGGCACGAGGGTTATCCTTTCTATACCATCGGTCAGCGCAGAGGCTTGGGCATCCAACTGAATAAAGCTGTCTTCGTCAAGGAAATCTCTGTCGAAAGAAACGAGGTGGTTCTTGCGCCACTCTCTTCATTGTATAAACAGGAGATGTGGTTGAAGGAATGGAACCTGATTGAGACCAGACGCGTGCTGGGTGCGGCGGAAGTGATTGTGAAGATACGCTATCGCAAGCAGGCAAACCGTTGCAAGGTGAGCCTCACGGTGGAGGGGCTGCTGCACGTTCGTCTGATAGAGCCTTTGGAGGCTATTGCACCGGGCCAGGCGGCGGCTTTCTACGATGAAGGCGGGCTGTTGCTGGGTGGCGGCATTATTATTTGATTACAACATCCGTTTTATTCTATCTCGAACAAAAAGAACGTAAATCTTGTTAATCTTACGAGACGTCTTTTTATGAGAAACTTTTAAAACGAACTGTAATATGAAACGGATATATATTGTAATGTTATTTGCCGCTATGGCAACCATGACCTATGCCCAGACGGATGATAAAGGATATAAAGAGGGAGCTTGGGTACTGAAAGGAGTAACCGGCCTCAATATGTCACAGACTGCTATGTCGAACTGGTCGGCGGGAGGTGAGAACTCCATTGCCGGAAATGCTTATATGAACGCATCGCTGACGCATAAAAAGGGGAACTGGCTTTGGGTGAGTAATGTGGTACTGGACTATGGTTTGTCCAAAACCAAGTCTCAGGGAGTGAGAAAAAGCAGTGATAAAATCGGGCTTTCCACCCAATTGGGCTATTCTACCAACAATGTCTGGTTTTATACGCTTATGGGCGATTTGAATACACAATTTGCCAAGGGGTACGACTATCCCGATAAGGAACACGAGATTTCCAATTTCTTTGCTCCTGCCTATTCGAATATCGCCTTAGGTATGGAATGGCGTCCTAAGAGCAATTACTCTTTGCTGCTTTCGCCTGCCTCTACTAAAATGACTTTTGTATGCGATGACTATCTCTCCGATTTGGGGGCGTTTGGAGTAGATCCGGGCGACCACTTCAAGATAGAAGCCGGTGCTTTTGTGAAAGCCCGCGCGGAAATGCCGCTGATGGAAAATGTAAATCTGATTACTACGGCTGATTTTTTTACTCCTTATAACAAGGATTTTGGAAATGTAGACGTAAATTGGGATGTACTTATCAGCATGAAGATTAATAAAGTATTATCGGCTACTATAAATACAACTCTGAAGTATGACAACGATGTGAAAACATTTGATGACAACGGGGTAAAGAAGGGAGCGAAGGTGCAGTTTAAAGAAGTTCTGGGCATTGGGTTGGCGTATAACTTCTGATTGCTTGCAACTATTATAAAACGAAAAGAGACTGTGTAAAGGTTTGTCGCCTTCTTGCACAGTCTCTTTCTTTTGTATCTGTTCGTAGGAAATCCTTATTTGTTGAGTCTCAGCATCTCTTCAATGTATTTTCTTGTATTGCTGAGGCGTGGCACCTTGTGTTGTCCGCCCAACTTTCCTTTGCTATCCAGCCAATCGTGGAATAAGTCTTTGCGAGCAGTGATAACCTCTAACGGTTGCAACGCCAGATTGTTTTGCCGCTTCGCTTCGTAGTCGGAATTCACTTCTTTCAGGGTATCGTCCAGTATCTTGGCAAAGCGTTCCAGGCTGTCCGGCATCTGGGCAAACTCTATCAGCCATTGGTGGCGGCACTTGGCACGTGCATCCATAAAGACGGGAGCGGCAGAATAGTCTACAATCTGTGCACCGGTCTCGGCACATGCTTTGGCCAGTCCTTTTTCAGCATTATCCACAATCAGCTCTTCGCCGAAAGCATTGATGTAGTGCTTGGTACGTCCTGTGATAACAAACTTGTAGGGATTCTTGCTGGTGAACTTCACCGTATCTCCAATCATGTATCGCCACAAGCCGGCGGAGGTGGAGATTATCATTGCATAATTCTTATTCAGTTCTACCTCTTCGAGGCAGTAGGTGCGGGGATTCTCTTTCTCGATATCTTCCAGCGGGATGAATTCGTAGAAGATACCGTAGTCAATCATCAGCAACATAGACGGATCGTTCGGGTCGTTCTGCGTGCCGAAGTAACCCTCGGAGGCATTGTAAGTTTCTACATAGTGCATGTTGCTGCTACGGATCACTTCCTTATATTGTTCGCGATAGGGCGTGAAGGCTACACCGCCGTGGAAGAACACTTCCAGGTTGGGCCATACTTCATCCAGGGTTTGCTTGCCTGTCTTTTCGAGTATATGCTTGATGAGTACGAGCATCCACGAAGGTACGCCTGAAAGGCTGCTGACGTTACTGTGGATCGTTTCGCGGGCAATGGCTTCCATCTTCGGCTCGAAGTGTTCCATCAGAGCAGTCTGTTTGCTCGGTACACGGGCGAAGTTTACCAGTGGGTTTATGTTTTCTATCAGGATGGCGGAAAGGTCGCCTACAAGGCTGTGGTTGGTGTTAAGGTTGGGGGCGTGGCTGCCTCCAAGGATAAGCCCCTTGCCGGAGAAGAAACGGCTTTCTGGATTCTGTGCCAGGTAGACGGCAACAGCGTCCCGGCCTCCTTTGTAATGCGTGTCGTGCAGGGACTCCTTACTCACCGGGAGGAACTTACTCTTATCGTTGGTAGTGCCCGACGACTTGGCAAACCAGCGTATTTCCGAAGGCCAGAGTAAATTCTGCTCGCCGGCCCGAAGACGGGTCACGTAGGGCTTGATTTCTTCGTAAGTTTGTATAGGTAGGCGTTTTTTGAAATCTTCGTAAGTACGGATAGAGGCATAATCGTGTTTCTTCCCCCATTCTGTGCCTGCCGCCATGCGGAGAAGACGCTGCAATACACGCTGCTGCAATTCACCGGCATGGCTGGTGTATTGTTCGATTTCTTTCAGACGGGGGGTAAAGTATACCTTATTCAGAAACTTTGTTATATTCATCGTTCTTGTTGAAATCTAATTTAAAGCGCAAAAATAATCTTATTTATTGGCATCTCTATCTTTTTTCTGTTTTTTTTCTATCTTTACGTCCGTATATGCAAAAAGAAACGACATTTAAACATATTTGCCATGAGAATAGGTATCTTGACTTCAGGAGGCGACTGTCCCGGCATTAACGCTACGATTCGCGGCGTGTGCAAAACAGCCATTAACCATTATGGAATGGAAGTGATTGGTATTCATAGCGGTTTCCAGGGACTGTTGACCAAAGACGTGGAGTCTTTTACCGATAAATCCTTGTCGGGATTGCTGAATCTCGGAGGCACTATGCTGGGCACTTCCCGCGAGAAACCGTTCAAGAAGAACGGGGTGATGTCTGATGTAAATAAACCGGCTCTGATAGAGGAGAACGTCAAAGAATTGGGGCTGGACTGCGTTGTCTGCATCGGTGGCAACGGTACGCAGAAGACTGCGTCAAAGCTTGCCGCTATGGGGTTGAACATCGTCTCCGTGCCCAAAACTATTGACAATGACATTTGGGGTACCGACTTCTCTTTCGGCTTCGATTCTGCCGTGAGCATTGCTACGGATGCCATAGACCGGTTGCACTCCACTGCCAGCTCGCACAAACGTGTGATGGTGATTGAGGTAATGGGGCATAAGGCCGGCTGGATTGCTCTATACTCCGGTATGGCGGGTGGCGGAGACGTCATTCTGATACCGGAAATACCTTATAACATCCATAATATCGGCGAAACCATTCTGAACCGCTTGAAGAAAGGGAAACCGTATTCCATCGTAGTTGTGGCCGAAGGTATCCTTACGGACGGCCGGAAGCGTGCTGCCGAGTACATTGCGCAGGAAATAGAATATGAGACAGGGATTGAAACCCGCGAAACGGTGTTAGGGTATATTCAGCGCGGCGGTTCGCCTACGCCTTTTGACCGTAACCTGTCTACCCGCATGGGCGGACATGCCACGGAGCTGATTGCGACCGGACAGTTCGGACGTATGGTTACACTGAAAGGGGATGAGATTTCTTCTGCACCCTTGGATGAGATTGCCGGTAAGCTGAAGCTGGTGACCGAAGACACTGATTTAGTCGTTCAAGGCCGTAGGATGGGAATCTGTTTCGGCTGATTCCGGTTCTGCAAGGTTCTCTTGCTCTATAAGACATTCTTCTTCCGCAGAGGTTTCTTCTTCTGCGGGAGTGTCTGTTGTGTGGTTGCGCTCCTTGGCAGCCTGGATCTCTGCTTTGAAAGCATCGTCGTTCTTGATTTTCTTTAATGCCATTTGTGCGGCATTCTGTTGCGACTCTTTCTTGGAATATCCCGTGCCGGTGCCTGCCGAAACACCTTCAATGTGCACTTCGGTATGGAACATCGGATTGTAATCGGCATCAAGGAACTGTTCGATAAGCTCGAAAGATACCTTCATCTTGTTCTTCTGGCTCCACTCAATGAGCTTTGACTTGAAGTTGACCTCTTTGCGGGACATTTTGTCGAGGTCGATGTGATTCTTGAATATTTTCTTCACCATGAATTCCATGCAGCGGTCGTAGCCCTGGTCCAGGTAGATGGCACCGATAAATGCTTCGAAGGCATTGCCGTACATGTAACTGTTGTGTGAAGAGGAGCGGGCGGAGTATTTTACCAGTTTATCCAGCCCTATTTCTACCGCCAGCTTGTTCAGCGTCTCGCGCTGCACTATCTTGGAACGTGTATTGGTGAGGAAACCTTCGCGACGGCCTTCGAAATGCTTGAAGACGATATCCCCCACGATGGCGTCGAGTATGGCGTCACCCAGAAATTCCAGCCGCTCGTTGTTGATGGGGCGTCCCTTTTCGGAGCGCAGGGAAATGGACTTATGCAGCAATGCCTGCTGATAAACCTGAATATCGCGTGGAAAGAAGCCGAGTATCTTATAAAAACAAAGATAAGACTCTCTATCCTTACGGAATAGGAGTCTTATCTTGTCTATTTGATTGCGTAACACGACTATTATTCTGCGTATTTCTTGAAAATAACACATGCATTATGACCGCCGAATCCAAATGTATTGGACAAAGCTACGTTCACCTCGCGCTTTTGTGCTTTGTTGAACGTGAAGTTCAGGTCATAGTCGATGTTCTCGTCATTATCACCCTCTTCGTGGTTGATGGTCGGAGGAACAATACCATTCTTAATTGCAAGAATACTTGCAATGGATTCTACCGCTCCGGCTGCACCCAGCAAGTGACCGGTCATGGACTTCGTAGAACTGATGTTCAGTTCATAAGCATGCTGACCGAATACCTCTTTGATGGCTTTAGCTTCCGAGATATCACCTACCGGAGTAGATGTACCGTGAACATTGATATAATCTACTTCTTCGGGGTTCATTTCTGCATCTTCCAACGCATTCAGCATCACTAACTTGGCTCCCAAACCTTCGGGATGAGAAGCTGTCAGGTGATGAGCATCGGCAGACATACCTACGCCTGCAACTTCCGCATAAATCTTAGCACCACGTGCTTTGGCGTGCTCCAATTCTTCGAGAATGAGGCAACCGCCACCTTCACCCATCACGAAACCGTCACGGCTTGCACTGAACGGGCGGGATGCGTTTTCAGGAGAATCATTACGGGTTGACAATGCATGCATGGCATTGAAACCACCTACACCGCAAGCGGCGATAGCAGCTTCCGAACCGCCACTCACGATTACATTGGCCTTGCCCAGACGGATCAGGTTGAATGCATCGGCAATAGCGTTGGTAGAGGTAGCGCATGCAGAACATGTTGCGTAGTTGGGACCATGGAAACCGTACATGATGGAAATTTGTCCGGCAGCGATGTCCGAAATCATCTTGGGGATGAAGAACGGATTGAACTTGGGACCGTTTTCCTTACCGGTCAAGGCATAGTTTCCTGCCTCTTCCTCGAACGTACGGATACCACCGATACCGGCGCCAAAGATGACACCGATTCTGTTTAAATCCTCATTTTCGACGTCAAGACCAGAATCACCTACCGCTTCTTGGGCTACGGCGATGGCATATTGCGTGTACAAGTCCATCTTGCGAGCTTCTTTGCGGTCTATATATTTGGTGGCATCGAAGCCTTTCACTTCGCATGCAAATTGAGTCTTGAAAAGGGAAGCATCGAAATGAGTAATAGGTCCAGCTCCACTAAGCCCATTCACAAGGTTTTCCCAAAATTCGGGAACACTGTTGCCAATAGGAGTAATGGCGCCAAGACCTGTTACTACAACTCTTTTTAATTCCATGTTTTGTAACTGATGGATAATTACTTAGCGTGTTCTTCGATGTAAGTAACGGCATCGCCCACAGTAGCAATCTTTTCAGCTTGGTCATCAGGGATAGAAATGCCGAATTCTTTTTCGAATTCCATGATAAGTTCTACAGTGTCAAGTGAATCTGCTCCCAGATCGTTAGTGAAGCTAGCTTCAGTTTTTACTTCTGATTCTTCAACGCCCAATTTGTCGACGATAATAGCTTTCACTCTTGATGCAATTTCAGACATAACTTTAAGTTTTTAATTAATAATTAGTTTTATTTCTTTAAATTTGCGGTGCAAAGGAATAAATATTTATCGTTCCTCGCAAATATTTGATGAATTAAATGCAGTTTTTTGCACAATTTTCACGGTTTTGTGCAGAGATTGGAGGGTTTATGAGTAAAAACATAGCTATTTTTGCATCCGGTAGCGGTACGAATGCCGAGAATATTATCCGTTATTTCCGCGAAAAAGGGTCGGCATGTGTCTGTTTGGTTTTGACTAACCGTCAGAATGCGTTCGTCTTAGAGCGTGCACGGGGGCTGGAAGTGTCTTGTGCGTACTTTGCCAAGAGTGATTGGGAAAGTGGCGAGGCCATTTTATCGATGCTGCGCGAGCACAACATTGACTTTGTTGTATTGGCAGGCTTTCTGGCGCGCGTACCGGATAACATTTTGCATGCTTATCCTAATAAAATGATAAATATACATCCTTCACTCTTGCCTAAGTTCGGTGGGAAGGGAATGTATGGCGACCGTGTGCACGAGGCGGTGATAGAAGCGGGCGAAAAGGAAAGTGGTATCACGATACATTATACGAATGAACGCTATGATGAAGGTGCCGTTATCTGCCAAGTGAAGTGCCCCGTACTGCCGGAAGATACTCTGGATGAGTTGGCGCAGCGCATCCATGCTTTGGAATACGAGTACTATCCGAAGATTATTGAAGAACTTCTGAACCCAGTGTGAAAGCACCTTTTTCTCTTCTTAGGGGATAGTCGCCACGCAGTTTCTCGAATAGTTCGGGATGATTCTTTAACGCTTCGCTGTCTCGTCGCGGATCGTACATCTGCAAGTATGCCTCTGCCGGTGTGTTTGCAATGATGATGGGATTCTCCGGTTCGGGTGGTGTGATGTGGTAGTCTGCTTCTATATGGAAAAAGCGGCAAAGTGAGTCGAGCGACATGCGTGTGGCGTTCGCTTTTCCGTCGGCAGAGTAGCCGGCAATATGTGGAGTTCCAAGGAACACCTTATATAATAAGGTAAGGTTGATGTCCGGTTCGTTCTCCCAAACATCGATAATGGCATCGGAAACTTGTCCGTTCTCTAAGGCGCTCAGCAATGCGCCGGTTTCAATTACTTCGCCGCGCGAGGTGTTGATGATGACCGGGCGACGCTTTAGTGATTGAAAGAAAGCATCATCTGCCAGGTGGTAGGTTTTGTATTTCCCTTCTTTATATAAAGGTACATGAAAGGTGAGGATATCACATTCTTCCGCCAGTGTTTGTAAGGAACAGAAGTTTGCTTTTCCTTCTTTGTCTTCGCGGGGCAGGTCGTTTTGCAGTACGCGCATCCCCATTTCATGGGCCACCTCAACGATTTTACTGCCTACGTTGCCTATTCCCACAATTCCCAATGTCAGTTCGGATAACTTTTTCCCCCGAATTTCCTGTAATAATAGGAAGGAAGATTGCAAGTATTGGGCTACAGAAGCGGAGTTACAACCCGGAGCATTGGTCCAGATGATACCGGCTTCACGACAGTATTCCGTGTCGATGTGGTCGAAACCGATGGTAGCGGTAGCTATGAAGCGGACTTTACTGCCTTCCAGCAGTGCCCGGTTGCAATGGGTGCGGGTACGGATAATCAGTGCATCCGCATCTTTTACCGCTACAGGCGTAAAGTCTTTTCCGGGAAGGTAAACCACCTCATCAGCTATCTTTTCGATCGCTTCTTTTATGAAGGGTATTTTATTGTCGACAATGACTTTCATAATCTTCTTCTTTGGGATAATGACTGCAAAGATAACGCTTTTGGTTGTATTTGTGTGCGCTTTCGTGGAAGTATATGTCGGGTGATGAAGATGCAGGCTACTTGTAAAAAAAGCTCCCCCACCAGTTTCCCGGCAGAGGAGCTTCTTGTGATATTAATCAAATAAGGCTGATTAGTCTTTCAGCTTTGCGATGATAAAGTCGCGGTTCAAGCGGGCGATGTTGCTGATAGAAACGTTCTTCGGGCATTCGGCCTCGCATGCACGGGTGTTTGTACAGTTACCGAAACCAAGTTCGTCCATCTTGCTCAGCATAGCTTTGGCACGGCGCAATGCTTCCGGTTTGCCTTGGGGCAGCAGGTTCAACTGGCTTACCTTGGCAGAAACGAACAACATGGCAGAACCATTCTTACAAGCTGCTACACAAGCACCGCAACCGATGCAACTGGCAGCATCCATAGCCTCGTCGGCAACCTGCTTCGGAATCAAGATAGCGTTGGCATCCTGAGGAGCACCTGTACGTATGCTGATGTAACCACCGGCCTGCATAATCTTGTCATAAGCCGTACGGTCTACCATCAAGTCCTTGATAACCGGGAAACCGGCAGAACGCCACGGTTCTACGGTGATAGTATCGCCATCCTTGAAACGACGCATGTAGATCTGGCAAGTGGTAGCACCGGTTGCCGGTCCGTGCGGGTGTCCGTTGATGTAGAGCGAGCACATACCGCAGATACCTTCGCGGCAGTCGTGGTCGAATACAACCGGTTCTTTACCTTCGCTGATGAGCTGTTCGTTCAGGATATCCAGCATTTCGAGGAATGAAGTATCACCGGGGATATCTTTCATTTGGTATGTTTCAAAAGCGCCTTTCGCTTTCGGACCCTTCTGGCGCCATACCTTGAGCGTAAATGATATATTTTTATCCATTTTCTTTAGTTCTTTAAATGTTCAACTTCCCGATTAGCTCTTATAGTTACGAGTCTGTACCTTGATTGCTTCGTAAACCAGCGGTTCTTTCAGCAATACCGGAGCCTTTTCGTCGGAGCCTTGGTATTCCCAGCAAGCCACGTAGAAGAAGTTTTCGTCGTCGCGCTTGGCTTCGCCTTCTTCGGTCTGATATTCTTCACGGAAGTGACCACCGCAGCTTTCGTCGCGGTTCAGGGCATCGTAAGCTACCAATTCGCCCATGATGATGAAGTCATACAGACGAATGGCCTTGTCGAGTTCTACGTTCATACCTTCTTTATCGCCGGGGATGAAGAGGTTGGTTTCGAATTCCTTGCGGATTTCTTTCATCTTCTGGATACCGGTCTTCAAGCCTTCGGCAGTACGTCCCATACCTACATATTCCCACATCACGTGGCCCAGTTCCTTGTGGATGGAGTCTACGGACTTCTTACCCTTGATGTTCATCATCCAGTTAATCTTGTCCTGGATAGCCTTTTCGGCAGCTGCAAACTCGGGCAGATCGGTAGAGAAGCGGGGAACGGTGATCTGGTCGGCCAGATAGTTCTGAATGGTGTAAGGTAATACAAAATAACCGTCGGCCAGACCTTGCATCAATGCAGAAGCACCGAGGCGGTTGGCACCGTGGTCGGAGAAGTTACATTCGCCGATAGCGAACAGACCTTTGATAGAGGTCATCAGTTCGTAGTCTACCCAGATACCACCCATCGTATAGTGGATAGCCGGATAAATCATCATCGGATTATCGTACGGACTGACGTCGGTGATTTCTTCGTACATATCGAAGAGGTTACCGTAGCGTTGTGCCACTACGTCTTTGCCCAGACGGTTGATAGCATCGGAGAAGTCGAGGAATACGGCCAGACCGGTGTTATTTACACCGAAGCCCTTGTCGCAACGTTCTTTGGCAGCGCGGCTGGCAACGTCACGCGGAACGAGGTTACCGAATGCCGGATAGCGGCGTTCCAAGTAATAGTCGCGGTCTTCTTCGGGGATATCTTTTCCTTGCAGAGTGCCTTCCTGCAACTTCTTGGCGTCTTCCAGTTTCTTGGGAACCCAGATACGACCGTCGTTACGCAGAGACTCGGACATCAAAGTCAGCTTGGACTGCTTGTCACCATGTACGGGGATACAAGTCGGGTGAATCTGTACGTAAGCGGGGTTCGCCATCCAAGCACCCTTGCGGTAGCAAGCTACAGCAGCTGTACAGTTACAAGTCATAGCGTTGGTAGAGAGGAAGTATGCATTTCCGTAACCACCGGTAGCGATTACCACTGCATGAGCAGCGAAGCGTTCCAGCTTACCGGTTACGAGGTTCTTTGCGATGATACCGCGGGCGCGTCCGTCGATGAGGACAACGTCCTGCATTTCATAGCGGGTAAAGAGTTTCACAGTACCTACGTTCACCTGGCGGCTCAGTGCAGAGTAAGCACCCAGCAACAGCTGCTGACCGGTCTGGCCTTTAGCGTAGAATGTACGTGATACCTGTGCGCCACCAAAAGAACGGTTGTCGAGCAAACCGCCGTATTCGCGGGCGAAAGGTACGCCTTGTGCCACGCACTGGTCGATAATACTGTTTGAAACTTCGGCCAGACGGTAAACGTTGGCTTCGCGGGCACGGTAGTCACCGCCCTTTACTGTATCGTAGAACAGACGGTAGATGGAGTCACCGTCGTTTTGGTAATTCTTGGCAGCATTGATACCTCCCTGTGCAGCGATGGAGTGTGCACGGCGCGGAGAATCCTGGATGCAGAAGTTGAATACTCTGAAACCCATTTCACCGAGTGAAGCGGCAGCACTGGCACCTGCCAGTCCGGTTCCTACTACGATGATGTCCAAACGGCGCTTGTTAGCGGGGTTTACTAATTTTTGGTGAGCTTTATAGTTGGTCCATTTCTCAGCCACCGGTCCTTCCGGTATTTTAGAATCTATCTTAGTCATAATGCTATTACAATTTAATCATTTACAATTTATAATTTAGCAAGCGCCGCATAATGATTTAGCAAAAAATACGACAACTACCAGGGCGAAGCATACAACAACGATAGTGGAGTAGATGTTGGAGATGCATTTCCAACGGTTAATCCATACTTTGTTGTTCCAACCCAAAGATTGCATGGAGCTCCAGAAACCGTGAGTCAGGTGGAACCACAATGCGCCCAGCCAAACGAGGTAAAGCACTACGTACACCGGATTGCCGAATGTGTTCTCAATGTGATAAACACCGTTGGCAGCATACGCCAGAGCACCGGCATCGGCATTCATGCCCATGTTGTGCATCAACTCGGGAAGCTGCATTTTAGACCAGAAGTTTACCAGGTGCAGACCCAAACCTACAATTACGATAAGACCCAGCACGAGCATGTTTTGAGAAGCCCATTCTACGGTTTTAGGTTTGTCTACTACTGCATAACGTTCACTACCGCGTGCCTTGCGGTTTTGCATCGTCAGCCAGAAAGCGTAGATGATGTGAATGATGAAGAGGGCAGCCAAACCTACCGTAGCCACCAGGGCATACCAGTTTGCTCCCAGGAACTCACA
The DNA here is from genome assembly GCA_902388495.1 of uncultured Bacteroides sp. Taxonomy (GTDB): domain Bacteria; phylum Bacteroidota; class Bacteroidia; order Bacteroidales; family Bacteroidaceae; genus Bacteroides. Next base: position 197,854 of record CABMPP010000002.1, on the reverse strand, counting down.
AACCATGTTGTATCCCTCGGCCGAGATCAATGCAACCAGGTTCATCGCCATGTGAAACGTCAGAAACAGGACAAGGGCGATACCGGTAACGCTCATCACCACTTTCCTTCCTACAGATGAATTACTTAACCACATAAATGATTGAATTTAAGTTATTTAATAGTTTGAAAATATATTCTATTAAGAGACGTTATGCTAATTTCTCGCAAAAATAGATGAAATACCTTGATTAAACAAGCGATTAAAGAAATAATTCCGTAATCGGGGAGGGAGGAAGTTGATAAGAGAATAAGGCAGGAAACAGATTATTCTTCCTCGTCTTCTTGTTCCCTGCCCGAAGCGTCTCCTCTTTCCTTACAGATTATGGAAATTTTCTCTCCGTTGGCCGCACGTTTCCGCAAGGAGCGGGGGGTATCTCCGAAAGAGTCCTTGCAGAAGTGTGCAAAGTGGGATAAGGAGTCGAAACCATAGCGGGCACTGATGACGGATATACGTTGCTTGGTATATTGGAGGTCGTTCAATATGCCTTCGCGTTTCTTGTCCAGAATCCATTCGTACACCGGCACTCCATACATGTTTTTAAAAAGACGGCGGAATGTGGTGGTGGTATATCCGCCAAGATGGGCAAATTCTTCCACATTCTTCACCTTGTCATAGTTCTGCATGACGAAGTACTGGAAGCTTTCCGTATAAGTGCTGATAGGATAGAAGAAGGTACTGATCTGACGTAGCGGATAGTAACAGGTCAGGATATACACCAGTTCCTGGCATTTGATGTCGACATACTTGCTGCAGGCATAGGGTTGTTCCCTGAAGTAGCCGGCAAGGTTTTTCAGCAGGTTTTCGAGTATGGAAACGGCTGTTAGCGGGGCATACGTCAAAGGAGATTCCGCACTTTTCAGAATTTCTTTGTAACGTTCCTCGCAGAGTACCGGAAGTTCGGTAAACCAATAAACGATATATTCTACATTGCTCAATGCTAAAAGTTCGACTTTGGAGCCGATTGCTTGCAGTATGAACTGGCGACTTTGAAGAGTAGTACCGGGATATTCTTCGCTATTTACAAGCAATTCACCTTTTAGCAAAAATATCATGCAGTTTTGTGTGCACTTTTCAGCAGAAAAATGTTGCCCTTGGGGGTATTGTCTGTAGATCAATACTCCTTCTGATTTTTGGGGACATAACGCACAGTCAATTTGCCGCGTACAACAAGTATCCAATGTCATGAAATGATAGGCGAATTATTATAAATGTGGCAACAAAGATAGGATATTTTTATGAAAACTCTAACTATTTGGACTATCTTTGCGCCAAACTAACGTGAAGACTTCATGAAAAGGACCTTTTTTTTTGTATATTTTATCTCCATTGTTGTATTCAGTCTTTCGGCGCAAAATTGGGATATCAATACTCTGCACGAGATAAACAGTTGGGATGGTAAATTTATCCGTAATTATAATAAGATAATTTCCCGGTCGGAACCTTATGTTGTTCTCGGTATTCCGGTAGCAATGGCTGTGGCGGCCTGGGTAAAACATGATAAGCAATTATTGAAAGATGCGGTGTATGTGGGGACAAGCGTTGCCGGAACGTTTGTTGTGACTTATGGTCTGAAATACTTGGTAGACCGCGCACGCCCTTATGACAGATATCCTGACCGCGTGCATCCGTACAGTTATGAGAGCAGTCCTTCTTTTCCTTCGTCGCATACGTCAACAGCCTTTGCGCTTGCCACCTCTTTGTGCATAAAGTATCCCAAGTGGTATGTGATAGCGCCGTCTGCTTTGTGGGCTTGCTCCGTAGGAGTCTCGCGTATGAACGAGGGGGTGCATTATCCGACCGATGTATTGGCGGGAGCGGCAATCGGCATCGGGTGCTCGGTAGCGAATGTCTATATAAACCGATGGCTGAATAAGTGGCTGTTCGGAGAATAAAAGGGATGTCTTCAGCATTGATATTGAGGCGTTTGACAGACGCCAGTCCCTGTCATGACAGACACCAGTGTCTATCGTGACAAACACAAGTGTCTGTCACAACAAACACAAGTGTTTGTCATGACAGGGACTGGTGTCTGAGAATCTATTTAATATCTATTGTCTGGTTTAGCTTGATGTCTTGTGACGAACCGCCTGCTTGTACTTCCACAGCACCCGGTTCCAACTTCCAATCATTGGCTGCTTCATCCCAATGGCGCAGCTTCTCAAGAGGAATTTCTATCTTTACAGATTTACTTTCATCCGCTTGCAAAGCTACCCGTTGGAATCCTTTCAACTCCTTCAGCGGGCGTTCAATCTTGGAATCGGGGCGGCTGACGTAGATTTGTACGACCTCTTCTCCGCTGCGTTTGCCTGTATTGCTGAGGTTCAGTTCTACATACAATTTCTCATTGTCCGCCTTGACTTGCAGATCGGAATAGTTGAAAGTGGTATAGGAAAGTCCGTGTCCGAACGGATATTGTACGGGGACATGCTTGGTGTCGTACCAGCGGTAACCTACAAATATACCTTCAGCATAATCGGCAGTCGGTCCGCTCTTCTGATCCGTTTCCTTTTCGTCTACCAGATTCACGAAGATATCATCCTGTTTCTGGCGTTCGTCCTGCGGATATACTTTCAGGCTATAAGCGGGAGAGTCTTCCAAGCGTATGGGGAACGTAAACGGCAATTTACCCGAAGGCGATATCTTTCCTAACAGTACGTCGGCCAGTGCGTTACCGCCTTCGGTACCGTTGAACCATGAAACGAGGATGGCAGGTGATGCCTGGTCTACAACACGCAGGTCCAAAGGACCTCCGGTTACGAGCACCGTAACAATATTGGGATTTGCAGCGGCAAGCGCTTTCAACAGTTCATCCTGTCCCATGGGCAGGGTGATGGCTTTGCGGTCGCTGCCTTCCGTCTCTACTTCCCGGTTGTCACCGGCAACGAAAATCACGAGATCTGAATTCTTGGCAAGCTGTACGGCTTCACTCATCAGCTTGGGGTCGGCTTTGGTATACGGAGAAACACGGGTTTCACGTTCGTGTTTGCTGAATGCACGGTAGCCTTGTGCCCATTCCACTTGAGCATCCGTACCACTGAGCTGCTTGAGGAGTCCTTCCAGCGGGGTGACTTCATACAGAGTCTTGACCCCTGCTCCTACACCGCCTAATGCCTGTTCCCGTACAGCATTATCGCCGATAACGGCAATCTTCTTGTATTTATCCGTTTGGATGGGAAGCAGTTCGTTCTGGTTCTTCAGCAGTACAATGGATTTTGATGCTACATTGTAAGCAATCTGTTGCTGTTCGGGCTGGGAAGTCATCATTTTGTTGGCTTCTTCTTCCGGTACGGCTTTCACGGCAAGACGGACGCGCAGGATGTTGCGCACCTTGCTATCGATGACGCTTTCGGGCACTACACCGGCTTTCACCGAATCGAGTAAGGCTTGTCCGAAGTAGCGGTCGCCCGGCATTTCAACGTCCATTCCGTTCATTGCAGCATTTACGGTATTGTGCACACCGCCCCAATCCGAGATGACCATTCCGTGGAATCCCCATTCGTCGCGCAGGATTTCATTCAGCAGCATTCCGTTCTCCGAGCACCAATATCCTTCTACCTTATTATAAGCAGCCATCACTCCGTAAGCATCCGCTTCCTTTACGGCAGCTTCGAAGGGAGGCAGGTAGATTTCGCGCATGGCACGCGGGCTTACCTTTACATCAATGCTTCCACGGTCGTTCTCCTGGTTGTTGAGCGCATAGTGTTTCAGGCAGACGGCGGCTCCGTTATCCTGAGCACCCAGTGTGTATTGTACGGCAAGTGCGGCGCTCAATATGGGGTCTTCGCTTAAATATTCGTAAGTACGCCCTCCGGTGGGCAGGCGCTGGATGTTGATGGCCGGGCCCAGTATCATGTCCTTGCCTCTCAGCCGGGCTTCTTTGGCCATACCCATACCATATTGGTAAGCCATGTCCTCGCTCCATGTAGCTGCCAGGGCCGAACCGGTGGGGAAGAAGGTTGCCGAGTCGGTAGTCAGTCCTATTGAGTTCCACGAGTGCGGCTCCATTTCTTCACGGATGCCGAAGGGGCCGTCGGCATATTTCACATCTGCTATGCCCAAGCGCTCTACGCCTGCCGAAGAGAACATGTGCTTACCATGCAGCATGTTCACTTTCTCTTCGAGCGTCATGCGGGAAATCAGGTCTGTGATTTTATCTTCATTCTGCATCAGTGGAGATACCTGTACGTTCTCGCTTGGTTTCTGTGCACAGGCAGTCAGCAGGGTGATGCCCAGTGCGGTGAAAAGTTTATTGATGTGTTTCATAACTTCAATTCTTTATTTTGTTTCTTTCTTGAATACCTTATAAGAATGAGGCATTAAAGTGACGCGGTAACTGTTCTTTCCGTTGGAAGGCAGGTATGATTTCCCGCTTACAATGTCTGTCAGTGAAGATACTTTCTCGTCCGTTACTACTTGTACGGTCACGGCTTCATCCAGGAAAGACTCTACGATGAAAGTGCCATTGTCGTATACCATCAAGGCAACTTTCGACGGGCCTTCGAGGCGTACGTCCAGGTCTTGTGAGAGGATGCGGCGGATAACGTTGAGTGCGCTTGCCGGATAGTCGTACAGATTGCCCATATCATCGGGAATCGTCAGTACGTACAGATTTCCTGTAGAGTAAGGAGCGCGCAGCATGATGGGATAGCCCGATACCCCTCCGTCCAACGGACGTCCTGCACTGATTACTTCCCAGGCATCATTGGTCTGATAGCGTACCTGCGGAATCAGGATCTCTCTGTCCAGTTTTCCGTGTCTACCCATATCATTGACGATGGCTTTCAGATCCGTGCAGCGGAGTTCCGAGACTTGTGCTATCTGGTCGGGGATGGCTTTCAGCAAGCTGCTTGTGATGACTACATCGTGGCCGCTTTGCAGTTGCTTCTTGATGTGTGTCATTATCTTCGGGTCTGCAGCTGCCTGTTCGGTAAGCAGAACCACTTTCTGGTTTTCGGGGAATCTCGGTACCATGTTCATGGGCAATCCTATCATTCCTAAATAGTTCTGCAAGAAATCATCGCCCAGTGAATGGAAGGGTTTGTATGAGTAGATGCCGACGGGGTTACCGAGCTTGTATACAAACTGGTCAATCTGTTCGAAAGCCACACCTGCTACACGTGCCATGGTGGTGGGAACTACCTTGGCACCGCCGTTCAATGCTACCGGCTGCATCATTTCGTCATAGTCGAAGCTGGTGCCTTGTCCTTGCCATTGCTTACGGTGTACATCAGGATTGAGCTTTACCCCGATTAGCTGATGGTAGGCAAACAAGTTGATTTCGGGAGCTTTGGCAAACATGGTCAGCCACAACTGCTCGGCGTAGCGGTCCATACCCATATTGCTGCCCCCTGCATCTACCCATCCTCCTAAGTTGTATCCGGGACGGAGATTATCAAAATAGCGGATGATGTTGTAGCTCAAGTAATTCTGCAAGTGTTGGGCGGTACCCGGGTCGCGTGTCTCCGTTCCGGTCCATATAGCGTCGAAGAGTTGCGGTCCGCGCTCCAGGTCGAAGCCCAGTCCCTGGAAATGATCGTACCAGTTGGGGTATTTGATAATCACTTTTACCTTCGGATTCACTTTCTTGGCAGGTTGTAGCACCAATTCCTGACCGGCTTTGGTCATCAGGTCCAGACGGTATTTAGTCCAACTCTGTTCTCCTTTGGCCTTGATTTCGATGTCCGACTTGCAGCTGGTGAAGAAGAAGTCGTCCAGAATGAAATCGTCGAAATGCTTTGCCGTATGTTCGGCAATCTCGCGTACTTTCTTCCGGTGATCGGGGTTGGAGTAGCAGAAAGTCTCGAAGCTGTTCGATTCGTCGATGGTGTAGGTGATACCGCCTCCTACTTCCACTCCTTTTTCCTTAAAGAAGCGTTTGGCTTGTTCCAGGGTGGCATCGGGTACGATGAGCAGGTCGCGGTGGGTTTCGAGATAGATTTTATCTACTTTCACCTGGCTGGATATGATATTCCATGTGGAGTCCAGCCATTGCAAGTCTTTCATCTTTTCTACTTCGTAGGCACGTGTGTAAACAGATACTTTGAAGCTTTTGTAGTTTCCTGCCCAAGTGGTGCATGTTAGCAACAGGGCAAACAGTGTGCATGCAAGATGCGATTTTAAGTGTCTTTCCATATTAGTTATTGATTTATAAATGGTGTTTTTTACTTCGTTGTAAAATTAACCCGTTATTATGGAAAGGGAGGGGGAGATTTGTTTCAATGAGAGGGGAGATTGGTTGCCGGGGTAGGGCAGATGGTTCCTATTCGGGGCTCGTTTGGGTAATGGAAGGTTTGTTGCTGTTTCTCTCGTATTCCGAGGGCAGCATCCCGAACTCTTCTTTGAAATATTTGCGGAAGGCTTTGATGTCGTTCATGCCTATTTCCATGGCTATTTCATTGATACGTAGCTGGGTCTTTTCCAATAATTGTGCTGCGTATCTCAATCGTACCGAGCGTATAAGTTCGAGTGGAGTTTTTCCGGTCAGGGAAAGCGACTTCTTATAGAAATTGGTTCTGCTCATGCACATCTGCTTGCTGAGCAGTTCAACTGAAAGCAACGGGTTCGACCGTTCCTGCTCGATGTAAGCGATTGCTTTTCGTATCAGTTCCTCGTCCAGGGAACTGATTGGGGCGTCGGCAAGCTGGATGCTGGTACGCGATGACTTCATCAACTTCTGCTGTATCTGTGCCTGCTGCTCGGCGATATGCTTTATTTTCAAGGAAAGCACATCTATATTGAAAGGCTTGCAGATGTAATCATCGGCACCGGCTTGCAGGCCGGTGTATTCATTCTCTTGTCCGGTTTTGGCAGTGAGCAGTATTACCGGGATGTGTGAAGTGCGTACATCCCCCTTTATCAGACGGCATAGACTGATTCCGTCCATTACCGGCATCATGATGTCTGTAATGACTATATCCGGGAATGTTTTTAGTATACATTCCCAGGCTTCCTGGCCATTGGGTTGCGTTATTACATTGTAGGTCTCCTTGAGGCAGAGCGAAATGTACTCGCGGAAGTCCTTGTTGTCGTCCACCAGCAGGATAGTGGGCTTTTGGGCGTTTGCCTTTTCTTCCGGTTCGCTCTCATTCGGGAGTTCGGTGGGAGGAATTGCAATGCTTTCTTCCTCTACATCATGTATTGTTTCCTGATATTCGTTTGTTTCGATGGGGAAGTAAAAGGCGAAAGTGCTGCCCTGTCCGTAGGTGCTGTCTACTGTTATCTCTCCATGATGTATTTCTGCAAACTCGTGGCATAAATGCAGTCCGATACCGGTTCCCCTGCTGTCATCGTTTGCCTGATAGAAGCGGTCGAATATATGTTTCTGGTCTTCCGGAAGGATGCCGATTCCGGTGTCCGACACCTCTATGCAAAGTTGCAACTGCTCTTTCCGTTGTATAGGGAATAGCTTGACGGTTATCTTTCCCTTCTCCGGGGTGAATTTGAATGCATTGTTCAGCAGGTTGGTCAGGATCTTACGCACCTTGTCGGCATCGAACTTGATGATAAACGAAGGAGTGGACGAGGAAAAAGAAAAAGAGATTTCCTTTTCCTCGGACAGTTGGCGGAAAGACCGGACGATATCGTTTACAAACAGCACGATATCTCCTGAGGATAATATGAGTTGGTGTTTCTTTTTATCTATTTTGCGGAAGTCCAGCACTTGATTCACCAAATCCAACAGTTGTTGCGCATTTTGTCGGATCAGTTGGTAAGACATCCGTAGCTCGGCATTTTGTTCCGTCTTCAGCAAGCGCTCGACAGGCAGGATGATGAGTGAGAGCGGCGTGCGGAACTCATGGCTGATATTGGTGAAGAAGCGCAGTTTCATTTCGTCCATGTCGTGTTGCTGGCGCGACACCATCTTCTCCTTTTCGTATCTGAATCTCTTATTCTGTATGTTCAGGATATAGCGCAGTATCAGGTACAGAATGACAAGAAGCAGAATGATGTACAGTACATAAGCATATATGGACGAATAGAATGGAGGTGCTATGTGAATGGGAATCTGTATTGTCTCGCTGGTCTGTCCGTTGTTGGGGTTGCTGGCTTTGGCCATGAATACATAGTCTCCCGGATTCAGGTTTGTATAGGTGACGAGCTGGTGGTTGCTGGCTATTTCGTTCCATTGCGAGTCGAGACCCTCCATTTTGTAAGAGATGCTGTTCTTCTGCGGGTGCAGATAGTCCAGAATAGCCAGGCTCAGTGCCAGGTTATGCTGTCCGTAGTTTAAACTGATCTGGGGGGAATAGCTGATGTCACTCGCTATGATGGGCTTTCCGTCATACGGCGTATTGGGAGAGATGATTTGGTTCTGTACCTGCAGGTCTGTAATCATTATCTTGGGTGAGTTCTGCCTGAGGTCTATCTCGTGGGGAGTGAAGATGGCCAATCCGTTGGTCGTCCCGAAGATGAAGTTTCCGTCCTTGTCTGTAGAACCGGCATTGCGGTTGAAGGTTGCGGAGGGCAGGCCGTCTTCCTGCATATAGTTCTGGAAGTTGCAGCCGGTCTTGTCCTGGGTGGTTTCCAGTTTCGCTTTTGTCAGTCCGTTCTTGGTGCCAATCCACATGTAGCCTTTGAGGTCTTCCCGGAAGATGGAGATATGATTGTCCGGCAGCCCGTTGTCTGTATCGAAATGAAGTAGTTCCCCGGTATTTCTGTTGCAGATGTAGATGCCGTTGTTGCCTCCCATCCACAGCCGGTTGTTGGAATCTACATAAATGGTGTAGAAATAAGTTTCGTTGATGGCATGTCCCTGGGAGAACTCCTCGTTCAGCATCTGTATTTTCTGGGTAGCGGTGTTGAATATGTTAATGCCTTGGCTGGTGCTGATGAATAACTCATGCTGTCCTCCCAGGGCTATCGCATTGACTTTCTTCTGGTAAAGGCTGTCTTTGCCATATACTATATGTTTCTCTTCCCACGTTTTCGTATCGATATCGAAATGGTAGAATCCGTCTTCCAATGTCCCTATCCAAAGGCTGTTGTCGCCATCGTACTCCATGCTGGTAATGCTGGTCAGCTCATTGTGTCCTTTCTTGATTTTCCGAGGCGAGAAGGTATGGAACTGCCCGTCGAAACAGACCAGCCCGCCCATGTAGGTACCTATCCAGAGGCGCCCCTTTTTATCTTTTATCATATATACAATGATGTTGGAAGACAGGCTGCCGGGATTCTGCGGATTGTGCACATAGCGTTTATATTCCTGCGTCAGCCGGTTGTAGCAGAGCAGTCCGCCGCCGTTGGTACCTATCCACAACTGCTGCGGGGAGTCCTGAAGAATGCAGGTGCAATCATTTTCCTCGATACCACTGTCGGCAGACAGCGGGTATAGCAGACGTTTGAACTTGAAGAGATTCTTGTGATGATAATCTACACCTTTCTTATAAGTGCCCAGCCAGATGATTTCTTCATTATCCTTGTAGATGGATATGATACTGTTTTGACTGATGCTGCCCTTGACGAAAGGATTGTTTCTGAGGCAGGTGATTCTTTCCGTCCGTTTGTCGTACAGGTTGAGGCCGCCGTGGTCGGTAGCTATCCAGATGATGCCGTTGCTGCTCTGCTCTATCCCCCTCACCATGTTGGACGATAGCTTGACTTTGGATTGGGTATCGAACTTGCGCCATGTGTTTTCTTGCGGGGAATACAGATAAACTCCCCAATAATTGGGGGCATCCTGATAAATCCATAACTCTCCGTCCCGGTCGATGTACACATTCCATCCGGTGGTGAGGTCGGGATGTTGCTGGTGCAGGTATTCGGTCTTGAACAGGGTTTCGAAGCGGTTCAGGTTTACACATTCCAGCAGTCCGTTGCTGTATAGCAGGTACATTTCGCTTTCGTAGATGGCTATAGCCGAAACCGGACATTGCTCCTGATTGTTCTTGAGAGTGGTTACGGTCTTCGCAAAGTAACTGTAAAGATATACATTGCCTTGCTTGTCGGTAAAAAGCAGATTATTGTCTATTGCAGGAAATACTTGGTAAATCTCTTGCGATATGTTGAGTGAACGGGCTATCTCGGAAGCTGTGTGAAAGGTGTTCTTCTCTGGGTTGAAAACGCTGATTTGTTGGTCTTTGTAAGTAATCCAGAGAAGCCCGTCTTTAGTCTCGCTCATCCTGAAGACGGTTTCTTCTGAAAAAGGCGCCCCGTTCTCGCGGTGCTGGAACGTCTTGAAGGAATTGGCATCATAACGATTGATGTGCGAGACAGTTCCAAACCACATGAAACCGCGTGAATCTTTGAAGATGCAGGTGATTTCATTGGAAGAGAGCCCGTTGGTATTATCCAAATGGGAGAAATAAATGTCTGACTCATAAGCTTGACCTATACAGGCAATGGCCCATTGCAGAAGTACAAGTATCGTTATGAGGCGTTTCATGATAAATTAGATTGGGCTAAGGTTTCTATCTCATGGCTTGGCTTTTAGAGTTTGTTCGTAGGCATCGCTTTGCAGGAGTTTCAAAGCCTGCTGCACGCTGTTGTTCATCGAATTCATTACCTGGTAATACTCGTTCATATCCCACAGATCGCGGGCTATCAATGCTTTGAGTTGTGCTTTGATGAGCGGCAACGATTGGTTGTACTGGCTTTCGTTGAACTCTATCTTCTCTTTGTCGGCCATGGCGCGTATGTCGGCCAGGAAGTTATCGTTTATTTCAAACTTATCGTTGAAGGTCTCGAACTTCTTGTATTTGTCCTTCAGCTCTTTCCGGTGTTTCTCAATGTAGCCGGTGGTCGATTTGATAACTACGCCTTTGGCCACCAGGTTGCGGTGGTAGTCGGTGTATTGGGTGGTATCTATCGGAACGAAGTAGTCCGGCATGATGCCTCCGCCGCCATAGACGGTACGTCCCAGGCGTTTGGTCTGTACTTTCAGGGAGTCGGCAAAGTGGATGCTGTCGGCATGAATCATTTCGCCGTGGTTGAAGCGTTCTACCAGCTCCAGGTTGTATTTTTCCTGGTTATCATCTCCTTTGACTCTGCCGTCCAGATTGGCGGTGTTGTCATAAGGCTTCTGGATGCAACGTCCAGAAGGGGTATAGTAACGGGCGATGGTAAGGCGTATCATGGAACCGTCCGGCAAGTCGATGGGGCGTTGTACCAGACCTTTGCCGAAGGTACGGCGTCCTACCACTACACCTCTGTCCCAATCTTGTATGGCGCCGGTCAAGATTTCGCTGGCGGAAGCAGAGTACTCGTCTACCAGTACGATGAGGCGTCCGTTCTTGAAGTTTCCGGTACCTTTGGCGAAGAAGTCACTGCGGCGTGCAGCCCTGCCCTCGGTATAGACTATCAACTCTTTCTGTTGAAGGAATTCGTTGGCGAGGTCGATGGCGGCATTCAGATAACCTCCGCCGTTGCCTTGCAGGTCAAGGATGAGGTCCTTCATGCCTTTCTTCTGAAGTCCCTTCAGGGCGGTAGTAAATTCCTCGGCAGTGGTGGCTCCGAAACGGTTGATACGTATATAGCCGGTCTTGGGCTGTATCATGTAAGCGGCGTCCAGGCTAAGGATGGGTATCTTATCACGTTTTACAGTGAAGTAGAGTGAATCGTCTACTCCGCGGCGTACGATGGTGAGCTTCACTTCGGAGTCCTTCGGACCGCGCAGACGGCTCATAATGTCCTCTGTGCTCATCTTTACTCCGGCAATGGCGGTATCGTTTACGGCTACAATACGGTCGCCGGCAAGGATGCCTACCTTTTCGGACGGACCGTTGCTCACGGGTTGTATCACAAGCAGGGTGTCTTCTATCATCTGGAACTGTACGCCGATACCTTCGAAGTTTCCTTGCAGGGGTTCGTTCATCTTCTTCACCTCTTCGGCATTGTTGTAGGTAGAGTGCGGGTCGAGCTGTGCCAGCATCTTGATGATGGCTTCTTCTACCAGCTTATCTTCGTCTACTTTGTCTACGTACAGGTTAGCGATGGCGAACTCAGCCATTTGCAGTTTACGTATGGCTTCATTATTCGGTTTCTGTGCTTGCACCATCACGGTGCATATACATACTGTAATAATGCTAAGGAATTTCTTCATTGTCTATTTATTAATCACTTATCACTAATTTCCATTCCTTCGGGAATGAACATACTTATATCTTTTCCAAATTGCAGCAACTCGCGCACGGTGGTAGAACTGATGCAGGTGAGTTCCGGTTCCGTGAACAGCAGGATAGTTTCAATTCCGGTCAGTTTGCGGTTGATGTCCGCAATGGTTTCTTCGTATTCGAAGTCTTTCACGGTGCGGATGCCACGTATAATCAGGTTGGCGCCTACTTCCTTGGCAAAGTCGATGGTCAGGCAATTATAAGATTGCACGGTGACGCGCGGCTCGTTCCGGTAGAAGTCCCGAATCATCTTTTCACGCTTCTCAAGAGGGAAGTACGTGTTCTTGTTCTCGTTGATACCGATTCCTATGACAATTTCGTCTATGAAAGTCAGTGCACGGCTTACTACCGACGAGTGCCCGATGGTAAACGGGTCGAATGTGCCCGGAAAGATAGCTCTTCTCATGATGCCAGATCTTCTTCTATAACCAGATTGTTGATAATGAAATTCTGCCGTTCCATAGTATTTTTACCCATATAGAACTCCAGCAGTTCTTTTACAAGGTCCGTTTTGCGTAAAGAAACTTGTTCCAGGCGCATGTCTTTGCCGATGAAATGCTTGAATTCATCGGGCGAGATTTCTCCCAAACCTTTGAATCGTGTGATTTCCGGGTTGGGACCTAACTCTGCAATCGCTTTTACGCGTTCGTCTTCCGTATAGCAATAATTGGTCTTCTTCTTGTTGCGCACGCGGAACAGTGGAGTTTGCAGAATATATACGTGTCCCTTCTTTATCAGGTCGGGGAAGAATTGCAGGAAGAACGTGATAATCAGCAGGCGGATGTGCATACCGTCCACATCGGCATCGGTGGCTACTATCACTTTGTTGTAACGCAATCCTTCTATGCCGTCTTCTATGTTCAGGGCTGCTTGCAGCAGGTTGAATTCTTCGTTCTCGTAAACCACTTTTTTGGTCAGTCCGTAAGAGTTGAGCGGCTTACCTCGCAGGCTGAATACGGCTTGGGTATTCACATCGCGGCTCTTGGTGATGGAGCCGCTGGCAGAATCTCCCTCGGTGATGAAGATACACGAATCGCTTTCCTGCTCTTTGCCTTTTCCGTCGCTCAGATGATAGCGGCAATCGCGCAACTTGCGGTTGTGCAGGTTGGCTTTCTTGGCACGTTCGCGTGCCAGCTTGGTGACACCGGCAATGGCTTTGCGTTCCTTTTCGGAATCCTGTATCTTTTGCAGCATCACTTCCGCTACCTGTGGATGCTTGTGCAGGTAGTTGTCTACTTCCGTCTTGATGAAGTCGCCCACATACTTGTTGACGCTGACGCCTCCCGGCTCCATGGAGGGGGAACCCAGTTTGGTCTTTGTCTGTCCTTCAAACTGTGGCTCTTCCACATTGATGGCAATGGCGGCAACGATACCGTTACGGATATCGGAATATTCCTGGTTCTTGTTGTAGAACTCTTTAATGGTGCGTGCAATGTGTTCTTTCAGTGCACTTTGGTGTGTACCACCCTGGGTGGTATGCTGGCCGTTGACGAAAGAATAGTATTCTTCGCCATACTGGTTGGTATGTGTGAAAGCTATCTCGATATCTTCTCCTTTCAGGTGGATGATGTCGTATAAGCCCTCGGCGGTCATATTATCCTTCAGCAAGTCTTCCAGTCCATGACGTGAAAGGATGCGCTGACCGTTGTAGATAATGGAAAGACCTGTATTAAGATAGGTGTAGTTACGCAGCAGCGTCTCTACAAATGTATTTTGGAATGTATAGTTGAGGAAAAGCGTGCTGTCCGGTTCAAAGAAAGTATAGGTTCCGCTTTCTTCTTCCGTGTCTTCCGTCACGTCGCTTTGGAGCACACCTTTTTCAAAGACGGCGATGCGCACCTTACCGTCGCGGTAACTGCGTACCTCAAAATGGCTGCTGAGCGCATTTACGGCTTTTATACCCACACCGTTCAGTCCGACGCTCTTCTTGAAAGCCTTGCTGTCGTACTTACCGCCGGTATTGAGTTTGCTGACCGCCTCTATCAGTTTGCCTTGCGGAATGCCTCGTCCGTAGTCGCGTACGCTGACGCGGAGATTTTCGTCAATGGTAACTTCTATGCGTTTGCCGGCACCCATCTTGAATTCATCGATACTATTGTCCATTACTTCTTTCAACAATACATAGATACCGTCGTCATTCTGCGAGCCGTCACCCAGACGGCCGATGTACATGCCCGAACGGACACGGATGTGCTCCATATCGTCTAAGTGACGAATGTTATCTTCCGTATATTCTACATTACCTTCGGGCATCAGTCCGTTGATTTCTTCCATAAATTCTCCTGATTATTTTATCTCTTTTATGAACGCCCGGCGCCGTTTATGCTGTTCGGTCTTGAAGTATTCCCATTGGGCTTGTACCTTGCCGTTCATCTCCAGCTCGGGGTTGCTCTCTGCAAATATAAAACCTAATTTTTGATAAACCGGAATTAAATCGGAAAATAACAAAGCATTAACACCTTTATTCTGATATTCAGGTTTCACGGCAACCAGTAGCAGATCGAGCATCTTGGCACGGCGTTTCATGAACAACGCTTTCAGTAAATGATACCATCCGAAGGGCAGCAAACGACCGTGCGCCTTCTGCAATGCTTCGGATAAAGAGGGCATAGAGATACCTACAGCTATCAGTTGGTCATCGGCATCCGTGATAAGCGTCACCATGCGCAGGTCGATAATCGGCAGATACATCTTTACATACTGGTCTATCTGGCGCTGCGATAATGCCGAATATCCGTAGAGCGGACTGTATGCTTCGTTCATCAGTTCGAAAATCTTCTGTCCGTACTCGCGTGCCAACTTCTTGGAAGAGGTGTATTTCTTGATCTTGAGATTATATTTTCGTTGGATAAGTTCCGAGATTCGTTTGTGCTTGTCCGGTATGGCGTCCGGAATGTAGATTTTGTATTCCACCCAATCGGCATCCTTATCGAAGCCCATGCGTTCCATGTGCTGCGGGTAATAGGGGTAATTATAGGTAGTTGCCATCGTACTGAGTTGGTCGAAACCTTCGATGAGCATGCCTTCCGCATCGAAATCGGTGAAACCCAGCGGGCCTTGTATGTGGGTCATGCCTCTTTCCTTGCCCCATTTTTCAACGGTATCCATCAGAGCCTGAGACACCTCGGGATCATCAATAAAGTCAATCCAGCCGAAGCGAACCTCCTTTTTGTTCCAAGTCTCGTTCGCTCTTTGATTGATGATGGCAGCTACACGTCCTACGATTTTGCCATCCTTATAGGCCAGAAAGTAGTCGGCTTCGCAAAATTCGAATGCCGCATTCTTCTTCCGGTTGAAAGTATTGAGCATATCGTCAAAGAGGTCGGGCACGGAATATGGGTTCTCTTTATATAGTTTGTAGTTGAAGCGGATAAACTGGTTCAACTCCTTCTTTGTGGAAACTTTCTTGATAGTAATTGCCATAGTTGTTTAATATTGAGGTGGCAAAGATACATGATAATCTTTAAAGTACCGCGTGGAGTGCCCAAAAACTGTCTGCGGGATGTCTACTTTTACGATACCCTAAGGACTTCATCTTTATGTTCTTACAAATTGTATATCAGTATGGTAGTGTAAGCGATGTAGCAAAGCATCAGGATGCTCCCTTCAATCCGGGTGATGGTGCGTTTTCCGAAGAAAATGCCGAATAACCAAAGCAGGATGCTCGAACCTACCAATACCCATAAATCGAAGTTGGTGATACCGGTCAGGTGTAGTGGCGTGATGGAAGCCGAGCAACCCAGCACAAAGAATATGTTGAAAAGATTGCTACCGATGACGTTGCCAATGGCTATCTCAGGATTCTTCTTTAAGGCGGCGACGATGGAAGTGGCAAGTTCGGGTAGTGACGTGCCGCCCGCCACCAGTGTAAGGCCGATGATGGACTCGCTGACACCCAGGCTGCGGGCAATGCCGCTGGCACCGTCCACAAAGAAGCTTCCTCCGGCAATGAGGGCACCAAGTCCGCCGATGATGTACAGTATGGACTTCCACATGGGGAGCTGTTTGATCTCTTCCGTTTCTTCCTCTTTCTCTTGAGGATGGTGGGAGGCGATGGCGAAGGTGTAGCTCAGAAAGATGGCGAAGAAGCAGAGCAGCAGCAAACCGTCGGTAATGCTGAGCACGTTTCCTTTGCTGCCGTCCAGAAATACGTCGTTGGCACAAATCAGCAGGGCGAGGGAGGAGAGGATGCAGAGAGGGATTTCTCTTCGCAGTGTGTTGCGGGTGATGATGATCGGGGCGAAAAGTGCGGTGCAGCCTACAATCATCAACGTGTTGAAAATATTACTTCCCACCACGTTGCCGATGGCGATGTCCGCACTGCCTTTCAGAGCGGAAGATATGCTGACGGTGAGTTCCGGTGCCGAGGTGCCGAATGCTACGATGGTAAGTCCGATGACGATTGACGGTATACGGAAACGTTTGGCAACGGATGCTGCGCCGTCCGTCAGCCCGTTGGCACCCAGCAGTATGAGAAGGAGTCCTCCGATGAGCAGTAGTATATTCATGGTTTTCTTTTTTCTTAATTCGGGGCAAAGATAGCAATAATAGTGATTTCTTTCCGGCGCTTTGTCATTTTGAATTGAAAATAAGATTTAAAATCAAAAACATTCTGTATGTTTGTGCGCTTTATTGAACACAATTAAAACTACCCATTAGGAATGATATGAAAGCGGTTTATCTTTTTTGCCTTTGGCTGCTCTTTATGCCGGTAGGCAAGGTTTCGGCACAATTAGTAGATAGAGTGCTCGATGCGCTCCATCAGGACAGTTTGCCGGTGGCGGTGAAAGTAGACTCTGATTCGATACGCCTGTCAGCTCTCAAGGAAGAACTGGCGGCGGCAAAGTTGAATGAAGCCAATCTGCGGATGGAAATGGAGCAGATGAAACTGCTGAGCTATGCGGCGGATTCGGTAAAACTGGCAGGACAGAAACTGCGTATCGACTCGCTCCGCAAGGTGACTCCGGGTGTACCGGTGGTGGTAGAAGGTGATACCTTGTTCTATCTCTATGCCAAACGTGGCGGGCATACTCCCCAACAACGTGCTGAGTCTGTATCGCTTGATATTACCACATTGGGAAGGCGTTTCAATCTGCATCCCGACTCCCTCTATATAGAAAGCAGTGATATCGTTACCGACCTGATGTACAACGATAAAGTAATTGCCTCCTTCACCGACCAGGATGGACTGTGGGAGAACTGTACCCGCGACCAACTGGCCGCCAACCATCGGCATGTCATTGTAGACAAGCTGAAATCCATGAAGAAAGAACACAGCCTGGTGCAACTGGGCAAACGTATCTTATACTTCATCCTGGTGCTTGTGGGGCAGTTCTTCTTGTTCAAACTCACCAACTGGCTGTTCCGAAAGCTCAGACTACGTATTCAGAAGCTGAAAGATACGCGCCTGAAACCGATCTCCATTCAAGACTATGAGTTGCTGGATACGCAGAAGCAGGTCAATCTGCTTGTATTCCTTTCCAATCTGCTGCGTTATGCATTTATGATTCTTCAGTTGCTGCTGACCGTGCCGCTGCTCTTTTCTATTTTTCCACAGACGAAAGGTTTTGCTTACCAACTGTTTTCTTATATCTGGGACCCTGTAAAGAGCATTCTGCATGGAATTGTCGACTATGTACCGAACTTGTTTACCATCTTTGTGATATGTCTGGCGGTGAAGTACTTGGTAAGGCTGGTTCATTATCTTGCCAATGAGATACAGTCGGAACGGTTGCAGATAAGAGGTTTTTATGCCGATTGGGCTATTCCGACATACCACATTGTGCGGTTTCTGCTCTATGCGTTTATGATTGCGATGATTTATCCCTATCTGCCGGGGTCGCAGTCCGGAGTCTTCCAAGGGATATCGGTGTTTGTCGGACTGATTGTTTCGCTGGGGTCGAGTACTGTAATTGGGAATGTCATGGCAGGATTGGTGATAACCTATATGCGCCCCTTCAAGTTGGGCGACCGCATACAACTGAATGAAACGACGGGTAATGTCATTGAAAAGACTCCGCTCGTTACTCGTATCCGTACTACCAAGAATGAAGTGGTGACTATCCCCAACTCTTTTATCATGTCTTCGCACACCGTGAATTATAGTGCTTCGGCACGCGAATACGGCCTCATTATCCATTCCGAAGTTACCATTGGCTATGATGTCCCTTGGCGCAAAGTGCACCAGCTCTTGATAGAAGCTGCTCTGAATACCCCCGGAGTGATAGACGCCCCCCGTCCCTTTGTGCTCGAGACTTCACTCAGCGACTGGTACCCGGTCTATCAGGTAAATGCCTATATCAAGGAGGCCGATCGTCTCGGTGAGATCTACTCCAATTTGCATCAGAACATCCAGGATATCTTCAATGCTGCCGGTATTGAGATCATGTCTCCGCATTATATGGCAATGCGGGACGGTAATGAGACGACGATACCGAAGGATGATTTGAGGGAGAAGGGGAAATGATATTTTAGAGGCCTCTACAGGGGGCTTTTGAATGATTTCAGAAATCATTGCTCTAATGATTTCTGAGATTGTTACTGCAATGATTTCTGAATTCATTGCAGTAACCTTTCTTTTCCATTTTATCTTGCCAGCACAATCTCCGCATAAGGATATCCGAATCCGAGGCTTTGCCACTCTTTCTTTGTCAAGTCGTACGCTTCAATCAGCCAGCCGTTACGGTAGGCTTCAAATAGTACATAGAGTTTCTGTGTGCCTAAGTCTCCCGTGCAGAAGGTGGTTATGGAGCGTACCGGATTTGGGAAAGTATCGAGTTGTTCATCCATACTCATCGTCGTCGTATTCCAAAGCCGGAATTCTGTATCACCGCCGTTCGCATTCGATATGGCATATCCGCCGGTGTACGTACCTTCATTCGTTCCTTCTTTGGGGACTGCAATCCAGAAAGGTATCAGGGCGTCACACTGTATCGGGTCGTAAAGATGTATGCTATACTTCCCACTGCGCAAATCCATTATTGCGGGTGAAAACGTTCCGTCGCCATTATCGGCGGAGAGCAGTATATAGCCTTCGCTGAGGCATATGCCCCGGTAGTTTCTCAAAGCGTCTGCTTTCAATCCTTCGGGCAGTTCGAAACGGGGTTGTGGTGCGGGTGACAATGATCTGCTATAGGATGATGATGTAATATTATTGACCGTCAGATGTGTTTCGTCAATTTGGCTAATCTCGAATATGTTGTTGTTATAGGTGTTACAGAGCGTTACGGGGGTTCCTGCTGTGCTTCGCCAATAGCGCATGGACAGATCAAAGCAACTGGTGGTATATTGTCCGTCTTGCTTTAAGATGCCGCAGAGAGTGTTGCTTCCCGGAGAATTGACTACCAAAGAGAATTGTTGTCCTTTGGGCAGCTGTACGATTGATTTGGGTGTAGTCTCGGCAAATTTATCGAGGCTTATCTGTTCGATGCGGTTCGTTTCGTTTGCCTCCGGAGGGTAGTTGGTGATACCGTAGAGTTGGAATTCTTTGGGCGGTAGTCCGTCGGAAACAGAGATTTGGCCGAGTTTCATCGGATGACTTGGGTCTGAACGTTCGAGCGTGATTTCTACTCTAGAAGCGGGATAACCTCCGGGGGCCAGGAAAGTAATGCTTGTAGCAGTTCTTTCCTTTATGACGGCTCGTATGTATTTTGCAGATCCTTTATAATTCAGAACCGGCTCATCAGGGAGTGGCCAATAAGCGTTCAGAATAAGATTGTCATTCTCTTGGAAGCCGTCGGCTTTCACGGTCACGGCATCACCCGGGTCGAAGGTTTTGTCAGCATCGACTATCGCGATATTAGTAACGAACGTGGGTTGTTTTTCTTTGTCGTCGTCGCTGCAAGCGGCAAGCAATAAGGCGAACAGAAAGAATAGTTGTAGCTTTTTCATAACGTTTATGTGTTGATTGCTACAAATATATGTCTTTTTCTTCTATTATTTCTTCTCGTTTATGTTTTTTCTTTCTTCCTTACGATATTCTTGCGGTGTAATATTGTATTTCTCTTTAAAGCATTTACTAAAATATTTAGGAGTGCTGAAGCCCAATCGGTCGGCTATTTCCGAGATATTTAGTTCAGGATTATTTTTTAGCATTACTGCTGCACGTTTTAAGCGGATGGTCATAATAAAATCAAAAGGGGTTTGTCCGGTGATTGCTTTAATCTTTGTGAATAGCTTGGTTCGGGCAATCCCTATCTCTTCGGCCAGCATGTCTACTTTGAAGTTAGTATTGTCAATGTGTTTTTCTATGATGTTCATAGCCTTCTCCACGAAGGATTTATCCATTTCATTAGTTGCAAGTATATATGGAGTGACTTGCGGTTGTCTGCTAAACTTTTCTTGAAGCATGATCCGGTTATTGACCAGATTGTTGCAGCGTGAGAGTAGAATATTGATATTGAAAGGTTTTGTTATATAATCATCCGCCCCCATTTTTAATCCTTCTATAGTATGCTCCACCCCAGTTTTGGCAGTAAGTAGTACAACTGGGATATGACAGGTATCCATATTCTTTTTAATAGCCTGACAAAGTTCAGTACCTGACATTTGGGGCATGATGACATCGCTAAGCACGATATCGGGTTGCTCTGATTGTACCTTTTTCAATCCTTCATTACCGTTAGTGGCAGTAATAACTATGTAAAACTTCTCGAATATCTCGGATAGCATCTTTCGCAGTGGCTCATTATCTTCCACAATCAGAATCGTACTTTTCTTGGTTATGGTTTCATTCTCTGTCTTTTCTATTTCTTGCTCCATCAGGAAAGATTGCTGTATTTCTTGCTTAATGATCTCCGTCTTGCATAGTTTTTCATTCTCGTTTAACTCAATTTGTTCAGAAGTGAAATGACTGTTTCCACACTTCAAATGTATACAGAATGTAGTTCCTTCATTCAATTCACTAAAAACTTCTATGGTACCATGATGTAATTCTATGATTCCTTTTGTTAGTGCCAGGCCAATACCTGTTCCAGGAGATGACGAAAGGGAGTCTAATTGCTCTGTTTGGTAGAAACGATCAAATATCCGTTCGATATCTTTAGGAGAAATGCCTTTGCCATTATCAGTTATCTCAATAAGTACCTCCTGGTTTCTTTTTTTTACGGAGATGGATATATATCCACCTTCTTTAGTGTTTTTGAAGGCATTTGAAATAAGGTTGTTCATAACCTTTTGCATCTGTTTGGCATCGTACCATAAACGGATGTCATCACTAGCTTTTAGAAAGCTAAACGTTATTTTTTGTTTCTGTGCATGTCCTTGGAAGAGTAGGTAATATTCATATATAAAGTCAACTATATTCTGCTCACTTACTTTGATAGACATGTAACCTTGTTCTTGTTTGCGGAAGTCCAACAGTTCGTTTATGAGCTCTTTTAATTGCAGGCAGTTTTTATATACTCCTAGTATTTTATTATAGACAGTCGGTAAAAGCGAGCCTATCTGCAATAATACTTCCATTTGCCCTATAATTAGAGTGAGTGGCGTACGGAATTCATGTGAGATATTAGTGAAGAAGCGTAGTTTCGCTTGATTCAGCTTTTCAATGTCTTCTATGCGTTTCTTTTCATACTTGAGAGATTCCTGTAATTTGATGCGATGCTTATAAAGCCTTATTAGATAATAGGTGATGCTTGCTGCACAAAGAAGGTAAAAACAATAGGCCCATATTGTCCGATAGAATGGAGGAAGTACTTTGATTTGTAGGTGGTTTTCTGAAATCAATTCTGATTTCTTGTTTTCTGCTTTGACTGTAAGGGTATAGATACCTGGACTTAGGTTAGTATAGGTAATGGTATTTTGTTTATTCATAGGCGCCCATTTGTCTGAAAAGCCTTCTAACCGATAGAGAATGACATCCTCGTTAAATGGAATATAATCGGTCATAGCATATTCTATATTGAATACATTCTGATCAGGTCGTAATGTAATCAGTTTGGTTGAGGACAAACTTTGTGATAAAATGCCACTATTGTCTCCCACAGAGATTTCCTGTTCATTGACTGTTAATCTGCTTGGAAAGAGTCTATAGGTACGCGAAAAAGCTTTTGTACTATTCTGTGTAAAAGAGATCATTCCAGATACTCCTCCTACAAAGAATTCATTATCTTTAGTTCGATAAAGCGCATTTTCTTTGAGTGATACTAATGGAAGATTGGTATAATTAGTACATTTTTTTGTTTGATAATCCAATATGGAAATCCCTTTGTCGGTAGTTATCAATATTTTATTAGAATCTACTTCGCACACATTATAAACTAAATTGCTAGAAAGTCCATTTTGAAGTACATTAAAGTTTTCAAATAGGTTTGTTTCTCTATGATATAAATCTATTCCACTTTCATTGGTGCAAAACCATAATTTGCCTTGACTATCTTCATATATAGAGTTGATATGATTGCTACTTAAACTATGTTCTATACTATGGTAATGCTTGTAAACCGACAATTCCTTTGTTTCGAAGTTATAGGCACAAACTCCATTATGATTATTGGTGATCCACAATATTCCAAGATGGTCGATTAATAGCCCGATTGTGAACTTGGTGATGGCAGCATCATCTGCATTTTGTAGTAATGGTCGGCATCTCCCATTTTGTGGATTGAACACTCCAATACCATTGTGAGTCGCTAATAGCAGATAATCATTGTAAGGTATGATATCCGATATGATGTTGGAAGGGATGGATGTAGTATCTTCTTTTGAGTATTTATAGTGTGTGAAATATCCGGTCTTTATATCCATCTTGTTGAGTCCTCCCAAGTGAGTACCAAGCCATAGAGCTTGATGTTCCCGATCATAATAGATGGCCTTTACATTATTGTGTGAGATACTGTTTTGTTTGCTATTATGTTTATACCACTGGAAAGTATGGTTTTTGCGATTGTATTTGTTAAGACCTCCTCCCTCCGTACATATCCATAAATTCGAATCCTGGTCTTCTGTCATCCGGCAGATAATGCCGGAACTTAATCCGTCATTTTCTTTTGTGGAAGTTACATACTCATAATAAACCCGTTTTTCCGGATTGAAGTAATTTATTCCTCCAAAATAAGTACCTGCCCAGATAGTACCTTGGTCGTCACAATACAAGCTCCATATAGATGAATGTGTCAAGCTCTTGTCATGTTCCTTTTTCTTATGACGGATAAATCTTTTCTCTTGCTTATTATACTTTGTCAATCCGTCGAAAGTTCCTATCCATATATTTCCTTGTTTATCTTCACAACAGCGGTGGGTAAAGTTGGAAGTTATACTATATGGATCATCTTCTATACATTGAAAATTGTGTAATTTCCCGTTTTCTATTAAATAAAGTCCGGTTCCTTCTGTACTGTTGGTTATCCAGTAACATCCAGAGCTGTCTTTAAAAATATCTTTAATGTTGCCTTGAGGGATTGGATGCGATAATTGTTGGTGGGAAAGGATATATAAACCAGACTGGCTTGTTCCTATGAGAATTGAATCTTTACTTATATGTATTGTGCTAATGTTATTGTGTTTGTTAGGAAGTTCATAGAATAAGTCGAATTTCTTCCCGTCATATTTGAAGAGTTGGTTTTTGTAGGCCATATATAGATGCTCATAGAAAAATATGTTTGTTGATTGTTTTGTGAGCAAGGTAGAGAATTTCTCTTCCTTTATATTGTAAGCTGATATCCCACTTTGAGTTCCGAAGTAGATAGTTCCATTCCGATCACCCGTAATCTGTCTGATATAACTATTGCATATACAGTTTGAACTGTTCCTGTCATATTTGTATACTTTGATACTTCTACCATTATATAGATTAATTCCATTGGTAGTTCCAAACCACATTAATCCCCTTTCATCTTGATAGATGGATGTGACTGAATAATGAGAAAGACCATCATTGTCCGTCAAATGTCTAAATGAGATATCTTGCGCTCTGACAATAGGAATACTCAAATAGCACAAACAAAGTATCAGGAAATAGATTTTAGGTTTCATAGTACCGTCAATGTGTTTTTTCTTTCGTTGGATATTGCAAATATAATCTTAATAGTTTATTCTACAGCCTTTGCTGGATATTAAAAAAGGTCTTATTCGTACATAATAGGGGACTTATTTATACATATTGTTAGATACAGACAGGTCAATCCGATTAGCAGACCTTTTCTGTACAGATTCTCTCCTTTTATTAATAGCAATCTGTTTACCTTTGTATGTGTAGTAAATAATTTTAGATACATGAGAAAAAAAACATTGATTTGCTCAGTTTGTACTTTTTTGATTGTGGTTGCTTGCAGAGATGTTATTGAAAAGAGTAATGCTTCTCTTGCTGACAGTATAGAGCATTCTGTCAGACAATACTCTTTGCAAACAAAAGCTATCGACAAAAGTAGCGAGGGGTTAATACCTTATAGTATTGATTCCTTGGGAGAGGTAACATATACTTCATATCAGGATTGGAGAAGTGGTTTTTTCCCTGGTAGTCTTTGGTATTTATATGCACTGACGGGCAATGAAGTATGGTTACCTTTGGCTGTGAAGTATACAGAGGCATTGGAAAAAGCTCAATATATTACATGGCATCATGATATAGGCTTTATAATTGACTGTAGCTATTTGAATGGATTTCGTTTCGGTCATAAAGAGGGATATAAAGATGTCTTGCTGCAGGCTGCCAAATCTCTTTCGACTCGTTTTCGTCCAGGAGCGGGAGTCATTCAATCATGGAATACTAATAAAGGTTGGAAGGCGAGATGTGGTTGGCAATGTCCGGTTATTATCGATAATATGATGAATTTAGAGTTATTGTTTGAAGCAACCTGCTTATCTGGTGACTCTATTTATTATAATATGGCGGTCAGTCATGCAGACAAAACCTTGAAGAATCATTTCCGGAGTGATGCCAGTTGTTATCATGTGGTAGATTATGACCTGAAGACCGGAGAAGTACGGAGCAGACAGACAGCACAGGGATATGCTGATGAATCGGCTTGGGCCAGAGGACAGGCTTGGGCTATATATGGGTTTACAATGTGCTATCGCTATACACATAAGTCGGAATATCTGAAACAGGCATGCAAGATTTATGATTTCATCTTTACCCATAAAAATTTGCCGAAAGATTTGGTTCCGTATTGGGATTATGATGCATTGAATATACCTAATGAACCACGTGATGCATCGGCTGCGGCAATTACAGCTTCTGCCTTGTATGAGCTAAGCAACTACGTACCAGAACGATCATTTCGGGAAACGGCAGACAAGATAATGCGTTCTTTGGCTTCATCTGCCTATAGTGCAAAGACAGGTGAAAATGGTAATTTCATACTGATGCATTCAACTGGCAGTATTCCTCAGAAGAATGAGGTCGATGTACCATTGAGCTATGCTGATTACTACTATCTTGAAGCATTATTCAGAAAGAAAAAACTGGCTGATTAGCAATTTCCGATGGTTAGCAGGCAGCTGATGTGGTTATTTTATAATGTTATTAAATAAAAAATATGTTATACTATGAATATCAATAAATGCATTCCTCTCAGTGGATTATTGCTTTCTGTTTCCCTTGGCATGCAAGGTGCGAATCTGAATGCACATGAAAAGCGCCCTAATGTTATGATTATCTTGTTAGATGATGCCGGATATAATGATTTCGGATTCATGGGAAGTAAGGACATTCAAACCCCTCAGATAGACAAATTGTGTTCACAGGGAGTTTTACTGATTAATGGCTATGTTTCAGCGAGTGTAAGTGGCCCTTCACGTGCTGGCATATTATCTGGACGCTACCAACAACGTTTTGGATATGAATGTAATTTGGGAGATACATTGGGAATGGCGTTGGGTGAGCAGACTATTGGAAATGTTTTTCAACGGAACGGATATGCTACTGCTTGTATCGGCAAATGGCATCAGGGGAATGCTCCCAAGTATCATCCGAATTTGAGAGGATTTGATTATTTTTATGGTTTTCTTGCTGGTGGGCGACACTATTTTTATCAGCCTGATGGTGATGATAAACCAGGAAGCGCCCGTAATCTCCAATTAAACGGTACGCAACAGAGGTTTAGTGGTTACTTGACTGATGTACTGGCAGACGGAGCAATTAATTTCTTGCAAAAAAATGATAAACCGTTTATGATGTATCTGGCCTTTAATGCTGTACATACACCATTAGAAGCTACAGACGAAGACTTAAAACGTTTTGAGGGGCATCCCCGTCAATTACTTGCAGCTATGACTTGGGCAGTTGACAGGGCAATCGGCAAGGTTATTCATCAGTTGGAAATATCGGGGCAAATGGATAATACTTTGCTTTTTTTCTTAAGCGATAATGGGGGAGCTCATGATAATCAGTCAAGCAATTATCCGCTGAAAGGGTTTAAAGGCAATAAGTATGAGGGAGGCATTCACGTTCCTTTCTTTGTTGTCTGGAAGAAACATTTGGAAGAAGGGGGGCGGTTTGACGGATTAGTTTCATCGTTAGATATTTTTTCTACTGCCGTATCGTCTGCCAATGTTCAAATGGATTCTTTATCAAGACCTTTAGATGGAGTAAACTTACTTCCGTTTTTGACGAAAAAGCAACAGGGCAATCCGCACCACAAGTTATTCTGGCGTAAAGGCAATATGGCGGCAGTGAGGATTGGAAATTATAAACTCATTCGGGCGAATGGGCTTGGAGAGCGCATGTATGATTTGTCTATAGATGGAGAAGAAGAGTTTGACCTATGTACACAAGAGAAAAGTTTGTATTCTGAACTTAACCGGGAATTGCTTGAGTGGGAAAAGAAACTGATAAAACCATTATGGACAGAAGGTGAAGATTGGGATAAAGTCACTTTTGAGATTTATAAAGACTTGATGAACAACCATGCGGTACGCTACAAAAGCCCCTCACAGTTAAAGCAAAAAGAGAATCAGTTTTGATTTTTATTTCTTCATATTTACTTTATGAATTCTAATACTTATTATTATGGATATACACAAAATTTTGAGAACTACAGGTAGAACCGTATTCTTTGTGCTGCTTGCCATGGCACCATTTCCGATTATGGCAGACAATTTGGGAATTGAACATTTATCTGAGTTACAACAGAACGGAAAGATAAGTGGGACAGTGAGAGACACCAAAAGTGGTGAGCCGCTTATTGGAGTAAGTATTCTTGTTTCCGGAGGTGTTCAGGGAGCAATAACTGATTTGGATGGTAATTTTGTTTTGGACGTAGTTGCAGGTACTCCATTAACAA
This sequence comes from uncultured Bacteroides sp., assembly GCA_902388495.1. GTDB lineage: Bacteria > Bacteroidota > Bacteroidia > Bacteroidales > Bacteroidaceae > Bacteroides. The sequence continues at coordinate 170,481 of CABMPP010000002.1, read as the reverse complement.
TATCGTATATTGGATACAAGACGAAAGAAATGAAAGCCAGTTTGCAGATGCAGATTACTCTTGAAGAAGATTCGGAGGAACTTGAGGAGGTTGTCGTAGTTGGTTATGGTACCCAAAAGAAGGTCAATCTATCGGGTTCCGTAGCATCGGTCAATGTAGAGAAGATAATGGAAAGTCGTCCGATAACGAGCGTTTCTCAAGCATTGGCAGGTATGGCTGCCGGGGTGCAGGTTACATCCGGGACCAATCGACCAGGTAGTGATGAAGCTACTATTAAGGTACGTGGGCAGGGAACATTGAATTCTTCTTCGCCTTTGATTATCATTGATGGAGTAGAAGCTCCGGTAAATACAGTTAATCCTCAAGACATAGCTTCCGTTTCTATTTTGAAAGATGCTGCTTCTGCTGCAATTTATGGTTCGCGGGCTGCCAATGGCGTTGTTTTGATAACAACGAAGAAAGGTGAAAGTGGTTCTTTTAAAATTGATTATAATGGATATGTTTCTTTTGAATCCATTAGAAAAACAGATGCAATGACACCTGTTTCTAATTATGCCGATTATATGGAGTTGGTCAATGAGGGGTTGGAGAATACGAATATGGCTAAGAAGTTCTCTCAGGGAGCCATTGATGCTTGGCGAAATGACGCTGGAAAAGATCCGTTACTTTATCCGAACACGGATTGGATTGATGAAACGTTCCGATCGGCTGTTTCTACCAATCATATATTGTCTGTTAATGGAGGGACTGACAAACTAAGGTTCTATGCATCTATGGGCTATATGAAGAATCCTGGAGTTATGGAGAATACCGGAACGGAAAGATATAATGGGCGTCTCAATTTAGAAGCTAATCTAAAGCCATGGTTGACACTTGGTATGCAAATAGGAGGATATATTTCAAACAGTAAAGTTGGAAATGCTGATAATGTGTTTATGTATGCAAAAGATACAACTCCTGGCATGGTATTCCGTGCTCCTGACGGCAGGTATGGTGCAATGAGTAATCCAGAGGACAAAGCACAAGGAGGCAATAATCCTTTACGAACCTTGAACTCCTTGACTGGCAATAACCGTAGAGAAAATATTAGGGCACGTTTTTCTGCTACCATTCAGCCTGTTAAGGACTTATTAATCAATGCTTCTTATTCTTATGAAGGAAGTCATCAGCAGAAGGATACTAAACCGGTTTTTATTGATTTATGGGATTTTAAAACTAACACCATTGCCGTAAATGGAACGGGGAAAAGTTATATATCGGATGCATATGACAGAGCAGAAAGAAATTTTTGGGATGTTACCGTAAATTATAGTCATCGCTATTTGCAAGATAATTTAGGTTTAAAGGTAATGGCAGGTGCCAGTGCCGAACAATATCAAACAAAAGGTTTTGCTGCTACGAAGCAAGATTTGATAGACATTTCTCTAGGTGTGATTGATGCAGCTAACGGAGAGGCTTCTGCATCAGGAGCAGCTTCTGATTGGGCTATGAATTCCTATTTCGGGCGTATTAATCTTGATTGGGCAAGCAAGTATTTGCTGGAAGTCAATTTGCGTACGGATGGTTCGTCCCGATTTGCAAAGGGAAATCGTTGGGGATGGTTTCCTTCTTTTTCGGTAGCGTGGAGAATTGAGCAAGAAGAGTTTATGCAGAATTTAGTGAACAATGGATTGAGTAACCTGAAGCTCCGTGCCTCTTATGGTTCATTAGGAAACAATTCAATAGGCAATTATGAGGCAATTTCCACTTATGCACAAGCTAATTATATCTTGAATAACTCGGTTGCTACCGGTATGGCTATATTGGCATTGGCTAATCGGAATTTGACTTGGGAAAGCACCTATGTTACCAATGTAGGAGTGGATTTTGGATTTATAGGGGGTAAGTTGAATGGAACTTTGGAGTATTTCCATAAAAAGACCAAAGATATTCTGATAAATCTTCCGGCACCGGATGTACATGGACTTGCTACAATTCCAACTCAGAATAGTGCCCAGGTTTCTAATAAGGGAGTCGAATTTTCTATTGGGTGGAATGATAAGATTTCAGACTTTTCTTATTTCATAAACGGGAACTTCACCTATGTGAAGAATAATGTTGATAAATATAAAGGGAAGGGTGTTGATGGTCGTACCATTGATGGAACAACTTTGATTTGGGAAGGACATCCTATCAATTCGCATTATTTGTTGGTGGTAGATAGAATTATCCAGACGGATGAGGATATGCAGATAGTACAGAATATGATAGACAATGCACCGGTAGATAAAAAGACCGGCAAGAAGAAGAATCCGTTTTCTGCATTTGGTACTCCGGAGAAGGGAGACTTCTTGTATAAGGATACTAATGGAGATGGTATTATTAATTCAGATGATCGTGCTATTGTAGGAGATGGAACAACTCCTAAATTTTATTATGGAGTTAATTTGGGGGCTTCTTGGAAAGGGCTTGATTTCTCTGTTCTAGTTCAGGGTGTTGGTGGAAGTAAGACTTTCTGGAGATTTAACGGATATAACACCCCTAGCGTGAAGTATGGATGTACTATCAATAAAGAAGTAGCTGAAGGACGTTGGTATGAAGGTAGAACCGATGCTACATATCCACGTTTGCTGAACGTATCTGATAAACGTAATATACAGGATAGTGATTTTTATTTGTACGATAACGGTTATGTGAAAATACGTAATATACAGTTGGGATATACTTTTCCTAAAAAGGTAACTGCTCCTTTGCAACTTGATCGTTTGCGTATTTATGGTAGTTTGGAAAACTTCTTTACCTTTACTAAGTATAAAGGTTTGGATCCGGAAGTTTCAGGTTTAGACTACCCGACAATGAGAGAGGCTGTTGTAGGAATTAATGTAACTTTTTAAACTCAGATTTATGAAAACTAACTATAAATTGATAATGATAGCAGCTTGTCTTTTCACGTTTAGCAGCTGCTACGATTTAAACCGCTTTCCGTCTGATAATTTAAGTTCAGGAACATTTTGGAAAACGCAAAGTCATGCTGACCAGGGATTGATGGGTGTATATGAAATCCTTCAGAATAATGCCGTTTTTGGTACTTATTTTGCTTTTGATTGTGTTGCAGATATTGGATTCAGCAGTAGCAGTGATATGTATAATGATATAGCTATGGGAAAAACAAATTCTCGGACCAGTACTTATAAAAGTAAATGGAAGGCTTTGTATGAGGGAGTTGCCCGGGCTAATACGGCTATACAAAATATTCCGAATGTAGATATGAGCGATGAACTTAAAAATAGATATCTTGCCGAAGCTAAATTTTTGAGAGGGCTCTATTACTTCCAGTTACTCGACTTTTTCGGTGGAGTTCCTTTGTATGATGAAACAACTATTATAGAAAAGGATTTTAATAATATGTTGAAACCACGAAACTCGGCAGACGAGGTCCGGAAATTTATATTGGATGATTTGGAAGTGTCTCTTACTTACTTACCGGAGGCTTGGGAAGAGGTAAATAAAGGAAGGGCTACAAAGGGAGCGGCAATAGCTTTGAAAGGGAAAGTCTTGTTATATAACAAACAGTATTCCGAAGCAGCTAAATGCTTTGAATTGGTAAAAGCTAAAACTGATCTATATGCTTTGTATCCGGATTATGCCGGATTATTTAAACCAGGAGGTGATGAAAGTAAAGAGATGGTCTTTGCTATTCAAAATTCGGGAGGAGTGGGGCAGGACTATGGTATGCCTATGGCTTTTTATATGGGAACCAGATCTACTTACGGAAGTGGTTGGAGTCAGGTTATGGTTGCTACCGATTTTTTGGATTATTACGAGTATAAAGATGGTAAACCATTCAATTGGGATAATGAGTTTCCTGGATTCAATGAAAGTGATGAAGTCAAAAAGGAAGTTTTGGTAGCAGAACTATCAGAGAACAATAAGAAAGTTGCGAAGTATCCTCGATATAAAGATGAACTTGTAAGTATGTATGGCAATAGGGATCCGCGTATGCAAGCGACTGTTCTTCTTCCATATACTCAGTATAAGGGGTGGACTAACAATGCTCCAAAGGATTGTGAGTTTGTCATTGTAACTTCTGGTAATACAACTGTGGCAAATGGTATGATCGAAACGGATGGTGCTTATAAAACTTATCTTTGGCGTAAGTTTGTACCGGAATATGATATGGATGGGCAATTAAACAACAGAGAAGATACCCCGATAAACTTTCCTATTATTCGTTATGCTGATGTATTATTGATGTTGGCCGAATGTTACAATGAAATGGGTGATGGTGATGCTGCTGTTAAGTTGATTAACGAGGTTAGAGCCCGTGTGAATATGCCGGGGCTAAATAGTGGTCCTACTTGGCTGGAAGCAAATACAAAGCAAGAAATATTTGAGCGTATCAAGCATGAAAGGGCTGTTGAGTTTGCGGGTGAAGGGTTGCGTTATAGTGATTTGCGTAGATGGAGATGTCTTGAGGATTTGAATGGAGTAGGCAAGCAATCATTGCTTGGCAATCCTGTGTATTATACCCATGTGGTAACAGACCGGGATTATTTGTGGCCGATTCCTGGGGATGAAATAGATAAGAACCCTTCTTTGGAACAAAATCCAGGATGGGATTAGAGTAACTATTAAATTATATACTATGATAGCTAAAAATACCACAATAGCATGTATTTATTCTTTGGTAGGCGTTTGGGTATATGGAGAAACACCTCAGGAGCGGCCTGTGTCCGAACCTAATATAATCTATATTTTCCCAGATCAAATGAGGAATGCTGCAATGGGAATTTGGCAGAAATCTCCTTATAAAGATTCGGTACGTTTTACGGGAGATCCTGTTTATACTCCTAATCTTGACAAGTTTGCAGAAGAATCGATTGTTCTGACCTCAGCCATGAGTAATAATCCGGTAAGTAGTCCACATAGAGGTTCCCTAATGACAGGTATGTTTTCCGAGAATAATGGTGTTCCGGTGAATTGTTCTTCCAATCGGCCTTTTTCTTCACTTCGAACAGATGTTATGTGCATTAGTGATGTACTAAAAGAAGCCGGATATAGCTGCGGTTATATTGGAAAATACCATTTGGACCATCCTACTCCCAATGACCCTCAACGGCCTGGAAACTATGTAGGAAACGGTAATATCATCCATGATGCTTATACGCCCAAAGAGAAACGACATGGTTTTGATTTCTGGTATTCCTATGGTACTTATAATGTGTTCAAGCATCCTCACTATTGGGATAGCCAGGGAGTCAGACATGAAATTAATGAATGGTCTCCTAATCATGAAACAGACAAGGCGATTGAATTCTTGCGGAATGAAAATCATGAAAGGAAGAAAGACAGACCCTTTTTTCTGATGGTTAGTTATAATCCTCCCCATACTCCCAACAAATCCTTGGATGATTGTATGGAAGAAGACTACAACTTGTATAAGGATAAGAGCATTAGCGAGTTGTTGATAAGGCCTAATGTTGATTTATCCATGAAGAGGACAAAATCTGCTCCTTATTATTTCGCGCAGATTACCGGAATAGACCGTAATTTGGGGAGACTTTTGAAAGAACTGGAACATCTGGGACTGACTGAAAATACTATTGTGATTTTTTCTTCAGATCATGGTGATACTATGTGTAGCCAGGGAGTGGAAGATCCTAAGAACTCTCCCTATTCAGAAAGTTTTAATGTTCCATTTATTGTTCGTTATCCCGGGGTGCTGAAGCCTGGCATAGATACGGAACTAATACTCTCTACTCCTGATATTATGCCTACGATTCTAGGATTGTGTAACCTGAAAGGGCGAATCCCCGGAAATGTGGAGGGCAGGAATTATGCGGCTTGGCTTATAGAGCGGTCTCGGGAAGTACCTTTGCGTAATGGAGCTTTATATTTGAGGAATAGCCCGGATAAAAAGGTAGCCGACAAAGATTTTACGGCTTATTTCCCGGTAGCTCGGGGAATTAAGACATACCACTATACGCTTGCATTGACAATAGACAAGGTGACGCGTAAACTTGAATCTGTGCTCTTTTACGATGACATAAATGATCCTTATCAAATGGCTCCTTTGGATATGGATAGTAATAAGAAGGTGCTTAAAGATCTATATAAAGAAATGGCAAAACTTCTGAAAGAAGCCAATGATCCATGGTATAAGCAGAGGATACTTGATGATTTGATACCTTATGAAGATTAATGCTATGTGGAAAAGAATAAATATATTGATTTGTTTGTTGGTAACTTGTTTGTCATCGTATGCCTATGCTGAACGCAATCTGTTGCAACTTTTGGCTGACAAAGAGCAGTTGAAGGCTGTGTTGGTAACCGACCAGTCTTGGGTTCCTTATCCTTCATATGGAGAGCGTTCTGTATGGGATCAGTATTTGGGTAGATATAAAAGTGTGTGTATAGAGCGAGGTGTGAAATTACTGGGTTACCAATGGCAAGTGGTGAAAGCAACAGATTATATTGAATTTGCTCAAAGTGGCAACCGAAATATAATGCAAGATCCGAGTGATGCCAATACTAATGCGGTACTGACTTTGATGTTGGCCGAATTGGCAGAGGGGAAAGGACGCTTCATACCCCAACTTATGAACGGTGTTTACTTTTTGTGTGAAATGACTTCATGGGCTTTCTCTGCCCATTTGGCTGGTTCGCAACTGTCCCATCGCCCTTTACCGGACTATGATGATACGATTATAGACTTGGTAAGTAGTGATGTGGGAGGATTAATGTCTTGGGTTTATTACTTTTTCCATAAAGAATTTGATGAAGTAACCCCGCAGATAAGTAAACGTATGCTTCATGAAATCTACAAAAGGCATTTGGAGCCATATATGCATTCGGACCGTTATTGGTGGATGGCTTTCAATTTCAAACCGGGAAATATGATCAACAATTGGAATCCTTGGTGCAATTTCAATATACTTCAAAGCTTCTTTTTACTGGAAAGCGACCGTGATAAGTTAGCGGATGCTGTTTACAGGACGATGATATCGGTTGACCGATATTTGAACTACGTGCATGCAGACGGAGCTTGTGAAGAAGGGCCTTCTTATTGGAAGCATGCTGCCGGAAAGGTGCTGGATTATCTGGAAATGCTTTACCGAGGTACTGGAGGAAAGATTTCTTTGTTTGATAATCCGCAGATAAGAAATATGGGAGAATATATCTCGCATAGTTATGTTGGGGATGGTTGGGTTGTAAACTTTGCTGACGCTTCGGCCAGGGGAGGTGGTAACTCACATCTGATTTATCGTTATGGACAATCCATTGGCAGTAATAATCTGGAGCAGTTTGCGGCATACCTGTACGATAAAGATTCTCTTTCTTGGAATGGGCGTGATATATATCGTATTCTTGAAGCTTTAAGAGTAGATAAAGAATTGCAGGAGACGGTTGCGACCGGGCATAAGACTCCGGCATTTATGTGGTATCCTGAAACAGAGTTTTGTTATTTTAGTAATGAGCGTGCTTTTGTAGCAGCCAAAGGCGGGCATAACAATGAGAGCCATAATCATAATGATGTGGGGACCTTCTCATTATGGGTGAACCATGTGCCGATAATAATAGATGCAGGGGTGGGTACATATACCCGCCAAACTTTCAGCAGCGAACGATATTCTATCTGGACTATGCAAAGTGACTACCATAATCTGCCGATGATTAATGGTGTTCCTCAAAAACATGGGCGGAAATATAAAGCTACGGATATCAAGGCAACTGCAAAAGAGTTCAGTGTAAATTTGGCTACAGCTTATCCTCAAGAGGCTGAAGTGACGGAATGGATACGGTCTTATAGCCTTCGTCGAAATCGGCTGACCATAAAAGACCGGTTTTCTTTGGCATCAGTCAAAGCCCCTAATCAGATTAATTTCCTTACTTGGGGAGAAGTTGGAATAGAAGAAAAAGAAGGGATTGTCACTATCTGTATAAATGATGTCAAAGTCAAGTTGCAGTTTAATAATAAACTTTTTGATGTGAATAAAGAAAAGATCGTTTTGACCGATTCGCGTTTGGCAAATGTGTGGGGGAAGCAGATTTACCGGCTGTCGTTTACAGCCAAACAATTGTCTAAGAAAGATGATTATCTTTTCTCAGTTGATTTTTGAAGTATCTAACTTAATTCTAATATATTATGGAAGCTCGGATAAAAACGAAATTGTTATTGGGGTGCAGCTTGAGTAGTTCCTTACTGGCGACGGGATGCACTGGAGTAAACAAAACGGCCGATTTGGAAGCGCTAAAGAAGCCGAACGTGATTTTTATAGTAGCCGATGATCTTGGCTACGGTGATATCAGTTGTTATGGAGCAGAGGCCATTACTACTCCCCACGTAGATAGTTTAGCCGCAAGCGGATTGCGTTTTACTGATGCTCATGCAGTAGCAGCAACAAGTACACCTTCTCGTTATTCTCTTTTTACCGGACTTTACAGTTGGCGGCGGAATGATACAGGAATTGCTGCAGGAAATGCCGGAATGGTTATTCGTCCCGAACAGACTACTATTGCTGATATGTTTAAATCGGCAGGATATACTACCGGTGCTATAGGAAAGTGGCATTTGGGTTTGGGTGATAAAACGGGGTCACAAGATTGGAACGGAGTCATTACTCCTGGTCCTCAAGATATAGGGTTCGATTATTCTTATTTAATGGCAGCTACTGGTGACCGTGTTCCTTGTGTTTGGATTGCCAACCAACGGGTTGCCAATTATGATAAGAGCGCTCCTATTTATGTCAGTTATGAAGAACCTTTTCCGGGTGAACCTCTTGGAAAAGACTATCCGGAATTACTTACCAAGATGAAGCCGTATCCTAATCATGGACATGATCAGACTATTGTGAATGGTATCTCGCGTATCGGCTATATGAAAGGGGGCGGAACGGCATTGTGGGAAGATGAGAATATTGCTGATACTATTGTGGCAAAGACTGTACAATTTATAAAAAGTCATAGAGACACTACCTTTTTTCTCTATGTAGGGACTAACGATATCCATGTCCCTCGTTATCCGCATGCCCGCTTTGCAGGGAAAAGCAGTATGGGCTATCGTGGAGATGCAATTTTGCAATTTGATTGGACGGTAGGCGAGATTGTAAAGGCTTTGAGAGAGCAAGGACTTGCTGAGAACACGTTAATTGTACTGACCAGTGATAACGGTCCGGTTGTGAACGATGGTTATCAGGATAAAGCAATTGAATTATTAGGCGAACACCGCCCGTGGGGAGATTTTCGTGGAGGTAAATATAGTATTTTTGAAGCAGGGACACGTATACCTTTTATTGTAAATTGGCCAGCAAAGGTCGTTCCGGGAGTCTCGGACGCATTGGTATCGCACATTGATATGTTCGCTTCTATGGCAGAGTTGGTAGATGAACAACTGGGAGATGGCGTAGCGACTGACAGCCGTAATTCTTTGCCGGCTTTATTGGGGCAAGATAAGAAAGGACGTGATTATATTATAGAGGTGGCACAAACTCTCTCTATTTCGGATGGGCAATGGAAGTATATTACTCCTTGTGACCGCGCACCGTATAATATAATGACTCGCACTGAACTGGGAAATTCTACTCAAGAACAGTTATATAATCTGCGTGAGGATATTGGTGAAGAAAATAATCTGGCTTCGAAATATCCAGATATAGTAAAGGCTATGAAGGAACAATTAGAGCTGGAAAAAGCAAAAGGTGTTCCAGAGAACTGAAGCAATAACAATTTGAGACGTTAAGAGTTTGATAGAATCTATGTCGCAAATTCGCCTCTTTGCATCGATCAATGCAAAGAGGTAAATTTGTTTCTAGTTTATTTCTGCCTTGTCACTGTATGCAGCACATTCCCTTTCTTGTCAATCATGCGCAACTCCAAAACCTTCTTATTGGCCGATACAATAGAGAATCCCGGTTCGGGGCTGCAGAACTGCGTTCCTTCAATAGATTTCACTTTGCGTGACAGTGAACCGGAAGAGTTAGTAACATAATCTATGTCGCATCCCGGCACACGTACATGCTGGAAGTTGTGGATATGTCCGCAGATGTACATATCTACCTTGTGCTTGCGGAGTATCGGGTCGAGGCGGGTTTGCATGTCGGCGCGTTCGCTTTCATCTTTCGGAGTTTCGGCGTAGATGGGATGATGACCGGCAACGATTACCCAGTCTTCCCGGGCGGCGGTGAGCACGGAGTCAATCCAGGCGAGCTGTTGCTTGTAATCCTGCTTGCAGGCATCGGGGTAGGTCTCGCTTTCGTTGCGGTATTTGTCAATCATCGGGGCGGTGTCTATCCAGACAATGCGGATGGTGGCACCCTTGTCTTCGAAGGTACGGGTGTAGTAGCGGGCAGGCATTGTCCAGCGGCGGCTGATGTTGGTATAGTTCAGTACGGCTTGCGTGTTGCCGCGATATTCGTGGTTGCCCAGTACGGGGAACCAGTCGATCATCAACTCCGGATGGCTGTAGATCAGTTCGTAGTTGGTCATCCAAAGCGGGTCGTTCACGCTGCGCACGCCTTCAAAGTGGTGTACGTCTCCGGTAGCAAGGACAAACTCGGGACCTACTTCTTCGGCCATCACGCCCATCAGTTCGGCGATGGGCTTCTGGTCGTAGTAGCCGTTGCGGCCCAGGTCGTTGGCGACGTAGAAGTTGAGCTTCTTGTCGAAGATGGAGTAATCAGTGATTTGGGCTACTGACGCCAGACTACTGAGGACAGTGATAAAGAGTAAAAGGAATATTTTCTTCATTATTGTTTCTTTCTTTTTAAGTTATACAAATGGGAATTTAGGGAGCACAGTCTAAGGCTGAAAGCCTTTCATCTATCAGCCCAGGGCAACGCCCTGGGTTTAAGAGTGTTTCTTCACCTTACGCCCTGAAAGGGCATAAGATTGTATAACGGGCTTTTGCCCTTTCAGGGCGCAGAGATAGGAGCGCATTATTACCCAGGGCGTTGCCCTGGGCTAATAGATAAAAGCCTTTCAGGCTTACTGCGCTGATGCTTTACTACACTAAATTATCATTTAGAACGTCACCTTCACCCCTGCATTCACCTTTACCCCATAGTTTTCGCTCTGCATGGTGCGGTCTTTCTCTCCCTGGTAGTAGCGCAGCGGCTGGTTCAGCAGATTGGTAGCTTCGGCATAGAAAGTCGTTTTGAGTTTCTTGCCGAAGGTATAGCTTGCATTTACGTCCATGTAATTCACGGCATCGTAGTAGCGGTCGTAGAACTTCTCCGAGCCCATCTCGTCGATGAAGGCAGAGGCATAGTTATAGCTCAAACGGATGTTGACGCCGGCTTTGTCGAAGAACAGCGACGCATTGGCTGTATGTTCGGGAGAACCCGGCAGACGCAGGCCGCTTTCGTTCTCGCGTCCCTCGAAGTTAAAGTCCTCTACGCGTGAGTAAGAATAGGTGTACGTTCCATAGAAACCGATACACTTCAAGGCAGGAGCGATGAAACCGAAATCGCGCTGGTAAGCAAGCTCTACGCCGAGCAGGTTGGCATTGCCCGAGTTGCGCGGCTGGCTGAACTTGGTATAGCTGGTTCCATTGTAGTTGTAGTTGCGCAGCGTCTGGTCTACGATGAAATCATTGATCTTCTTGTAGAAGACACCGGCGCTGACCAGACCGATACTCTTGAAGTAATACTCTCCGTTCAGGTCGAAGTTATAAGAGATGGTCGGTTTCAGACTCGGGTTACCCACCGAGATGGAGTTGTCACTGCGCTTGATGGTGACATTAGGTGCCAGTGCCGAGTACTTGGGGCGCGAGATGGTATTGGTGAACGAAGCGCGGAGCTTGAAGTCATCGTTTACATTCCACTTGGCAAGTACCGAAGGCAGCACGTTCAGATAGCTATCCGATTCGTAAGGCGTGCGGGTAGTCTTGTCTTCATCTTCGTCGTACTGGCTACCACTGTACTTCACATGCGTGTTTTCCAGGCGCAGGCCGAGCATCAAGTCCCAGTCACTTCCCAACTTCTGGTCGAAGCGTACGTAACCGGAGGTCACGGTTTCCTTGGCTTTGAAGTTGGTGGCAAGTTCCTCTGCCACCTGTTCTTTCTCGAAAAGGCTGGCGTTGTTCAGGTCCAGATGTCCCAGGTATTCTTTGCTGACGAAACTGCCTACCTTGTACTGCTCGCCGGGGATGAATCCGTCGCGATTCTGGTCTACGGCTGCTGCCAGGCTGGCCTTGTCGAAGGCATCCTCGTCTTTCGGACTGTATTCGTAGAAGTCAATCTCCTTGTCTTTGGTCTTGTGCACTTCCTTGAAGCCGAAGCGCAACGTGTTGCCGAATGCGCCTTTCTTCAGCGGAAGCAGGAAGTCGAACTTCGCCTTGAAGTCTTTCTCCTGGATGTCCTCTTGCTGTTCGGTTACTTCCTTCAGACTGAAGTCGTCGTTGAGATACATGACGGAACCTGCTTGCGGGGTGAGCAGCGGCTTGCGCTCGTCGCTCAGGTCCATGTCGAATTTCTGTTTCTTCAGTTGGTAGTCGATGTAGCGTTCGTTGGGACGCTCTTCGCTTGCTTTGGCGTAGTTCAGGCTCCAGTCCATGTTCAGCTTGCCGAAGAGGTGCTCACCGCCGAGGGTGAAGTCCATGGTGCGCTGACGTTCCAGGCGGGCGTTGCGGTTGTCGGGTGTGCCGCCCTTGGTTTGTATGCGCATGGTACCTTTGTTGTTGATGGAGCAATATTCGTTGCCGTTTTCGTCTTCTTCCAGGTTGATGCCTTTCACGGTGAGGCGGTAACGGTTCTCCCAGTCGTTGCGGTTGTTGAAGATGCCTTTGAAGGTCAGCTTATGATTCTCGTTCAGCACATAGTCCAGTGCGGCGGAGTAGCTCTGCCGTTCGCGGGTGACGTAGTATTGGCGCACCTGATAGTCGGTGATGGCAAGTTCGCCGGTCTCCACGTCCCTGTCCCATACAAATTCCACGTCGTCGCTTCCCGAAGGGGAGTTCTGGTAAGAGGCGGAGAGCATTACGCCCAGCTTGTCGTTGAAGAAGCGGTCTCCGTAGGTGAAGCCCAGGTTGAGCTGTGCCTTGTCGCTGATCCAGTTGTAGCCCGTACCGGCTGTGGCGCTGATGAAGCGCTTGTAAGGCGAGTTCTTCGTCACCAGGTTGATGCTGCCGCCGATGGCATCGGCATCCATATCCGGGGTGATTACTTTGTTTACCTCGATGGTCTGGATCATGTCGGCCGGGATGAGGTCGAGCTGTACGTTACGTGTATCGCCTTCGGCGGAAGGAATACGGTTGCCGTTGATGGTCACGGAGCTGAGGTCGGCGCTGGTGCCGCGTACTTGCCCGAAGCGAGCTTCGCCCTGGTCATACTGTACGTTGATGCCGGAGATGCGTTTCAGGGCATCGCCGATGTTGGAGTCGGGGAACTTGCCCACCTGGTCGGCAGAGACGACGTTCGTAACTCCCAGGTTGTTCTTCTGTGAGTTGATGGCGCGTCGCTGGCCTTGGAAGGCGCCGCCTACTACGACTTCTTGCAGTTCCAGTCCTTCGTTCAGCACGACGTCTTTCTCTAAAGTACGTCCGGCGGGGATGGTGATTTTCAGCTCTACGGGAGAGTAGCCCACGTAGCTCACCTTTACTGTATAAGTTCCCGGGTCAAGGTTAGAGAAAGTGTAGAAGCCGTTGACGTCGCTCGTCACACCAGTGTGTAGTTTCTCAATGTAGATAGAAGCGCCCGGGAGAGTCTGTTTCGTGGCGTCGATGACGCGGCCACGTATTGTACCTTGTTTCGTTACGTTTACTTTCTCGTCGGCTCTGGTCGTGTGGCAGAGGGTCGTGCATAAAAGCAGGAATAAGAATCCTTTAAAAATCTGTTTCATACCTATTAGTATCTGTTAATAATTCTGCCGCAAAAGTAGAGGGTTACCGTTACGTATGTCTTACGGAGGGTTGAAGAAGGGGTAACGTTTCGGTTACAATTCTGTTACGGTAAAGGGGCGAATCATCATTGATAGGGGATATACTGAGTATCTGTCATTCGGAGCGTAGCGAAGAATCTCTTCTCTGTGTATTTAGGAGAAGAGATTCTTCGCTACGCTCTGAATGACAGAATGAAATGCTTGTCTTGGGTCTATTTTCTTTTGACGGTAACTCCCTTGCTTCTCATCTGAAGTATTATAGTCTTTCAACTGTAACATTACTGCCTTTCATCTGTAACTCTATAGCCTTCCTTGCACAAGATGGCATCTTGTGCAGTAAAGGGTATAGTGTTCTACATCGAAGGCAAGGGAGTTATGGGCGGAAGGAAGCAGTGTTCCGTGTCTTAGCCAGCAGTGCCCTTATTCCGCCCGAAAGCGTTTGGTCTGCACAGCCTGCGAGTTAGAACCTACCATCACATCGAACTCTCCCGGTTCGTAGACGTATTGAAGCTTCGAGTTGTAGTACTTCAAATCGTTTTCGGTGAGGGTGAAGGTCACGTCACGGCTCGCTCCCTGTTTCAAGTGAATGCGTTGGTAACCTTTCAACTCCTTAACGGGTCGGGCTATCTCCGCAAAGACATCGTGCAGGTAGAGCTGTACGATTTCTGTGCCATCCGTCTCGCCATCGTTGGTAACGGTAACAGTCACTTCCAGTTTACCATTCTTGGGCAACACCTCCGAACTTAACCGCATTTCACCGTAAGTGAAGTGGGTGTAGCTCAATCCATAGCCGAAGGGATAGAGCGGACTGTTCTTCTCGTCCAGGTAGTTGCTTGTATAATGATTGAACACCGTTTCATCGTCATCGGGACGGCTTTGGCTGATTCTATTATAGTAAAGGGGAAGTTGCCCCACGGCACGGGGAAAACTGGTGGTGAGTTTGCCGCTGGGGGTAACTTTGCCAAACAACACATCAGCTACGGCTTTACCCGTTTCGCTGCCCGCATACCACACGTTGAGAATGGCAGGCACATTAGCCTCTTCCCAGTTCAATATCAGAGGGCGACCGGTAAAGAGTAGCAACACCACGGGCTTGCCCGTCTTTACCAACGCCTTCAGCAGGTCTTGCTGTGCGTCGGGGATTTCAAGATTAGTACGCGACAGCGACTCACCGCTCATCTCGGCACTTTCGCCTAAGGCAGCCACAATGACATCGGCACGGGCGGCGGTATGCAAGGCTTCGTCCAAAAGTGCGCGGTTGTCGCCACGCTCCAGTGGACGGATATAGACCGCACCCTTCTCTGTTTCCGCATCATAGTAAAGGTTGCTGCCCTTGGCATAGAGCACTTCAGCCTGACCTTCCACTGCCGAGCGCAAACCTTGAAGCAACGACTCATGACGGGAAGAGTTGCAAGTGAGGCTCCACGTGCCACACATGTTGTTGGCCGCATCTGCCATCGGACCTATCAAGGCTATCTTGCCCCGTTTGGCAAGCGGAAGCAGGCGATTGCTGTTCTTCAGCAATACAAAAGTCTCGGTAGCCACCTCACGGGCGGCGGTACGATGTTCGTCAGTATAGGTTTCCCTTTCGACACGATCGGGGTCGCAGTACTTATAGGGATCTGTAAACAAGCCCAATTTGTATTTCGTTTCCAACACCCGTCGACAGGCGGCATCTATTTGCGCTTCCGTCACGGCTTTCTCTTTCAGAGACTCTTCCAAGGTACCAAGGAAACCATTGGAGCACATATCCATGTCCGTTCCGGCGGCAAGGGCACGGACGGAAGCTTCTTTCAAGGGAGCCACACCATAGACGGACATTTCTGCAATAGAGGCATAGTCGGTTACCACCATGCCGTTGAAGCCCCATTCGTGGCGAAGCAGGTCGGTGAGTAGCCACTTATTGGCAGTGGCAGGTATGCCGTCCACCACGTTGAACGAACTCATCACGGTGCCCACGCCTGCTTCCACGGCTGCTCTATAAGGAGGGAGGTATTCATTGTACATGCGTTGACGACTCATGTCCACCACGTTGTAGTCCAGTCCCGACTCGGATGCGCCATACAATGCGAAGTGCTTTACGCAGGAGAGTATCTCGTCCTTACCCTGCATCCCGTTGCCCTGATAGCCGCGCACATAGGCTTTCGCCATCAGCGAGCCCAGGTATGGGTCTTCGCCGCTGCCTTCAGCAATGCGTCCCCAGCGGGCATCACGGCAGATGTCCACCATGGGGCTGAACGTCCAGCCGATGCCGTTGGCACTGGCTTCCACGGCTGAGACACGCGCCATGCGCTCCACGGCGGCGGTGTCCCAGCTGCACGAGAGGGCCAAGGGTATAGGGAAAATGGTTTCGTAACCGTGGATGACATCGGCACCCACCAACAAGGGGATGCACAAACGTGTGGAATCGACCGCCAAACGTTGTAACGCTGCAATCTTCTCCACGCCCTTCACGTTGAAGAAGCCACCGATGCGTCCCTCGCGAACCAACTCGGAGAGTTCACCGCTGTTTACATTGCCGGTCACCAAGTCGCCGCCCGAAGGCAGGTTTAGCTGACCGAGTTTCTCCTGGAGGGTCATCCGTTCCATCAAGGAGCTGATATAGCTGTTCATTTCGCTGTTTTCGCCTTGCGAAGCACAAGACACCATCGACAGCCCAAGAAGCATTCCTAATACTAACTTTTTCATGCTTATTCTATTTTAATTTCATGCGCTCTGCTAATGGAAGAAGCGAACGTCCTGTGCATTGGCTTCGTCTCTGGATATTTCAAATTGCAGAACACCTTCGTTCCAGTCGAAATAACGGAATTCTATGGGATGCAATCCGGCTTTCAGTGCCTTTTGCACCACAATCTCGATGGGGGAGTGCGGACCATCGCTTTCACCTAACATTTCTCCGTCCAGTTGCAATGTGCAGCCATCGTCACTCAAGATGGAGAAAGTATAGATGTCATCGGCCGGGACTTCCAAATAGCCGGTCATTATAAATCCCTTATCCCCTTTCACCTCTTGAGGAATGGAAATGGAATCTAACACATACTCGCCTTTCACGTGACCCGTTTCGATGTTTGCGCAGCGATCCCCACGGTAAGCATACCAAACGGCCTTCAACCCCTTTTGCAAGTTGGCAGGAGCCGCTACGGCTTCTGTGTATGGAGCCTTCACATAACGGGCACGCAGCACATCCGAGTAGGAACCATCCGGGCGGAACGTGCGGAAAGTGAAGTCTGTGCTTTCTGTGATTTTCAGCTCACCCGGATAGAGTGCCGATTCGCTGGTAGGGATGCTTCCATCCGTGGTGTAACGGATGTTAACACCGGCCAACGGACAAGTAACCTTCACCACGGCCTCATCCACAAATGCATTTATCTGATGGCATCCCTGCAAGTCGGGTATGCGATAGCTCACCCCCATCACGTCCAAACGTTTGAACTGGGAAGCCAAACGCTGATAGAACCCATCGAACGAGGCACGAACTTCAGGGGCTTCCCAAGCAATCTCGCTCAATACCATCATGCGGGGCAGAGCTTGATATTCCAACCGGCTCAGCGTGGGTATCCATTCCGTCCAAAGGTTGGCCTGCACGCCCCAAACATATTCTTTTTGTTCATCAGAGAGGCGCGGGTCTGCACATGGGTCAAAGCCGACAAGATTCTTCACCGAATTTTTATCTTGTGTGTAGTCGAAATAGAAAAATTCGTTGGTGCAAGCAATTACTTTCTGCTTGTTTGCAGTTGCCGTGGGCAATGATTCCTTTGCCCAGCCTCTCCACCAGCAGAATGCGGCATCCTGCGAAAGTCCGTCCTCTACCACTTCATCCCAGCCCACTAACTTCTTTCCGTTGGCCCGGAAGAACTGCTCCATATTGCGGATGAACCATGCCTGAAGGGCTTCCGTCGAAGTGAGTTTCTCTTCACGCACGCGTTTTTGGCAATGAGTACATTTCTCCCAATTGGATTTGTCCACCTCATCGCCGCCAATATGCACATATTCGTAAGGAAATAGGCTGAAAATCTCCTTATAGACGTTTTGGCAAAACTCCAGTGTTGCATCTTTGCCTAGACAGATGGGAGAAGAGTATACTTCGCCCCAGCGTTGCAATCCGTCACACGCCAGTTCGGGGTACTGATTGATGGCAGCCAGGAAGTGCCCTGGCATGTCTATTTCCGGAATCACGTCGATGCCCCTTCCGGCAGCGTATGCCACAATCTCTCTGACATCCTCTTGTGTGTAATAACCGCCATAGAGCGTGTCCCCATCTACTGTTCGCATTTTGTCGGCAGGAACCAGCAGGTTCTTGTCATCCTCCTTCGCTGCACGCTCCATGCAAATGCGATCCAAGGCATGAAGTTTTCTCCAGCTCTCTTTCTCGGTCAATGCCGGATACCTCTTTATCTCTATACGCCAACCTTGGTCATCGGTGAGGTGCCAATGAAATTTGTTCAGCTTATAGAGAGCCATCAAATCGAGCACATGCTTCACTTCCTCCTTACTCCAAAAGTGACGGGAAGCATCCAGCATAAATCCGCGCCACTCAAATCGAGGAGCATCTTCTATCTGCACGGCGGGAATGGAAAAAGTACGCTTTGCACCGGGTCTCTCTATTTCGGGAGGAAGCAACTGACGAATGGTAGAGATGGCCGAAACGATGCCCGAACAGTCTTCTGCCTCTACATAAATTCTGTCGGGAGCAACGTGCAGTTTATAAGAGTTGGGCTTTCCGCAACCGTTCATCAATTGCAACCGGATAGCAGTACGGTTCTCAGTGCCGACCACTTCAACAGACGAGGTCACGGCATGCCCCAGAACTTCCTGCAAATATCCGGCTGCCGGCAAGAGTGCTGAATCGGACACTCCGATTGCCACTCCATCCCGGAGGACGAACGCGCCTTGTTGCCGGATCATACTGACGGGAGTGGGTAGAATAGAAATCTCCTGTGTGCTGGTCGGGGTGCAAGAAGTGAATAAACAAGCTGATGTTATCAGCAAAAGTGTGATAAGTTGTTTCAACATGATATGAATGATTTATAAACTCGTTAACTAAAATGGATTCTGACTGAACACGGCATGTATCCGCTTCATGTCGAACTTCGGTGTGCGGTCGTAATAATAGATACCGTTCTGTTCCTGCTCCACATCGGTGAGCTGCGTATAGCAATAGCCCCACACGTGTTCGTGCAATTCCAATACCGAACGCATCTGGCCTTCCAAGCGTTGCAGAAATTCCGCTATCGACTTCGGAGGCACACCGTAGCCCCAACTTTCGGTTTGCGAGTCTTCTTGTCCTTTTGCCCACTTGATGCCGCCCACTTCATCGATGAGGAAAGGTATTTTGCCGTCATACTCGGGGAAAGTATAATAGTTGTTGTCGCGCAATGCATTGAAGCCGATGTTCAGCTGACGGGGAGCCAACGGGCTATCCTGGGTCTTGAAGAAAACACCGTCCTTATAAATGGCGTCTTTCAGTTTGGCCGGGTCTTGTTCGTAATGGTGCACCGTCCAAAGGTCGGTCTTGATGTGGCAACCGCCGCTGGCATCGTTCACCGGACGGGTGGGGTCGAGAGCCTTGGTGAGGTCATAGACATCTGCCACAAAACGAGGATATTGCACTTTGTCCGCCCACCATTCTTCGTTCATCGGTGTCCATATCAGCAGGGAGGGATGGTTGCGGTCGCGTTTCACTAATTCGCTCCACTCCGTGAGGAAGTTGCGGGCAACCTCCACGCTGTTGGCATCCATGCCCCAACTGGGAGCTTCGCCCCAAGTGAGATAGCCCAAACGGTCTGCCCAATAGTAAAAGCGTTCCTCAAACGCCTTCTGATGCAGGCGGGCACCGTTGAATCCGGCAGCCATGGAGAGTTCGATATCACGCTTCAAGGCTTCATCGCTCGGAGCAGTCCAGATGCCATCCGGATAAAAGCCTTGGTCGAGTACCAAACGCTGGTAATAAGGTTGATTGTTCAGATAGATTTTGTTTCCTTCGATGTGTACCTTGCGCATACCTACGTAGGAGCTCACCTCGTCCACCACTTTGCCTGCTTCGTCTACCAATCGGTAAGAGAGGTCGTAGAGGAACGGGGATTCCGGACTCCAGAGTTTGGCTTTCTTCAAGGAAAGCACGGCTACAGAACTGTTCATGGCTTTTACATCGGCTTTTGCCACTACTTTGTTGCCCTCTTTCACGGTAATCTTCAAAGTGCCTTTGCTGTCTTTATAGAATCGGGGAAGAACCACAATTTGCCCTTGATCGATGTCGGTAATGACATGTGCTGACTGCAAGGCTGCGGGAGATACCGCTTCCATCCATACCGTCTGCCAAATGCCCGTGGTACGGGTGTAGTTGGGACCGGAAGGTGTATGTTGCAAGCACTGTTTGCCTGCACTCTGCATCCCCGAACGCACGTCGCTACTCGCACGCACCACCAAGTGATGCGCCTTGCCCGGAGTGACCAACGGAGTGATGTCTACGCTGAAAGAGGAACTACCCCCAAAGTGACGGGCGGCAAACTTGCCATCAATGTAAATCTCCGAGTTGTAATAAACTGCCCCAAAATTGAGCAGTACATTCTTGCCACTCCACTCCTGCGGAATGTTGAGGGTGCGGTGATACCAAATGTGGTTAATAAAGTCCTTGTGTCCCACCCCTGAAAGTTTGCTCTCGGGGCAGAAAGGCACTGTTATCTTTCCATCGAACGTGGTGGCCTTCTCCAGTCCCCGCTCGATACCGGAGTTGGAAAAGTCGAAAGTATAGTCCCACTCTCCATTCAGGTTCACCCACGCTCTACGTTCAAATTGCGGACGGGGATACTCTTTGCGGGGTGTGTCGGCGGCATTTGCCTGAAACGCCGCTCCGGTAGCCAGCAAGGCTGCTACAAATAAAATTTTCAAATTCATGTGTATTGATTAATGATGTATTGTGATACCTATTTCAAATTCAAATAAACTTCCTTACGGTCTAAATCAACGAGACCAAACCTTGATGTCCGAATCGCTTACCCCATAATCGGCAGGCGTATATTTTATGCCTTTATAAGGAGTAGGCATAAAACGCCCGGCACCCAAAATGTCGTAGATGTTAGGATTGTAAGAAGCCTTCTTCTTCGTCCTGAACAGTAATACACAGAAGTGACCGGAAACGGCATATCCAAGCTCTATATTTTCCGCTCCCTCTCCACGCACTTCATAATCTTGTAAAAGAGGTTCAGTGCCTTTAAACAAGAAATTAAGTTTAGCAGTCAAATTATCAGCTAAATCTATCTCAAGGGAATTGCGCATTGGAGAAGATACAACTGCTCCCAATACAGTCCAATTGGTGTCGTAATCAGTTAGATTTGACCATATAATTCCATCAGAAGTTACGCCTCTGAGTCTCTGCAGCAAAGTCGTTTCATAAGGATTCAAACGCCATGAATTCGTAACGACACAATTCAAGAAAGAGAATTTATCCGTAATATCCCATCCCACCAAGTCGGCAGGGCAATCCAAGATCTTAAAATTGCTATTCAACAGGGTAAAAGTAGAATTAGACAATTTCACCTTCATATCCGGATTGTTGCCTTCTGCTTGGACAAAATTCTTACCAAAATTATCTATATAGGAGAAGTATATTTGTTGGTCCAGCATCAAATCGGGATTGCATCCTTTGTCTACTACGATTCCCCTTTCAATCGTATCGTAATAGACTTGATTGAATGCAAAGAAGCCACTGCAAGCTACGTGGATTCCAATCGTAGAATAATAGTTCTTGCCATCCTCAAGATGGGTGCCTCCGGTAGTGTCCCAGGACAGGATGTGTATGTTGTTCAATATATGGCCGGCCGATTTCGTCACAAAGGCTTCTTTTGTGGCATAGATAAAGGTGTCTGAGATTTTGCAATCATTACAATCCCGGTCTATATAGATACCGTATACGTCATCATTTGATGAAATACCCATAATGGTCACATTGTCTATTTTGGTATCCGAACTGCCATATCCCCAAGCTTCAATTTCCTCCGGTATATGTATGCGTATGTGCGTGTTTCGTCCTCGCACCAAACTCATGGTGCGTATCTGCACCAACTGCTTTCTACCGTTAAGCAGGATACCGTTGTCGGCATTGTAGCAATCCAGAATTCCTCCTTCGATGTAGGAAAAGCGGCGATGGGTAACGTCTGTGAAATAGATTTCGGAATAGCCGACTTTGATCAGCGCATCCAAATGGACATCGCATTTGACGGTTGCGTTCTTGTCGAACAGAAGGTTTACATTCTTGGTGTATTCCAATGGCAACACGATGGGTTCTGTCAGGTTATAGGTTCCGGCGGGGAAAAAGAGCGTTTTCCCGTAGGATTGACTGACTAAATCGTTCAGTTTGGAGCCTATGAGGGAGCCATCATTCTTGACGCCATAATCAATGACTGACACAATATCTTCATTCTTTCTATCTTCAGGGATTTCAACGCCGGCGACATCGGGCAATGAATCCTCTTTGCTGCACGCCCATAGGGAAACTACGGCGAATAAGCCGATGAACAACAAGCTGAATTTCTTCATTTCTTCCATTTATCAATTAAAAGTTGTTTTGAATTAATAACTCATGATTGACTTTTCAGACGCAGGATAAAGCGGATTCTTTTATCTGTCTTATCCGCCTTATCCGTATCTGAAAAATCATTCATCACCATTCGATGGCCTGATCTTCATCCGGAATCTGAATGTTGATTTTGCGTTCCATATTCACGGTTCCTTCGACCACGTATTTGATAGGAGTACCCGGAACGGAAGTGACATCATCGAATTCATATTTAAAATTCTCTATTGTAATCGTCTTGTGCTTCAGATATGGTAACGATACGTCCATTCTTTCCGTCAATTTCCATGTCGGATTTCGCAAGGAACTGAAATGAATATCTTTATCCGGTGCAAAAAGCGCAACTGTGCCATCATCGTTCAGTCTGAAGACAATCTTATACTTTCCACGATCCAACTCTTCCTCATTTATCAAACCTGCATAGAAGAATACGGAATGCTCGTCTACCACAAATGCCGTGCGTGTACTGGATGACATCTTGGTGCCTCCATCGGCAAAACCCACTTCCATGGTGGTGGTTGAATAGGTTCCGGAATAATCGTTGAAAGGAATGACCCGCAGCAACGCTTTCTTGTAGTTCTTTCGGGGATGAGGTGTGTACTGACCCGTGGGGCTGTCTTTAATTGTAAGCGGAAGTACCCATTTGTCCACCAGGTCTATGCCGCCCAATTTGAAATTGATATCCAACAGCCCCATGCACTCACCGGCCGGAATCATCACGCTCATGCAATCCATGTCGTAGTAATTGTCGGTAAGCTCCTTGTAGTATAAGTCCGTGCGATTGTGGAAATACTCCCAGTTTATGTTTTTCAGTGTGTCCGAGTCTATCGCTACCTGCACTTCCGTGTCGTGTCCGGGCAGGGTGGAACCGCTCATGATGACCGGTAGCTTGTAGGTCACCGCACCATCCGGCTTGTATTTCACATAAATATCGGTTACGCCTCTCGCATAGTCCATCGGAGCCTTGAACGAAACGTAATGTTCATATTGTTCATCGGTCCATTCATCATTACAAGCCGTGCCCACCAAGAGCAGCAACACAGCGAATAACGGATAATATATTCTGTTCTTCATATTCGTTCTTATATTAAGATTAATCATAATAAGTCCATCCTGGATTTTGAGTCAGACGTTTGTTGCGTTGCAATTGCTCGTGACTAAACGGCCAGAAATAGCTCTTCTCCACAAAGCGAACCGGTAATGACATGATGGGCACCGGTGTATGGAATAGATCTTTGTGCCCTTCATCCATCAGCATGTTACATCCGTAAATCAACGTTTCCTCCTCTGTTACGGCATCTGTCTTCCAGCGTCTCAAGTCATAATAGCGATGATTCTCGCCCATCAACTCTATCTGACGTTCGCGTTTCAGTTTCTTTCGGAATAGCTCTTTGTCCTGATATTCGGCAGATGAATAGTCGGGCACACCGGCACGGATGCGGATAGGCTGAATGCCTTTTTTTATCTCGTCCACATCGCGACGAATGGCGTAGGTGGTACTGCCATCCCATGAGGGAATTTCGTAGCCTTTTTCCAGTTCATTCAATGCCTCGGCATAAATCAGCAGAATTTCCGCATAGCGAATGGCCGGCTCTGCCTTCGGTCTGTATAAAAGCTCATTCTGATATTTGGCATCATAAGGATTCACATACTTCTTGATACCGATGCCTGTAAATATGCGATTCTGACCGTTGTATCCTTCCGAAGTTCCACGGTAGTACCACACTTGCTGATTAGGTTGGGCAGCTCCCTGCTTGTTACCAAATGAGGTCATGTTCCATACGCTGCCATTGAAACCTACTGATGCGTAAAAACGAGGTTCACGGTTGGCGTATTGCAAAGACACACCCGCACGCAAAGGCTTGTATAGGCCGGCATTCACATCATCGGGAGTCACATAGCCGGTCAGTCGATTGCTGCCGTCCCCTCTTCCTATCTCTTTATCCTTGCCCGGACAATCCTTACCGTCGTTCATATAATAGGCGTCACACTGCTTTTGGGTCATTCCGTGCATGTTCCATCCTCCCGCCACGGTGGGCAATTGGTGGAGTACCATGTTTGCAATGCCATCCGGTGAAGTGATTCCTCCCGAATTGTTATCCACCGTAATATTATCCACACGTGAAAAGATCAGCTCCGGATTTTCAGAAGCAGAGAGTTCACCATTGAACACCGAGCGATAGGACTCAAACGGATCAATGTCGGCATATCCATACGGCCAGCTTTTTTCGGAGAAATTTCCATCTTTATACGGTTCAATCGTTTCCGGATACTCTTCCGTTCCGCCACTTGTTGTACGGCTCTTCACGTACAACTGATAGCGACGACCGTTGTTGCTTCCCGGCAGTTCCATTACGTCGCGAGCAGCAGCGGCTGCTTTTGCCCATTTTTCTTCATCATATTCGGCAGATAGCAGGCGGTTGCCCTTGTCGTCTACCAGTAGATTGGCGTATGCATCAGTATTGCCGTTCATCAACGGACTGGCGGCATACAAGAGAACTTTGGCGCGGGCGGCCAACGCAGCTCCACGGGTGGGGCGTGCGATGTTGTTGGTTCCACGCTCCAACGGAAGGTCTTGCGCCGCTTTAACCAGTTCAGTAGTGATGTATTCCACACACTCATCGTAGGTGTTGCGCGGACGAGCTAAGCCGTCATAGTCCTGCATATAGTCTTCTCCTTCATCGGGAATCAAGGGAATGGGACCGTATTTACGCAACAGCAGCCAGTAGTAATAGGCGCGTACAAAGCGAGCCTGTGCTGCATAGTCGGCACGTTCCTCTTCTGTGAGTTGCTGGTTCATGTGGATATTGTTGAGAAAAACACAAGCTTTGTTTATACCCAAGTAACTTGACTTGTAGGTGTCGTTATACCAATTTTCGTCGTATTGCACATTTCGGAAATAAGAATAATAACTGCCATTGGTGTTCTTACCATTTCCCAGGTCATTCCAGTCTGCCCAATAGATGTCATCGGCAAAGTTTGTCGGTACGGTCTCTTTACCACCTATATCCTGATTCTGACCTCGCAGAAAAGAATAGGTATTGGAAAGCCATGCATCCGTATAATCTCTGTCGGTAAATACTTTTTCTATTGTCAGGCGGTCTTTGAAGTTGGAATCCACCTCCAAATAATCACTACATGCTGTGAGGCATCCCGCAGCAAAGAGTGTGATAGCTGTATTATATAACCATTTCATATTTCTATCTTGTTATAAGTTAACATTTAATCCCATAGTAACAGATTTGGCCAACGGATAGGCCGCACCGTTGCTACTGTTCATCTCCGGATCCCACATCTTGAATTTGGACCAAGTGAGTAGATTGGTGCCAATCACATAGATACGGATGTTGTTGAAGTGTATTCTGTTTGTCAATTTCTTGGGAAGCGTATAACCCACTTCCAACGTTTTGAGGCGCAGGTAAGAGCCGTTGCGCAACCAATAAGAAGAGTTGCGGTTGTTATTGTTGTTGTAACCATAGCTCAAACGCGGATATTGGGCATTAGGGTCTTCTGTAGCCTCCGTCCCCGATTCTTCTCTCGAAATCCAACGGTGGGCTATAACCTCTTTATAGAAGTTACCACGGTTTCCGCTGGCAAATGGACGTACACCCTCACCATTGATGAAGAATGAAGATTTTCCGGCTCCTTGAAAGTGTACATTCACGTCTAAACCCTTCCATTGTGCGGAAACACCCATACCGTAAATCAAGTTGGGCACGGTAGTGGCACCCACAGCTACTTGATCTAGATCATTGATGATGCCATCGCCATTGATGTCCTTATATTTGATGTCACCCGGCATATAGTCGCCGAAGGTCTGCTTAGGACTGTTGCGAATGTCGTCGTAGTCCTTGAACAAGCCCAGTGCCACGAGCCCTTTAGCTTGATTCACGCGATAACCGCGCTCCATCAAATAGGGATAGATATTCTCTTGTTCATCCTTTTCCTTCACTTCATTTTTGGAGAGGGTGGCGTTGGCACGAGCGGTCAAAGTCACTTTTCCTATCTGTTGCTTGTAGGTCAAGTTTCCGTCCACACCTTGTGAAAGAACTTCACCTACATTGGCCCGAGGGTTGGTCATACCTCCCTCAATGCCTGCTGTAGCGGGCAGGAAGTTACGATACATGAAGATGCCTTTACGGTTTTCGTGGAAATAATCCACAGTCAGCATAAATTTGTCATCAAAGATGCTCATGTCCAAACCGACATCGTGCTTGGAGGCGATTTCCCAAGTCACACCCGGATTGGCATACGAGGTGTAGCGCAAACCTTGGAAAATGGTGGTGCCAGGACTTCCATAGCCATAATCCGCCCAGTTATATCCTCCCAGTGCAGAATAATATCCGTTATTATCTCCCCAAAGATTGGGAATGCCGCCATAACCTATGGTGTAGAGATATGGGAAACGTATTTGAGTGCCATCGGCTTCGTACATTTTGTCATTACCTACCTTACCCCATGAATAACGCACTTTGAACATATTCATCCACTTCAGGTTTTTCTTGACAATGGGTTCTTCGGCAATGTTCCAAGCTGCCGAATAGGCGGGGAAGAAACCAAACTGATGACCGGAAGCGAAATTCTCAGATCCCGTATAGCCGAAGTTGAAGTTCAAGAAATAGCGATAATTCCAGTTGTATGCAATGCGACCTGCCAATCCCATGTGGCGGAAAGGAAGCGAGTTTACGATTTCCGTACCGATTTCTTGGGTTCTCACCTTGGAGTCTTGCGAGAATTTCAAGGTACCGCTCAACATGTGTTTCTGGAAGTTGCGGTTATACTGAAGTTCCGCTTCAATATATTCCTTGCGTTCACCACTATTGCCTGAAGTCTGTTCCATCACCTGCTCTTTTTGTATACGGTTGAAATTGATGGAGCCGTCATCCTTTCTATAGCGGTCGGCACTCCACAGCTCCGGACATTTAAAGCGACGGATAAAATTGTAGTTATCCGTGTCGAAGCCAAAACGACCTATGAAGTTCAGACCTTTGGTGATGAAGTCCAGTTTTTGGTTCAGCGTAACATTGGTCTGGATGTTGTTCCACCACTGTTCGTTGTACCCGCATTGAGTGGAGGCTACCCAGGGGTTGAGGTTACCGTTGGCATCAGTAGGCACATAGCCGTTGGAATACATCTTAGGCATACTGGTAGGAGTTTGGAACATCAGGCTTTGCCAAATTTGGTCGGAAGTCAATCCACTTTCGTTCATCTTCTTCAACGCTCCACCGATGCCTACCTGCAAGAGTGTGGTCTTGGTGATATTAATGTCCGCATTCATACGGTAGTTCCAACGCTTGGCATTACTGTTGGTGTTGTAGTCTTTCATGGACTTGTCCACCTTGTACATACCGCCTTCGTCAAGGTAACTGGCGGAAACAAAGTAGCGTGCATTCTGTCCACCACCGCTCAGGTTCAACGTGGCACGATAGCTCATAGCACTTTTTTTCAGCAATTCGTCCATCCAGTCTACATTGGGCAACAAATCGGGGTCGAGGCCCTGTTCCAATATTTTCAGTTCGTTGCCAGTATAAATCGGTTCAAGGTTACGCGTGCGACGAGCCTCGTTGGCCATATAGGCGTAGGTGATACCGTTTACAAAGTCGGGAGTAATAGTACGGGTGTTATACATGGTTTCCACTTTGGCATCAATGGTGATTTTATCCACCTTACCGCGGCGGGTGGTGATCAAAACCACGCCGTTGGCACCCCGTGAACCGTAGATAGCAGTTTCGGAAGCATCCTTCAGTACGGTAAACGACTCAATGTCTTCGTAGTTCAGTTCGTTCATGTCGCGTTCAAATCCGTCTACCAACACCAATGCACCTGCACCGGCTCCAAAGGTAGAGATACCGCGAATCCAGAATTCAGAAACATTCTTACCCGGCTGGCCACTGGTCTGACGGGCTATCACACCAGCCACGTTCCCTGCCAATGAGTTGGAGATGCTGCCCGAAGGCGATGCCTTCAGCATATCCACATTGAGGGTGGTGACAGCGCCCGTCACAGTCAGTTTCTTCTGGGCACCGGTAGCGGTAATCACCACCTCGTCCAATGCCGTTTCCGTATTTTCCTGCATCACCACATTGATGGTGTGCTCTTCTTTTACCAGGATTTCTTGTGTCTCAAAACCTATGTACGAGAACACTAAACGGTTATAGGGTTGCATCTTGATGGTGAACTTACCATCGACATTGGTGATGGCACCCAATCCCGGCACATTCTTCACCGTCACATTGGCACCAATCAATGGCTCTCTATTGGTATCGGTCACCACACCGGATACCACAATCTGTTTTTGATTAGTTTGCTGGGCAGCTATACCTAACGTAAAACAATATAAGAAGGTTACGATAGCCCATAGTTTTTGCTTCATAATTTGTATAAGATTTAATTATTCAACAATGATCTGACGAATACGGTGGTTATATTGGTCACCGATGTAGAAGATTTTATTTGCCTCATCGTATGCAATGCTGTGCGGTCCATCGAAACGGACTTCCTTCAGCAAATCACCGTCTACATAGCCCCAATGATTGCCATCCATTGCCGTGCTTCCACGACCGGCATAACGAACTGCTTCTGCCGTAGGAGAAATCCGCCATATCAAATCTCCCGGATGCGTTCCCCATAATTCACCATCAGCTACATAGAAGTCGAATGTATCTTCTTTATGTTGAACTACATACTCGTCGTTTTCCACAAAGGCTCCTTGCCACAGAACTCCCAAACTGGCATTGGTTCCTACTCCCTCTTTATGCCCCCAATTCCAGTTTCCGGCAAAAACAGAGGGGTATTCCAATTCTTTGGTTTCTCTATTGAAATGTGATTTTAAGATAACACCATCACGCGGGCGAATGATATAGGCAAAATCGCCCGATGGGTGGAAATAAGGATATATCCATATCCAGGATCCTCCCACCGTGAACATTCGAGACACCTCTCCGGTGGACATGGTATAGCGATAAACGCCGCCATCAGACTCTTGACAAAAATAGATGTCGCCGGTTTGGGGATGTACACTTACTGATATAACGTGATTCCAACCGGAAAGAAGTACATGTGGCTTTTTAAAATCTTCTTTCCGCAGAAGCATGGTAATGGATATGGGGGCTGCTTCCCAGTCTGCCCAGTTGTTCACAAACAGCGTATCACCGGTCACACTCCAGCTCAAATTACGCGGACTCGTAATATTCATCTGTCCTATCGTTATTACAGTGGACATCTCCTTTTTCTCCATATCTATCAAGCGAATGCTGTTCGCTTCTTCAATCATATAAATATGATTCGGATTTTTAGGGTCAATACTGAGCCAAGAGGGATTGTTCATGCCACATTCATCAAACGAACCATCCTTCACTTCATAACGTCCTGTCTCGTCCACATAGCCACACAAGGTGGTAACCTGCGTATTAGAAATGTAAGTGAACCTTTCTTCGGCCATGGCAGTCTGGTCGCCAATAGAGATTTCAATAGTTCCTCTGTTCGAATTACGCGGAATCATACAATAGAGGCATTCGTTGTTACAATTCACCACTTTTGTTTCCACCCCTCCTAATTTCAGATTCACTAAAGAGGGATCATTCCCGAAATTCTTCCCGTAGATAAGAAATTGCGAACGAGAAGTCACTTCTTGTGGTTCAAAACCCACAATCTCAATAGGCAAATTGTTATTGAATGCCGTCGAATCTTTCTTTATATCATCGTCTTTACAGCCGATGAGACAACTAAGCAAAGCAAGCAAACAAAATGCCTTTAAACATCTTTTCTTGTTCTTCATAATAAAACGATTTTAAAATTAAAATATGTGCATTGTCTAACACAAACATCAATAAAGCGCTGTAAATGTATGGGCAAAGTGCGATAGCGTTAGGATAATTGAAGATCAATAAAGGGAAAGAATTGTTCAAAATACAACAGAGGGAGAAAAGACAGAAGCAAACGAGGATACTTTTACTTTTATTTGTCCTTTTGCAGAGATTTTGTTTCCTTTGTAACGAACATCATTATTAGGAAAAGCAC
This sequence comes from uncultured Bacteroides sp., assembly GCA_902388495.1. GTDB lineage: Bacteria > Bacteroidota > Bacteroidia > Bacteroidales > Bacteroidaceae > Bacteroides. Next base: position 140,036 of record CABMPP010000002.1, on the reverse strand, counting down.
TATGAAAAATCTACTTTACTTGCTTTTTATACTCTCTACGGTTTGTACCTCCTCCTGCCAATACAAGAAAGCAGAACAAGCAGAAGCTATTGATTCAACCACTATGTATGTAAACCATATCTTTTGGGGACCAGAGCCATGGGCCATATTCAAAGATGGGAAATACTACTATACGCAAACCGTACACGACCGCATTACGTTGTGGGAGACTGATGATATAACCCAATTGGAAAAGGCAAGGAAGAAAGATGTATGGTTTCCGAAAGATTCATTGAATGCCTATCACTTGTGGTCACCCCGGATAGAGTGGATAGATGGCAAATGGTACATCTATTATTGTGCGGATGATGGTAATACGGACAATCATCAAATCTATGTATTGGAAAATGACTCACCCACTCCCTTGGAGGGAGAGTTTGTAATGAAAGGACGGGTGGCAACCGATGCAGGCAACAATTGGGCCATTCATGCCAGTTCGTTTGAGCACCGTGGCAAACGCTATCTCATTTGGAGCGGATGGCCCAGCCGAAGGGCATATCAAGAGACGCAGTGCATCTACATTGCCGAAATGAAGAATCCATGGACGCTGGCATCGGAGCGCGTTCTGATTTCCCGTCCCGACCTTGAATGGGAATGCCAATGGATTAGCATAGATGGCAGCAAGAGCGGTTATCCCATCCACGTGAATGAAGCACCCTGCTTTTTTCGTTCTAAGAATGGCGACAAACTATTGATTTACTATTCTGCCAGTGCAACTTGGACTCCTTTTTATAGTCTTGGGCTCTTGGAAGCCGATGCGGACAGCGACCTGCTCTGCCCGGAATCATGGAAGAAACGGAGCGAGCCTGTATTTACGCAAGCACCCGAGAATGAGGTTTACGGACCGGGGAATGTATCGTTCGTACCCTCACCCAACGGTGAAGAGTGGTTTATGCTCTATCATGTCCACCACACGCTACACGATATATTTTCTAATAACCACCGGTGCATCCATCTGCAAAAGATTGGTTGGGATGCGGAAGGTATGCCGGTACTGGGCGTCCCGCAAAAAGAAGGGACGATGCTGGCTAAGCCTGCAAATTAGCCGCCGCAGTTCGTACCGAAAATCACCTACTCCAATAATCTCGACTGATAATCCTTGGGCAGCACACCAAACTTTGCCTTGAAGCACTTGGCAAAATAGGAGGAAGAGGTGAAGCCCAACTGCTCGGCAGCCTCGGAGATGCGCATGCCGCTCGCTATCAGTTCGGCAGTCTTGTTCAGCCGGAAGTTCTTCACGTAATCGGCTGGTGACATGCCCGAGAGTGCCTTGATTTTTCGGAAGAAGCTGGAACGGCTCATGTTCATCTCATCGGCGAAGGAGTCCATTGAGAAGTTCTCATCGGCCAATTGGAGTTGCAATACGGAGTTTATCTTCTCCAAGAATTCCACATCGCGCTGCGACAAGGCATCGTCGGCGATAGGCGATACCGAACTGCCCACGACTTTACTCATCTTCTTATGGAACTCCAAGCGTAGCTTCAACAGGTTTTCTATCTGCCTGCGCAGCTGTTTGAGGGAGAAAGGCTTCTCTATGTAGGCATCGGCTCCGCTCTCCATACCTTCCACCTTGCTCTCCAGTGTGGTTTTGGCAGTAAGCAATATCAATGGGATGTGCGAGTAGGCAAAGTCTTGCTTCACACGTCGGCACAGTTCAATACCGTCCATTTGGGGCATCATCACATCGCTCACTATCACATCTACACTTTCACGATCCAATACCTCCAATGCTTTTACACCATTGGTGGCACAAAGCACCTTGAACCAGGTGCGCAGTGACTCTTGCGTGAGGTGGAGCAGCTCCACATTGTCTTCCACCAGCAGTACGGTGAACCGCTTGTCTCCAAATTCGGAAGTCATTGCTTCTGTTTCTTCCTCTGTCCGGTCATCCCCAATGTACTCTACGGGTGAAGTCTCGGCCTGCTCCACTCCTTCGGCAGTCACCGATAGGGGTAGATAAAGTATGAATGATGATCCTCCGCCTTCACGCTCGCTGAAAGTGAGCGTGCCACCGTGAGCCTCGGCCAAAGAACGGGAGAAGGCCAACCCTATGCCAGTGCCGGTGGTGGCCACGGGGTCATCCGGCGACTGATAGAATGCCTCAAAGATTTTGTCCTGCTGCGGACGCGGCACGCCCGCACCGTCGTCACTCACGATGATGAAGATTTTCTCTTTCTCTGTCGACAAGGTGACTTCGATGGAACTATGGGCATACTTCAATGCGTTGCTCAGCAGATTGACTACTACCTTATTTATCTTCTCGGCATCCAGCCGGGTACGCACCTCTTCGGCAGGCATATCTATCCGCATTGCTATGCCTTTCAACGCGGCAGCATCCACAAACTGATTATAAATTTGAGTGAGCAGCGGTTGAAGGTGGGTGGATTGCAGGTTTAGCTGCAACGCTCCGTTCTCCATCTTCTGGAAGTCGAGCAGTTGCGTGGTGATGCCCAATAGGTAATTGACGTTCTTCTCGATGATAGCAATGTATTTATTCTCGCCGGCTGTAACCGTCGCCTCCTGCAACTTCTCCAAAGGCAGGCGAATGAGGCTGAGAGGCGTGCGCACCTCGTGCACCAAATTGACGAAGAAATTGATTTTCTGCTTATAAAGTTCCTGCTCCTTACCGGCCTTAAACCTCTCCATGCGGAGCTTGTATTTCCGCTTGACATACTGATTCCACTGATAGGCTACGGCAAAGACGCAGCTCATAAAAAGCAACGTATATATCAGCTTGGCCTCCGTGGAAAGCCACCACGGGGGAGTGATGATAATGTGCAGCGTGGCAGGCTCGGGATTCCAGCAAAGGTCGTTGTTGGAGCCTCGAACCACAAATTCATACTCGCCAGGCGCCAAATGGGTGTAATGGGCCACGTTGCTCGCAGTGGCGGCAATCGGCTCCTTGTCTACCCCCTTCAGCTGATAGGTATAACGGTTCTTGTTGGGCATTTCGTAGCTCAATGCCACAAAGCGAAGCGTAAAGCTGTTGCGGGCGTAGGGAAGCTTTATTTGCCTGGTCTGATAGAAGGGAGCGTTCAAGCCCAATAAGCGCTTGGCCTCTTGTTCGTCGGGACAGTCCGGAAAGCTGATGCCGGCCACGTACACCGGCGGTTGATAGCTGTTGTGGATGGACCGGCTCGGCGTGAAACTGTTGAAGCCACCCGTTCCGCCAAAATACAACCGCCCCATAGAAGATACCAGCGAAGAGCGAGGTGTAAACTGATTCCCCTGCAACCCATCGTCCAACGTGAAGAGCTGGAAATTATCCATAGTAGCAGGATGGATGCGGTAGAGTCCTGAATTGCCCGCAATCCAGAGGTTGCCGTCGGCATCTTGCTCGATAGAATGAATCACACCGTCGGGCAGCAGCCGGCCCGTAGGGTCGAAATGGACAAAGCGTTCGGTTTCGGAAACAAAGGAACAAAGTCCTCCGCCATTGGTGCCTATCCACATCGTACCTTCGTTGTCTTCAAATAAGACGTTGACCGAATTACTCGTAAGGGCGGTGGAATCGCCGCGTACATATTCGAAGTGCTTCCAATAGCTCTCGCGGGGGATGTGGCGAAACACACCATTGTTGGAGGTGGCTGCCCACACATTGCCTGCACGGTCTGTATGAAGGTCGGTGACAGAATTCATGGAACCGATGTGGATGACGCTCGTGAAATTGTCTGCTACCGGATTATAGAAACACAGTCCCCAGCCGGTGCCCACATACACATGTCCGTAGTTGTCTTTGCAAAGACTCAGCACCTCGTTACCGCAAATAGAATTGGGCACGGTGCGCTGGTAGGTATAGCTCTTTACCGCTCCCGTTTGGAGGTTGAGCACCTTCAATCCGTCGCCGTAGGTGCCTATCCAAAGGCGGTCGCCGTCCAGCATCAGACAACGCACCTCGCGGCGCATACCCAGATGCCTGAACACTTCGCCCGAGAAGGTGGCGGTATGCGGATTGAATAGCCATACACCGGAGCGCGTGCCCACGTATATTTGTCCGTCGGGAGCTTCGCAGAAGGGTCCCACTTCTTTTTCGGCATCCGAAGCATTGTCCGGCAAAGGGATGGAGTAGTAGTTGAAACGCCTCAGCTGACGGGGCATATAGTTGACCCCACCCGCATAGGTCATCACCCAAAGCGTGCCTTCAACATCACGCATCAAGGCATTGACGGTGGGATCGCTCAATGCCCATAATCCCCCGGCGGCATCGCCCCGGCGGAACTGCTGCGTGGTGCGGTCATAGAGATAGAGTCCGTTGTCGGTTCCCAGCAGCAGTTGGTGTTCATCGTACTCCATCAGGCTGCGGACGGAGCCGAAGCCTTGGGCGGTGATGTCGAAAGTATGCAGAGTAGCGTCCTCCGGACGGTAATAGCCCATGAAATTGTTCTCCATAGCAAACCAAATCTTGTCTCCGATGCTCAAGAGACAATTCAGTCTCTCTCCCTGTCCCTCTCGCGTAGGGGAAGATACATCCCAGCAGTTCCGTAAAAAAGTGCCTTCGTCGTTGAAGCACACCAAACCGTTGTCCATGGACGAGGCATAGACATACCCGTCGGCGCCTTGGCAGACGTCCCATATAAAAGAGGTATGTACGCTGCTTTGTATCAGTTCGTCGCGGATGGGGTTATAGACAAATACGCCCTGTCCCAGGGTGGCAATCCATATCAAGCCGTTGCGGGTGCTGATGATGCGCCTCACTTCGCTACTGACACGAACGCCGTATTTGGTGGACTTGTGAAACGGTGAAAAGTTGTCGGTGGAGCGATGGTAGAGGTAAAGTCCCAAGTTAGTGCCTACGTAGAGGTCCCCGTCCGCCTCGAGCAGTGAGCAGACGTAATTGTTTCCCAGCGAGCAGGTGTCGCTGGGCACGTTGCGATAGATTTTGGTACGCAGGCCGTCGTAGCAATTCAAACCGTCGCTGGTGCCTATCCAGATGAATCCGTAGCTGTCCTGAATACCGCACCATACGGTGTTGTTAGACAATCCGTCGGCCATCTGATATCTCTTGAACAAGAGTTCAGGATTCGTCGAGTAAAGAAGGCTTCCCTCCAAAAGGAAAAGAAGAAGTGTGATAAAAAATATTAGTTTGTCCTTCATACGCTGTCGAGTGATTTAAGCTTAACGTGTTATGCAAAAGTAATAGTTTCAACCCAATATATCATTTGTGTTTCGGTTTTTTTTAAACGTTCCGTCTTCGTGCGACCAATTGACTGCCGCTTGTTGCAACCGCACGAATCGCTTCTCCTCCCGGAAGAAGAAGCGGGATACTTGTCTTGGGTCTATTCTCTTTTGACGGTAACTCCTTTGCTTCTCATCTGAAGCATTATAGGCTTTCATCTGAACCATTACTACCTTTCATCTGAACCATTACTACCTTTCATCTGTAACTCTATAGCCTTCCTTGCACAAGATGGCATCTTATGCTGCTCAAGATGGCATCTTATGCTACACAAGATGGCATCTTGTGCAGTAAAGGGTATAGTGTTCTACCTCGAAGGTAAGGGAGTTATGGGCGGAAGGAAGCAGTGTTCCGCGTCTTAGCCAGCATTGCTGTTCGTCTTAGCCAACAATGTCCGCTGTCTTAGCCAACAGTCTGGCAGCGTACCAGCAACTTTCTTTCATCGGCTAGCGTGGTGGCAAAGAGGTAGATATCTCCGCCTTCGGCGAGTTTCAGGCGCTTGCGCAGTTCGGCTACGCTGGCGGGGAAGTTGCGTACGGTGAGGTTCGCTTTCTGCTCTGTGCCGAGCAGCGCCTTTACTTCTTTCTTGTTGAGGCTGCAACTGCCGGTAATGCGGAACTTCCGGCCGGGGAAGTCGGCGATGTAGCGGTCGGAGGTGTAGAGGTGGCTGTTGGGGTGCAACTTTTCCACCTTATATATATGGGAGGTGCTGCGGAAGGCGCCCGCCTTCAGGATGGAGGCGTTGGGCTCGTAAAGATAAGACTTCAGGGCGGGGGTGCAGGGGCAGGCGCTGGCCTTCTCTTGTCGGCGGGTGAAGGTGAGCGATTGACGTTCCGGGGCATTGGTGAGGTTGATGCAGTGGATGGGAATATCTTCTGCCGACAGACTTTCGCCGTGGCCCAGGACAAGCAGCAATTCCTTGCATTCGTTGCCTACGGAGACGATGCGGGCTTCTTGCACGTGCTTCAGGTCGTGCAGGGCAAGGGTGAGGTCGAGCATAGGGGAGAGCTTGACCAGTACGTGTTGAGCCTTCTCCAGCAGCAGCTCTTCGAGGGCGGAGACGTCGGGCTCGCAGTCGCCGATGGCAACGGTCTTCCCGCCGTGGCCGTCGCGACGGGCGGGGTCGATGAATATCCAGTCCACGGGCGGCATCTGTTGCAGGTGGCGGACGCTGTCTTCGTGGCAGACGGAGATATGATTCAGGCTGAGGGCGGGGAAGTTGTGCGAAGCTATCCGGCAAAGTGGCTCTTGGCGCTCTACGTAGGTGGCCCGGCGGAAGCAGGCGGAAAGAAAAGCACAGTCGATGCCGAAGCCCCCGGTGAGGTCGGTAAGGGTGTCGTGGTGGCTTCCCGATTCTGCGATGACTTCTGCTTTGTAGCGTGCCGTGGCTTCCGAGGAGCATTGTTCCAGGGAGAGGTGGACGGGGTAGAGGATGTGCTCGTTTGCAGCCCATGTCGGCACTTTCTCCCGTGCCACCTGCCAGCCGGCTATCTGGGTGATGGCGGCGGGCATGTCTACCGCAGGATATCGGCGGGCTTGCAGGGCGAGGCTGCGTACGTCATCCGGGCGGTGCATGCGGATAAAGCGGAGGGTATCTTCGTTCAATGCCATAATAAAGACTTGTTGGAATGAAGCTGCAAAGATAGCAAGAAATGTGTTTAGGGGATTAACTGATACCTTTCTTTTGCTGTCTGCCTGCTTACGCGGTTGAAGTGCCACCACTCGCTGGGCAGGGGGCGGAAGCCGGCTTCTTTCATCACTTGTCGCAGGAGCAATCTGTTTTCGCGTTCTGCTTCGGTGATTTTGCCTTGGGCTACCAGTTGGGCTTCTTCGGTAATGTGGGCTTCTTTGCCTAGGTAATCTACCGGAGTACCCATCGGCAGGGGAACTCCTTCTTCATCGAGAATGCTGATATCTACCGCCAGGCCGTAATTGTGCAAGCCGCCGCCACGGGCAGGATTGGATACATAGATATACTTGGAAGTTCCTTTCACCACATCCCACATCTTCTGCTGCACGGACATGGGGCGGGCAGCGTCGTAGACGATGAGGCTGTAACCGGGGCGGCGCTCTTTCAGCAGGCGCTGTGCACGACTCAGGCTTTCCATGGCTTCGGGATGCAGATAGGCTTCTTTTAAATCCTCATACAATATGGTTCCGGTGAAGTTGTCGGCACGGGTGTACATCAGGTCTATGGCAATTGTGCTGTCTGCCTCGGCAATGCTGATGAAGCCGAGTGAGTCGAGGCAGCGGGCGGTACGGCTTTGGGCAGGCCTTCCGATGGGGCAGTGAGCCCGGGAATCTACGTGCGCGGGATCTTCTTCCGCACGTAGGCATTGAGGTTGCTTTTGCTCTTGCTGCTGTTCGCCGCCGCAACCGTGTAGCAGGAAGCTACACAGCAGCAGGCACAACGGGAGTAAAAGGTATTTCTTCATCTTGGCACAATACATTCATCGGCAAGGATTGATCTCATTTGGGCTATATCCGAGTTGACCTCTCCCTGCATCAGGTATTTATCTTTCCGGCGGCACACAGTCTCGTAGATTTCCTTTGCTTCCTCTACCTCCGCATTTCCGTGGTAGAGCGCCAATATGCAGAGTATCCGCTGCTTGGAAGACATCACATTTTTGTATTGCAGGATGTAGTCGGAGAGTTCTTTGGTATATAGTTTATTCACCCACTCGAACTCGGCTATTACCAATCCCGTGAACACCATTTCGCATTCTATTTCCTTGGCAAGCAAGCCTATGATTTCGTCCTTGTGCGTCATCATTTCTTCCAGAGCATTGTATGCGTCCCACCATTCGAACTGGTCTTGCAAGCGCCCGATGTACATAAGCCGGATGGTGACCTGAAGGGTGTTCCTGTAGTCTATGTCATATTCTTGCCTGAACCATTCTTCGGGCATATCCTTGGGACGTATGCCTTCCTGTATCAAAGCGTTGACGCGTAGCATGGTTACCATCGCCTGTTTGCTTCTCTCGTCTCTCCGCAGTAGGCGCATATTGTACGCATCGTTGCCAACACCGCCTATTTTCATGGGAATTCCGTTCATTAATCCCAGTATGATGCCAACAAGGGCAAACAGAAGGAGGAATATCTCCATGAGGGGTGGCATCTCGTCCACGGTGAGTAGAAGGATGATGGCGATGGCGGCTGTCAGCAGGTTGGCAAGCACTCCGCCAGAATTGTATAAGATGTATGGGATATCCTGTAGTGGCTTGTCGGGAGGGGTGAGCAGACATTGCCCGGCTGTACCGGCAATGCTGAAGTTTTTGATGCGCAGTTTCCCGTCCAGGCGTATGAATGTCAGGCTGAGGATACGGAAGGATACGAAACGGTAGCCCGTTGCCAGTCCACAGACCAGGTGCCCGCCTTCGTGCAGGATGATTTGCAGAAAAACGGAAAGGAGCAGGAATGCGATGGCTATTCCTATGATTCCTGCCATTTGCAGTACATCTATGGTGACGAACTTCTCTCCGAAAGTCTCGAAGGACATGCCTGTAGCAATGTATGTTCCGACGTATGCTCCTATGACGCCGATACAGGCTCCAACGATGAAGCCTCCTAACAGTTTTAAAATCTTTTTCATTTCTTCAGTATTCTATTTAGGTGGTTGGTGTCCGACAACAAATTCACTGTCTCAAAATGTCCTTTATAGAACACAGCCCAGTTATTGAAAACACACGGCAGTTCCTTTGCCTTCTGCAGCGTATCTACATGGATTAAGGATAGAGGGACATGGTTCGTTTCGCAATACTGCTTTATCATTTCAATCTTTTGATAGATATAGGGGCATTGCATATCGTAATAAATAGTCAGCTCTTTGTTCTCAATTTCCGGGCTTTTGGCATTCGGTGCAAACTTGGGCGTTGTTCCGTCAAACGAGAGTGCAAGCAGTTCATATCCATTATCGGTAGTATCAACCACCTCGAAGCCGAACTTCTTCGCAAATGATTGGTCGGAAAGCCAGGATTTCTGTTTGTTTGCTCCGAGCATGCAAACGCCGGATTTACCCTTGGCTTTGGCATCCGCCAGGCAATATTCCATCAGCGACCTTCCATATCCGTTCCCTTTGGGATTGCCGTATACCCATAAGCAATAGATGTAGTAATAGTTATTGCCGGTTATGGGAACCCAGGCGGTTTCAAGAGGAGCATATTCGATGAAAACCGTAGCCTTTGCATTCAGCTTCCTGAATACATGGCCTTCACCCAGTCGTTCGGAAAGCCATTGTCGCTTTGCTTCAATGCCCGGATGAAGCGTCCGGCTGCGGATGATGCAGCATAGGTGCTCATCGGCAAGGTTCTCTGTCGTTAAGTTAATAAAATCGGTATTCATGTGTGTGTCTATTTATATTCTTCTTCTTTCATTTCCACCAGTTCCCAGCTTCGGAACACGACGGTAATCAGCCGTAGTTGTGCCCGTCCCAGTGTGGAAGTTATCACCGGATCGGAGGCATATTTCAGTAATTGGGCGCGGGCTTCTTCTTCCAATTCTTTCAGTTGGGAGTCGGGAGCATCGCGCTTCATGTATTTCACTTCCATCAAGTAGGCGTAGGCAATGTCCGGCTGCTGGGGGTTGGGGCGGAAGTAGAAGTCGGCATAGCCTTTGCCAAGTTCGTATTCCGGCATCAGGCAGTAGTAGTTCAGCAATCCCAGGTAGGCCAGCAGGAAACCTTTTACGTGGGCTTCGCCTTCTATGAACTCACGGATGCGGCTCTGTTGCTCCAACTCGGAGGCGATGTAGGAGAAGACGGGGTGCCAATCGCCTTTATAGGCCATGTCTTTCATCAGTTTCCCCAGTTTATAGAAATCCAGGCGGAAGATGTCCGATTGCTCGAAGGTGTCCGTCAGATAGCTGTACATCTGTTCGCGGACGGTATGGTTGGGGATGGTCAATACTACTTCTCCGGCATCGGTGCCGCTGATGCTGAGCAGACCGAAGTAGTAGAGTAAGGACCGGAAGTTGTTAGGGTCTACCATCTTGTCTACCGGGAAGGCGCTGTTGAGAAGCGCTGTTGTCTGTCCCGTTTCCACTATTTCGCGGATGACGGAGAAGTTTACTCCCAGCTTGCGGTCGATGCGTATCAGGTGACGGATTTTGTTGTAGTCCGTGCGGATGTTCTTGTCTACCATTTCGCGGGGAGGTCTGCCCGTACGCAGACAATTACTGATATAGTAAAGCGCCATATCGGAGTTGTACATGCTCTCACCCAGGCATTCTTCGGCAAAGCAATAGTTATCATACCAGGGTTTCATTTGCTCGATCATTTCTTCTATATCCATTTGGAGCACTCCCTGTTCGCGATAATATTCGAGCATGGTGCGCAGTTCCGTTTCGGAGAAGCCTACTATATTATTGAATTGTGCGTCGGTGGTGAAGTTCGATCCGATATTGAATCCCGACGTTACATCGTCCAGCGTGATGGGCGATACACCGGTGATAAACATCCGTTCCAGCGCTCTTCCGTTGGCAGAAGTCATGACTTTAATTACGTTGAAGAAGTAGCGGAAGAAGCCTTCGCCATGCGTTGCTTTATGGTAAGCCTCCGTACCGTATGTAGAAAGAATGGTATTGGTGAAGTTATCGTATTCATCGATAATCAGGTAGAGGCGCAAGCCGAGGTTGCTGGCGCAAGTATCCAAATATTGCAGGCGGGCTGAAGCATTGCTACATTGCATTAGTTTTTCCCGGAAGTCGGCATCGAAGAAGTGCTCGTAGCGATTGAGGAAGGAAAGGAAGCAAAATGTACAATGCTCTTCGAATGATTCTTCCAGTCTTCCCGGCGTAGCATCTACGGCAGAGAAGTTGAAGCGAAGTATCATGAACTTGGCACGCAGCGACGTAGGATGATTGTATATCCACCGTTCCCCGAAGAGTTCTTCGAATCGGTCGGCATTGTTGATATCGTAATAAGCATCGAGCATATTGATGAGCAGTGTCTTGCCGAAACGTCGGGGACGAATCAGGAAGAAGAAACGTGCAGCTTGTTCTATCAGGGGGATAAAGTGAGTTTTATCTACATAGTAACAATTGTCACGTGTGAGAGTAACGTAGTCACTCAACCCGTACGGGATTGCTTTAATATCATTTGTTGCCATGGCTCGAAGACTTTTAAGTATAACATTGCAGACACAAAGGTAACATATTCTTCGGGATATATCCACCCCTCACGCAGAGTATATAGAGAAAAGTTCTTCGGTATATAGAGAAAAAGTCCCGGCAATAGGGAGAAAACTTGCTTTGTTTAGTAACTATTCTCTGTTCAAGCCTTGCGAACGGATATTCGCAAGGCTTGAATATGTATTCGCACTGTGCGAACAAGCGTTCGCAAGGTTTGAACAGACTTCTTACCCGATATGGTCGGATTTTGCTGCATGATGATATTATTTTGAAATAGCCGCTGCAATCTCCTGCCATCTTTCAAGAAAACTTTGTTAAATAGCGAACCATTCTTTTGTATGTGTGCTGCAAATGTGTATATTTGGATAATATATCTAAATATATCATAAGACACACTAACTCAAATTCCTATGAGCAGTAATATTTTCCTTATCATTGCGCTTGTCACAACCGGGATTTTTGTGATACAGTTCATTCTCTCTATCTTTTTTGGAGACATCGATGCCGATGTAGACGTGGATGTAGACCTTAGCAGCGTAGTGTCCTTCAAAGGACTTACACATTTTGGCATCGGCTTTGGCTGGTATATGTTCCTGGTGGGGAGTACAGAACTTCAGAACTATGCTGTCGGCATTCTGGTAGGTTTGTGTTTCGTCTTTGCCGTATGGTTTCTTTATAAGAAGGCTTACCAATTGCAGCAAGTCAACCGTTCTGAAAAGACGGAGCAGCTTGTGGGGCGTGAATGTACCATCTACTTCAGGCAAGAAGAGGGAAGATATACGGTGCAGACCCGTAAGGACGGTGCCATGCGCGAGGTGGATGTTGTTTCGGAAACCGGCAAGGCCTATCAGACCGGAGATAAGACAGTAATCACGACTTATAAGGATGGAACCTTATATATCCAATAATAGAACTAAATACACATAGATTTATGACACAAGAAATGATGATTATGGCCGCCATACTTATAGCGGTCGTTTTGCTCACTTTTGTCGGTATCCTCTCGCGTTACCGCAAGTGTAAGAGTGACGAAGTTTTAGTAGTATACGGTAAAACCGGGGGCGACAAGAAATCGGCCAAACTGTATCATGGCGGTGCCGCTTTTGTATGGCCCATCATCCAGGGATATGAGTTTCTCTCCATGAAGCCGATGCAGATTGACTGCAAACTGACGGGAGCGCTGTCTGCCCAGAACATCCGTGTGGATGTGCCCACTACCATTACAGTTGCCATCAGCACCGATCCGGAGGTAATGCAGAACGCCGCCGAGCGTATGCTGGGTTTGTCTATGGACGACAAGCAGAACCTGATTACCGATGTGGTTTACGGACAGATGCGTCTGGTCATTGCCGATATGACGATTGAGGAGTTGAACTCCGACCGCGATAAGTTCTTGTCTAAGGTGAAGGACAACATCGATACGGAGCTACGCAAGTTCGGTTTGTATCTGATGAATATCAATATCAGTGATATCCGTGATGCTGCCAACTACATCGTCAACTTGGGTAAGGAAGCTGAAAGTAAGGCATTGAACGAAGCCCAGGCGAATATAGAAGAACAGGAGAAACTGGGTGCCATCAAGATTGCCAATCAGATAAAGGAACGTGAAACGAAGGTTGCCGAAACCCGCAAAGACCAGGATATCGCTATTGCCGAAACCAAGAAATTGCAGGAGATCTCGGTTGCCAATGCTGATAAGGATCGTATTTCACAGGTTGCCATTGCCAATGCAGAGAAAGAGTCTCAGGTAGCAAAGGCGGAAGCAGAGAAGAACATACGGATTGAGCAGGCCAATACGGAAAAGGAAAGCCGCATTGCCGAACTGAACTCCGACATGGAAATCAAGCAGGCAGAAGCTGCCAAAAAAGCGGCTATCGGACGAAACGAGGCTCAGAAAGCCATTGCACAGTCGGATGCCGAACTGGCTGTTACACAAGCCAATGCCGACAAACAAGCCGGTGAGGCTGCCGCACGTTCGGAAGCATCGGTGCAGACGGCACGTGAGGTTGCTCAGAAAGAAGTAGAAGAAGCTAAAGCTAATAAAGTGGAGTCTTCTTTGAAAGCGGAAAAGATTGTACCGGCAGAGATTGCCAAGCAGGAAGCTGTTCTTCAGGCAGATGCCGTTGCCGAGAAGATAACCCGTGAAGCGGAAGCGCGTGCAAAGGCCATGTTGGCGCAGGCACAGGCCGAAGCACAGGCCATCAGGATGAAGTTGGAAGCTGAGGCGGAAGGTAAGAAGAAGTCATTGCTGGCCGAGGCCGAAGGCTTCGAAGCAATGGTACGTGCGGCAGAATCGAATCCGGCCATTGCCATCCAGTATAAGATGGTAGACCAGTGGAAGGAAATTGCCGGAGAACAGGTGAAGGCATTCGAACATATCAACTTGGGAAATATCACCGTATTCGATGGTGGAAACGGCGGTACGAGCAATTTCCTGAGTTCATTGGTGAAGACGGTTGCTCCGAGTCTTGGAGTGCTGGATAAGTTGCCGATCGGAGAAACAGTGAAAGGCATTATTCATCCGGAGGACAAACCGGAAGAGAAGAAGGAGGAAAAGCCGGAAACGAATAAGAAGAAATAGAACTTGTTATTCAGAGCCCTCATCACTAAAAAGTGAAACAATACGATAAGGATAAAATTGTATTTTGTCATTCAGAGCGAAGCGAAGAATCTCCTCTCCTTATGTAAAAGAAGAGATTCTTCGCTTCGCTCTGAATGACAGTAGCAATCGGACTCTAATGAGTAATTTTTATATCCCCAATCGTTCTTTCAGCAATCGGTAGCCCGTAAGGCTGACCCGCAACTTAACTCCATTCTTCAGCAGTAATTGATAGGTTTCTTTGCCGAACAGTTCCACTCGGGATATCTGCGTTACGTTCACTATCGTTGACCGGTGAATACGTACAAAGTTATCTGCCGGCAAGTGCGCTTCGAAATATTTCATTGTCTGTTCCTTGATATATTCTCCCGCAGGGGTAACCAAAGTGGCATAATCTCCACACGCCTGGATATATAGTAATTCTTCTGTCTTGATGATATGAATCTTTGAACCGTCCTTCACAGTGATGCGGTCGATATATTCTTCTTGTGGTTGGGGGGCTGGCTTTTCGGCTTCGGTTGTGAACTCTATTTCCTGGGATGTTTCATCTTCTACTACCTGCAAATGATACCACAGTGTGACAGCTATCCATGCCGGTATGCCGAACAGAAGCCGGAAAGGTATTGTGGGTGCAAAAGGAATATACGATATGCCTGCAAACTTTGTTGTGACATCATATACCATAAATCCTCCCGCCAGCCAGAGTAGAATGCCAACTGTAATCGTGATAAGATTGCTCTTCGGTATAGAAACGATGCCAACAACAAACCACGTCAAATAAGCCAGTGCCATAAACCATCCAACCGTTGTAATTCCATCTATCACTGCGGGCAGCCACTCTGCTTCCGTGTAGAACCGCAGCAAAACCGTCTGTGCGGCTACCAGAAGCACTGCCAGGACAAGTGCCGGGACCCAGCGATAGGGATAATCTATTATCGGATGTGCTTTCATACGTTAGTCTTTAATTTCCAGACCTCCCAAGGAAACGTTGCCTTGGATTATTAATATGGAGTCCGGATTGATATTTGCCCCTTGCCAGCGCTTGTCTTCGCAACCTCCGAAGAAGGCATTACACTTGATTACTACTTTCCAGTCAGCAGGGATGAAGAGTTCTACCCCTCCACAACTGCAATCCAGGTCGATATAAGTTTCGCCGGGTGCAAGATGCGTGTGCCGCAAGTCTATGGTTGTTCCGCCAAACGAGGTGCGGATGCTGGCTCCTTTAAAGATTTCGTCCAGTACGACGTGGCGCACGGCACCGAAAGTGTTGTTGGAACGCAGGAAACCGTTCTCCGACTCACATTGCTGGGTATTGGCATCGTCTTCAGCCTCAGTTCCGGTACCGGCGGAGGAGAAGTTGTGTCCTCTCCGCATGTGCTCCTTGCGGCGGTTCTTTGTAAGAAAGAGAATGCCGACTAATATCAGAGCCAATGGCCAGAGCATTGCTTGGGAGCCTGCCGGTAACCATGACAACCCTCCTACAAGAAAGTACGCTCCAACTAATATCAGGACAGTTCCTCCGATATAATGGCGGTGTGTCATGGAATACACACCTAATATAATAAGGAGAGATTGCCATGAAACCACAATATCAAAAAGCTCGTAAGTAATCCAGCCCATGTTGCGGGCAAACAGCAGTGCTCCTGAAAGGATGAAAAGTGAAGCCACCAGTACTTTGCCGGAGCTTCTGTGATGCGGGAATTTTTGTTTTTCTTCCATTGTTTCTATTATTATGATTGATGGCTCAAAGGTAAGCGAAATCTTTGCCTTACTAAATGCTTTTCAGGTGATTACAGCCAGAAAACCGATGAACTCCGGGTTTAAATCGGTGAATTCTTCTTGTTCGTCCACCAATATCGTATGAAACGCAGTCCCGTACCAATGAGTGCCAGCGACAGTCCGGTATAAAATACTGCAATGAAAGAATCGGGCAGAAGATGATAAACGCGTACTATGACTCCTATTGTAATCATGAATATCATGACAATCCATCCCTTTACGTCGAAGAACGAGAAGGGACAGTGCTTTCCTTTCTTTTGCGAAATACGGAATGTATGTTTCTTATATAGCTTGTGAAAGATGATACAGAAGAATAGAAGAAAAACGAGACTGGCTTCGCAGACTTTAAACAGCCAAGAACGTGGATCGTCACTTATCCAGCATACTAGCCCGATGCGCAGTATGTTTATTCCCGCCAACAACCATAGCGTTCCGGCGGTAAAGAGCAGAGTATGTTGGGTTACTCCATGTTTCATGCAGAGCTTATTTATAATATAAAAGCCCCATAAACCATTGTTTATGAGGCTTTCTTTCTTTGTGGACCAGCCTGGGCTTGAACCAGGGACCTCCAGATTATGAGTTTCACTCTTTAGCCTCCTAAGCAGCATTTAATCAACTTATTAATATTCTCTGTGTAGGTCATTAGTCAACTATTAGTCAACTTGACTTACGATTGCAAATTTAGTAATTCTGCTTTAATAAGTAGTAAAGCGACACTGAATTTCTTCAATGCCGCCTTACTCTTACATATAAGTCTTATACCACTTTCTTACAATAGAATGTAGTCCACTTATTCTTATCATCTTCATCCCATTGCCATTGGAGTTCAGTATCGGTTAATTTAACCACTTTGATAATATAAGTTTCATCACCATTCACATACTTGGCTGTGATAGTCTTACTTTTAACATCGTAGGTATAAGTTGAGTTGTCCGACTTAGCTGTTCCTGCTTCATCCGTGAAATAGATGTTGCTTGTAGTTACAACGAAATATGGATAGCCGTCCCATTCCTCTGTCTCACCTTCATAAACAATATTCTCTATCTTCCACTTACCCACAAGCCTTGCAGCATCTTTACTTTCATCGTCGTCGTCATCGCTGCAAGCTGTGAAGTTAACACTCAAAATTACGGCTATGATAGCCATTCCAATAAATCTTAATGTTTTCATCTTTAATTAATTGATTAAATTAGTAATATAGTTAGAATTCAAATCCGATTTTAGCTGTGATACCGCCTATATTGCTGATTTCTTTATCACTGTTAGCATATATAGGGCTATCCACTTTCTGATAGGTGTAACCCACTTTCAGATATACAGATAAGCATTTATAGAAATTATAGTTAACTCCCACACTCGGACTTAGATATACTCCCTTAGCATCCAGTACGGAGTAGCCTGCCTTTACGTCAATGAATGGAGCAACCTTAGTCTGCATAAGATTGGCTTTCACATCCAAATACAACGGCATATAAGTCATTTCTGCATCCGAAGATGTAAAGTGAAATCCTAATCCTGCACCGACAAACAAATAGGGATTGAATTGATACCCGTGTGTGGTAGAAAACTCGGTGGCGTGTAATGCTGTCTCATCAAGGTGGAATGTTCGTCCTCCTTCAATCATACCTCTATACCCGTTCTGTGCACTGCATATAGATGCAGTCATTGCGATAACTAATACCGCTAATAATCTTAATGTCTTCATAAGTTAATAATATAAGTGCATCCCTGCTGCTTAGGGTTGCAACGTGAAATATATGTAAGGCAGCATCCTATTAATAGGCTTACATATCATTAATAAAGTAGTTGTAAGTAGTAAACTATATATCCGTTTCTTATCCAATATATTACGCTAACCAATTCCCGAATGTTAGCTGTTAATAATAGAAGAAGCGCAGGAATTATTGAATATTACCTTATTGGGGCTCTCGACTGCCTGCACAAGTAATAAACAATAAACCCACGCTCCTATGAAGGTATATAGTTCTCCCGTAGAGAAGGTATATAACAACATAGTAAGCGTGAGCGTTCTTGTCATTATCCTTGTGCGTTGAAATTGTCGAGATTCCAATAAGGGATAATATGTTTAAACGCTCTCCGTTAACTTATATGTCCTTCCAGTCCTCTATCACTTTAGGGGCTTGGAATTGCTGCAAAGTTACTAAATTACGTTTGATTGACAAGAACTATTGTTTATTAATAGTTGAGAATAGTCTCCCGTTGATAAATCAAGGTTAGGAGGAAATTGTAACTCGGTCTATATATACAGAATTTTAAAGATTTCCTCCCAACTAAAGTAATCAGAGTTTAGCAAGTAACCTGCTTACTTGTACCTTCTGAAACTTGCAACCTCGTGAAGTAACAAAACCTTGTGCGTTGAGTAGGTCTGCCATTTCGGATAAGGTCTTACCTTCCATTGATAACGAGCGTAGTAAAGCGATTGCCCGCATATTATTGGGGTTACTATCCGCTTTCAATCTATTGG
This sequence comes from uncultured Bacteroides sp., assembly GCA_902388495.1. GTDB lineage: Bacteria > Bacteroidota > Bacteroidia > Bacteroidales > Bacteroidaceae > Bacteroides. The sequence continues at coordinate 121,832 of CABMPP010000002.1, read as the reverse complement.
TACGGTTACTATTAGCGATAGCCTCTTTATGCTTGTTCATCAAGTTATCCGATTTACCCAGTTTTATCCCTCGTGCCTTCTTAGCTTGCAATGACTGCCTCGTGCGTTGACTGATTAACCCTGCTTCATATTCAGCGATACTGCTGATAATGTGGAGTATCAAGCGGTTAGCTTGGGGAAAGTCACAAAAGGTAATCTCCACATCACTCTCCAATAACTTGGAAGTAAATGCCACATTACGGCTCAATCTGTCTAACTTCGCCACAATAAGAATAGAGTTGGTCTTACGGCACATTATCAACGCCTCTTGCAGTTTAGGTCTATCCGTCCTCTTACCGCTTTCAGTCTCGACAAATTCATGTAGGATAACTCCCTCTTTAATGAAGTTATGAATAATCTCTCTTTGAGCCTCAACTCCAAGACCGCTTCTTTCCTGCTTCATGGTTGATTGGCGTAAATACGCTATGTATGTCTTCATCGTTTACATATTTTAAGAGTGGTTACACGAGCTAAACGAACGTTCAATTCATGTAACACTCTGATTAATAACTAAAGTCCGTCATATTTCGAGACTTCCTTACCTATCCATATAATCCACCAAATTATTAATGCGACCGCAAATAACGGACACAGTAATACGATAGCAAATGCTGCTGCAAGCGAGAGTATAAAGTAGAATACATCTTTCATAATGCCATGAATTAACGGTTTAACGTACCTTCATCCGTAAGGAGAGTGCTTTCATCGTAACAATGTTCCTTCAATAATTTGTAAGTGTCCTCACTATGCGCTATGTAGTAGCGTTCGGATGCCTTAACTTTAGGTTGATAAGTGAGTTTTACCTCACTAACTCGGAGTAATCTTTGCCCTTCCATAAATTGAACTGTTTTAAATGTTGTTTCTTATATCACCCCACTGGAGGGGTCATGAGAGGATGTCAAGTCACGTTTACGTGACGTATTTATGGATGAGGCTCTGACTATTTATAAGGAATTGGCTTTATATATACTTCCACTTTGAATCGGATAGATGGGGGTATCTGTAATGAAGTACCCGTTATATTATGCGTGTCTCTTTCCTGTATATTCCAATCTGCGATACTGGATGCCATTAATAATGAAGTGGCTCTGATATGCGCCACAATCTTACAAGTTATATCCGTTTCATTTTACGGAGTTCCAAATATGTAGTATCTTTAAGGTGGGTAAGGGAAGTTAGTAATGTCAGTCTCTTAGGCTTGTAATTCAAATATATAATGCAGTTTACCGTTACCGTATTTATAAGGTATCAGCAAATCGAACTTCCATTTTCAAATCGGATATATAATTGCAGTCACTTATCAACTTGCTTATAAGCTATCCTATTACCGACTTCATTTGATAGATATAGCTGCCCGTAGATAACTCTGCCATAATACACAGATTACTTGCCATTAATCAATCGCCTATGATAATGAATGAAATGTTTAGTTATGAAGAATTGAGAGATATAGCTATAAAAGCGGGTGTATCTGATAATCGGGTTCATATTGGAGTATGGGCACGGTTATCGGGGTTCACCAAGATACGTAAACAGATTAACCACGTTAGAAAGACTTATTACACAAAATTACCATGCGAATAGAAATCCCAGTATTCCCCGAAGCGACAACCATAGTTACAGATGAAGTTACCCATGAAATCATTCACCAAGTAAATCAATCTGTAATAGATAGCCCTAAATTGATACCCCGTAAAGATGTACCATTCCGTAAACCCAGTTCTAAGAAGGGGAGCACAAAATTAGTCCCTCGTAAGAAGAAAGCGGATAAATAATGCCTATAAACACCAAGAACTCCATACCTCTTTAGGGTGGAGTTTCTTATTCGGTGTAGAGAGTTACTTCAATTCATAGACTTCTTTGGTATCAAATTCTTCAAATTATGCTATATAAGCCCCTTCATCAATTTGCTCCTAACTCCGATTTAAAGCGTTGAAGTTTATATGAAGGTGGAGTTTGACTATTATAGGACTTGTAATCAAAGTAATCTTTAACGGTGTCCTCTGTAATCTTACACATTACCTTATACCCAGCCTTACCGTCACCGTGGACTTTGAAGGTAATGCCGTTAGCTGCCAATACTCGTCCAAGTCTTTTAATGAAATCGGATTTAGTAATGTAGCATTGAGTTTTGACCTCATTCCTAAACTCATCCTCTATCTCTGCCAATACATTCGGGCTAAAACGTAACCTCTCACCTTGTTGGATATTATACGCTTTCAGTTCAGCTTCAACCTTCCTCTTAGCATAATTTGCACCTTCAATCGGAGCTTTACCTATCTTCAAGTAAGCATCAATAATGAAATGATGTTCACTGTGTATCGCTTCCAACTTCCGAACTTCCGCATCGAAATCGAAATTGGGAATAACTTGCTTATCATGCTCCAATCGCTCCAACTGGTTAATAAGATACTTCCATATATCTTTAATCGTGCGTCTTTTTAGTGGCATCTTATCATCCTCTCCAACCCCATGACTGTTATCTATTACTTGTAATCTGAAATGCCCCGTTTCATTATAGGCATTGATTAGTGCTTGTGGAGATTGATAATAACTCTTAACTCGCTCTTCATTAAATACATGGTCTATAACTTCCTCAGTAAGTTCGTTATCATCATCCAAGAAGTCATTGAAGCTAAGCTTCTTCAAATCCTTCTGAATAACTTCCTTCTCGATTGCATTAGTAGCATTATCGTATCTATCCTTGATAGAGGCGTATGTTGCAAGTTGAGTTGTAATCTCCGTTTCAATCTCCTCATCACTCTTAACCTTTAATTCATCGTTAGTATTAGTAATGAATGTCAGAGAGGTATATCTTCTATCACCGTCCAACTTGTTACGGAAACGCCCTTGTATCTGAACTGCCTCCGTGAACGGGTCTATCATGGAGTGATTGGCTTGCTTGTAATTGCTAAGTACGAGTATGTCTGCCAGCTTATTAATCTTAATATCCACTGCCGAGAAGAAGCGTGAAGTGAAGAAGTTAACACGTTTTAATGGTAATTGTAGCTGTTCATGCGTGTTATGTAACTCCATGCCCTTCAACTTCTTTACACTATCATCCGAACAGAATACTTTATAATCTCCGTCCTTAATCAATCTCTCTGCCAATAGCTTCTGTACAATGGTGGCTATACCGTCGGTAGTCTTATAGAAGATGCAGATACATTTGGAAATGGGGAGTAATCTGTTCAATTCTTCAAGTAAAGTTCTATTAAATTCACGGGTGATGATTAGAGTAGCATCCTTCTTATAATCATAGTCGGGAGTTACTTTCAGCCATTTAAAACCACCATTTAAAAATTTACGGTTACGTGTTCCTAACGGAGTAGCCGAAACGTATGCCTTATGTTCATAATCAAAGAAGTCTTTAATGCGGATAGTCGGTCTATACCCAGTGTCTTGTATCAACTTCTCACATTCATCATATAGGCAGAAATAATCCTTATGCCAGTCAATCCCTAATTTCTTAAATGTAGGTATCAGCTTCGTCTTATACCCTTCGGGAGTGGTAACCAACTTCTTAGGAGTATATCTATCATTCTGCAAGTAATCTGTTATCTTCTTAGGAGTAGTCTTCTCGTATATTCCCAAGTAGTCAGTACCTTCCGTCTTACCGACAATCACGGGTACATTAGGCTCAATAATAACTGAATTACGGTTGCATTCCAATTCGGCATAAGTAGCACCGATACCCGGTTCAACCTTCTCAATAATGCGGTTGGTTGGAGTGCCGTTGTCGGGATAACCTTCCCGTTTATAGAGGTCTAAGAGTGTTTCACCTTTACTAATTGTCAGTTCTTCACGTTCGAGATTGATTATATCAAATGAGAGTTGCATATCTTATGATTTATGTAGGGAGGAAATTCTTTAAATATTGCTTATATAGCCCCTTTACAAATTTGCTCCTAACTGTAATTATTAATGTAGAAGTATGTTTAAGAGTGGGATTTAGAGAGGAAGGGGAGCGAACTCCCCAATCTCTCAAACTGATAGTTAAAACAGCTTCCGTTCATGTAAGAAATGCTTATCCCGCAAATACTGCACTGTCTTATCATCATCCAGTGATAGGCGAAAGCGAACAGAGCCTTTAGGGAACTCCTTCTCTATTATGAATATATTCTCCGCATGGATAATATGCCCAGTCTGTTTGGAAGGCACATTCTTAGCCTTACCCCTTATCCGCTTGTGAAGCTTCTTGTCATTCGCATTAGAATGCCTTTCAAAGAAGTCCAGTAGATAGTTTCCATTAGGGTTTACAACGTGTACATCACTCTTGAAGTAGTCATTATACTTCTTCACCAATTCCTTTACGTCTGCATCACATTCAGTTGATAACAGTTTGATTAGAATACTTATAGCAGTGTTATCCACGAATGTCCAGCCACATTCTTCATACTCCTCTTCATTGTCGGAGTAGGTCAATACGGCATAGATGCCGGGTACTTTGTTAGGAACGTAAGGTATGAGAGTTAATTCTCCACCGTTATATACTCCTTCCATCACACTTTGTAAAACATCCATATTCACGGATGCAGATTTACCACTTGCAATATCCAGCATTGCGTCAAGCTCTTCCTCTGTAGGAAGGTTAATAGAGGCTTCTTTTTTTGCCATAGCTATTAAAAATTTAAGTTATGATTGACGATATGTCAACCATACAATCAGAGATTACTCTCATGTTTGCATAGGCAAAGGTAAGTGAGATAGTTCAGAGCCACACAGAATAAAAATCTCTCTCATTTTTATTCCTTGAATGAATGGAATATACATTGAGAGAGATATAAATTAGTGATAATCAGCGCTATTAATACATGTAAGTTTTAGAGTGAGTAGGGAATTTATAGTTCTTATATTGTTTCATATAACTTCTAATCAGTTCTGTGCTTGTCAATAGGCTCTCATGTTTGGAAAATCCTATGAAGTGAACAAGTTTTGATATGAATAGTAGTTCTTTCTCGGAGGAGGCTGCCCCACTCCTCCTATTCAATACAATGTGAGGCTGCATATTGAAAAACTGTAATATAGATTTAGCGAAATAAGCAATCGTTATAGAATTATGTAGATGAGCATCTTCAACTTCTATATCGAAAATTCTATAAGTTAAAGGTTCTATATCCTTCCAATCATTCAGATTGCTTTGCAGAAACTTAGTTATTGAGTTTATAATTGATAGGTTATTAATGGGATAACTCTTTCTTCCAACTTTAAGGGTTAACGTCATAGGCTTATCACTCTCATAGGCTTCTATAAAGTCATTGACTTCGTCAATGGGAGACTTATTTATCACTAATAAATTAGCGGTAGTATCATAACAGTAATCACTTATGAAAAGTAGGAAGTAGTAGAACTTCTTCACATCAAGATTAAATTCCTTAATATATCCGGGTAATTCTTTATCTCCTTCATATTTCTTAATAGAAATATTGCAACTTAATTCCTTTCGGTCATATCGAGTTGAGAATATTGAAGGCACAGATGTACCACAAATGCATGGTATTCCTGCATCGTCAAAGTCTATACACGGATAGAATTTAATGCAGTACTCTTCTATATACTCCAACTCTTCAGGAAAGCAATCTATCTGATTTCTCTTAATCTTGAATTTATCTATAATATCCATGTGTGTATCAGTATTAATGCCGTAAAGTTAAGAAATGCCACCCCATTATACAACAGAGTGGCATTATAAATTAGAGTAGAGTGTATTACGATTTCCCAAATACGTATTTCACGACCTTGGTATTAGCTCTGTTCTCATTCACGAAGTCACGTTCAATGTATATGTCAGTGACTTTCATTGCTTCGTCAATGTGATTGAGTGCTGCATGGACTGTATATTTATCAATGCCCACCTTATTAATAGCAATAGTAGCCCACGAATGGCGCGCTGCATAATACTCCAAGTCGTCAACCTCTAACAATGTCCCAATCTCTTTTAGTCCGTAGTTGATAGCCTTATTAAAACCCTTCTCGTCTGCGTAATACTGATAGAAGTTGAAGAGGCGTTTACCTGTCTTATCTCTGTACTTCTCTATCAGAGGTTGGACTAACTTAGGTATATCAACTTTCATTTGAGCCTTATCCAGTCTGCGGTCTTTGGTCTTGGTGCGATTGTAAATGATTGTATTACCTTCCATTTCAGTAGCATAATAAAGGTCTGCTGAATTCATCCCCATGAGGCAGAATGAGAGAATAAAACAGTCCTTAGCTAAGTTGTAGCGGCATGTAGCTTTATAGCCTTTCTTCACATCCTTATAAGGTAGCTTCCATACCTTCTTTATAATATCTGCGGATATAGCTCTCTTGCGTGTAGCTTCCTGCTTGGGTATTTTAAACTCTTCAAATGGATTGTTGGGTATCAGAATTAAATTCCTATCCTTCTTATTGTACTTCTTCTTGGCTTCATTGAATAGGCGTTTGATACTTACCAAGTAGAGGGAGAGTGAACGATTGGAAGGGATACGTTTACCTTGCTGTATTAGTGCCTTGATACGTGTTTCCCGTTCCTTATCCAAGAATGCTTTGAAGCTCTCTAAGAATTCCGTTGTAATCAGATTAACGTCCAGTTCTTCCTTACCAATAAAACGGACAAGGGCATTTAAAGCTGTGGTATAGTTCGGTGTACCCTGCATCGTGGCAGAGGCTATCCACTCACGGCTGAACTTTATAAAGTCTATCGTCTGTTGTTTCTCACGCTCATTGTTGAGGTATTGGCATACATCCTCTAAAGTGTAGTTATTCAAATCAATCTGTAAGTTAGCAAATTTCTCACGATAGGTATATATAAGTTTATCAATCTCTCTCTTAATTGGTGTACCTTCTTTAAATTTCAAGGACTTGGTAAGGTCTTGCGGAGTTATGAATAAACTTGTAGATAATCGCTTGACTTTGCGATTAAGGGTAATTCTGACTTTGACATTGTAAGTTCCGTCAACTTTAAGTTCTCCCTTCTTAACTTCTGCTCTGATTGTTAGCATGTTAGTAGCATTTTAATTAGTCAACAATTAGTCAACAAATGCTTTAAATAGGGGGTGAAGTTGGTTTGAGCAACGGACTCTAACTGGAGCGGTACACAAATTAAAAAGGCTCTATTCCATTAGGAATGAGCCTTTTACTTTGTGGACCAGCCTGGGCTTGAACCAGGGACCTCCAGATTATGAGTCTGTTGCTCTAACCAACTGAGCTACAAGTCCGATGTATCCTTGCTTGGATAGCGGGGACAAAAGTAGTATTTTCTATTGAAATATGCAAGCCTTTCAACTAAAAATCCTTATAACATCTGTTCTCAGAACTTATAAGTACGTTTGGGGTTCTTGGGGAACCAGCCTTTTTTCACGCGTTCTTCCTGCTCAAAGATTTCTTTGATGGTCCAGAACGAGGAGAAGGCAAATACACCTAAGAGGGAGGCGAGCATGATGTTCTCCGTGCAAAGGGAAGCAATGACGCCACCGATACCCAATACCAGGAAAATCCACCAGCATTTGGTACCCCAATAGTATTCGGCCTTTACCACTACGGGATGAAACAAGCCGATAATGAGAAATGTGCAGATGCCAATGATAAGCCCTGCCAAGTGATATTCGTTTAAGAAATCCATTACTGTTCGTTGTGAGTTATTAGTTATCTGTCATTAGCTTCGCTCAAAACCTCTTTTGAGCGAAGCTAATGACAGATAGTGAACGTTATACACTAATTATGATTACTTACTTAACTAATAACCCTGTTATTACTTCTCCGGACAAATAGGAATCTCTTTCTTGATGCTCTGTTCCAGGGAGATCAATGTCTCGGTGGCAGTTACACCCGGAATCTCCTGCATCTTGTTGTTCAGCAGATCCATCAGGTGCTCGTTGTCGCGGGCATATACTTTGGTCAGCATCGTGTACGGGCCGGTGGTGAAGTGGCATTCTACGATTTCGGGAATCTTGCACAGCTCGGCGACTACCGTTTTATACATGGAACCCTTTTCCAGCTTGATTCCTACATAGGTGCAGGTTCTGTAGCCCAAAGACTTGGGATTTACATGATAGCCCGAACCAACAATTACGCCAAGGTCGATCAGACGCTGGACGCGTTGGTGGATGGCAGCACGTGATACACCGCATTCGGCAGCTACGTCCTTGAAGGGGATGCGGGCATTCTGGGAGATTATTTCCAGAATCTGTCTGTCAAGATTGTCTATTTTTTCCATAATGGTAAATAAGTAAAGTTCTTGTTGTTATCAAATAGTAAGCAAATATAGAACTTTATTTTAATTTATCTATGAAAACGGAGGGAAAAATGAATAAAAGAGAGGATAAGCGATAAGGTGATAGGGTGATAAGTTGATAAGGAGCGATAAAGTGATAGGGTGATAAAAGCGATAAAGTAATAGGGTGATAAAGTGGTAACACTCCTTTACCACCCTATCACCCTATCGCTTATTATTTTCTGATTACTTCTCGATGCCCAGCAATTCTACTTCAAATACCAAGGTAGAGAACGGTTTGATCTGACCGCCGGTTTCTCTTGAACCGTAACCCAGCTCGCTGGGGATGTAAAGTTCCCACTTAGAACCTACAGGCATCATGGTGAGGGCTTCCGTCCAACCCTTGATTACCTGGTTGGCACGGAAAGTAGCAGGTTCGTTGCGCTTGTAAGAGCTGTCGAACTCAGTTCCGTCAATCAGTGTACCTTTGTAGTTTACTTTCACCTTGCTTGTATCAGCAGGGATAGCACCGTTACCTTTGGTGATGATTTTGTATTGCAAGCCGCTCGGAGTGGTTACAACGCCTTCCTTACCCTTGTTTTCAGCCAGGAACTTTTCGCCGGCAGTCTTGTTCTCAGCATATTTCTCTGCGGTAGCTTTTTCTTTGATGGCGTCCATCTGAGTGCGCATGTACTCTTGAGCCTTAGCCATATCCATTGCGCCGCCCTTGCCCAGAACGCCTGCTACGAAACCTGCCAGCAGGTTTTCGCGGCTGATGGTCTGTGTAGAGTCACCGCCGAAGATTTGTTGGTTGAAGCCTTCTACCCATTGCTTGCTTACCATCTGTCCAACTTGCAGACCTGCCATGTAAGCTGCGTCTTTCTTGGAAGTCTTGGCAGCACCTTCGTTGAAACCTTTCAGGAAGTCGCCCATCTGGGTAGAATCGATGCCTTGTTGTGCAAGATATTGGTCCAAACCTTCTGTACGTGCCATACCGATGGCATAAGACAATGAGTCGATGTCCGTTTTCAAATTTGCTTTCGGACTTTGTGCAGTGCAAGATGCCAAACCGGCAGCTACTGCAAGAGCCATGAGAATTGTTACTTTTTTCATTTTACTTTTACTTGTTATTTATTTAGATAAGATTTTCTGTAATTCCACTTCGAAGACGAGGGTGCTGTGGGGAGGAATCATTTCGCCGGCGCCTTGTGCTCCGTAGGCCAGGTCGCTGGGGATGTAGAGTTTCCACTTGGCGCCTTCGGGCATCAGTTGCAGGGCTTCTACCCAACCGGGGATCACCTGGCTTACACCGAACGTGGCGGGTTGTCCGCGCTTGATGGAGCTGTCGAACAGTGTTCCGTCAATCAGTGTGCCTTCGTAGTGGCATTGCACCTGGTCGGTTGCTTTGGCGTAGTGGCCAACGTTTCCTTCCTCGATTACTTCGTATTGCAGTCCGCTGGGCAGGGTAACGACGCCGGGGCGTTTCTTGTTCTCTTCGAGGAACTGCTTGCCGGCCTCAATGTTGGCGGCATTCATTTTATTCTCCAATTCTTCGAAGTATTTGTTTACTATATCGCGGGCTTCTGTGTGGCTGATTGCCGTTTGGTTACCCTCCAATATGTCTTTGATTGCTTGTGCAAAGTCATCTACTGCGATGCCTTTTGCACCCATGCTTAAAAGATTCTGACCTATTCCCAGGCCGATAGCATAACTAAATTTATCCATAAAAAAGTTCTTGTTGACGGCCGGATTGATTTCTTTTCCAGCCTATTGCAAATTAACAAGTGGCAAAAGTACGTCTTTTATTTGAATGAATCTGCTTTTAGTTCTTTAATTTTTCTTATTTCCTATACTAATGCTACACTTAATCTGCAATTTCACGCTTCGGGAGTGCTGATTGTTCAGCGCGCTGCACCTCCGCCTTCCGTGTCGCTCTTCTCCAGAATGATGTCGAAACGTCCTTCCGAGATACCTTCGCCGCTGAACGTGCCGCTTATCACTTTTCCGTCCATGCGGCTGATGTGTGCTTCGCCGTCTCCCGGCACTCCGTCACTGAACCGGGTGTCGATGTAGCGGCATTTTTGCCCCTGCTTGGGGTCGACCAGTGTAAACTGTAATGTGGCCATCGCATCAACGGGAGCGCTGATGATGACCAGCGGTGTGTTGTCTTTGCCGGTGGCAGTGCGGGCTGTGGGCTTTCCGAATCGTCCGCTTGTATATATCCAGCCGTCTATCAGGCAGCCCAGGGTGTTTTTCCCCATGCTTGTAGCTTCGGGCATCAGTGTGGGGTCAATGCTTTTGTCTTCGTCCTGGCAGGCGCAGCAGAGGAGAAGGGTGGCGAATAGAAATAATAGTTTCTTCATGATGTAGCAGTGTTTTTAAAAGTGATAATTCAATCCGAAAAGCAGGGACAGTTGGCCGAAGTACCCTTCGCCATTCTCCGGATGTTCTATGTTCCAGGTCTTTCCGTTATAGCGTACGGAATATCTCTCGGTGTTGGAGGCCAGCCAGTTCAGCCGGGCAGATACGCCCCATTGCCGGCTCAGGTAGTATTCTCCGCCCAGGGCGAGGTTGTAGGCTATTTTGTCCATCGATACCTTGCGCGATTTGCCATATACGGTGCTCTTGTCGTTGTAGAACTGGTAGCCTATGCCGGTGGACAATTGCAGTTGGTAGTGCGTGCGCAGGTAGAAGACTCCGAATTGGGGAGCCAGATAGTGCATTCCAATCTTATCGGAGCCGGTTTCGTGCGTCTGCCGGTACGAGCTTCCCTGGTAGATGAAGCCGGGGCCTATCTTCAGCCCTTCTTCCGTGGGCGCTTTGCCCTGATACCAGTATCCCAGGCTCCAGGCCATGCCTTTTCTCAGGTCATCGCTGTAGCTGCCTGCATCGTTCGTTATCCCCATGAACTGCCCGCTGTACCAGGAGGGGCCGACGTTCAAGGTCAAGACTGATTTTCTTGAGAATTCATTCTGGGCTTGCAGGGAGGCAGAGAAAGGCAATGCTCCAAGCAGCAGGCAGAGTAGTGGCAGGAGGTGTCTTTGTTTCATGTTATGCTTTTTAGTTTTAGAAGTTAAGTAGTTATGACTTTTATCTGTGGGACAAAAATAGTGAAATATAGTATTGGATAGCGTGGAATCTTCTGTTTTTTTGATAGAGATTAGTAGATTACTGCTATTTTTGTGTCATCTATTCATATCCTAACTTAAAAGAACTGTCATGAAGAACTTAGTCGTCTTATCCGGTGCCGGCATGAGTGCCGAGAGTGGTATCAGTACTTTCCGCGATGCAGGCGGATTGTGGGACAAGTATCCGGTGGAGCAGGTGGCAACGCCCGAAGGTTATGCGCGCAATCCGGAGTTGGTCATCAACTTCTACAACGAGCGTCGCAAGCAGTTGCTGGAGGTAGAGCCGAACGCGGGCCACACGGGGCTTGCTGCGTTGGAGAAAGACTTCAATGTAACGGTTGTTACCCAGAACGTCGATAACTTGCACGAGCGGGCAGGAAGCACCAAAGTCATCCACCTGCACGGCGAACTGACAAAAGTCTGTTCCAGTCGTGACCCTTACAACCCTCACTACGTCAAGCAACTCCGTCCCGAAGAGTATGAAGTGAAGATGGGCGACCTGGCGGGCGATGGCTCGCAACTCCGTCCGTTCATCGTATGGTTTGGCGAGGCGGTGCCGGAGATTGAAACAGCCATCAACTACGTAGAGAAGGCGGACATCTTCGTCATTATCGGTACTTCGATGAACGTATATCCCGCCGCCGGACTGCTGAACTACGTGCCGCGCGTTGCCGAAGTCTATCTGATAGACCCCAAGCCTGTAGATACGCACTCCATGCGCTCGATACACGTCATTCAAAAGGGAGCTTCGGAAGGAGTAAAGGAGTTGACGGCGCGCCTTGCAAGTAGTCAGGACACGAAAGGTTAGGACTTAGGCTCTTGCATACCAGGACTGAGCATGCCTCACTCTAAGACTTAGCACTGAAAACATCCCCATCTTTTAGGGTAAAAGACCCGGATGTTTTACCCCAAAAGATCCGGATGTATTGGGTGAAAAGATCCGGATGTTTTGGGTGCTAAGTCCTAGAGTGAGATATGCTCAGTTCCAGTGTTTGAAGGGCTAAGTCCTACTTCTTCAGCACCGCGCGTATAACGAACCACGCGTGGTATGCTGTTGTACTTATCCAGCCGTAATGCCGCGCCATGATGCGGAAGCGTTCCCGCAGCGAGGCCTTCCGGTTCTGCGTAGTCATGCCTTCTTCCAGATAGTCTATAATAGTAAGGTGGGTATTGTGCAGCGTGCGGGCTTTCTTCATCACCCGGATGCACCAGTCGAAGTCGGCAGAGAAGCGGTATTGCAGGTCGTAAGGCTCTGCCAGCGAGCGCTTGGCAAAGAATGCCTGGTGGCATACCAGCATGCCCTGCTTGAAGCTGCGCCACGTCAGCACTTCCGGTGCCTGAAGGCGGCGCATGCGGATGAAGTGCCCTTCCTTGTCTACCAATGCTGTTTCGCCGTATATCACGTCGGGCAGTTCGGTCAGGGAGGTAAGCGTGTGCACCATCTGTTGCAGGGTGTCGTCCTCGTGGAAGCTGTCGCCGGCGTTAAGAAAGCAGAGGTAGTCGCCTGTGGCCAGGCAGATGCCCTTGTTCATGGCGTCGTACAGTCCCCGGTCCGGTTCGCTCACTACGCGGGTGATGCGGTCACGGTAACGGTCGACGATGGAGAGCGTGCCGTCTTTCGAGGCACCGTCCACGATGATGTACTCCACATGGTGGTAGGTCTGTGAGATAACGCTCTGGATGGTATCTTCCAATACCGATGCGGCGTTGTAGGTCACGGTGATGACACTGAACTTCGGTGTGGGATGATTATGCATTTCTTCCGGTTACTTTGTTGTAGAGGTCGATGTACTTCTTGGCGATGGTGTTCTCCGAGTAGTGGGCAACGGCTTTCCGGCAGGCCTGCTCCGAGAGGCTGGGATAATCCGGTTCGGTCAGCGTCCAGTAGATGCCGTTGGCAAAGTCCTGGGACGACTTGTATTGCGCCACGTAGCCGTTGTGCAGGTGGTCTATCATCTCCGGGATGCCACCTACGTTGAAGCCTACGCAGGGGATGCCGCATGCCATGGCTTCCATGATGGTGTTCGGCAGGTTCTCTTCCAGCGAGGGGGTGACGAATATGTCTACCGAATTATAGATGTCCACCAGTTGGTGCTCGTTGCTGACGAAGTCCAGCGGATAAACCTTGAAGGGCAGCAGGTTTTGCAGCTCTTGCGAGCGGTTGCCGAAGACGACGACGCCCAGTTGCTCCCGGAGTTCGGGATGCTTCTCTGCCAGCAGTTTACACGATTCTATCAGGTAGTCTATGCCTTTCCGCTTGTCCGTCGTCTTCACCGAGCCGAAGAGCATGAGCTTCATGTCTTGGGGCAGCAGGCACTTCGTTCGGGCCTCCTGCCGGTTGCGGGGCTTGAAGAGGTTGGTGTTGATGGGATTGGGTATGCACGTCACGGCATGGCCGCAGAGGAGGGCGCTTTTCTGGGCTTGCCCTTCCAGCCAGTGGCTGCACGTCACGAAGTTGATGTGGCGGCCTTTGTACAGGTCGAGCTTCTTCAGGAACACGCGGTAGGAGAGGTCTTTCTTGCTGCCGCCACCGTGGATGAAGGGACAGTTGTGGCACTGCTGCTGGTAGCGGGTGCACTCGCGGGCGTGGTGGCAGATGCCGGTGCAGGGCCACATGTCGTGCATGGTCCACACGACGGGCTTGCCCGAGGCAAGTATCTTCTCGATGTTCCTGAGCGACAGCATGCCTTGGTTGACCCAGTGCAGGTGGATGACGTCTGCCTGCTGGAACTCGGGCAGCGAAGTGATATCGGTACCCGTATTGGCTATGTCGATGGCGAAGATGTTGTCTTTCTTGAAGTGGTTGGCGCGCCAGATGACGATGCGCTCCCAAACGAACTTCCATACCATCCGCCAACTGTGCCCCAATGATACGACGGTAATCTGGTCCGTCTGCTTGTCGCGCACCAGCAGTTTGGCCTTGATACCGTGGTTCTTGAGCGACTCCATCAGTCGGCTGGCGGCGATGGCGGCTCCGCCGATTCGTTCGGATGTATTGATAAGTAGTACTCTCATTGCTTCTCTTACCGGGGGATTTCAGAATGTTTGGACAAAAGTAGTGCTTTTCACTGAGAAATGCATTTGGTCAGGCACCAAAATCTCCTTTCAAGGTGCGTTTTATCCTCCGCAGGGCTTTTGCCCAGAAGCAGTTGGTGCGGTGGTAGTAGTGCGCGAAGGCACGGCGGGCTTCCTGGTTTTCGGCAATCGGGCTGATTCTTTCTACGGGCAGCGGCTTCTGCCAGAGGGACGAGTCGTACAGTCCGCCACCCCCGCAGTTGGTTCCGCTGCCGTCGAAACCGTTGTTCTGTACCAACGAACGGCCCACATTCAGCGAAAGGATGTCGGCAAGGAACAGGCTGGCATTCCAGCGGATGGCCCACGAGTTGTTCTTGCCTTCGGTTTGCCGGCGCAGCATCCGGGTGAAGCGGTAAGTGCCGTCGAAGTCGAAGAGGCGGGTCAGCCGGCGTTCCTCCAGTTGTCTCAGCAGTGCCTTGCCGTCCGGATTGAAGTGCTGCCAGGCACGCTTCCAGGTGGCCCATCCCCAGCTGCCGGTCCACTTGATGAGGAACGTGTCGGGCAACGAGGGGTCTCTTGTGAAGTCGCAGGCCTGGATGTGCCCTACGCGCGGTTCGTCCTTGTACATGTCGAGTGCATCGTTCATGAAGCGCAGGAAGTAGGGAGCCACGATGAGGTCATCTTCCAGCACGATGACTTGTCCGTAGCGGTTGATTTGTGTCGTCACGCCGTCGATGATGTTGCGTGCCAGTCCCCAGTTCTCCTCCCTCTCTATGATTTCGATGGAGCCGAAACCGCTGATGGTACGGATGAAACGCCGGACTTCTGCCACGGCAGGCCGGGCGGAATCGTCACGGGCAGCATCGGAATAAATTATCAGGGGGCTTTGGGATGCCTCCGCATTAGTGAGCAGACTTTCTATCAGTTGCCGAGTATGTGCCGGACGATTGTATACGAAGAGGAGAATAGGAGCGTAGGGCATGGTCACTTTGCTTATATGGATGAATATGTGGCAAAGATAATGCTTTTGGTGAATGCGATGGCTCTTTTGTTCACATATATTAATCAGTCAGGTACAACGCGGTCTTCTTGCTGTGCAGGTTTGCTTTCCGGTAGTGCAGAACTTCGCGGGTGCGCCCCAACAACCGGAAGGTGATTCCGATGTAGGCCATGCCGGTCCGGGCATCTTTCTTCATCAATGCCTTCCAGGATTTCTTGATGCCTGCCAGTATACCGAAACCAAAAGCCTTCGGAAACGAATAGTTGATGTTTGCATATTCCGCCAGCATATAAACCTGCTCGGACCGGAGCCATGCCTCACGGCTTACTTTGCGGTACTCGCGGTCGTGACAGCCGAATACGGCAGGCGAATATCCAACCGAGTAACCGTAGTGGCGCAGGCGGTTGACGTAGTCCACATCTTCGCCGTAATGATAGAACAACGGGCAGAAGCCTCCCACCTCTCGCAGCACGGAAGCGGGGATCATCCAGAAGGCGGCATTGATAAAGGAGAGGGTAACAGGTGGTTGCAGGGCGCCTGCCTGTTGCTGGCTTTCCCATCTTTTTACTTCTTCCAGGCCGTTCAATCCGGCATAACCGGCAAAGCCTGGTTCCAGCTTCTCACCGGAACCCGCCAGATGTACAGGGGAGAGAATGCCGTACCGGGGATATTTCAGGCTGAGTTCACTTAATGTTCCGAGCACTTTCGCATCGATCCAGGCGTCCTGGTTCAGCAGGAAGACGGCGTCGTATCCTTCTTCCAGGGCAATCTTCATGCCGATGTTGTTGGCACGGCCGAATCCAAGATTCTCTTTGCTCCGGATGAGGCGTACTTCGGGGTAATGGCTTTCGATGAGCCGGACGGTGTGGTCTTGCGATGCATTATCTACCACAATGACGTCTGCCTGTTGCTCCGACTGGCGGAGACTGCCCAGACAACGGTCTATCCAGCGCTCAAAGTTATAGGATACGATGATAACGAGTATTTTCATAGGGTTTCCTGTTTTCGTTCTGCATCAATGGTTTCCACAAGAGAGTCGGAGGCTCCACTCACTACTTTCCGACAGAACATTTTGCCGGATTGCTTCAGTGCAGGCCAGTCTTCCAGGCTCATGGTCTTTATGGACTTGCCATATACGATGTGGTGCAGGGGAGTCAAAGTGAAGAGTCCGCCGTACTTCCCTTCGCGGAGCAATGCGTGCTTGCCGAAAGGGGAGTTGAAGACAAGGGTCTGTATGCACAATTCGCTGGGTACAAAGCTTGTTTTGAGGTAGCGCTTCAGTCCTTCTTCGGTACATAACTTCTCGTAGACGTATCGGGCGCAAGGCAAGGTGAGACCCCAATAGTCGGAACCGAAAAAGATGTCGGCTTCCTTATGGCCTATCTTTGTTACAGGCTGTTTCTTGAACGGAAGCTGCTTCATCAGATTGCGGGAGGCAACGATGAACTTATTCTTTAACCAAAGGTTCTTCCATCGTAAATCGCGGAAGAAGTGGTAATGGATTACTTTGGATAATAACCGCTTGTCGGCAGAGCGGGTGAGGTTCATGCCCATAATGAATTCTGTCTCCTTGTGCTCGTCAAAGTACCGGTGTATCTTCTCATTCGACCACAAGGGATAGTCCTGACCGCTCAGGCATACTACGCGGGTGTAAGGTATGCCGCTATGCAGTACGGCGGCGAGCAATTCTTTTTGGTATTCCACTTGCTCCCAACCTCCCCAGCTCACCCAATGGCTGGGTACAAAGGTCGCTTTGTCTTTCAGCAGTTCCCTGAAGGGACGGCTGTCTGCCTTCCGGTCGATGTGTATGTAGAAGTCGGCATCCTCATTCAAGGCGTCGACAAGGCGTGCCAGGTGGGATGCATCTCTGTATGCGGATATGATATAGGCTATGCGGCTCATGCTCTTTTTCTCTTTAAAAGGAAGTCAATGCTTTCCCGGAAAATGACGGATTGCAGTTTCCATAAGGTCAATGCATAGAGTCCGGCAACGATTACTACTTTGGCAACTATGCTCAGATATAGGTTCCCGATGGGGCGGGTGGCATAATACGCCACCGTAACCAGCGCCACGGATAGTATAAGGTAAGGGGAAATGTCTTTCAGCATGTCCCGCAGGGTCAGCCCTATCTCTCTCCTCACAAAGCCGAACCATACAAACAGCCAGCCGACATTGATTGCTACGAAGATGCGTAGCATCCATTCCAGCCCGTAAGGGTGCATGGCGCAGGCAGCTATCAGTTGCAGCACACTCAGGCTGATGGTACTCCACATGTAGATGGATGAATGTCCGCGGCTGATAATCAGATTGGAGAAGAGGTTGATGATAGGGAGGAAGGCTCCCCATATACAGAGTATCTGCAGGATATAGGCACTGCCCATCCATTTCTCTGTAATGGCTATCACAATCAGTTCTTTCGAAACGAGGCTCAGCCCCAGCATGGCGGGGAAGGAGATGAAGGCTGTAAACCGGAGTAGTTTCCGGAATACTGCCAATTGGCGTGCCCGGTCATCGGCTACGGTTGTAAAGACGGGCTGCGCAATGCCGTTTATCATTCCGGTAATCAGGGTATGCCCCATAGCGTTCCACTTATTGGCCTGGTTAAAGTCTCCTACTTCCCGTTCCGAATAGAACTTGCCCAGCAATACGGAGAACAGGTTGTTGTTGATGATAGTGAAGATATTGGTAATGATTATCTTGCTGCTGAATCCGATCATCTCCCTGATAGGGGTGAAGTCGAACCGGAAGCTGGGTCTCCAGTGGGAGAAGTAGAAGTTGAGTATCGTAACCACGGTTACGAACGAGATGCTTTGCAGGGCAATGCCCCAGTATGTAAATCCGTTGGCTGCCAGCACTATGCCGACAATGCCCGAAACAATCAGGCTGGTAATAGAGATAATAGTGGTTTCCTTGATCTTCAGATTCTTGAAGAGATAGGCGCGTGGCGCAATGCTCATGCTCGAAATAACAAAGCTCAGAAAAGAAAGACGGGAAAGAGGAATCAGTTCGGGAGTCTTATAAAAGTCTGCAATCAATGGTGCAGCAAGGAAAAGCAGGATGTAGAGCGTGATTCCGCAGAATGTACTGAACCAGAATACTGCATTATAGTCTTTATGGCAAGTCTCCTTCCGGTTGGTGAGCGCTGAAATAAAACCGCCCTCCTGCAATGCAGCGGCAATGGCTGAGAATATGGTGAGCATCCCTACCATACCGTAGTCCGAATTGTCCAATAAACGGGCAAGGACTATTCCGAAGCTCAGATTCAGCAACTGCTGTATGCCGTTGCTGAATCCTCCCCAGAATAATCCTTTGGCGGTTTTTTCTTTCAGTGATGATTCGCTCATCGTACTTATTTATTTCACCTCACTACCCGGCTTTACCTCCTTCAGCAACGAAGTTACTGCCAGCGAACCGTCGTAGTTCTCGGCAGAAAGTATCATGCCTTCACTCACCAGTCCGTTCTTGAATTGGCGCGGAGCCAGGTTGGCGATGAACAGCACTTGCTTGCCAACCAGTTCTTCCGGTTGGTAGTGCTGTGCAATACCACTTACGATGGTGCGGTTTTCCAGTCCGTCGGCAATCTTGAACTTCAGCAACTTCTTCATCTTGGGTACGGCTTCGCATTCCAAGACTGTACCTACACGGATGTCGAGCTTTTCGAAGTCATCGAAGGAGATGGTCGGCTTTATAGGATTAGCCTTATAGCTGGCAGTTTCGTTGGCTTTCTTGGTGGCCAGCAGCTTGTCTACTTGTGCCTGGATAACGTCGTCCTCTATCTTCTCGAACAGCAGTTCGGGAGTTCCCAGTTGGTGTCCGGCAGGGAGCAGGTCGGTGTGTCCCAGTTCTGCCCAGTCGAAGCTGTCCATATTCAGCATCTTGCGAAGCTTCTCGCTGCTGAACGGCAGGAACGGCTCGAAAGCAATGGCGAGATTGGCTACCAACTGCAACGAAATGTTGAGGATGGTGGCAACGCGGGACATGTCTGTCTTGGCAATCTTCCAGGGTTCGGTGTCTGCCAGGTACTTGTTTCCGATACGTGCCAGGTTCATCGCCTCCTTCTGTGCATCGCGGAACTTGAATACATCCAGCAGCTTCTCTACTTCTGCTTTTACATCTACAAATTCTTTCAGCGTCTCGCGGTCGTAATCCGTCAATTCGCCTGCGGCAGGAACTACACTGTCGAAGTACTTCTTGGTGAGCTGCAACGCGCGGTTCACGAAGTTACCGTATACGGCAACCAGTTCATTGTTATTGCGAGCCTGGAAATCTTTCCAGGTGAAGTCGTTGTCTTTCGTCTCCGGTGCATTGGCAGTGAGCACATAGCGAAGAACGTCCTGCTTGCCGGGGAAGTCTTGCAGATATTCGTGCAGCCATACAGCCCAGTTGCGTGATGTGGAAATCTTGTCGCCTTCCAGGTTCAGGAACTCGTTGCTCGGCACATTGTCCGGCAAGATGTAGCTGCCTTCCGCTTTCAGCATGGCGGGGAATACGATGCAGTGGAATACGATATTGTCTTTACCGATGAAATGAACCAGGCGTGTTTCAGAGTCTTTCCACCATTTCTCCCAAGAGTCGGGAAGCAGTTCCTTGGTGTTACTGATGTAACCGATAGGAGCATCGAACCATACGTACAACACTTTGCCTTCGGCACCTTCCACCGGTACGGGAATACCCCAATCCAGGTCGCGGCTCACGGCACGCGGTTGCAGCCCCATGTCGAGCCAGCTCTTGCACTGACCGTAAACGTTGGGACGCCATTCCTTATGATCTTCCAGAATCCATTGGCGCAACCAACCTTCGTGCTTGTCCAACGGCAGATACCAGTGCTTCGTTTCGCGCATTACGGGCTGGCTTCCGCTGATGGCACTCTTCGGATTAATCAGATCCGTAGGGCTGAGGCTGGTGCCGCACTTCTCGCATTGGTCGCCGTAAGCACCTTCTGCATGGCAGTGAGGACATTCGCCGGTGATGTAGCGGTCGGCAAGGAAAGTCCTGGCTTCCTCGTCGTAGTATTGCATGCTGGTCTTTTCGATGAACTCACCCTTGTCGTACAGTTCGCGGAAGAACTCCGAAGCCGTGTCGTGGTGCGTCTTCGAAGTGGTGCGGCTGTATATATCAAACGAAACGCCGAAGTCCTCGAAAGACTTCTTGATAAGCGTATGGTAGCGGTCTACCACATCCTGCGGAGTGATGCCTTCTTTCTTGGCACGGATAGTGATGGGCACTCCGTGCTCGTCGGAACCTCCGATAAAGACTACATCCTCCTTCTTCAGGCGCAGATAGCGGACATAAATATCTGCCGGAACATAGACACCTGCCAGGTGTCCGATATGAACTGGACCGTTTGCATACGGCAGGGCCGATGTCACGGTGGTACGTTTAAATTTCTTTTCCATTGTATTATATGTATCTCTTTTGTTATGAACGCTTTTAGGATGTGCAAAGATAGCGGTTTTCGCTCAAACTACCATAAACCTTTACTTCCTTTTCTTGCGCATGACAAACTCCTCGAAGAAACTGTCGCGGTAACTGTTGCCGATGGCTATCTCGTGAGTTTTGATAAAGATGTCGTTATTGTCGAAAGCTTCGATGCGGGCGGTGTTCACTACGTACGACTTATTCACCCTCAGGAAAAGGCTTTTGGGCAGCAGTTCGTACATGGCTTTCAGATTCATGCGGGTGATGATGCGCTGCTCTTCCAGTTGCAGGATCACGTAGTCCTTCAGCCCTTCTACGAAGAGTATATCCTCAAAGTTCACTTTGAAATACTTGCGGTCCGACTTTACGAAGAAATAATCGTCGGCAGCAGGCTCTATGTTTTCTTTTTCTTCTTGCAGCAGCAGGGAGTGGTAAGAGAGGGCTTTGTCGGTGGCTTTGCGGAAGCGTTCCGGTTCTACGGGCTTGATGAGATAATCTATTGCATCTACCTCGTAACTGTCCAAAGCATATTCCGAATAGGCAGTTGTAAAGATGATAAGTGTTCTTTTGGATATTTTCTTGGCGAAGTCTATCCCCGTGATGCCGGGCATCTGTATATCGAGGAATATCAAGTCTACCGTATGTTCTTCCATAAACCCGGCTGCCGAGGCGGCGTTGTTGAAAGTACCCGTCAGGCTTAGATAGGTGATGTCTTTCACTAACAATTCAATCGCTTCGCGTGCCAGCGGCTCGTCATCTACTATAATACAATTCATAATGTCAAGTGTAAATTAACTTTGTAACTAACTTCAGTCTCTTCCACCTCCAGCGTATGCTTGCCCGGGTACAGCAACTCCAGGCGGCGCTTAATGTTCTTCAGTCCCAAACCGCCCACTTTCGGCTTATCCTCTTCCGATTGACGCGCAGGCTTGGAGTTTATACACTGAAAGAGCAGTTCATTCTTCCATACCTTGAAAGAAAGGTGTACGTACGATTCGTTCTCACTGTCGGGATTGTGCTTCACGGCATTCTCCACAAAGGGGATGAACAGAAGCGGAGGAAGCGATATCTTTTCTATTTCTCCTTCTTTGGATATAGTATATTCAAACTTATCCCGCCTTATCTTCTCCAGATTAAGGAAGTCATTGAGGAAATGAATGTCCGAACTTAATGAAACTTTATCTTCCGAGCCGTTATTTATCTGATAGCGTAGCAGGTCTTCCAGTTTGAACAAGAGTTGCGATGCTTCGGCCGGATTCTTCTTGATAAGCACATTGGCGTTGTTGAGCATATTGAAAAGGAAGTGCGGATTAATCTGCCGTTTCAGATGCTTCAACTCCGATTGCAGTGTGGTGGACTCCAACTCGCTGATGCGCTGAGAATAAGTAACCCAATGGCGCAATAATAATAAGGTAGATGTGCCTACAATCATCAAGCCTATCGAGAAGGTAGAGGACGTCAGGTTCAAGGCAATGAGATAGACGTAGTAAAGCTCCTGGATGCCTTTGAAACTATACAGGGTAGCTTGCAGTATGGTTATTCCCAACAGTGTGAAAAGAATCAGTCCGGCTACTCCCATGAGATATTTCTGATACTTTTCTTTCTCCAGATAGCGGGGTGTCAATACATAGAGATTGAAATAAATAACTCCGTTGATGAGCAGGTAATAGCAGAACCAGGACAGGACGGCTGTTGTGTCCCGGGAGAGTTGTGATTCGCCGTCCAGAGATATATTGATGGTCAGTGCAAGTATCATAAGCTGCAACAAGATGTGCCTGCAAACCTTATAACGCGGGTTTTGCAGAAAGCCGGGTACTATATTCTTATCTATATCAGTCATTCGTCTTGCTTATATTTCTAAATTCAATGTCACTTCTTTGCCGGTCACTGTCAGGGAGTGACGGTTGCCGTACAGGAAATCGAGCCGCTTGCAGACCTTGGAGAAATCCATGTCGAAGAAGACTTCTTCCGGTTCGCACCGGCAAGTGAAGGTTACCGCATCGTCTGTAGTCTCGAACCGTATCGTTATGGAAGCCTGCTTGTCCGCCTCGTAGATTCTGCTTATGGCCGATTGCACAAAAGAGATAAGCAGCAGGGGCGCAACCAGTATATGCGAACATCCCTTGTCGGACTGGATATTGAAGCTGAATATTCCGGAGTACATTTGTTCCAGCGTAAGATAGTTGTTCAGGAACTTTATCTCCGCACTAAGCAGCACTCTTTCCCGGCTGCAATCGTATAATTGGTATCTGAGCAACTGGCTCAGTCTGATAAGCATGTCCGAAGCCTCTTGGGGACGTTGCGACGCCAATACTCCGGTACGGTTCAAGATACTGAACAGCAGGCGGGGATTTACTTGTTCTTTCAGCTGCTCCACTTCCGATTGTATGTGCAGCTTTTCCAGTTGGTTCACTTTCCGGTTGTCCAAAAGCCAGTTCTTCAGCAGCACTGTCATGCTTATGCCTGATATGCAAAGCAACACCAAGGCAAAAGAGGACAGGATGGTGATGGGGATTCGCGGCATCGTATAGAATCCGTCCAATATGTCATAGCGGATGAGTACGGCGCGCTCTTCCATCGTCTGGACAAAGATTAGCAGCAAGACGGTAGCAGACAGGCAGAGTGCATACCGTACATACTTCTTTTGCAATAAGTAGCGCGGAAGCAATACCCACAGATTGAAGTAACAAGCTACCATATAAGTAATGAATATAAAGGCAGCTTGGAGGAAAATTCCATTCCCTAACCTTTCCATGCCATCCCTCATCGTCATGAACGACTGGTTGAGCGCAGTGATCACCATGATAAAGATGAGCAAGAGATGCCTTGCCGTTCTGTATCCGGGGGAGAGCAAAAACTTACGCAGAAAAGAGGAGGAAGTTGTATTGTCGAAATTATCCATATCGTATCTTTGGCATCAAAAGTAATGCTTTTATCTTTAAAACTCAACCTTATAGTAGATATTCGGCAAGGACATGGCAAATCTATTCGGCTCTATTTTCTTCGTTTTTATGTTGTACTCATGCCCGCCGTACTCTTTATAGTTCGTGGCATTGAGCAGCTTCACGGCAAACTCGTGCGTACACTTCTTCTTGTTTATCTTATAGCTGACGGAGAAGTTTGTCAGGAAGATGGGTGAGAATTGTTGGCTGTATGCCCTTGTTTCATCGTATTGCACTTCTTTATCGGGATGCTCCATCGTAGCGGCTTCGTCTATCGGAGAGTATCTGTCGCCTCCCTGCAGGGTGAGTTTGGCGTTCACGCTCAGTATGTTCTGCTTGTTGCGCCCCATCATCCATTCCTTGCCACCCAGCAGGTTGAGGATGTAATGACGGTTGAACTTGGTGTTGTGCCACACCTTGTCGCCTCCGCAATAGCGGGAGTCGAACAGTGAACCGGTGAACATATAATAATATCCCCGGCTGAGGTATTTCTCCAAAGTCACGTCTACTCCGATATTTCTTCCTTTCCCTTTGTTTACCAGTGCATCTTCCACGTAGAAGTCCTCCCGGTTCAGTACGGAATAAGAGTCGCCGGCTCTGACGGGCACGTCGAACAACGTCTGGAAGTAAGGCTCTATCTTCAGCAGCATGTCGTCGGAGATTTTGTAATCGAAGGTCAGCATGAAGTGGTTGGCTTTGGTGAAGTCGAGGTGCTTGTTTACCAGTTCGTCGCCCGTTTGCGGTGTCCGGGTGTAGTAGACGTCCATTTTCTCCATACGACTGTACAGGCCGTAGGCCAGTGCAAACGAGGTTTTGGCAGTGGCTTGCCACTTCATGCCGATGCGGGGTTCCAGTGTCCAATGCTTGTTCAGTGCCAGTACTTGGGTGTTCAGTCCGAGGTTCAGGGTAAAGTTATTGCCTATGCCGATGGAGTTGCTGGTGTAGGCAGAGAACAAGCTTGTATTGCCGTTGCCCATAGAGATGACATTCAGGGGCGTGTTGACGAAGGGGGCAAGGCTCATCCCCATATCGTAGAACATCTGCGTGAAGGTGGCTCCCGTCTTGTTGGTGAACCGGGCGCTGAACTTATGATTGTAAGAGGTGGTGAATACCAGGTTTGTGTTTTCCCTACTCATGTCCAGATAGGGAGTAGAGTTCAGGTCGGTGTCGAACATGTCGATGGAGGCGGTGCTCTTGAAGTAAGTGCTCGCTATGGTCGTCTTCAGCAACCCGTTCTCGCCGATGAAGTAACGGTGGCTGATTCCTCCTGCCGCCATATACTGGTCGGTTTTGGATTCCGAGCCATCGCCCAGATACTCCCATTTGCTGATGTCTTTCTCCAGGTCGCTGCCGTATTTGTCGATGAGGCTGGTACCCCAGATGGAGAAGGTGCCCAGGCGACGGGTGGGGAAGTTGAACTTGAAGTTCAGGTCCTGATAGTCGAAGGCACCTCCCAGGTCCACCATATTGAGGTGGGCCAGCAGTCCGGTGGCGGAGTAGCGGTAGTTGACGATGTACGATGCGTTGTGCTTCTTGCTCAAAGGGCCTTCCGAGGCAACGTCTATGCCCAGTATTCCTGCCTGAATGGTGTTCTCGACTTTCCGGTTGTTTCCGTTTCTCAGCTTCATGTCGAAGACGCCCGATACCGCATTGCCATATTCGGCGGGAAAGGCTCCGGTGAAGAAGTCCGAGTTGCCCAGTACATGGTTGCTCAGAGAAGACAGTATGCCGCCGCCCAGTGTGGCGATGTCGGCGTAGTGGTTGGGATTGGGAATCTCTACGTCTTCGAGCCTCCATTGCAGCAAGTGAGGAGCATTGCCGTGGATGGAAATACCATTTTGCGACACTCCCGATGATATTCCGGCAAAGGAACTTGCCAGGCGTGCCGGGTCATCCATACCTCCGGCATAGCGCGAGGCTTCTTCTACGCTGAACATACGTGCTCCGGTCAGTGCCATTTTGTTAAGCGCTTGCTCTTTGTTTACTTGCGGGCGTACTACTACTTCGTTCAACTCCTGCGTGTTTTCGGTCATTGCTATGTCCAGGAAGACTTCTTTGGCGGAAGATACCAATATCTCACGGATGAGGCTGGGCTCATAGCCGATGAAGGTTGCCTTTACGGTGTGGCGTCCCACCGGGATGCCTTTCAGCAGGAAGTTCCCGATACTATCGGTGATGGCTCCTCGGTCGGGAGCATCTTCCAGTTGGATGGTGGCGTAGGCGATGGGTGTGCCCGATGCTTTGTCTGTTACGGTGCCTCTGATGTTCTGCGTCAGGTGTTGGGCGGAGGAGGGAAGGCAGAAGCATGTCATTAACAGACAGATTCCTGCTCTTCCCTTGATAGAGTCTTGCATCTTGCGTGCAACTTCCTTTACTTTAGTCATGTTCATATCTACTTTTAGTTTTTAATGATGGGCAAAAGTAGGTATAGTAGAAGGATGCTACCGGTTTTGTAGACGAAAGCGGGTGGTTTGTATACCAAAGGGTTCTTTGATGTATAGAGAAAAGTTCTTCGACATTAAGAAAAAAGATCCTGGGTATAGGAAGAAAACTTGCTCTGTTCAGTAACAATTCTCTGTTCAAGCCTTGCGAACGGATATTCGCAAGGCTTGAATATGTATTCGCACTGTGCGAACAAGCGTTCGCAAGGCATGGACGGAACTATTTATCGTTGAAGCCAGAACTTGTATAGGCGGTCGGTGATGACATAGCCACCGTTTGTTTTCTCTACGACTCCCTTGCCGGACAATCCTTTCAAGGCCGATTGTACGGAACTGGGAGATTTCAGGTGATACTTCTGCACAAACTCACCGGAAGTAACATTCGTTGCTACATTCTCGGCAGCAATGGCTCGGACTATCTCACGTTGCCGTTCTGTCAAGCCGGCAAAAAGGGATTGATAAATGAAGTTCTGCTTTCGGATGAGAGAAAGCAGGGCAGTTTCAAAATAATCGAGAGTGGCTGTTGTTCCTTTCTCCGTCATCAGGTAGATTTCATTCATTAGCATTTGCAGGTAGAGGGTGATGCCTTCGAATTTGGTATAAACCTCTTCTATCAAGCTGTCTTCTACTTCTTTCCCGTTCTCGTGAAAGTGCATTCGGGCAAATTCTATGTATTTGTCCAATGGAATGCTTTCAAGATGCAAAGTGAAAGTGCTTTGATAAAAAGGACGATTGGCACGGCTGAACATATCTACCAACAGACTCGGTTCGCTGCCTGCAAAGATGAAGCGGGCGTTGGGACAATGCTGTATCTGTGTGCGCAGCAAGGCTTCCATGTTTTTCTCGTTGTAATTCTGTATTTGCTGGAACTCATCGAAGGCTACAATGCAGGGTTTGTCAGCTCCGTTCAGGTAGGCAAAGATTTCATCCAATGTAGTTTCTACTGAAGGTATATTCTCCAAGCCTATCTCTAAAGACGGTTCTCCTGTCATGGCATCGAGCTTCACAGCAGGGCGCAAGGAAGCAATGGTTTGCAGAAAGCGGTCGAGGAACTTGCGACCGCGAGGTTTCAGTTGTTCCAAAATGGCACAGCCAAAAGCGTATACAAACTCACGGAGGGAGGAGGTGGCAAAGATGTCGATGAAGAATGTGTAGTAGTTACGGCTGATTTCCTCTTGCTGGAAGGTGTGCATCACCAGGCCGGTTTTGCCCATGCGGCGTTGGGCTATCAAGACTACGCTGCGGCCGTTATTCAGGTCGCGGGTCAATTCGGCTGTCTCCTGTTCGCGGTCGCAGAAGTAATGGCTACCTGCGTAGGCGCCTATGACGAAGGGATTGGTTTGCACACTCTTCATGATTATTCTATTTTAGATTATTGCAAATATAATAATCTTATTTATAATAATTGGTCTATAGGCGTAGAAATCTTGTTTTAGTGATGTTTGATGAGTAGCTTACGAATTAAGGTCTGCATTATATTTAGAATTATTACACATTTTACGTTACGTAAAGTATGTAACGTAAAATGTGTAATTCTTTAGTTTATTCATTGAACCAATCAATCTTTTTAGAGAAATACATCACCAAAGCCAATATCACAAACAGTCCAAGGCTACCGGCAAGCAGTGCAAAAGTCTCCAACTGGATGAGGATGAATATATAGATATAAAGAATGCCCAGCAGACCTACCATGATAAGGGCCGGTTTTTTCTTTTTGATAATTCCCTGCATATACCCACCTACCAGAGCGATGGTAAGCAGGGAAGCCACACCATAAGCCGGACTGAACCCGATATGCTCCGACATGGAAAGCAGGAGGCTGTAGAACAGACAGAGTGCCAATCCTACCAGTAAATATTGCAAGGCATGAATACGGGTCTTTTCCATAATCTCCGTAAAGAAAATCACCGTGAAAGTCAGCAAGATAATAAGAATGGCATACTTGGCCGAACGCAAGGATTGTTGATACTGCTCTACCGGTATCTTCAGGTTGACACCGAAATTAGAATCTTCTATATCGCGTATATTGGCACTTTTGGAATTAACCAGCACCTGCGAATAGTTCCTGTTCAGGTTCAGCACCTGCCATTGGGCCGAGAAGTCTTTCTCCGTTATGTCTCTTTTCTCAGGCAGGAAATTACCATCGAAGCTTGGAGTGC
Organism: uncultured Bacteroides sp.; assembly: GCA_902388495.1. Lineage (GTDB taxonomy): Bacteria > Bacteroidota > Bacteroidia > Bacteroidales > Bacteroidaceae > Bacteroides. The sequence continues at coordinate 93,499 of CABMPP010000002.1, read as the reverse complement.
CCCAATTGGCTTTTAGCTTGACCTGAGTGGTTTTTCCCAATGGGGTGAAATAAATAGCCTGGGAGCCTTTCAACTTGATTCTCATTTCATACGGCAGCTTCTTGTTCTCTTTCAAAGCGGAAAGGTTGATAATGGCATGAACGCCCATATTCTCAATGCCCCGTCCGTCCATCCCCGGTTCAAACACATAGACAGAGTCGTTCAAAGTAATGCTGACCTGCTCGCTGAGTCCGCGCATATCCGTCAGGTTCAGGCATACGGCGGCCTTGTCGTACTCAAGTGCTTCCATATCGACATTGCTTTTCTTGAGCTCTTCCGGGCTGAAGAAACCTTTGAGGAGCAATTCCGATTGATACACATTCACCTTATAAATGCCTCTTTGAAGGATTTCTGTTTGCAATTGTCCGTCTACCGATAGTTCGTCAGGAAAGAGAATGACGTCTCCCGCAACTGCCTTCTTCTTTCCATTATCGTCTTGCGCAATGGAGTATTGCAGATTGATGTAAGGACCTGTGATAGTCTGTGCCAAACTCCATTTCTGGCTCACTTCGTCGATAGCGTTTGCTTGTGTCTGTCCCCGTTCCGTAATCATGTTTTCAATCATGACCATCGGAATCAGCAACAACAGGACCAGGAAGGCAATAACCACTACCTTAATCGATTTTGAAAAACGGTGCATGCAGCCGCTTGCCTGTTTTCCTACTTCACCTAAGTTCCCGTTTACTTTGTCGTTTAAATCATCGTTCAAGCTGTCCATAATAGAATGATATTAAGTATATAATAGGTATCGTTTCGCTTTTCCCCATAATAGGTTTAAGTAGACTTCAGGAAACTTTCCAATGCCTCTATGTGGGCTTTGAAAGCTTCTCTCCCCTGCGGGGTGGCCTGGAAAGAAGTCTTGGGTTTCCTGCCCACAAAGCTCTTCAGGCAGACGATGTAGCCAAGTTCTTCCAAGGCCCTCGTATGGCTGGCCAGGTTGCCGTCAGTCAATGAAAGCAACTCTTTCAACGTATTGAAATCAGCGTCCTCATTTACCATCAGCACTGCCATGATGCCTAAACGGACTTTGCTTTCGAAGGCTTTATTTATATTTTGAAATGCTTCTATCATTTGTTCCTTTCGTACTGTAAGTAAAACAATACTCCATACAGAATATGGAATCCACCAAAACCGATGGTCCAGAAAAGCAGGTCGTGCCCTTCAAGAAAACAGTTCAAAATGCCCAGGCAGAGAAAGGCATATCCCAACCAAGCTACATTAGAATAGGTGAATTTGGATACATTGACCAGAGAAAGTCCATAGAACAGTAGCATAACCGATGAAAGCAAACCATAATTTCCATGCAGCAGCAATGCTATGCAGAATAGTCCTCCCGTCAGCAACGGAAGTGCAAAGTTCCAGGCAATGCGGTACGTCAACTTGCTGAATAATTTCTGCCCCATCTTTCTTGCCTTGTACCAAGACAGGATGCATGCCGTAATTATAGATGCTACCAATACAAGTGAGGCTACCGCAATCCATTCTTCCCGGCTGCTGTCCGAGCCCAACAAATTGCCAACTGCAAAAGCACCGGCCAATGCATACGTGCCGGCCAGTACAGCTGTCATTCCACTGAGAGATACAAACTTGGAGGACTTTTCCATCAACTCCTTTATCTCATTTACTGATTCTAATGCCTTATTCTTATCCATAAAAAAGTACTTTGTATTGCAAAGTAAAAGATAAAAAATCAAAGTACAAAAGAAAAGACAGAGAAAGTTAAGGAAGCTTTGAATAAATCTTCCAAGATTGATTTTTGAGATAAAAAAGACTTTTCAAGATTGTTTTTTCTATCAAATAAAGCACTTTGATAATTTATTTCTTTATATTTGCGATATAAAAAAAGAAGTAAAGTATGGAAGAAAATACAGTAGAAGGCATTTATCGTCTGTTTCATAGGAAGCTTAATGCAGTTCCCACTACATTTATCCGGTATTTATACCACCAGATAAACTGGAATGACCGCTTGATAGGAATCAAGGGAGCGCGGGGCGTAGGAAAAACCACATTGATATTGCAACATATCAAAGAGCATTTCCCCGACCGTGATAAAGCACTGTATGTTTCTCTCGATAACCTTTGGTTTACCACCCACTCATTGACAGACCTTGTAGAGTACCATTACACCCACGGAGGTACTCACTTGTTTTTGGATGAAATACATCGTTACCCTAAGTGGCAAACCATCCTTAAAAATCTATACGATGATTATCCGGATCTGAATATCGTCTACACCGGCTCGTCCATGCTTGAGATAGACTCCTCGCAAGGCGATCTTTCCAGAAGACAGATTGTATACCATCTTGCTGGCTTGTCTTTCCGTGAGTTCCTGTACTTTGAGAACGATATAAAAGTCGAACCGGTTACTTTGGAAGAGTTATTATCGCGGCATGTAGAGATAGCATCCTTCATCACATCCGGTACCAAGATATTGCCTTTGTTCGAGAAATACCTCAAAATCGGATATTATCCCTTCTATAAAAGTACCTTCGAGGGATATGAATTCAGATTACAGGAAGTAGTCCGTCAAGTCATTGAGTCCGATCTGCCGGCAGTAGAAGACGTGCAATACATCACTATTCAGAAAGTAAAAAAGATGCTGATGATTTTGGCAGAGCGTGTGCCTCATACTCCGAAGATGTCCGAGCTCTACAAGGAATTGGAAACAAATCGCGAACAAGGTCTTAAAATGCTGTATGCTTTGGAGCGTGGCGGATTGCTGGCATTGCTGACAACCGAAGTAAAGAACTACCGGAGTCTCTCACGCCCGGACAAGATATACCTCAACAACACAAACCTGATGTATGCATTGTCTCCTCGCGTAGATATCGGCAACATACGGGAAACGTTTTTTCTGAATCAGCTCAGTGCTTTCCACGAAGTCCTGCTTCCTGCCACCGGTGATTTCTTTGTAGATCGTAAATACCTGTTCGAGGTAGGCGGACGTACCAAGACCTTCGAGCAGATAAAAGATATACCGGACAGTTACCTTGCTGTAGATGCCACCGAGATAGGGCATCACAATCGCATTCCGCTTTGGATGGTCGGCCTTCTATATTAAAAAATGAAAGTGTGCTAAAAGTAAGAATTAGAGCACACCTTCATTTAGCAAAAGAATAAGTCTTTTTTCAGACTCATAACGTTAATAGAATTCAGCACCTATTATTTGCGGCTTTTGGGTAAATCCCATTTCATTAATTTTCAATATCCGTTCAAAAAAGAACTTGCTAACAAGTGATTGCGGACAATCTTTCACTCGGCTATAGTTATTTAAAACCCAATGGTTATTTTGGGCCCTTTCTCCTAAACTTTGCATATACTCAATGATTGAGTTAGCTGCGTGACTGTTTCCTACACAGTTTTCTTCTTTGAATCTCAATGCTTTATTTGTAGCATTGTAAATAAGGTAATAGATTTGTCCGACAGAATATTCATTCAATAAGTCATTTAATACCCCATTTGTTTTATCGCCTACTTTGTAGGTGATATTAAACATCTCCTTTATACTGTATAGAAGATATTCCAAGCATTCATTTAAAGCAATCTTTCTCCATAGACAATATGCTTCATATGCATTCGCTTCTTCAAGAGGATTGACCAGGAAATCTATAAGCGTAACTTTCTCTAAATAGGGCGATTTAAGATTAAGGTACCAATATACTTTATTTGTATAGAATGTATATCTTCTTTTTTCAATATCTATATCAGCGAAGCACTCTAAATCAGTTTCGGGAGAAACTCTTAGGATGTTATTTTGGTAAAGCATATCGGTGATTTCTTTCGAAAACATTGGGGTCGGAGCTATGGGTGTATGAAATTGGCTGAATGGTTTGATAATGTTATAATCTTCATCAATTCCTCCTCTCAAAACGGCTCCGATATATACTTTTTCTTCGAAAGATAATGTGGCTATATCTCTTTCTTGATTTTGTTCAGAATAGAGTAACTCCTGAATAAGTAGTTTATTTTCTTGTTCGATTTTTAGCCTTTCTTTATATTTCTTTTTTTGCTCTTCAAATTCCTCTTGTCTCGCTCTCTCTATGCATGTTTTGCAGCAACAATATCCGGATTCCGGTTCATGTCTGCATTCTGGGCAAATTAATAGAAGGTTAATACCAGAATGATTGCGAGGTAAGTATTGGATTTGCAACTTATGATTACAATAGGGACACAATTGTTCTGTTTCTATTGCAGGTAATAGTTTTCTAAATGATGAAGGTTGACAATTTATTTTATATGTTTCTATTATATCTTTTATTTTAATGTCGTTATAGTAGTCTTTTATTAGTTGTTCTGTTTCATCATTGGAAAGATGGCTGATTAGGCTGGGGTTTATATATTTCATTATCGTTTTATATTTGGCTGGCAAAGGTAATAAAAAATGTAACCATTAGATCTTATTTACATAATATTTTGCTACCAGAATTAATAGCTGAATTTCTGTTTAAAATAATGCAGCTCTCCGATAAACGCACCTTATTGCATTAACCCTCCTTCTATAAAGAAAAGTACCTCATTTAATCGGTTTTTATTTGCTTTTTCATCCTTGAAAATGGCTGGGATAGAAATTATCTTATCTTGAATCAGTTTATCTACTAAGTTCCACATGACTTCATGATATAACATTACCATAGCTACTTTTTCATCATCAATGCCATATCGGGCAGCCAGGGAGTTACAATTATCCTTGAGTTCATCACTGATAGAATTCACCAGCTTATCATTTATCTGATGAAAGCTATCTTGCTGTTTCTTAATGATAGGGATTAATACATTCCCATTATCGTCTACCAGTCCATAAGGTTTTAATCCGGAGATAAGTTGGGTATCTGTTATTTTCCCAAACTTTGCTATTTCATCTGCGCACTGATCCATAAGTTTGTTACTGGGAGCAATATCACTGTTGACGTAAGTCAAAATCAAATTCTGTTCTCCATAGCCATTTGTACCGCATGCAGGACCTTTTCTTGGCTCATACAATACCCAATAACAGCCACTCCAACTTGTATGGCTGTCGATATCTTCAAACAGAACCAGCTTTGTCCACATCCTTCCATCCAAAAGATACGAAAAGACGAGTGAGAGCGTATTATCTCTGAATCCCATTTCACTGATAGTTTGGGTCAGCGATATAAAATCCGCTTTTGTCTTTGTATACATAGATTCGGCAATCTCTCTGCTGAAACTTCTTAAAGAACTGGTTTGTTCTTTATCAAGAATAGGTATTGTTGTTTTCCATTTGCCTTTTGTTTTACTGATAAGCCCACCGACTTCCAATAACAACAATTGGCTATCGGAACATTTCACACCCATTTCGCGGAGTTCTGCTTGGGTATGCGGGGTTCGCAAATTGTATAGTATTTCCCAATTATTATCCGGTATTACATAGTCTTCAGGTTGATGTCCGGTTACTGCAATAAATTGCGTTGCTTCCCATTGGCTATAAGGGCGTATCTGAGTCTGTGCTTTTGCCATAGTAAAAGCTGATAATAGGACTAATAACAGGAATAGATTTGAGTAGTGTTTCATTATCGTTTTATATTAGTTTGTATTGGATGCAAAAGTACGATATATTTTTCGATAATCTTCTAAAATTGTGTAGAATTCCCGCTATATTAAGAAGAGGTGCATCTGACGAAAACCGCCGGATGCACCTCTTTTCTTTTACTCATTCCCTATCCCAAAGGATTCTCGCCTTGGTCTCCGTCAGAGCCGCCGCTGCCCGAACCGCCTTGATCAGGATTGCTATCACCCGAGTCACCGCTGAACGCATCGTTCTTCAGGCATACGCTATTGGCAACATCTCTGCTGGCCGTGCTGTAGAAACTCAGATAAACGGCCAGTGCGTCATCACTCCAGCTTGCCGGTAGTGCCAGTTCTGCCTTGGCTTTGGAGCGTGTAGCGCTGTTCACGTTGTAGACAGCTTCCTTTTTATTCTTGTTATAAGCCAGCAGCATAGCGGTATCTGTAGTTTGGGCATCTCCTGTTCCACTGTTGTCCGTCCATACATAAGAGGCTTTGTTGCCCGTCACTGTAACCGTGGCATCCAAGGCTGTAGCCAGATTGCCTCGTGCCACCAATGCCTTCTCATAATCGATGATGGTATTTACGCTGCATCCCTTCACGGCATTCTTCAGCATGTATGACATGGCTGCGTTGAATGCCGATTGATCCTTCGTATAGTTCTGGTAGCCGATGCGTACGAAAGGTGTCATTGACTTCAGAAAATTGAGTGCTGTCGAGAATTTACCCCGTTGGCATAGCTGTTTTTCCGTCTTCGCGTCGTTGGTGCTTACTGCCAATGCCCGCATGTAGTGTACCGATTTCCATGTACTGCCTACCACAGTACCTACTCTGCCCGAGAAGCCTCCCAGGATTCCTTGTTTAATAGTTCCCATAATTTTAAAATCTAGTTTTAATTAATAAAATAAAGTTTGTGTTGTCGATGAATGCTAAAAAGACTTCTGCAGCAATCTTCTCGTGTCGTCCATTCGGCAGAAACGGTGTTTGTGTTTCCGTTACGTCGGCAAAGATAGGGTGGGCGTTTTTCTCCTGCAAATTAAAAAGGCGAAAGCGTTCCACGGGATGGTGGAAAGTTTGGTATGTCTCCGGCAGATGTTCATCGTCCGAGCAACTTCTTCTGTATATTGTTGGGAGTATGCCCTTGCTTTTCCCTTTCATACTTATCTTTTAACCATTTTATCAAAAAACATGGCGTAAATTTTGGTGTTTTGAAAGAAGAAGGGATACCCTTTCGGTTTATCACTCCGATACACTTATCCGCGCCCTCCCCTCCACAAATCTCGCAAATTAATAGGGAATGATATTTTCAAACTTTATTTTAGACATTCTAATCCTCCAAAACGATTAACAACCTCATCTGATGTCCAATGCCGAACTTGTGCTTTATCTTCGAACTCTGGCTTCATGTAATGGGCGATAAGACTTAATCTATGATTGACGATTGGAACCCTAAAATTCATATTCTCAAAATCATAATCTGCATAGTTCTTCAATAGGCACAATAACAGATTGCTAAAATTCGCTTTCATTTCTGCGGGATAGCGTTGCATGAGGAATACGATGAATTTAATACAATGGTTGATATTTGCTGATTGCTTGAGAGCAACCTTGCTTATTATAAAATTTATCTCAGATTTATGCTTTTCAAAATCATATATTTTTAAATAGACACTCAGCAGATTCAGGGCAACGCTTACCTTGTTATAGTCATCTGAAGACAGGGCTTCTAACAGATTATCAAAACCACTAAATAGGGCAATGTCAGCATCGACTTTCTCAAGCATTTCGTTTACGTTGATGTGACTCGCTTGCTGCAAACGTACCATAAAAAGTTTCATGTCGGTCAGCAAATCAAGATACATACAGTTATAGAAATTTGAAGACTCACCCTTGACCCTTTTTTTCTCAATGAGATCAAGATTCATTGACATGTTTGATTGTATTTGCTGCCATTCCTCTTCCGTCCACACAATTTTCTCATCGAACACCTCGATATGATATGGTGAAGGATTAGTGTAATATGAGTTCGTGATGCCACAGTTCCAAATATCGCCGGACAGCGCTGTTTGTTTAATCTTATTAATACTGTCTGATGATATAGCAAGATAGCTCAGATTGATAAGTGCAGGATAGTCTTTTTTTGCAAACGACAACTCTTCTTTAATAATCTTTTTGTCAATAACTTCATTCTTCTCATCGGTAAGAGCACCTACCCTTTTAAACTCGCACAACGCATCATATATCTGCGAAATAGGATAGTTCGATATAATAGTACATAGACATTTTGACACTTCATCATTGACTGCAAATATGGCGTCAACCCACAAAGCCTCACAGAACAATTTACTGATGAGAAGAACATTCTGAGGCATCTTCGATGTAAGAAGCACAAAGATATCTTTTCTTCTTTCTGTATTCTTGATACACTGGATCGCAGCAAATAAATTCTTGTATATAGAATCTGAAGAACATATATTCTTGGCATCAATTTCATTGACGAAGTAATCCAAAACCGACTGCTTAAACTCCTCATACCATACGTCCTCATGAACCGATGTATAAAGTTCCTGCGTCATGTGGTACAAGCCTAAATGTAAAAACTTCGGTAGATGCTCCATACGCATTGATTTCAATAATGACCTTATCAAATTTGGACGTACCTCAGCCATAAATTCATCATCACTATATGCAATCATCTGTCCAGCCCATCGACACATCTTTTCCTCGGCATAATGCAAAGTATAATATACTGTAGGATAAGGAATGAAGTGTATCAGATGACGAAATATCTTCATCCAATGCTCGACATTTACGATATTAAAGATGCCGAATTTTGTAGTTAAACCTGCATTTACTACATATTGCAACAGACGTAATGATTCGGGAAACGAGGTTGAGTCTTGACCTCCCCAAATTTGAGTGGTATGAACGCCAAAAATTTTAGGCTGAACCTTTGTCTTATCAATATGATCAGCTATATATGACATTATCTCACTCGGGCTCTCAACTCCATCCTTCCAAAATTCATTATATTTGAATGGTTGCGGAAACTCCTGACACACCACATTGTATATAAGCGTTGCAACAAACCTATCGCTTTCATTATTTTCTTTGTTTTCTATAAATTTTTTAACAGGTACGAGGCTGTCTTCATTCTTTTCAAAGAGATTCATAAGAAAAGCTTTCTTTGTAACCCAAGTCCCTGTCGGTTCCCAGGTCTTCACAAGTTCATACATTGTGTCAAATTCAAATTTATAAGCTTCTCTAAGTATCAGTTCGTATCTACCTTCATCGGTATTGCTGTCAAGAACAAAATCTCCATCTTGCATACTACAAGTGAAAGTCGAGTTACGCAGCATCATAAATTTCGTTTCGGGAACATCAAGCAAATTTCCGGCCCTTGGTAACTGCCCGTAAAGTGCAGGCCAGAGACCTCTATCTTTCAATGCATAGATAAAAGCACGTTGTTCCCAAGCGCTCCATTGCTCGTCTTTCCTCAACAATGAGTTTATGACATTCTCTTGATTTACTATGATTTTAACATAAGGGTATTTCTTCCTTAAGTCTGCAATCTCGTCAAGTATTTTATTAGCTTCATCGTTGTTAGAGAGTTTTCTGCTCAACTCACTCCATTTGTTGATATAATCTATCTCAATGCCAGACCTACCTGCAATAGAACGTCCGACTACTTGATTTTGCAAAATTGATGGCAACCAAGCAAATCCTCCAAGTTTCTTGTTTATATCAGGAATCCTGCGAATCTTTATATCATCCAATCTATCCGTATCTGTCATACGGCTCTTTACATAACCAAGGCAGTAAATACAATCTTCATACTCTACGAATACACCGCCACCTGAGCTACCTTTCATAACACGTGAAAACTCAGCTCCAGTTGGTGATATGCTATCCTCTATCGTATAAGTGTCTGATGACACCATATGAGTCCTAAATAATCGTCCTATTGGTTCACTCGATGTGTATCCGTAAATACAAGTATTTAATCCAAACTCATCTTTACCAATAAACTTAATTCTATTCTCATAATCAAAGTCATTATGAAAACAATCGGAATTGAAGTTCACAGACATAAGTGCGAAATCATACTTTTCTTCCAAATTGAAGTCTAATATCTCCCTAACCTCAATAACAGCTTTACTGATACGTGGGAGACTTATTCTAATATCTCTTTTATCGACATGATTTGTAGTCTCTCCATCCTCTATACAATGAGCCGCAGTAATCACAAAGAAAGAACCATCACTTGAAAACAGCGTACCAGTCCCATTGTTACTTATGTCCTTCTCCTTATTCAAACATTCTATTTTTACGGAAAGGGCTTCAAGCGTTGTCGGATTTGGGCAATATGACAAATCTATCAGTTTCTTGGGGTTCATGACATTCAAAATTTAAATTTCGGTCTAGATGTTCATTGAAAAGCTCTTCTCCTCTATTAGCAACTATCGTATCGAGAGGATAGTTGAAATATAGATGTATCATTCTTCCATAGTCTCTTTCTGGATGGCAAATCACATTTGCCAAAGCTTCGCGATGCGGATGATTATACCCTTTCCCACCATCGGTTGTTATGATATAGTTGGCACAATCTATGATGTCCAGCAAGTCATTACTGATGTTTTCAGCACTACCATGATGGGGCATCTTTACGAAATCTACACGAAGTTTATTCTCTTTGCTGTGACCTCTTTCAACAAGAGAATGGTATATCTCTTGAGGGAAAGAATCGCCTAAAGCTAACACGCTGAACGCATCACATCGTATAATCATACTCAGCGAAACCATGTTAATAAGCTCGGAAGGTTCACTAGGGTTGCCAGGGGCTTTGACGCGTTTTGCCAAATCATGCATATCAATATCTATATCTCGTATACCATCTTTCGAATTTGATAAGTTTTCTTCTTTGACTTCAACACCATATCCCTCTTTGTATTCAGAAATAAAACGTCCGAATAGATCATCCCGTGGATTTAAAATATCGATGTCTGCAAAAACTATCGAACTGTCGACAAATCCATTCAAGCGATATTCCTCCCAATCCAAAGGACATCTCTTTGATATTCCATAAAGCACATCAGCCATCTTGCTTGCCTTGTTGGAAGAAAGATTTTCAGAGAGAGTAAAATGGACATGCTTCGCACAGTTAGCCCAAATTCTTTTAACTGGAAATGGGTTATCGTTCCAATGCTTCTCTATGAATTTTTTTATACCCACAAGATGATCATCATCAAAATGGGTCATTACCATTAAGTCTATAGGTAGGTGGTTTTCTACCTCAGAGACGAAGAGATTGAATCTTGGATTTACATATGGTCCCCCATCAATCACAATTACACCCTTGTTTATACCTTTGCTGCAATGTAGGATAAGGGCATCGCCATGCCTTGCGGGCAGGACTTGTATATATGAACCTTGCATGTATTTTAAAACTTTTATATTATAACATTCTCAAACTTTATCCTATTACATTGCAACCAATGTTATTGCCTCCTAAAAATCACTACCTTATCAATCTCAAGAAGTTGGCTATACTAGATATGCCTCACAAGTGTCATTATATCCTATCAAAGAAACCTTCGTATTCTTCATCAATTATCTTCCACTCTCCTGTTTTACGTCCTCCTACACGAGCAATTTTCTGCAATTCTTGCAATCGCTTCATATATTTTTGGACCTGACGTGTTGACAATCCCAAGGAGTCAGCTATTTGGGCAGCACTTATTTGAGGGTTTTGTGAAATCAACTTATAAATCAGCCTACTTGCTTTTACGAACTCTTTTGCGAACCTTGGAGCGTCTTTTACGAACTCTTTTACGAACACCTCACCATTGTCTTTTACGAACTCTTTTATCATCGGAACTTCTTCGGGAGTGATTTCTCTAATAACTTGATCCTCAAAATTAAGGTTCCAAAGCGTTACGTGAAACTCGGAAGCGTTGGATGTAAACTCTGGAGCATGATAACCGATCAGATGTTTGTATTGCTTATAAGCATCGATTATCTTCTTCATTCCACTCCCACGGCGTTCCATCAGCCCCAAGCGGCTGAAGAAATCTGCAAGTAGAGGGTTGCGGCGTTTTGAGGGTACAGTCATGGGGTTGAGTTGCTGAATGAGTCTACCATCCATCATTCCACCGGGGGAATACACCTCTAAACGGTCATCATACATATCAATGTGCACTTCGCTTCCCATTTGCATATAATCACGATGGATGATTGCGTTGGCTATCGTTTCTGTTACTGCACGTTCGGGATAGTCAGGCAGTTCTTCTCGGTGGTCATCCTCTTTCCACCACTTCTTACGGGAGTTGTTTCTTACAAAAGATACGGCATCCTGCAATTGTCCGATTACACAGCCTTCCAATTCTACATCATCCACTGCTTCATTTAAGCCGCTGGTCATTGTTAACCCATTCCAACGTGTACAGAATATTCGTGACTGCTTCATTGGAGATTCATCTGCTAACAGTGCTCCGGCATTTGTCAAGTTTGCATTTTCGTCTATGATACCCCAAGATGTAAACTCACTGTCCTCAAATGAGCGTTGTAATCGTTTGTAATGAACAGATTTAAGCTTAGAGAATGCCATATCCTCAAACTTATATGAAGATGGTAAGCTGTCATAAGTGCGACCAGAGCCCTTCATTACAAGATTTTTCAGTTGAAGACGATCTGCTACTACTGATTCATTCCCAATACGTACATACGTTAAGCGTTGTTTGTCTCCAATGTAATAATATGGAGTTTCTTGTCCGGCATTGACATGCAGTATTATGAGTTTCTTTTCTTCAACTTCTTTAAATTCAAGACTTATAACAGGAACAGGGTCAAGTTTGGTCTTAATAGCTTCACTGATGCATTCTGCATCTTCTTCAGCATTGGCAAGTCCCACAAGCTCATCTTCATCAGAAATACCAAATATGAGTGAACCGCCCTCGCCATTGGCAAAAGCAGAAACACTTTTAATCCAACTTTTAGGCTTATTACGTTCCAACTTTTCTTTCTTATCATAAGCAGTTGCTTCTCCGATAAGTTTCTGTACTTCTATATTCATATCCCTGCCCCCTTTCTTCGACATACCTTCACCCAAAATGCAGAGTACAGTGGCTTCACCTCCTGTCTGTATCTTTTCTGTATGGCTGTCTTTCAATTTTATGCGTATACATTTTAGTTCTTTGCAAACTTAGTAAAAATCTCCGGAAATGACGAATTAAACGAGGAAAACTCTCTTGTTCTTACTGGTAGAATATTTGCAATGCTAAAGGGGGATGAGAGGGGGAAAATGAGACGATATAAAGGAAAGTAGTTTTATGAAGTAGCTGTTTTTATTCACCCGAAAAACAGACCAATTTCACCTCCTCTCTACCTCCTTCCTACCCGAGTCTTACCCTGTTCTTACCTGCTTCTTGTAATTTCCCTCTGTATAGACAAGAAGAAAACAGGGTTCAGGTAGGAGAAAGAAGAGAAATAGAACAAAATGAAGGCTGGTATTGATGAAACCATTCATCTTCTGATTCTTGAACTTCAGCACCTCCATTCTGCCCTTCATCCAAAAGCACTTGCCCCGCCACACTTCATAGGGGTATATTTGCAGAAAACATTAGCAATTATCTTATGAAGACAATCTTTGTTATTCTATTGATGTTAGGGCTCGCTATGTGGCCGCAGTATTGCCTGGGGCAAGGCTATATCAGCTATGACTACATGCCCGAAAGTTCGCTGAGGGACGATTTGGGCAATAAGTATGGGTCGGGAAGTATGATGGTGATGTCGGGGCGGTATAATCTGCCGCTTTCCGTCAGGCACGACGACAAGGGCAGGCTGGTGGCATGGTCTGCAACTATTAGTGGTACTTATGGTATCCTCAGCAATAAGGGGCAGGCCGACGAACTGAACCCGGACAAGATACTGAATGCCAGCCTGAATATTTCCCACATCCGGCCCCTGTCCGGCAAATGGAGTATGATTGCTTCGATAGGCGGCGGTATCTATGCTCCGCAGCATGAGGTGACTACGAAAAGTATACTTGCCAACGGAGGAATCGTTTTCGTCTATCAGTTGCGGAAGAACCTTGACCTGGGCTTTGGAGCAGGGCTGACCAACTCGTACGGCATCCCGATGATACTCCCCATGATTTACTTCAGCTGGAGAAATGCGGGCAAGTATGAGTTCAAAGTGGATATGTCCAGCGGCATAAAGGTGTCTGCAGCAACCTGGCTGAACAAACGGCTGAAAATAGAGTTGGTGGGTATCGACATGGACGGAATGGCCGCTGTGATGGAGGTGGACGGGAAGTCGAAAATCTATTCTACCGTAATGATGAGGTCGTACATCAGCCCTTCGTACCAACTGGGCAAGAAAACGAGCATTTATCTGGGGATAGGCGGCAACTGGATACGTGGGATAAGTACATCGGACCGCAGCCTGAAAGGATTCCTCGATAATTTTAAAGGGAATAAGAATGATCCTTATTTTGGAGTAACTCCACGCTTTACGGCGGGAATCCGGTATGGTTTTTAATAATTTATGCCGGACGCCCCGGAAGATAATGCAATAAATCGTACTTTTGGTGAATATAATGGTATATGGATAAAGCAGACCGACTTATGATAAAGTATTTATTAGTAGAAGATGAACGCTTCGCGTATGAAGAGTTGAAGCGGATGATGCAAAGCTTACGGCCCGACTATCAGTTGGCTGGCTGGGCGGAGAGTGTGGAGCAAGCCGTACTGCTCTTGAAGCAAGGCGGCATAGACCTGTTGATTGTCGATATCCGTCTGTCCGATGGACTGAGCTTTGAAATCTTTGAGCAATGTCCCGTAGATTTGCCTGTCATCTTCACCACTGCTTATGATGAATATGCCATCAAGGCTTTCAAGGTGAACAGCATCGACTATCTGCTGAAACCGATTGAAGAATGCGACCTCGAAGCTGCCTTGTGCAAGTTTGAGCGCAACGGCATGCTCCGCTCTGCCGCCCCCGAATGCAAGCAGCTGGAAATGGGTTACCTGGCGGCAAACAAGAAGAACCGTTTCCTGGTGCAGGTGGGCGATACCTTCCGCTATGTGGAAACTGCCGACATCGCTTTCTTTTATAGTGAAGACAAACTGACGTACCTGCATCTGTTTTCCGGCAAGCGGTATATCATAAACTACTCGCTGGAACAGCTGGAAAGCATGCTGGACCGCTGTGTCTTCTTCCGCGTTTCGAGGAATTGTATCGCTAATATCAAATCACTCTGTAAAAGTTCCAGATACTTCGGTAGCCGGTTGAAGCTTTATTTTCAACCGGAGTGCCCGCATGAGGTGTTGGTAAGTCGCAGTCGCGTGGCGGATTTCTTAAAATGGGTGGACGGGGTCGTATGAAGCATAAGAAGTATATATTCCTCTTCATCCTGACAATCTCTATTTCGCTGTTTGTCTTTGGATGCATCTATAACCTGATTGGCGGAAATCCGTGGCACAAGAATTTCATGGCTCAGTTTTTCTTGAACTTTCCGTTGTGCCTCGGAATAGGACTTGTCGATTTCTGGGTTATTAACTTGATATACAAGAAGCTGAAATTATGTAACAATGCAATAAGAATCCTACTGGACGTGGTTTTGACTACCATTCTGACGCTTCTTTTGACATGTGCCTTGAATGCCTTGCTTATAGATATGCGTGTAAATGGCTGGTACATTCTGAAGGGGTCTTTGCCGGTGGTTCCGTGGAATTGGATCATTGTTCTGCAGATAGAGATATTCTTCTACAGCCTGCAACGTGCGGAGATAGAGAAGCAGTTGGCCGTCATGGAGAAGGAGAAGGCACTTTATCAATTTGAGGTGTTGAAGAACCAGATTAATCCTCATTTCTTGTTCAACAGCCTGAATGTGCTGGCTTCTCTGGCCTATCAGGATGCGGAGAAGACGAATCTGTTTGCCAAGAAGTTGTCCACCGTCTATCGTTATCTGCTCACCACGCACGGCCAGCCTACGGTTACTTTGCAGGAGGAACTGGCTTTTGTGGAATCGTACCTGTATCTGGAGCATATCCGCTTTGGCGATGCTCTGAATGTGCAGATAGAAGATGATTTGAAGAACCATCACCGGCTTGTCATCCCTGCCAGCATACAGATGCTTGTGGAGAATGCTTTGAAACATAACATCAGTACAAAGAAATCGCCGCTGGTGATCCGTGTGGCGATAGGTGGTGAGGGGATTGTAGTCCGCAATAACCTTCAGTTGCGCAACTATGTGGCCAGTAATGGGGCAGGGCTGAAAAACCTGCAACGGCAGTATGGTTTATACGGCGGACAGATAGAGGTTATAAAAAATGAGGAGGAATTTATAGTGAAACTGCCTTTTGTAGATTGCTTTTCCGTATGAAAAATGTATATTTGTGCATTATTCATTAACTTAATGCAAACTGACTATGATAACAAGCCAATTGCTGCATCCTGCCAGCATCGTTGTGGTGGGGGCATCCAATAATGTACATAAGCCGGGAGGCGCTATTCTGAAGAATTTGATTAGCGGTGGTTATACCGGTGAGCTTCGTGCAGTGAATCCTAAAGAGACCGAAGTGCAGGGCGTTGCCGCCTTTGCCGATGTGAAGGATATACCGGATACGGATTTGGCGATACTTGCTATTCCGGCTGCGCTTTGTCCTGATGCCGTGGAGGTGCTTGCCGCGGAAAAGCAGGTGCGGGCTTTTATTATTCTTTCTGCCGGGTTCGGGGAAGAAACGCACGAAGGTGCTTTGTTGGAGAACAGGATTCTGGATACCGTGAACAAATATGGTGCTTCCCTGATAGGTCCCAACTGCATAGGCTTCATGAACTCTTGGCATCACAGCGTATTCAGCCAGCCCATCCCGCAACTGCATCCGCAGGGTGTGGACTTGATATCAAGTTCCGGTGCTACGGCTGTATTCATCCTGGAGAGTGCGGTGACCAAAGGCTTGCAGTTCAACTCCGTCTGGTCGGTGGGCAATGCCAAGCAGATAGGTGTGGAAGATGTACTGCAATACATGGACGAGCACTTTGACCCGGAAGCGGATTCTAAAATCAAACTCCTTTATATAGAGAGCATCGGCGACCCGGATCGGTTGTTGTTTCATGCTTCATCCCTCATTAAGAAAGGTTGCAAGATTGCAGCCATCAAGGCAGGCAGCAGCGAAAGCGGTAGCCGGGCGGCCAGTTCGCATACGGGAGCCATTGCCAGCAGTGATTCGGCGGTAGAGGCTTTGTTCCGTAAGGCAGGTATTGTGCGATGCTATTCGCGTGAGGAGCTGACGACGGTGGGCTGTATCTTCACCTTGCCGGAATTGAAGGGCAGGAATTTTGCTATCATCACGCATGCCGGAGGTCCGGGAGTGATGCTGACCGATGCTTTGAGTAAAGGCGGACTGAATGTGCCGAAGCTGGAAGGCCCGGTGGCGGAAGAGCTGAAAAGCAAACTTTTCCCCGGTGCCGCGGTAGGGAATCCGATAGACATCCTTGCTACAGGTACGCCGGAGCATCTGCGTCTCTGCCTGGAATATTGCGAAGAGAAGTTCGATGAGATTGATGCTGTGATGGCTATTTTCGGTACGCCGGGCCTGGTCACCATGTTCGAGATGTATGATGTGCTGCACGAGAAGATGCAGAACTGCCGGAAGCCTATCTTCCCGATCCTTCCTTCCATCAATACGGCAGGGGCAGAGGTTTCGGCTTTTCTTGCCAAAGGGCATGTGAACTTTGCAGATGAGGTGACGCTGGGTACGGCGCTTTCGCGCATTGTGAATGCTCCCCGGCCTGCTAATAATGAAATTGAATTGTTCGGAGTAGATGTGCCCCGCATTCGCCGCATCATCGATTCTATCCCCGAGGACGGCTATATTGCCCCGCATTATGTGCAAGCTTTGCTTCGTTCGGCAGGTATTCCTATTGTGGAGGAGTTTGTATCGGACAATAAAGAGGAAGTGCTTGCCTTTGCACGTCGCACGGGTTTCCCGGTTGTGGCAAAGGTAGTAGGGCCGGTACATAAGTCGGATGTGGGCGGCGTAGTGTTGAACATCAAGAGCGACAAACATTTGGCTTTGGAATTTGACCGTATGATGCAGATTCCCGAGGCGCATGCCATTATGGTTCAGCCGATGTTGCAAGGGACGGAGTTGTTCATAGGTGCTAAGTATGAGGAGAAGTTCGGGCATGTGGTACTTTGTGGCTTGGGTGGCATCTTCGTAGAGGTGCTGAAGGATGTGTCTTCCGGTTTGGCACCGCTGTCCTACGAAGAGGCTTACTCCATGATTCATTCGCTTCGCGCCTACAAGATAATCAAAGGCACACGCGGACAAAAAGGGGTGAACGAAGATAAATTTGCAGAGATTATCGTACGGCTTTCCACATTGCTGCGTTTTGCTACTGAAATCAAGGAAATGGACATCAACCCGTTGCTTGCAACCGAAAAGCAAATAATAGCAGTGGATGCACGCATAAGAATAGAACGATAATAACTATTTTCTATATTTTTACGATAAAACCTTATTGATTCATAGAAAAAGTATACTTTTGATGCAGTATTTGTTTGTAGATTGCATTTATAGATTATAACTTTTAATACAGAGAGAAATACTATGAAGAAGGGGAGAAGAAATTTGTTGGTTCTCAGTAATGAACTGCTGTCAGGTGCTTTGGCCTTGTTGGGTTTTGCATCTTGCATAGGAGGGGAGTCTCCTGATGAATACGGGTCGCCTTATGCTAAGTATGAAATCAAAGGTAAAGTTGTGGACGCCGAGCAAGACACTCCTGTGTCCAATGCACGGGTTCTGATGAAGAGGGCGGTACTCATCGGAGGGGATGCAATAGGTATTGCTCCTTCGGGCGATACGATTTATACGGGAAAAGATGGAACTTATCTTTATGAAACAAATGGGGGAGTGACTGATAGGTTTCGCGTCGTTTGTGAAGATCCGTCGGGGGTGTATAAAGCCGACTCTACAGATGTAACCCCGAAACTTGTGGGTGGGCATGACTGGTTTGAAGGTACCGGCAAAGAAGAAGTGAATTTTAAACTGAAGAAAAAGGAAAACAAAGAATAATTAGTTCAGTGACTACTCTTTCTATCCGTAAACGTCTGGCGCTGGAGATTGCGCGGAAAATCCGTAAGAACAGGAAGGAGCTGCATCCGCTGAAGCAGCTTTTCTGGGAGTGTACGCAGCGTTGCAATCTGCATTGCAAGCACTGCGGCAGTGATTGTAAGCGTACATCGGATATCAAAGATATGCCTGCTGAAGCTTTTCTGCGGGTTATCGACTCTATTACTCCGCATGTCAACCCGAATGAAGTGAATATTGTTATTACTGGTGGAGAGCCATTGGTACGGGATGATTTGGAGGAAGTAGGATTGGCTTTGTACCGGCGAGGGTATCCGTGGGGCATGGTTTCTAACGGACTTTATCTTACTGAGCAACGTTTGCAAAGCTTGATGGCTGCCGGACTTCATGCCATTACCATCAGTCTGGATGGTCTTGCCGAAGACCATAATTGGATGCGTGGACATCCCGAAAGCTATTCAAGGGCGATGACTGCCATTAAGATGCTGGTGCACGAGCGGGAACTGGTATGGGATGTGGTGACTTGTGTGAATCGTCGTAATTATCCCTACCTGGATAAACTGAAAACTTCCCTCTATTCTATAGGTGTCCGCAATTGGCGGTTGTTCACTGTTTTTCCCGTAGGGCGTGCAGCAGAACATCCTGATTTTCAGCTGACAGATGAGGAATTTACCGGTGTCATGGAGTTCATCAAGCGTGTTCGCCGAGAGAAGAAAATGCATGTGAATTATGGTTGTGAGGGTTTCTTGGGCAACTATGAGGGAGAGGTACGTGATTATTTCTTTTCTTGCAATGCAGGTGTCAGCGTGGGCTCTGTTCTGGCAGATGGTTCTATTTCTGCCTGTCCCAGCATCCGCAGTAATTTCCATCAGGGCAATATTTATCAGGATGATTTCATGGATGTGTGGGAGAATCGTTTCCAGCCTTTCCGCAACCGGAAGTGGATGAAGAAAGGTACCTGCGCAGATTGTAATTTCTTCCGTTATTGCGAAGGAAATGGTATGCATCTGAGGGATGATAAGGGGGAGTTGCTGTTCTGCCATTATAAGAGGTTGCATTCCTGATTATAATGTATGAACATACTCTATCTTTCTGCTTCTATTGTATATGTAAAGCTATCTGCCCGATAGTAGCCGATATTATATTCTACCGGTACATTGTTAATATCATATACAAATCTTTTGCGAATAAGTATAGGATCATCGGCTTTGATCTCTAATTTGTCGGCAATAAGTTCGCCTGCCAGGCGGGCGGTTATTTCCTCTTTACTCGTTTTTACGATGATTTGATAGTTTGTCTCCAATAGTTCATAGAGTGGGCGTGTATAGTTCTCTTCGCCGGTAAGCGGGATAATCGGGTTGAAGTAAGAGATGAAATAGACAAAAGGAAAGTCTTTGTTGCCTCTCACCCTTTCGAGTACAACACAGCGTTTTGTATTGTTCTCATAGGGTATATCAAAGAAATTGGCTATTTCTTTAGATGGTTTCTTCAAACTGACATGAAGCTCAAAGTTCCGAACTTCTATACCTAACATTTTCATTTCTTGGGAGAAACTGAGCCAGTTCTTTACTCCGCCTACAATCCCCTTCTTGGCTACCTTCGTTCCATATCCTTTTTTCCTGATCAGGAGCCCTTCAAAAACTAACTTATTAATAGCTTGCCTTAATGTGTTCCTTGATATGTTTAATTGTGCAGACAATTCAACCTCGTTCGGGAGAAGTTTTCCGTTCTTGTATTCTTCATCTTCTATTAACTTTCTTAATACTTCTTCTGCTTGAATATGAAGAGGTTTATTGCTGTTGTGATCTATAGTCATAATCTGTTAATTAAGTAAATATGTGGCAAAATTACTCTTTTTTGAAAAAATATCCAAATATTATTTTGAAATAAAAAAGTAATCTATATATTTGCACAATCAATTATATGTTCATACATATAAGATTAGTGAAAGGATTGTTTGCAGGATAACATTTTGAAAAGTGAAGCTTTTGTATAGAGAAAATAGAGTAGAAATCATATAGTGAAAATAATAGTTGCAATAAATACCAGGAGGTATCGGTACCTTGCCTCTTGAACTGTCCGGGCAAAATAGATTTATGATTCTGTTAATTTCATGAGTGGTTATCTTACTTTGTTTAAATATAATAATTTACAAGAATGAAAACTATGAACCTGAAGAAAAACACATGGAGTTATTACTCTAAGTTTGTAGCTGTGGCTATTGTGTTACTGTTATGTACTGTAACGACATTTGCACAGCAGCGAGATGTAAAAGGAACTGTACTGGATACTAATGGAGAAGCTGTTATTGGTGCCAGTGTGCTGGTTGTAGGTGCATCCAATATTGGCGCGATTACTGATTTGGATGGTAATTTTCAACTGAAAGTTCCTGCAGAATTTAAGAGTCTGCGCTTTTCTTATATTGGAATGAGAACAAGTGAATTTGAAATTCCCTCTAATGGTATAATGAAGGTCACTCTTCAAGATGAATCTATAACATTGAAAGAGGTTGTAGCTGTAGGTTATGGTACAGTGCGTAAAAAAGATTTGACGGGATCGGTTACTAATCTTTCGGATAAGAATTTTAATAAAGGTGTCGTGGCTTCTGTCGATCAGTTGATAGCCGGGCAGGTAGCTGGTCTTGTGATAACAAAGCCGGGAGGAGATCCTACAACTGGCGCTTCGATGCGTTTGCGTGGTACTACGTCCCTTTTGGGAGGAAATGGCCCGTTAGTAGTTATTGATGGTGTTCCCGGGGCTTCTATGAATATTATTTCTCCGGAAGATGTTGAGTCTGTTTCTGTGCTGAAAGATGCTTCGGCTGCTGCCATCTATGGTGCCCGCTCTGCCAATGGCGTTATCATTATTACAACGAAAAAAGGACGTGAGGGGTCGGCAAGCATTTCTTACAATGGGTATTTCAGTATTGAGAATATAGCCAATAATCTGGATATGCTGTCTGCTGACCAGTGGAGGCAATATGTGAAAGAGAATAATTTGAATGCTACAGATTATGGAGGCAATACGGAATGGCATAAAGAGATTTTCCGTACAGGATATTCTCAGAGCCATAATCTTAGCCTTACCGGTGGCAGTAAGACGAGCAAGTATCGTGCAGGTGTGACTTTTCTTGACCAAAAAGGTATTATGCTTAGTAATGATTTGCAACGTTTCAATGCCAATTTCTCATTAGAACAAAAAGCGCTTGATGATAAATTGACCGTCAATCTGGCTTTGAACGGTACATTTGAAAAGTGGCATGATGTGCCTGATGGAAATGTATATACTTATGCGTATAATCTGAATCCGACAATGCCCATTTATGATGAAAACGGTGGTTATAAGGAAGAAAACGGAATGCTCAATTATAATCCTGTTGCCATTCTGAATCAGCTGACTTCCGATAAAAGTCGTAATTATCTTCAGGGACGCCTTGCTGCTGATTATAAGATATTTCCCTTTCTGTCAATAGGTCTAAATGGGTCAATGTCGCGTAATGACTTTTTATGGGGATATTATGCTCCCAGGACTTCTCGTCCGGCAGAAGCTGCAAAAGGTATTGCCAGGCGTGAAACTTCAGAGGATAATCAGTCGCTTCTTGAAGGTAACCTGACGTTTGACAAGACATTTGTTGAAAAACATAAAGTGAATGCCGTTGTTGGTTATTCTTTTCAGGAATTCTTTAATGAAGGTTTTAGTGCCCAAAATCGTGAATTTGTTACAGATTTGTTCACTTATAATAATTTAGGTGCAGGTAATAATCTTTTGCCAGGTGATATTTCGAGCCAGAAAAACTCTAATCGTTTGATTTCTTTCTATGGACGTGCGAACTATAGCTATGACAGCAAATATATGCTGACTGCAACCTTGCGTCGTGATGGTTCTTCAAAGTTTGGTGCTAATAATCGGTGGGGATATTTTCCGTCAGTTTCAGCGGCATGGCGCATCTCTCAGGAGAAGTTTATGAATCGCTTCAACTTTGTAGAAGATCTTAAGTTGCGTGTATCTTATGGTGTTACAGGTAATCAGGATATTCCCAATTATAAGACATTGGCAATGTATGGTACAGGAGGTTATTATTACAGTAACGGGCAATTCTATACACAATATACTCCGAACCAGAACGCCAATCCCGATCTGAAGTGGGAACAAACTTCACAGTTCAATATCGGTCTTGATTTTCATCTATGGAATGGATTGCTGAGAGGTAGCATTGAATATTATGATAAGTATACTAAAAATCTGTTGTATAACTATCCTGTACCGACTCCTCCCTATCAATATGGTACAATGATGGCCAATGTAGGTGAGGTTTCGAATAAAGGTTTCGAGATTACGTTGGAATCGACTCCTATCCAGACTAAAGATTTTCAATGGAATGTAAGCGTAAACCTGGCACACAATAAAAATATGCTGGAGTCATTATCAAATGATGAGTTCCAACGTGATGTTGTATATACTGGAGCCCAAACTATAACCGGTTTGCAGGAGACTTCTCAGATTCTTAAACCGGGTTCTCCCATTGGAACATTTTATGGTGCGAAATATATAGGCAAGGATGAGAATGGCATTTTTCAATATGCAGATATTAGTGGTGATGGAAAATATGTTTATGCGGATGACCGTACGGAAATTGGTTGTGCACAACCAGACTTTACCATCAATATGAGTCACTCCTTCCAATATAAGAATTTCTTCTGTTCGTTCTTATTAAGAGGTGTATTTGGAAATGATGTATTGAATGGTACAGCTTTGTATTTGAATGATGCAAACCGTTTGCCGGGTAGTAACATTCTTGATACAGGCTTGAAAATAGCTAAACAGCCTCTTGTATACTCTTCATATTATATTGAGGATGGCAGTTTTGTGCGGTTGGAGAACATTCAATTGGGGTATAATTTCAAGTTCAGACCGGGAACGCCGGTTAAGAATCTGAAGTTGACGGCAACAGCCAATAATCTGTTTATCATAACCAAATATAGTGGTATTGATCCGGAGGTGAGTCAGGACGGTTTGGTTTTTGGTATTGATGCGCGTAATTATTATCCTAAAACAAGATCCTTTTCTTTAGGACTGAATGTAACATTTTAATTAAATCGATAATCATCATGAAAAATATCAATAAATTAGCTTTTGCTACGCTTTTTACCGTATCTGTATTCAGTACGTCGTGTACAGATTTGGATGAACGTCTGTATAGCGTTATTCCGCAAGATGAGTTTGGTACGACAACAGAGGAAATGAATGCGCTTATAGGCCCGGCTTATGGAACTCTTGTCAATTGGGTGAATGATCAGTTTTGGTATACCATGGTTAGCTCGGATGAGTATATGATTCCGGCTCGTGGTCTGGACTGGCTTTCAGGAGGTATTTATCTGCGCTATCATCGTCATGAATGGCGGGCAGAAGAGTGCCCCAACTTGTGGCATTTCACTGATGTGACAACGATTAATAAAACGCTGAACCTCTTGGAAACAACGACAGTTGATATTCAGGATAAGGACCGTATTATGGCAGAACTGCGCGGTTTGAGGGCATTGTGGTATTTCGTTATGCTCGATGGCATTGGAAGTGTGCCTATTGTAACCAAATACGAAGAAGGGCTGCCAACCAATAAAGGGGTTACCCGTAAGGATGTTTATGACTTTGTAGAAAGTGAACTGTTGGCAATCAAAGATCAACTGACAGGGGAGGTTACTACTACTACTTATGGAAAGTTCACCAAATGGGCATGCTATACTCTGATGGCAAAACTTTATATCAATGCGGAAGTGTATACGGGAACTCCTCAATGGGAGAAAGCATTGGATTGCTGTAATAAAGTAATTGAGGGAGGACAGTATATTCTTGAACCTGATATCAATACGAACTTTAAGGTGAAGAATGAAGGTTCGAAAGAAAACATTTTGATAGTGCCGTATGATTATAATTACTTCCGTGGTTATTTTATCCCATATCAGATGTCATGGCATTATTCCAACAATAGGACTTTTGATTTCGATTGTGACTGTTGGAATGGACCGTGTGCCGTACCCGGTTTTGTTCATAAGTATGATGAAGCAGATATTCGGAAAAAATGGTTTATGTATGGACAGCAGTACGGCCCGTCAGGAGAAAAGCTTAAAGACCGTAATGGCAATGATTTGAATATTACTATTGATATGGTGAATTTCGAGAATGCTACAGAGGTTGAAGGTGCCAGACTGTATAAATGGGAACCGGAGAAAGGTGGGCATAATCATTTGAACAATGACTTTGCAATATTCCGCTATTCGGATGTTCTATTGATGAAGGCTGAATGCTTGCTTCGTATTAGTGAAGCCAATGAGCCGGAAGCACGTGCCATTGTGAATGAAGTGCGATCTCGCAATTTTGATCCTTGGACAGAGGATAAGGCTATTAAAAAGCTCACTCTTGAAGTCTTGCTTGATGAACGTGGATTTGAACTTGTTTTTGAAGGCTGGAGACGTAATGACCAGATCCGGTTTGGAACGTTTGGCGATACATGGGACTTCAAGCCAAATAAAGATGATGCGGATAAGCATACTTTTGTATTCCCTATTCCTCTTGCTGAGATTCAAAAGAACCCTAGTCTGGTACAGAATCCGGGTTATTAATTGAAATATTTGATGGAGAAATTGATTTGCAGTAATTTCAGTTTGACTGTGGCTTGAAAGTCAATTTCTCCATTAACAATAAATGCTGAGTGTCAATGAAAAAAAGCCTGATATTTCTGATTTTTGTTTGTGGGTGGAGCTTACTTCTCGCACAGCATACAATGTCCTTGGAGTACCCTCACAAATCTATTGCCGGGCTTGTGGGAGATGGAACTTTTTTGATCCAAACGCATCCTGATAGCTTCAAATCTGTGCGGGGAAAGAAGATTGAAGGTAGTTTGCAGATATTTGCAGATTCTTTTCAGCTTTCTGTATTGAACGATCCGACCTCCTTCTTTTTTCCCGGTGGAGTGGAGTACGTTGGCAGTGACGGTACGCGCGTGCTTTATGGAGTTACCCCTAAGTATGGATTTATTTTGGCTGTTGAGACCAATCTTGCAACAGAAGTTGTATTGCAGGATAGATCTGCTTCTCGGCTTAAAAAACGATTAAACAGAAATGCTAAAAAATGTACAACCTTTTTTTCGGAAAGGAATGTCGCCGGTTCATTGACATATGCAGCCTTAAAAGATATTTTGTACAAACCCTATCAGGAGAAATTGGTAATCAATACACCGAATCATACTCTTGATATGGCTGTACAGTTCTCGCAATATCTCCTTGACTTAGGATTCAATGGAGAGTTTATGTTGTGTGAACTCTTTCGGTGGCTTGATATTTGGGCAAGAGATTTGGGTTCCGGGCTTCTTCCTGGAGCATTGGCTTCTGGTCGTGCCGATAAGGCACGCAAATCATTGGAATATGATTTGCAACGCTATAATTTGATGTCTCCTGCTGATTGTAAAAATTCAAATGACCCGTCTCAGGGAGGAACTGCTGAGGGTATCGGCTGGACAGTACGTTCCATTTGGAATTATTACCTCTATTCCGGCAACAAGGAGCAACTGGCTGAAGATGCTTGCATCATGCGCCCTTGGGTCGATTTCTGGATTACCCGTGATTATGATGAGGATGGTTTGATTATCGATGTGACCGAGTTTATGGATCACATGATTATGATGCTTACAACAAATGGAGTCTCTACGCTTGCAGCCAACGCTATGTACTCGGGTATGTTGCAGTATGCACATAGGATAGAGCAGGAATTGGGAAATGCCGGCAAAGCAGCTTATTATCAGTCTTTGTATCAGCGGACGGTAAATGCAATAAATACTGTATATTGGAATGACCAGAAAGGATATTTCAATAATATGGCTTTATGGGGAAACATTAGCGAGCGTAGTGCACAGCCCTCGCAGAGTATGCTTTTGAAGATAGGAGCAACAGATGGTAAGCGTACCAGCCGGACCTTGGATTTTCTGAAGCAAAATAATTGGAACGATTTCGGTTCAATAACTATCTTACCTAAAATGAATCATGTGCCTCTTACTAATGATCAGAACGTGAAAGTGTGGCCCTGGTGGAATCTTTGGGAAGCTGAGGCTCGATTTAAACATGGAGATCCTGAAGGGGGGTACAGACTGCTTAGTTTGGCAGCCAATACTATTAAGGATGAAAAATATCCGGGATTGATGGAAGAAACTCTTGCTTTGGATGGAACAACTTATGGGGGGAATGCTTTTCCTACGGCAGCCGGTAACTTGATGGATGTGGTTGTAAAAGATTTGATGGGAATTGAAGTGGTGATTCCTGGTTGGAAAGGGATACGCGTTGTTCCGAAGGTACCGGTCACTTGGACTGACTATTCTTGTCAGATGCCTGTTCCTGGCGGATTTATCAGGATTATAGCCAAAGGAGGTAAGGTTTTTGTTTCTGTAGATAGTAAGTTGATAAAGAAAGTATTTACGGTAGAGGAAATAAATGTGATTGGAGCTGAGAAGGTGGTTGAGAAAGTCCCCCAAAACATTAGTGTGTCTTATGTTCCGGTGACCAAGAAAAAAGTAATGCCACTCAAAGCTGGTAAATATGCCCAGTTCTTTGATCCGGAGTTTCATGTGCAACCGATTGGGTTTATTACGGAAAAAGTAGATGTGGAAGGATTGGCTGAGATTGCTCATTCTGATATTCGGCATCTTATTATTCAGGGTAACAGACTACCACTGGCTACAAAGAAGGGAGTTTCAATACGAGTGGCATTGGAAGAATTTGTTGCTAGAGGTGGTAATGTGATTTTTTATGGTGCTACAGTAAATGAAAAGAATGATGAGGATGGAGCTGGTATTCTGGGAGAACAATGTGGCATTGTAGATTGGGAGCAGTACCTGCCGGCAAGAGAAAAAAGATATTTTCATGGCTGGAAATCTGTAGGGGATTCAAAGAATGGAACATTCAATTATCAGGCTACGGTTGAAATACCTCAATACTTCAATGGTAAGGAATTGTTTGTTGAGATCGGGCAGATTGTTGGTTTGGATTCTATTTTCGTAAATGGAAACTTTGTGGCTTCGTATGTAGATATGGATCGGTATATGAAGCAAGAATACCCTACGCGTACTGACTACCGGCATTCCCATAAATATAAACGTGTTAGTCGCATATATCGTTTTACTCCTGCATCGCCTGCTTATAAAGCCTTCAATTTTGGAGGAGAGAATAAGGTAGAAATACGTATTATGAAAGATGCGTTATGCGAAGGATTGACAGATAAAAATCGTCCAAATGTTGGTATTGAAGGTGCTCGGTATGCTTGGCAGGCTTTAGATGAAGACTTACCTGAAATAGGTCTTGAAGTATCGAAGCGGAAGGGAGTTAATTATTGGGGAAATGAACAGTTCTTTAATTCATGGAGTACTAAACAAGGGCTGTTTGGCTTTGCAATAAACGGACGAGGCATTCAGTTTATGGACGGGACGGTGCTTGCCGGATTACCCGAAGTTGATATGCCTGTCAATACTGCTTATACGGATTTTGCTCTTTTTGCACCTCTCCAATTTGAAGTGTTGGCCTATACTTGGACTCATGAGCGTTTGCTCTATCCTATGGAAACGGAACGATATCCATGTGTTGTACGCATCGCACATGGAGACAGCGGAGGAGGTTATACTTTGATTACTCCAGCCGTAACGACTCGTGTGCTCGGTGAGGAGATTATAGGACGTATTGTTGGTAAAAATAAGCATGAATTAAATAATAGTATCCAATGAGAATAGATAGGTATATCATTATATTGTTAGCTTCTTGGGTATGTTCCATGCCTGCTGTCGGACAAGAGATGACGGTTGATTATCGTTATGCTCCGGACTGGCATCTGACGACGCCGGCTTTACCCGATGATTCTTATAAAACCTTAGTCGGCCCTCAAGGGCAGTTATTTTATGATTATGGAGGTAAAAAGTTTTTTGCTTATGCTTTGGGGAAAGGCTTCAGAACAGTTATTCATATGATGGCTGATGAGAATCAGCGCTTTGAATCACAGTATTTGCGTTCTGCCCGTATTCCTATAGCTACAACGAGGAGTTCTGTTTATGGGATGGAAGTTACGCAAGAAGTCTACTCTTCAACTAAATCGCTGCAGACTGGTGAAAAGTTGGTGCATCCGCTAACTGATAATCGTGAAGATATTCTGATGACTTCCATCAAGAACCGGACTCTTTCCGAGCATACATTTTTTCCTTTAGTCGTGGTGAACTCGGAGCATGAGATAAAGGTGGAAGGACGGATGATTACAATTAGAGATAAGGAACATTTCTGTTTTTCTCTGCCGGTTATTCGTGTACGTAGGAATCTTGCAAGTTTTAAGACGATTGTGGAGCTCGCTCCGGTTACATTAAGCCCGGGCGATGAATACTTGTTGGCTGGGGTTTATGATAATGGTCTGCAGTCGGATTTGATGACTTCCATGCTGTCCGAGCCTCAAGAATTGCTATGCAGGCTCCCTGACATGTGCAAAAAGGTTGTTGCATTCTGGGAAAACGATTCAAACATTCCGTATAATAGGATAGAGGTGCCTGACCGCGAAATTCAGAACCTGGTAGATGCTTCCATTCGTGGAATTTGGCAGGCCAGGGAAATTGTTGATGGGCAAATCAGTTTTCAGGTAGGTCCTACTTGCTATCGTGGCTTGTGGATTGTAGATGGTGCCTTCCTTGCTGAGACTGCTGCTTTGTTAGGACGTGGTGTGGAAGCACGTAAAGGCATTGAATATGCATTATCCTTCCAGGGTAAGGAGGGGGAGTTTGCTAAACTGAACAAGACTTTTTGGAAAGAGAATGGCATTGTGCTTTGGACATGTGTTCGCCATGCTATGTTGACACAAGATAAAGAATGGCTGCATGCTGTTTGGCCGACCCTTTGCAAGACTGTTGATTATATCAAAGTCTTGCGGCAGCGTTCTTATGAAAACGAAACGCCATTGGATGATGGGCTTATCCCTCCCGGGTATATTGACGGAGGATTGAATGGTGGAGTTGATCAACCGGAATATTCGAATACAGTATGGAATCTTGCTGGTTTGAAGAGTATGATCGAGGCTGCCAGATGGCTTGGCGCTGAGGAAGATGCAGCAAAATGGCAAGCCGAGTATGATGATTTCTTTGCTGCATTCCACAAAGCCGCTCATAGAGATATGGCGGTTGATGATTTTGGCAATTATTATTTGAACAATATGATGGTTCCTGAACACCGGAGTCTGCCACAACGTGCATTGTGGGCATTTTGTCAAAGCATCTATCCGGGACAGATATTTGAGATGAATGATTCAATTGCAGTTGGTACGATGAAGATGTTACATACTACCCTGCAGGAAGGCATGGTGATGGGAACAGGATGGATTATTGAAGGAATTTGGAATTATTTTGCCAGTTTCTATGGACATGCTTGTCTATGGATGGGGGAGCCGGAACGTGCTATAGCATCATTGTATGCTTTTGCAAATCATGCATCTCCTGTATACTTGTGGCGTGAGGAGCATAATCCACGCGATTTGCAACGTGATTTTGTAGGTGACATGCCCCACAACTGGGGAAGTGCGGAGTTTATCCGTTTAGTGGTTCATTTGCTCCAGTTGGATAGGGGGAATGATTTGCATCTTCTGGAAGGGATGCCTCGGGAATGGCTAAAAGCAGGAATGCGTACAGCTCTTCGTGGAGTAGCTACTCCGTTTGGTCCATTATCTTTTTCTATAGAAGTGAGCCAGGATGGAAAAATAGCCGAAATGAAGGTTGAACCATTAGGCGATAACTTGTGCAAAAAATTGGTTGTGCATACGGGGTCTTGGGGCAAAGTGAACGGAAAAAACAGTATTAGCTTGAACCCAGCCTGTTCCAACAACTTGAGGATAGAACTTGAAAATTAATATATAACTTACTATCAACAATGGAAAATGTAAAAATATTTATGCCTGAATTGTTTTTCAACGGTAAAGAACTGATTGGAGAACATGTCGAGAAATCTACTCGTAAACTGATTGATCTAAAAGGAGTTTACGAAGATGAAACTGCATTTGAGATTATGGACCTTGAACAGGTTGTTTATCATGTGTCCAGTACTTTCCCGGTAAAGGAGGGGACACCGGGAGGTTTGTTTATGGGCATCACTTACTTGATGCCTGGTAAGGTGGGTGATGAATACTTTATGACAAAGGGACATTTCCACTCGAATATTGACCGGGCTGAATTTTATTGGGGTGTGGAAGGTGAAGGTATGCTTATCCTGATGAATGAGGCGCGTGAGGTTTGGGCGGAGCGTATGTATCCGGGGAGTTTACACTATATTCCGGGAGGGGTTGCCCATCGTGTGGCTAATGTAGGTAATGGTATGCTGACGTTTGCTGCCAGTTGGCCTTCGGATGCGGGGCATAATTACGAAACAATAGCCCGGGGAGGATTTGCGCGTCGTTTGAAAGAAGTGAATGGTAAACCGAAATTGATTTAAAGAAAGATTGAAATGTATTATATAGGAATAGATTTAGGCGGTACTGTTATAAAGGTGGGGCTGGTAAGTCAAGGAAAAGTCATTGGCACTAAAAGGCTTGAAGCAGATTCCATACATGGCTTGGAACCTCGCTTGGGGCTAATTTCCAGTGCTATAGATAGCTTGTTGGCCGAAGCCAATATTTCCGTCAATGCCTTCAAAGGCGTATTCCTGGCGTTTCCTGGTATTGTAGATGCTCGTACTAAGCGGGCTGTATCTACTAATGCTAAGTATGATGATGCTCCTTCCATTAATCTGCAGCAATGGTGCTCTGAACGTTGGGATGTTCCGTTTGCTATTGATAATGATGCCCGTGCAGCGACTGTTGGCGAGTGGCAGTTTGGTGTTGCCCGTGGAAAAGAGAATGTGGTAATGATGACCATTGGTACAGGTATTGGTACCGGAGTAATTCTTGAAGGTAAATTACTTTATGGACAGCATTATCGGGCAGGTTCGTTGGGTGGACACCTGATTGTAGATTATCAGGGCAGGCAGTGCACTTGTGGTAATGTGGGTTGTGTAGAAGCACACGCATCTTCCTTTTTCTTGCCACAGATTATCCGGGAAAACGAAAAGCTTAGTCCGGCATTTCGCAATGATTCAGTTAATTATGACTTCAAGAGTTTATTCGTGCAAGTTGCTGCTGGTGTTGCAGATGCCAAGTGTGTAGTAGAGGGTTGCATGGATGTGTGGAGTGCTGCCATTGTGAACTACATTCATGCTTACGACCCTCAAACTATTATTTTGGGAGGTGGAATTGTGAAAAGTAAAGATTTAATATTGCCTTATATACGTAAGAAAGTAGGTTCATTGGCTTGGTGCCCTGACGAAAAGGTGGAGATTGTAGCTTCTGTATTGGGTGATGACGCAGCATTAGTTGCTGCAGAGTATTATTTAAAAGACGATAAAAGATAAAACTATGAATAAATATTTGCAGAATAACAGAAAATCGAATTATGACAAGTTTCCGGTAGTGCAAGTCCCGGGAGAAGAACATAGTTGTGTAACAGGTTGGGAGAACGTAACCGCTGCGTTGCGTTCTCTGTTACAGCAACAACAACAGCACATCTTGGTTGTGGAATGCTATCAAGGGGTATATGAAGATGAAGTACTGAAAGCGTTGCGTGACGGCTTTCCGGAAGCCTGCATCTTTGAGTCTGCATTGGCAATGAAAGATCAGCATGTTTTATACGATGCAATTAAAGATGATGTAACAGACGATGAGATCTTCGGTTATATGACGCGGCATACGATGGGAATTTACTTTGATGATGCCAAGGTGGAACGTATGCGTGGTCTGATAGCAGCATCCTTAGCTAAGTGTACTATTGTTTACGGAGTAGGGGCTTCTTATGTTTGGCAGGAATCTGCTTTTCTTGCCTATCTGGATATGGCACGTTGGGAGATACAACTTCGTTTTCGTCGTGACGAGATTTCGAATGTGGGATTTCAAAATAAAGCGGAACGTGCTTCATTGCAATACAAGCAGGCATTTTTCGTGGACTGGCGTATTTGCGACCGTTGGAAAAAGCAGATTCTGAAACAGATTGATGTTTTCATTGATACGAATAAAGCCGGAGAACCAAAGATGGTACCTGCTGCTGCTGTCTTCAAAGGATTGGATATTGCTGCATCTCGCCCATTCCGTGTTGTGCCGTTTTTCGATCCGGGACCATGGGGCGGGCAATGGATGAAAGAAGTCTGTGATCTTGATAAGGAATCTGTGAATTATGCTTGGTGCTTTGATTGTGTTCCTGAAGAAAACAGTCTTTATTTAGGCTTTGGAGAGGTACGTTTTGAGTTACCTTCCATTGATTTGGTATTTACTCATCCGGTTCAGCTATTAGGGCCTAATGTTTATGGTCGGTTTGGCGATGAATTTCCTATTCGTTTTGACTTCTTGGACACAATGGAAGGTGGAAATTTAAGCCTTCAGGTTCATCCTTTGATTGAATATATTCAAGAGAAGTTTGGAATGCATTATACTCAGGAGGAGAGTTATTATATTTTGGATGCGGAAGAAGATGCCAAAGTTTATCTGGGACTAAAGGAGAATGTTGATCCGGCAGCTATGATAGATGAATTATGTCAGGCGCAAGAAACTGGAGTTTTCGATGCGGAGAAACATGTAGGAGTACATGCAGTGAAGAAGCACGACCATGTGTTGATTCCTCCCGGTACAATACATTGTTCAGGCTCGAACAGCATGGTACTTGAAATCAGTGCTACCCCTTATATTTTCACCTTCAAACTTTGGGATTGGGGGCGTTTAGGACTGGATGGACGTCCACGTCCCATCAATATCGAGCATGGAAAACATGTCATTCAATGGAATCGTACGGAAAGTTGGGTAAAGAAAGAGGCGATTAACTGTTTAGTTCCTATTACTGAAGGCGAAGGGTGGCGTGAAGAAGCTACCGGGCTTCATGAACGTGAGTTTATTGAAACACGCCGCCATTGGTTCACGGGAAGAGTTCCTCATGATACAAATGGGTCAGTACAGGTCTTGAATTTGGTAGAAGGCCGTGAAGCTATAGTAGAAAGTCCCGTAAATGCTTTTGCTCCTTTTGTAGTTCATTATGCCGAAACATTTATTATTCCGGCAGTAGTAGGTTCTTATACTATACGTCCTTACGGAGAATCGGAAGGAAAAGAATGTGCAACCATTAAAGCATATATACGAAAATGATAGATTGTAAAAAGATGCTTTTTAATCCGGGGTTTGATATTACCCCGACATTTCTGCCAATGGGCTTTGAATATGGAGAGGATGTGTTTGGTCCTGAAGTTGAGAATAGAATGCTGGATGACATTCGGAAAAGTTTGATGAATCCGGCTTGTAAAGGTCCTGAGGTGGTTTATTCCATTGCTATGGATGTAGGCAAGAAGAAGCATAAAGCGCTGCTGGAAAAAATGCATTTGCTATATGGAGTTGTAACTTATGCTGCCGGACGTTTGGGGGATGAGCCTATTCGTAGCCAAGGACATATACATAAGGTTTCGGCTTACAGTGGATGGTCTACTCCTGAAGTGTATGAAATTTGGTCGGGTGAAGCGATTATTTATATGCAAGAATATGCTGAAGATATTCCCGGGCGTTGTTTTGCCGTGCATGCCAAAGCAGGAGAAGTTGTTATTGTACCTCCCTATTGGGCACATGCTACGATCAGTGCAAATCCTGAATGTCCGCTAACGTTCGGTGCTTGGTGTGACCGTGATTATGGTTTTGTTTACGATGGGGTCCGTGGTCACGGAGGAATTGCCTGGTTCCCTGTTTTCAATGCGGAAAATAAAATAGAATGGAAAGCTAACCCAAGGTATCAGACGTCTGAGTTGATATGTAAGACTCCGGATGACTATTCTGCTTTGGGCATAGAGCCGGGTAAGAGCATTTACGAAACTTTTGAGGAGAATCCCGATACATTCTTGTATGTCCCTTCGCCTCAGTTGAAAGAAGATGTCTGGAAGAGTTTTATACCTTAATTACTAATACTAAGAAAATGAAACCAATATGTCAACATAAAAATCCAATGATAGTCTATGTAATAGCTATTATTGCAGCTACAGGAGGATTACTGTTTGGATTCGATACCGGTGTTATTTCGGGAGCCATCCCTTTTTTGCAAAAAGACTTTGGCATTGATGACGGTACGATAGAGCTTATTACTACTGCCGGACTTGTAGGAGCAATTGCGGGTGCATTGTTTTGTGGTAAGGTTACCGACTATTTGGGACGTAAAAAAGTGATATTTGCATCGGCTGTAATATTTGCAATAGGTGCTGTCTGGTCGGGGCTGGCCCCGGATTCTATGAATTTGATTCTGGCTCGTCTTTTTCTGGGGGTAGCAATAGGTGTGTCATCATTTGCAGTTCCTCTTTATATTGCAGAAATATCACCAACAAATATTCGTGGAACTTTAGTGTCCATGTTTCAGTTGATGGTGACATTGGGAGTGCTGGTTTCATACCTGTCCGATCTGTTTTTTGCCGATGAAACGGATATTACTTGTTGGCGTCCTATGTTCTATGCAGGTGTGCTTCCGGCTCTTATTTTATTGATTGGGATGATCTTTATGCCTGAGAGTCCGAGGTGGTTAATGAGTAGAGGACGCAGGGAAGAGGCGATGCATATTTTGAATAGGATAGAAGGAGAAAGTAATGCTGAAGAAGTTGCACATGCCATTAGCGAGGAAATAGAAAAAAGTAAGGATGAGATCTCAAAGTGGAGCGAGTTGATAAAGCCGGGGCTGCGTACACCACTTTTTATAGCTGTAGGAATCATGTTCTTTCAGCAGTTTGTGGGCATTAATACTGTTATTTATTATAGTCCCAAAATTTTTTTTATGGCTGGTTTTGACGGAGCAATCTCTGCCATTTGGGCTGCTGTTGGTGTGGGGGTAGTTAATGTTGTAGCTACGCTTGTTTCAATCTATTTCGTGGATAGATTGGGGCGTCGTAAACTTTATTTTACCGGATTGACGGGGATTGTGCTGTCTCTGATTGCTTTGTCCATGAGTTTTGTATTTGCTGGCGAACTGGGTGGCACCGGCCAATGGATGACGGTTATTTTCATGTTTCTTTATGTTGCTTTCTTTGCTATCAGCATAGGACCACTTGGCTGGTTGATCATTTCGGAAGTTTTTCCGCAGAAAGTACGTGGATTGGGTGCATCAGTAGGCTCGCTTTCAGTGTGGGTATTTAACAGTATTGTTTCTTTCACTTTCTTCAAGATTGTCAATGCATTGACCATACCCGGTACTGAAATCATGATAGGTGAGGAGCAAGTGGGGAATCCGGCAGGAGCATTTGGCTTCTATGGAATCATTGCATTACTGGCTCTCGTATGGGGGTACTTCTTTGTGCCCGAAACTAAAGGTGTATCCTTGGAGAAGATTGAAGATTTTTGGCGTAAAGGTGGCAAACCGCGTAATCTTAAGTAACAGACTTTGTTAAACGTAATAAATAACTGAAAATGAAGAAACTCATATTTATGTTTTTACTGCTTTGTGCAGCTGCTTTGCAAATGACTGCACAAACAGTATCTGAATGGATGTTCCATATTCGTGGAACTGATGAGTATATGTATGGAAGTGGGAAGGACTTGAAAGTGGGAAAAGAACCGCATGATGCAAGTTACCTTTGGCTGATAGAAGCTACTGACAGTGAATCTGTACGTATCCGCAATAAACAGACAGGAGAGTACTTGAGGCTGGATGATAATAATAATGTGCGGCTTTCACCGATGCCGATTACATGGGACAGTTCTTTTATCTGGTCTTATGAAGGTTTTACTCATAAATATATGACTAATTGTGGCTGGTTTACTTTGAGCAATGCAAAAGGGGATAAAGCTTCATATCTTGTAGTCCGGAATGGAGAAATCCGATATTTGCCGATAGAACGATATGCAGATTTTAATGCCCATT
Organism: uncultured Bacteroides sp.; assembly: GCA_902388495.1. Classification (GTDB taxonomy): domain Bacteria; phylum Bacteroidota; class Bacteroidia; order Bacteroidales; family Bacteroidaceae; genus Bacteroides. Next base: position 56,890 of record CABMPP010000002.1, on the reverse strand, counting down.
GGACTCCGGTCCGCCAGAACAGTGCAAGTCTTCCATTTACTTTGGCTCCAAATGAGGTTGTAGAATCTTCTTTTTTGGGAGAACGTATGGCCAAGGCTATTTCTGAAAAGGAAATTGTATCGAACTATCATGGTACTAACCGTTGGAAGCTTTCGCGTGATATATCTGCTTTCCCAAAATTCACAGCTAAAAGTAATCTGTTAGTTCCTGCTCTCTATAATATGGCACTGGAGGAAATGTTGTTGGATATTCGTAAGGATTCTACGTATATGGCCGGGGCTTTATGGCCTGATACCTGGACACGTGATGCTGTGTATAGCATTTATTTCTCCTATTCATGGATTATGCCTGAAGTTTCCCGTCGTACCTTAGAGAAGCAGACACTGAGAAATCCACGTGAAGCTTTGCAAGATACCGGCAGTGGTGGCTCTTATCCTATCTCTACCGATCGTGTGGTATGGGCTGTTGCCGCCTGGGAGTATTATCTGGTGACGGGTGACAAGGTTTGGCTGCAAGAGGCCTATGAAGGGCTACGCAATACGGCTTTAAAGGACCTGCATATAGCTTTTGACGCGGATGCCAATCTTTTCAAAGGAGAAACTTGTTCCATGGATTGGCGTACTCATACATACCCCAACTGGTTTACGAATGTGAATATCGGTGAGTCTTTTTCCAGTGGTACCAATGCGTTGCATTTCTTTCTTTATCGCTTTTTGGCTAATGCCGGGAGTATTCTTAAAGTTCCGGCGGAAGAGCAGATGTTATGGAAAAACACAGGTGAAAAGCTGAAGCAAGGAATGAATGAACATTTTTGGAATGAAGAAAAAGGTTTGTTTGAATGCTATTTATATCCCGGATTCTTAGGGTATATACCTTCACAAAGGGTGGGTTGTATGTCCAATGGTTTGGCTGCCATCTTAGGAGTGGCTTCTTCCGAGCAGATTGATAAGGTTGTTAAGAACTCACCGATGTATGCGTATGGCGCAGCAGTTCTTTATCCGAGTATTCCGGATGATTTTGCCTATCATAATAAAAGTGTATGGCCGGTTTGGGAGACTCCGTTGATGTATGCTGCCAAGACCTCTGGAAACTTTGCTGTGACAGAACATTTGATGAAGTCGCTTGTCCGCCAGTCGGCTCTTTTTCTGACGCATAAAGAGAATATGACTTATGATACGGGCTATGACCGTAATACTGCGTTGAACTCTGACCGGCAACTTTGGTCGGTTGCTTCTTACATCAGTATGGTATATCGTGTACTTTTCGGAATGGAGTTGACGATGGAAGGGGTACGTTTTAATCCTGTATTGCCTGCTTGGGTGGGGAATGAAATCAAATTGGATAATTTCAAGTATCGAAATGCTATTCTTAATATCACAGTGAAGGGGGAAGGGACAAAAGTAACATCGTTTATTGTAAATGGACAGAAAAAGAAGCCCTCTTATGTACTGCCTGCTAATGCGAAAGGAGTTTATAATATTGTCATGACGGTGACCGGAGATACTGATAGCAACGCAGATATTAATATGGTTACTGCAGGGCCGCGTAACTGCTGGTCACCTATAGAACCGGTTATTCGCCTTGAGAATCAATACATTCATTGGTCTATGCAGCCAGGAGTAACATATCGTCTAAAGGGTATAGGAGTAAACAAGGAAGTGCGCTCTCCCTATAATCTGCGGAAAGAGAAACCCGGATACTACGCTGTTTGTGCAGTAGATGAGAAAGGAGTGGAATCCGATCTTTCTAATCCGGTACTTTATACCTTCTATGAAAGGCGGTATGAGGCTGAAGATTTTGCCAAATCATCTTTTATTGAGGCGAAATCAAAAGGATATTCCGGTAGCGGTTATGTAAAAGACTGTTCTGCTGCTCCCGCCAATCTTTCAATAGATATTGAAGTGCCTGAGACAGGTGATTACATGATTCGCTTCACCGGTTCCAATGGAAATGGACCACATGACACTTTCTGCACTATCCGCTCACTATCTTTGGATGGAAAGGATTATGCTACTGTGATTTTGGAAGCCTATGGAGATTGGAGTGAGTGGACACATACCAACCATATTCAGTTGCGTAATCTGTCGGCCGGAAAGCATACTGTGTCTTTGACGGTTAATCCGGAACAACGCGGCTTTGATAACAATATGTCCTTCAATAAAGAAAACCTGAATGACTGGTTTATTGATTATCTGACGATCATCCGTTTCTGAAATAACATACAATGAAGCCAAAGGTTATTATCAAAGATATTGATTATCCGGTTTATTCTCAACCTTCAACTTTGCCTCCTCCTACTGTGGAGGAGCTGAGTTGTCGGATAATTCGTTGCCGGGAAATGATGGAGCAACGGGGGCTGACTCATTTATTGGTATACGGCGATCGGGAGCATTTTGCTAATCTGATGTATCTGACAAACTTTGATCCGAGGTTTGAGGAAGCATTGTTGGTTCTACGATTGACAGAAAAACCGCTTGTTTTGGTTGGCAATGAATGTGAAGGACATTTGGGAATCTCTCCTTTACACTTGGCAAAAGAATTGCGACATGAACGTTTTCAGACCTTCTCTTTGATGAATCAGCCTCGGAATGCAAGCCGACGTCTTGATGTCATTTTCCGTGAGGAGGGAATCACTGAAGAAGCATATATCGGTATAGTTGGCTGGAAATACTATTCCGATTCAGAATTTGATTTTCCTTTGTATGCCAGCGATGTTCCTAATTATATAATAGATGTTTTGAGGACATTGGTGCCTGTTAATAGGCTCATAAATGCAACTGATCTGTTTACTGCGCCGTCTTATGGTATGCGTACTTTTCTGTCTCCTTATGAAGTTGCTTTCTTTGAGTTTTCAAATGTGCTGGGTTCTGAGGCGATGAAATCTCTTCTGAGAGATTTTAAAGAAGGTATTACAGACTTTGAGCAGATAAAAGCTTTGCAATATAGTGGTTTCCCATTGTCTTGTCATATAAGTATCAAGAGCAGCGGAAATCAGCATTATGGGCTGTCCAGCCCTGTAGGTAGCATTATTTACAGAGGCGACCCTTGTTCTGTAAGTATTGCTCATTGGGGCAGTAACATTTGTCGGGCAGGGTGGGTTGCCGAAAGTGAGGAAGATTTACCCAATCATGCAAAAGGCTATATAGAGAAGTTTGCAGCTCCTTATTTTCTGGCTATTCGAGAATGGCTTAAGCATCTGAGGATTGGTACTTCGGGTGGGCGATTGTATCGGTTGATTGCAGATATGTTGCCATTTGAGCAATTTGCAGTGTTTCTTAATCCCGGACATCTGATACACTTGGATGAATGGATAAGTTCTCCTATTTATGAGGGGTCTGAAGAAATAATACATTCCGGCATGTATATGCAAATAGATATTATTCCCAGGTCGCCGCAGTTTTCATCTTCACGTATGGAAGAAGGGGTTGTTATTGCAGACTATACACTCCGTTGTATGATAAAAAACTGCTATCCTGAAGTATATGAACGCTGCATGGCCAGGCGCCGATTTATGGAAAGTTTGGGATTTGAACTACCTGAAGAAATCTTGCCTTTATCTAATATGGCTGGTATTGTTGTGCCATTTTTCCTGAGGTACCGTTCTGTTTTAAGTTTTATATGATTCTAAGAACATAATGAGGAATATATGAAAAAGTTAATTTTTTTGTTGTTAGCAGGTTTGATTATTGCATCTTGCAATACTCGGCTTGATGAGAAGAAATTGCGTATTCTTACTTGTGGTATTCGCCATGAGTCGAATACTTTTTCCACTTTGGTAACAGATATAGATGTTTTTAATGTTTTGCGTGGTGAGGAAATTCTTCAGGATACACATTTGTGGAGCGAGTATTTGAAAGCCGAGAATGTAGAAATAATACCCACTCTTCATGCCTATGCATGGCCAGGTGGAGTTGTGTCGAAAGAAGCATATGAAACCTTCAAGAGTGAAATTTTGGAAGGTATAAGAAAAGCTGGCGATCTGGATGGCGTATATATGGATATGCATGGTGCTTTACACGTCGATGGTTATGAAGATGCGCAGGCCGATTTGATAAAAGCAATCCGTAAAATTGTGGGTAGTGAGGTCGTTATTAGTGGTAGTTTTGATCTTCATGGTAATTTGTCCGATGAGTTTGTAAAAGAACTGAATCTGGTTACGGGATTTCGTACAGCCCCACATCGTGATGGAGAGGAAACAAAACTTCGGGCTGTGAAAAATCTGGTAAGAGTGCTTCGCCAACATGAGCATCCTCGGATTATACATGTAGACATACCTATTCTTGTTCCGGGTGAAAAGAGCATCACCGAGGTAGAACCACTCCATTCTATCTATGCCAGACTGGATACATTGGAGAAACAGAAAGGAATTCTGGATGCATCTATTTTTGTAGGATATGCCTGGGCTGATCTTCCTCGTTCTGCAATGCGGGTATTTGTTGTGGCTCAAGATTCTGTTTATCTCGATAAGGCGAAGCATGAGGCATATAGTTTGGCGCAGAATATTTGGGATGTACGGCATCGATTGGAACTGGATGTCGAGGCCGGCAATATTGATGAAATGATAAAACGTGCTTATCAGTTACCACAGAAAACTGTATTTATATCTGATTCGGGTGATAATACTACTGCCGGAGCACCAGGAGATAATCCTCAGGTCATTCGGGCGTTACTTAAAAATAATGCGCATGATGCATTGGTGGCCGGGTTGGTAGACGAGGAAGCCTACCAGAAGTGCATTGAAGCCGGTGTTGGCAATACGATTCGTCTGACAATGGGAGGAAAGAAGGACACAGTGTTCGGTTCTCCTTTAACTTTGGATATTACGGTGGACGCTTTATCACCAGATTCTCTTCTTTCTACTTCGCATGGAGTAGCGTTGGTGCACTCTGAGGGTGTAAAAATAGCAATCATTAATAGTCGGCGCTCGTTTGTTTCTCTTAAAGATTTTGAAGAGATAGGCCTTAATCCGTTAGACTTCAAAATTGTGGTGGTGAAGCTTGGTTATCTTTATCCGGAACTGCGTGATATTGCTCCTGCTCATTTAATGGCCCTTACTTCAGGATTTTGTAATTTGGATATGCCTTCTTTACCTTTTACTAAGGTGAGACGTCCGGCTTACCCTCTTGATCTGGAAATGGAGTGGAAGGCAGGTATTTAGCCTGCCCAATCCTCCCTATCCAAATTCCTATACCCAATAGCCTCTGCCAGATGTGAAGGTTGTATTGCCTCGCAGCCTTCGAGGTCGGCGATGGTGCGTGATACTTTCAGGATGCGGTCATAGGCGCGCGCTGAAAGATTGAGCCGGTTCATTGCATTCTTGAGCAGGGTGAGTCCTTTCTCATCGGGGCGGGCGTACAGGGAAAGCAGTTTACTGCTCATCTGGGCATTGCAATAGACTCCGGGAATGTCGGCATATCTTTTTTCCTGAATCTGGCGGGCACGCATTACGCGTTCCCGTATTGTGGCACTCGATTCCCCGGGATGGTTATCGGACATCTTCTCGAATGGGAGTGGGGTAACTTCTATTTGGAGGTCTATGCGGTCGAGCAAAGGTCCCGATATACGGTTCAGGTATTTCTGCACTTGCCCCGGGCTGCACACGCAGGCTTTTGTTGGATGGTTGTAATATCCGCAGGGGCAGGGGTTCATTGAAGCAACCAGCATAAAACTGGCCGGATATTCAACGTTGCATTTGATGCGGGCTACAGTAATTTTCCGATCCTCCAGCGGTTGGCGAAGCACTTCCAGTACACTGCGGTTATATTCGGGTAATTCATCCAGGTATAAAATTCCATTATGAGCCAGACTTATTTCACCCGGTTGGGGAAAACTCCCTCCACCGGTCATGGCTACTGTTGAGATGGTGTGATGCGGATCGCGGAACGGACGTTTGGAGATGAGTCCACCGTCTCTGCCCAATTTTCCGGCAACGGAATGTATCTTGGTTGTTTCAAGGCTTTCTCCTAATGATAATGGAGGGAGTATGGACGGAAGGCGCTTTGCTAACATGGACTTACCGCTTCCAGGTGCACCAACGAGAAGAATATTGTGGCTTCCGGCTGCGGCAACTTCTAAAGCACGCTTCACGTTCTCTTGTCCTTTTACTTCGGCAAAGTCTAAATCAAAATTACTTTGTTGGGCGTAGAATTCTTCACGCGTATTGACTTGCGTCGGTGATAGTTCCCGTTTCTCGTTGAAAAACTCAATGACCTCTTTGAGATTGTTTACTCCATAGACCTTGAGATTGTTCACAACGGCAGCTTCGCGTGCATTCGAAAAAGGTACGATCATTCCTTCAAATCCCAATTCCCTGGCCTTGATAGCGATCGGGAGTACGCCTTTGATGGGGTGCAGGCTACCGTCAAGGCTAAGCTCGCCCATCAGCAGATACTTGCTTAACTTGTCGGATTGGATTACTTCACTGGCAGCCAGCATACCGATAGCTAAAGGTAAATCGTATGCCGAACCTTCTTTACGGATATCTGCCGGAGCCATATTGATGACGATATTGCTGGTAGGCATTTTGTAGCCATTGACTTGCAAGGCCGAAATGATGCGTTGGTGGCTTTCCTTAACTGCAGAGTCCGGTAGGCCGACCAGATAAAACATACAACCTCTGGAACTGTTGACTTCGATAGTGATAAGGGTGGCATCAATACCTTGAACAGCCGCTCCAAAAACTTTAATCAGCACGTTAAATGATTTATTTTGAGTTATAAAATCAGAGAAAAACTTTAGCGTTTTATTTTTTTCTTTTCCGCTTCTTTTTTCTCCTTCTCTTTTTGTTCTATTTCTTTCAACTTCTTCTCTATTGCCTCTTCACTCATATTTTTGCCTTCGATCTTTCCGGAAGGATTGAGCAATATATTGGCGGGCAATGTCTGTATGGCAAGTTGTTTTACCGATGATGTATTCCAACCGGAGAAATCGCAACTTTGTTCCCATTTCAACGTATCCCTTTTGATAGCCTCTTCCCACTCTTTCTTGTCAATGTCCAGAGAAATCCCCCAAAGTGCAAATTTCTTGTTCTTCTCTGTTTTTTTATAGATACGACGTAAGGTGGCATTTGCCTCTTGGCTTTGAAGGTCCCAAGATGCCCAGAAGTGGACTAACAGATATTTATCTTTAAAATTATTACGACTGATTTGTTCGCCTTTGACATTGGGCAGATGGATGTAAGGAACCGTTTTCCCGATAGATACTTTTTCTTCCTCCTGGATGCGGTCAAGCAGTTCATCTATGTAGGGACGGTCTTTTAGCTCACCGGTCATGCGGTCTGTCAATTGTTGGATAACAGTGAAATCGGGTTGAGGCTTCTGTACGAAGTATTTCTCCAGCAGATAGATGCTCACCAATGAGGAGGGATGGCTGCTGATAAATGTTTTCACCTTTTCCTCCAGTACCTTTTCTGAAGGTTTGCCCAAACCTTTCATCTCATTTTGGAAGGCGGTCAGCTCTTCATTCGGGGTGTTTCCCGTTATCTCCAGTGCAGTTAGGTCGGTGGCAGAGCCTTTGATTTTTATCTTGTTTCCTTTGTTCAGGAAGAGGGGGTATTCCGTTCCGTCACTGAACTGTAGCCAGGTGGAAACCAATGTATCGGTGGTAAGGGTAGCAGAGAATTTGTCGTCCTTGGCGAACAATGTATCCATACGGTTGTATAGCTTGTCCGTTCCATAGATGTAAAGAGTATCGTTCCCCAGTCCTTTTATTTCACCGTTGAGGCTGACAGAGTTTGCATCCTTGTTGCTACAGGCAGACAAGGCGATAAGCAGAAAGTATGCAAGGTAGATTTTCTTCATTCCGGTTCTTTTACTGATACTTTGCTGCGAAAGTACTTCTTTTTGGTGTGAATAAAAAAAAATGCCCGACATATTTCTATGCCGGGCAAGTTCTTTTCATTTTTTGACCTTTATTATTTGATGATATTCATAAAGTCAGCATTCGTGAAGTATTTGGAGAATTCCAAATCAGAAGCAGCTTTCTTAGCCAACGCCGGTTTTTTGGCAACAGCATTCTTCAAACTGCTGGTTACCATAGAAGTGTTGTTGGTTCTTGCGCCAAGTACAGCCATCAGGTAGTCGGTGTAAGCATCCGGTTTTTCAACGCTTGCCAGTGTGCTCTTAGCTTTGTTGTAGTCCTTAGCCAGGATTTGTGCCAGAGCTGCGCTGTTGGTCTTCGTGTCGCCGAATGAGCTTACTGCCTTGTCATATTGTCCTTGAGCTACGTACAGGTTACCCAGCGCTTCGTTCAGTTCTTTAGAACCGGAAGCCTTGCTCATGTAAGTTTCAGCAGCAGCCTTGTCACCCTTAGTCAAAGCAATCAGACCGAGGTTCATATTTACTTCGGGAGCATCCTTCACAGAAGCGGCTTTCTTGAAATAGCTTTCAGCCTTGTCAAGGTTGCCTGCCTGATAAGCCAACTTACCTAAGTTATTATAAGCACGGAAGTCGTTCGGATAGATCTGAGTAGCTTTCGTGAAGATAACTTCTTGCTTAGCCGGATCTTTTGTCAGCGTTGTAGCGTAGAGCAGTTCTTCGATGTTCAGTTGCTTGGCATCGCTGTCAGCCAGACTTGCGATTTCGTCGTCAGACTTACCGATGATTTCATAGTTCAAAGTCAGACGAGAACGACGCAGTTGCGGCAGGATTTCGTCAGCCAGAGTCTTGTAAACAGAAGAGATATTCTTGATTTCCTGTTCTCTTTGTTCGGGATCAGAATACATGGACAGAACACGGAGGATCAGTTCCTTATCCTGGATGTTTGATTTGGAAACCAGTTCCTGGAAACCTTCCCAGTCCTGAGCAGTATATTTGGTATCTACTGCTGCATCAATCTTAGACTTCTTCAGATCTTTGCTGATGATCTTTGCAGTATTGTCCTGGCGATTTTCAGCCAACTTGGTATTCAGACCTACACCACCATCAGGAGAAGCATAAGCTGAGATTTCGATATTGCTGATTTGCTTGTTGGCAGCATTGTTCACATCCTGTACTTCTTTGCCGAATTCCTTGGCAGTCTTCAACTCGCTGGCACGTACGTTGGCTTGTTGGATCAAGAACATAATGTTAGCGTCATGCTTTTCTTTGATGATGCGTTGGAAAGCATCGTCACCGTTAGCAGGATTGGCACTGCCCAGTGTTTGTCCGATCATCTCGGAAGTTGCGATTACACCATCGGCTACCTTTACGGCAGGGATCGTGATTGTCTTTTTGCCGACAGTAGCTTTAAATTCCAGATACAGTTCAGACTTAGCCATTTCGGGTACATAGTCGAAAACAGTCTTCATGGTGTAGTTACCACCCATTTTGTAAGAGATAGTCTGGTCGTTACCTTCCACTTTTTCTCCCTGGAATACAGCTGACTGGCCTTTGGCTTCGCCACCGTTCCACTTCAGGACAGGGGTTACTTCTACCACTGCTTTCTTGTTGAAGTACTTTTCGGGGAATTTACCGTTGATAGTAGCAGGTACTTTACCGCCTACTGCTTCCAATACTTGGGGAGTCACTGTGAAATAGTCTGATGACAATTCACCCATTTTGCTGCTGCATGATGTTAGCAATGCAACGAACATAGCCATTAACAAAGGCAAATACAACTTCTTCGTCATTTTAGGTATAAATTAATTGTTTGTAATTGAAATTTGTCTATTCTGTTGTTGTGCACTGTCTTTGTGCGCGCACAACAACGCAAAGATATTAAATCCCTTTACAATTTGTTAACTCGCGAGCCTATTTTATCATAATTTAATGAATTCCCTGCTCTTTGTGGTATTTTATGTTGCGTGGATGATGTTCTATGATTTCACTGCGCAGCATATTACGGTCTATGTGGGTGTAAATTTCTGTTGTAGCGATGGATTCATGTCCTAACATGCTTTGTATGGCGCGCAAGTTCGCCCCACCTTCCAGCAGGTGGGTGGCGAAAGAGTGGCGGAAAGTGTGCGGGCTGATGTTTTTGGTGATACCTGCTTTTTCTGCCAATTCCTTAATCAGGTGGAAGACCATGATACGTGAAATGTTGTTGCCCCAGCGTGCCAGGAACACATAATCCTCAAATCCTGTTTTGATTTTACCCAGATTGCGGTCAATGAGCCAGTATTTTATTTCCTTGATGGCGCGTGGAGAAATGGGGACAAGCCTTTGCTTGCTTCCTTTCCCTTCTACTTTGATGAAGCCTTCGTCGAAGTATAAATCGGATAGTTTCAGATTGCAGAGTTCAGATACACGCAGACCGCAGCTATAGAGCGTTTCAAGAATGGCACGGTTTCTTTGTCCTTCTTTCTTATCCATATCTACGGTTTCTATAATCCGGTCTATCTCCTCTACGGTCAATACTTCCGGCAGTTTGAATCCTATTTTGGGGCCTTCGAGCAGTTCGCTGGGATCTCCTTCCAGGTAATCAGCTATGACAAGGAAGTGAAAGAACGATTTGATGCCGGACAAAATACGTGCTTGCGAACGGGGATGGATGCCGATATCGTGCAGTCCGGCGGCAAAGCGTTGCAAGTCGTCCAATGTGACGTCCAGGACACCTATATTTTCTCCTTCCAAGAAATGCAACAGCTTTTCCAAGTCCGCTTGATAAGCATTCAGTGTGTTGGCTGAAAATGATTTTTCCAACTTCAAGTATTGCTGGTACTTTCTGATTATCAGCGCTTGTCTCTCCTTATTCGTTGATTTTTCTTCTGATTTCATTTCTTTTTTCTACCTTTGCAGCCTGATTTAGTATGGAAGGAATTTCAGTCGTGCTTGATATGCATCGGATTCCTTTCAGAGACAAAGGTATAAAAAATTGTGTTATGAGGATACAAATTATCAACGGTCCCAACATAAATCTGTTGGGTAAGCGTGAACCTTCCATTTATGGTAGTGTTACTTTTGAAGACTACCTTGCCGAACTTCGCACAAAGTATGCGGATGTACAGATTGACTATTTCCAGTCCAACATTGAAGGAGAGCTGATAGACAAGATACAGCAAGTAGGTTTTGATGTGGACGGCATCATTTTGAATGCGGGTGCTTACACCCATACGTCCATTGCTCTGCAAGATGCTATCCGTTCGGTCACTTCTCCGGTGATTGAGGTGCATATCTCTAATGTGCATGCCCGCGAGTCGTTTCGCCATGTATCCATGATTTCCTGCGCGTGCAAGGGAGTTATTCTCGGTTTCGGATTGAATTCCTACCGTCTGGCTCTGGAAGCGCTGCTGGATCATTCCAAGTAATAAATTAGTAAATAAGATAGGTATAGATTATGTTATTAAAGCAAACCAAAATTGTCGCAACGATTTCTGACCAGCGTTGTGATGTCGATTTTATAAGGCAGTTGTTCGAAGCCGGCATGAATGTAGTGCGTATGAACACTGCGCATCTTGGCCGCGAAGGTTCCGAGAAGTTGATAAATAATGTACGTGCGGTGTCCAACCGTATTGCCATTCTGATGGATACCAAAGGCCCTGAGGTGCGTACAACTATCCTTGCCGAGCCTATTCCTTTTAAGACGGGCGACCGTGTAAAGGTAGTGGGCAATCCCGATCAGGAAACTACACGTGAGTGCATATCCGTTTCTTATCCCAACTTTGTACACGATTTGAATATAGACGGGCATATCCTGATTGATGATGGTGACCTGGAGCTGGTTGTTGTAGAGAAAACTCCCGACTACCTGCTTTGCGAAGTGCAGAACGAGGCTACTTTGGGCAGCCGCAAGAGTGTCAACGTACCGGGTGTCCGCATCAATTTGCCTTCCTTGACGGAGAAAGACCGTATCAATATCCTTTATGCCATCGAGAAGAACATCGACTTCATTGCCCACTCTTTTGTACGCAACAAGCAGGATATTCTTGATATCAAGGCTATTCTCGATGCTCATAACAGCGACATCCGTATCGTTGCCAAGATCGAGAACCAGGAAGGTGTAGACAATATCGACGAAATCCTCGAAGTAGCGGATGGTGTGATGGTGGCTCGTGGCGACCTCGGCATTGAAGTACCGCAGGAACGTATTCCCGGCATCCAGCGTATGCTGATTCGCAAGTGTATTCTTGCCAAGAAGCCGGTTATTGTTGCCACTCAGATGCTTCACACCATGATTTCCAACCCACGTCCCACCCGTGCAGAAGTAACGGATATTGCTAACGCCATCTACTACCGTACGGATGCCTTGATGCTGAGTGGTGAAACTGCTTACGGAAAGTATCCTGTAGAAGCCGTCAAGACCATGACCAAGGTTGCCGCCCAGGCAGAGAAGGATAAACTGGCCGATAATGACATACGTATTCCTTTGGATGAGAACAGTAACGACGTGACTGCCTTCCTGGCCAAGCAAGCCGTTAAAGCTACTTCCAAGTTGAAAATCCGTGCCATTATTACAGATAGCTACAGCGGACGTACCGCTCGCAATCTTGCTGCTTTCCGCGGTAAATATCCGGTACTTGCTATTTGCTACAAGGAAAAGACGATGCGTCACCTTGCCCTTTCTTACGGTGTAGAGGCTATTTATATGCCCGAACTTGCCAACGGACAGGAATATTACTTTGCCGCTTTGCGCCGCCTGTTGAAGGAAGGCCGCTTGTGTCCTACCGATATGGTGGGTTATTTGAGTAGCGGCAAAGAAGGTACACAGACTTCTTTCCTCGAAATCAATGTAGTAGAAGATGCTTTGAAGCATGCCGAAGATAGCGTGTTGCCCAACAGCAACAGATACTTATAACCCACTATGACACTCGACGAATATATCCTGCAACATATCGACGAAGAGGGCGATTATCTGAAAGCCCTCTATCGCGATACGCATGTCAAATTGCTGTATCCCCGCATGGCTTCGGGTCATTTGCAGGGACGCATGCTCAAAATGTTTGTCAGGATGATACGTCCGCGTCAGGTGTTGGAGATAGGAACTTATAGCGGCTATTCCGCCCTTTGCATTGCCGAGGGGCTGCCCGGGGACGGAATACTGCATACGTTCGAAATCAATGACGAGCAGGAAGACTTTACCCGTCCCTGGTTGGAGCGGTCTCCCTATGCCGATAAAATAAAATTCTACATTGGTGATGCCCTGAAACTTGTGCCTCGGTTGGATCTTACTTTCGATCTTGCTTTCATTGACGGAGATAAGCGCAAGTATATCGATTATTATGAAATGGTACTTGCCCGCCTTTCCGATGGTGGCTATATTATCGCCGATAATACTTTATGGGACGGTCATGTGCTCGAAGAGCACCCCCACCGCACAGACTTGCAAACTATCGGCATCAAAGCATTCAACGACCTGGTGGCGCAAGACGTCCGCGTCGAGAAAGTCATTCTTCCCCTTCGTGATGGTCTGACTATCATCCGTAAGAAATAGGCATCAGGAGATAGGATAGGTAATATCTACTATCTTCTCATTTTCTTTTCCAAGTACCCGATAGCTCCCTTTGAAAGTTTCCACATACAGGCGGTTTATGTCGTGCAGGATGCGTTGTTCTTGTTCATCCTCCCAGCATTGGTAGAGCGGGCTTCCTTTCACAACAACAGTCAGATATTTGCCGGCTTTACTTAATGTATATTCTACTTTGCACCCTTCCCCTGTATAATCTCCGGGGACGGAGAAGAGAGCAGTCAGTAACTTCAGAAACCATTTGCTGTCCGCTTGGATCATCAATTCCTCCAAGTCTGTTCGGAAGTTCAGTTCTACGATTTGAGGGAACTGCATGTTTATCATCATTTTGGCTTCTTTGCAAAGTTGTACGATGTCGCATTCCTGCACATTGAAGCGCATCATGCCGGCTTCCAGGCGCGATAAATCGAGGATATTGTTAATCAATGCCAGCAACTTGATGGAATTCTTTTTTATTGCAAGCGAATATTCCTCTATTTCGCTCTCCTGCAAACCACTTTCCGAAGACAACAATTCGGAGAAACCCACTACGCTATTCAGCGGTATGCGTATCTCGAAGGTGATGTTATGCAAAAAGCGCTCCTTCATTTTGTCGCAGGCTTTCATCATTTCGAACGCTTCGCGGGTCTGCTTTTCCGAGCGGTGCAACAATTCTCTTAAATGTATGGCGCGGACTATGACGACAATTAAAAAGATTAGAATGATGCCGGCGGTAATTACTTGTCCGAGTCGATATCCTTTCTTTAGTTCTTCTTTTTGAAGCAGTGCATTTTGTATCGTATAGTTGGCGTCATAAGTCTCTTCGTGGCGGAGTATGATGTCCCGGTTGAGGGAGTCGCTCTTTTGGGCGGCTACCCGATATATTTCGGCAGCTTCTTTATAACGGCCACTTTCCATGAGGGTTCCCGCTTTCATTTTGAGTATATTGTTTGTGCGGAGGGGGGCCGTTTCCCGACATATAGAAAGCGCCCGGTCGAATTCTGCGAGAGACTTGTCCCACTCTTTGTTGAGTCGATAGTAATCTCCCCACAAAGCATAATAGTCCATCATCCCTGCAAAGAAACTGCTTTCATCGCAATATTTCCGGGCCTGTTCCAGATGCTGTCTCATCTTTTCTCTATCTCCGGTTTCCATATAGATGGTGCAGAACGCATTCTCTATTCCTAAGAATACACTTCTGTACGTATCCGATAGCGGAGCTCCTCCACTTATCTTGTTCATTACATCAAGTCGTTGCTGCAATTTATGAAGAGCTTCCGGATACTTCTTTTCTTTTTTATAGAGTTCGGCCAGTCTGCCGTAAATAGACAACAATGCGTTGTTGTTTGCGTCGGGATTTTCTTTTAAAACCCGTTCGTAGACTTCGATGGCGTCTTTATCTTGTTTGGCAAAGTAATATGCCTGCGCCAATGCAAGGGAAGCGATGAAAACGCCGTTCTCTTGTTTTAAGGAAGCGGCTTCTTCACGCACTTTTTTGGCTTCCAGGATGGCGTACTCGGTGTCTCCCTGCATACATCGCATCTGGAGCATCGCCATCCATGCAGTATAGTAAAATGTATATATCTTATATCGGCTGCTGGCATCTTTCAGCAGTTGAAGATACTTATCCATATTGACTATGTCGCTGCAGAATTCATAGCGGCGGCAATAGTCGAAGAGTGCCCATAGTTCTTCAGTATTCAACTGCTTCCTGATGCTGAGTGCGTACGCCGAATCCAGATATTCCATAGCCGATTCCCGGCTGATTTGCTGTTCGAATATCCCCCTGAGGAACTTGGAACGCAATGTGTCGTTAGGCTGCGAGGCAGCTACCCGGAAGATGCTGTCGCGTGACTGATCAGTGTCGGATTCTGATGCTTGTATCTTTCCTCCGCAAAGAACGGCGTTCAAAAATAGGAGGATGAGTATTGCTTTCTTCATTTCTTTTCCTCCTGCTTTAAAGGATGAGTAAAGACGAAACGGCATCCGTCTGTGTATTCCGGATCGATCCAAATTTCCCCTCCGAGACGGGTGATGATAAGTTGGCAGATGGACAGACCGAGTCCTGTTCCCTGTGCCTTCTCATTGACGCGCTCGAAGCGTTCGAATATCTTGCCTTGTTTCTCCGGCGGAATGCCGCAGCCGGTGTCGGTCACGGAGAACTGGGCCATGCCCTGTTCGTTCAGTTCAAGTCCCAAGACGATGCTGCCCTCTTTGGTAAACTTTGTTGCATTCACCAATATGTTGATGAGCACTTGATGCAGCCTCATGGTATCGGTTTCTATCTCCAGTGCGGAAAGTGACGATTCGAAAGAGATTTCCGCCTGTGTTTGCTTGATGCCTTCCAGTGTCTGGATGATGCCTTCGCAAAGAGGAATTGCATCGCACGTTGTGAGGTTAAACTTTATGTTCGTCAGGTCCAGACAGGAGATGTCCACTATGTCGTTTACCAAATTCAACAGCAAGCGGGAGTTCAGCTGGATGATGTCATTACATTGTTTGCGTGTTTCTTCGTCGATGCCCGGAGTCGTCAGTATATCCGAGAAGCCGGACAACGCATTCAAAGGAGTGCGTATCTCGTGGCTCATATTCGACAGGAACAGGCTTTTATTGTATATGGATTTTTCCACTTCCTTCTGCGCCTCTTGGAGTTTCCGTTGCGAGAGGGTGAGTTTCTTTCTTTGTTTGCTCAGGAAGATGATGCTGCCGACGGCAATAAAAATGCCGATAGGCAGAATGATTAGTGCTAGTAGCAGGATATGATTTTGTTGTTGCTTATTGGCAAGCTCCAGTTCTTTGATGGAATAAGCCTTGCGTAGGTCATTTATTTTTTTTGAGTTTGCCTCTTGGTAAGCGGAATCCGATTTATTCCCGATCTCTTCGTATAACTTTGCAGCCGCTTCATACTGTTGTGCCTGCATATATTTATCGGCTTCTATCTGTAAGCTGTCATTGATGGCATAACCAACAGAAGGAAGAAATACTAACAGTAATAGGGAAATATAGAATCTCATACAATTTGTGTTTTGTTGTATCTTTTACAAAAGTACGAATTAAATTCAAATAAAGTGAGAATAAGCGTTAAAAGATGTGTAGCGTAATAGGAATGCCTGCTTTCCTTGTAAAAAAGTACTAAAGTAACCGTTTGCTGAGATACCTTACCGGGTACCAGACAGACAGGAAACCTACGGCGATGACAGTCACAAATACCAGTATCACATCCGTCAGGTGTACACTTACCGGATAGGCATCGACCACGAAGCTACCGTTGCCTCCTCCCAATGAAATGAGTCCGAAGTGTTGTTGCAGGAAGCATAGTAGCAATCCTAAAATGATACCGAAAAATGCACCGAAGACGGAAATCAGTCGTCCTTCAAAAAGGAATATGCGGGCAATGAGACGGTCGTCCGCTCCCAAGTTGCGGAGTGTTTCCACGTCTTCACGTTTGTCCAGTATCAGCATGGACAGTGAGCCGATGACGTTGAAGCATGCAATGGCAAGTATAAAGGTAAGGAAGAGGTAAGAAATGAACTTTTCGATTTCCATGATGCGGAAAACGTCGGCCTGCTGTTCATAACGATTCAGCACGACAAAGCGGTCGCCAAGTATATTCTCCATTTTCTTTTGCACAGCGTTGACGTTGGAACCGGGTTTCAGCTTTAGTTCGATGGCAGAAACCTCCGTATCATAATTGAACAGACGGCGTGCAAAGCTGAGGGAGGTCAGTATATAGCGGGCATCGTACTTTTGCTGGTTCACTACAAAGACTGCTCCGGGCGAGAAGAGGTAATCCCGGTTGAAAGCAGCGGTAGGGTTGGCTATGTTTACCCGTACGTTTCGCTTGGGAGCATAGACTTGCAGCGGGTCTACAAACTGGATGCCCGTTCCCAGTTCGGATATCAGCTCCACTCCCAGCACGCCGTAATCTACCAGAGAATCTTTCAGTATAAATTCTCCCGTGCCGTACAGCAAACTGTCAATGGAGGTGAGCTGTTCGAAGTTATCTTCCACTCCCTTGATGACGGCCATGGCCTGGCGATCTTTATACTGCACCATGGCGTTCTCTTCCAGGGTTTCCGTCCAGATGTCAATCTCGGGCAGGGCGCGTACTTGCCGGACGCGCCCTTCATTCGGGTCGAATACTTTTCCTTCCCGGATGGTAATCTTCAGTTCGGGGTCGAAGGCGGTAAAGAACCCCGCTACCATATCCTGAAAGCCGTTGAACACGGAGAGGGTACACACCAGCGCCAAAGTTGCCAACGCCACCCCGCATACCGAAATACCGGAGATGATATTGATGGCATTGTGCTTCTTCTTGGAGAAGAGATACCGGCGGGCTATGTAGAACGGAAGATTCACTATTTCAGCAATTCATCAATCCGTTCCAGGTAGTCCAGCGAATCGTCCACGAAGAACTTCAGCTCGGGAATGATGCGCAACTGGTGGCGTACACGTGTGCCCAGTTCAAAGCGGATGGACTTCATGTTCGCATTGACGTTCTTGATGATTTCTTCGCTCTTTTCCGAAGGGAATACGCTGAGGTAGGCACGTGCCACACTCATATCGGGGCTGATGCGTACGGCACTGACCGAAATCAGTATACCGGGCATTGACTTGGTTTGCAACAAGAAGATGTCGCTCAACTCTTTTTGGAGCAGGCGGGCTATTTTGTTCTGTCTGGTAGTTTCCATACGATTCTCTTTTTTGAATTAGAGAGCAAAGTTACGTAAATATATTATTCAGTGCGCTATTTATACTTTTTTTTTCATTTGCACTCCGGAGGCTTTTGGTCGATAATATTTGCCAATTGGTAGATTTTATTTGTTAGTCTCTTCGGGATTCTTTACCTTTGTATCGGATTTGAAGAATTGATACTTTATGAAAGTTCTTCCGGTCTGAGAACAATCTTGATATAGATTATTCATAATAGAAGAGACTCTCTCTAAATAGCGTTTTTTCATGTATTATTGACTTAACCGTTTTTACCCGCGAGGGCAGAAACGGTTTACTTTTTTTATAAATACTTCTCCCACAAATAGCGTAGCGGACTGAGCAATCTCTCGGTTACGCTCCGTTCGTCTGTCATCACCTCCGCTGTGCCAGTCATTTCTCCTTTGAACTCCAACGTCTTGTTGTATGAAGTGCGTAAATCCTGCGGCAGGCTTATGGTGACGGTATAGGTACTCTCGTCATCTGCCAGCAGGGAGACAGACATAACCTTGCCTGTGAGGAAGCCGAATTCCATGTACGGATAACCCGTTACACTGATGTTCACCCGCTGACCGGGCATCACTTTTCCCGAACCGCCGACGGGGAGTTTTATCTTTCCGATGATGTCCCCTGTCTCCTGTGCCACTATCGAGAATACCTTGTCTCCACTGTTGACGTTCTGGTTCTTTTGCCAGATATTGTTGTAGGACAGTATGCCGCTTGCCGGGCTCGTGAACAGATATGCCAGTTCCCAGTCGTTGATGCTGACCTGTAACTCATTGCGGGCGGCCTTCAATGCCGTCAGCAGGTTGTTGGCTTCGCGGCTTTGCTCCATTTGGGTTTCTACGATGTTCTGTTGCAGTTGCGCTTCCTGTATTTTGGCGGACGAGAGGGAAGTCATTAACTGCTCCCGCCCCTGCTGTTTGTTCAGGAAGGTCTGTTTGGCTTCTTCGTATTCCGACTGTGCGGTCAGCCCTTCGTCGAAGAGTTTCTTTTCCCTGCGGTGCGAAGTCTCGGCTATCTGCACCTGCTCCTTATCCAGTTCCGCCTGCTTTTTCAGGTGGGCTATGTAGTTCCGGTATTCCTGCAATTCTTTTCGGGTGGCCTCTATCTTCTGCTTATAGAGGTCCAGCGAAAGGAAATTCCGGTAATCCGTCAGGCTTTTCAGGAATGAGGCGTATGCATTCTGTATGCTTCCCAATATCAGTCTTTCGGGAAACAACTTTGTGCATACGCTGCTGTCTGCCGGGCTGAAGGCATCCAATTCCTTTTTCAGCAGCAGCACATCTTCCGTTGCAGCCGGATTCTCGAGCACGGCAATGATGTCTTCGGTCCATACCGAATCCCGGTCCTTGTGATACACTTCTTTTATCTTTCCGTTTCCCCGTGCCACAATCCATACGGGCGGATGCTCCGTGGTGATGGTGACCGGGGCGCTTATCACGTCGGGATATTTAAAGAAGCAGCCGCCGATAAAGAAGAGGGCCAGCACGATGAAGAACACCGTGATGCCCCACCGTATCAGCGTATGCGGCGGTCGTGTCAGTATCTCCTGCACTTCCTCGCATCTCAATTCTATGTCTTTCGTCTCTTTTTCCATCCACTCCCACTTATAGCTCCAACTGATTCTTCACCAGCTTGTAATATCTTCCTTCCCTTGCAATCAGTTCCTCATGTGTTCCCTCTTCGGCTATCCGTCCCTGTTCTATTACTACGATCCGGTCTGCATGGCGCACAGTGCTCAGCCGATGGGCTACTATTACCGATGTTCTTCCTTCAAAGAACTTTTGCAGGTTCTCCATGATGATGCGTTCGTTGTTGGCGTCCAGTGCGTTGGTGGCTTCATCAAAGAAGATGAATTCCGGATTCTTGTATACGGCGCGGGCAATGAGAATACGCTGCTTCTGCCCCTGGCTCAGTCCGTGTCCTTCCTGGCCTATCCGGGTATTGTAGCCCAGCGGCAAGTCTCCGATAAATCCCTGTATGTTCGCCACTTCTGCCGCATGCTGCAACCGTGCCTTGTCGATGTGCTCCACTCCGGGGGCAATGTTTCCCGCGATGCTGTCCGAGAAGATGAAGCCGTCCTGCATCACTACGCCGCAGCGTTTTCTCCACTCCCTGATGCTGAAGTTCTCCAAAGGTATATCGCCCAGCAATATTTGCCCGCTTGCAGGCGGATAGAACCCCAGCAGCAGTTTTACCAATGTGGTTTTTCCGCTCCCGCTCATGCCTACGATGGCGGTCTGCTTGCCCGATCCTATATCCAGGCTGATGTTGTCCAGCGTGGGTGTTTCATTCAGCGGATCATATTTGAAGCTTAGTTTTTCTATCCTGAGGTCTTTCCCTATAGGTATCTCCCTTATCAACTCCTTTGCCGGATCTTCCTCGTCGGGCTTGTCCCGTACCTCGCTCAACCGGTTTGTGCTGAGGCGTGCGTCTTGCATGTCACGGGCAAAGGCGATGAGGTCGTTTATCGGGCTGTTCAGCTGCCCGATGATGTACTGCACGGAAAGCATCATACCCAGCGTCATTTGTCCTTGCACCACCAGCGAGGCCACCAAACCTGTAATCACGATATTCTTTGTCTGGTTGATGAGCACTGCTCCCGAATCCTGATATTGCCTCAAGGCAAGGCTTTTGATATTTACTTTGAACAGCCGCGCCTGGATGCGCTCCCATTCCCAGCGCTTCTGCCTCTCGCAGGCACTCAGCTTTATTTCCTGCATTCCGTTCACCAGTTGCACTACGGTGCTCTGGTTGGCGCTTTGTTGTGCAAAACGCTTGTGGTCCAGCTCCGCGCGCTTCTTCATGAAGAGCCATACGTAGGCTATGTAGAGGGCGCTTCCTCCCATGAAGATAAGGAATATCATGCCGCTGTACACCAGCAGTACAATGCCGAATATCACGATGTTGAAGGTAGAGAACACTACGCTGAGGCTGCTTCCTGTCAGGAAGTTTTGTATGCGGGTGTGGTCGTTGATGCGTTGCAGGATGTCGCCCGTCATTTTGGTGTCGAAGTATCCCATAGGGAGCTTCATCAGTTTGATAAGGAAATCGGAGATAAGGGCGATGTTGATGCGTGTGCCCAGGTGCAGCAATATCCATCCTCGGATGAACTCTACGGCGCTGCTGCTGAAGGTGAGCATCAGTTGAGCGATGAGTACCAGATAGATGAAGCCGAGATTCTGGTTGTTAATACCGAAATCTACGATGCTCTGCGTGAGGAAGGGCAGCATAAGTTGTATCATGCTGCCCAGCAACAAGCCCAATAGCAGTTGCCCCACCAGTTGTTTGTAAGGTTTTAGGTATGAGTACAGAAAGCCGAAACCTTTATAGTTCACCGCTTCTCCTTCATCTTCCATGATGTAGAATTCCGGTGTCGGCTCCAGCAATAATGCCACTCCCGTGTCTTCTCCGTCTTTCTTTGCGCTCAGCCAGCAACGGCAGAATTCTTCACGGGTATATTTCAGTTTCCCTGCCCCGGGGTCAGCTACCCAAACATGCTTGCTGTTTATTCGGTAGACTACTACGAAGTGTTGCTGGTTCCAATGCACGATGCAGGGCAGGGGAGCTTCCAGCAGCATTTCATAACTTACTTGCACGCAGATGCTCCGCAGGCCGAGTTTCTCCGCCGCTTCGCTGATACCCAGCATGGAGACTCCTTCGCGGGTGATGAATGACTTTTCCCTCAATCCTTCCAATGAATAACGCTTTCCGTAGAAGGCGGAGACCATACGTAGGCAGGTGGGGCCGCAATCCATGACATCGTGCTGGATGTAATGGGGGAAAGATTTCATTGATTGATAAGGCTGTCAAGTGTTTGCATCAGTTGTTCACCACGTAAGTCTTTGGCTACAATGCGCCTTTCTTTATCCAGCAAGAAGTTTGCGGGAATTGTTTGTATGTCCAGTTGTCTCAGCAGGAGTGTGGGTGACTCGTTTCGGAGAGTTCCTATCACTTGCAGGAATTCTTGAGTGCTGTCCTCCTTTATGGCTTTTTGCCAAGCCTCCCGTTTATTGTCCAAAGAAACGGCATAAATGGTCAGGTCATCTTTATATTTGGCTACAGCCTGTTTTATGTTGGGAATTTCTTTTCTGCAAGGCCTGCACCAACTTGCCCAAAAATCCACAAATATATAGGGAGTGCTAATATCCTTGGTGGCAATTTCCTTTCCATTGACATCTTTAAAGGTTAAGTCCAAATGATTGCCTAAATCTTTATTTATCAGAGTACATTGCATTCTTTCTTTACGTAACTTTCCATATCGGGCAGATGATTTTCGGGCTTCTTCGGAAGGCGGTACGACAGCCGATGGATCATAAAATGATTTTAGGGCAGGATACCAATCAAATTTCGAAGCATATTTAGGAAAGAGTTCACTTGTATTTACACCCGGAATAACGTATTTCATAATTGCAAGACACTCGTATGCTACTGCAGGTTCAGTTGTTTCATCTATACACTTTGTTAGCTGCTGAAGGTAATGGTCACTTAATATGCGAATACTGTCTATCTGATCTTTTTCTGCGTAAAGTTGTATCTTGTTTCTAAACTTACTAGTTTCTTGAGTCAATTTGTAGAAGAAGTTATGTAGAGTTCCTTGAACTGCCTTTATGCAGCAATCAATATTTAGATAAGGAGAAGATTCATCTATATTCAGAATAAGACAAGAGTCTCGCTCTGCTACAAATCCAAGATCCAAAGGGCCATTTTTGGAAAATGATAATCTAGCTTTTATAGCACACGGAATTTTAAAGTTGAGTTCTACTTGGTGTTGACCTTTTGCAATAAACGCCGAATCGAAAAAAAAATGTTCATTTCCGGAAATCCAACATTTATAGTCATGAACATATACCCACTGATCTTCGCTGCAAATATAATCATCTACATTTAGAATCACTTTCGTGTTTTTGTACACTAACTCTTTGTCTTTGGAAGTTTCGTTAGGATGAAATCCAAAGGAGAACATTAGCACTGCGAATAAATAAATAAAATATTTCATGACGTTGTATGTTGTTGTGAAATTGTTGTAAATATCGGGGAAAAGGGATAACCATCTTCCCCGAATTCTTTGGCAAGTTACGTAGATTGTAACGGGCACTTGTTACCAACAAGAGGCTTTTCCATCCGGATGTTGTTTCTGTAAAGCTTCCTGCATAGCCTTTGCATCAGTAGTATCGTAAGATTGAGCAAAAGAACCTCCCATTCCATCGCTGTAATATACTTGGCAGGTTACACCTCCACTTACTTTAGCCATCTGACTCTTTTCAAGTCTAAATGCTTCAAATTTAGCAAAATCTTTCATAATACGAATTATTTTAAGATTAATAATTAAGTTAACTTGAGATTCTTGGCGTCCCTTAATCTCCTGCTTGGTTCGCGAAACCAATATCTTTATGTTAATACATATTTTAATTCCGATAGCGGATATACATCCGATATATAATACCCAGCAACTATACCAACGGGGGTTTTGTTTATCCCTTGCTTCCGGCAGTACTCCTGCTGCTCTCTCCAAATCTGTTCGGCTTCGGGAGTAACGGGATATTTGTCCGCTTCGCTTATCCGTTTGTTTTTATACCACTCTTCCAGCATTTGCATGGCGCGCTGCCATCCTTCCGCCCGGTAGGCTGTGATGATGGTCTGTGCAACGTGCTCACCCACTTTGTCGTTCGGAAAAGTCAGTAACACCATTGCCATGGGAACGGCTGATGCGAGTTCCTTGATATGCCGGTGTACTTTAGCGCAGTTTCCGCAATTCGGATTAGTGACAATCATCAGGCGATTGCTGTTCCCGCCTTGATTTGATAAAGCTAATTCCGCTGCTATCGGTTTTTCTATATGTGCTTCGATCGGTAGCAAGCGTTGAAATACTTCAGGCTTTAGTAAGGATGTTATCCTACGTTGCAATGCAATTTTTTCTTTGCGGTCTTTGAGTAAAGCCTTTATGGATATTCCGGTAATCAAACAAATACATCCGATAGCTGCTAACGTTGATAAAGCAGACAAAGAAATTGGGAATGTCAGATTGCGACTGCTTCCGTAGAGTATAGCGGCACTTATCCATATCGTAATGTTCACCAGCATACAGAGCATGCAACCTTTGCGGAAGATGAAAATTTGATAGATGACGGAATAGAGGGTGAAGCAAAGGGCTGCCGCACAACAAAGGGAGGCTATACCGTAGAAGTCCGTTGGGCACAAAGTACTGAAAAGGAATAAAGTGGAGAAATAGAGTAAGGAAAGTTCTCCTAAACTTACTCCTGCTATGTTTGCTCCCTTGGAACGGAGTACTTTATTACAGTCCACTGCTCGCCCGATATGACAGAAACGTTCCAGAAAGCTGTCATTGAACTGTTCTTTATAGATAATGGCAATGGATACAAATATGCCAAGGCTTAATGTTGCTAAATAAGCAATTAAGGTTGGGGAATATTCTTGTCGGAACGTACAGAGAAAACCCAAAGCCAAGATTAAGAATAGGGCAATTACGGCTTTAAACTTAAAGAGGCGGTAGCCGATGTTCTTCCAGATATAGAAAGAATCGGAAGGAGTTTCTCCGGTAGTTTCTCCCAGTAGCACTGTTCCTGCCCATTTCTTCAGAAAAGTGTCCACTTTTATGCATTGCGTTCTGCCCTCCGAACGGGAGAATTCTACGATGAAATCGTCCTTTTTTGTCACTACGCAGAATGGATTTTTGTCCACTTGCAGCATTGTGATGAAGGGTGCATCCAATTGGAAAAAGTAATCGGGTGACGGTGGGAGTTGATACACCTCGTTCTTTATGTGCAGTGCGTCCAGTGCATCGCTGACACCCCGTATGCTACTGCCTACGGGGGTATCGAGCAGGCGGGACACAGTGCTCCGGCTCACTTTTACGGACAAAGCCCGCAAATAGCGATAAAGAACGATGCCGGTGTTATCAACTGCCGTCATAAGTGATTCTAAATATTAATGTTGTTATAGAGAGAAATTTCCTTCCAATCGGGTGTCATCTGCTTCTATCTCAATGAGATAGTTCCCACTGCTTTCACTACTTAGGTCTATGTTAAGAGTGGCAGGGTTGCTACAGGTCTCTGAATAGACGGTTTCACCGGTTGCATTATTGGTTATAGTGACGATGACAGCAGAGAATGTCTCAGTGAAATCAAGACTTACCACATTATTATATAGATAAGCATAAGCAGGTTGAAGAATGATGCTACGGGGTACTTTAATATCGTCCGGTTCCACATCATGTCCTTGCCCTAAATCTCTTGTGTCATCTTGGGTTACAGTGAGTGTAATCTCTCTGCTGTTATTAACGAGTTCTTCGGCTTTGGAAGTTGTTGTGCTCGTTATTATAAAGAGCAAAGCTAAAGCTGTTAGGTATAAGATTCGTTTCATGCTTCTTTGTTTTTTGTTATGGCAAAGTTAGTGTGATTTTTTTGTATTTGTCAAATAGAAAATGTCTCATTTTGGGTGTAATTTGTCTCATTTAGCATGAGACATGTCTCATACATTGGTAGAAACGCTGCTTATTATGCCTCTTAGTAGCTTGGGTAATTCTTTTGCCTGATAGGGGACGCCTATTTTCTGAAAGATTTGTTGCTCTATCCGATAGATAGTGGCACGGGCAATTTGCAAAATCAGCATTCTTTCCTCTATAGAAAAGTCGGCTAATAGTAAATGGCAATAATAGATTTCCTTTTTATTAAGTTTATGTTCGGCGGCCAGTTTCAGGAGAAAGCCGCTTTTATCTGTTTCTACCATGAATCTACTCCATTCGTCGTCTGTTAATGATTCCTTGGACTTCCTGTATTCTCTGTAGTCTGAAATAATTCGTTTCATTTTGGTATAGACATCGGAATATTGCAGCGTTTTCTTTAGCAGCAAGGTGTGTTGCTTGTTCAATTCCTTTAGTTTCTTCTGCATTTGTTCTTTTTGAACTTCGTCTAAGTAGTGCTGTTCAATTTTTTGTTGCAAGATGGCTATTTGTTCTTCTTTCCGTTTCGTTTCTTCTTTCGATAAAAGGTATTGTTGGTGCAGCTCTCTTTCTTTTAAGAGGTTTTTTTCTCTTTGTCTGTTGAGTTTCTTCAGATAGCGCTTTCGTAGTAGACAAATGCTTAGAATACCAATGAGTATCAAAATGAGGATGTAATAACGATATTCTTTCAAGTAATATTCGTGTCGTGTCCGTTGATGTTGTATCTTTATGGTTTGTTCGGCTTCTATGATTTCGGCTTTTTGCCGAGATAAGTTTGCACTGTCTTTATAGGCTGAATATAGTCGTTCCATGTTAAGAGACAGTGCGACATCGCCTTGAGCTTTTGCGATATCAGCCAGGCGCATATATGCTCCGGCTTTAGTGGTATGACTGGGTGATGACAAGCTTTTCCTTATATATATGGTGGCCGAGTCGTATTGTCCCGTTTGGTAATAAGCGTCTCCTAATTTCAAGAAAGTGCGATAACAATGCATTGTGTCTCTTTGCAGGCTGAAGTTCTGCTTGGCATAGTGTAGTGATTTCAAGTCTTTTCCGGTTCTGGCATATAGCGAACTTAGTGCAGAATAAATGCCTGCTTTTATCTCATTCTGTTTAAAGCCTTTTGAAATCTTTAGCGCTTGCCGCAGTTTTTCTTCTGCTTGCAGATAGTGCTTCTGATAAAGTTGCATTTCTCCTTGCATGGTGAGGCTTGAAATCCAAAGGGAAGTGTCTCTTAGCTGGAGACCTATTTGCTCAGCTTGCCTATAAGCGGAATCTGCTTTTTCATAGAACTCTTGCAGGTAATAAATGTAGCCCGCATTGGCGTATATTCGTCCAAGTAATGCTTTGTCTTCTGCTTTTTGTGCAAAACCGGTCGCCTTGAGATATTTCTCTACAGCTTCTGCTTGTTTGTTCTTGTCTCGGTAAACGCTTCCCCAAAGGTAATATGCTCGCGCCTGCATAGCGGCATCCTCTTGTGCGTCATAGTAGCGCACGGCTGTCCGTATCAGTGAATCATCCGTTTGCTGAATGTAGTTTTTATCCTGTGCTTCCGTCAGCAGTAGTGCATAATAGGCTTTGTCTGCCTTTGTTTTTAAGTTATTTACTGCGTAATCTTTCAGCAAGTGCAGCGCACTGTCGGGTCGTGATATCATTAGTGAGTCTGCTTGTACCAACACTTTATTGTAGTCGGGTCGTGTTGTGCAGGCAGCAAGCAAGATAGTAAGTATTGATACAAGTATTAAGCGTAGGTTCATAGTCGGTTTGTTATTGATTCGTCTATTGCAAAGATAAGATTTACTACTTGGTTTTCATCGTTTCTACACTGAAAAAATTCATAGAATAGTAACCGAACTGTTATCTGTAAAACACGTTTTTCTCGCATAAACGTTATCTGTAAAGCACGTTTTTGGAGTAAATGTGTGCTTTACAAAAAACATTTCTTATCTTTGCCTTTACAAATAATAAGTGTGTAAAGATGGAAATAACAGACATTTATATTAATTCTACCCGTTTGGTCAATTCGGTTGGCATGTCCCACATCCGTTACTTGTATGATGCAATAGATTGGGACTCGCGTATGATTTGTATAAAAGGAGCGCGTGGCGTTGGAAAAACTACGCTTATGCTGCAACGCATCAAGCAGTTGTTTCCTAAGACAGAACAAGCTGTCTATATATCTTTGGATGATCTTTGGTTCACGGAACATCGGTTGATAGACCTGGCAGAATATCACTTCCTTCATGGTGGAACACATCTGTTTGTAGATGAAGTGCATCGCTATCCTTATGATAACTGGATACAGGAACTAAAGAATATTTATGATCGTTATCCAGGCCTTCATATCGTATTTACCGGTTCTTCCTTATTGCAAATAGATTTTTCGTTAGCCGATTTGTCTCGTAGATGTGTTTTTTATACTCTTCAAGGACTATCGTTCAGAGAGTTTTTGGCATTTGAAGAGAAAGGTGTCTTTCCTGCTTTCACTTTAGAGCAGATATTGAAGGAACATCTGGCGATTGCATCGGATGTAGTTTCGCAGGTTACAATTATTCCGCTATTTGAGGAATACTTGAAGCATGGTTATTATCCTTTCTACAAGGAAGCTCCTGCTTCTTATCCACTGCGGCTGCAACAAGTTGTCACTACTATACTTGAAAATGATTTGCCTGCTGTAGAAAAGGTAGAATATGTTTCTATCAAAAAGATGAAGCGTTTGTTGGTAATTCTTTCGCAGATGGTTCCTTTTACACCTAATATGACTAAGGTGGGCGAGAGTATAGAAACGACACGCCAGTCGGTAGTCCGCATGTTTCAGATTCTGGAACGCGCAGCCTTGCTTATTACGCTATATTCCGGGAAGAGCAATATGCAGCAGCTTGCCAAGCCGGAGAAAGTTTATTTGGATAATACCAATCTGATGTATGCGCTTTCTCCAACTTCAGATATCGGTAACATCCGTGAAACATTCTTTGCCAATCAATTGAAACAGAACCATCAAATAGCATTCTCCGGGCAGGGAGACTTTAGGATAGACGATACTTATACGTTTGAAGTGGGTGGGAAATACAAGACCTTTGAGCAGGTAAAAGATATCCCTGATAGCTATTTGGCAATAGATGGTGTGGAATACGGTACAGGAAACAGAGTTCCTCTTTGGCTTTTCGGTTTCCTGTATTGATGCTGTTTTTTTATGGTTACCTGTGATTCATAATCCACTGTGCAAAGAAAGGATCATCCATTTCATACACATCATTCTTGATGACATAGCCCAGTTTACTCAATCGCTTCAAGCTACTGAAAGCTGTGCTGGAAGATTCTATGCCTTGTTTTCTAAGAAAAGAAGAACTGGTAGGAGAGCCGAGGTTCATATTCAAACCTATCAAGACTTTCTTGTCGGTACGGTTAAAAGTTGCCCACAACCGTTCGTAATCCATATCGTGCACTTGCGTCAACTGGAGAATTGCATCGGGCACCAATGTATCTGCATACCCTTTCTGCTGCCAAAGTGCCCAAACCTGAAAAGCCAATTGTTGAGTATAATATGGGTGGCATTGAGTAAACGAAAGCACTTGCCGACTCATATTCTCTACTTCTGCCTCTCCACCAAGCAACAGAAAACCTTTCTTCAGAAACTGGAAGAAATCATCATAAGGAATTTTATTCAATTTCATCAGATAGCCAAAATGATAGAAAGGAGATTTCTTCTTCTCGAATATTTCCTCCATCATAGATTCCTGACTGCCTAAAAAGATGTAGTTGGCATGACTATGTAACTGAAGTATGGAACGCATCTTCTTGTCAAGATTCTTGTCTAATGTCTTTACCTCTTGAAACTCGTCTAAGACCACAATCGGTTTTTCTCCCTTTTCACCTATTCTATCAATAAGCGTAAAAACATCCTCCAAAAGCACGAAACTATCTACAGAAGGCTGAAACGACAGCTCTATGCCGTCTGTCATCGGATTGGTGGCAATGGTAGGGATGAAGCGGAAATGAGACAGCAAATGTTTTAAACGTTCCAAAGGGTATTTGTGAAGCACCTGCTTAAGCAGATGGGAGGCAAAGTCTTCCGTGTCTGTCACCAACTGCAGGTTCAACTGAAAAACCGGACGTGCGAGTCCTTTCATTACTTTTTGCACAAGACTTGTCTTGCCAAAACGACGGGGACTTATCAATATCAAATGATTCTCACTCGATATGACTTGCTTTACTTTTTGTTGCTCTTCCACTCTGTCTGTGAAGTAGCTACCATCCACTATTGTACCGAATTTAAAGGGGTTTTCCATCTTGCGAACTTTTTCAATGCGAACTTTTTCGCAAAGATAGGATTTATTGCTTGGCTATCATCGTTTCCTTGCGAAAAAGTTCATTGTGAAATAGCAGGTATATAGCGGTACTGACTTCTATTGCCGCACCACCAGATACACATTCCCATACTTGGTATGCTTCCGTTTTACCCCGATTGCCAGGAGCACCTGCCCGAAGGTAGCCGGATTGCTGCCATGCATGGCGGCAGCATTGCGGGTCTTCAACGCTTTGTATATATCGGCGGCAGAAAGCTGCTCGCACTTCTCTTCGGGGGCGGCGGGGCGAAAGCAGGTGTGAAATACTTCCTCGGCGGGAGGGGTGTGGTAGAAGGCGGCATTGCGGCGCTGCAACTCATGTTCTTCCTCCTTCGTAAACCAACTGCGTGCCCCTGCCAGCAATTCGGCCTTCAGCTGCGCATAGATTTGTCCGTGCTCTATGTTACTGCAATCTATCACATGCTTCACTTCGACGCAGATGAACCGACGGCTGCCGGTGGGGTCGCTGAGCAGGTCGAAGCGGTTGCTGGTCCCGATGAAAGAGGCTATGCGCGGCAGGTTACGGAAATTCTTCTGATAGGCCTTGCAGATGTTGAGGTTGGACATTTGCATCAGATTCTTCAGCAAAGGCATCTTCCGGGCGCCGTATTTGTCGAACTCGTCCATGTTCAGCAGTCCCATTTCTGCCAGCAGGCGTTCGGGATTGCCTTGTGCGGACAGTTTCAGGTTGTCGGAATAATAGCGCTGCAAAGCGGGTGGCATCAATGCCTTGCAAAAGGTGGATTTTTGCCGTCCCTGTTCGCTGCTGACGAGGATGGGGGCTACACTGTTGGCGTGTATGTTCTGCATACCTGCCCACTGTGCGGTCAGGGCAAGCATCCAGGTATGGAAACTTCTTGTCCAGAACGGATCGTTTTTGCTTTGGCATGTTTGCCGTCTGCTTTGGAATCTGTTATCAGTTGTTTCACCTCTCTCAGGAGGCAGTGTTGTTCCAGTGTCATTGTTTTTTTTCTCATTTCAGTTGTTCTTTTTGATGATTTATAAACTTAGTTTTGTCGGTACCGATGCCACGAAGTTACTACTGTCGGGAGGCGTTTTGCAAGCGATTGCCTGAAAATTATTATAAAAATGTTTGTCGTGAGAAACATAGCCTTTTAAGGTGTAAATGTCTTATTTTTATCCTATCTTTGACGGTGAGTTAGAAGTGACCGACTGGAGTTGTTCAGCTGACCGACTGAAGTCGTTCGATCGAACAACTGGAGTCGGTCGATCGGCCGACTGGAGTCGTTCACTTCTAATTCGGCGCTTTCAACCTGAAAATCAAGAATCTTTTAAACGTAAAAAGCCTATGTCTATTGTTTACGATTGGTATGAGAACCCCAATGCCGAAGGGGATTCAGAGGAGAAGGGATTGCATCCGCGTCCTTTTCTCAACGGCAAAGTGAGCACAGCCCAACTGTGCGAATGGATACACGCACGCAGTTCGCTGACCGTGGGCGATGCCCAAAGCGCTCTGAACACACTGGCGCAACTCTTCGGCGAAGAACTGCGCGAAGGTCGGGAAGTGCACATTGAAGGGTTGGGATACTTTGCCCCCACGCTGCAAGCCACGGAGAAGGTGACCCGCAAAACCTCAAATAAGAGTACAAAGTTGCGGTTGAAAAGTATCAGCTTTCGGCCGGACGTCCGGCTGAAGTCAGCGTTGGCAGGGGTTAAAATCACCCGGAGCAAATACACCCGCTCTGCGCAGCATTTGTCGGAAGTGGAAATAGATATGTGCCTGAAGGATTACTTTGCCGAACACGACGTGATGATACGCTATGACTTTCAAGAATTGTGCTGCATGTCCCGTACTACTGCCAACGGACACCTGCGTCGCCTTCAGGACGAGGGCAAGCTGATAAATGTGGGACGGCGCACACAGCCCATTTACCGCCCGGCACCCGGCTATTACGGGATGTCGCGCGATGGGGCGCAGGGGCGGTGAGATTAAATAATAGGGTGAACCCTTGAAACCGGGCATATCGCCCCGCTTTCACCCGCATCACCCACCCGCAGGCTGCTGCAAGGGTGGGTGAAAGGATGAAGGGTAATAATATGAATTACTTTTTGGTGGAATACTTCTTTCGTGCTATCAGCACTGCCGCCATTACTCCGATTATCAATAATGCCAGGGCAGCATAGGCGATGCCTTCTGTTACGTGCAGGCTCTTCGGGTCGAAGCGCATTTCGATGGTATGCTTGCCGGCGGGGACATACATACTGCGCAGGATATAATCTGCGCGGGCCAGCTCGGCGGGCTGTCCGTCGATGGTGACTTGCCAGCCGTCGGGGTAATAGATTTCGGAGAATACGGCAACGCCGTCCCGGGCATTGTCGGTTTCGTATACCAACCGGTTCGGAGCATAGCTCGTCAGGCGGATAGTGGAAAGACTGTCCTTATGAACGTCGGTCGCACCTTTCAGAATATCTTTGAAACGGACGTCTACCACAGCCGTTTCCGTGGGCAGAATGGTGTTCAGTGCATCGATCTCCTGATTAGCGTTATCCACGTATTGCACTTTGTCCACAAACCAGGCATTGCCGTAGGCGTAGGGGTTGAGGATAGGCACTGTTCCTCCCTGCTGTCCTGCGGGGAAGATAAAGTACTTCGTGTTCAGCATGTTCAGTACGCGGAATTTGGCGGCATCCACACTGTCCATCTCGCCGCCGGCAGCAGCAATGGCTCCGTAGGCAGCCTGCATTTCGGGAGAAATGTGATGGTCTATCATCTCCTGGTAACGGCGCAGCTTGGCGGCATGATAGCCTCCTACATTCTTATGCCAGTATGAAGTGTTGTTCTCGTTGAATGTGCTGGTTGCAAAGTTCAGCACGCGATAGTCCAGCGAGGTGTCCTGAAGAATCTGTTCATCCGTTTTCGTTTTGGTGAAGGTTTCCGTCTGGATGGATTTGGGAACGAACTGATCGTCGTGCAGATAGCGCTTGTTGATGCCCCACATGTCGACGATGCAAAGCAGTGTGATACCTGCGATGGTCAGCGAACTGCGCAGTTTGCCTCTTGTGTAGAGTAAAAGCAGGGCGCAGCCGATAGCTATTATGATGAAGCTCCGCAAGGCATCGGCGCTGACAAGTTCGGCACGCATTTCCTGCAGATTGGCAAGAATACCGGATAGCTCGTTGGCGGGTATCATCTGCTGGTTCACTGCATTTTGCAACATCTGCGCTTCTTGTGCAGGTACAAAGCCGGAATTGAGGCTGCCCGGTGCAATGACGAGCAGCAGGGCGATGCCTGCCGTCAGGAGGATGCTGATGCCGAAGGCTTTCCGGTCTTTCTTCACGATCTCCGGTTCGTCCAGAACGCGTTTCAGGGCGAAGATTGCCAGCAGCGGTATGGTAAACTCTGCAATGACGAGGATGGACGATACTGCACGGAACTTGTTGTACATCGGGATGTAGTCGATAAAGAAATCCGTCAGCGGCATAAAGTTCTTGCCCCATGCCAGAACGATGGAGAAGAAGGTGGCTCCTACCAATGCCCACTTCAGAGGGCCTTTCACAATGAAACATCCCAGGACGAACAGGAACAATACGAAAGCGCCTACATAGACGGGGCCTGCCGTCCAGGGCTGGTCGCCGAAGTATTGCGGGAATGAGTTGTAAAGTCCGGCGTACATCGGATTGGCCTTTTCCATCGCGGTTTCACTTTGGGCGAGGGTGGCGGCCGATGATCCGCCTTTGAAATTGGGGACAAGCAGGGTCAGCGTTTCGCCGATGCCATAACTCCAGTTGGTGATGTAGTCGCGGTCCAGGCCACTGCTGGTTTGCTTGGCGGCATCGCCGGTTTGCACCAGTTCGCTCTTGCCTCGCATGGTTTCTTTGCTATAAGTATAGGTGTGGTAAAGGTTCGAAATGTTGGCTGCCACACCGATGAGGGCTGCCACTACCAGTACGGCGCTTGCACGGAAGAACTGTGGTAGCGTCTTGTTGCGCCACGCCTTCTCGAAGTACGCTCCTACAAAGAAGAGGATGACGAAAAGGAAGTAGTACGACATCTGTACGTGGTTCGACGTTACTTGCAGGGCGATGAACAGGGCTGTGACGATGCCTCCCAGCAACAACTTGCCCCGGTAGGCAAGTACGATACCCGCTATGGTTGGCGGCACATAGGCCAATGTGATGAACTTCCAGATGTGTCCGGCGGATATCAGGATGAAGAAGTAGGACGAAAACGCCCACATGATTCCTCCCAATGCTGCCAGCCAGGCGGGTATGCCGAATGCCCGCAAGAGGATGTAGAAGCCGAGCATCAGTATGAACGTGAGGTATACATAGTTGGGCAGAAAAAGCTGGTAGACTTTCTGTACCCATTGCAGTGGCTTGGTGGAGTCGTACGAAGGAGCTATCTGGTACGTCGGCATGCCGCCGAAGAGGGAGTTGGTCCAACGGGTACGCTCGCCCGTTTGTTCATGATACTGTATCGCTTCTTGTCCGGCACCCGCTCCGGCAGCGGTGTCGTGCTGGAACAGAATACGGTTCTCTATGTCTGCGGGGAAGAAGTAGGCAAACGAGAGCAGGGCAAATGCCAGGATGGCAATGAGGTCGGGGAGAATCTTTTTCATAAAATCGAAGATTTTATGAAGTTGAAAGTTGAAAGTTGAAAGTTGAAAATTAGGCTGCGCTATCAGGCTGCATAGTAATTTTCAACTTTCAACTTTCAACTTTCAACTTCGTTAATAACGATAGTGGTCTGCCTTATACGGTCCGTCTACGCTTACGCCGATATAGGCAGCTTGTGCGGGGGTGAGCTTGGTCAGTTTCACGCCTATCTTTTCGAGGTGCAGGCGGGCTACTTCTTCGTCCAGGTGCTTGGGCAGACGGTAAACGCCGGTTTCGTACTTCTTGTTGAAGAGTTCGATTTGTGCCAGCGTCTGGTTGGTGAAGGAGTTGCTCATGACGAAAGACGGGTGGCCGGTGGCGCAGCCCAGGTTTACCAGACGACCGTCGGCGAGCAGGATGATGCTGTGTCCGTCCGGGAAGTAGTAGCGGTCTACCTGCGGCTTGATGTTGACGCAGCGGATGCCGGGGTAGTGCTTCAGGGCATCTACCTGGATTTCGTTGTCGAAGTGACCGATGTTGCAGACAATGGCCTGGTCCTTCATCTTCTCCATGTGGTCGATGCGGATGATGTCGATGTTACCTGTTGTCGTCACGAAGATATTGCCTTCTGTGCAGGCTTCTTCCATTGTAACGACTTCGAAGCCTTCCATGGCAGCCTGCAGGGCGCAGATGGGGTCTACTTCGGTCACCAATACACGGGCACCGTAAGAGCGCATGGAGTGGGAGCAGCCTTTGCCCACGTCGCCATAGCCGCAGACTACCACTACCTTGCCGGCTATCATCACGTCCGTGGCACGCTTGATGCCGTCGGCCAAAGACTCGCGGCAGCCGTACAGGTTGTCGAACTTGGACTTCGTTACGGAGTCGTTTACGTTGAATGCCGGAAACAGCAGTTTGCCTTCTTCCTGCATCTGGTAGAGGCGGTGTACGCCGGTGGTCGTTTCTTCCGATACACCGCGGACTTCGGCGGCTACACGATGCCAGCGGTCCTGGTCTTCGGCCAACACCTGCTTCAGGATGGCGTTCAGTTCAATTTCGTCTTCGGCATGTACTTCCTTGTCCAGTACGGCTGCATTGCTTTCGGCTTCGTAGCCTACGTGTATCATCATGGTTGCATCGCCACCATCGTCTACAATCACCGTAGGACCTTTGCCGCCGGCAAAGCTCAGTGCCTGGAGTGTGCACCACCAATATTCGGCCAGCGTTTCGCCCTTCCAGGCAAATACCGGTACGCCGCTTGCGGCAATGGCAGCAGCGGCATGGTCTTGGGTGGAATAAATATTGCAAGAGCACCAGCGTACTTCGGCACCCAGTGCTACGAGAGTTTCAATCAATACCGCCGTCTGGATGGTCATGTGCAGCGAACCCATGATGCGTGCACCTTTCAACGGCTTTGTTTCTCCATACTTTTCGCGAAGAGCCATAAGGCCGGGCATTTCTTTTTCTGCCAGATCGATTTCCTTGCGACCGAAGTCGGCAAGCGTAATGTCTGCCACCTTATAGGGCAGAGTAGAGAATAATTCTTTAGACATATCTATTTGATTTTAAAATAAAAAGTGATGCAAAGATAGAGCATTCTGATTAGTAGGGCAAAAGCTTTGTCATTTTTTAAAGAAAAGCTTTCAACTAAACAATAGATTCTGTATATTTGCGCCATGCTAAGAACTACATTATCGGATTTGGTGTTGTAAACAATCTGTTCTTTTGATGCAGATTGTCCTTTCGTTTACTCCCGGATGATTCTTTTTGGGAGGAATTTCTATGTCTTTATAAATTTAATTTTTAACCAGTGTGCAGTGCCCGGAAGCATTGGTGTGCTTGGAGCATGTACGCTATATACATTAAGATAATGAATAACGATAACAATACTATTTTCGGAATCGACGTTGATTTAATCTGCAATTTCTTTTTGAATACAGAACGGCAAGGACCCGGAAGTCCCGAGGTCACCCTTAAGGCTTTAAGCTTTATAGATAATCTTACCAAGGATTCCCTCATTGCCGACCTGGGCTGCGGAACGGGTGGACAGACGATGGTACTGGCTCAGCATGCGCCGGGACATATCACCGGTCTTGACTTTTTTCCGGGGTTCGTTGACCGGTTCAATTGCAATGCCGGAAAGCTGAATCTTCAGGACAGGGTGAAAGGTATCGTCGGCTCAATGGATAACCTTCCTTTCGAAGAGGAGTCTTTGGACTTGATTTGGTCGGAAGGGGCCATTTACAACATCGGCTTTGAACGGGGACTGAACGAATGGCGTAACTATCTGAAAACAGGCGGATATATCGCCGTTTCCGAATGTTCATGGTTTACCGAAGAACGTCCGGCAGAGATTCATAATTTCTGGATGGAGAGTTACCCGGAGGTAGATACGATTCCCAATAAGGTGGCTCAAGTGCAGAAAGCGGGTTATCTTCCCGTTGCTACCTTCGTTTTGCCGGAAACGTGCTGGACCGAACATTACTTTGCTCCGCTGGCCGGAGCCCGCGAACTATTTCTTGATAAGTATGCAGGAAACGATACAGCCGAAGAATTGGTGAAGTTTCAGCATTATGAAGAAGAATTATACGCCAAGTATAAGGAGTTCTACGGTTATGTGTTCTATATTGCAAAGAAGATAGAGCAAGCGAAGTAAAGAAAGGCAAGGCTGAACTTTAAACGAGGGGGCTGTCTAACAATACAAAGTTAGGCAGCCCTCTTTCTTCATACAAAAATCAGATATAAGTTTCAGATACTTTATCGTGCAACGAGAGTGAAGTGAAGCAGATTAGGAATTTCACCAACTTGAGGCCCTCCCCAATCGGTTTCGTCACCGTTAAGAATCCGGCTCATTTTGAATTCCCCGTTTTCCCATTTCCCTTCTTTGACCTTCAGGTACTGCCATGCACGACCTTTGTTCTTTCCTGCTGTATTGAAGGTGAAGCGGCAGTTTGTCCCGATGCCAAGGAATTCATTATCCGAAAGCCGGATGATCATGGCTTTACCATTAGCAGCACGCTCTGCCGACTGTGCACTGTTGTTTCCACGACCGCCGCCAAAAATGATTATGGCCTCCCATTCTCCCAGTGAGATATGTTGTTCGCTGTGGTCTTCCGGTTCGATTACAGTCTGTATTCTCCCTTCAGCTGCCCAGCGGGCCAGTTCCTGATTCATCGGATCGAGCAATTCATATTCGTAGGAAAGGGCGTCTCGTGTGGCGTTACCAAGCGCCTGTCTCCTTTTGTCAACGCCGAAAGGCGAGAAACCGATGCCTTTTTCTATTACCTTATACAAGTATTTTGAATTAGCGCTTCCGGTTTCCGGAACCATCAGTGCATTATCATCTCTTGCATAAAGATCAATCACCTTGAGTACTGTCTCGTCTCCTCTGAGGTAAATGTCGGGGCTAACCATGTCGATGCATGGTGCTGCCGCTTTCCAGAGTGAGATAACATTGTCTGTGGCACCTCCGCTTTCATAATTGTCTGCCGTAGGATTGGTCAGCGGGTCACGCAAGGCTACATTTACAAATAGTGGCAAAGGATTAACTTCTTTGCCGGCTTGTGCTACATAGTTGATGTATTTGGCAACATGCCATGCATGGAAATATTCGTCAGCTCTTTCGCCGAAAACTTGTGCCCATGAACCCTTTGCATTTTTATCTACTCCCAGTTCTTTGCAGACAGATGTAGTGAACACTTCTGAAGGAACCTGCTGTGCGAAAAGCTTTTGGGCTTCTTTGCCATAGTCACGAATACTTCCCCATGTCCCCGGTTCATTTTCTACCTGAACCATGATAACGGTATGTTGCGGATCTTTTTCCTTGAGATAGGCCATAAATTCCCTGAAGGCTTTTGCATCAGCCTCCATGGTTGCTTTGGCATGAGGACTTGGAGAGTCTACCGGAGTTCCTTTTATGGAAGTTACATTATAATATTGCTTCGAATCCTTCTTCATCCACTCCGGCATATAGTGGTTGCTTCCGTTCTTCCATGTTGCGAACCAAAGCAATATCAGGCGTACCTTGTTCTCTCTTGCTTGGTCCAGTATGCGCTGGACAGATGAGAAGTCATAACTCCCTTGCACCGGTTCTACTTCTTCCCAATAAATAGGAATTTCCAGCGTATTGGCATGCATCGTTTTCATGGTATCCCATACACCGGGGAGCATGCTGGGCCAGTTGGATGAGTTTCCAACCTGGCCACCTAACATAAAAAACGGTTTTCCATCAACTTCGAGAGTGTGATGATTGCCTTTCCGGATGATCCGGGGCACCGGAGTAGAGGTCTGTGCCTGAACATACTGCCCTGCTACCATCATTGCTACGAGCATTTGGCAGATTAGCCATTTTGCATTGTTTTTCATAAATCTTGTTTTGAATTAAGTTTATGTTTGCAAAATTAGCGCATTATGCCCGTTATGCCCATATCAATAGTTTCCAAAGACGGGTCATTATGTTGCATGGGTGAATAATAGAACCTCTATTCTATCTACAGGTCGAATTATATGATTTCGATCCCTTGCTCCTTGCAAAGTTGCAATCCCAGATCTTTCAGTCTGAACTTCTGTATCTTACCGCTTCCCGTCATTGGGAACTCGTCGACAAAGAAGATATACTTCGGTATTTTGTAGCGCGATATCTTGCCGATGCAGAAGTCGCGGACATCCGATTCGTGCAGATCCGCTCCCTCGTGCAGGATGATGAAAGCACCGACAGCTTCGCCGTATTTCTTGGAAGGAATACCGGCCACCTGTACGTCTTTCACGCCTTCCAGCTTGTAGAGGAATTCCTCTATCTCGCGAGGATAGATATTTTCGCCGCCGCGGATAATCATATCCTTGATGCGTCCGGTAATGCGGTAATATCCGTCTTCGTCTTTTATTCCCAAATCACCGGAATGCAGGAAACCGTTTTTATCAATGACTTCGGCAGTAGCCTCCGGATTCTTATAATAACCTTTCATGGTATTGTAACCCCGGTTGCACATTTCTCCTTGTACGCCTACGGGACATTCTTCTCCGGTTTCGGGGTCGATGACTCTAACCTCGGTATGTTCAAAGTCTCGTCCTACCGTGTTGCAACGTGCATCGAACGGGTCGTCGATGCGGCTGGCAGTCATACCGGGAGAGGCTTCCGTCAGTCCGTAGACGCTGGTTACCTTCATATACATCTTTTCTTCCACACGTTTCATCAACTCTACCGGGCAGAGGGAGCCTGCCATGATGCCCGTGCGCAGGCTGGACATGTCGAACATATCGAACATCGGATGATTCAGTTCGGCTATGAACATAGTGGGTACACCATAGAGTGCCGTACAACGTTCTTTGTGGATGGATGCCAGCACTACCAACGGGTCGAAGCGTTCCACCATCACCTCCGTGCAACCGTGCGTCAGACAGTTCATCGTGGCAAGTACCACGCCGAAGCAGTGGAACAACGGAACGCAGACACAGAGTTTGTCATTGGCGGTGAACTTCATGTGTTCGCCCGTCAGGAAGCCGTTGTTGGCTATGTTATAGTGCGTCAGCATCACGCCTTTCGGGAAGCCGGTGGTACCGGAAGTGTATTGCATGTTCACCACATCGTGGCAGGTAACCTGGCTTTTGAGTTCGCTCAGACGGCTTTCTTCTACATTGTCGCCCAGCAGTAGTATCTCGGCAGTGTTGTACATGCCCCGGTGCTTTTCCTGGCCTACGTATACCACGTTCCTCATGTAGGGGAAGCGTTCACTTTTCAGGTGTCCGCGCTCACAGGTCTTCAGTTCGGGGAGCATGGCGTAGGTCATCTGCACAAAGTCACTGTCCTTTTCGCCGTTGACGATGCAAAGGGTATGCATGTCCGAGTTCTGGCAGAGATATTCCAACTCGGCTTGTTTGTAGTTCGTGTTTACAGTTACATAAACGGCGCCTATCTTGGCG
Source organism: uncultured Bacteroides sp. (assembly GCA_902388495.1). Taxonomy (GTDB): domain Bacteria; phylum Bacteroidota; class Bacteroidia; order Bacteroidales; family Bacteroidaceae; genus Bacteroides. Next base: position 16,534 of record CABMPP010000002.1, on the reverse strand, counting down.
CAGGCATACAACAACGTAAGCCAGTCGGGTACATTGGCTGCCCAAATGCCGACGTGCGTTCCGCGTTCCACGCCAATGGCGATAAGTCCTTTGGCCATGTCGTCTACACGACGGTTGAATTGGCTCCAGGTGAAACGCAGGTTGCGGTCGGAGTAAACAATGTATTCTTTATCCGGCGTTGTCTCCGCCCAATGCTCCAACCACTGGCCGAGCGTTCTTTCGTATAGCATGTGTGTCGGTCAATTAAATGGGTGTATATATTACTGCAAGTATTTTTGCCGCTTTTCCTTCGTAAGCATGTACATGATGGGGGACGATGGAGTCGTAATAGATGCTGTCGCCCTCTTCGAGCAAGTAGGTATGCTTGCCGTAGCTGATTTCCATCGTGCCTTCCATCACCATGATGAATTCTTCGCCTTCATGGGAAGAGAGTACGAAGTCACTGTCGTCTGTAGGAGCTACGTCGATGATGAACGGTTCCATGTGGCGGTCGGCTTTGGACTTTGAGAGGGAGTGATAGACCATGTGGCGTCGGCTCTGGATGGCATTGTTGGAGAAGCTGATGCTGTTTTGCGCTTCGTTCTTGCGGCAGACTACAGGGCCGTTTTCGTCCTGGTCGTCGAGGAAGGTGCCCAGACGGACGCCCAGCACGCGTGCTATCTTGATGAGGGGAGCCAACGACGGAAGGTCGATGTTGGTTTCAATACGTTCAATCTGTTCGATGGCGAGTCCCGAACGTTGTGCCAGCTCTTCCATGCTGATGGATTGGCTTTCGCGGAGCGACTTGATCTTTTCTCCTACAATCTTACTTGTATCCATAATGATAGTATTTTCAGTCTAAAAGGTTATGATTTATAGTTGCTAAACCGCAAAAATAAGATAAAGTTTTACTTGATGCAACTATCTTTGGTGAAAAGTTTGGTTTTATGTTTTGATAAGTCCTTTCATGCTATAATCTCCTCAAATCTTCCTCCGAAGCATGCCTCCCTTTATAAGCCTTGCCAGTAGCGTTGAAACGATAACTAATATTTACCGAGAAGCTGCGCGAGTCCGGATTGGCTTCCTTTGTATAAGTCAGCCGGGGACCGAACAGCATAAAAGAACTGTAGCGGGAGTTCCACAAGTCGTTGGCTTGCAGGTTGAGGGTGAGCTTCTTGTTGAAGAATGTCTTGCGGATACCCGCATCCACTCCCCAATAGGAACGTTGCAGCATGGCGCCGAAGTTGCCTTCGCTTTGGTAGTCGATATCAAAAGAGAGAATCCATTCGTTCGGCAGGCTCAGGCTGTTCTGCCAGAAAAGGTAAATGCTGGAACGGTTCATGTTTTTGCTGACTCCTTGATTGGTTACTTTGAAGAAAGGTTGGGCAAAGTAGATGCCGAGCTCCGGTTTCCAGAAATTGATGGTAGGGGAGAGATGGACGGAGGCGGTGAGGTACTGCATCCGCTTGAAGTTGCCGGTGGTGAAGATGACGACATCCGGATTTTCTTCGTACTCTTTGGTCATGAAGGCGATGGCGTTGCGGCGGTATTGGTAGTTGAAGCTGAACTGTACCCATTTGTAGAGGGTGGTCAGTTGCAGGTCGTGGTTGGTTTCGGGGATGAGCAGCGGATTACCGCCTTCGTAGATGAAGCGGTTGTTGTAGTTCAGTGTGCTGCGCAGTTGGGAGAAAACGGGACGATTGGTTTTTGTTGTGTAGCTGAGGCTGGTTTGGAGCTGCCCGACGGGGAAATCTATTGAAAGACTGGGACACCAGTCGTTGTAGATGCGGCTTTGTCCGGGGATGTATTCGCCCTGTTCCCAATAGTCGGACACGGCGTGTTCGAAGCGGAGCCCTGCAAGAAGGCTGACCTTGCCCAGCGGCAGGGAGTACTCGGCGAAGGCGGCGGATTTGTTTTCGTCAATGCGGCTGTCGGTATTGGGGAGGATATCCTGCAGGTTCAGGAAGTTGTCTTCGCGGCGGATGAAGGTGTAGTCGGCACCGGCTTTCAGTTCGCCTTTCCAGAGGGGATGCGTCAGGATTAGTTTGGCGGCGTAGAAGCGGTTCTTGGCATGGTTGAAGGAGCTGATGTCGCGGTTGCCTTCCGTCCGGCTCTCTTCGTGTGCCTCCTGATGATTGTAGCTTTGGCCGCGCACCAGGTCGGCGGTGAAGTTGATTTGCAGTTGCTTGATATTTCCTTGATAATAGGCGTTCAGTTGATGCCTGCTGTCTTGTTGCAAACTTTGGGAGGTGTAGGCGGTGAGATCGGTCAGGTTGTCGTCTGCGCGGACGGTATATTCGGAGTGGTCGCTGGAATGGAAGTCGGGGGTGCGGCGGAATTCATAGGAAGCACCGAGGCTGTGTTTCGGATTGAAGTCGTAGCTGATGCTCGCCCTTCCGCCGGCAAGGAGTCCTTTGTTGACCAGGTTCACGTGGTTGTTGATGTCCCATTGCACATCCGCCGGTATCTGATAACGTACATCCTGCAGTCGCTTGGTATTCTGATAATTTGTGTAGAGCATACCCAGCAGGGAAAGTCCCTTCTTCTGATAGTTCATGCTGAGTTGCTCGTTATGGCTGGTGCGTCGGCGCTGCATGATGCCTGCACGGAGGTTTCCGCCGAAACCGTCGTTGCGGCCCCGCACGGTGCGGATGCGGACAACGGCCTTTACGGTGGCGTCGTACTCGGCTCCCGGGTTGGTGATGAGCTCCACCTTCTCGATGTCGGCGGCGGAGAGGCGCTCCAGTTCGGTGTTGTCTTGCAGGAGGCGGTTGTCTATGTATATAATAGGTGCACCTTTTCCGAAGACAGTGTAGCCTTCTTCTTCCGAAGAGCGGAGTCCGGGGATGTGCTTCAGCACGTCATTGGCATTGTTCAGGGAGGCGAGCAGGGTTTGTTGTATTTTCGTTTCGAGTCGGCCGCCTTTCAGTTTGAAGACGGGGCGGGCGGCGGTTATCACTGTTTCGTCCAGTAGCACGGCATCGGTTTCCAATGTCCAGTTGCTTGCTTCGCCGGTGCTGCTCGTCCGGCAGGGGCGGCAAAGGGTTTTGTAACCGATGGATGAGATTTGAAGCAGATAATCTCCGGGAGTGGCGGGAATGATTTCAAAGCTTCCGTCACTGCGGCTGCAAGTGCCTTGCACGAAGGCGGAGTCCGGTGCCAGCAATGCGATGTTGGCGAATTCTATCGGTTGCCGGTCTTCCGTGAATACTCTTCCCCGGATACTTGCTGTTACCGGTTCCTTTTGTGCCATTGCGGTTGCGATATACCCTATGAGTAGGGTGATGATACATACTGTCTGTTTCATGTTCCGAATTGTTTTTTGTTTTCGGGACACGAAGGTATCGGCTTCTGGAGAAGACAACAGAAACAAAAGGCGGATAATTGTCTGACATTTGCCTGACAATAGTCTGACAATGCCGTCTGGCAGGCCTTTTATTAGTGCTTATCTACTCAATCGCAGGTTACTGCCGTCTGAAACATACACTCCTTTCGGGTGTATCTCCCTTTGTTGTCATCCCGAAGCTTTATTGTCATGATGCACAAGATGGCATCTTGTGCTGTTCAAGATGGCATCTTATGCTACACAAGATGGCATCTTGTGCATCAAAGGGAATAGTGTTTCAGAGGGTGGGTAAGGGAGTTGCGATTGCCAGACCATAGGCTCGTCCGCGGTCGGTAATAATCTTCAGGTTGCTGTTCGCTTCAACGATGGGTTTCAACCGTCGTATCAGTGTATAGAGGGTTTCATCTGCGTTGTCTTTTCCCGGCCATAAGGATTGGCAGATATCGGGTTTAGGGAGCAGATGCGAGGACGAAAGATAAAACATCTCCATCAGTGCATATTGCATGGGGGTGAGTTTTAGCCTTTCCCGATGTTCATTGTAGAAACAAGCTTCTCGGAGGGAGAGTGAGAGATTGCCGAAAGTGATGATACTTTCCTGCCCGTTGCCTTGGGCTGCAGGTTTTCTGTAGTGGAAGTAAAAGAAGGAGAAAGTTCCCCAAATCAGTGCTGCCAACAGCAATAAAGCGGGAATCGTCTGCTTGGAGATACTGAAAATCAGTGTGGTCGAGCAGCGTGCATATCCCCGGAAGGAGAGCGTCAGCCCCGAAGCATCGGCAGTGGTGGAAAGCCATATCAAGGTGTCACTGGCCAGATAACCGGCGGGAATCTCATTGAATACAGTGCCCGGATCATCTTTCTTTAAGATATGCAGCGATAGCGTAGAAACATCCCTTAACTTCGGCAGATACAATGCCGCCGCAAATTTCCGGTTGGAACTGCTGACGGAGACGGGAGCGCCCATCACTTCCTGCAACTTGGCGTAGGTGCGGACGGTATCTGCATTCAGCCACAAATCTTCGTTTTGCAGCACGGTGCGCCGCAGTGCCTGGTTCAAGTCCGAAACGACGCGCCGCTCTGCCTGCGAATAACTGCGATATCCGAAGCCGAATGCAAGCACCACCAGCAAGAATGTGAGTGCCGTGGATAGGTTTGCTGCTGAAATAATCCGTTTCATGGAGACAAAGTTATAAAAAAAGAGGCTTCCTTCTTGAAAAGGAAACCTCTTTTTAATGTTTTTGCCCGTAAGTGATTACTTACGCAAGCCGAGTTCTTTAACGATGGCACGATATCTGTTGATGTCGCGGTCTTTCAGGTAAGTCAGCAACGCACGGCGTTTACCTACCAACATTGTCAAAGCTCTTTCAGTACTATAATCTTTTCTGTTGAGCTTAAGGTGCTCAGTCAGGTGGGAAATACGGTATGAAAACAAAGCTATCTGGGCCTCAGCTGAGCCAGTATCAGAGTTAGACTTTCCGTACTTGCCAAAGATTTCTTGCTTTTTAGCAGCGTCTAAATACATAATGTTTAATTAAAAAGTTGATAATATTTCTCTCTTTCGAGCGTGCAAAGATAGACATTATCTTTTATACGGCAATGATATTCAGCAATTTTTTCTCCTCTATACTGTATATCTAATGCAAAATTCGTACCTTTGTTGCCGAAATAATAGGTATTATATGCAAAATATTAGAAACATTGCAATCATTGCCCATGTCGACCATGGGAAAACGACGCTCGTTGACAAGATGCTTCTGGCAGGAAACCTCTTCCGCAGTAACCAGAGCACAGGTGAATTAATGCTGGATAACAACGACCTGGAACGTGAACGAGGTATAACGATTCTATCCAAGAACGTTTCAATCAATTACAAAGACACCAAGATTAACATTATTGATACTCCGGGACATAGTGACTTCGGAGGAGAAGTGGAACGTGTGCTGAATATGGCCGACGGCTGTATCTTGCTTGTGGATGCCTTCGAAGGCCCCATGCCGCAGACACGCTTTGTATTGCAAAAGGCATTGCAGATAGGTCTGAAGCCTATCGTTGTGGTGAACAAGGTAGATAAACCGAATTGCCGTCCGGAAGAAGTTTACGAAATGGTGTTCGACTTGATGTTCAGCCTGGAGGCTACCGAAGATCAGTTGGACTTCCCGGTAATCTACGGTTCCGCCAAGAACGGCTGGATGAGTACGGACTGGCAGAAGCCGACCGATAATATCTACGCTTTGCTGGACTGCATTCTGGAAAACATTCCTGCGCCCACACAGTTGGAAGGTACTCCGCAGATGTTGGTTACATCTTTGGATTATTCTTCCTATACCGGTCGTATTGCCGTAGGACGTGTGCATCGCGGTACTTTGAGAGAAGGCATGAACGTGTCTTTGGCCAAACGCGACGGACGCATTACAAAATCAAAAATCAAGGAACTGCATACCTTCGAAGGTATGGGCCGCGTGAAGGTGCAGGAAGTATCTTCCGGTGACATCTGTGCTTTGGTCGGTATCGAAGGATTCGAAATCGGAGATACAATCTGCGATTTTGAGAATCCCGAAGCATTGCCGCCTATCGCCATTGACGAGCCTACCATGAGTATGCTCTTCACTATCAACGATTCTCCGTTCTTCGGCAAGGAAGGTAAGTTTGTGACTTCCCGTCATATTCATGACCGCCTGATGAAGGAGTTGGATAAAAACCTTGCTTTGCGTGTGCGCAAGAGTGAAGAAGACGGCAAATGGGTTGTTTCCGGTCGCGGTGTGCTTCATCTTTCCGTATTGATAGAGACAATGCGCCGCGAAGGATATGAGTTGCAGGTAGGTCAGCCGCAGGTAATCTTCAAGGAGATTGATGGCGTGAAATGCGAACCTATCGAGGAACTGACAATCAATGTTCCCGAAGAGTATTCCAGCAAGATGATTGATATGGTGACTCGTCGCAAAGGTGAGATGGTGAAAATGGAAAGTGCAGGCGAACGTGTGAACCTGGAATTTGACATGCCTTCACGTGGTATCATCGGTTTGCGTACCAATGTGTTGACTGCTTCTGCCGGTGAGGCCATCATGGCGCATCGCTTTAAGGAATATCAGCCGTACAAGGGTGAGATAGAACGTCGTACCAATGGCTCTATGATTGCTATGGAGTCGGGTACAGCTTTTGCATACGCCATCGACAAACTGCAGGACCGTGGTAAGTTCTTTGTCTTCCCGCAAGAGGAAGTTTATGCCGGTCAGGTGGTAGGTGAACATTCTCATGAGAATGACCTGGTGGTGAACGTGACTAAGTCTAAGAAGTTGACCAATATGCGCGCTTCCGGTTCGGATGACAAAGTCCGTCTGATACCTCCCGTGCAGTTCTCACTCGAAGAGGCCTTGGAGTATATCAAGGAAGATGAGTACGTAGAGGTGACGCCTAAATCAATGCGTATGCGCAAAGTAATTCTGGATGAGATAGAGCGCAAACGTGCCAATAAGAACTGATAAGTACATTTTTTAGTTGTTATATAAATAGAAGGAGTGCCCCGCCGCAAGGTGGAGCACTCCTTCTTAATTTTCCATCATTCGGAATGAGAACGAATGTATCAGTCGATGAACTTCGCTTTTGCTGCATTTCTCGGTCTGGCAGCAGGCGCTTCGTCCGGATAGCCGAAGGCAATGCAGTAAAGCAGTTGGTACCCTTCGGGGATATCGAGCTTCTTGATGTATTCGGCAGCGGCCGGGGTAGAAGTCATAAAGCGTGTAGGACCTCCCAAACAACAGGAGCCGATACCCATGGACCATGCCGAAAGAATCATATTCTCGCCCAGCAGGCCGCAGTCTATCTGCGAAAGGTCATACGAAGGATCGTTGGCAATGAATACTACCGTAGAGGCGTTGCGGAACATATTCTTGAAGTCAGGATCGCTGGCAGCATTCGGATTTTCCTTCTTGTAGATTTCCGTAATGCCGTTGATGAACTCCGGATTATCCACTACGCGTATTTCCCAGGATTGTTTGTTCTGTCCGTTGGGGGCATTGATACCGCAATCCAGGATAATCTGCATAGTGTCCCGGTTCACTGCTTGCGGTTTGTACTTGCGGATGCTGCGGCGTGACATGATGGTTTCTACCACTGCATTTTCTTTACTGTTTTCCGCACTTGTGCTTTCACTTCCTTTTTGTGCCTGTGCGCCGCATCCGGCACACAATAGCAGGCTTGCGCCTAGTAACATTAACTTTAAACTCTTCATAATCTGTTGTATATTAGATTTGCTTCACTGCAAATCTAACAAAAAAAGCGGCTTCCGTTGCCGGAAGCCGCCTTAAAAATATGTAATCTGGTTCTATTAGAGTTTCGGACCAGCAGCAACCAAAGCTTTACCAGCTTCGTTACCGGTGAACTTAGAGAAGTTCTTGATGAAGCGGCCAGCCAAGTCTTTAGCTTTTTCTTCCCACTTGCAAGCACATTCGTAAGTGTCGCGAGGATCAAGGATCTTCGGATCAACGTTCGGCAATTCAGTCGGAACAACGAAATCGAAGTAAGGAATAACCTTAGTCGGAGCCTTGTCGATAGAACCGTCAAGGATAGCGTCGATGATACCACGAGTATCTTTGATAGAGATACGCTTGCCGCTACCGTTCCAACCAGTGTTAACCAAGTATGCCTTAGCACCAACCTTATTCATCTTCTTAACCAGTTCTTCTGCATATTTAGTAGGATGCAAGCTCAAGAAAGCAGCACCAAAGCAAGCAGAGAATGTCGGAGTCGGTTCAGTGATACCACGTTCTGTACCAGCCAACTTAGCAGTGAAACCAGACAGGAAGTAGTACTGAGCTTGTTCCGGGTTCAGGATAGATACCGGAGGCAATACACCAAAGGCGTCAGCTGACAAGAAGATTACTTGGTGAGCGTGAGGACCCTTAGAGATAGGCTTAACGATATTCTCGATGTGGTAGATAGGATAAGAAACACGAGTGTTTTCAGTTACGCTCTTGTCTGCGAAGTCAATCTTACCGTTAGCATCAACTGTTACGTTCTCCAACAGAGCGTCACGTTTGATAGCAGCGTAGATATCGGGTTCGCTTTCTTTATCCAGGTTGATAGTCTTAGCGTAGCAACCACCTTCGTAGTTGAATACACCTTCGTCGTCCCATCCGTGTTCGTCGTCACCGATCAACTTACGTTTCGGGTCGGTAGACAAAGTAGTCTTACCTGTACCGGACAGACCGAAGAAGATAGCAGAGTCAGTGCCTTCCATGTTAGTGTTGGCAGAGCAGTGCATAGAAGCGATGCCACGAAGCGGGTTCTTGTAGTTCATGATAGAGAACATACCCTTCTTCATTTCACCACCGTACCAAGTGTTCAGGATAACTTGTTCGTTAGTCTTCAAGTTGAATACAGTAGCTGTTTCAGAGTTCAGACCCAGTTCCTTGTAGTTGTCAACTTTTGCTTTAGAAGCGTTGAATGATACGAAATCAGGTTCTCCGTAGTTAGCAAGTTCTTCAGCAGTCGGGCGGATGAACATGTTAGTTACGAAGTGAGCCTGCCATGCTACTTCCATGATGAAACGTACTTTCATACGAGTAGCTTCGTTAGCACCGCAGAAAGTATCAACAACGAACAGACGCTTGCCGCTCAGCTGCTTAACAGCTTTCTCTTTCAGGTCAGCCCAAGCTTCTTCAGAGCAAGGTTTGTTGTCGTTTTTGTATTCGTCTGAAGTCCACCATACAGAATCCTTGCTGGCTTCATTCATAACGAAGAATTTATCTTTAGGAGAACGTCCGGTATAGATACCAGTCATTACGTTCACAGCACCCAGTTCAGTTACTTGACCTTTTTCGAAGCCTTCCAGACCCGGTTTGGTCTCTTCAGCGAACAATACATCATAAGACGGGTTGTGGATGATTTCCACTACGTCTTTGATACCGTACTTGCTTAAATCTAAATTTGCCATTTTTTTTAAGATTTTAAATTGGTATTTTGGTTTATAATCTCTCTTTGTTTGCCTTACAAGGGGAAGGAAATCTGCCTGAAAAAGCTCTCTTTTCGGTTGCCTTTTAGTAGGCCCCTCGTTTTTCGACTACAAAAGTAATACTTTCTTTTTAAAGAAAAGCCGTATTAGAGAAATTTTTCTTTAATGGGAAATCTTTTATTAAACCGTAACAATATCTGCAAACTGAACGTTGCAAATTAAGTGGAAATCGTTTACTTTGCACACAAATACATTACATTTATATGAAAGTTATCAACTTTGCCGAGACAAACTCTGTCTTGAACCAATACGTGGCGGAGATTCGTGACGTGGAAATACAGCGCGACCGGATGCGTTTCCGCCGTAACATCGAGCGCATCGGAGAGATTATGGCGTATGAAATGAGTAAGGAACTGACGTACTCCGTCAAGCAGGTGCAGACTCCGCTGGGGGTAGCGCCGGCCAGCACACCCGATGACGAGGTAGTGATTGCTACGGTGTTCCGTGCCGGACTGCCTCTGCATACCGGCTTCCTCAACATGTTCGACCGTGCCGGGAATGCATTCGTTTCTGCCTATCGTTATTATAAGGACAAGGAATGCCGCACGGTGGATGTGCACATCGAGTACATTGCCACTCCGGATTTGTCGAAGAAGACCTTGCTGCTGGTAGACCCAATGCTTGCCACGGGCGAGAGCATGGAACTTGCCTGGAAGGCTTTTATCACGAAGGGCATGCCTGCCAAGTTGCAGATAGCCTGTGTCATTGCCAGCCAACAGGGAGTAGACCATTTGAAGAATCTCTTCCCCGGAGATGACGTAACACTGTGGTGCGCAGCCATCGATCCGGAGATGAACGAGCATTCCTACATTGTCCCCGGCTTGGGAGATGCGGGAGACCTGGCGTTCGGCGATAAGATTTAAAGAGAATAGATTCTTTCCATCAACCGTACACCGAGCACAGGCCTGTAATGTCCCTTCTCATAGTAGTTGTGGATGTCCTCGGTGTACTCGTTGATGCCGCTGAAATCAAAGACGTTTCCGGTGCCGAAAAGGTTTTTGAGTATCTGTACATCTGCGGGGTTCAGATTGATTTGGTTGTAGTTGGGGCTGACGATGATTTTTACAGCAGTGCCGTGTGTTTGGCAGATTTGTGCTATCTCTTTCAGGTACTCAAGCTGTTTGTCCCCAATTACTTTCAGGTCTTCTTTGTACTTTCCGTTTCTGTAATCTTTCTCTCTTTTCTTGGTAAATTCATTCTTCCGGTTCTCCCAGTACTTTTCTCCTTCCTTTTTTATTATTTCCTCTCTGGGATTCAGCATGTCATTGGTTATAGGGTCGCGGATAGGCCCATAAGGATTTATCACTCCTTTCATATAAGGACGGTATTGATGGAACAGCCTGTAGTCAAGGTACGGAAACAGAACATCCGGGAAACAGAATGCCTGGCAGAACTTCTCCTGAAATGCCAGGTTGCTCATGCCCGACAGGGTAGGCGGCAGTATATTGGTGTGCCCCGACAGCAGTCTGTCGGTCTGCAATGCTCCTTTGTCTACAATCAATAGCAGGTTTTTGATGTCTGCACCGACCTTATCCAGAGCCTGTAACTTCAGGGAAACGGCAGCTATACCTTCTGCATTCCCGAAGAGACGGATGGCACGACCGCCATTGAGATACTTCTCCCATTCCCGGCAGGGATAGGCCATTGTGCAGGAGTTCCCCATGATGAAGGAATCGAAGGGGATGGAATCCCGATTGTTCATATACGTTTGCCATCCTACATAGCCCTCGTTTAACATTACCGGAGACTGGTCGTATCGGTTGTAATGCTTCAGAACCATAAAAGGATCGGTCAGCAAGTACACCGCTAATATGGCAATAAAAGGTATGAAGAGTAGGGAGAGTTTCATTACGAAACGTACTGCTGCCTTTCGTTCGCTGTATTTCTTTATCATGTTGTTTCGGTTGTCAGAATTGTAAATATATAAAGCTGTCCGAGTTGAACTGCCCCAATGTGAAAAGCATGATAGCCAGCAAGTAATATACGCTCCATCTCACCACCGCAGGCTGTCTTCCCAAAGCTTCCAGCAGATCGCGCTTGGACATAAAATACTCATAGGCCAGAATCAGTACAAGGGCGCCGCCTGCCACTATGCAGTTGTGGTCCGGCATTCCCAAGTCCATCTCTTTCCAGCTGTAATGAACATCGAAGGATATGTGGCTGATGTAATAGAATGCTTCGGAAAGAGACGCTGCCCGGAAGAATATCAGTGAAAGGGCAAAGATAAGATACGTCCTGACGACGGACAGCGTTGAAAACAACGGTCTCCCCAACCGGCTTCTTGCTTTATTGCGGAATGCCATAGTCTTCATTTCATAGAAGATGATGATGCCTTGTATCAGTCCGTAGACGGCAAAGTTCCATCCGGCGCCGTGCCAGATGCCCAATCCGGTGAATGTCAGGACCAGGCTAAGAAACACGCCCCACTGTCCCCATCCCCGCATGACCGAAGACAGAGGAAGATACAGGTAATCCCTCACCCAGAACGAAAGCGACATGTGCCACCTTCTCCAAAAGTCGGCAGTGGTCTGCGCAATGAACGGACGGTTGAAGTTGGGACTGAGTCTGAATCCCAGCATCCGCGCCCCTCCCAGCGCAATGTCGGTATATCCCGAGAAGTCTCCGTATAGTTCTATCGGATATAGCAGGCATGCCGTCAGCAACTGTATGCCCGAGGCGGTATGCGGGGAGTTGAAGATGCCGTCTATATAGGAACCTATAGAATCGGCAAGCATCAGTTTCTTCACCAGCCCCACTACAATCAGCTCCAGCCCGTAGACCATGGACTGATAGTCCACTGCCTTGCCGGACTTCAGTTGGGGAAGCATATCCCCGGCTCTCTCGATAGGTCCCGAAAGGAACTTCATAAAGAAGAGCATATACACCAGGAAGTCGGGCAGGTTGCGTTCCGGTTCTTCTTCCTGCCAGTAGATTTCCGTCAGGTAGGAGATGGCTTGGAAGGTATAGAACGAAATACCCAGCGGAAAGATGAAGTTGCAGCCGATAAGCTGGCCGGCATACCGGGATGCCAGCCAACTCGCAACTAAAAAACACACACTTGAAAAATAGATTCTCTTTACTTCCCTTTCATCTTTCACCCGCCCCATCCATAGGCCGAAGAGGTAAGTGGCAATCGATATCAGCAGTGCTACCCCCAGGAAGGCAACGTGATAGAAACCGATGAAAACGAAACTTGCCGCCAGCAATACCGCTTTCTTGCATCGGGGAGGCAGTACGTGATATAAGATGAAAGTACACGCAAACAGCGCGACGAAATTCAGGGATATGAACGACATCTTTTATTGGGCTTTGGTTAGAATGGCGTTGCAGATATCTCCTACATTCTTCAACTTCATGATGTCCCTGAAGGTGAAGCGGACGTTGAACCGCTTCTCTATCTTGCTTATCAGCTGCATATTGGTCAGTGAGTCCCAGCCTTCCACATCCTGGGCGGTGGTGTTGTCTGCAAGGGCGATGTTGTCTCGCTTCAGTACTTCGCGGAAGATCAGTTCCAGTTCGTTCAAAATAGTCTGTGTATCCATTGTTAAGTCTAAATTAGTTCTTGTATTTTCTTTCTGTCCGTCTTGCTGCTGGTGTTCAGCGGGAATTGTTCCAAGCAGTGTATGTACTTGGGAATCATGTAGAAGGGTAGCCTGCTGCACATATACTCTTCCATGCGCTGCTTGTCGAGGTCTCTTTTCTCTATCACCAGATGCAGCTCGCACTGGTTGCTCTCGTTGTATTTGGGGATGACTACCACGCGGTGTTCACCGTTGAAGAAGTTCTTCGCCACGTGCTCTATCTCGCTCAGTTCTATGCGGAATCCCTGCATTTTTATCTGCGAGTCTTTACGTCCGCAGTAGATGATATCTCCGTCGGCATCCATCCGGCAGAGGTCGCCGGTCTTGTAATAGGTCTTTCCGCCGGCAGTCTGCACAAGGCATTCCCTGCTTTTCTCCGGGTTGTTCCAATAGCCGCTCATCACCTGGTTACCGCTGATCCAGAGCTCTCCGGTTTCTCCTGTGGGTAGCGGAGTGGCGTTGCTGTCCATTATCACGGCATCTATTCCGTAGAAGGGCTTGCCGATGGCAGCCATTCCGTTGTGGTGCTTGCATGCAGAGGCGGGTATCTGGTAGGCGGTGCAATAAATGGTTCCTTCCGTGGGTCCGTACAGGTTGACAAAAGATGCATTGGGGGCGCATCTTCTGAAAGCCGACAGCAGTTCTACGTCCGAAGCCTCGGCGGTGACTATCAGGTATCGCAGTGCGGGCAGGTTTATTTCCGGGAAGTAGGGCAACAGCAGCTGAAGCAAGGAAGGCGCTACGGCGGCAAATGTAAGGTTGTACTTTTCGAGGACTTCGATGACATTGACGTACTTCACACCTTCAGGAGATACCGTATATATACATGCTCCCAAAGTCAGAGGGTATAAGAAGGATACGACGGATACGTCGAAAGTGAGCTCGAACATTTGTAACATGCGGTCGTGCTCGTCCAGTTGCCAGCCCAGGCGGCTGTAGGCAGCGTAGAATGCGTTGAGGTTGCGGCGGGAGATGGGTACGCCTTTGGGTTCGCCGGTACTGCCGGAGGTGAAGATGATGTATGCGTTTTCATCTTCTGCAACGTGGGGAACGGTAGGGAGCGTTGCTGCTTGCTGAATGCAGGAAGTTGAGTCAAGCACCAGGCGGATGCCTGCAAGGTCGGAAATCTTTTTGTTTCTGTGCTTGGGGTAGGCGGGATGAAGAATGACGTATGTCTTGCCGCAAATCAATACGGACAGTATGGAGGCGTAGGTTTCCAGTTTGTCTTCAGCCACGATGCCGATGATTTTATCTTCCCTGCTGCTTAGGAAGGAGGATATTCGTTGTATGGTTGCCGACAGCTGCCTATAGGTATAGGTTGTGTCGTTGATGACAAATGCAGGGCGTTCCGCATACTTGTCCAGGGCTTTGACAATATCGCCTGTCAGGTCGTTTCGATAGTCTTTCATTGAAACCGATATTTATAGTTTAGTTAATCTGTTTCATTAAAGACAGCCGCATCCGGCAATCTCCCTATCGGAGGAGTCTTAAGATATATTAAAATGTCGGTGGTATGAAGGGGGTAAGATGATGTACCCGGTTATCCTTTCCTGTAATTGCGCTTGATAATAGTGGCCTGAAAGCCACTGTCTTTGCGCAACTGAAGCAGATCTTCGTCATCAAAAGCACGGAGTTTGTACCAGAAAGTAATATCGGCCGAGGCACTTATTATTCCGCATAATCCTATGTAGAAAATGCTTGCATTCCCGGTGCAGAAACCATGGATAGCGGGAAATGCTCCCACCAATATGCCCGGTAGCAATAGAGAAATCCGATAGTACTTTAAGGCAATCGGGCAAGTCAGATAGAAACCCATTGCGGTCCAGCTGTTCAGCCAGCGGAATAGCTTTCTATCTTTTCCGCTGAACCAGTAGAGGATTCCTGCCTGGAGAAATATGTAAGCAATGAAAAGTAAAACCACATAGAACAATATATTTGCGCCGTAGATCTTTTTGGCTGCATCACCTATTTCATATCCTACGCCGTAGGCCGAAAATTCTCCCCATATATATACAAATAGCAGGGTTCCTACCAAGAGTAAGAAGAGGCCCCCAATGAATGCTACTATATTAATACCCTTTGCCGAGAGTTTCACTTCCACTCCTTCCGGGCGGCTGAGTACTTCTGTATTTGTTTCTTGGTTTTCCATCTTTCTTCTTATTAGTTTCTACTTTGCAAAGATACGTACCTCCGAAATAATATCAGGTTATCGGAATGTTATCTTTATGTTAAGACGAACGGAAAAGTTTGTTTATATTTGCCTCCAAATACTGGATGTGCAATGAAGAAATCCTATTATATACTTTTGACTTTTGTTGCAACCGCTGCTGTTCTGTTCATGCTGGGCAACTGGATGGGGCGAAGCATTGCGCTAAACAAACAACAAGTGATACGTGGCATACACGAGGCCTATTGCCATGCTACGGATGCTTACGAAACTGACAGCGCAAAGAATCTTTCCTCCCTCTTCCGCGATGAACTGAGCAAAGTCAAACTGAATCGAATCAAGTTCCGCATGGATACGGTGTCACTTCAAGGCAGTTCCGTCGTATTGAAACAAGACTTGTACTACTTTGCCGATTATCAGAAGTTGATAGACCGGCATTATACCTTTGTATGTCCTATTAATGCTACTCAAGGTGTGCGTGCGCATATTCTTAACTTCCGTGCCGAGTTTATAGGTAAGTTGCTTTATTATTTCTTTGCAACGATACTGGCTTTGTGCATCCTTTTGTATGCCATCCGCAAACAAGTCAACATCATCCAGCGGCAAGACGAACTGGCACGAATACGCGAAGATTTCTCTTATGCCATGATTCACGACATGAAGAACCCTATCAGTTCCATCCTGATGGGACTCAAAGTGCTGCGTAGCGGCAAAGTAGACGACAAACCCGAGAAACGTGAAAAGTACTTCGACATACTCGAAACCGAATCCCAGCATCTGCTTGCTCTTGCCAACAAGGTGCTGACTATCTCCAAACTGGAGCACGGTCAGTTGCTTTTGGATAAGAACTGGATAGAGCTTCGTCCCATATTGGAGCCGCTGATAGATACCTTCACAGCCAAAGCCGGCAAACCCATTTCGTTCCGTCTCGACCTGGCAGAAACAGGTGTGTACGCTGATGAAGAATACTTGAAAGAAGCATTAAGCAATCTGATAGACAATGCCATAAAATACTCCAAAGAGACCGTTGACATACAAATTTCTTCTTGTCTTTACAACAACTACACTCAAATCAAAGTCAGAGATAACGGTATCGGCATTCCTCTTGCTGCCCAGCGCACCATCTTCGACAAGTTCGAACGTGTGGTTGCCAAACCCGGTGAAAATACCAAAAAGGTTTCCGGCTTCGGACTGGGATTGAACTATGTGATGAACGTAGCCCGTGCGCACGGAGGCTACGTCAGTGTAGAAAGCCGGGAAGGGAAGTACAGCGAATTCACGGTTTCGCTGCCTCCGTTTGATTCCAATGCAAATATGGACTTTTAAATGCCTATTCTGGATCAGCCGCGAAACCTGGTGTTTTAAGCTACTACTGGTTGACATTTCATTCACTTCTGACAGGATATGAGCAAGAGTATCTCAAACTCCTCCGCCTGAAAGGGGAGGTGCCCGTA
>CABMPP010000001.1 GCA_902388495.1 uncultured Bacteroides sp. | reverse complement strand
AGCGCATTATTACCCAGGGCGTTGCCCTGGGCTGATAGATAAAAGCCTTTCAGGCTTGCTGCGCTGATGCTTTGCTGCGATAAATTATCATTTACTTCATTTCTATCATCGATATGAGTCAATCATCTTATATCGAATTCACGTTCAGAATGACAAAATGATACATCTATCAGAACTTTGCCTTCCCTGGTTCTTATAATTGAGTCAATTGCAGCCTGATTTTCTTCACCTGCCTTATCAGCTCTTCTATCTCCCGCCTGCTCTTCCCGATGCTCTTCGGCCGCAAAACAAACCAATTAAAAGCAACCCACAGCAGGAAAGCAGCATACGCCATTATCCCGAACAGTAACGGTCTATCCATCACATACTCATACATATAGAGCCCGATCCCCAAAGACAGCAATACAAAATAGAGGTTCAGTACCTTAGTCTGCATAAAGCTTTCCTTGCCTTTCACGGCAAGCAGTTCGTTCAGATAATCAAAGTTGGAACAGCTCTCATCGATCCTTTTATACAAAGGAAGCAACCTGCAATTATAAGCTACAGCCACTCCTATCGGCAAAATAGTCAATACAATCCCTACTTTGGTGCTCAGCAGTTGCGGGCTGAAATAGATCCAGATAAACGCTATCAAGAATATGGAAAGCAATAGCACAACATTGAGCACAACTATCCTCCTGATTCCCCTTCTCCTAAAGCTCCCTATCTTTTTCAGCAACTCAGACGGATCGGCTGCCGGAACGGTCTGCCTGCTCCATAACTCTTTCATATCTATATCACTCTTCATATTCCTTCATTTTTCTTGTTAGTACTTCTTTGATCCGATGGATTCTTACACGGATGTTCCCTTCCGACAGTCCTACAATCTGTGCTATGTCAGCCTGCCGGACCTCTTCCAGTTCCAGCGAAATGATGATACGGTCTATCTCCGGAAGTTCTGCAATAGATTTGTACAGCCACTGAATCTGAGGTTCGATGTCGGTTCTTTCCTCTTCCGGCAAGTTTACGGGAAATTCCGCCGGAGGCATCTGCTCCTGTCGCTCCAACTGCCGGAGACAATGATTCGTGGCAATACGGAATATCCAAGTACCCACCGTCGCTTCATTCCTGAAAGCCGATAAGTGTTGCCAGACCTTGATGAAAGTTTCTTGCGCCATATCCTGGGCCAGATCATAGTCGTTGACATAGCCCATGCACAAGCGGAAAATCTTACCCCAGTACTCCTTATATATCTGTTCAAATTCCACGCCTCACTCTTTTATAAATTCAATAAGCCGATTCATAAACCATTCTTTATCATCGAACATCACGAAGTGCAATCCTTTATCGGCATACTTCAATTGTGCCGCAGGCAACTCCTTATACTGCTCCCTGACGGCAGATTCTATATTCCTGAAATTAGCTTCCAACAATATCAAGGAAGGTACTTGGATGTTCTTTATCCGTTCCCTCAAATCCGTATTGGAGAAGTCACAATACAGTGTGGCATAGGTTTTCCGGTCGGACGTCACTCCCCAGCTTACAAGTTCATCCAGTTTCGATGAATCGGTAGTAAGGCTCGCCGCGCTCATTCTTTGCATCCGGAGAAACTGTGCTTCATCCATAGACGTGATCCGCTGAATCATGTCCCGGCAGTCCACATTGGGAACAGACTTAAAACCCGGATTGGTCAAAGCCATCAGGCAAGGCAGGGTATCTACAATAACAAGTTTCTTGGGAAGCGCCGGAAAGTCCGATGCAAGGGCAAGGGCGAGTCCACCTCCCATGCTATGCCCCACAAGTATAGGATTCTTTATCGCCTCTTCCTCAATAAACCGTGCTATTCCGCACTTCCAGGCTTCGAACGACGGTGCTTCTTCGGGTGCCACGCCTGCAAAGCCCGCCATTGTCAGAACATAGCAGGTATAATCGTCCTGCAACTCTGCCACAGTTTCTTTCCACACCTCTCCCGAGCATGCAAAACCTGGAATAAAGATAACAGTCTGCTTCCCTTTTCCTGATTTAACAACCGAAAAGGGATAGTTCCCCGCAAAAGTAAGAATTGAAACAAAGATAAACGATAAGATTAAAAGTACTCTTTTCATGACCGTACAGATTATTAAATTTACCCTTTAGATACGGGAAATGTAATAATGTTACAGCACATGCCGTAGTTTCGTTTGCTATTATCTCAAAAGTTAGCAAGCTTTACTCTTTAGTCATAATACAATTATCGGGTACAGAAAAGCCACGCGGAGTTCTGTCTTCATCCGTACCTTCCAGCATAATCCATAATCCATCTTTCTCATTTAGCTTCCAATGTAGCTTGTCCGGAGCAATTAAATCCATTGTTCCACCCAGTATTCCTTTCCCATTAAGATGTTTTTTACGCTGGTCATAAAAAGTAAAACCCAGATAATTAGGAGAATTACTCACTGCATCTATATAAACATTGCTGGATGGTGCAGGAGTTTCCAAATTCCGAGAGGGCGGTATTACTTTAATATAGTCTTCTTTTACAACGCCTTTTACACTAAGATAATATCCCCCGAAAACAGCACTACGATAGTCTGCTCCTTCATATTTTACCATACCTTTTTGAAGTCTAATCTTAAAGACTGTATCATTCTTTTGATAGATCCACGTCCCTACAAAAGCATCATAATTCGCTTGGGAGTATATCCCGATGCATGTGAATGCAAAAATTAGCAGTACATAAATTCTGTTCATATTCTTCGTCATTATTGGATTAATTACATTTATAATCAGAGAGATGGGCGCTACCATCACTATTCTTAGCCGTCCAGTCACCTAAACGGGGAGTACCATTACTATCAAAGGACGGTTCGTTGAACATCACATCCAAGCCGGAAACAGATGACTTTAAGAAATCTATAAATTTAGCTACAGACATATTGCTTGTAGTGCTGTGGAAACTGTGCATAGTTTGATAAGCATCATTCAATGCCACATCATCATTCATCAACTTATTCGCAAATGTCCTAAATGCAGTTTCCGAAGTAATTATTATGCTCAAGCAACCATAAACACTTATCACACCATAAGTAAAGTTGTTCACATCTATATTCCCATTTTGGTACCTTGCAGCCAATGATTTTAAATCGGGCATAGACGGATAACACGCTCCAGTACTTGGATGACTATGATATTGTTCTACAATTTTTTTTCCCGCAAAATCAGAAGAGGTATACTTCATTTCGCTTTCTCCTCTTATAGAGGGATAAATGTAATCTCCAGTTGTTGTTTTCGCCCATCCATCTTCCAAAAATCCAGGTTGTTCATTGTGTACTTCCTGAAATAGTTCATTCACTTTCGCTCTAAAAGCAGCATCTTTAGAAAGGCTCTGCGCCTTACTGCATGGGGAATCCTGACCGTTATCACCATTGTTGTTGGAAGAATTACCACTTCCACCTCCTCCAGAACCTCCAACACCCGAACCATAATCAAAATCTCCAGTAGAACCATTCTGGCCTTCCCGATTGCCATAATCCGGTCTCGGAGGATCGGGATAGTATTCAACATCAGTAACCACGCAAAGTGTCCTCTTATATTCCTCTTGGCCTGGATAACCAGCATAAGCATCCGAACATCCCACCCAGACAATTACAGTTCGGGTATCGGACTCAGGAACCCGATCAACGAAAAACAAGCCACTAGCCGGACGTCTATGCAAAGCCTTTTGAGTGAAATAGTCAAACAACCAAGTTTGTTCCATTTCATCTCCGACTTTCCGAGTAACCGCATCTGCCATCTCACGCGTATAGATGAAATAATGAGTATGGTTCGCACTCATTAGGAAAAACCATACAGCCTTTATTTCGTCGTTAGAGTTCCGGCTCCTTACTGGAACCAAATAGACCTGGACGTCATCTTTCAAAAATGTAGCTGCACTTTTCCACATCGGATAACCGTAAGTATTGACAAACTCCGGTACAAATTCCGCCGAATCATTTCTGACTTTCAACAAAGAAACGAAACGTTAAATGTCCGTCAACGCCCCCGAATCATCAAAGAATCGGGATGTATTGCCACTCATATACCCCTCATCATGCATGCAGGCATAAAGCCCCCACAATAAGAACGAAGCAAACAGGCAATAGCTCAAGATTTTATTCTTCATACTATATAAGATTTATACCGTATACCAGTTCAAGGCAACGGTTATTAGAGAAATACTTCGATACAAACGTAATCAAAAACAGTTTTATCCGCAAGTAATGCCATATATTTCTTATATCAGCATGTCATAATAATAGGTTTACGAGCAAAATACTATCATTTTACTTAAGCAAAACAATAAATCTCTATTATATTACCGCCAACATCACCGCCATCACCGCCAAAATTACCGCCATTACCGCCATTGGTGACATTGGTGACATTAATGGTGACATTGGTGACGTTATTGGTGACATCCTCCCTTATTACCTCAACTCCTCCCACTCATCCTTTACCTCCCACGGTACCTGGTTGTCATATTTCGTTCTGAGTTCCAACAACTGTTCGTAATAGTGCTTCTCATACTCTTCAATCTTTGTCCACCGACTTTTTACTTCGAATATAGACCAGATGTTAAAGGCAGCAAGAATTACTAAAAGAGCTATCAATAACCTGATATAAAGTGAATATTGGCGTTCACGCTCCACTGACATACGGATAAGAAACTCTACGTCACTTCTTTGTAATTGCTTCATAATATACATGTTTTATAGTAGTTTGGGGATTTTACATCGAGCACAGCTCTATCTTGCGTTTTATTATATATACAGTGGAAGACTTGCCTCTCTGTATTACCAAGGCAATTTTGTACCAATCAGAAGTTGAAGAGATAAGTACTTTGTAGTGTTTAATAATGGCTGTTCGCATATTCAATAAACTATAAAACGCACCCAGAGCAGTTTATAGTCCACTGAGGCCCGCAACAGCCCGAACACAATATAAACTGATAGGTGCGCATATCGTTGTTGCGAAAACATACGATTAGCCCTTCAGTTTAGATGTGTTCTTTAAAAAGTTGCGGTTTTCAGTGGAACAACTAAACTAAATTCAAAAAAGCGTACTTCTATTTGAAGCACGCTGCAAATGTATAAAAAAGCTAAGACATTCAGAAAGAAATCATCTATAAAACAGAACCATACCCATAAGAAAAGAGGCTGTAAAAAGACAGTTCCCCACCTTTTTACAGCCTCTTCCAGCAGAATGAATTTATTTTATTCGGCTCCGCCGCCTCCTTCTCCGCTGCCGCTGCTCTTCACATCATCGTTGTTGATGGTACGTGCAGCCTTCTTAACGCTTGCCCTCAGCTCACCGATGCGATAGCTGACGCTTACACCAAAGCGCTGCATACTGTAGCGATATTCGCTCTCTCTGATGAAGCCCGGACCCTGGGTTGTAGAGGACTGGCTTGTATACTTCTTGAAGAAATTGTTGGCATACGCCGAGAGCGTAAGTCTCTTCTTCAGGAACGACTTGTTCACATTCACGCCATAGCTGAAGAAACTGCTGCCCTTGCCCTGCAACATAATCCACGGTGTCTGCCCGAAGACGTTCAGTCCTACGCGCCAGTCGTGGGGCAGCGTCTGCTGTGCACCGCCGTAGACGAAGAGGCTCCAGCCGTCGTTGCGCATGCCTTCGGCACCTTCTATGTAGGAGTACGAACCGCTCATGTTGGCATAGATACGAGTACCGGAAGTGACGTTCCAGTTGGCATATCCGTCGATGCCGAAGTTACGGTTCTTACCGATGTTGGCGTATGTGGAGTAAAGCACTTCTTTCCCTGTCGGATTCTTCAAACCTTCTATCTCGGTATCGGTCACAAGGGTCGTGATGTTCTCGATGCTGTTGTTCGTAAACGAATAGCGTGCCGAGAAGTTGATGTTGAACTTCTGCGTAAAGTTGCTGTAACTCAAGTTGAGGGAGTGATTCTTTTCACTGTCCAACTTCGAGTTACCCTGGCTGATGTAGGACGGGTTGCTGTCGTTCAGGTACGGATTCAGAGACCAGATGCCCGGACGATAGATACGCATGTTGTAGCCCAGACGCAGGTTGGACATATCCGTCAGTTTCCAGCCGATGGAAGCGGAAGGTACTACGTCGTCAAAGTTCTTGGTGAAGTCATCGCCTCTGCCCACCAGGTACTTCACATCCTGGATGGTATGCTCATAGCGTACACCCAACCGGCCCGAAAGCTTCTTCACCCTCAGCGAGTAGCCCAGGTATGCGGCGATGATGTCGTTCAGATGCTTGTAGTGCGAGCTCTGCTCCTTGTTATATTCATATTTCGCGCCGGCTTCGTCGTAGCGATCGTCCTCGGCAGAGTTGTTGCGCAAGATGTACTTGGCACCTGCCTCAATGGTATGCAGCTTGCCGATGGGAGTGGTATAGTCCGCCTGGAAGGTATGCTCCGTGGTGTTCTGCTCGCCGTCGTTATGCTGGTTCTTCAGCCTGTGCAGGAAGTCCTCCCAGTCGGGATAGTTCGTCTTCTTGTCGGCATAATCGGAATAAGAGTCCGAAGTCTGCGGACGGGTATTGACTTTGTAAGAGAAGGTCAGCATACGGCCTTTCAGCTTGAAGAGACGCTGGTAGTCGACACCGCCGTCGATGGAGAACCAGGAAGACTTGCCGTGATTGAGTGCCGAGTAGGTGTAGATGGGACCAGCCGCCATATCGCCCGGGAAGGTCGCGACATAATCGGTACTGCCGTTGTTCTTGTTGCCGCCGCCCCAAAGTCCGAAGGAGACGGAAACCAGACGCAGCGTATCTATATCGTAACTGGCCTCCATACTGCCCGACTGGAAGTCGCCGCTGCCCTTACTGCTGCCCTTATAGTCTATATTGGAAGAGTTCTCGGTGGCAGCTTCCGGCGTCACGTACTGGCTGCCGCTATTATAATTGCGGGGCTGACTGTTGTGGCTGTAGTTATAGCGTGCGCTCACCGTCAGCTTGCCGCTCTTGATCGTACCGAACACACCGCCGCCCAAGCCACGGTTGCTGGCATTTCCGCTGAAGGTAGCCGTATATCCTTCCAGTCCGGCACCTACGGTGACGATGTTCAGAATACCGCCCACACCTTCGGCGTCGTACTTAGGACCGGGGTTGGTGATTACCTCGATATGCTTGATGGAGTTGGCAGGCATACTCTTCAACACTTCCGTCGGATTGTTGCTCATCATATTGTTGGGTTTGCCGTTGACGTACACCTTGAAGCTGCTGCTGCCGTTCACCTTGATGTTGTCTTCTCCGTCCACCGTTACCAGGGGCACCTTGCGGAGCATTTCGAGTACGGAGTTCGATTTGGAGTCAGGGTCGTCCTGCACATTATATTCTATCTTGTCGATGTCGGCCTTCACCAGCGGTTTCTGGGCTACAATTTCCACTTGCCCCAGTTCGTTGGAGGCATCTGTGATGTATAACGTACCGAAGTCCACCAGCTTTTCACCGGCCTTTACGGAGAAATCCTTCACGATGGGGCTGCGACCTACGGAGGTGATGGTCATTACAAAATTCCCCGTACCGGGCACTTTCTCCTGAAACTGGCCTTTCATGTCCGTGACCATCATCTTCAGGGCCCGTGCAGGAGCCTCTTTCTTTACGATTTTGATTGTGGCGTAGGGTTCGCCTTCCTGGGTGAGTGAGTCAAGCAAGATTCCTTTCACTTGAAAAGAAGAGCTTGCCGTGTTTTGTGCCGCCGCAAGCCCGGAGATCATCAGCAGGCATAGCAGCACAGTCCATTTAATTTTCATGTGGTTTTCTATTTAGTGACTATTCATGTTTATTGTCTTGGTATTAGACGTTTCCCGTTTGACTTTTGTCACAACGAATTCGGCAAAAGTAGCCCCTTTTCCCACATCTACGAGACTTTCGGAGTTAAAAAAGCAAAAAGAGTACGGATTTACAGGAAGTAGAAGAAAAGTAACAGGCACACGTTCACTGCAATGACGCAGCCAAACCCGCCCATGATCCACGGACGCAGCGGACTCTTGCCACCGGAGAAGAACAGCGCATAACACATATTCACCGCTATATTACTGACAATGGCCTGCATGCTGCAAGCCGTGATTACCAGCACTGCCACGCTGCTTGTGCCTTGTAGCAGGTTCAGAATGAAGGGAGTGATGTCACTGAAACCGGAAACAAACGACAGCAAGTTCAGTCCGCCCGTGCCGGCATACACCAGCGTATAATGCGTCAGGATGGTGAACACCACAAACAGCATGGCAAAAATCAGTGCTACCTTGAATTCCAGCGGATTGCTGCTGTCCTCTTCCTCCTCTGCCCGGTCTGCATTGTCCACCGGTTTCCGTTTGGAATGCAGATACCATGCCACGCCTGCCGAGACAACCGACATTATCAGCAGATAAGGATAAATGGCCAGTAAGGTTTCACGGCTGAAGATACCTATCAGTATCAGGAAGCGGAGAAACATCATGCTCACGGCCAGCAGCATGGCAGCCACGTACTCGGGAGCATCCTGGGCAGAAGCTTTGCGGCTCTTGCGTGCCAGTACGGAGATGGTAGCCGTGCTGCTGTACAGTCCTCCGATGATGCCCGATACCAGTATGCCGGACTCGCGGAAGACGTAGCGCTTCAGCAGATAAGAGAGGTAGGAAATGCCCGAAACGACGACCGTAGCCAGCCAGATGCTGTACGGCGTGAGATGTATGCCGGGAATAAGATCTTCGTTGGGCAGCATCGGAAGGATGATGCCGCTGATGGCAAGGAACTTGGCAAGCGTAATCATCTCATCGTTCTTCATGCGCTGTGCCAGTTCGGTAAAGGTATGCTTCAGCTCGGTGAAGAGCAGTACGGTGACAATCACCATCACGTAGAACCACGACGGCTGCGTGGCAACAATCGGAGCAATGCAGTAAGTGATGAGTGCAATGATGATGGTAGTCACCCCAAAGACGTGGAACTGTGCCTGCTTGACGTAGTAATTCAGGCCCAGCAGCAAGCCCAGCACTGCGCCTCCACCCATGAACAGACGGTAGTCCGTTGGGTCGAGGATATAAAGCAGATAGCCCAGTATGCCGATGAAGGTAAAGGTGCGGTCGGTACCGAAGAGCGTAGTTTCCCCTTCGCGCTTCAAGCTGATTTTCCGCTGTGAAAGCCCGATGAGTAGGGAGAAGACTGTTACCAGGATAAAGGTAACCAGTTCCCTGGGCAGGTAGTCGTAAAGTTTCTCCATTACGATTTAACAATTACGGCATACAATTGGTTTACTCCCATGTAGTGAAGGGGCGCATCCTCAACTGCGAGTTATAGTAGCGGACGTCTCCCGTCACTTCTTTTCCGATGAAGGCAGGTTTCACGAACGGTTCGTCTTCCGAGGCAAGTTCCACTTCGGCCACGGTAAGCCCCTCGTTCTCGCCGTAGAACTCGTCCACTTCAAAGGTATGGTGTCCGCTGCGCACCAGGTAGCGGGTCTTGTCGATGATGCCCGGTTCGCACAGTTTCATCAGGTCTTGGGCTTCGTCCAGGGGGATCTCCTTTTCCCATTCGTATCGGCTGGTGCCCGATGCATTGGAGGCGCCTTTGATGGTGAGATAGCCCTTGCCGTCACGGATACGTATGCGCACGGTGCGTCCGCGTGCACTGCTGATGTAGCCTTGCACAATGCGGCTTTGCGCATACGCTTGTGACTTATATTCTCCCGTCACGAGGAATTTCCGTTCTATCTCCTGCGGCATATCCTGCTTTTATTTGGCTAGGAAGGAATAGCCCACAAACATGGCAAGTACCAATATCAGAGCCGATACTCCGATAATCAACAATACTTTCTTGGCTTGCTGCTCTTCTTTCTGGCTGTGCATTACTTTCTTTTTGCTCTTTCCCATGGTGTTTCTATAGTTTTAAGTTCAACGATAAACAAAGTAAGAGTAATTTCGGGAAGTATCCAAATGAAAAAGAAACATTTTTATCCATAGGCTATAAAAAGAACAATAAGAAAAAACTATTTAGTAGCTATTATCCTAACATCAAATACGCCCCAAGAATCACAACTAATTGTGATTCTACAAACTTTTATCCTACAAATAGCAGTAGTTTATCCACAAATCACATTTTATTGTGATTTCTATTGCTTTTATCATACCAAGGACTTATATTTACTAAAAAATCACGCTATATTGTGAATACGAAAGAGATAAGAAGCGCTATTAAGGAGCCAGGCAGAGCTTAATACATCATTCGTTCCTATCCGATGAACTGAAACGGCGATATTGGCTGTCTACCAATTATCGCCGCCAGATGTTGACATTTTAAGCTTACGCTGCAACGCTTACCCAACCTGCAGCCTATACTCATTAGGAGTTGTCCCTACTACTTTCTTAAACATCCTACTCAAATGATGCGGATATTTGAAGCCAAGTTCGTAAGCTATTTCGCTAATTGTCTTGTCGCTATCGGCTAACAGTTCTTTTACTTTCTCCATTATCACCAGTTGAATATATTCTTGCGCAGACTTTCCGGTTTCTCTCTTTATCAAGTCTCCAAAATAGTTAGGCGAAAGATGCATTTGTTCTGCACAATAGCCTACAGACGGTAATCCGATTGTCTGCGGCTTCTCCGAAGCATAATAGGTATTTAGTATTCGCTCAAATCTGTCGAGTAAATCACGGTTAATGATTTCGCGGGTAATGAACTGACGCTCATAGAAACGGACACAATGGTTGAGTAGTGTTTCGATGTTCGAAGCTATAATCTGTTTGGTATGTTTATCAATGGCATGTTCCAATTCCTCTTTAATCTCATTAAAGCAGTTAAGGATGATCTGGCGTTCGCGTTCGGACATGTGCAAGGCTTCATTGGATTCATAAGAAAAGAATGTGTAGTCCCGCATTCTACGGGCCAGAGGTGTACCATACAACAAGTCGGGATGGAACATCAACGCCAGTCCTTTGGGATTGAGTGTTTCTCCTGCATCATCTACACCGGCCACCTGACCGGGAGAAATAAATACCAATGTACCGTCTTGATAATCGTATTTGTTACGACCATACTGCAACGTTCCACATTGAAGTTCTTTATAAATCACACAATAAAAGCCGAAGTTCTTCCGGCAATGTTTGATCGACTTCAATTTAGAAAAATCCGTAATGCTGACAAGGGGATGCAAAGTCTCTGCTCCCAGTAGCTGGTTGTATTCCTGAATTGTCTCTAACTTTATGATACTTCCCATAATCCGTATTGTTGTGTTACTTCACGACAAAGTTAATAGTTTTGCCTGATAAACAAGTAGGGTACAGTGTAGAATCGGTAATTATGGTTAGCTAATCAGTAATCCATCTATAGCGCTGCCTCCCTAATCCCCCTAATTTTGCATCATCAAAATTAACGTCACATCAAAACAATCAGTTATGAAGAAATACTTAACTCTCAAATTAGTTCTTATGACGGTACTCAGTCAAGGCATCGCAGCTTTATCTGCACAAGACAATTCCTGGGGATTGGTTTATGAAAACGCACTCCGGGAAAACATCAATGGACAGGTGAATATCCGTCCGGTAACTTATCAACTGCATGGAATAGACATTGCAGCCAATGTGTATATTCCTGCTGGCTATGATCCTGCCAAGAAATATGCAGCAATAGTAGTGGCTCATCCCAACGGGGGCGTAAAGGAGCAGGTAGCCGGTCTTTATGCCCAGCGTTTGGCAGAGAACGGGTATATCACCCTGGTGGCGGATGCTTCCTATCAAGGAGCAAGTGGCGGCGAGCCGCGTAATGTGGATAAACCTACCAACCGCATTGAAGACATCCACGGGATGGCGGATTATATTACTCATTATCCGGGCGTCGATGCCAACCGAATCGGCATTTTAGGTATCTGTGGCGGCGGGGGATATGCTTTGAAAGCGGCGCAATCAGACAAACGCTTGAAAGTGGTGGCTACTCTGAGCATGTTCAATTCTGGTAAAGTTCGACGGAACGGATTTATGGATTCGCAGGTAGCCACCATTCAGGAAAGGCTGAGACAAGGCATAGAAGCCCGCACACGGGAAATGAGCGGCGGAGAAGTGCAATATACGGGAGATTCCCAACTCACCGATGAACAGATAGCCAGTTTACCGTTCGACCTATACCGGGAGGGTTTTATCTATTATGGCAAGACTCACGCTCATCCTAATTCTACATTCAGATACACGGTCAGCAGCCTGCCCGATCTGATGACATGGGATGCGACTACCAACATTGATTTGATCAATCAGCCTCTTCTGATGCTGGCAGGCAGTAAAGCCGACTCTTTCTATATGACTGAGGAAGCTTTTCAAAAAGCGACCGGCACCATGGACAAAGAATTATTCCTGATACCCGGTGCCACTCATATTCAGACCTACTATGTGCCGGAATATGTAGAACAAACTGTGAACAAACTGGTGGAGTTCTTTGGCAAGAGGTTACTTTATACTACGCAGTATGCAACGAATGACTTTAAACAACCATACCCATTAGGAAGCAAATTGTCCGGAAACCAAAACTTTATCGGGCAAGCTTACCTTGCTCCCATTACTACAAACAGCGAATTGAACTTACCTATGTCTAACGTAACATTTGAACCGGGATGCCGAAACAGTTGGCATACTCACACCGGAGGGCAGATACTGATAGCGACCTCTGGTATCGGCTACTATCAAGAAAAAGGGCAACCTGCCCGTAGATTGTATCCGGGTGATATAGTTGAAATAGCACCGGATGTGAAACATTGGCATGGTGCTGCTCCCGACAGTTGGTTTGCCCATATTGCCATTAAGTGCAATCCTCAAAGTAATGAAGTAGAATGGCTTAATCCGGTGGAGGATGGCGAGTATCTTGCAGCTACCAGCCAAAGTACATTGGCGTATGAGCAGACAAATAAAATATTGTCGAATAGGCAGCAGGCCATCGTTGCTATTGCATCTTATACCGGGAGAGGAGATTTGGAGCATCTGAAAAGTGCATTGGTGCAAGGGCTGGATGCAGGAATGACGGTGAACGAGATAAAAGAAGTCTTGATTCATGCCTATGCTTATTGCGGATTTCCGCGTAGTCTTAGAGCAATACAGACATTCATAGAGGTTGAAGAGGAACGTACTGCCCGCGGAATACATGATGAGACAGGAAAAGAGGCGTCCCCTGTGCCAAACAAAAGCAACAAGTATGAGCGTGGACAGAATATACTTGCCGAAATATCGGGTATTTCTGCCACTGCTCCCAAAGCGGAGTATGCTTCTTTTGCTCCAACTATCGAAACTTTTTTGAAAGAGCATCTCTTTGCCGATATCTTTGAACGTGATCTGTTGAGTTATCAGGAACGTGAGTTAGCTACAGTCTCTATCTTGGCAGGTGTAGGTGATGTTGAACCGATGGTCTATAGTCACATGAGTATCTGTCTGCATTTAGGCATCACTGCCGAGCAACTGACTGCTTTGCTGAATATCATAGAAATAAATTTGGGCAGAAGTTCTTCAGACTCCCTGCGTATTGTATTAAGTAACCTAATTAAAAATCAAACAAAATAAAAGTATGAAAAAGTATATCGCAGCAATGTTGCTATCAGTTGGCGTAACAACAGCATCGGCACAAAGGCCTATCATGGTACAAGAACAAGGTTATTTCTCGGTAGGAGGAAAAATGATTCAGCATGAAGGCGAGTATGACAACAGTAAGTTCGTAGGGTGGGCTACTCAGGAAGAACAAGGGCAAAGCTATCGGGCAGACCATGCGTTTGTGCATTTTCAGAAACCGGTACAATCCCAAGAGCTACCGCTTGTTTTTATCCACGGCTATGGTGGTTCGGGGGTCTGCTGGGAAATGACTCCCGATGGACGTGACGGATTCTCGACCTTGATGTTACGCAAGCGCTACAGTACGTATGTAGTGGATCTGCCCGGACGTGGTCGTGCCGGAAGAAGTTCTGCCGTAACTACCGTAAAACCCGTTGCCGACGAGATGTTCTGGTTCGATATCTGGCGCATAGGCATCTGGCCGGACTATAACAAAGGGGTACAATTCCCGACTGACTCCGCTTATCTGTCGCAGTTCTTCCGTGAGATGACACCCGATTTGAGTGACCACCGGCAGGATGTAGCAGCTATCAATGCACTGACAGAACAGATCGGAGACAACATTCTGGTGACCCATTCAGCAGGAGGCTTTCCTGGTTGGATGGCTGCAATGCAGGATCAGCGGATAAAGGCAGTAGTTGCTTATGAACCGGGAGGATATATTTTCCCGGAAGGTGAAGTTCCTACCCCAATTAAGGGTCTCACCGGCGGGGTACAAGGAATACCCGTGCCGATGGAACAATTCATGAAACTAACACAGATTCCTATTGTGATGTATTTTGGAGACTATATCCCCGAAATGCCTTCTGAAAGATTGGGCGACGAAAACTGGCGGGTACGCCTACAGATGGGACGGAAGTTTGTAGAAGCCATCAACCGCCACGGAGGAAATGCCACATTGGTGGAGTTACCTAAAATCGGTATTTATGGCAATACTCACTTCTTAATGCAAGACTTGAATAATGCCCAACTTGCCGATTTGCTGGAAAAATGGCTTGAAGAGAATGTACTGCCCACCCATCCTGCTCCAGACAGACAAATGCAAACAGTAACAAAAGTATTCGCTCCTGCCGAACAGGAACTGGTTAACCTCTCCAACGCCAAATGGCAATGGATGTCTGAGAAAGATGTAGATAAGTTGAGACCTCTATTCCATGAAAATGCCATGTTCGTGCATATGGGCGGTGCCTGGGGGAAGGAAGCAGAATTAGAGACCATTAAGGGCGGCTTTATCCACTATAAACATGCTGAGATCCATGACGTCACGGTGAAATTTGCAGCGAATACGGGTATCGTTTACAGCAACATTCACCTGACTTCTACAGTGGCCGGTAATGAAGTGACATTCCCTTTTATGGTAACAGAAGTATTTGTGAAAGAAAAGGAGAAATGGCAACTTGCCAGTTTAGTCTTCACAAGACTAAATGCATAAAACAATATTCCATAAAAAAGAATGTGCCGGAAGCCTGTCGTAGCTTCCGGCACATTCTTTTTAGAGTTTATGAATTTACTCCCCACTCCCTGCAAACTCCATCAGATATGCCTTGATAAAGCCATCTATCTTACCGTCCATCACGCCGTTCACGTCGCTAGTCTGATAGTTGGTGCGGTGGTCTTTCACGCGGCGGTCGTCGAAGACGTAGCTGCGGATCTGCGAGCCCCATTCGATTTTCTTCTTGCCGGCTTCCACTTTGGCCTGCTCGGCCATGCGGTGCTGAAGCTCTTTATCGTACAGGATGGAGCGTAACTGTCGCATGGCATTCTCGCGGTTCTTGGGCTGGTCGCGCGTTTCGGTATTCTCGATGAGGATTTCTTCTTCCTCGCCGGTATAGGGATCCTTGAACTGGTAGCGCAAGCGTACACCGGATTCTACCTTGTTGACGTTCTGTCCGCCGGCACCGCTGGAACGGAAAGTATCCCAAGAGATATTGGCAACGTTGATGTTCACTTCGATGGTATCGTCTACCAGCGGAGTAACGAACACGGAGGCGAAAGAAGTCATGCGCTTGCCCTGAGCATTGTAGGGGGAGACACGCACCAAGCGGTGCACACCGTTCTCACCTTTCAGATAGCCATAGGCATAATCGCCGGAGATTTCGATGGTGCAGGTTTTGATACCGGCTTCGTCACCTTCCTGCAAGTTGGAGATGACAGCCTTGTAACCGTAGGTTTCGGCATAGCGCAGATACATACGCATCAGCATGCTTGCCCAGTCCTGGCTCTCGGTACCCCCGGCACCGGAGTTGATCTTCAGGACACAGTCCATTTGGTCGGCTTCCTCGCGGAGCATGTTCTTCAATTCGAGCGCCTCGACGGCAGCGGCAGCTTTAGCGTAAGCCTCATCCACTTCTTCCTCAGTCACCAGCTCGTCTTTGTAGAAGTCGAATGCCAGTTGCACTTCATCCGCCAATGTCCGGACTTCATTGTAGCCGGAAATCCATTGCTGCAAGCCTTTCACTTTCTTCATCTGGGCTTCGGCAGCTTTCTGGTCGTCCCAGAAGCCGGGAGCCTGAGTACGGAGCTGCTCTTCTTCTACTTGTATCTTCTTTCCTTCGATATCCAGATAGCGGTTCAACGCTTCGGAACGTTCCTTGATATCTTTCAGTTGTTCTGCGGTAATCATATGCTTTTTTCTATTCTGTCTTTAGGACGGCAAAGGTAGGAAAAAAACACAATTACTCAAAAGACAATGTACCGAAATAGGTGGGACAGTGAAACATAGGCCGTTCCAACCTGATAGGATTCCAGGAAAGGAAGTGCGGCGTTTGGAGTTTATCACCGCATTTGTAGAAGTTTCCACGCATGGTCTTTCCATCCAATGACTTGAGCGAATGGTTGAAGAAAGCAGAGACGGGGATGACCATAGTCAGTTCCCAGCTGCATTCGCCCACTCTTTCGTCGAAAGGTTCATTGCCCAAGGAACTCCAACGCTTCACCATAGACAGCACTTCGGGGGTTGCCGTGGGACGGCGCTCATTCAGAACGCCTCCCTGAATCAGCAATTTGCCGATGCAGTTGCACTCAAAGTTATAGTAAGAGTTGTCACCGTCGGGGGAGACGAAGAATTCCACGCAGGCATCTTCCCATACGCGACCATTGTCTGTGGCGGCCACTGCACGTACGCTTGCTTCCTTCACCTTATAATGGAGCAAGATTTCCTTACCGGTATGCGCCATGCGGAAACTGACTTCCGGCTTATACGGATAGGCTTCCCAGTTGACCACATCAATGGGCTGAAACCCGATGCCGTTGGCATCCAGCAAAGAAGGTACAGCCTCACCTTCCGGTGAAGCCGTACACATTATCTTCTTTACAAACAAGCGCTTCGACTCCTGGGCATGGCTGCAAACCAGACTGCCTGCCACAGAAAAGGCAATGAGCAGGAAGAACTTATTCATGAATTCTCTTATCATCATAAAGCTGCTTTATCTGCCGCAGCAACATCCCATCCGGAGACTACGTCGCCATAAAGATAGAACGTTACGTCGAAAGTGGTCTTGCTGTTATTATCCACTACCTGATAGCAGCGAGTAGCATCGTACGAGTCCACCAGTTTGAATTCGTCCAGTGCCAGAGGAGCCAGTTCTTCCTTACCGGCAGCTTTGGCAATGATCTGCTGCATACGCTCTTCCATCAGCTTCATAATGCCCTGGTGCTTGAAGGGGTCTGCTTCGGCTATCGCCGGATGATTGGCCTTGATCACGCCACCATTGGCAGCACGCACAGCCCTTGCACTGTCCGTGTAGGCTCTGAACTGTTTTCTTACCTCGGGAGAACGCAAGCCGGAAATCGTGAAGACAGCAATGCCTTGCGCGCCGTTGCTCAGAGCAGCGTCCATGCACTCGAACATCTTCGGACCGTTAGTAGCCGTCATTCCGCAGTACAGCGTGGTCATCTCGTTCTTGTCGCGTGCATTCTCAATAGTACAATCGGAGATAAAGCTGACATCACCCGTGTAGAAGGTATGGTAAACCATCGGGAATACGATATCGAGATGCCACTTACTCCAATCCTGGCGTACCATGCGCGATGCCATCTTCGGAGTGGGGAACGGGGAGGCAGCCATCGTCTTGCCGTAAGAGTGCACCACTTCGGCAATCATATTGGCAACTTCGGAGATTTGGTCGCAACGGAACTGACGCCATTTCACGTCGAGCGAAGGATCATCCTGCTCGCGGGGATCGTAGCCATATTCTTCCTTGAACTTCTTAATCATCTCCGGATGGTAGCCGTAATCCCAAGCCGGATATTCACGGTCTTGCACAATGCCGTAGCGAGGCCACAAAGTAGTGGGAAGCACTACATCGACAAAGCGGTGGTAGTCGATGGCAATACCGTTCAGCCCTTCGACTTCGCAGTAGGCCTTTATCTTTTCCTTGATGAACTCGCGAACCTCGGGCAAGGCGGGACAGAGGAATTTATAATAGCCCACGTAGGCTGTAGTGTCGGCAAGGCTCTTTCCGTTGCGATTCACGCTGAACCATTCGGGATGTTCCTTCAGGATCTTGTCGCGGTCGTGTTCCAGGTTCATGGTCCACAGCCAGGCATAGACCTCGATGCCGTGCTTATGGGCGATGGGGATTGCTACCCGGTAGTCGTCGGGGGTGGGTGCATTCAGCATGATGCCATCCATGCCGATATCATTCATCACTTGGCAGATGGAATCGAAATTCATGCCGGGACGATAGTCCAGCCACGTCCAGAACATAGGGTACTCTTTGGCAGTCTCCTTGCCTTGCTGGCACGAGAACATGCCCAACGCTACAAACAACAGCAAAAATGCCGGTAAAAGCTTCTTCTTCATACAATATTATATTTTAAGTTTAACATGCAGTTTCTCTAACACCCAGGTGACGCCTATCACCACAAAGGCGAAGCAGATACAGTTGACCAGTCCCATGAAGCCATGCGTAAACCAGTCGGGAAGAACGTAACCGGTGACATCGGCAAAGCCATAGAATACGTAAGGTATCAGATAAGTGGTCAGCGTGGCCGTACCGGCAGGTTTTATCAGGTTGAACCATCCCGTTATTCCGCGGGACACCAAGTAAGTCAGCGTACCGTAGACAGCCACCGAAATGGCAATGACATAGAATACCCAGGGAGGCGTACCGCCTATCTTTGCCACAATATAGAAGTGGTGCGAAAAGATGCCGACCAACAGAATACACGCAGCAACGATCCACGAAGTGCGCAACTTCCACATATCGCTCTTGGCAACATAGCGGGCACTGAACACGGAGAGCAACACTCCGCCCATGGTAAATGCGGGCAAAGCCCCATTACCTATGTGCAGCACACCCAGCAGGCCACTGAGGAAGTTACGGTCGGGGAAGTCGAGGATGGGGGCAGCCCCGAATTCCTCGCGCAGCGGGGTAGTAAGCAGGCAGATCAGGATAAAGATGATCCAGACAGGCAGCAGGTACTTGATGCGGTCGCGACTCAGATAATAGGTAACGGCACACACCAGATAAGTCCACCCGATAGCACCCAGGATGCCACCGGAGAAGCCGAATACTCCTCCCTTCGGATTGCGGAAGGTGAACGCCAGGAAGAGCAGTGCCAGCACGCCGACAACCTTGCACACCAGGAAGATATTCTTCTGCCTCGGAGACGCTGTTCGCGGGTATTGGTTCCATACTCCGATGAAGCCTATCGCCATTATAAACCAATAGACGCCGATAGGATAACACACGTCGGGAGAGAGCCGGTACTCCGAATTGGTGATGAAAGCACCCATCACCAGCAGGGCGAAGGTACGCGAGAGGATATGCCCCAGGGTAGATTCAGGCGAGTAGCCTTTGGAATACCGGCCTTCGATGGCGTAGGGTATGGACATGCCTACGGCAAAGAGGAAACCGGGGAATACGATATCTGCCAGTCCCATAAAGTCTTCGCCATAAGTGGCATGTTCCAGCCAGTGGGGCACATCGTGCACCTTCCAGAAGTCATTGACGAAGATCATGGTGAACATGGTCAGGGCGCGCAGCATGTCTATTGCCAGGTTGCGCCGCGAATAAACTGTTTTATCACTCATTATAGTCCCTCCTCTTTTAGAATTCGGAAATCAACATCAGCCAGCGGGCAGCGGACGAACCCCAGACTTCTTTATAGGTAGCCGTGTTGAACTGCGGCCAGTAGGGAGCGTCCTCGTTGAAATAGGACTGCATGCCTACGGGTATCTCGCCCACCGTTTCGCCCGGCAAGGCGGTGTAGAGTTGCGGATAGTTGCTACCCTCTCCGTAAATCATGGACTGCCCGAAAGGATTCCGGCCTACCACCCAGAAGAGTTGTTGCTCGGCAATGTCTTTCAGTTGTTTGTCCTTCAACACTTTGGCACAGATGGCGGCAGCTTTTCCGGTAGACAGATGTACGGCAATGTTTCCTTTGAAGGAGAACCAGACGGGGAAAATGCGCAGGTAGTGTTCCTTATCCAGGCGGATGGCATTCTGCAGCTGTTCCTTGTAATCTTTCTCGGCACCACTGCGGATGCCTACCTGCACGGCGTAGAAGTTTACAGAGTCTTTCACTTCGTCTTTATGATACACACCGCTCGGAAGCATGCCGTAAGGATATACGTACTGCATGATGTTCTTCAGGTAATCGCCGTAGAGCTTCATGGAACGAATCCACTGGTCGTAGTCGGCATGCCGGGGTTGCGTTTCGCAGAGTGCAGCCAGGGCTTCCATATAGGCATAGTCGCGAGACTGGTGGGTATAGTGGACGATGGACTTCTTTGCCAGGTCGCGGTAGAAGAAGCCGCAAGTCTTGTTTTTATCCTTCAAAGGCTCGGTGCGCTGGCACTGCAAGGTGTAGCGGATGGCTTTCACGGCTTCATCGGCGTATTGTTGCTCTCCCGTAAGTTGGTAGAGCATGCTGGCAGCCCAGGAGATATTGGCGTGGTACTGGCTCTCGGATGCCATGGCGGCATGTCCCCCACCCTTCTTTATCAGTTCGGCAAAGCCCAACTCGTTGAAGCGCTCCATGGCATAGCCGAAGTCTTCTTTGGCAATCTTCTTCAGGTTGCTCTTCAGGGCGGCATCGTTTTCAATCATCATGGAGGCATAGGCTTCGATTCCGGCAAGCAGGAAGTTTTCCAGCGCTCCGTTATGAACCAGCAGTTCGCGGCGACCGGAATCATCGTCGGTGCCTACCTTGCCGTCGGTCCAGAGGTTGGTTCCCCAGGTCTGGGCACGGTAACCATCGCCCAAGCGGGTTTTCATGACGTAGTCCATGCCCCACAAAGCTTCTTCCATCAGGCGGTTGTAGAGGTCGGTGTTGCCTTTTTCCTTGGCACGCTTGGCCATGGAGAACAGGGAGTAGGAAATCTCACCCGTCTGCAAAGTCTGCTGGGACATGTCGGCGGCATCGTGCCAGCCTCCGTTTATGGGGATGATGTGGTCTTTGTAGGTGGCATGCAAGTCGTTATGGCAGGCGCCATGCTTTCCGGGAACGGGATAGCCGCAACGCTCGCAGAAGAGGAAGTTGACCATACGCCAGGCGGAGTCGTCCCACACATCTTTGTGGATATAGAAGGGCAAAGTAGTAACGTCGCCTACCTGGATGACGTACCTTCCCTGAATTTTATAATCGGAGAAGTCAATTGTTTCAAATTCTCCCAAACCCGTCTTTTCTTTCCTTACGGGACCGGTGAAGACGATGGCCTGCGTATCGGCATTCTTCACTTGGAACTGTCCGTTGTGCTTCTGCACATTGACAATGGCCGTCTTGGGGCTTTCCAAACTATAGCCGGTAGTGGAGAAGATGATGCGGTCGCGGGCAGGCATCCAGCCTTTCACGGTTTCGGGATTGTCCACCTTCTGAAGTTCTACGGCGTCTACATCGAAACGCAACGAATCGCCCATGGTCCGTTCTTTGCCGAAGACTTCGATGGCGAAAGATATCTTGGTGACTTTATCGCGTGCCAGACCGGACATTTCGACGAAGCATTCGTTCCACTGATTGTTCTTCAGATTGATTTCGTGGTAGCCTTCGCGTCCGTAGATATCGGGAACTTTGACGGCACCGTCGTTCTCTACGTACAAGTTGAGGTAGATGCTGCGGGCACCTTCGCAAGTGGGATAGATATAGAATTTGAGCCGGTTGTAGCCTTCCCAATTTGCACCTCCGATGTCATAGGAGGCCATGCAAGTGCCGCGACCCAGTCCCCAACCCAGCATCTTCTCGGGATGGGCAGGCGCTTCCAGGCGCAGGCTGTGTTTGCCGGACTTGCTTCGCTCGTCAGTCAGGCCGATTTTGCCGATACCCTTGTGCGACCATTTGGAGAAGTCCTCCATATCGCACAGCATAACGGTTTCCAACACTTTCTTTTTCAGGCCGAATGTTTCGAAAGCTTTTGTTTCGTCGAGCGGCAATGGGCTATGGACATATCCCGTACTGATAATATCAGCCTTCAGTTTCTCGTCTACCTGCGCGTGGAGCAGGACTGCCGGAGCACAAAGCAAACCGGCTAACAGACAGACTGGTCTAAGAATGTTCTTCATCATATTATTTTATAAGAGTTAAAATCAGGCTATTGAAAGATCGGGGTTCAATAGCCTGAGGATGTTAAGTTAAGACTCCCCTTTATATTAAGAACAAGCCAGGCGGTCTCATCCCTAATATAAAGGCTTATGTAGTTAGTTAATTATTCAAAATTACCCTTGTTGATATCCCAGAACAGACGGGTACCTGCATTGTCAGGACCACCCAGCATCTGGACAGCCGAAGCATATCCTTCCGGGTTGTTGGACATTTCATCCAGCGTAAACGGCAGACGGCGTACACCGAATTCGGTAGTAACCAAGCCCTGGCTATCGTTCTTCAATACCGGGAACAATTTAGGATAGCCCGTACGGCGCCACTCTGCCCAGGCATTCTTGCCTTCGGGGAAACCGGCAATCCATTTCTGCGTAATGATCTTCTCCAAACGTTCTTCATCCGTCTTGGCATCCTCCCATTTCGGGCTGACTGTAGATACTGCCGGAGCATTGAACTCTGCCACCAACGGGTCTACCCACGGTGCCGGAACCTTGGAACTGCTCAGATAGTCGCCCAACGAGACTCCGAAGTCATTGAAGGAAGCAGCTACACCTTCTTCGTAGAAAGTCTTGGCATCGCCACCGGCATTCCAGCCACGCAAGGCAGCTTCTGCCAGCAGGAAGTAAGCCTCTGCTGCCGTCAGCACAGTGCCCGGAGTAGAAGGAGCTACATTGATATTGGAGATGACTGCCTTGTATCTGTCGGCTGTCTCTTCCAGGCCCGGGATTCCGGAACGTACGCCCACTACCTTGTCACCCTTCGCAATACCGAATTTACTGATACGGGGATCGTCATAACCGCCCAAGATGGACTGCACATTGGCACTGACAAAGATATCGTTATACTCTATGGAGCAAGTGTAGAGCGGGTGCATCCATCCGTAACCGGTAATGATGAAGCTTTCGCCACTCTTCAGCACACCCTGCGGAGCTGCAATGGCTGCTTCTGCTTCCCGGCGTGCCCATTCCTTGTCGTACTTCACAATGCGCATGGCCATACGCAAACGCAGCGTGTTGCAAAGACGGAGCCACTTGTCCAGCTTGCCGCCATAAGCCATATCGAACTTGGTGATAGAGGCATACGAATCCTTCTTCAGATATTCGTCCAGCACCTTGCTGGCATCTGTCAGTTCGGCAAAGAAAGCTTTGTAGGCATCCTGAGCAGAGTCGTAGATACCGCCGGTCTTTGTTTCGCCATACCGGGTATAAATCATCGGGCCGTATTCGTCGCAGATGCGGGACATGGCAAAGACCCTCAATATGGAGTTGATGGCATTGAAGTGCGCATAGGTATCCATGCCCAGCTGTTCGCATTTCTCCTTTACCTTCAGCTGGTTGGTCATTATGGCAGAGTAAGTATAATCCCAGGTGGTATCGGTCCAGTCATTGGTCACCGCATAAGTCTGTGTATTGATACCGCCTTTAAAGTTACTGGGAGTTGCCATATAGCCCGACCATATATCCGAGCTCAGGTTCTGGATGGTCTGGAAATCCCATCCCCAGCCGTTACGATTGTAGTAGATGGACTTCTGCAAAGTAGGGAAGTGCATACCTATATAGTTATTGTCCTGTCCCAGTTCTTCATCCGTTACGCCGAAAGGAGGCGTATTCATGTCTTCGAAATTGCCTGTGCAAGAAGGCATCAGAAACAGGGAGGAGAGAGCTAATGCTGCTGTATATGTTTTTATCTTTTTCATACTATTCGCAATTTAGAAGTTAACCTTGACATTAAAACCGAATGAACGGGTACTCGGCATACCGAATACATCTATACCCTGCAATGCGTTTCCTACGGAAAGTGTGCCGTCGGGGTCGTACGGAGCATCGTTCTTAAAGAAGAACAGGTTGCGGCCGATTAAGGAGATATCGGCTCCTTTGATGACCGGTACGCGGGTAAACAGTTTAGCCGGCAATGTATAGCCCAAAGAGAGTTCGCGCAAGCGGATATTGGTAGCATTGTAGATGTAATTCTCCGTGATACCGTCGCGACCGCCGACGATGGTGTAGAAGCGTGAAACGTCCTCTATCGTCTTTCCGTCGAAACGTACACCGCCTTGCAGACGTGCATCGCCCGTCACCTTGCTGACACCGTACTTGTCCAGTTCGGCCTGCGTCAGGGAGATGACATCACCGCCAAAGCGTCCGTCAATCAGGAAGTAGAGCGAGAAGCCCTTGTAGGTAAACGTATTCTGCCAGCCCAGGTTGAAGTCGGGAGACGTGTTGCCCATCTTCTTCAAGTCGGACTTGTCGGGCATAGGCATGCCGTCGTCATCGTACTTGTAGTTGCCTTGTTCGTCACGCAGGAACTTCCGTCCGTAAATGTCACCGAACGAGCCGCCCACTTCCAGGCGCATGCCGTAACTGTTGGAGCTGCCTCCGCCAAAGTTGAAGTAACCCAGTCCTTCGGCCAGTTCCACCACCTTGTTGCGGTTGAGGGCAAAGTTTACGGAAGTCTTCCAGCGGAAGTCATTGGTCATGACCGGTGTACCGCCCAGCACGATTTCAACACCTTCGTTCTTGATGTCACCTGCATTTACATAGTAAGTGGTGTACTTGGAACCCGACGGTGCGCTCATAGAGAACAACTGGTTCTTGGTGCGGGTCTGATAATACGTAAAGTCAAATTCCAGGCGGCTGCCGAAGAAACGCCATTCGGTACCGAATTCTACGGAAGTCGTCATTTCCGGCTTCAGCTCATCGAAGGGAGCGGTGCTGTTAAAGCTGATAACTCCGCCACGGCCTACACTGTTCAACGGATGGCTGCGGTATCTCGGCAAGCCGTTACCTACCTTGGACCATGCACCGCGAATCTTGCCCAGGTCAATCCACGACGGCAGCTTCAGTGCCTCGTTCATCACCCACGTCAGGCCGACGGAGGGATAGAAGAAACCTTTATTCATATACTTGGTGTAAGCCAGTGTGGAAGTCCAGTCGTTACGTGCCGTAACGTCGAGGAACAGCCAGTCTTTGAAGCCTACCTGACCGGCAAAGAATACCGCCTGATTCTGTTCGTGATACTTGTTCAGCGAAGGCGAACCGTTGTTATGGTCGATGTTTCCGGAAGAGAAGATATTCGGATTGTAGAGTCCGCCACCGAAAGAATCGAAGCCGATGCTCTTTCCCGTTTCGTCCTTGATGCTGGCACCCAGGGTGGCATTCACCGAGAAGTCCTTGAAGTGCTGCTGATAGGTCAGCATCACGTCGCCATATATGCTCAGGTCGTGCGACTCGTCCGTGATGTAGCGGCCGTTGGTACCGGCAATGGAGGTATCTGTACCTGCATACATTTTCTTCTCGTAGGCATCCGATACGAAGTCGGCATTACCACGTGCCTGGACGGTGAAGTAGTCGTTCAACTTGAAGGAGAGGCTCAGGTTGGCGATGGTTCTGTAACGCTTGTCGTTGCTGGGCAGCATGTTCATCAGCCAGTACGGGTTCTGCTCGAAGCTGGTGGGGGCTGTGTACCAGTTTTGCAGATACATGTTGCGCTCTGCATTCATTATCTTATAGTTGTTACGGTAATAGTCGAAAGACTCACCACCCTGTACACCGCCACGCGGGAACTTGTACAAGCCTACCAGCGGGTTCAGGTAGAATCCACCCGGAGAGGGACGGTTCTTTACGTCCTGGAACATCAGGTTGACGTTGGCATCTAACTGCAAACGGTTGTTCAGGAAGTTGGCCGTTTCGCGGAAGTTGAAGTTATGCTTGTTCAGACTACCGTTTTCGATGATTCCCTGGCCGTAGGTATTGGCATAAGAGAAGTAGGTCTGCATCAGTTCCGAACCGGCACTCAGCGAGAGGGAGTTGATGGTCGTTACGCCCGTCTGGAAGAAGTCCTTGGTATAGTCGGGGCTGCCATTGATTTTATCGCCCCAGCTGGAAGTTACGCCTCCGTAGGAGTTCTGGAAATCGGGAATGCCATAAGCAGCGTTTTCCCAAGTGGTGTTCGAGCTGAAAGTGATATTGGTACGTCCCACTTTTCCTTTCTTGGTGGTGATTACAACCACACCATTGGCAGCGGAGCTACCGTACAGAGCGGCAGCAGCAGGACCTTTCAGGATATTCATGCTTTCGATGTCGTCCGGGTTCAGATTGGAGATACCATCGCCACCGTCACGGTTTCCGGCATCATTGTTACCACCGAGGGTAGTGGCAGTAGCGTCATTGGCCGAGCTGTTGATGGGCACACCGTCTATCACGTACAGCGGCTGGTTGCTACCCGATACGGAACGGGAACCACGGATAATCATCTTCACGGAACCACCCAAGCCCGAAGAACTGCGGTTGATCTGTACACCGGCAGTC
Organism: uncultured Bacteroides sp.; assembly: GCA_902388495.1. Classification (GTDB taxonomy): domain Bacteria; phylum Bacteroidota; class Bacteroidia; order Bacteroidales; family Bacteroidaceae; genus Bacteroides. The sequence goes on along the minus strand of CABMPP010000001.1, from coordinate 314,478 downwards.
TTACCGGCCAGGGAGTTGATCATATTGGGATCTTTGGCACGCACCAGTTCGTCACCGCCCACTACCTGGGTGGAGTAAGTCAGTGACTTCTCTTTCTTCTTGATACCCAAAGCGGTCACCACCACTTCGTCTATCCTGTGGATATCTTCTTTCAGTGCAACGTTGATGACGCGCTGGCTGCCTACGGTCTGTTCGGTAGTGAGGTAGCCGATGAAGGAGAAGACCAGTACGCTGCTGTTGGAAGGAACTTCTATGGTATACTTTCCGTCCACATTGGTGATGGCGCCGGTATTGGTACCTTTCACCATGATCGTAACGCCCGGCATCGGCTCGTTATCGGCAGAAGTAACCGTACCGGTTATCTTGATCTGTGATTGCGATACAGACTGCACGTCATTGCGCTTGGCGGGAGACAGCACGATGTAAGAGCCTTCGATGGAGTAGCGGACTTCCGAATTATTAAACAAGTTCAGCAAGACATCGCTTAGCGGTTTCTCTACCACATTGATGGAAGCCTGGCGATGAACATTTACATCTTTATTATAAACAAACAGATAGTTGGACTGCTTTTCAATATCTCCCATGATACTGAGCAGGTCTACATTATTCTTATTGATCGTAATCAATATATTCTGCGATTGTTCACTGACAGCGTGCACATTAATGGCACATGCAAACAACAAGAAGAAAGCCATAGTCAGCACCTTACATGAGAGCAAGGCATACGACGTCTGAGGTACAAAATTCTTTAAAGTGTGTTTTTTCATTACATTTGTACTTTTAAAAGGTTTCAAAAAGTGGGTATGAGGACATAAGGAGAAAGTGGAATCTTTCTATACTTTCATGTTTATTCTTTTCCCATAGGCTGAATGGTTTTTAGAAGATTAGGGTATGATTATTTGATATAGATTACGTTTCCGTCTTCGGAGCGGGTGTACTGGTAGTTGACATCCTTTTGCAGCACACGCAGCAGATTCTCGATGCCGTCCGAGATGCGGAAGGTACCGCTAAAGGCGTGCTTGGACAGCGAATGGTTCTCGATGACAAGTTCCACTCCATAGTATTTCTCGATCCGTCTCAGCAGGTCTATAAAGTTCAGGTCCTTGAAGCAGATGAGGCCTTCTTTCCAGCGATAGATGTCGTAGTCGCGTATATCGCTGACAGCCAATTTGCCGCCGGACAAGGTTACTTTATGATTGGGAGACAAGTGGACCACATTGGCAGGATCGGCGTTGTTCTTTACCTTAATCAAGCCTTCCATCAGGGCGGCGGAGAAGGTATCGTCGTTGCCGTAGGCGTCTACGTTGAACTTGGTTCCAAGCACTTCTACGTCGCAGATGCCGGTATGTACGATGAACGGTCTTTTCTTGTTGGCGGAGACCTCGAAGAAGGCTTCACCGTCCAGTTCCACCTTGCGCGTATCTTCGGCAAAAAGAGCCGGATAAGTGAAGGTGGAGCCTGCATTGAGGCATACCTTCGTTCCGTCGGACAAGGAGAGATTGACGCGTTGTCCCGGAGGGACAGTTATCGTATTGGTGGCAACTTCCAAAGAGCTGTACTTTTGATCCAAAAACATATAGCTGGAGACGAATGCAACCAGTATGACGGCTGCCCATTTCATGGTCTGCACGGCCAGGCTCCTGAAGTGATGAACCGGACGGCGTACCGCCAAGGCTTGTTTCTCATCGGCCAGCATCACTGCGTCATAGAACGCTCGTTCTTTCAGCAGCTCCTGCCGATGGGCGGCATCTTCTTCCAGCCACATTTTAATGGCTTCCTTCTCTGCGTCAGAAGCCGATCCTGCAAAAAATCTGTATAGAGTTCCCTTTTCCATATTGTCCCTTTTATATAACAAGCAAGCGAGAGTTTTTAAACCCTAAAGAGAGGAAAAGCTTTTCTTGTTAATAAATCTAAAAGAGAAGGATGATTAGAAATAAAGCAACCAGATGGGGAAGTAATCCTTCAGGAAGGTACGCAAGGTTTTCAGGGCACGCGTCATGTGGTACTCTACGGCTTTGACGGAAATGCCGAGCTGCGAAGCTATTTCTTTATTGGATTGTGACTGGTAGCGGCTACGTATCAGTATGTCTCGTGTCTGCGCGGGCATGGAGCGCAGGGCTTGCTGTACAAGCGTTTGTATCTCGTCGGATAGCAGTTTTTCGGGGTCGCATGCCTCCAGGGTACTGATTCTAAGTTGGAGTTCCCACTCTTCCAGGGACTGAAAACGGTCTCTTGCCTGCTCTTCCAGGGCGAGGCGCTTCAGGTAATTGATGCACTTATGCTTTACCACTGTCAGCAGATAGGAGGAGATATTCTGGTCGGTAATACTGTGCTTGTTTTCCCAATAGTACATGAAGCTGTCATTGACAATGTCTTCGGCTATCTCATTCGCCGTGACATAGCTTCGGGCAAAGCGAATGAAACGCTGATTATACTCTTCATACAACTGATTAAAGGTTATAACATGTTCTATTTGAGAAGACATAGCTGTATTATTGATTGAGACAAAGATAACACAAACAATTAATTAAGCAAAGAAAAATCGGCGCATCGTTTCCTGCAAAAGATAAGGCAAACATTATTTGTTGTGCTGCGGAACATTACTTGCTGTTGCCCGGAACATTGCTTGCTGTCCTGCAGAACATTATTTGTTATCGGACAGAACACTATTACTTGTCGGATTGAACACTACTGGATGTACTGCACAAGATGCCATCTTGTGTAGCATAAGATGCCATCTTGAGCAACATAAGATGCCATCTTGTGCATGAGTACAAATAGAGAGCCGGACAACAGGGAATAGTCTTCCCGCTGTCCGGCCCGTATGTTTCAGCCGTCAGGCTAATAAGTTGCTTGCAACGGAGGGTTATTCTTCGTACATCTTATCAATCTGCTCCTTGTAGTTCTTCGCCACGACGGGACGTTTCAGCTTCAAGGTATTGGTCAGTTCGCCACGCTCCATGCTGAACGGCTCGGAGAGCAGGGTAAAGCGCTTCACCTGCTCGTAGTGGGCAAACTGCTGTTGCAGGGTGTCGATGCGGGCACGGAACAAGGCTTGTATCTTGGGATGCTGCAAGAGCTCTTCCATGTTGCCGTATGCAATGCCTTTCTCTTTGGCATAGTCCTTCACCAAACCGTAGACGGGAACGATGAGGGCAGAAACAAACTTGCGCTCATCGGCTATGATGGCTATCTGGTCGATGTAGCGGTCGATGGCGAGCTTCGTTTCCAGCACTTGCGGAGAGATGTACTTTCCGTTCGAGGTCTTGAACAAGTCCTTGATGCGCTCGGTGAGGTACAGATGATCTTCTTTCAGATAGCCGGCATCGCCGGTATGGAACCAACCGTCCGGGTCGATGGCAGCGGCAGTAGCTTCCGGCTTCTTGTAGTAGCCGGTGGTGATGGTCTTGCCACGAAGAAGTATCTCGTTGTTTTCGCCGATCTTCACCTCCACACCGGGCATCACTGTGCCCACGGAGCCGATCTCGTAGCCCTCGTTGAGGAAGCAGGAGACGGTAGCCGTAGATTCCGTCAGGCCGTAACCCACCACCATGTTGATGCCTACCGAGTGCACAAACTCGCAGATTTCATCGGATACGGCAGCACCGGCTGTGGGGAAGAAGTTGCCGTTCTCTATACCGATGGTCTTCTTCAGCAGGGCGTATATGGTCTTTTCGTAGAACTTGTACTTCAGGTGGAGCAGCATAGGGGGAGTCTTGCCCTGGCGCAGGTAGTCGATGTTGTGGATGCGCCCTACCTTGATGGCGTCCAGCATCATTGCTCTCCGCAAGCCGGTTTCCTGTGCTATCTTCTCTTGTACGCCAGCATAGACCTTCTCCCAGAAACGGGGGACGCTGCACATCAGCGTGGGGCGTATCTCCTTGATGGTGGTCTGGATGTCCGCCGGACGGAGGTTGACGCATACCTGCACGCCCCGGTGGAGGCAGAGGTAGGTCCAGGCTTTCTCGAAGACGTGCGTCAGCGGGAGGAAGTTCATGGAGACGTCCTGGTCGGTCATGAAGGGAAGGCGGATGTCGTGGATGCGCAGGGCTTCGCGGTAGTTGAAGTGGTGGAGCATGACGCCTTTCGGCTCGCCCGTGGTACCGGAGGTATAGAGGATGTTGGCAAGGTCGTCGTCCGAAGCCTCGGAGGTGCGCTCGTCTACAACGACGCTGTACTTCAGGTCTTCGCCCATCGCCAGGAATTCATCGTAGTAGATGGAGGTCATGTCGCGGGGATCTTTTACGACGGCACGGTCGAAGATAATCAGCTGTTGCAGGGAGCGGCAGAAGCCGAAGATACTGAAAGCGGCATCGTACTGGTATTGTTCGCCCACGAACACATAGCGTATCTGGGCATCGTCGATGATATATTGCGCCTGGGCTGCGGAGCTGGTGGCATACAGGGGTATGGTCACCGCGCGGTTGGCAAATGCAGCGAAATCGGCATAAAGACATTCCGGCTTGTTTTGAGAGAAGAGGCCGATATTTTCTTGCACCTCTATCCCCAGCGCTGCCATCGCATTGGCTGTCTGGTGTATGGTTTGAGAGAACTCGTTCCAGGATATCGGTATCCATCTTGCAGTCTCGTAGTCCCTGTATTTCAAGGCAACTTTGTCTCCATACTTCTCTGCCTGGCGGTGTATCAGGACAGATAAATGATGATAAGTCATAACTTTATGAATTGGTAAATACGGTGCAAAGGTAATAGTTTCATCTGAAACAATTTAGTTTTCAGGGCTCTTTTTCAATAAGAGCGTTTATAGGGGAGCTACGCCAACCCTATAAATGAATTACTCCTCCCCGCCGGCAAGGTCTTCAGCAGATGCTTGCAGCAGGAAGGAGTAATGAATCTTATGAAACGTTCCGTTTACTTTTCTAATACGTATTCGGGAAGTTTCGGGTGTTTAGAGTAAAGAACCGGATTCTGCAGTTCTTCCTTTTCGGGAATGCGAAGCAAATAGTATATGCTGTTGGGAACAAAGTCCGTCTTGTCGGGCAGGCTGGTGATGGTATGGCCTTTCACGGGAATGGTCTTGCCATCTTTATCCAGAATCGGAGTACCGTCGGGCTTGGTGGCAATACCGTTATACTCCTTGCGCTCTACCGGCTGCTGGTTGCGGATAATGTCCACCAACGAGAAGCCTTCGCCCCACAACTCTCTGCGGCGTTCCATCCAGATTTCCTTAATCAGAGCCTCACCGGTTTCTGTTACGGTCCTGGCCTTCATTCCGGCTTTGGTACGGGCATCGCGCATTATCTGTAAGGTTTGTTGCGCTTCGCTTTCTTTGCCTGCAATGTGTGCGGCAGCTTCAGCCTTAATCAGATACATTTCCGAGGTACGCATCATGACGATATCTCCCAGCATGTTCTCGATATCCTTGAATCTGAACTTGTTATTCAGCAGAGCCCAATCCTGATAAGCAGTCTGTCCCCAGTTGAACAAGTCTTTACGATAGTCGGTGTCATCAAGTTTTTCCTTGAAATAGGGGTCGGTATTGAGGCTGGTGTAGCCACCGCTCTCGGGCGTACAGTCTTTAAAGTAGAACAGGTAGCAGGGGTCATTGTCATCGATCGTGCATGACAAGCTCCACATCCATTCCTTGTTAGTGTAGTCGTTGAAGCCGCTCTTGTACTCTTCTTCGTTCATCAGGTAAGGGTTGATGGCCAAAGCAGCCGTTGCATATTTGTAGGCATCGTCCCAGTGACGGGCATACAGGCTGGCACGTGCCATCAGACCCAATGCCACCAAATGGTCTATCTGATATTGCTTGGTTGCATCATTGCCATGCGAATAGTTCTCGGGGATCAGCTCCAGCGCATTCTTCAAGTCGCTGAGAACCTGGGCATATACTTCGGAAACACTGGCGGCCGGTTGTCCGTTGACCGCCTGATTGTAGTCCGTAGGTTCGGTATAAATAGGCACGCAGACAGCATCCGGGTCTTTGTCGATGGCAAAAGAGTAGTGGGAAGCCAGTACCAGGTACATGAAAGCACGGCTGGCATAAGTCTGTCCTTTGATACGGTCTTTCTCTTCCTTGGAACCGGAAACGTCGTCGATATGCTTCAGGATGGCGTTACAGTTGTTGATCGGGTCGTACATCAAATCCCACAACGCACGGCAATGTTCGCCTCGCGAGTATCCGTTCGTCAGATTGTAGCTGGCAGAGAGTCCGTAGCTTAAAGTTCTTACCGCGTCGGAACCGGCAAAGTCGTCGCTCAACATAATAGTACCATATCCCAGAGAAGCATAACTGAGGCCTTCATTAAATACATAGTTCCATACTCCTCTCAACACGCGCTCAGCATTTTTCGTATCTTTATATACGCCACTGGCATCGAGCGAAACCGTAGGGGAGGTATCCAAATCACATGCAGTCACCATGCACATCGCTAAAACAGCGACACATATCTTTTTAATATCTATCTTCATAGTCGTCTTCATTTTAGAGTTTCACATTAATACCGAATGAGAATGTTTTCATGGCCGGATAACGGTAAGAAACCGAACCGCTGATGGGTTGTTCGGGATCCAGACCTTGTTGCTTGCTGAATGTCAGCAGGTTCTCGCCCTGTACAAACACGCTCGCATCTTTGATGGTCATTGTATGTAACCAGGCCTTCGGCAAGTTGTAATTCAAGGTAAGCGTTTTCAGACGCAGGAAAGAACGGTCGACCAACCAGCGGGTAGAAGCAGAAGTAAACTTGCTCGTTCCTTCCTGGACCAGACGGGGTACGTCTGTATTTCTATTCTCAGGCGTCCAACGGTTCAGAAGCTCTTTGCTCATCGTGTCGCCATTACCGCCATTTACTCGCATCAACATCGTGATATCATTGTTATATACCTTTCCACCAATGGCATAAGCAAACATTGCCGATAAAGAGAGGTTCTTCCAGGTAAGGTCGGATTGGAAGCCACCGCTCACCTTGGGCAATGAACTGCCACACTTCACTTTGTAATCCGAATTCAATTCTGAATAGTTATTGGTCACGTGTCTGTTTCCTTCTTTGTCGTAATAGGCCCACTGTGCATCACCGTTCTCAGGATTTACACCGGCCCATTCGTACAGCCAGTAGTCGTAAAGCGAACCGCCTACAACCCATTTCTTCGAACTGTTCCACATCACCTCGGTAGGCAGTTCTACAATCTTGTTCTTATAAGTGGTGGCATTGACAGACAACACCCATTTCCAGTCTTTGGTAAGAACCGGAGTACCGTTTACCGTGAATTCCCAACCGTAGTTCTTCAGCTTACCGATGTTGGCATCGATTGAGCTGAAACCTGAAGAAGGAATCAAGTCGCGGCTGAACAGCAGGTCTTTGGAAGCACGGTTGAAGTACTCAATCGTACCGTTAATGCGGTTGTTCAGGAATCCGAAGTCCAGACCGATATTCAGGTTCAAGTTGGTTTCCCAAGTCAGGTCGGGAGTTTCCAGACGGGAAGCATGCAAAGTGGTTTCGCCCAGGAAGCTGCCGATTCTGTACAGCTCAGGGTAAGCATAGTAGCCTACGTTATCATTACCCTGGGCACCATAGCTGGCACGGAGGCTCAAGTTGGACAACCAGCTATCGGCAGCTGCTTCCATGAACTTCTCCTGTGAGATTCTCCAGGATCCACCGAATGACCAGAATGTTCCCCAGCGATTATCGGGGTGGAAACGTGACGAACCGTCGGTACGTATAGATGCCGACACGAAATATTTCTGCTTGAAGGAGTATTCGGCACTTCCGAAATAACTCAGCAACTTATACTGGTCGCTGTTTCCGCCAAAACCGGTCAGTGTAGAAGCTACGTCCGGCTCATAGTAACCGTCGGAAATAACGCCCGAACGCGAACCGCTGAAATTGGAAGTATTGTATTCATAATATTCTTGTCCCGCCATCACGCGAACCTGATGCTTTTCATCGAAAGTACGCTCCCAGTTGATTACGTTGTTGAATGTCATACCCGTAGTACGGTAATTGGACTTGCTAACAGAACCTACCAGAGGTTCCTTTCCATAAGTAGGATTTGAATAATCGTGTGAGAACTTGCTGTTATAGTCAACGTTCATTGACATCTTGTAGCTCAATCCTTCAATCGGAGTAATCTGAAGGAATCCGCGGACGGAGGCTGCATCACGTTTTATCTCATGCTTGTCATAAGGCATGGACTGGACAAAGTTGTAACCATTATAGGAGCCCTTACGGTACTTACCGTAATCGTAGATTTTGTTTCCGTCATCATCGCGCAAGTACGCACCGGTATCAGGATCGCGTTCGTACACCGGATAGAATGAGGGCAATGCACGTGCAGCCAATACCACATTACCGATGGCTGTATCGTTCTGCTTCGGATAGTCCTGTGCAGAGTGAGTACCGGAAGCATTCAAACCTACCTGCAACCATTTGCGCAGATTCGAAGTGATGTTCATACGCAGCGTGTAGCGTTTGAAACCGGAACAGATGTAAGCACCTTGGTCATCCAGGTAGCCCAGGGAGAAATAATATTTCGTAGTCTTGTTACCACCGGAAATACGGGCACTCAAGTCTGCGTAATGGGCATTCTGCGTCAAAGCATCTTCCCAATCATCATTCCACAACGGAGTAGCTCCGGCAACCAACTTGCCATCCAGACCTACCGGCTGGGGATACTTGCTGCCATAAGGATTGATACCGAGCAGCGATGCCAGTTCGGAAGAAGCTCTTTGTGCTGCATCTTCTGCCGAATGCTTGTCATCCATATACTTGTTGCGCATGGCTTCCCATTGCAACATGAAATAATCATTGGTACTTACCTGGTCGTAATCTCTCACCGCACGGCTTGAGAAACCGTACTTGGCCGACAACTCAATGGTAGGTGCAGACTCGGAGCCTTGCTTGGTAGTAATCATGATCACACCGTTAGCAGCACGCGAACCGTACAACGTAGCGGCAGCAGCATCTTTCAATACCGTAACAGAAGCGATATCTTGTGAAGAAATAGAAGACAGGGCTCCGTCGTAAGGCACACCATCCACTACATAAAGCGGAGTAGTCGATGCATTGACCGAACCGACACCACGTATATAGATGCTGGCATCTTCGCCCGGCTGACCGCTGGTAGAGAATGACTGCAAACCAGCCACACTTCCTTGCAAAGCCTTCGATACACTACTTACTTGGGAGGATGCGATAATCTTCTTATCTACCACGCCGGCCGAACCGGTAAACGTTGATTTCTTAGCAGTACCATAGGGAACGGTAATAACCACCTCATCTACAGTCAATGAAGCTTCTTTCAGCTCCACGTTTACAGTCTGCCTGTTTCCTACAGGCGCTTCCACTGTTTCATAGCCGATATAGGAAAAAACCAAGGTTCCTTTTGCATCGACTTTTATTGAATAGGTACCATCTACTGAGGTAATCGTACCTATTCCACTACTACCTTTCACCATTACAGTTACCCCTGGCATTTCTTCGCCTTGAGCAGTAACCTTACCTTTGACTGTGATTTCTTGCGCATAGGTAGCAAGGCACAAGAAGAGCCCACAGAATAATCCAATAAATCTATTCATAAATGTGTAATATATATTAATAAATACTCCGTCGCGCAGTAATCATCAACCAGAAGTTATCTTTGACATTTAAAACATTTTTTCATGAAATCGGGTGCAAATATAAAAATATTATAAGTATTACCATCATAAAGCAAAGAAATAATCTCTTTTTTGCATACTTTTGTCATCTGGCTTTCGTCGTAGCAATCTGCCAAATATTCACAAAATTGACATATTTATTAAAAAAACATTCGTAGATTTGTGCTTAAATTATCCATTAAATACATACGCAATATGATAAATGACATACCAACCCTTGTAACCGAAGCTGCCGGACTCCTCAAGTCGCTAATATCCATTCCTTCAATAAGTCGCGATGAAGAAAAGGCAGCAGATTGTCTGCAGAATTACATCGAAATGCAGGGAATGGAGACGGGAAGAAAAGGTAACAACATTTGGTGCCTCAGTCCGATGTTCGATTTGAAGAAGCCGACGCTGCTGCTGAATTCGCATATCGACACGGTGAAACCCGTCAATGGATGGAGAAAAGATCCGTTCGCACCAACATTGGAGAGCAACGGAAAGTTGTACGGACTGGGCAGTAACGATGCCGGAGCAAGTGTAGTCAGTCTGTTGCAGGTATTTCTGCAACTGTGCCGCACTACGCAGGCTTATAATATGATATTCCTGGCATCTTGCGAAGAAGAAGTATCGGGCAAAGGGGGAATAGAATGTGTGTTGCCGGAACTGCCGCCCATACAGTTTGCCATTGTGGGAGAGCCTACGGAAATGCAGCCCGCCATTGCAGAAAAAGGCCTGATGGTGCTGGACGTTACCGCTTATGGAAAATCGGGACATGCTGCACGCAACGAAGGAGACAATGCTATATATAAGGTATTGGACGACATTGCCTGGTTCCGCGATTACCGCTTCGCCAAAGAGTCACCGCTGCTGGGACCGGTAAAGATGAGTGTAACGATGGTCAATGCAGGTACACAGCACAACGTCATCCCCGACCGCTGCACTTTCGTGGTAGATATCCGCAGCAACGAATGCTACACCAACCAGGAACTTTTTGCCGAAATACAGAAGCACATTACGTGCGAGGCCAAGGCACGCTCTTTCCGCCTGAGCTCCTCGCATGTGGAAGAAACTCACCCGATTGTACAGAAAGCCATTTCATTGGGACGAGTTCCCTTCGGCTCCCCTACTCTGTCGGACCAGGCACTGATGTCTTTCCCCTCACTAAAGATGGGACCGGGCAAGAGTGCCCGCTCGCACACGGCTGACGAATTTATCTTCATTAAGGAGATAGAAGAAGCGATAGCACTTTATTTAGAGCTACTTGACGGCATGCAGTTTTAGTGTTCAGCCGATTAGCGGTTCAACCACGGCTCCGGATTCAGTTTCTCCTTTTCCTTTCTTAACTGGAAGTGCAGCACTGTACGGCCATTGTCGGTGCCATCGGAGAAGATTTGTCCGAGCGGCTGCTTGGTAGTGACATCATCACCTTGCTTTACGGAAGCGGAAGACAGGTTACAATACACGGAGATATAGTTGCCGTGGCGGACCAGGATATTGAATAGCCCGTTCAACTTGAAGACTGCGGCAACCTTACCGTCGAATATGGCACGGGCCTGTGCTCCCGGTTTACCTTGGATATCAATGCCTTTATTATCCAGTTTGACGTTGCGCAATCCCTCAACGGTATATTGACCGTAGTGGCTGGTGATGATATAAGAGCCGGTAATGGGCATCGGTAGTTTCCCGCGGTTACTGGCAAAGTTACCGGACAGTTCACGGTCGGCCTTGCTCATGGAGTAAGTTTCCAAAGGAGCAGCTTTAGGCTTTGCAGACGTAGAAGTGGAAGCGGTTGCAGGCTTATCGGTCTTTTCTGTTTTCTCGGCAGCCTTCTTACGGGCAGCAGCCTCACGGCGTGCTTCTGCTTCGGCACGCTTACGGGCTTTCTCTATTTCTTCTGCTATCAGGCGGTCGATGCGGGCATTGAGCTGATTGGCTTCGCGGCGTTTCTTGGCAAGTTCGTTCTGCAAGCCACGTTGCTTCTTTTGCAAGTTGGCAACCAGTGTCTTTTTCTCTTTCTCCTGCGCCTCCAGTTTCAGCTTTTCTTCTTCACGCTCTTTCAGTAAGTTTTCCTTGGCAGCCTTCACTTGCTGAAGCTCTGTTCTTTTGCGGTTCACTTGCTCTTGCTTCTTCAGCACTTCCTCACCCTGCAGGCGCTGATAGGTGGCATACTCACGCACATAGCGCAGACGCCGATAGGTCTGTGCCAGGCTCTTGGCAGAGAAGATAAACATCAGCTTCTCCTCAATGGAGCGATTCTTATAGAGGTATTGGACAGACGACTCATACTTCTGCTTCTTGTCCTGCAGATCCTTTTGCAAGCGGGTCAGTTGGCGTTGCAGGGAGCCCAACTCACGTTCTATGGACTCTACATCACTGTTGATGGCAAGGATGTAGCGCTTTCGTTCTTCTATCTGTCCGGTCAGTGCAGCCAGGCCGTTCAGCTGGCTACCTACATCTTTCTTTGTAGTTATCAAGAGTGTTTCGGACTCTGCAATCTGCTGTTGCAAAGCCCCGCGTTTGCTTTCCAATTCTTTAATCAGCTTGTTGGACTGGGCAAGAAGTGGGAAAACAAGGCAGAAACAACCTGTCAAAATACAAAGGAGACGTTTCATAAACTCATCAGCATTTCCAAAAGTTCTTCCAATGGAACTTCCTTATATCTCTGGGAAAGCTTGGTGGGTGTTATCGTGAATGCTTTATCCGAGAAATCAGAAAGCTCTATTTTTCCTTTTTCCAAAGCAGGGATACCCAGTTCTTTACCCGTCAGCACCTTCTTGCCGTTGGGCTTGGAGGCGGCATAAAGCAGTTTCTCCAGATGGGCAAAGTCTGCCTTTCTGGGCAACACATCCTTGAGCTCTTTGCGTGTGGCGCGCACATAGCGTTTCCCCATACGGTCCACCAGCAATATTTCATCCTGGGTAGCTTCCAGGCGTGCCACTTCCGAACGGAGTATCGGCATCAGGAAGGATAGCTGCACGCATTCACCACTCTTCATTTTCATCGTGCCGTTCACGGTAAGAATCGCATCTTTATGTGGAACAGTCAGTTGCACCTTAGAAGACAGATATCCGGAATCTTTGGACAAACTTGCCTGACGTGACGTCTTACAACCGGCAAGGCATACAGCCATCAAAAGAATCAAAGACAGAAAGCGGAAGTTTTTTGCCGCGCTCTTATTCGGTAGGTTTAGTTTCATCTGCTATATATTTCTTTTTTTGTATTTTCTGTTTCAGGGTTTTGGACTTGCTGCCTGCCTCCAATGCCTGTTTCCAGAACTTCAAGGCACCGTCCACATCGCCCGTCATGTAATAAATGTCTCCGCAATGCTCCACGATGACATCACTTTTATCTCCCTCGTTCTTCAAGGCATCGTCTATATAGAGGCGCGCCTCGGCATAATTCCCTTTCTCAAACAAGATCCACGCATAGGTATCGAGGTACGTGGAGTTATTCGGCTCGGCCTTCACCGTCTTATAACTCATTTCCTCTGCCTTATCCAGGTCGCGACGTTCCACGGAAAGATAGTAGGCATAGTTATTCAGGACACCGATATTCGAGGGATTGTATACCAAAGCCGAGTCGTAGGCGGCATAGGCATCGTCATGCTGGTTCTTGGTGTGATAAGCATCTCCGATGATGGCATAGAAGTCGGAGATAACCTCCTTCTTACTGTTGTCTTTAATATGCGTCAGGGCACGCTGGCAGATGGCAAGGGCATCGTCTGTCCGTTCCGCCTGATTATAGGCTATGGCCAGGTAGAAATAGAATTCCAGCATATCGGGACTTGCCTCGACACCGGCTTCGCACAAGCGTATAATTTCTTCGTAATCTTCCTGACGTACAGCTTCGCCCAGCAACATCATGCGTGCCGCTGTATTCGTAGGATCAATGGCCAGCACTTGGCGCAGTACAGGCCAAGCCTCCTTGTTCATTCCCTTAGAAAGCAAGTATTGGGCATACAGCAGCGGCAGTTGTGCATCGTCCGGGTCTTGCTCCATGATGCGGCTGAAGAGAGTGATGACGCGGGTACTGTCCTTTCCGTCCTGCTCATTCTGCACGATGAATTGGCGCATTACGCTTAGTTTGGTGTCCGAAGGCACTTTCCTGTTCAGCAACAACGTATCCAACTGCTGCTCATAAAGTTCCTTCTGCCCTGTTTCTTCGTAGTAAGAAGCCAGCGAGTACATGGCCATTGCATTGTCCGGTTCCTCGGCCAGCACTTTCTTGTAGATGTCATACGCCTGGTCCTTCTTGCCGTTCTGCATGTACACATCGCCCAGTACAATCTGATAACGCGTGTCCATGGGATATTCGGCCACCAGGCTCTCTATTTCGCGGAAAGCACTCTTATCGTCTTTCTTCTGCAGATAAATACGGAACTTCTCCATACTCAACTGCTCGTTCTTGCCCATCCGCTCTTCGAGCTTGTTCAGGACGTCGATTACTTTATCATACTCTTCCTGGCGGTTATAGATCTCCAACAGGTTGTACAGCGGGTCCATCTTGTCGGAGAAACGGGTAACCATACTTTCCAGCAGAGTAGCGGCTTTCTCCGTCTCGTTCTGTTGCAGGTACAAATTGGCCAATCCCTGGCTGTACCAGTAGTTATCGGGATCGTTCTCCACCGCCTTCTCCAAGGCGGCTTCGCCCTGGGGCATTTGCTTGAGGAACATGTAGTACTGTGCCACTTCATACAAAGCCGATGAAGCATTCGGGTTGATAGTCAGACAGTGCTGCAACAAGTCGAAAGCTGCATCATAGTCTTTCTGAACTTTCAGGCGGGCAGCTTCCAGGAAGAAGTAGTCGTATCTGCGTTGCTGTTCGGGAGTCAGCCCCTGCACGGGAAGAGCCGCCTTCTCTTCTGTTTTCTTTTTCTTCTTCTTCTTAGCAGTTGCCTCGGCACCCAAAGCTACAGAAGAGAACAAGAAGCAGTTCAACAGCAGGAATAATACTATGTTAATTCTAAGTTTCATCAATTATCACATTATCACATTACCACATTACCACAATTATACCCCCGTATGCCCGAACCCTCCGGCACCGCGTTCCGTCTCGTCCAGCACCTCCACGTTTTGCCAGACGGCCTGCTCGTGACGGGCTATTACCATTTGGGCAATACGCTCTCCATCTTCAATGACAAATGTCTCGGAAGAAAGGTTTATGAGGATAATACAAATTTCACCCCGATAATCGGCATCAATCGTTCCGGGAGAGTTCAATACGGCAATACCTTTCTTGATGGCCAATCCGCTGCGCGGGCGTATCTGTGCTTCAAAGCCGGCAGGCAGAGCAATGTAAAGTCCCGTAGGCACCAGGCAGCGCTGCAGCGGAGCCAAAGAGATCGGTTCTTCAAGGTTTGCACGGATGTCCATTCCTGCGGATAATTCGGTAGCGTAAGCCGGAAGCGGATGCTTCGATTTATTGATGATTTGTACGTTCAACATCTTATTTACATTCGTTTATTTAGTATTTAACGGGCGAAAATACAGTTTTTGAAGCAAAATAGTGATACATTTGCAGTTAAATAATAGTAACTTCATTTGTAAATCGCACACAGCTAAATAGTAAACAGCCATGATGGATTGGAATACCCTTATATCTGCCAAACGCTTCGGACTGGAAGAATTTCACCGCGAACGTCACGAAAACCGTTCAGAATTCCAGCGGGATTATGACCGCCTTGTATTCTCCGCTCCCTTCCGCCGGTTGCAGAACAAGACGCAGGTCTTTCCCCTGCCGGGCAGTATCTTCGTTCACAACCGACTGACGCACAGCCTCGAAGTTTCGTGCGTGGGACGTTCTTTAGGGAACGATGTTTCCAAAGCCATCCTCTCCCGCCATCCGGACTTGCAGAACTCCTATTTACCGGAGATCGGTTCGATAGTTTCCGCCGCCTGTCTGGCACACGATTTAGGCAACCCGCCTTTCGGCCACTCCGGCGAGCGTGCCATCTCCACCTACTTCTCCGAAGGGAAAGGCATGGTACTGAAAGAGTTGCTGACCGCTGCCCAGTGGGAAGACCTGACGCACTTTGAAGGTAATGCCAACGCTTTCCGGCTCCTCACCCACCAGTTCGAAGGAAGGCGGAAAGGCGGCTTCGTGCTCACCTACTCCACACTTGCCAGCATCGTAAAATATCCCTTTTCATCGAGCCTGGCCGGTAAGAAATCCAAATTCGGCTTCTTCACCACCGAAGAAGAAAGTTTCCACCGGATTGCCGAGGAACTGGGAATGAAGAAGCTGAACGACTCCCCGCTGAAGTATGCCCGTCATCCGTTGGTGTACCTCGTAGAGGCTGCCGATGACATCTGCTATCAAATGATGGATATCGAAGACGCACATAAGCTGAAGATACTTACCACCCAGGAAACGCAAGACCTGTTGCTCTCCTACTTCCCGGACGAACGAAAAGCGCACATGCTCGAAACACTGCATATCGTAAGCGATCTCAACGAACAGATTGCCTATCTGCGTTCGTGCGTCATCGGCCTGCTCATCCGCGAGTGTACCCAGGCTTTCCTGGACAATGAGGAGAAGATACTGAAAGGAGAATTTGAAGGAAGCCTCATCAGGCACATCTCCGAACTGCCCGCTGCCGCCTACAAGCATTGTGCAGACCTTTCTTTCGAGAAGATATACCGTTCGCGAGATGTATTGGACATCGAACTTGCCGGTTTCCGCATCATCAGCACGCTGCTCGAATTGATGATCGATGCCGTACGCTCCCCCGAAAAGGCCTACTCCCAATTGCTCATCAACCGCGTTTCGGGGCAATATAACATAAAAGCGCCTGCACTCTACGAAAGAATACAGGCGGTATTGGATTATGTTTCGGGCATGACGGATGTCTATGCGCTGGACTTATACAGAAAGATTAATGGCAATAGTCTGCCGGCGGTATAAATAGCCGGCAACTATTTTATTTGCTGGCGCTAAGTATATTGTTCGCCCCCGATGTAATCTTGCATGCCTCCGGTTCGTTTTCAATAAACGACTGGATATGACGGATGCGCTTTTCGGCCAATATCTCATCGACTGCAATCAGAATACCGGTCTCTTCCACATCGCCAAAGCCGTAGTTGATAGCGGTACCAAACATACGCATCGTGGGACTGAGACTCATATAAGCATTCACCAAAGGAGGAATGTTATATCCCAACTTACGGATTTCGCAATTCAATATTTTATAGTCCTCTTTGAAAGTATCCTTACAGAACAGAGCAGCCAGTTCTTTCTCATCGGCCTCCATTTCCAACGGTTTCATCGGAGTAATCAGATTATCCTTATCGGGGAAATGTTTCTTCAGGAAATAGAGTATCATGTCACGTCCCTGGCGGTGATAACTGGGATACATGGTCACCTTGCCAAAAAAGTACTTCACGTTTGGCATCACTACCGTCAAGGCGCCCAGACCGTCCCACAGATTGTCGAGGGCAAACAAGCCTTTGCTGTCAGTGCGGGTAGACTGATATTCCAGCGTAACGAACGAACGTCCCAACTCTATCGTAGTAGGAAGATACTCCTTCAGGAACTTTTCAGAGAAGTTGAACATGTGGGCCGTTGCCAGAATGGGAACATTGTGCTCGTCGAACCGGACATCCGTACCCAGGATGTAGCGGTAACCGCCTAAGATTTCTTCAGCTTCCGGGTTCCATACAATCAGTTGCTTGTAGGGGTTCTCCATGATATCGTATTCGTCGATATCCATAGATTCGCCGGTACCACCTCCCGCAGCACGGAATGCAATCTCGCGCAGGCGTCCGATTTCCTTCATCGTATTCGGAGAATCCTGAGCGGTAATGATATATATCTGGTTATGACTTCTGTTCGTCATGCGCAGGCGTTTCTCTTCAGTCAATTCCGCTTTCAGCAGTTCCTTGCTTATCGGTGCAATAATATCTTCCATATTTTCTTATTAGTAGTTCTTCTTTAAATACGGTATTTCTACAATTTATATACGATCTCCTTCACATATTGCGCCCATTGTGCCGGCGTCCTCGACTTGTCGAAAGTCTGCCAGGGGATGGGTTTTCCTATGGTGATGGTAAATGTTTTGTGACGGTTCTTCAGCATCTCGTCCGCCAGATAGAGCATGGCGATATTGAACTTGATGCCCAAAGCCTTGCAAAGATTGGCGAGATTATAGAAGAAATTGGAATTCCGTCCCTCGAAGTGAATGGGGACTACATCCCGATGCGCTTCCACGCTCTTTACGATAAACGCCTTTTTCCATTCCAGGTCACGGATCACTCCATTCTGCCTGCGCGAACACAGTCCGGCGGGGAACATTATCAGCTGGTCGTCCGAAGCAAATCCTGCTTCTACCATCCGGGGAAAGTCCTTGGCTTGCTTGCCGGTCTTGTTGATAGGGATGCAAAGCGGAGCCAACCCACGCAGGTTCATCAGCAGGTCGTTGACCATATATTTCACCTTACCGTCGTAGAAGCTGCCCAGCACATAGCCCAGCGCTACTCCGTCCTGTCCACCCAAGGGATGGTTGGATACAAAGGTATAAAGTCCTTCTTCAGGCAGATTTTCTTTCCCTTTCACCACAATATTGGCATCGAGGAACTCCAGACATGCTTCCAGGAAATCTACTCCGACTTTATCTTTCGACTCCCGCAAAAAGACATTCAGCTCCTCCTGATGAACGATATGCTTCAGGTAAGAAACGACGAACTTGGGGATGTACCTGGACTGCTTCGGAGCTTTCTCCCGAAGTATCTTGTCTATGTCAATCAAAAATAAAGAGTCGTCAGCCATTCTTTTTTCGATGAAATGAATGTGCAAAATTAACTCATCTTTTTAATTAATCGCAAGAAATTGATAGAAAACTGCACCCAAAATCTATCAAAAAGCACCTGACACCTATCAATTGTTAGTTTTTCCCCTAAATTGTGTTTGAAATTCGTCGGCTATGGAGAGAATTCTTTCGTAAACTTGCAACACCAAATTAAACGAACAAGTAAATAAAAAAACATAGCACATATGAACAGTATAACATTTAAAAAAGACCTGCTCGGAGTTCAAGACGACTTATTACGTTTTGCATACAAATTAACCTCCGACCGTGAAGAAGCCAACGACCTCTTGCAAGAGACCTCTCTGAAAGCTCTGGATAATGAAGAGAAATACACGCCCGATACCAATTTCAAAGGTTGGATATATACCATCATGCGCAATATCTTTATAAATAACTACCGCAAAGTGGTACGCGACCAAACGTTTGTGGATCAGACAGACAATCTCTATCACCTTAACCTGCCGCGCGACGCCGCTTCCGAGAATACCGAAAGCGCCTACGACCTGAAAGAGATGCACCGCATTGTCAACGCTCTGCCGCGCGAGTACAAGATTCCTTTCTCCATGCATGTTTCCGGTTTCAAGTACCGCGAAATCGCAGAGAAGTTAGGACTTCCTCTGGGCACTGTGAAGAGTCGCATCTTCTTCACCCGCCAGAAACTACAACAAGATTTGAAAGATTTTGTTTAGACGAATCGCCATCAACCAGCAATTTCAATCTATATAGTGCAGATTTTAGTTGTGTCAAAGGGAAGAGGCAGGCTCGGATACTCCGGGTCTGCCTCTTATGGTAACCTGCCATTGATGCCTTGTCACCCTACCATTGACGTTTTGTTACCCTACCATTGATGCTTTGTCAGTTGCCTTTACCCTAACGGGTTCTCGCTCTGGTCGCCGTCGCTGCCAGAACCACTGTCGCCGCCGCTACTGGAGCCGCCCCCGGCAGGAGCTTCACCTATATAAATCGTCTGCAAGGCATGCCGCGGAGTTTTCAGCAAAGTCTTGCCGGGGGTGTATTGCGTGGTCACCGTCAAGGTATATTCTCCGTCCTTTAAGCCGGAAGGCAAGAGAACAATCAGCTTCGACGGGTCGTTCACTACCAGCATGTCGGCACCCAACTTGGTCACCTGTCCGCCCTCCGCAGCCGTCAGCGTGATGCCTACCGAAGGGTCGCTGCCCGCCACTTTGATATTCTTGCCCAACACCGTGAAGTTACGTCCGGCAGTTGCCGAGAGGTTGGTGGCACGGGTGGCGGCATCCTGCGTGCCGTTGATGTATATGGCTGCCTGGCGGTCGCCGAGAATCTGCACGGTGGTGTCCTTTATCGCTTCGCGTAGCTTCTTGCCTTGAGTCAGCGATACGTAGATGGAGTTCTTCTCCGGGTTCCACACGTTGCCCTCGGCGAGACCTTTTATCTGCGGGACGGCGCGGAAGAGGTCTGTGTTTACGCTATAACCGTTCATTACCAGCTCGGAGAGAACCTCATGATAGAGGTTTACACTGGCGGACATCGTTTCGCGGTGTAGGCCGGGGTTCTTGTCTGCCATGCGGTCCAGCACGAACTGTTGGTCTACGCTGCGGGTGGATTCGAGGACGAAGATTTTATCGGTCTTGTCGTCGGTGGTGACGGTGTTGTCCGCCATCCATACTTTGAGTAAATTCTTTGCCATATTCTTTTTTTTTATGGATAGGGGAGAAGGGACTTTTCAGCGGCTACTCTCACCATCCGGGTTAAGCTTATTATTACTATAGTTTACATATTCAGCTTGCCGGAAACGAGAACGTCCCGCCCCGTACACTTGTCAGTGTACGGGGCGGGACGAAAACTATTATAGAACGTGCTGAAAATCTACCGATTCATTCTCGTGAGAGCAATTACTTGAGGTATTTCTTGTTTACATCTTCCAGTATCTGCATCTGCTGGATAGCTATCCGGTTCAGCCTGACAAGCCTTTCGTGCTGCAGAAGTCCTTCGCCTATGAATACGGCGTTCAGGTTCTCCATGTTCGAGAGGCAAATCAATTCGTTCACTGTGGCATAGTCGCGGACGTTTCCTTTCAGGTCGGGATGCGCATCGCGCCATTCGAGGGCGGTGAGGCCGAACATGGCAACGTTCAGCACATCGGCTTCGCTGGCGTAGATGCGTGAAGCTTGTTGCGGAGTGACTTCTGCCGGGATAAGGTTTTGCTTGATGGCATCGGTGTGGATGCGGTAATTTATCTTCGACAATTCCCGCTTGGCACTCCAGCCCAGTTGCGCCTGTTCCTGCTCTTTGAGGCGTTGGAACTCGCGAATCAGGTACAATTCAAATTCCACAGATACCCAACTGGCAAACTTAAAGGCAATATCACGCTGTGCGTAAGTACCGCCGCCTGCACCGTTTTTTGAGAGGATGCCAATAGCTCCGGTCAGTCCAATCCAACGCGTGGGACTCATCGTGAAGGCATTGCTACCGGCCTCTGCCAAAAGGGGGTCGAATTCGACCCCTTTAAAGTCGGGGTTATTCAGTTTCTCCCACAATCCGAGATATTCCAACGTGTTTTTGACGCGCATCCAGTTTTTGACAACGTCCTTTGGTTCTATCGGGTTCTTCTGACGAGCAATATCCGTGATGCAGATATAATCTATTCCGTTTTGCTGTAAGGTTCTTATCGTAATGTCCCTCACTTGGAGTGCTGATTTCTTAACCATAATACTATGTTTCTCTATATACCGCAAAGGTACGCTTTTCCCTTCAAACCCTAACACATTATTTATGAATAGTTTTCGTTTCCAACAAATCAAAGAACGCTTTTGTTAATTAAGTTATTTTCTCGTTCCACCTCTTTCCGATTTCCTCCTTATCATTGTGGAGACGGGATTGGTTGAATTAATGATTTACAATCAATATTCTTTTCCGTGGCAGGCAATATTGTCCTGTCATTTATCTGAATGCTTTCTCTAATCATACGGATTCGCTATATAATCTTGCGCTATCTTATCAATGTTTTCGACAAAGTAACTGTTCTCTCCGGAAATAATCATGGCACGAGGACCTTTCATAAAAAGAGTTTGTCCATCAATTTTTGCAAGTGTGATGCTCGTGTCCCAATGTTTCATCATATCCAGAAATCCCCCGCTTGGACCAATGACGCTCCACTTGCCGGATGCAGGGTCTCTGTAGCAGAGTTTTATCCCATCAGAGTTACCTACCAACGCATAGTCTTCGTAAATAGCTATCGGTATACCCACACCAGTCGATGGCTTTGTACCTGTCCATTCCTCTGTCTGTTTTGTTTCTACATTATAAATAGTTACATTGCCGTCCCCAATAACCCTCTTTCCGTCAGTGGCTGAACGTTGGCCAATACGATCATGTCTCCACTTCCAACCTTCACCCGGAACATATTCATAGACACCACTGTCGGTAGTCAAAATATTTCCAACTATATCACATTTCCAAGCACTTATTCCTGCTGGTTTATATTCCGGTGTTCCTAAGTTACCGTCCTCATCAATAGGATATATATAAGAGTTATACGCACCTCCACTTCCACTCACTAAAAAATTCTCGCTGATACAGATACTATACCCTTGTCCCGAAAGATTTCCGTTTGAACAATACCAGACTCCGGTCGTTTTACTCCTTTTGATGAAATAAGTGGTATTATTGGCACTTAATCCGACATAATCTCCACACATGACGAGCGAACCACCGTTTTTTAAGATGTTACTATATGTTTTTGTCGGAAACTCTACCGTTCCCTCTTCGTCCTCATACACCAACACCCCATCTCCCCACGAACCATCCGGTTGTTTGTCATACACTCGGTAGCGGTATTCTCCGGTATCGGGGTTCTTAATACAGCAAATCAATCGGTTACCGGAAAAAGCACTACCTACCGCGTTGGGTAGGGTAGTCAGCTTCGGTTTAATAGCAGCATCCTCGCTCGCTTTTAGTTCAGTGGAAAACTTCGTTTTCTGCCCTGCCTGCAAAGCAATCTCACCGCTTATCTTGCAAACATACTCCTTGCCATTAGCCAAAGTGACGATAATGTTCTGCCCTTCGCCCAGCGTTTGGGGTGGCAACAGGCACTCGAAATCCAGATGATATATCTGCTGGTCCGACCACGAGCGCTTCATGCGGATGGTCTGCGTACCCGCTTTGTCGTTGTTCGGGAGGCTTAGCTGATATGCGTTGGAAGAAGCATCTGTGGCTATCGTACCGTCCGCATAGATGTGGGTGATTTGTGCTGTCGCATCCATTACGTCCGGTTGCGTCACCGCATCGTCCACAATATCCACGGACAGGAGGAGGCGTGCCGTAAGATGGTGGAAGGTGAAACTCAGCGTGTTGGTGGCGGGAGATACCTGCTGATGCGCCGCCATGCAGATGGCGGACAGCAGCTTCACCTCCGAAGTCTGGTCCTGTGGGATGGAAATAGTGGCACCTACCGCAGGCAGGCTGCTGCTCATCGTTCCGTACCAAGCATATACATCCACCGTCGTAGCCGTGCTTTTTAGCAAATCCGACCACAGTTTCCGGTCGGTATCGGCGGAGTTCGGGACGAATATGCCGTTTGTCCCCGAGCAGAGGTATTTATAGGAAGTGCTTTCGCTCCACCCGATAAAAATCGGGTCGTTTTCCGTAAAGGACGTCCGGTCGTTCCGGTCTGCCACACGGGTGATCGTGCTGTCATTCTCAATAGAAGCGGTAACCCGGAAATCCGAGTTACCTCGCTCGCCGCGCTCCGTTTCGTCCGTGCAGGAGGCTACAAAGAGAAACAGTAATAGTAACAGCGATGCCGGGAGCAGACTCTTCGCTACGCACAGAATCGTAAGAATGCTGCCGATAATCGTTTTCATCTTCAAAATCATAAGCATGTTCTCCTTATTATTATTACTATAAGTATGTTCTATCATCATATCCTACCATTTATTACCTGTATAAATTCAACACTACCTGTTCCACGGTGTTATCTCCCGTATTTATCACCTCTTTCCAGAGCGCCCAGCCCGTGTGCTTGTCTGCCTCTGCATTCAGTGAACTACGCAGCCCCGTGAAGTCCGTAAACGTTGAAATTCCCGTGGATGTATCGTCCGGCGTACAACCTGAGGCGGTTCCCGACTTATAGTGGCAGGAGTTGAAACTGGCTCCCGTCTTGTCGCCCACCAGCCACCCGGCGGAAGGCGTATTCCCGTCCCCACCCTGATTGTTCAGTTCGGAAAGCTGCACATAGCAGTTGTTCACCGTCTTGCCCGATGCCATACCACCCACCAGTCCGCCAATACCGCTTCCTGTCGATGCTTGGGTGAAGCTTACTTTGGAGGCGGAAACCGCCCCCGTACCTTCATAGACGGCGGAGTTCAGAATGTTCCCGCCGCAATAGCCCACCAATCCACCCAAATACATGCCGCTCGTAGCGGAAGTGTTGGTGTTGATCACGGTTGTCTTGACCAACTCTACCGAACAGTTCAGGATGTCCCCGTCCACCTTGCCTGCCAGCACGCCTGCATATGTGGCATTTGTCGATTCGATACTGCTTCCCGTGGAAGCGCTGTTGCTGGAGATGGTCCTGACCCGCAGGTTACTGATACCGGCCTGCGTATACCCCACGATGCCCGAATACTCCCCTGCGATACTTTGGGAACTGTTCTGCAAATCGATGCCGATTTCCCATCCCTGCCCGTCAATAGGAAGGGTGAGCGGATGATCTTCCGTACCTACAGGCACATAAAGTTCACCGGAGCTGACGCCTGTCAGCAGAAACGAAGAGGTCAGTTTGATGGTGAAGACACGGTCAGTCCCTTTTGTCTCATACCAGCCGTAATCCTCGTAGAGTGTATAGTCGGGAGTACCGTCAGAGGAGGTTGGAAGCCCGTTGGCGTTCCAAGTTTTGGCAAAGGACACCCACTCGGCAGAGGTACTGATGCCTTTTTCCTTGCCGGACAGGTTGCCTCCCGTATCTGTGGTCCAGTCATTAGCTACAGTGGCGGTCATCGTCCCGTCTTTCTTCACATTGAGCAGGTAGTTCACACCTCCTTCCTGTATCCAGTCGGTGGGAAACGCCACATTGCTTTTCTTTATTTCCAAGGGACTGTCCCCGTCCTGCGTATAAGTAATGGAGAATGTGGCGGAAGCTTTGCCGGGCAGGAGGAAGAAAGTCGCCACCGTCAGGGCATCAGTGGCATTGGCTGTCACGTTCGTGCCGCCACCGGGAAGGGTTGCCGTACAAGTTTTCGTGCCTGTATAGCTTCCCCAACTGAAACCATTGTCCGTAAACGTCAGTGTCGCCGTTTCGGGGACGTTGTTTACGGTCAGGGCGGTCACTTTAATCCCAACTTCACTCTTAATGCTGAACTTTACTTTGGCAAGTACGTGTTTCATCGTGAATCTGATGTTGCCGCCCGTCTCGCTATACGTCTGGTTCATCAACGGGAGGGAAACGAGCAGGTCTGCCTGGTCGGCTTCCGCCGCCGATACGGTGTAGGTCAAGGCAAGGTTGTTTCCTCCCAGCGTTGTCCCGTCCATATACGGTGCGTAGGCAAAGAAGCTCAATTTGTCCGTATCGTTGTTCGACCAGTATTTTAGGGGGGAGTACGTCCACGGTTTTGTGCTGTTTGTCCGCTCTACCTTCTGGTTGAACATGAATTCCGATGTGGCGGCGCTTTCGCTGAAATCACCTTTCGTCAGGTAGGCGAACACGCCTATGGTGGTCAGATTGCCCGTATTCAGTTCCGCACGTGTCTGTGGTTTCTCTACCGTGGTGAGGAAACTCAGCGGCAGGCCGTCGCCTTGCGGAAACTCCTGCGCTTCGTCCCCCGCACTGCAAGCGGAGAACAGCGAGGCGGTAAGCATTACCGCAGCAAACAACGTCGTAACGGGGTTCCCTCTCCGCCGTCCGCCTGATAATCCATGTGTCAGTTCGTTTCTATTCATCATTCTTTGCCTTTTTCCTAATTCTTTTTCTATCGTGTGATGCAATCGGAACGTCCTCTCCGACTTGCCGGAAACGAAACGTCCCGTCCGCTTCTCTGCTTTGAGAAGCGAACGGGACGGAAATTATGAAAAAACAGGTTGTACCTCGTTTTAGCCTTTATAGAATAGTCAGGCTTACCCTTTTTCCCAACCCTTCAAAGATACGGAAAAGCGTGGAAAGTTGCACATCCGTTTTTCCGTTCTCAATGCGTGAGATATACGACTTCTTGGTGCCTATTTTCTGGGCAAGCTGTTCTTGGGTAAGACCTGCTTGCAGCCTTTCTTCCTTTAAACGTTCTGCAAGAATAAATGCTTCTGCACCTTGTTCAAAGACATTACGCTCAGGAGTTCCTTTGGCTCCATACTGAATATCAAGAATGCTATCGTAATCGTCTCCGCATTCCATTATTGCCTTTCTTTTTTCGTCTTCAGTCATTTCAGTATCCTTTTTTTGTTTCAAAATATTCTTTCATTATAGATTTAGCCCTTTTTATTTCATCAGGAGGCGTTTTCTGCGATTTCTTTTGAAAACCGTTGATTCCCTGCATACGCCAATCATAATTTCCGTTTCCAGCATGTCAAAGAACGAGCGTTATAACTTAATTGTTTAACTGTGGGACCGGGAAGGGAGATTCAACCCTTCCCGGACTTGATTGCTCAGGCTTTCAGCCTGAGGATGCGGGGTATTAGCTCGCTTTAGCTGGCACTTTAGTAAGGATAACAGGACTCGTATTCGATGATACAGCACTGCTTGCAGACCAGCCTGACGGCGCAGTTACCGCAAAAGTTTTAGAGCCGTCTATTCCACTAACGTTACTAAGGTTAATCTCAATCCGGTCACCAACTTCGAACTTATCAGTTGAAATGCTCAAACTACCACTGCTTAAATCTATGGTTGTTGCACTGCTTATGGATGTGTTGGCAGGTGCTGTAACCACGAAATAATTGCAATTGGGATTTTTTTCTTTTGCAGAATTCAATGCCGTGATGGCAGCAGCCACTCCTTCAGCATTAAAAGTTGAAGCTACTGCTGCAGAAGGTGCATAAACGATTTCATCTTCTGTTCCCCAAGTATCTACATCTGCGTCTACCTTCACTTCATTCAGCCCAATCGTGAAGATAAAGTTATACGCCTTGCCGCGTTTCAAGGTGCCATTCGGAAGGGAGACGGTGGCCTTGGTTGAGGTCTTGGAGTATTTTTCACTGCTGCCATTAGACAAAGCGTCATCGAATGTGATGACATCATAATCAATCTCTACTAGGACATCCTTTTCGGAAGTGATGCCACCGGATGAAGTAAGATTAGTATTATCTGTAGGAGGAATGAGGAACAGGTATTCGTCAGTAGTCTTGCTGTCTACATCTTTGCGTTGAAACAGTTCCGTGGCGGTTCCATCTTGCTTTAAAACGACACAGTCCGTTGAATAATTCTTGTTGTAAAATGGCTGGCCTGAACCACTGCTACGGTCTACAAGAGACAGGACGCTGGCTAAATCATAATCAGATTCGGGTTTAACACTCGTGCTCTCTGTATAATCCCAAGTATCAGAGACCCATTGGTACACTGCTTTGCCATAGAATTTAGAATCGCTATTGTTGTTTTTTCCAACTATACGTGCACCTGTCACACAAACATACGTTTTGCCATCGCCTGCAGCACCCTGACCCGAATTGGTAAGATTCTTATCCAGTTTTGCCTGAAAATTCGCTCTGGACAGGATATGCTTGAATTGGAATTTTATATTTTCAGTAGTCCGCACTTCATCTTTGTTGGTAGCCACTACGAGATCGACCATCGCATTGGCGCTGCTATTGGTGCCGGTACTGGCACCGGCAGCCGCGCTACTTGCTGTACCTTTCACGGTAAAAGTCAGTTTAGGGTAACCTTGGTCTGTATTACCTGACAATGTTATACCATTATCAATGGCAGCTTCGCCACTTGTCGGGAAATTCGCAGCCGCGCTATACGGTCCATAAGCAAAGAACGTAATCTTGTCACCTTTCGTATTCGGCCAATATTTCAAAGGGGAATATTTCCAAGCACCAGGGCTTGTACTCTCCCATGCCACTTTCTGATTATACATGAAATTGGGAGCATAGCTATTGTTCGAATTGTCCGAAGGAAAGCCAGTCTGTCCGGTATAATACGCCAGCACACCGAATCCGCCCCCTTTGGTACTCCCGCTGGTAGTGGCCGGACTCCCTTGCAAAAGGGTCTGCGTGGTTTCCACACCTCTCGTCTGTACCCCCGTGTACACACTGAACCCTACCGCCGGATTGGCATCCGGACTCATTTCCGTAATCTCATTCTGCGAACAGCCTGCAAGGGCAAGGGCTGAAATCGCAATCAACAAATTCCTTGTTTTCATAAATCAAAAGTTTTTAATGATACATTATATTGTTAGTTTCGTAATCAGTTCTTTTATTAGCTCCGTAATCAGCGTTTACAGTGGCAACTCGCTTTCCTCCTCGTCTCCCCAATCATCCACGTCGATATCGAAACCTGAGTCGGAGCCGCCTTCGGGCTTTACGTCGGGGATGGGCGGAGCGGTGACCTCGATATAAAGCACCAGCGTACCACCTTCATCCTCCAACTCGTGCGCGGTGATGTCGAATACTTCATCCACTGTCGTCTTGCCGTCCACAAGCAGGGCACGCAGTGCCAGCTTGCGCGGAATCTCAGTCTCAAGGCCGAAAGTATTGAAGCGTCCGGTCAGCGTACCATTGAAGGGCGAACCGTCCGTGAAAGCAATATCATCCAACGTGAACTGCTGGAAGACGGTCTCACCGGAGACCTTGCCCGTAGAGAGATTGACGGACTCGGCCACCCCTTCCAGCGTGCCCGCTGCCGAACGGATATTATTCAATCCGACAACGTTGACCTCTACCTTCACTTCACGCGTCAGGCACCGGGGGACGAAAGACAGCACATACCGGCTGTCTACGCCCGAAGCCGGTGCGGAACGGCCGCGTGCCGCCGTAGGGCTATAGTTGCCCAGCATCTCTTCCGTCACCTCAAAGTCTTCCACCACACCGGCTGCCAGCTTCTCGGGAGAACTGACAATGACGCGCGTCGTGATACGCGTCGCCGGATCGGTACGGGTTTCCACATGGCGGGCATAGGCTTCCAGCTCTTCGTAGCATTCGCCACGGAAAGACAGACCGCCGAAGTCGCTGAAGGAACGGTTGAAGACCAGGACATCGTAACGACCCTTCGGCAGGCGGACTTTCTCGTAGGTGCGGTCGCCCATCAGTACCACTTTCGGCGTACCTCCATCCCGGGGATAGAAAACGGCAGTGGCACCGTTGGCTGCTTCTTCCGCATCCAGACCGGCACGGCTCCAGTCTACACGGATTTCAAACTCGGCTTCCATGTAATAGGTCAGTTCGCGACGGTCGCAACCGGAGAGATACAGACAGAAGAACAAAAGGACAGATAAGGAATAATTTGTTCTTATGTTCTTTTGTCTAAAAACAGACATATATCGTATGTGTCTCATCGTGCCCCTCCTTTCTTCGCCTTGCGGTTCAGCAGCCACACCAGCGAGATTTTCGCTTTCGTGGGTCCGAACCAGGTGTATTTGCCGTTCTCCTGCCAAAGCAGAGTCCGGTAATTGTCGCGGGCATGGTAATGGCGGTAATCGGTGCGGAGCATGCCGATGCCGATATTCAGTTCTAGATGCAGGTTGCGGGCGATGCGTGTAGTCCAACCATAACTGATACCTGCGGCGATGAAGAATTCGCCCTGATAACCGTTCTCTTTCCATTGCAGGTCGTACTTGCCGCCTCCGGCATACAGTCCGAGGAAATGACCGGTAAGCACTTCCCGCTTCATGCGGCTTTCCCTGCTGCCCAGCCAGTAGCGTCCTTCCAGTCCGCCCATCAATATCTGCAAGGCATATTTGTCACCGTCCAACAGCCACCACGGGAGCATGTATTCGCCGTTCACCGACCAGCGTTTGCCTATCGGCACTTCTATCTCCACATTCGGCATCAGGGCAGCATCAAACAGCAGGTTGGTTTTCAGGGCGAAAAGCGGACGCTCCTCCACCGCCTTATTTTGCGCATGGAGGCCGGGCAACAGCGTAAGCAATACTCCGCAGCAGAGGGCAAGACGCCTGATAGTTCCTATATAGTCAGGTAGATTCATAATTCTTGATACTGAACACCGGTCGGTCGATTTGCCGGTTTACCAATTGGATATTTTAATATCTGCCAGAAACTTACGTGCCACCTGGTTCAGAATGCCTATCTTGTGAGCTATCTGCCCATGGCTGATATAGAATGACTCAGGGGTGGGCACAGTGCAGCGGATAGGTTCATTCGTAGCTTGGAGCACATCCAGCAAGGATATGTCCGGCAACGGGCGGCACAATACGTATGAAGAAAGCGTTCCCGGGTTCTTGTCCGGCAACAGACGGATAAGATGGCTCTTTTCAAGTTCATCGAACAGTTTTTCCCGTTCACCTTCTGAAAAAAGGAAATCGGCTGATTGCATGTCATCCCCCGAAGAAATGTCATGTAAAATGGCAATGGCAGCTTGTGTCAGTGTAGATATCATAATACGTTTATTTTGTGCAACTGTTACTTATTAAATGATGGTTCAGCGGGCATTACTTACCAAGTAACAGGGAATAGCCTTCCTGCATGGAGGGAAAAAGAGTTTTCGTTCCGATAATTTAACGAGAAGAGCTACTTTCTCGATGGGAAAAGTGAATAGAAAAGTAGTCCATTTTTGAAGTATAAAGATGGAATAAAGCTTTATGTGTGTTTGTAAAGTGTCAGCTGGGGCAATATGGAATTTTAGGGGAGTGTGTGTTCGTAAATAAATAGATTTTAATAGATTAACATCGAAATTAAAGCTTTTATTTGGATAAACGAGAAAATATTTTCACCTTTGCGAAGTTAAATAGCCTGTTACTTGGTAAGTAATACTGTCCTGCCTCACAAGCCGTTACACGCGGTATTCTTTATGCCGTTTTCTTCTTTTCGTTGCACTGCGCAACGGAAATAATCAGTTCATCATTCGCCGCATCTACCTTCGCATTTTCAAAAGGTTTCAGGTAAGTTTCCGTTACCTTGATGGAAGAGTGTCCCAACGCCTTGCAGATAATGCCGATACCCATCCCGGCATAAAATGCCAGCGTAGCCCATGTGTGCCGCGGTGTATACGAACTCAGCCTCACACCGGGCAGCAACAGCGCCGCCACCCGCTCCAACTTTCGGTTGAAGCTGCGGAGCGCACGCAGGTAATCCGTGTATAGTTCCTTCCCCTTTTTCATCTTCCTGCCTTGTTCGTCCAGAACTGGAAACAGGTAAACGGAGCCGGGATTGGTATTTTTGAACTCCTCTATCAACGGTATCGCCTCTTTGGGAATACGCACCGTCATCTGCCGTCCCGTCTTGTGGCGGCTATACACAATCTTGTCCCCCTTCATATCCTGCTTGCGCAGATGGGCAAGGTCGATGAACGGCATCCCCCGAAACAGGAACATCAACAGGAAATAAGCCAGCGCACACCGCACCCCTTTGGGCAGTTTCTCAAAATCGGCATACATCAGTGCATTCATCTGCTCCTTCTCCAATGCCCGTTTGGTCTGCGACTCCACTTTGGTGTACACGTCATCGAACAGTTTCGCATGGTAGGGCAGCACCTTCTCATCGACAAGTCGGTGGTACACCGCCTTCAAATCCCGCATGTAGGTCGAGATGCTGTTCAGGCTCAACCCTTTCGGTTCCCCATCTTTCTTTTTCGCCCCTTCCTGCTTCATCCACTGTTCATACTCCTTCAGCCTGCCCGGAGTGAATACCTCGTCCACCGGCATCGGTGTTCCTTCGCCCCCGTAAAACTCCGTGATGGATTTCAGCGCGTAGGTGTACGTATGCACTGCCGACCGTTTCTTGTCTTTCTCCAACCGCTCGGTCACCAGCCGCATGTAGGATGCCAAGTCCGGCATCCCCGCGGTTTCCACCGTTTCCATAATTTTCTCTTTTTGATCCATAATACTTTGATTTTAATTTCCGCACTCGGCGTATGTCCTGAAACAGCCACGCCAAAGGGAAAGTTTATGGATGCAAAGTAAAGGATGTGAGAAAGTTATAAAGAAACAAAGCGTGTTCTTATTTACTTCTTCTCTCTTGCATAAGAGCGATGCCCATATATTATTATCACCACAAAACAGATAAGTGGAAGTACAAACGAAAGATTCACTGCCGGCATGCCGAACAACGTATGCCTATCGATGATGCTTGCCTGGAGCGGAGGCAATATCGAACCTCCCAGGATAGCCATTATCAGTCCTGCTGCCCCGAATTTTGCATCATCGCCCAACCCGCGGAGGGCTATCCCATAGATGGTGGGAAACATCAGCGACATACAGGCCGAAACACCGACCAGGCAATACATGCCTCCGATATTCTGCAGAAACATCACTCCGGCAGTAAACCCGCAAGCAACGATTGCAAGCACCTTCAGCAACAAGCCCGGACTGAGATAGCGCAGGATAAAAGTACATATAAACCGGCTGGCACAAAAGATAATCATCGCCACAATATTATATTCCTGCGACAACACCTCCGCCGCCTTCTCCTCCATCCCCTGCGACATAAACAGACGGGTACCGTATTGTATGACAAACGTCCAGCACATAATCTGTGCACCCACATAGAAGAACTGCGCAATAACCCCTTCGCGATAATGCCTGATGCAGAAAATACGTTTCAATGTCGGGAAGAAGTTGATATCATGAGACTGGTCGGCATTCTTGGGCATCTTCATCATCCGAATCAGTACCAGCATAATCAGAACGACAATGCCGATAGCCAGATAAGGCGCAATCAATACACTCAGGTCGGAATCGCGCACCGCCTCAAACTCTGCTGTAGAGAGCTGACTGCGTTCAATCGTCCCCATCGGGTTCAAACGATTCTGGATGAAGTTCATCGCCACATACATGCCCAGCAACGATCCCATCGGATTGAAAGACTGTGCCAGGTTCAAACGGCGGGTAGCGGTCTCTTCCGTACCCATAGAAAGGATATAAGGATTACAACTGGTTTCGAGAAACGACAAACCGCACGTCAGGATGAAATAAGCAATCAGAAACGGGTAATAACTTCCCATCATCATGGCGGGGAAGAACAGGAACGCACCGAGAGCATACATGCCCAGTCCCAAAAGTACACCCGCCTTATAAGAGAACCTGCGGATGAACATCGCCGCCGGAAATGCCATCGCAAAGTAACCGCCATAAAAGGCAACCTGCACCAATGCACCGTCCGTAACGCTCATACGGAAGATTTTGGAGAAAGCCTTCACCATGGGATTAGTTATATCATTGGCAAATCCCCACAGGGCAAAGCAGCTCGTAATCAAAATAAACGGTATCAGGTAGCTTACGCCATCCTTGGTTATTATTGAGTTTTTCATTGTGTTATTCATAAGGTAAAAAAGGTTCTTTAGTAATTACTCATACAAATGGAACATGCGTTCCATGGGTTGCCACTTCTCCGCCGATGTACTTCCAAGACGCACCAACTGGAAAATGGACATATAGTCCTCCCATTCTTGTTGGCGGGGCAGAGTGGCCAGGCGTTCCATCGCCGCGTCCCAGTCGAAGCCTACCGGAAACTCTACGATCATGAACAACCGCGTACCCAGTATGTATATCTCCATTTCAAGGATTCCCACTTCGCGAATACCCGCCATGATTTCGGGCCATATATGCTCCCTGCTATGCCGGCGACGATATTCGGCTATCAGTTCGGGATCATCGCGCAAATCCAGCGTCCGGCAATAGCGTTCCACCGGTTGCCGGTGTTCTTTGACGCGATAACTTTTTATTTTTGTTTCCATCGTTCCATCGTTTTTAAATTATTTCCTTTATTTCGTCCCGCTCCCGGATTTCTCCTTTTACCAGGGCTTGCACAAGGATATTGCCGATGGCCGTAGCCTCCACCGGACCGGCATACACGGGAATGCCCAACGCCTCGGCTGTCAAGCTGTTCAGCAACCTGTTACGGCAGCCTCCCCCCACAATGTGCAACTGCTCTACCGGAGACGGCAACAAACGGTTCAGTTGTTCCACCCCCCGCTTATAGCGCTGTGCCAGCGACTGCAATACGCAACGTACATACTCTCCCTGCGAAGCCGGCACCTGGCAGGCATGCTCCCTGCAATAATCCGCAATGGCGGCTTCCATGTCCATAGGGCTTTGGAAAGCCTTGTCATCCACGTCGACAACCGAGGGTATATCGGCACGTTCGGCAGCTGTTATCAGATACTCGTAGTCGGTTTCTTCACCCCGCTCCTTCCATTGCCTGATAAGCTGCTGCAACATCCACAGGCCGGTTATATTCTGCAGAAAACGGATCTTTCCGCCCACACCGCCTTCATTGGTAAAGCCACCGTTCCGGGCCTCTTCCGAAAGGATCGGTTCGTCTGTCTCGATGCCGAGCAGTGACCACGTGCCCGAACTCAGAAAAGCCCTGCACTTGCCTGCGGCCGGAACGGCAAAGACAGCGCTAGCCGTATCGTGCGACCCTACTGCGATGACCTCCACCTCTTCCGGCAGTCCGATTTCCTCCCGAATCTCCCGTTTCAGCCTGCCACGCACTGTACCCGGCATCACGATGTCACCGAAAAGATGCTGCGGCAATCCCAACTTCTCAATCAAGGCACGGTTCCACGTACGCGTGCGTGCATCCAGCAGTTCCGAGGTGGAAGCAATGCAATATTCATTATTGGCAACCCCGGTCAGATAGTAACTGAAAAGGTCGGGCATAAACAGCAGTCTATCGGCAACCTTCAATTGTACATCGTCGTTTTTCTTCATGCTGTAAAGCTGAAAAAGCGTATTGATGGACATAACCTGAATACCCGCCTCTGCATAGTGCTCCGCAAGTGCCGCTTCGTCAAAGAGTTCATCGGGCAACCCTTCAGTGCGCAAATCACGATAGCAAACCGGATTCCCCAATAAATTGCCGTCCTTATCTATCAGGCCAAAATCCACCCCCCAGGTATCGATGCCTATACTTTTAACAGTATATCCTTTACGGACAGCCTGCCGGAGTCCATTCTTCATTTCATCGAACAGCGCCAGGAAATCCCAGTACACATGATTGCCCATGCGCACCTGCCTGTTCGGAAAACGGTACACTTCTTCCAGCTTCAACACACCCTGGTCGATGGAACCGGCCATTACCCGGCCGCTTCCACCTCCAAAATCCACTGCTAAATAGGCATTCATCACTTCGTCTTTTTCCCCAGGATGTACGTCTCCAGGTCATCTATCTCTTCCGGTGTAAGCACCGTATAGTCCCCACCGGACTGGATGATAATGCGGCACGCCATCTCGAAGAACATGGCGCGTTCAAAAGCCTGGTCGAAGTCCTTGCCGCAAACCACCTGCCCATGTTTCAGGAGCAGCACGGAATTATGATCCTTCATATTCTCAATGACTGCCTGCGCCAGTTCCTTAGAACCGGGACGATAATAAGGTATCACCGGAATCTCGCTTCCCACATGGCAAGGCACCTCAGCCGTTACATTGAAGTTCACCGGGCGGTTCTTCATACAAGCCACAGCCGTGGCATAAGGCGACTGGAAATGGAGCACCACACCTACATCCGGACGTTCCCGCAGCACTCCCAGATGGAAGCCGCTTTCCATCGAAGGCTTTACTCCATTCAATACTTCTCCGGTAGAAAGCCGGCAAACCGCCACTTTCTCCTTCGTCAGCGAAGGCACCCAGGAGCCGGTGCCCGAAAGCAGCACCTCGTCTCCTATACGCCACGACAGATTACCACTGCTGCAAACCGTCAATCCGGCATCACCCACCCGATGGGCCTGGGCGACAAACTGTTCTATATGTTCATTTGTTATCATACTGTTTTCTTTAAGTTCAGAAACAACCTCTTTATTTGTAGACAGGACCATAAGTGGTACAAGCACGATAGTCTGCTCCCTCCTTATCCATACCGAAAGCATTCCATGCAGCAGGACGGAAAATCTTCTTTTCGTCTACATTGTGCATGCAAACCGGGATGCGAAGCATGGAAGCCAACGTAATCAGATCCTGACCGATATGTCCGTAACTGATAGCGCCATGATTGGCTCCCCAGTTATTCATAACCGAATACACGTCTTCGAATGCAGGCTGGTTGCAGAGACGGGGTACAAACCAGGTAGTGGGCCACGTACGGTCTGTACGTTCATTCAGCAGTTTATGGATTTCCGGGTCTATTTCTACCGTCCATCCTTCGGCAATCTGCAGCACGGGGCCAAGACCTTTTACCAGATTCAAGCGGCTCATAGTCACCGGCATTCCACCTCTTGACAGGAAGTTGGAAGAAAAACCGCCACCACGGAAGTAATCACGATTGGCAGGATACCAGGTCGTAGCTTCCAGACATTTTTCCATTTCATCTTCGGAGATTTCCCAGTGGGGCTTCATAGCCGGTTCGCCTTGCGCATCGACCTGTTGTCCGGTACCGTCCAAAGTCGTAGCACCTGAATTTATCAAATGGATGATACCATTCGCAGCCAGGCCGGTCAGTTCCTTACCCGTCACCCGCTTCACAGCTTCGGGGCTCCAATAAGTGCGCACATCCGAGAAGATTTGTGCACGGTTCGTCAGCAAATGGCCGAAGAGCATAGCTACACCATTGCAGGCATCATTCTCTGTAGCTACGACGTAGGCTTCACGAATGCCGTTCCAGTCGAAAGAGGTATTCAGCAAGGCTTCGGAGTAGTCACCATTCGGATAGAAATCGGTCCATTGGCGCTGTCCCTGGAAACCTGCGGCAATGGCATTGTGGCCAAGCGCCTCTTCCTTGAAGCCCATTTCCTTCAGTTTCGGATTCCCTTGCATCAGATCGCGCATGATGATAGTCATTTTCACAATGAACTCCCAATCTTCATCTTTCTGCTCACGGGTCTTGGTCTTTGCCGGAATATTGAAATCCTCACCCTCATTCTTCTTGCAGTATTTTTCGGTCCAAGCCATGGCTTTGGCAAATTCTTCCTTATCATAGATCCCTTCAGTCATGCGACGGATAATCTCAGTCAAATCCACCGATTCACACCGCATGCCCAGGTATTCCTGGAAGAAGTCGGGATTGACGATAGAACCTGCAATACCCATAGAGACGCTGCCCATCGACAAATAAGACTTCCCTCTCATCGTAGCCACCGCCTGCGCTGCACGTGCAAAGCGCAAAAGCTTCTCGGCAACATCATCCGGAATGGAATTATCATCCAAATCCTGCACATCGCGTCCGTAGATGCCGAAAGCAGGCAAACCTTTCTGTGCATGACCTGCCAATACAGCTGCCAGATATACGGCTCCCGGACGTTCCGTACCGTTGAATCCCCATACAGCTTTCGGATAATACGGATTCATATCCATTGTTTCGGCACCGTAGCACCAGCAGGAAGTTACCGTAATGGTAGCCCCCACCCCTTCGCGTTCAAACTTCTCGGCACAAGCAGCGCTTTCGGCCACACGTCCGATAGTGCCGTCGGCAATCACACATTCCACGGGACTTCCGTCACCGTTTTTCAAGTTAGCGGTAATCAACGCGGCTACTGCCTTTGCCAAATTCATAGTCTTTTCTTCAAGACTCTCACGTACGCCACCCTGGCGACCGTCGATAGTGGGACGAATCCCGATTTTCGGATACTTTTTCATTTTTTTATTATTAAGTTAATATACTGTGCTGAACTATGCTGATCATTATCTATAAAAAAGGCTATAAGGAGCCTCTCAGATGAACCTCGGTCGGCAGATAAACCTGTACGGGATTACCGGTAAGGATGAAGTCTGCCGTCATCATCCCCATCTTCTTCCAGTCGATACTTAATGCGGTTATCCCTTTGTCAATCACTTCGTAGGCCGGTGTATCGTTGTAAGCTATCAAACCGAAATCAACGCCGCACGTCAATCCTGCTGCGCGGCTCTTCTTTACAATCTCTACAACGTCCACCTGCCGGATGGCGATATAAGCCTCCCCCGAATGTACCTCCCGTTCCTCCATACTTTCTATTACTTCACAATCCAAGTGATAGTCCGCACAATACTTCTCGAAGTATTCACGTGTCTCCCTGGGATGTTTGCTCTCTTTCGTCAGAAAAAAGACCAGCTTGCGATAGCGCTGCAACTTGTCGGACAGTTGCGCCATGGCGCGATAGAAAGATTTGCCAAAGTCCTGGCAAATGTACGAGTACTCTTTCTTGTCGAACTGTCCGAAGTCGAGCAGCAACAGACGTGAAGAATCTATCTTATACAGATAAGGAGAAAACTTCTCATTGTCGAAGTTCATGACGACATATTTGTTATATCGCCCGAGCGATTCACGAAGTATGGCATTGAACAATGATTCGTTGTACTGATGAAACCACAGGTCTACTTTATAGCGGGTAGAAAGACGCTTGACAAAACTATTGTAAAGTGTATCTTTGAAAGGAGAATATTCGTCAAGCAACAGCAAGATGTTTTTTTGCCTGTTTACCACATAGTAGCCTTTGCCGGGTGTAGAGTCAATGACGCCTCTCTCCTTCAGATCGATAAAAGCCTTGAACACCGTATCTCTGGACACCTTATAGTCCTGACTCAACTGATTGATGGAAGGCAAAGCGTCGTCCATCTTATATTTACCCATTGAGATATCCTGCCCAATGAGATCGGCCAGTTGCTTGACTTTGGTAGTTTGTTGTCCAAAAATTACTTTCATATTATAAAGACTTACTTAGCATTAAAAGAGGAAGTCAACTATGCTGAACTATCCTGCTGCAAAGAAATACAATTTATTTATTATCAGAAAGAAGCATCAGTATGTTTAATAGCATATTATCAGGCATTCAAGCCGAATTATTTCTTAAAATTCGCCAATTTATTCCTATAATAGCTTTCCACATCTTTCCAATGATAATAAGGAGCAAGTTCGCTTTCAACCGGCAGTTTCATTTCCTGTTCATTGAGCAAGACTTTCACAAGGACATCATCATTCCCCTTCTTGCGATAAAAGACGAACTGTATATTGCATGCCTTAGGGAAGATGCGATAATTGCGCCAAACATCAGCCAACTTCTCCATATCGGTAGTCTGATAGGCACAATCGCCCAATTCCAGCAGACAAGCCAAAGGAAGCACACAAGTTTCGTGACCGAAACGCAAGGTTACGCTATTCTCTTTCTTCACAACACAGGTATCTGCCGTGTTCAATATATTTTCAAGCAGATTGGCTTCTACATAAGGCATCTTGCCCTGGGTGAGCGGAGACGGTCCATAGTCGATGTACCATTCTACGTTGCCGATTGCCCACAAGTCATAGCATTCTTCTTTCGTGAAAAGAGAGTAAAGCTCCAGATCCGTATCGTGGCTCTGCATAATGACTGCCAACTCAAACAAGTAACTCATCAACTTGCCCGCATCCACTTTCCATCTCACATAATCTTCGCTGTTGAAGAGAGATTTCATCAAACGCTCCGGGTGAAGATGTTCCTTTCTGAAAGCCTCCTTTACGGCAAGCACTTCGTCCTCCTGACGCTTCTTATTGAAATATTCATCTTTATAATTCATGTAGTACTTATCGTAATAAGTAGCCTCGTTCCTGATTCTCAGTTCCGGGTTCTGAGACTGCAATTGCAGGCATTCGGCCATCATGGAGAGAATGCAGCGCACAACAATCGTAGAACGTGCATCCACCTCTGCTGTTCCTTGAAACACTTCGGGGAAGTTTTTGTACATTCTCTGCGCAATGCCCCTATGCTGGCGTGCGCCCAGCGGAGTCAAATCACCGTATCTGTCTTTAGCCATCCGTGCAATGCTATCTACAAGGAGAAGCGTCTTTTGCCCCAATTCGGTAAGCGCTCCGTCTTTCTCAGCCTCACGGAGAATTGCCAGTGGCTTTGTATAGTCATCGGGATTCACACGATAACGGGAGCCGTGGCGTGCATAATGGCTCAGATAAAACGGTTTATACCCCTTAGGCGGAGCAGTCATCGTGAAATGAGGCTCGGGATAGGCATAATGATTGGCTGCCGAACGATGGATATTCTCGAATATTTCTTCTTTCGCTGTCTGTGCGCTCATTCCAAGCACCAGCCAACAGAGGAGGGTCAATACTATAAAACGTTTCATTCTTTAGTGTTTTAATAAGTTTCAGATATAGGGGTTATTCACTTACGTAAGGGCCAAACTTTTTCGATATGGTCAAATCCTCTTTCCGGGCATCGAGTACATACACTTCATACTTTCCATCCGGATATACTCTTATCACGATATGTCCTTGTTTGGCTTTTATGCCGCGGGCAAACCAAGGGCCTATGCCTATTCCTGTCTGGTCATTATAATAAGTCATAAAGACATCCCTTTTCTGCGTGCCGATATTCTCAGATAATAATCGTTGACCGACTTCAGCCCCCGGATGATCCGTACTCCACGATTGCGCCACCACCACTTTAGGATCGAGCACTTGCAGGAAGTTCCGGTTAGTAGCATCCCGATTGCTATGATGATTGAGTGATACAGCTGACACTTTACCTATTATCGGTGCCATAGGGGTTTCTATATCATACCATTCTGCATGGTCCTGGTCTACCAAACCGGAATTATCACCTCCTGCATAATACTTGAACTTACCATATTTCACTACGACAGCCGTTGACATCTGATTCTCACTGTATTTTCCATTCTTTGCCAGCAAGTCTTCCTTTGTAAACAGAACAGTCGTATTTTTGCCTTCTCCCGTCCACAGCAGATTATTGGATTTTATATTCCTGACTTCAAAATCGGGATAAGCTTTCGGCTCTTTCTGCAATACGAACTGCGTATTCGATCCTATATCAAACTTCTCCGGCACCAATCCATTATGTTCTTTTTGATATTTCAGGAACTCCAGCAGATTCAGGAAAGAAGGCAGATCCACTCCACCTTTTCCCGAACGCAAATCTACCGGGAACTGATAGTCGGGATAATCTCTGTCCACATAAGTCTTGATAGGGATTACGTCTCCGACTTCTGTCAATCCGGTAATGCGGTAGCCGTTTTTAGAAGTACCGGATGTCTTCTGTATATTACCATAATGGTCGGAATGAAAATGAGTCAGAAGGAAATAGTCAATTACTGCATTGTCTTTCCCCAGCACATTCGTTACATAGTTAATGATAGACGAACCGGGCGTATAGCTACTGTTCGGGAATATCGGCGCTGCAAACATCGGAGCATACTTAGCCGCATACTCCTTGCCGTCAAAATCACCGGCATCGATCATCATGGTGGTGCCGTCCGGGAAAATCAACAACGCACAATTACCCCGGCCGGTATTGATGTGATGGATGTCCAGATAACCTTTCTCCCACTTTGGGAGTTGGTTTTGCGCCGCCATAAAGGCAGCGCAAAACATTGCAAATAAGAATAGAATGCTTTTTCTCATGATTGGTCTGTTTTTTAATTATATCCTTCATTCTGTTTGGTTGCAGAATCCGTATCAATCTGTGCTTGCGGAATAGGTTGTACATAATTCTGTTCTGTTATGGAAATGCCGTTATATCCGGGAGTTCTGGCAAAATAAGCATTCATCACTGCAACAGCTTTACCGGTTCTCACCAAATCAAACCAGCGGTGCCCTTCATTAACGAGTTCTTTGCGCCTTTCTAATGCTATTTCGTCTTTCATCAACGTAGCATCACTAATTGCAACCTTGTCAATACCTGCCCGTTCCTTAATCAAGTTCAAGTACTCATTGGCTTTAGGCATATCATTTTTCTCGGCATAACACTCGGCAAGCATTAAGAGAACATCGGCATAGCGCAATACAATGATATTGCTGCCACCATCTGCAACCGTAGCCGATGTCTGTTTCAACTTTCCAGTTCCTATCACTCCATTTTTTGTAACAATAAAGTAGGCCGACTTACGCTTGTCACTATCAGCAAATAAACCGTAGACTTCATTTGTCGGCAAGTTGTGCCCTTTCGAACCGCTGACATATCCCGAAGGGCTGAAGTTCTGGAAGGCATTGCTACCCTCGGAATTGCCATTTATACCCGATTCAAACTGTACATCAAATATAACTTCCTTATTTCCCTTATTATTGACATCAAATATATCCGCAGGCTCATCCAACAAAGCATATCCTAACTTTTCTACTTCCTGCAAGTATTTCAGGCTATTATCGTAATCCTTTAAAGTAAGATAAACCTTGCCCAGAAGTGCCGCAGCAGCACCTTTGGTAGCACGCCCCAGTTCTGCAGGTTTTTCCGGAAGTAACGCAAAAGCATCAGTCAGATCTTTAACAATTTGTTTATACACTTCATCTTTAGGAGTTCTTGCTTGCCCAAAGAAATCATTCGGATTAGTAGTTTCCTGGATAACCAATTGAACATCACCGAATATACGAACCAAATTGAAATACATCAATCCGCGCAGAAAGTACATTTCCCCCTTAATCTTTTCTTTCTCTGCTTCCGGCATATCGCCGATTCCATCTACCCGGTTCAGTATCACATTACATTGTTGGATACCCTTAAAATGATGACTCCAAGCTTTATCAATCACAGTGTTGGCAGAAGTCATAGAAAACAAATCCAACTGACCATAATTACCATTATCATTCGCCGGGACTTCATCCCATGTGTTATCAGAGGGAAGTTCGCCTAAAACCAAATTGCCCACTTTATACAATCCCTCAGCCTGCAATATTCCATAAGCAGAATTTACTCCTTTTCTTAGCTGTTCAGCATCTTTATAATAGTTGTTCAATACATTCTGCATGTCCGGACTCAAATCCAAAAGATCACCTGAACACCCGGTAAACATAAATACTGTTATTCCCAGTACGATACTATATATTATTCTCAGCGCTTTCATATCCATTATTCTGTATTAAAAGTTTATATTCAATCCCAAAGAGAAAGTACGCGGCAAAGGATAGTTATAACTTTCCAAACCCTGATTCAGTGCATCTGTGGAATTTCCATTGATACTCATCCCCTTATAAGGCGTCAGCAGCAGTAAGTTATTAGCAAGGAAATAGACTTGCGTTCTCTGAATTCCCAAACGATTGGTAAACAAAGACGGCAACTCATAAGAAAGTTTCAGACTACGAATATTTAAGTTTGAAGCATTATAAAAGAACTTATTCGAAATACGCGCTTCCTTACGTGCATTAGAGAAATTACCCATATTAGGAGTTGCATAAGTTCCATTAGGATTATTGACCGGATGATAACGGTTATTAAAATACTCCTTTGTAGTAACAGCGAAACCTTCACCTGTATCCATATACGTAGCCAAAGCAGTACTATATAGCTTTTTACCCAATTCACTATATAAATCCAATGCCAACTCAAAACTCTTATAACGGAATGTATTGTTCCAGCCTAATACCACTTTAGGAAGTGGAGAGCCGAAGCTTCTTTTGTCCTTCGTATCAATAACCTTATCATCATTTTGATTCTTGATGATATAATCACCTATTTGCGTACCTGCCATAGCGGGATATTTCTTAAAATCTTCTTCGGACTTATAAATACCGATAACTTCATATCCATACAGTTCGGATATAGATTTTCCGACTTCCGTTATAGAGAACCCCTTACTGCCAATAATTTGAGTTTGTCCGGGAGCAAGTGCCAGAACTTTATTCTTATTAGTCGACATGTTCAATGACGAGTTCCATGCAATGGGTCCCAAGTTAACATCTTTAGCCGTTGAAAAGCGTATCTCAAAACCCGTATTTCTTACTTTGCCAATATTTTGCAAGGAAGTAGTATATCCTGATTGTTGGGGTACGGGGACACTTAACAGTAAGTCATTGGTATTAGCCAAATAAAAATCTGCATTAATACCCAGATATTTGAACAGAGTAACATCCAAACCAATATTCCAGGTGGACGTCATTTCCCAAGACAAATCGGGATTGGGAGATGAATTAATAACTGTACCGGGGGCTAAAGAGCCACCAAACAAATAATCATTGGATGACATTAAAGCCTGGGCGCCGTAATTCGCAATCTGGTTATTACCGGATTTACCCCAGCTAACTCTCAACTTAGCATAATCAATCGCCGAACTGTTCTTCATAAACTTCTCATTAGAAATCAGCCAGGCAGCAGATAAAGCCGGAAACATACCCCACTTCGTATTACTACCAAACCGTGACGAACCGTCCCTACGCATAGAAGCACTAAACATATATTTATCCTGCCAGTTATAATTCAAACGTGCAAAATATGAAATCATGGCCCAAGCGTACTGTGAAGGTTCTACCTTGAACGAGCTCCCTCCTGCAATATTCTTGATAGAGCTATCGCCAAAGTCGGTAGCAGTAACTTTCAGTATTTCCTGATCTTCTCTTTGGTAAGACTGCCCCAGCAAGACTTGTATAGTATGTTCTTTGATAAGTTTGTTGTAAGTCAAGGTATTCTCAATCAGGTAATTCTTTCTGTTCGTATTACTTTGAGAAGCGCTTATCGGTTGAGGGGCGGCAGCACGATATTTCCCGATATCTGCCGG
Source organism: uncultured Bacteroides sp. (assembly GCA_902388495.1). GTDB lineage: Bacteria > Bacteroidota > Bacteroidia > Bacteroidales > Bacteroidaceae > Bacteroides. Next base: position 270,599 of record CABMPP010000001.1, on the reverse strand, counting down.
AGTATAGAATTTATAGATTGAGGCATCATAATCGGCTCCGATATTGGTTTTGAATTTAAAGTCTTTGAATAGTTTCACTTCGGCATACATATTACCAAAGAGTCTGAGCCGGTCCGTCTTACGGTCTACTTTCTTGGCTATTGCAACAGGATTTTCATACAATGCGCCATCTGTATCGACATTGGCATTAATCTGCTCTGATATGGCCAGCGTTCCATCTTCATTGTATGGAGCGAAGAAAGGATATATGCCGGTAGCAATATTCAGAAAGTTACTGCTCATGGCATCCTCATCAAAAGTATTTTGCTTGGAATAACTGGGAGAGAAAGAGAAACCAAGAGTTATCGTATTGGTAGGCATCAGTTTCAAGTTAACATTTGCAGAGAATTTATCAAAATCAGTACCAATGATGATACCTTCCTGCTTCATATACCCTGCCGACAGTGAGTAAAATGCCTTCTCCGAACCGCCATTTACAGATATATTATAATCCTGCATAGGTGCCAACTGAAATACTTCATCCAGCCAGTTAGTATTAGTCAGCCCTTTCTGTCCATTCAGATAGGGGTAAAGATAATCCGGTATAAGTTCGCGCTTGGAGGCTCCATTTGCTTTTCTCGTAGCCGTATCATCCGTTTCCTTCCGTTTCAGCGGGTCCTTATTCACATAACCGGTATTACGTGCTTCAAGCATATACTGAGCCATATCATAAGCATCTACAAGTTCAAGTTTGTCATATCGTTGCTGCAAACTGAAAGTAGCCGAAAGAGTAACGGTGGGTTTACTGGTTTTTCCGCTTTTGGTTGTAATCATGATAATACCATTTGCTCCTCTTGAACCGTAAATAGCGGTAGAAGCTGCATCTTTCAAGACCTCAATAGACTGTATGGCATTCATATTAATGCTATTGATATCCGATCCTTCCGTCAGAGGAAACCCGTCTACTACAATCAACGGCTTGCTCCCGGCTGTCAGAGTTCCCACGCCGCGAACATTGATAACCGGACTACCTCCCGGTGTGCCCGAAGGCATCGATACCTGCACACCTGCCATCTTACCGGAAAGCGCGGAGGCAAAGTTGGTTGATGGATAATTTTGCAGTTCACCCGCTTTAACAGAAGATATTGAACCGGTAGAACTTTTCACAGTAGTCGTTCCATAACCAATGACAACCACCTCATCCAGCTGCTTGGAATCTTCCACCAAAGTGATGGCAAACGTATTCCTATCCCTCACCGGAAGTTCCTGACTACCATAGCCGATGTACGACACCACAATCGTAGCATCCGACGGCACACCGGTCAAAGAGAAATTACCGTCTATATCGGTTATTGCACCATTGGATGTTCCCTTTACCTGAATGGTTGCCCCGATAATGGATTCCCCCCTTTCATCAGTAATTTTCCCTTTAATATCTTTGGGAGTCCCCTCATATTGGCCTGCCACCTTCTTTTTGGAAATCAGAATCATTTTATTCTGTATCGTGAATTCCAAGCCAGGCCCCAGAATAGCTGAAAGGACCTTCTCGACAGGCACCTCTTTAAAAGATTCTGTTATCTTTTTACTTCCATCCACATCCTGGACTTCATAGATAATAGACAACCCCGTTTGTTGCTCTATCTCCTTCAGAACAGATTTAAGAGGCTGTGCCTTAAAGTCTTTGCTCACTGTCTGAGCATTCGCCATACCACAAAGTATGCATAGGGTTACCAATAAAAGCAACCTACATAATGGTTTTCTCATGTTGTTCATAGGAATAATTTTAGAATTGTTGTTACTTAAAAAACAGTTCTTTTAAATGTTAGACATAGTGTTAAATTTAAAAGGTTGAAACTAAAACATGTTTTATTCTCTGATATATATATATTCTTCTTTTCGTTCTACAGTAATCGGGATTAGCTTCTGCAAAGCATCCATCACTTCTCCTATCGTCTCCTGATTGCGAAGTGAGATACGGAATGCCTTGTCTCCCAGTTGCTCCGACTCCAATTCTATCCTCACATCATACTGGCGTGACAATTTCTGAACCAGCTCTTTCAGCGTGATGTGATCGAATTCCAACCTATTTTCGGCCCAAGCCTTGGCCTGCGGTGCATTTACCTTTTCACGCAGGAACTTGCCGGAAACCCGATTCAAGCGTAAAGATTCTCCGGGAGTCATTTTCAGCACTTGCTTATTGTACAGAAGTTCCACATGTCCTTCCATCAAAGTGGTAGAAGCAAACGAATCGTCCGGATAGGCAGAGACATTGAACTTCGTACCTTTTACAACCACTGCATAGGCAGGCGTTTCTACCGTAAACAGCTCTCCTTCATGCTTCTTTACTTCAAAATACCCTTCACCGTACAACTTTACAATACGATTGTCTTTATTGAATTTATTGGAATATTGCAACTTTGAACCCGCATTCAGCCATACCTCCGTACCATCCGACAAAGTAACTTTGCTTTTCTCTCCGTAAGGCGCTTCCAGCGTGAAGTAAGTCTCCGGTTGTAGATAGGAAACCGTATTCCATATTCCTAAGGTTGCCCCGGCAGTCAGCACTACGATAGCGGCAACGGCGGCAATCTTTCTCCAGAATACCGGTTTGGAAGATATCAGCATCGGAGTTACCGCTTCGTGAACGCGCATCTTGTTCTGCAATCTCATCCATTCACGTTCAGTCTCTTCATCCGCCACAGAAGAAAGCAGCCATTCATGTTCCCAAGCCTTGAACCGTGAGTGATTTTCCTCACTTGCCCGGATAAAACGGAATAAGCGTTCTTCCTCCGTACGCTGAATCCTACCTTCAAAATAACGGATTGCCAATGCCTGAATATCAATTTCTTCTTTCATAAGTGTTATTGCCTTTCTATAAGATGTAACAACTATAATTTCTCTTACCCAACCTGCCAAAGCAAAAAAAAGCAGAAAACTTTCATTTCCTGCTTTCCTAATATACTATATCCCAAACTTTCATTCATTAAAAATAACCCAGGCAAGCACCATAATGTAGACGTCTATCGGATATTTGTCCTTGAAGTGCTTGGAGAAAATATTCAGTGCTTTGGCTATCTGTTTCTCCACCGCAGTGGTCGAGATTTGCAGTTTGTCTGCTATTTCGCGGTTCTTCAGTTCCTTAAAACGGCTCATGATAAATACTTCACGGCAACGCTCTGGCAGATTGTCTATCACAATCTTTATTTGTTGCTGCAACTCATCGTACAAAAGGCCATATTCGGCATCCATTGCAAAGTCGGCATAGTACAGCCTCTCTTCGCCTTCCTGCTTTGCCAGATATTCTATCTGATGCTTTTCTATGATCGAAAGATGTTTAAGATAATTAAGGCAGCTGTTGCGCACCATGGCAAACAAAAGAGAGGTAACAGAGACTGCAGAAAGCAGCTCCCGCTTTTCCCAAAACTTTAAGAAACATTCCTGAATTATGTCCCGAGCCACTTCTTCGTCGTTCACAAAACGAATAGCATACCCTTGCAGCCGAGGATAATACTTCTTAAAAAGAAATTCAAAAGCCTCTTTGTTATTCAGCTTGATTTCCGACAACAGCACAGCTTCATCAGTAAATTCCGTCATAATGTTTTTATTTGTTCGGACACAAAAGTATGGTATGCTTTTTTCATGGGTGTTACAAACAATTGAATATCCGAAGTCGGTTAACAGAATACAATGTTCGCGAAATTTTATAAGATATGCAAATTGTGGCAGGAAATATTGTCGATTATCTGCTCGATCAGTTTAAATATCCACAATATGCTTTGTTTATCACAGTGAACTTTTTATCTTTGCAATAATTAAATGGCCATTAAATTAATGACGATTAAATTAATAATAAGTCTGATAAACTATGAGATTTTATAATCGCGAAGAAGAAATAGAATTGCTCCAACGGACGGAAGAGAAATCACTTTCGTCTGCCTGCTTCACTGTCATTATGGGACGTAGACGCGTAGGCAAAACAACCTTATTGCGAAAAGTCTTTGAAGGGAAACGATACATTTATCTGTTCGTCTCGCGCACCAATGAAGCACTATTGTGTGAGGCCTTCAAAAAAGAAATAACAGAGAAATTATCCGTTCCTATTTATGGCACTCCCAACCGTTTTATAGAATTATTCGAGTCATTGATGCAATATGCTTCACGGGAACATTTCACACTCATTATTGATGAGTTCCAAGACTTTGACCGTGTTAACCCTTCTATTTTCAGCGGTATACAGAACATTTGGGACCAGTATGCATCGCAAGCCAAAATTAATCTTATTGTTTGCGGTTCTATTTATTCTCTGATGAAGCAACTCTTTGAAGACCGTAAAGAGCCTTTGTTTGGACGTCTGACATCCAAATTCATCCTAAAGCCCTTTAAGACTTCTGTGCTCATAGAAATCTTGCAAGATTACAATCCTTCATTTACACCGGAGGACTTACTATGCCTGTATACATTAACCGGTGGAGTAGCCAAATACGTAAATTTATTAATGGATGCCGGTGCCTGTACCAAAGATGCCATGATAGACTTCGTAACACAACCCGATTCCCCATTACTGACAGAAGGCAAGGATATGCTGATACAAGAATTCGGGCGCGATTACAGCACCTACTTTTCTATCTTGCAATTGATTGCTTCGGGGAACTCCCGCCAAAGCGAGATAGACGGCATCATCGGAAAGAATAGCGGTCCGTATCTGAAAAATCTCTATGAGGATTATTCACTCATTCAGAAGCGCCTTCCCCTCTTGTCCAAACCCGGAGCAAGGAATCTGCGTTGGTTCATGTCAGATAACTTCCTGAATTTCTGGTTTCGTTTTATCTATCCCTACCAATCGGTCATTGAATTGGAGAAATACGACCTGCTCAATGAATACATCAAAAGCCATTACGTACAATATAGTGGTTGGATGCTGGAGAAGTATTTTCGTGAAAGAATTGCTGAAACCACGGCTGTAACTCAAGTAGGTAACTATTGGGATAATAAAGGAGAGAACGAGATTGATTTAATTGCATTAAACGACTTCGAAAAAGACGGTATTGTAGCTGAAGTTAAGCGCAACGCGGATAAAATCAGCTATACACTTCTGGCACAGAAAGTGGCGAACTTGCCTAAAGAGTTTTCTAAATACAATTTGGTTCAGAAGGGATTTTCTTTGGAAGACATGCTGAAATAATAGATATGATTCCCGATACCTCAAAATCTTTTCATGGGAAATACCCGAAAATCTCAAAATCTTCGTTCGCTTCACCTCTTATTTTGAAATAAGAATATTTCCGTCACAGCCACGAGAAATCCCTTTCATCCCTCTCAGAAGTATCTGTAAGGTACATTTTGCAGGGCTACACCCTATACGTTGGATGGCTACACCCTTTACTGCAAATGGCTACACCATCCGGGCAAAAGGGTGTAGCCCTGCAAAAAGGATTCTTCTTCTGTTCTATTTCTCTTCTTTTTCTGACCTTCTCCCTACTTTCTCCCTGTCTATAGAGTGGGAAAATACAAGAAGCAGATAAGACTCGGGTAAGAACCGGGTAAGAAGGAGGTAAGAGGCAGATAAAATTGTTCTATTTGTCGTTTTCGAGAAACGGACAGATCATTTTTCTGAGTTCCTTACATCCACCTCCTCACCCAAAAGTCAGTGAAACCGAAGGAAATTTACAGCAACTCCCCACCAACAAAGCATTTCAAAAGTAGCTTCATTATCAAACAAATAAGTAATGAACATGGTGTTGAAAACTTCTCTGCAAGATTTTAGTTAAAAGATTGTGGGGAATTGTGGGGAAATGTGTATTTTTACCGTCGCTTATTATAATAAGGTGAGAAATGATACAATTTTTAGGCAATATCGAAGCTAAAACAGACGCGAAAGGGAGAGTTTTTATCCCTGCCGGCTTCCGGAAACAGCTGCAGGCTGCATCCGAAGAGAGACTCGTATTGCGTAAAGACGTATATCAGGACTGCCTGGTGCTCTACCCCGAAAGCGTATGGTTTGCCACGCAAAACCAACTACGGCGGAGACTGAACAAGTGGAACGCCAAGCAACAAGCCATCTTCCGCCAGTTTGTGAGCGATGCAGAAGTGGTGACTCCCGATGGGAACGGACGCATCCTGCTGCCGAAACGCTACCTGCAAATGGCAGGCATACAAAGCGATGTACGCTTTATCGGCATGGACAACACCATCGAAATATGGGCAAAAGAGCGTGCAGACCAACCGTTCATGAGTCCCGAAGAGTTCAGCGAAACTCTTGAGGGGCTGCTGGGAGAAGAGAATATCTGCGAAGAAGAGGGCGAAAATAGAGAAGACGCCAAAGTGATGAATGACTAACAACCAGCTATTGATGATGAAAGAAGAAACGACATACCATATCCCGGTGCTGCTGATGCCAAGCGTAGACGCAATGAACATCCGACCGGACGGCACATACGTAGATGTTACGTTTGGCGGTGGTGGACATTCCCGTGAGATACTCTCCCGCCTGGGAGACGGAGGACGTCTGCTGGGGTTCGACCAGGACGAGGATGCGGAACGTAACATTGTGAACGACCCGCATTTTACATTTGTGCGCAGTAACTTCCGCTATCTGCATAACTTCCTACGGTATCACGACATTGAAGAAGTGGACGCCATACTTGCCGACCTCGGCGTATCGTCCCACCACTTCGACGATAGCGAGCGGGGGTTCTCCTTCCGCTTTGACGGAGCGCTGGACATGCGCATGAACAAGCGCGCCGGTGCCACTGCTGCCGACGTAGTGAATACTTACAGTGAAGAACGCCTGGCAGATATATTCTACCTGTACGGCGAACTGAAGAACAGCCGCAAACTGGCATCCGTCATTGCAAAGGCACGCACCACGCAGAAGATAACAACCATCGGCGAATTTCTGGAAATCATCAAACCTCTCTTCGGCCGCGAACGCGAGAAGAAAGAGCTGGCAAAAGTATTCCAAGCCCTGCGCATTGAAGTAAATCAGGAAATGGAAGCGCTGAAAGAGATGCTGTATGCCGCCACAGAAGCCCTGAAGCCGGGTGGACGGCTGGTTGTAATCACTTACCACTCACTGGAAGACCGCATGGTAAAAAATATCATGAAGACCGGCAATGTGGAAGGCAAGGCGGAAAAAGACTTCTTCGGAAACGTGCTGACTCCTTTCCGGCAGGTGAACAACAAAGTGATTGTTCCGGACGAAGCAGAGATAGAGCGGAACCCACGTTCGCGAAGCGCCAAACTGAGAATTGCAGAGAAGATGATAAAGGAATAAGATGACAGAGCGATAAGGCGATAAAGTAATAAAGCGATGAGTGAAATGGAAAATAAACAAGAAGGAAAGAAAACTGAAAAGGCGAAAAAGCGCACCTCACTGAAGAATATCATTGGTGGCGACATCCTGGCTACTGACTTTTTCCGTCGGCAGACCAAGCTGATAGTCCTCATCATGGTACTTATTCTGTTCTATATACACAATCGCTACGCCTGCCAGCAGCAGATGATAGAAATAGACAGGCTCAAGAAAGAGCTTATAGACATCAAGTACGATGCCTTGACACGCAGCTCGGAACTGATGGAACGGAGCCGGCAATCGCGCATTGAGGAATATATATCAACCAAAGAGAGCGATTTGCAGACCTCCACCCATCCGCCGTATCTGATAAAGAAATAAGATTGTAAAACGTAAACAGTAGATAAAATTGGCCGTAAATAAGAAAAATATAATGACCCGTTACTCCTTCGTCGTCCTTCTTCTGGGACTGGTGGGGATAGCCATTGTCGTGAAAGGCGCCATGATTATGTTTGCCGAACGACAATACTGGCACGACGTAGCCGATCGTTTCGTGAAAGAGAATGTAACGGTAAAGCCCAACCGGGGAAATATCCTTTCTTCGGACGGCAAACTGATGGCAAGTTCGCTGCCCGAATATAAAATCTTTATGGACTTCATGTCCGGCGAACGGGACGAAGCCCGCCGCAAGAAAGACCAGCAGCGCAAAGACTCCATTTGGAAAGCCAATTTGGATTCTATCTGCATCGGGCTCAACCAAATCTTCCCCGACGTCAGCGTAAACACCTTCAAGAACCATCTGCGCAAGGGACGGGAAATGAAAAGCCGGAACTACAACATCCTGCCCAACCGCAACCGCCGTATCTCCTACATCCAATACAAGGAAGCAAAGCGGCTGCCGGTATTCAAGATGAACAAATACAAAGGCGGTTTCCACGAACAGGTTTACAACCAACGCAAGAAGCCGTTCGGCTCTCTCGCTGCCCAAACCCTGGGACGCCTCTACGCCGATACCGCCATGGGAGCCCGTAACGGTATCGAGCTTGCCTTCGATACCCTGTTGAAAGGCCGCGACGGCATCACTCACCGTCAAAAGGTAATGAACAAATACCTCAACATCGTAGACCTGCCTCCGGTGGATGGCTGCGACATTGTTTCCACACTCGATGTGGGCATGCAGGACATCTGCGAAAAGGCACTGGTAGACAAGCTGAAAGAAATCAATGCCAACGTAGGCGTAGCCGTACTGATGGAAGTAGCCACGGGAGAAGTAAAAGCCATCGTCAACATGATGAAAGCAGGTGACGGCAACTATTACGAAATGAACAGTAATGCCATCAGCGATATGCTGGAACCGGGTTCTACCTTCAAGACCGCCTCTATCATGGTAGCACTGGAAGACGGAAAGATTACGCCGGACACTGAAGTGGACACCGGCAACGGTATCATGAACATGTACGGCAGCAAGATGAGGGACCACAACTGGCACCGCGGCGGCTACGGTAAGATAAACGTGACACGCATCCTGGAAGTTTCGTCCAACGTGGGTGTCTCCTACCTTATCGACAAGCATTACAAGGACAATCCGCAGAAGTATGTGGACGGACTGAAGCGCATGAGCATCGACCAGCCCTTGCACCTGCAAATACCCGGCGAAGGAAAGCCGAACATCAAAGGTCCGAAAGAACGCTATTTTGCCAAGACTACCCTGCCGTGGATGAGCATCGGTTATGAAACCCAAGTGCCGCCGATGAACATCCTGACCTTCTACAATGCCATAGCCAACAACGGCACGATGGTACGCCCGAAGTTCGTGAAGGCAGCAGTGAAAGACGGCGAAGTCATCAAGGAATATCCTACGGAAGTCATCAATCCTAAAATATGCTCTGACCGCACCCTGGAACAGATTCGTGAAATCCTGCGGAAAGTAGTGTCCGAAGGATTGGCAAAGCCGGCGGGAAGCAAGCAGTTCTCCGTATCGGGTAAGACGGGTACGGCACAGATTTCGCAGGGAGCCGCCGGATACAAATCGGGACGGGTGAACTACCTCGTGAGCTTCTGCGGTTATTTCCCCTCAGAAGCACCGAAGTATAGCTGCATCGTCTCCATACAGAAACCGGGACTTCCCGCTTCGGGCGGTCTGATGGCAGGTAGCGTATTCGGAAAGATTGCAGAAAGAGTTTATGCCAAAGACCTGCGTTTTGATATACGCAATGCCATAGACAGCACTACCAACGTCATTCCTGCCGTGAAAGGCGGGGAAATGAACGAGGCGCTTTATGTGCTGAATGAATTGAATGTCCCCGTTCAGAAACAATTCTCCGGCCAGAAGCGGAAGGAGTTGTGGGGACACACCCAGGCTGCACCGGAGGCAGTAATCCTGCAAGACCAGGTAGTATCTTCAGCCACAGTGCCCAACGTCATCGGCATGGGAGCCAAAGATGCCGTCTACCTGCTGGAAAGCAAAGGTCTGAAAGTAAGAATAAGCGGCGTGGGACGGGTGAAAAGCCAGTCCATTCCAAGCGGCAACCGGATTGTAAAAGGACAGACGATTCTGCTGACCATGCGCCATTGATGATTAAAACCAAAAAGAGAATTAATATAGTATATATAATAAGGTATATGAAACTTAGTGATTTGTTGAAAGCGATACAACCGGTCCAAGTTACCGGAAGTACAGAGATGGAGATAGCAGGGGTTAATATAGATTCCCGCCTGGTAGAAGCCGGACATCTGTTTATGGCCATGCGTGGCACGCAGACCGACGGGCATGCCTATATCCCGGCAGCCATCGACAAAGGAGCCGTTGCCGTGCTCTGCGAGGAAATGCCTGAAAAGCTGAACGCAGGCGTCACCTACATCGTGGTGAAAGACAGTGAAGATGCAGTGGGCAAAATAGCCACCACCTTCTATGGCGACCCTACCTCCAAAATGGAACTTGTAGGCGTGACCGGAACAAACGGAAAAACGACCATCGCTACCTTATTATATAATACATTCCGCTATTTCGGCTATAAAGTCGGACTGATTTCTACCGTATGCAATTACATCGACGACCAGCCCGTACCTACCGAGCATACTACCCCCGACCCCATTACGCTGAACCGCCTGCTGGGCGAAATGGCCGACTCCGGTTGCAAGTATGCCTTTATGGAAGTCAGCTCCCACTCCATTGCCCAGAAGCGCATCAGTGGATTGAAGTTTGCCGGCGGCATCTTCAGTAATTTGACGCGCGACCACCTGGACTATCACAAAACAGTGGAGAACTACCTCAAAGCCAAAAAGAAATTCTTCGATGATATGCCCAAGGGTGCCTTCAGCCTGACGAATCTGGATGACAAGAACGGGCTGGTGATGACTCAGAACACACGTTCCAAAGTATATACTTACTCCCTGCGCAGCCTCAGCGACTTCAAAGGCAAGGTATTGGAATCTCATTTCGAAGGCATGCTGCTCGACTTCAACAACCAGGAGTTGGCTGTACACTTCATCGGCAAGTTCAATGCCTACAACCTGCTTGCCGTATTCGGCGCTGCCGTATTGCTGGGCAAGAAAGAGGAAGAGGTACTCGTTGCCCTCAGCACCCTCCATCCGGTAGCGGGACGTTTCGATGCCATACGTTCACCCAAAGGTTTCACCGCCATTGTGGACTATGCCCATACCCCGGATGCACTGGTCAATGTATTGAACGCCATTCACGGAGTGCTGGAAGGAAAAGGCAAGGTAATCACCGTAGTAGGTGCAGGCGGCAACCGCGACAAAGGCAAGCGTCCCATTATGGCAAAGGAAGCAGCCAAAGCCAGCGACCGCGTCATCATCACCTCGGACAACCCGCGTTTTGAAGAGCCGCAGGATATCATCAACGATATGCTGGCAGGACTGGACAAGGACGATATGCAGAAGACAATCAGCATCGCCGACCGCCGGGAAGCCATCAAGACAGCTTGCATGCTGGCACAAGCGGGAGACGTAATCCTCGTTGCCGGAAAGGGACACGAGAATTATCAGGAGATTAAGGGGGTGAAGCATCACTTCGACGATAAGGAGATACTCAACGAAATAATGAACTAACTAATATCTTCCAGAAACATGCTTTATTACTTATTCCAATGGTTAGATAAATACGACTTCCCCGGTGCGGGGATGTTCTCCTATACATCATTCCGCTCGTTGATGGCCATCATCCTGGCATTGCTCATTTCGAGTATCTGGGGCGACAAGTTCATCAACCTGCTGAAACGGAAGCAGATTACCGAAACGCAACGCGATGCCAGCATCGACCCGTTCGGTGTGAACAAGGTAGGCGTGCCCAGCATGGGCGGTGTCATTATCATCTTTGCCATACTCATCCCCTGCCTGCTGCTGGGCAGGTTGGACAATATCTACATGATATTGATGCTGATTACCACCGTATGGCTGGGTTCACTGGGGTTTGCCGACGATTACATCAAGATATTCAAGAAAGATAAGGAAGGACTGCACGGCAAGTTCAAGGTTATCGGCCAGGTAGGTCTGGGACTGATCGTGGGACTGACGCTTTACCTCAGCCCGCAGGTTGTGATCCGTGAAAACATCGAGATACAGAAGCCGGACGGAGGGATAGAAGTGGTACATGCCGCCAAAGAAATCAAGGCTACGCAAACCACGATTCCGTTCTTCAAAAGCAATAACTTCGACTATTCCGACCTCGTAGGCTTTATGGGCGAGCATGCGCAGACGGTGGGCTGGGTACTGTTTGTCATCATCACCATCTTTGTGGTTACTGCCGTTTCCAACGGTGCCAACCTGAACGACGGCATGGACGGCATGGCAGCAGGCAACTCCGCCATCATCGGATTGACGCTGGGAATACTGGCTTACGTATCCAGCCACATTGAATACGCCGGATATCTGAACATCATGTACATTCCCGGCTCGCAGGAACTGGTAATCTTTATCTGCGCCTTTATCGGTGCCCTCATCGGTTTCTTGTGGTACAACGCCTATCCGGCACAGGTATTTATGGGCGATACGGGCAGTCTGACGATTGGCGGTATCATCGCCGTATTTGCCATCATCATCCATAAGGAACTGCTGATACCTATTCTTTGCGGGGTATTCCTTGTAGAGAATCTGTCGGTCATCCTGCAGCGCTTCTACTACAAGGCGGGCAAGCGGAAGGGCGTAAAGCAACGACTCTTCAAGCGGACACCGATACACGACCACTTCCGTACTTCCATGAGCCTGATAGAACCGGGATGCAGCGTAGTGTTCACCAAACCGGAGAAGCTGTTCCACGAATCGAAGATTACCGTCCGCTTCTGGATTGTAACCATTGTGCTGGCAGCGATAACGATTATAACATTGAAGATAAGATAAGTAGAACATATATGAGTAGAATTGTAATTTTAGGAGCAGGCGAAAGCGGCGCAGGTGCTGCCGTACTCGCCAAAGTGAAAGGTTTCGACACGTTCGTTTCCGACATGTCCGCCATCAAAGACAAATACAAGGAACTGCTGGACAAGTATGGCATCGCCTGGGAAGAAGGACACCACACCGAAGAACTGATATTGAACGCCGATGAAGTGGTGAAAAGTCCCGGCATCCCCAATGATGCTCCGCTTATTCTGAAACTGAAAGAGAAAGGCACGCCTGTCATCTCCGAGATAGAGTTTGCCGGCCGCTATACGAATGCCAAGATGATCTGCATCACCGGATCGAACGGAAAGACTACCACCACTTCCCTCATCTACCACATCTTCAAGAGTGCGGGACTGAACGTAGGGCTGGCGGGAAACATAGGCAACAGCCTCGCCTTGCAGGTAGCCACCGAACAGCACGACTATTACGTCATCGAACTGAGTTCCTTCCAGCTGGACAACATGTATAAGTTCCGTGCCAATATCGCCGTGCTGATGAACATCACGCCCGACCACCTGGACCGCTACGACCACTGCATGCAGAAGTACGTAGATGCCAAATTCCGCATCACCCAGAACCAGACACCGGAAGATGCTTTCATCTACTGGAACGATGACCCCATCATCAAACGCGAACTGGACAAGCACGGGCTGAAAGCGCAGCTCTACCCCTTTGCCGCCGTAAAAGAAGACGGAGCCATCGCCTACGTGGAAGACGGAGAAGTGGAAATCAACGAGCCGATAGCCTTCAACATGGAGCAGGAAAAACTGGCTTTGCAGGGTACTCATAACTTGTACAATTCCTTGGCTGCCGGTATCTCTGCCAACCTTGCCGGCATACAGAAAGAATACATCCGCCAGGCGCTGTCCGACTTCAAAGGAGTGGAGCACCGGTTGGAGAAGGTTGCCACCGTACGCGGTGTGGAATTCATCAACGACTCCAAAGCCACGAACGTCAATTCCTGCTGGTATGCCTTGCAAAGCATGAAAACCAAGACAGTGCTTATCCTTGGCGGTAAGGACAAAGGAAACGATTACACCGAGATAGAAGACCTTGTACGCGAGAAGTGTTCCGCCCTGGTGTACCTGGGACTGCACAACGAGAAGTTACATGAGTTCTTCGACCGCATGGGACTGCCCGTAGCCGATGTGCAGACCGGAATGAAAGATGCCGTAGATGCAGCCTTCAAACTGGCAAAGAAAGGCGAAACCGTATTGCTCAGCCCTTGCTGTGCCAGCTTCGACCTCTTCAAGAGTTACGAAGACCGCGGCGATCAGTTTAAAGACTGTGTTAGGGCGCTGTAATTATTAACTTTTAATTTGCGAAGCATTGGATTTACTAAAGAGCATATTCAAAGGAGACAAGGTTATCTGGATCATCTTCCTGGTCCTCTGTCTCATCTCCATCACGGAAGTGTTCAGTGCTGCCAGTACGCTGACTTATAAAAGCGGCGACCACTGGGGACCGATTACACAGCACAGCATCCTGCTGATAGTGGGTGCTATCATCGTGGTACTGGTGCACAACATACCTTATAAATGGTTTCAGGTGTTTCCGGTATTCCTGCTGCCCATTTCCATCGGGTTGCTTGCCTTCGTCATGCTGATGGGCTTCGTCACCGGCGACCGCGTGAATGGTGCCGCCCGCTGGATGACGTTCATGGGCATACAGTTCCAACCATCCGAGATAGCGAAAATGGCAGTCATCATCGTCACCGCCTTTATCCTCTCGAAGGGGCAGGATGAAGACGGGGCAAGCCCGAAGGCCTTCAAGCGCATCATGATTATCACCTGCATCGTCTGCGCCCTTATCCTGCCGGAGAACTATTCGACGGGAATGCTGCTTTTCGGCACAGTCTACCTGATGATGTTCATCGGACGCATTTCTCTCAAGAAACTATTGATATTGGGAGGAGGAATCATGGCAGTCGGTGCAGTATTTGTCACCTTCCTGCTGGCCACGCCGGACAAAACGCTCGAAAAGATTCCGATGGGACACCGCTTTACAACGGTCAAGGCACGAATTGCAGACTTTACCAACAAAGAAGAAGTGCCTGCCGCCAAGTTCGATACAGACGGAGACGGACAGGTGGCACATGCGCGCATCGCCGTAGCCACCAGTAACGTCATAGGCAAAGGCCCCGGAAACTCCGTGCAACGCGACTTCCTGAGCCAGGCTTTTTCCGACTTCATCTACGCCATCATCATCGAAGAACTGGGACTGGTGGGCGGAATCGTTGTTGTATTCCTCTACGTCTGCCTGTTGGTACGCGTAGGGCGTATAGCCAAGAAGTGCGACCGCACTTTCCCTGCTTTCCTCATTATAGGAATAGCCCTGCTGCTCGTCACACAAGCGCTGTTCAACATGATGGTAGCCGTAGGATTGGCGCCCGTCACAGGACAACCGCTACCGCTTATCAGTAAAGGAGGAACATCCACGTTCATCAACTGTGCCTACATCGGCATGATATTAAGCGTAAGCCGATATACAGCCAAGCTGGAGGAACAGAAGATGCACGATGCCCAAATACCGATGCTGGTAGATGCGGCAGACCCGGAACATCCGGAACTGCCTGCCAACAGCGAAGCCCAGACTGCAGCCGAGCCGACGGCAAAGGTATTGAACAGTGATGCAGAGTTTGAGTAGAAAAGAAAAGAACAGAACGTTAGTATAAACAGATAGAAATGAACAGTAACCCACGCATAATCATCAGCGGCGGAGGAACCGGCGGACATATCTTCCCGGCAGTCTCCATCGCCAACGCCATAAAGGAGCTATGCCCCGATGCCGAAATCCTCTTCGTAGGCGCCGAAGGAAGAATGGAAATGCAACGTGTGCCCGATGCCGGATATAGAATCATCGGCCTGCCCATTGCCGGCTTCGACCGCAAGCATTTGTGGAAGAACGTAGCCGTACTGGTAAAATTGGCACGCAGCCAGTGGAAAGCGCGCAGCATCATCAAAGAGTTTCGTCCGCAAGTAGCGGTAGGCGTGGGCGGCTATGCCAGCGGCCCCACACTGAAGACGGCAGGAATGATGGGCATCCCCACGCTGATACAAGAGCAGAACTCATACGCCGGCGTCACCAACAAGCTCCTGGCACAAAAAGCCAGCAAAATTTGTGTGGCTTACGAAGGTATGGAGAAGTTCTTCCCGGCCGAGAAGATTATCATGACCGGTAATCCGGTACGCCAGAATCTGCTCGCCCACTCCACCCCGCACGAGGAAGCTGTGAAGTTCTTCGGGCTGAATCCGGAGAAGAAAACCATCCTCATACTGGGCGGAAGCCTCGGAGCACGCACCATCAACCAAACCCTGACCGAAGGATTGGAGACCATCCGTACCAACCCGAACATACAGTTCATCTGGCAGACGGGAAAGATATACATCGAGCAGATAAGGGAAGCCATCACTGCCGCCACGGGAGAAGCCGTGCGCCATCCGCATATCAATGCCATTCCGAATCTGTACGTTACGGATTTCATCAAGGACATGGCAAGCGCATACGCAGCCGCCGACTTGGTCATCTCGCGCGCAGGAGCCGGTTCCATCTCGGAGTTTTGCCTGCTGCATAAACCGGTCATCCTGGTGCCTTCGCCCAACGTGGCCGAGGACCATCAGACCAAGAATGCCCTGGCACTGGTGAACAAGGATGCCGCCATCTACGTGAAAGACGTGGAAGCCAAGGAGAAGCTGCTGCCTGCAGCCCTGGAAACAATCTCCAATGCCGAAAAGCTGAAAAGCCTGAGCGAGAACATTGCCAAGTTGGCATTGCCCGACTCGGCGACGATTATAGCAAAAGAAGTATTGAAACTGATAAAGGAATAGAACCCAATATAGAAGATGAAAGATTTAGAAACAATCAAATCCGTCTACTTCGTCGGTGCCGGCGGCATCGGTATGAGTGCCCTGATACGCTACTTCCTCTCCAAAGGAAAAACAGTAGCCGGCTACGACCGTACCCCAAGCGAACTGACCGAACGCCTCATTGCGGAAGGTGCACAAATACATTACGAAGAGAACGTCAACCTCATCCCCGAGAACTGCAAGGACCAAGCCACCACCCTGGTAATCTACACCCCTGCCGTTCCCCAGGAACATGCCGAACTGACTTATTTCCGTGAAAATGGTTTCGAGATACATAAGCGCTCCCAAGTACTGGGCATCATCACCCGTAGCAGCAAGGGCCTCTGCGTGGCAGGCACACACGGCAAAACCACCACCAGCACCATGGCTGCCCACCTGTTGCACCAGTCGCACGTAGGTTGCACCGCCTTCCTCGGAGGCATTTCGAAGAATTACGGCACCAACCTGTTGCTCTCCCCCACCAGCCCTTATACAGTGATCGAAGCAGACGAGTTCGACCGTTCCTTCCACTGGCTGTCTCCCTGGATGAGCGTTATCACAGCTACCGACCCCGACCATCTGGACATCTACGGTACCAAAGAAGCCTACCTGGAAAGCTTCCGCCACTACACCACGCTTATCCAGCCCGGCGGCGCCCTTATCATCCATCGGGGACTGGAAATGCAACCCGACGTACAGCCGGGTGTCAAGACCTATACTTACTCGCGCACCGAAGGCGATTTCCATGCCGAGAACATCCGCATCGGGAACGGTGAGATCTTTATCGACTTCATTGCCCCCGATACCCGTATCAACGATATTCAGTTGGGCGTCCCCGTCAGCATCAACATCGAGAACGGCGTAGCCGCCATGGCGCTTGCCCACCTCAGTGGTGCCACCGACGAGGAAATCAGACAAGGCATGGCAAGCTTCCGCGGAGTAGACCGCCGCTTCGACTTCAAGCTGAAGACGGACAAGATTGTATTCCTCAGCGACTACGCCCACCATCCGGCAGAAATAGCCCAAAGCGTGAAGTCCATCCGCGAGTTGTACCGGGACAAGAAGATAACCGCTATCTTCCAACCCCACCTCTACACCCGCACCCGCGACTTCTACCGTGATTTTGCCGACAGCCTCTCCCAGGCAGACGAAGTAATCCTGACAGAAATCTACCCGGCACGCGAACAGCCCATCCCCGGCGTGACGAGCCAACTGATTTACGACCAGCTCCGCCCGGGCATCGAGAAGTGTATCTGCAAGAAGGAAGACGTACTGAACCTGCTCGCACAAAAGCACACCGAAGTGCTGATAGTGCTTGGAGCCGGTGACCTGGATAACTATGTACCCCAAATAACCCAACTATTATCGGAGAAGTATCATGATTAAGAGGATTCTACTTTCTATCGTCCTGCTGCTCGTCATCGCCTACCTGGCAGTGGCCATCACCGCCTTCAACCGGAAGCCGGCCGCCCAGGTGTGCCAAGATGTGGAGTTAGTGATTAAAGACACGGTATATGCCGGCTTCATTACGAAAAAGGAAGTAGCTACCCTATTGGAAAAGAAAGGCATCAGCCCTGTCGGGAAAGACATGGAGCGCATCCGCACCAAGACCCTGGAACGCGAACTTGCCAAACATCCGCTCATCGACCAGGTGGAATGCTACAAGACGCCCAGCGGCAAACTCTACATCGAAGTAGCCCAGCGCATCCCCATCCTGAGGGTGATGAGCGCCAACGGCGAGAACTACTATCTGGACGACAAAGGAACGGTGATGCCACCCGATGCAAAGTGCGTTGCACACCTCCCCGTTGTGACCGGAAATGTAGAAAAGTCGTTTGCCATGAGGGATTTATATAAGTTTGGTGTATTTTTGCAGAACAATCCGTTCTGGGATGCACAGATTGAGCAGATTCATGTGCTGTCCGGCAAGAGGGTGGAACTGGTGCCACGGGTTGGCGACCACATTATCGACCTCGGCAAACTGGACGGCTTTGAAAAGAAGCTCAAACGGCTGAAAGTATTCTACGAAAAAGGTTTGAACCAGGTAGGCTGGAACAAATACTCCCGCATCAACGTTGAATTTAGTAATCAGATTATCTGTACGAAACGGGAGTAGTAAATTGTAAATGAAATCATAATTAAAAGAAAGATATGGCAACAACAGATTTTATCGCCGCTATCGAGTTGAGTTCTTCTAAGATTTCCGGTATCGCAGGAAAGAAGAACAGTGATGGAAGCATCCAGGTGTTGGCTTATGCACGCGAAGATGCATCCTCGTTTATCCACAAGGGTGCCATCTACAATATCGATAAGACCGCACAGGCACTGACCTCCATCGTCAACAAGTTGGAAGGCCAGTTGAACAACTCCATTGCCAAAGTATATGTAGGCATCGGCGGACAGTCATTACACACAGTGAAAAATGCGATAAGCCGTACGCTAGAAGAAGGAGAAGACATCATCTCGCAGGAATTGATAGACTCCATCTGTGACAAAAATCGCGACACAGCTTTGGTAGACTGGTGTATCTTGGATGTCGCCCCACAAGAATACAAGATTGACAATAACCTGCAAGTAGATCCGGTAGGTGTTACCGGCCAGCAGGTCACCGGACAATTCCTGAACATCGTGGCCCGTGCTTCGCTCAAGAAGAACCTCGAACACAGCTTCGAGCAAGCCAAGGTGGAAATAGCCGACGATCTGCTCGTTGCACCCACAGCCCTGGCCAAAGTTGTACTGACGGAAAGCGAGATGCGTTCGGGCTGTGCCTTGGTGGACTTCGGCGCCGATACTACAACGGTGCTGGTTTATAAGAACAACATCCTGCGCTACTTGAGTGTACTGCCGTTGGGTAGCAGCAACATCACCCACGACATCACTTCCCTGCAAATGGAGGAAGAAGATGCCGAAAAGCTGAAACTGCAATACGGCGATGCCCTCTACGAAGAGGAGGAAGACGCAGAGACCCCTGCCGTATGCACGCTGGAAGACGGACGGACGTTCGACCTGGCTTTGCTGAACAACATCATAGGAGCACGTGCGGAGGAGATTCTTGCCAACGTATGGAACCAACTGCAACTTTCCGGTTATGAAGACAAACTCTTCTCCGGCGTTGTATTCACCGGCGGTGGTGCCAATCTGAAGAATATCGAAAAGGCTTTCCAGAAGCAAAGCAAGATGGAGAAGGTAAAGACCATGAAGCTTGTGCATACCACCGTGCATGGTTACACAGATGTGCTGAAGAAGGATGGACGGCAGAACACTCTGCTCGGTCTGCTTGTTGCGGGCAAAGAGAACTGCTGCCTGCAAGAAGTGAAGCCCGCACAGCCCGTCAGCACCCCTACTCCCAAACCGGTTGACATGTTCGGCAACGACGAAGTACTGAAAGAACAGGAAGCTGCCGCCCGTGCCGCCAAAGCGCAACGCGAGAAGGAAGAGAAGGAGCGCAAGGACCGTGAGCGCAAAGAGAAAGAACAACGCGAGAAAGAAGCTAAAAAGCAGAAAGCGAAAAAAGGACCCAGCTGGATCGAGAAGACTTTCAACAAGATTTCCAACGAAATCTTCTCGGACGACGATATGAAGTAATCAAATGTATAACCCTAATTGTCAATTACCAATTGTCAATTATCAATTAATAAAGCTATGGACGATATAGTACAATTCGATTTCCCGACGGATTCGCCGAAGATTATCAAAGTAATCGGTGTAGGCGGTGGTGGCGGTAATGCCGTGAACCACATGTACCGGGAAGGCATACATGACGTTACGTTCGTGCTGTGCAATACAGATAACCAAGCGCTGAAAGACTCTCCCGTACCGGTAAAGCTGCAACTCGGCAAAGAAGGGCTCGGTGCCGGAAACCGTCCTGCACGCGCCCGTAAGGCTGCCGAAGAGAGCATCGAAGATATCAAGACTATGCTGAACGACGGCACCAAGATGGTATTCATCACCGCCGGAATGGGCGGCGGCACGGGTACCGGAGCCGCACCTATCATCGCGAAGACCGCCAAAGAGATGGACATCCTCACCATAGGCATCGTCACCATCCCCTTCCGCTGGGAAGGCGATAAGAAGATAGACCAGGCGCTGGACGGTGTAGAAGAAATCAGCAAGCACGTAGACGCCCTGCTGGTCATCAACAACGAGAAACTGAGCGAAATATACAGCGAACTCTCCGTAGACGACGCCTTCGACAAGGCCGACGACACCCTCTCGGTAGCCGCCAAGAGCATTGCCGAAATCATCACTCTGCACGGAAAGGTAAACCTCGACTTCAACGACGTGAAGACGGTGCTGAAAGACGGCGGCGTAGCCATCATGAGTACCGGCTACGGCGAAGGCGACAACCGCGTGAGCGAAGCCATCAAGAACGCGCAGCACTCTCCGTTGCTGAACAACAACGACATCTTCAACTCCAAGAAGGTACTGCTCAACATCTCCTACAGTTCGCAACACAAGCTGATGATGAGCGAAATGGACGAAGTGAAAGAGTTTATGAACCGTTTCAGCCGCGACTTCGAGACCAAATTTGGTATGGCCATCGACGACAAGCTGGAGCAGAAAGTAAAGATCACTTTGCTTGCCACCGGCTTCGGTATCCAGGACATCCACATGAAGGAGATGGACGACCGCATCACCCAGCGCACCGCCGAAGAGCAACAGCGCCTTGCCGAACTGGAGGAAGAGGAAGAACAGAAGCGCAACCGTCGTGAAGTGTACTACGGCAAGGATGCCAACACCAGACACCTGCATACAAGACGTCGCCACATCTACATCTTCAACCCCGAAGATCTGGACAATGCCGACATCATCAGCATGGTAGAGAACTCCCCCACATACTCCCGCGACAAGAGTACCCTGACCAACATCCGGGTGAAAGCCGAAACGGAAAGCATGCTGGCTACGGAAGCGGCGAAGGAGAGTGAAGCCAATGAAGGAGGAGTCATCACCTTCTAAATCCCATTTATTGAACAATAACTTAAAAGCAAAATAGCCTTATGGATTTATTTGAAAGAGTCAGCGAAGACATTAAAACCGCAATGAAAGCCAAAGATAAAGTGGCGCTCGACACTCTGAGAAATATCAAGAAAGTATTCCTGGAAGCCAAAACCGCCCCGGGAGCCAACGATACACTGAGCGATGCAGATGCTATGAAGATTGTTCAGAAACTGACCAAGCAAGGCAAAGATGCAGCCGAGATATACGTACAACAAGGCCGCCAAGACCTGGCAGATGCCGAACTGGCACAAGTAAAGGTAATGGAAGCCTACCTGCCCAAGCAGATGACTCCCGAAGAGTTGGAAGCCGCACTAAAAGAAATCATTGCCGAAACAGGTGCTACCGGCGGCAAAGACATGGGCAAAGTCATGGGCGTAGCCAGCAAGAAACTTGCCGGACTTGCCGAAGGCCGTGCCATCTCAGCCAAAGTAAAAGAACTGTTGGGATAATCAGCCCCAAGCTTTTCTTGTTATAAAGACCGTGCTTCACGTCTTTCTCCCTTTCTTTCAGAAGGGAAAAAGGCTTGAAACACGGTCTTTTCATATACACTTTCTCTCTGATAACTAATGCGTTGCGGTTTCCTACCACTAGGAAACTAGCGTTTCCGCGCGCAGGAACGCCAGTTTCTCCTTGTGGGAACGACAGTTTCCTTTAATGGGAACGAGCGTTTCCTCTTATGGGAACGACAGTTTCCACACATGGGAACGGAAGTGTCTCCATAGGGAACGGAAACAAAGACATAAGAACTGTGAAATTCATATCTGATAAAGAAGAAAGATATAAAGTGTATGAATGAAGAAAAAAGTAATTCAACGACAGAAAAACGCAGAAGAAAGCAGCTAAAAAACAAAAAAACTTTAACTTTGCACTAAGAATAAACAACTCAAACTGTACATGAAAAATGCGCTGAATTACCTGATTGCCATCCTCTTCTTTCTCACCGGATGCCACAATCAGCAAGACATTACTGCCAACAAAATACTGAATGAAGCAGCAAGCCTCATTGAGGTAAATCCCGATAGTGCCCTCTGCACGCTGAATGTAATATTAGCTCCAGACAGCCTGAACGAAAGAAATTTCTCGCGTTGGTGCATGCTGTCCGGCAAGATTGCAGACAAGATTTATACCCCACTCCCGGCCCCGTTCTACATGGAAAAAGCCAACAGATGGTTTTCAAAGTACGGCACAGCAGAAGATAAGGCGCAAGTCATGCTCTATCTGGGACGTAGCTATGCTGAAGAAGGCGATAAAGACAAGGCAATGACAACATACACAAATACTTTGGACATCACTGAGAAACACAAGCTTTACAACCTTGCAGGACACACTAACTCCTACATAGCAGCACTGTATGAAAGTAAATCCATGTATTCCATTGCCATAAACAAATATAAGATTGCCGCCGACCTTTTCAAATCCATCGACAAGACAGATAGTTATATCTGTGCACTCAGAGACATCGGACGCGGGTATGCACTGATGGATTCTCTCAATGCAGCAGAAAGCATCATGCTCCTGGCAGATTCATTAGCCACACATTTATCAAAGGATGACGAACTGAAATCTTCCATAAATAATTCTTTAGGAAATATTTACTCACTGCAAGAGGAATATGGCAAAGCGATACAATATTTAAAACGGGCAATACGGCAAGATAACAAAAGTATCCCGAACAATGCCGCCCTCATTCAAGCATACATCAATTCAGATTCTATTCACAAGGCTTACGAACTCTTAAAGAAGCTGCCACTAGATACTTCTAAGTACACATACACCATAAAGGATTTATATTATCAAATAAATAAAGTCCAAAAAGATTATAAACAAGCTTTGGAGAATCTAGAAGAATGCAGCCTAATATTAGACTCCGTCATATATGCTGAAACCCAATCCCAAATACTAACCATAGAGTCTAAATACAACTACCTAAAAACTCAAAAAGAAAATGAGAAGCTAAAATCAACCCAACAGAGACATATCTTAATTCTGACAGTTAGTGTTCTGCTCTTAATCATAACATCTATCAGCTATCAATTGTATAAAAAGAAAGCCAAAGAAAAAAATCAAGAAAAAGAAATAGAACTAAATCATGCTCAAATAAAAATACTTCATCTCGCTAGCGAATTAGAAAAGAAGAAGGCGATATTGATAGAAACACAAAAAGAAAAGAATGAATATAAAGCATTAGAAGCAGAAGTTGCTACCCTATCAGCAAATTACCAAAAGTTACAACGTAAAATGTTGACGGACTCTGACCTATATAAAGAGCTGGCACGACTTGCCAATTCAAAGACGCCAAAGAATGATAAAACAATTATCACAGACAAACTTTGGGAACGCATCACACATGAAATTACCTTCATTTATCCAACTTTTTATACCTATGTGTATAGTCTATGCCCTAATCTGTCGGAACAAGAATGGAGATACTGCTGCCTATACATGTTTGCATTCGACAGTAATGAGGAAGCAAAGCTACTCAATATTATGCCTGATTCTGTCAAAACTAAACATTCCCGCTTAAGACAAAAACTAAATATAACACTACCTCCCAAGAGTTCGCTATATGAACACTTTATCAATAATATAGGATGATACAGTAGCACATTAACCAGATTTCTCACTCTGTCCCTATTAGAGTACACCAATATTTCACAAATAGCTGATTATCAGCATAAGCATGTAAACCTCAAAACTTATATTTTCCTCATCTTGTATTCACCTTCTCACTAACTTTGCCCTAAAGTTAAAAACAAAATCAAGATGAAAACATTAATCACATTATTAACGGTGCTATCATTTTTTTCAATGAGTACTGAAACTACATTAGGGAAGAGAAAAATTAATTTCACAATAAATGGGCACTGGGAACACCCTCATAAGTCCCCCTATCTTATACCTATAGACGCATCTATAGGAGATGCAAATTACATCATTGTAGAGTTTCTCCGCGAAAGCGAAGAAACGGTAACTTTCCAAATCAAGGATAGCCAAGGCAACATAATATACTGTGACACGGTTATTCCTAATATGCAAATACCCTATCGCATAGACTTGAATGGATATACTTTCGGACAATATGAACTCATTTATCTGGATGGACACGCTGAATTAAGCGGAGAATTCTATATAGAATAACAAACAGCATATAAGAATACAACATTTTATTTATTATCAAAATCATAAACGTATGAAAAAGAAAAGTTTTATTATTCAGAATCTGGTTCTAATACTGAGCCTAGGATTCTTCTTCTCATGTAATGAGAATGAACTTCCCACAGAAGTTGCAAACAGCGACAAAGCGAGTTTCAAAATCTCAATGACACAGGCAGAAGCCGTAAGCATTGCCTTTGACGCCACAAACAATGAATTGTCTGAGGATGAAATTTCTACTTATGTAAGAGACTTCAATCCAAATGCCAATACGCAAACAAGAAGCTCATCCGCAATAACTAATATTAAGGTTTTAAACAAATACTACGTAAGCAACAATACCAATACAAGAGCTGGCGGAAATTTATCTATTCCTTTTTATGAGGTCAAGTTTCAACGCAACGGCACAGAAGGACAAGCAGTTATTTCCGGTGACAAAAGAGCACCCGGAGTAATAGCTTATATAGAAAAAGGCAGTTCTGAAGCAGAAGTTAACACCGGTAAACAGTATATGCTCGAAATTGCGCAGCAAAGCACCATATCCGATGTAAGAAATGTAATTCACATTCAAGATTCTCTAAGAGAAAAAACCATCAATAAAATTGCTTTAGAGTTGGGCATTCCCAAAGAAGAAGTAAACTTTGAAAAGATTAAAAGCAACATTAATATAACAGATCAAGCTATTACACGCTCACCTTCTTATGATAGGCCTCTAAGTGCTATAACAGACAGTAAAGGTCCATTCATTACAGTAAAATGGGGACAGCGTATACCATATAATATGCATCTTCCTTTTTGTTCTGAAGAATATATACACTATCTTTGGGATGCAGCCGGAAACCTAACCGTAGCCACCAAATATAGGAAAAGGAACTGGCCCGCCGGATGCGGTGTTACCGCAATAGCAGAAGCGTTAACTTACTTAAAACCGGTTCTTACTATCAATGGCATGAACATGAACTGGAACCTTCTGACACAAGATGCAAACTTAATATATTCACCTTGGGATCCTCGACCTGACGAGTCACAATACCCACAGGCTAATATGGCAGCAACTCTAGTTAAATATATATATGATCAAACTAATACAACTCCCAAGTATGGGAACAAAAATCCTGCTTACGAATCGGAGAGTAACGATCCCGTCGTCTTGTCAAGTAGCACAGCAAAAAGTAATATCAAATCATTCATGCAAACTTACAGTAATCTCAATGAATACAATAAATGGGCTCCTGATGAAATATTAGCCAGC
This sequence comes from uncultured Bacteroides sp., assembly GCA_902388495.1. GTDB lineage: Bacteria > Bacteroidota > Bacteroidia > Bacteroidales > Bacteroidaceae > Bacteroides. The sequence continues at coordinate 244,681 of CABMPP010000001.1, read as the reverse complement.
GTTATGAGTGACCACATAGCTATAGTATTGGGATGTTCAAGCGAAGATACATCAAATAGTCATGCTTGGATTATTGATGGATACGCCCAATGTATCAAAACCAGTAGAACCATTCTTAAACAATATGATTTATATTTCCATGCCAGTATGGGATGGGATGGAATTAATGATGGCTATTACAGATTCAATTCGAACTCAACTATAGACTTTGAAACGCACTCAGGAACATTTAACTCCAAATTCAGTGTCTTTGCCAATATCAGAAAGAAATAGTAAAGGACTAAAAGATTTTTTATATAATCCATTTGTCCCTTAACATATTTCTATAAGTTTGCACTCGTTGAATCAAGTAATGATAAGTGGTAAAACTATGTGTCTGTAGTTTTACCACTCTTCTCATTTATTTCATGGTTAAACAAAAATCCACCATTCAAAGAACTCATACTATTATGAAAAGAATCTATCATTTCCTATTCACAGCAACTTTATTGCTACTTACCGCTTGTTCATCAGACGACAACGGTCCTCTTTCATTCACTATTGAAGAAAAAGAGTTGCAAATAGAAGACGCTCGTGCGATAAACATCTCCAGCGGGAATTTGGATTACACCATCGATGTGGAAGACCCGAGCATCGTAGACGCAACCTATCGCCCACCTTATGATAACGAAAGCTATGGTGACCTATACTTCGTTCCCAGGAAAATGGGCAAAACCGTCGTTGTAGTGACAGACAATATCTGCAAGACCAGTATCAGCCTTCAAGTAGAAGTTTTAGAGAAAAAAGGAGGGAGAGGCACTATTATCAAGAGCAGCAACCACCCACTCTTTATAGTTGAAAATCTACTGGTATTCTCCGCATACGATACAAGCAAACAATTCTCTATCAAAGAGCCCCAAGGAGACACTTATGCCACCAAAAAAGAAGGAATATATGCCCTAAAAGATTGGGAAGGGAAGAAATATATCAGCCTGACATACAAAAACGATAACGGAGAAGAGGTGACTGAGACTTACGACATCAGCGAAAGCGATCCTGCTGCACTATCATCTCTATACACGGATTTAAGGTGGGAATACGAATCACAAACAAAGATGGCATCCAAATCTCCTACTTATGAGTATCTACGAATGAAAGGCGAGAATAACGAATACAATATCAGTGCAATAGTTGGTTACACACAATAGTACCGTCTTTCATACTCCTGAAAGTCGCTGCTTATCCAAGAATCAGAATAAGAAAAGAAATTAGTCAAAGAGTTCCTTCAACACATCCAGTGATTTCAGCACCGGGAAGTCCGGCAAGTGCAGGCGATAATACTCATTCATTATCACCAGGCAACGGGTGCGCTCCGCACGGCTCATGGCAAAAAGATGCATCGTTTCATAATTCATACGCATCAACTGCATCAGGCGCGAAGCCTCCTCCGGTGCTATAAAGTTGGAATGAAGTTGCGGACGCAGCGGAGTGAAACAGGCATTCTGCAAGTCGAAATAATCACCCTTACTATAATCCTCCAAATTGGGGTACAAGCCCAGGAAACGGGAAAGACGCATCAGGAAGACAAGATGGAAATTGGCAAATCCCTCTCTGCACTCGTCCAGCCAGACGATGGAATGCTGCAAATATGCAAACAACGGACGGTTCTCCGCCTCCTCGCGCACGGCACGATAGAGGAACTCGGACAAGAACAGAGCAATGGCAGACTTGTAAGGATCATAGGGAAGCGAGGAAAAAGGATAGAAAGACTTCGCCTCCTTCACCTTATATATAGAAGTATTGGGACGGATATCTGCCTCCAACTCCACCAACGCCAACGGCTGGAAAAGTACCGGCTTCACCGCCGCCTTGCGCGAACGGGGAATGGATATCATGAACGATGCCCTTCCGATGACCTCCGTATAGATGTCCGCAATAACCGAAGTGTCCTTGTATTTCAAGGTACGCAGCACGATACCCAGCGTCTTCTGTAACATTCCCGATTCTTTTTTAGGTTTCAATCTGATAACAAAGCTACAAAAAAAGCCCGAAAGAAGAAGAATCAGAGGGGAAGAATAAAAAAATAAAGGAAGAAGAGTAAAAAAACGAAAGCTATTATTACGCTGATTATCAAATATCAAGACATCAAACAAGAAGAAAACTAATAAGCATGCATTAATTTTTTCTTGAGAATATTTTGCCAATTCAAAAAGAGTTCCTACCTTTGCATCCGCAAACAAAAGGAAATGCGTTTGCAAGAGCGGAAACGCTCACCAAAGGATGGCCCGTTCGTCTATCGGTTAGGACGCAAGATTTTCATTCTTGAAAGGGGGGTTCGATTCCCCCACGGGCTACAAATAAAAAAATAAACGAATTAAAAAAAGATTAGTCGAGATGGCAAATCACAAATCATCACTGAAGAGAATCAGACAAGAAGAAACAAGAAGACTTCACAACAGATATTATGGTAAAACCATGAGAAATGCTGTTCGTAAGCTTCGTGCTACTACAGACAAAGCTGCAGCTACAGCTATGTATCCGGGCATTACTAAGTTGTTGGACAAGTTGGCCAAGACTAATGTAATCCACAAGAATAAAGCTAACAACTTGAAGTCTAAGTTGGCTATCTATATCAACAAGCTGGCTTAAGTTGATTGTTACACAAAAGAGATAAGAGGCTGAACTTTTTAGTTCGGCCTTCTTTGCTTTCTCCACCCTCCTCCTCCCATCTTCTCCACATCCGGAGTCTGTGCTAAAAAGCTGTAAACGACCCGAATTTATCCCTCCGTTTAATTCCGTATCTCAAGGATTTTCACTATATTTGCTCTGTTATTACAATAAGGAAAAAAGATTATGACCGAAGAACAGATTCACTCTGAAAGCGGGAACTATTCTGCCGAGAACATCCAGGTTCTGGAAGGTTTGGAAGCGGTAAGAAAACGTCCCGCGATGTATATTGGCGACATTAGTATCAAAGGACTTCACCACCTGGTTTACGAAGTTGTGGACAACTCTATCGACGAAGCGCTCGCCGGTTATTGCGACCACATCGAAGTCACCATCAACGAAGATAACTCCATTACCGTGCAGGACAACGGACGTGGTATTCCGGTGGACTATCACGAAAAGGAAAAGAAATCCGCACTGGAAGTTGTTATGACCGTACTGCATGCCGGAGGTAAGTTCGACAAAGGTTCTTACAAGGTATCCGGAGGTTTGCACGGCGTAGGTGTATCTTGCGTGAACGCCTTGTCCACTCACATGACTACGCAGGTTTTCCGTGACGGAAAAATCTATCAGCAGGAATATTCATGCGGACATCCGTTGTACTCCGTGAAAGAAGTCGGTACCACCGACATCACCGGTACACGCCAGCAGTTCTGGCCGGACGACACCATCTTCACTGAAACGGTTTATCACTACGACATCCTGGCAACCCGCATGCGCGAGTTGGCATACCTCAACGCAGGTATCAAGATTTCCCTGACCGACCGCCGCGAACAGGACGAAGAAGGCAACTTCAAGCAGGAAGTGTTCTACTCGGAAGAGGGTTTGAAGGAATTTGTCCGCTATGTGGACTCTTCACGCGAGCACTTCATGAACGATGTCATCTACATCAACACCGAGAAGCAAGGCACGCCGGTGGAAGTAGCCATCATGTATAATACATCTTATAACGAAAACGTTCACTCTTACGTTAACAATATCAACACCATCGAAGGTGGTACGCACCTCGCCGGTTTCCGCCGTGCGCTGACCCGTACGCTGAAGAAATATGCCGAAGACAACAAGATGCTGGAGAAAGCCAAAGTCGAGATTGCCGGTGATGACTTCCGCGAAGGACTGACTGCCGTTATCTCCATCAAGGTGGCAGAACCGCAATTCGAGGGACAGACCAAAACGAAACTCGGCAACAACGAGGTGATGGGCGCTGTAGATCAGGCTGTGGGCGAAGCACTCTCCTACTATCTGGAAGAGCATCCGAAGGAAGCCAAGATGATTGTAGACAAGGTGATACTGGCTGCACAAGCACGTATTGCTGCGCGCAAGGCCCGCGAATCGGTACAACGCAAATCGCCGATGTCCGGTGGCGGTATGCCGGGTAAGTTGGCGGACTGCTCCAGCAAGGATCCGGAAGAATGCGAATTGTTCCTCGTCGAGGGTGACTCTGCAGGTGGTTCGGCCAAGCAAGGCCGTAACCGTGCGTTCCAAGCCATCCTGCCGTTGCGCGGTAAGATTCTGAATGTAGAGAAAGCCATGTGGCACAAGGCATTCGAGAGTGACGAAGTAAACAATATCATTCAGGCACTGGGCATCCGTTTCGGTGTAGACGGAGAGGACAGCAAAGAAGCGAATATCGATAAGTTGCGCTACAAGAAGGTGATTATCATGACCGATGCCGACGTCGATGGTTCTCACATCGACACGCTGATTATGACGCTCTTCTTCCGTTACTTCCCGCAAGTGATTCAGCAGGGTTACCTGTACATTGCCACTCCGCCGCTCTATCTTTGTACCAAAGGTAAGGCGAAAGAGTATTGCTGGACCGACCAACAGCGTCAGAAGTTTATTGATACTTACGGCGGCGGTTCCGAAAATGCCGTTCATACCCAGCGTTACAAAGGTTTGGGTGAAATGAACCCGGAACAGTTGTGGGAAACGACCATGAACCCGGAGAATCGCATGTTGAAACAGGTACATCTTGAAAATGCTGCCGAAGCCGACTTCATCTTCTCCATGCTGATGGGCGAAGACGTAGGCCCGCGCCGCGATTTCATCGAAAAGAATGCAACGTATGCAAATATCGATGCATAATTAAAATAATTAACCAACCTCACATCTTACAACGAAGAAGCCCCGGACAGGCAGGAGATTCCTGCTGACCGGGGCTTTTCTTATATAGGAAGGGGCTGATAAATGGGAATTTAGGGGCGTAGCGTCCCGGCAAGATTTCCTTTCGGCATGTTTGCGCAGCCTAAGGCTGAAAGCCTTTCAGCTATCAGCCCAGGGCAACGCCCTGGGTTTAAGAACGTTTCTTCACCTTACGCCCTGAAAGGGCATAAGATAAAACACACAGGCTCTTGCCCTTTCAGGGCGCAAAGATAGAGGCGCATTATTACCCAGGGCGTTGCCCTGGGCTGATAGACGAAAGCCTTTCAGGCTTTGCTGCACTAAGTAGATGAAAGCCCTTCAGGTTTTGCTGCGCAAGTAATCCGAATGGAAACCTTGCCAGGGCGCTCCGCCCCTAAATTATCATTTTACAGCATATTCTGTTTTTTCATTTCCTCTGCCACCAACTCCAACTCCGCATACCATTCTTCACCGAACTTGCGAATCAACGGTTCTTTCAAAAACTTATAGATTGGAAGATTCTCCTTCTGGCCAAGGAGCACCGCAGCTTTGCAAACATCCCACCGATTGTAGTTGACGGCTTTATAAACACCATAATCACCTACCCTTATCGGATAAAGATGACAGGAAACGGGTTTATAGAAATTCACTTTCCCTTCCCGATAGGCTTTCTCGATGGCACAATAGCAGCAGCCTTTCTCATCATAGCAGGTAAAGACACAATCTTTATTGTTTACGATAGAAGTAACCAAATCGCCTTCCCTATCGGTATAAACAACTCCCTGCTTATCAATGACGGCACGCGCCTCGGGCGCAAGTTCCTCCCAAATGACGGGCAACACTTCCTCCAGTTTCTCTATCTCATCCAACTCCACCGGCGCACCGGCATCTCCCTCTATGCAACACGCACCTTTGCAGGCATCCAGATTGCACAGAAACTTCTCGCGCAGCACATCCAGACTAACAACCGTATCACCTATCTGTAGCATAACTATCCTCCTTTAAACTTACAACACAAAAAAAAGACTGCCTCAAAGATAAGTTTGCGCATCATTCCGTCATGCGAAAATTACTTTGAGACAGCCTCCTTCAATATATCAGTATTACTTTATCAAATCTTTGCCCGTCATATCAGCCGGCTGAGCCATGCCAAGGATATGCAGAATAGAAGGAGCAACATCCGCCAGCACACCATTCTCAACCTTGGCATCCTTGTTCGCAGTTACATAAACAAACGGAACGGGATTCAGGGAGTGAGCAGTGTTCGGAGTACCGTCTTCGTTCAAAGCATGATCGGCATTACCGTGGTCGGCAATGATGATAACTTCGTAATCGTTGGCTTTGGCAGCTTCTACGGTGTCTTTCACACATTCGTCGATAGCCTTTACAGCTTTCTCAATAGCTTCGTAGATACCGGTATGGCCTACCATATCACCGTTCGCATAGTTCACAACAATGAAGTCGAACTTCTTGGTGTTGATGGCCTCAACCAACTTATCTTTTACTTCGTAGGCGCTCATTTCCGGCTTCAGGTCGTAAGTAGCCACCTTCGGAGACGGAACCAGAATGCGTTCTTCTGCATCGTACGGAGTTTCGCGACCACCGTTGAAGAAGAATGTAACGTGAGCATACTTCTCTGTCTCGGCAATGTGAAGCTGAGTCTTGCCATTGGCAGCCAGGTACTCGCCCAATGTATTCTGAACGTTTTCTTTGTCGAAAAGGATATGAACACCCTTGAAAGAAGCATCGTACGGAGTCATGCAATAGTACTGTAAGCCCGGGATAGTATGCATACCCTGTTCCGGCATATCCTGCTGAGTCAGGACAACGGTCAATTCCTTGGCACGGTCGTTACGGTAGTTGAAGAAGATAACCACATCGCCTTCCTTGATAGTACCGTCGCAGTTTGCATTGACAATCGGCTTGATGAATTCGTCTGTAACGCCTTCATCGTATGACTCTTGCATAGCCTGAACCATATCCGAAGCAACTTTTCCTTCGCCATTCACCAACAGATCGTAGGCAACCTTTACGCGTTCCCAACGTTTGTCGCGGTCCATTGCATAGAAACGTCCTACGATGGAAGCGATCTTACCTGCTGACTTTTCGCAGTGGGCAGTAAGTTGTTCGATAAAGCCTTTACCGCTCTTGGGGTCGGTATCACGGCCATCCATGAAGCAGTGGATAAAAGTATTTTCGATGCCATACTCCTTGGAGATATCGCAAAGTTTGAACAAGTGATCGAAAGAACTGTGTACACCACCGTTGGAAGTCAGTCCCATGAAGTGGATATTCTTGCCGTTTTCTTTGGCGTATGAGAAAGCAGAAACGATTTCCGGATTCTTCAGGATGCTGCCGTCGGCACAAGCGCGGTTAATCTTTACTAAATCCTGATAAACGATGCGTCCAGCACCGATATTGAGGTGACCTACTTCGGAGTTGCCCATCTGTCCATCGGGCAGACCAACGTTCTCACCGCTTGCCTGAAGCTCGGAGTGTGGATAAGTAGCCAGCAGGCTGTCCCAGTACGGAGTAGGTGTATTGAAAATCACATCATCTTTGCCTTGATCGCCGACACCCCAGCCATCAAGAATCATTAAAAGGGCTTTCTTACTCATAATATTCATTGAATTTAATTGTACAATCTTTTTCTATGCCGAAAACGTTCTATATAGAAAGAAGCGATTTTCGCGGTGCAAAGTTACAAAAAACAGCGGTTAAAGCGTACTGTTTCAAATGATTTATGTACTTTTGCCCCGCTTTAAAAATTAAAAACAGTAAATATGGACGATTCAAACCCACGAACGTGCAACAGTATTCATAATTAAAGCGAACGGAGACGTTGGTCGCAATGCCTCTGTCCGCACTAAAGAAAGGAGGCTAAACAATGAGAAAGTATCTCTACAGCGAGAACGGCTTTATCGAGAAAAACGAATGGCAGCCCAACTGCTGGGTAAATGTAGAATGCCCTGACAACAACGATTTCCAATTTCTCACTCAAGAACTGGGAGTTCCCGAATCATTTCTGGAAGACATCGCCGATGTGGACGAGCGCCCGCGTACCGAAACCGAAGATAACTGGCTGCTCACCATCCTGCGTATTCCGATGCAGAGCAACCAGAATGGCGTCCCGTTCATCACCGTACCTATCGGCATCATCACCAACGATGGAATCATCGTTTCGGTGTGTTATCATCATACGGAAATGATTTCAGACTTTATCCAATACACCCGTCGGAAGAGCATCGTGGTCAACAACAAGTTGGACTTGATTCTACGGCTCATCTATTCTTCTGCGGCCTGGTTCCTGAAGTATCTGAAGCAGATCAACAACGACGTAGCCACTGCCGAGAAAGAGCTGGAGAAAAGCATCCGCAACGAGGACCTGCTCCAACTGATGAAGTTGCAAAAGACATTGGTATACTTCAATACTTCCATCCGTGGGAACGAAGTCATGATAGGCCGGTTGAAGAAAATCTTCCAGGACACCAACTACCTCGACATGGAACTGCTGGAAGACGTAGTCATCGAACTAAAGCAGGCATACAACACGGTGAATATTTATAGCGACATCCTCACGGGCACCATGGATGCCTTTGCCTCCATCATCTCCAACAACGTGAATGCCATCATGAAACGAATGACAAGCCTTTCCATTACGTTGATGATTCCTACACTGATAGCCAGTTTCTATGGCATGAATGTAGATATTCACCTGGAAGGTTTCCCACATGCATTCGTACTGATTATCCTCCTATCGGCTATACTATCGGCATTGACGTTTGTATGGTTCAGGAAGATTAAGTGGTTCTAAAGACAGAGATTTGTATTCTGTAAAATACAAAAAGGAGCAATAATTGTATTTTAGAGAATACAAAAGGATGTAATCAATCAGTTTGAAATCATTTGATTTGAAATTGATTGATTACATCCTTTGTTTTTCTCGCATTAAGTCCCTATCTTTGTGTATACAAAACAGTTACAGCTATGGATATACCTTTCATATATGGAAAAATTGCCGAAAAGGACAACTTTACCGACCGAAAAGAAGAGCAAGAAATACTCTATCAGAACTTCTCTTGCCTGATAAATACAGTGATCATCTCTCCCCGCCGTTGGGGCAAGACGTCATTAGTCAATCAGGTTGCGCAGCGATTCGAGCAAGATAAATCAACCCTTATCTGCCAGATAGACATATTTAATTGCCGCACGGAAGAACAATTCTACCAAACATACGCAAATGCTGTACTCAGAGCCAACGCTACAGTATGGGAAGACTTTATCACTTCAGCGCGAATGACATACGATGAGATACTGGAACTGCCACACACCATCTGCAGAGATACCGGAAAAAAGATGGTTATCTGTCTTGACGAATTCCAAAACATCAATGAATACGAGGACTCATTGGCATTCCAGCGCAAACTGCGTTCCCACTGGCAGCGCCACACCGATGTATGTTATTGCTTATATGGCAGCAAAAGACACATGCTGCTTGAGATCTTCAACAACTACAACATGCCATTCTACAAATTCGGTAATATCATGTTCTTGCAGAAAATACAACGCGAAGAATGGATTGAGTTTATAATGGAAAGATTCTCTAACAGCGGAAAAGCTATTTCAAAGGAATCTTGCGGCCTCATAGCCGATCTTATGAAGAATCATCCGTATTATACACAGCAATTAAGCCAGCAAACATGGCTGCGCACTACTTCGGAAGCGACTCCGGACATCATCAACAAGGCATTTCAAGATATTATAGGACAGCTGAGCCTGCTCTTTGCCAATATCATAGATACACTAACCCCGAAACAAATCAATTTTCTGATAGCGGTTGCCGATGGTGTTACCAGCTTCTCTACTAAGGAAACGCTTGCCAAATATCAATTAGGAACATCCGCCAATATAAAAAACCTGAAGAAGACAGCTACCGAAAAAGATTTGGTCGACATCTTGCCTGGAAACAAAATAGAACTTCAAGATCCCGTATTTGAATATTGGCTGAAGCATTGCTACAGATGATGTGACACAGAAGCTTATCCGAAATCCAGCGTCAGCTGCCCGTCCCCCAGCAGATTGAACGTCATGCGGTGATAGGGTGTGGTTCCCCGCTCTGCAATGGCGGCACGATGCTTCTTGGTGGGATAGCCTTTGTTATGATCCCAATCATAATAGGGAAACTCCTCGTGCAGACGGTTCATATAGTCATCACGATACGTTTTGGCAAGGATGGAGGCGGCAGCTATGGAAAGGTATTTGCCATCCCCCTTTACGACGGTGGTGTGTGGCAGGTCCTGATATTTCTTGAAACGGTTGCCGTCGATAAGCAGATGTTGCGGACGCAGTTGCAACTGATCGACAGCACGATGCATGGCAAGGAACGAAGCATTGAGGATGTTTATCTTATCAATTTCTTCCGGCGAGACAATGCCTACCGCCCATGCCTGGGCTTCCCGCTCTATCACTTCGCGCAAGGCATAGCGTTGTTTTTCCGTCAATTGCTTGGAATCGTTCAGCAGCTCGTTCTTGAAATCTTTAGGCAAGATGACGGCAGCAGCATAGACTGCACCAGCCAGACAGCCACGACCAGCTTCATCGCAGCCGGCCTCTATTAAATCTTTATTCAGGTAGGGTAATAACATATATATGGCTATATTTGAGCAACAAAGATAAATCTTTCCGAAGGTAAATCGGACTTTTAAGGAAAAATAATTAGATTTGCAGAAACATACAATACCATGAAAAAAGCTCTATATCTACTACTTGCCTGCTTCTTGCTGATAGCATCCCTACAAGCCCAAGATATAAAACAAGCCCAAACACTGATTGAGCAAGCTCAGCGGTATCTGTACAACAATCCCAAACAAGCATCCTACTATGCTTCTCAGGCCGTTGCCTTGTTTTCCGAAGACAAGCCCAACGAAACCCGCGCGCAAGCCATGCTGCTCTACTGCCAAGCCGAACAGTTACTGGGCAACTTCGACCTGAGTATCAAGAACCTATATGATACCCAAAAGTACATCAACCCGGCAAACAAGAAGCAGAATGCCCAACTCTACTCCCTCATGGGACGCGTATACAGCAAACTGGGAGATTATAACAAAGCCATCGAACTGAACGACAAAGCAACCTCCATCTTCAAAGCCATCGGAGACTCTGTTTCCATAGCCGGATGCTACAACGAACGCGGCGTAATGCACCACTACCTCAACGAGTTTGTTGTTGCCGAACGTTTTTTCCAGCGTGCCTTGGCCATCAACCGCGCCCAACGGAATCTGAAAGAGATTGCCACCAATCTGAATAATCTCTGTCTATACCAAGGAAATACGGAAGAGAAACTGGCCTTTATCCGCGAAGCCATCACCATCAACAAGAACCTGGATGCACAATGGTCTCTGGGCGAGAACTATAACAATATGGCGAAACAATATTATTATGGCAAGCAATACTCCAAAGCGCTGGAAGCTTTGCAGAAAGCCTACGAATATGCCCATAATATCGGTGCCCGCGAGTTGATTTGCGACAACTACGAATATTCGTCCATGGTATATGCTGCCATAGGAGACTATGCCCAGGCTTATAAGTACTTAGGAAAGATGCACAACCTAAGTAAAGACTTGCAAAGCAGCAACAAGCTACGCAACATTGAGCAAGAAATCTCCTATAAGAGATACCAAGACCAGAAGTATGCCACCGAAATGCAGGAACAGACTTACAAGATTGAAATATTGAAGCGCAATCTCTGGCTTCTGGGCAGTGTACTGATACTCGGTATCGTCGTCAGCATCTTCCTATATAAGTGGTACAAACGCCGGAAAGACGTCCAACTGGTAGAAGCCCGCTACCAACTGGAAATGTCCGAGCGTGAAGTCTCCGAGCTGAAACTGCACCAACAAGAGTTGGAATTGCAGAACGTACAGAACGCCCTCGACAACAGTCGCCAGGAAGCCACCAGCTTCGCCGTCTTCCTGCGTAGCCGCAACGAACTGCTGGACAAAATACGCGAGATGGTGAAGGAAGGCTACAAGATGGATGCTACCAACCTTGTCCCCCATCTGAAAAGAATCAATACCTTCATCAGCCAATGCCAAAGCGGCGACAAGACCAACAGCACCCTGCTGACCAACATCGAGGATAAAAACAACGAATTCCTGCAAAGACTGGTAACCCTCCACCCCAAACTGACGCAAGGAGAAAAGTACCTCGCCACTCTATTAAGAGTAAACCTGTCTACCAAAGAGATTTCCATGCTGACCGGCACCACCCCAAAGACCATCAACATGAACCGCTACCGCTTGCGCAAATCTCTGAACCTCTCCTCGGAAGAAGACCTGACGGACTACTTGCAGAACATCTGATTCCATAGATGGCGAGGAGGATTCACCTCTTCATCTGCCTTCAAAACCGCCTGCCGGCAAGCAATGGCGGTGAAAGCAGGGATAAATTGAGGTTTCAAGGATTCACCTAAGCTATAAACATAACCCTTCCCGGATGAGAAGAAACTCTTCTTAAGTTGAGCAATGTTTCTTAATAAATGAAAATCAGCTACTTACCGTTCATTCATCAAAGAGTTTAAAGTGAACGACTGGAGTCATTCAGCTGAACGACTAAAGTCGGTCGATCGAACAACTGGAGTCGGCCGAGTGAACAACTCCAGTCGGTCACTCTTAACTCGCCGTTCTTCATCGAATAAAGCCGAAGGATTGAGGGGATAACAACAGATGATTGAGATCTTAAGAACTTATGGTGGAGTTTAAATCCGCTTCATCCGACCGACCCGCATTCAAAAAACATGGTAAACGCAGGTTTATATGTCGCTTAACCTCGTTTCAATCTCCTTGATGGACGGTATAGTTCCTTCCACTTCGGTAGGATATAGCCGGGACAGTTCGTATTCGGATATACCGATGGGCTGACTACTCGATTCCAACGCGTACTGTGCCAGCAGATTGTCCTTATTCTTGCAGATAAGCAATCCGATAGTGGGATTGTCTATTCCTTTCTTGCTCAAAAGATGATTGACGGCAGTCACATACGTACCAAGCTGACCTATATCGGCAGAATCAAACTCGTCAACTTTAACCTCTATCACGACGTAACAACGGATAGTAAGATTATAGAACAGCAGGTCGATGAACTTTTCCTTCCGACCTATTTGCAACCGGTATTCCCTGCCAACATAGGCAAAGCCAGTCCCGAGTTCCACCAAAAAAACGCGTGATGTTGGTAAGCAATGCATCTTTCAGTTGCCGTTCATTGTAGCCCTGCCGCATAGAAAGGAAATCGAAGTTGTAAGGGTCTTTGGTTATTTCCTGAGCCAAATCACTTGTAACGGCGGGCAGCGTATGCTCGAAATTGGTCAGCGCCTTCCCTTGCCGCTCATACAAGTCGGTGTCGAGGAAGTTGAGCAACACGGCACGGCTCCAACCGTACTCCAGAGTTTGGCGTACGTAGAACAGGGCTTTGTCGGGATTGTCGGAACACTTGTCGATGATATAGCGATGATGTCCCCACGGTACGCTACACAAATCTTCCACAAGTTGTGGAAGATTTCGGGAATGATCGGCATAAAGCTGAAAGAATCGCTTGGCATATCGTATGTTCGACTCAGAAAGCCCTTCCACACCAGGCATCTCTGCACGCAAATCAGCACTGAGGGTGATGTAGAATCTGCCTCCATATTTGTTGTTGGCTTGCAGCGAAACTATATCGCTTCCCAAACTCCAATAGAATTTGATAAGGACACTGTTCACTTTTACTGCCGCTTTTATCTGACTCTGACGATAACGAGTGGTCAACTCTTTCACCCATTGCAGGTAATCCTTGTCCAATATGCTAATGGATTTACTCATATCCTTTCCTCCTGTTTTTTATGCTTCCTGCAAAAATAAGGTTTCTATTTACATCAGCAAACCGCTTTCCTTACTTTATTTTCTTCTGCCTTCATCATGCAAACGGTACACGGTGAAGGCTGAAAGCTACGAAAAGCACCCAAAAACGTCCTGTCTTCACCCACTATCGCCCTGCAATAAAGCCTTTAGGGCAAACAGATGAATGCGATGAACCCTACAATGCAAGTTTCTACAGAGAGACAGAATACGATGAATATTCTCAGTAATTTATCTGATAATCAGCGATAATAGAACTGTTTGAAAGGGCATAAACAGCCATCAAGAGCAAAAACTCTTATCTCCCACTTTGTAGATATACACACAACAATTACAAGGCTATATATCAACTATTTACAAAACAGACTGTAGATTACAAAACTGTTAAGAAACCCTTTTTGTAGGTCATTTGTAGTCGCTATTTATTCGCCGGCTTTCCTAGTGATTCATAATTTAGCGCCGTGAAAAACCAAATTATTAACCTTAAAAACTTATTCACATGAGTAAAAGTAATTATTTCAAAGAAAGAGTAATTCAACTGCTTTTCTTCTTTGCTTTTATGCTCCCTGTAAGCGCATTAGCACAGAACATTGAGTTGACGGGTACCGTGGTCGATGCGACCGGAGAAACCGTAATCGGTGCCAGTGTATTAGAGAAAGGTACTACGAATGGAGTAATCACTGACATTGATGGTAATTTCTCCCTCAGCGTTTCTCCCAAAGCTACAATTATTATTTCTTATGTGGGTTATACAACCCAAGAGATTCCCTTAAATGGTCAAAAGCATCTGAATGTTACCCTTAAGGAAGATACCGAAATGCTGGACGAAGTTGTCGTTATCGGTTATGGTACAATGAAAAAGAGCGACATGACGGGAGCCATTTCTTCGGTAGACACAGAAGAATTGACCAAACGTGCCACTACCAACCCGGCCGAAGCACTGCAAGGCAAGATTGCCGGTGTAAACATCATGAAAGCCGGTGGTAATGCAGGTGCAAGCGTTTCTGTTAAGATCCGTGGTGTGAAGTCTTTCGGCAGTAACGAGCCCCTCTACATCATTGATGGTTTTCCTGGTGACATCAACAACGTAAACCCGCAAGATATCCAAAGCATGGAAGTACTGAAGGACGGTGCCGCAGCGGCGATCTATGGTTCAGTGGCTGCCAACGGTGTAGTCATCATCACTACCAAGAACGGAAAGAAAGGCGAAACACACATCGACTTCAACACCTACCTAAGCATGACCACCGTTGCCAACAAACTGGAAATGGTAAATGCTGAGCAATACAAGAAGAACATCAAAACAATGTTCGAAAACTACAATAACCAGTTCCCCAACGATGCTGAAAGCATTCCTGCTTATTGCACTACCGACACCGGTATCAATACCAACTGGCAAGACCTGATGCTCCGTGACGGACTTTCGCAGAACTATATGTTCAGCGTCCGCGGTGGTAGCGAAACGGCCCAATACTCCGTATCCTACAACCATGCCGATGACAAGGGTATCTTCTTGGGCAATAGCTTCCGCCAGGATAATGCCCGCATGAAGATGCACATGAGTAAATACATCTTCGACATCGATGCCAACTTAAGCTTCCGCTATACCAAAAGCCATCAGCCACAGTACAGTCTGCGCGAAATGTATAACAGTTCTCCCTTGATGCCCGTCTATGACGAAAACGAAAAGTACGGCTATGCATTGGCCGGCAACATGGGGCTACCTGCTTCCAACAACGTGATGGCCGACCACCATTTCCGGGAAGCAGCTACCAAGAACTTCTACACCAACGCCAACGTATCACTGGGCGTGAAGTTGACTTCTTACCTCAACTTCAAGACCAGCTATGCTTATCGCGGCACACACTATCGCTATACGCAACACTATCCTGATTTCACCTCCAATGCCCAGTCACCCTATCTGTATCCTTATTCTTACGAAGGTACCTATTACTGGGAAGAGCAAGTGGTAGACAACGTACTGAACTTCAATAAAGATTTCGGCAAGCACAGCATCACTGCCATGGTGGGTTCATCCATCACGACTACCAAATATACCGACAACGGCGTGGGTGTAGAAGGCAAGACATCCAAATATTATGTAGATGAGAACGGAAATCTTGCATCCAAAGACGAAGCAGCAGGCTTCCTCGACCCCAGCTTCAGCACCATCGACTCCGGTGCGGGCGGTACATTCTCGGGTGACGGAACAAAATACAAATACAACCGTGCTTCTTTCTTCGGTCGTGTAAACTACTCCTTTGCAGGCAAATACCTATTGCAAGCTACCATGCGTTACGACGGTTCGTCTAAGTTCGGTTCTGAAAACCGTTGGGGTTGCTTCCCTTCTGTGGCCGTGGGATGGAGAATCAGCGAAGAAGATTTCTTCCCGAAAGAAGCTGTTGTCAACAACCTGAAATTCCGTGCCAGCTGGGGACGTCTGGGTAATGAGAACGCGCTGGGTTACTATGACTTTCAGCCTCTTATCACCAATTCCAACCGTTGGGAAGGCGGTTACATCCAAGGTGGCAATGCCTGGCAAGGTTCCGCTTCATGGGAAATGGAGAACCGCGGATTGAAGTGGGAAACTACTGATACCAAGAATATCGGTTTCGACCTCGGAATGTTCAACAACCGCTTGACCGGTAGTATCAACTATTACATCAACCAAACGGAAGACCTACTCATCACAAAGCGTCTCTCGCCCTCTGCCGGTTACGAAAATCCCATCCTGAATGTAGGCAAAATCCGCAATAATGGTATCGAACTGGAGCTGAACTGGAGCGACAGAGTGAAAGATTTTGAATACAACATTGGTTTCAACTTCTCCACTACCAAGAACGAAGTGGTGGAATTGGCCGACAAAGGTCAGGCACTGCCTTCTACCGGTCTGCTTTGGGACACTGACCACGTGCCTGCATACGCCAAAGAAGGAAAGCCCATCAGTGGTTTCTACTTATATCGCACGGCAGGTATCTTCCAGACTGATGCCGAAGCAGAAAGTTACGTAAATCAGAATGGTGAACGCCTTCAACCCAATGCCAAAGCCGGCGATATTCGTTTCGTGGATGTAGATGGAAGCGGTACCATCGACGAAGATGACAAGGTATACTGCGGAACCGGTATTCCCAAGATGGAAGCCAACCTAAACTTCTCCGGATCTTACAAGGGTTTTGACCTCTCATTCAGCTTAGGAGGTGCATTCGGTCATAAGTTGTACAACGGAAACCGCTACTTCTATGAATCCATGAGCGCTCCGGGCAACATGCTCAGCAGCGTTGCCAATGCCTGGACTCCCGAGAACACTCACACCAGCGTTCCGCGTGCCATCTACAACGACCCCAACGGCAACTCCCGCGAGTCTGAACGGTTCTTGGAAAACGGCAGTTTTATACGTATGCGCCAGGCGCAAATAGGTTATACTTTGCCCACTTCCTTACTGAAGAAAGTCAACATCGAGAAACTGCGTTTCTATGTGAGCGGTGACAACTTGTTCACTATAACAGGCTACAACGGTGTAGATCCCGAATTCTCTACCAGCAGCCCGCTGAACTCCGGTATTGACCGCTACATTTATCCGTTTACGCGTTCGTACACAGTAGGAGCACAGCTCACATTCTAATACCTTATTAAAACAATATAATACGAAACAATATGAAGAAACTTATATATTTAGCAAGTATCTGCTGCGTAATGCTTTTTGCTTCCTGCGAAGACTTCTTGACAGTGTCTTCTCCGGACAAAGTAACAACCGGAAACTTCTGGAAAAACCAGAAGGAGGCCGAAGCTACCATGGCTTCAGTCTATGCACAGCTCTATCATGGCGACAGCTATGCCACCAGCGAAGTAAGATGGCCGGTAGAGGCATTCCGTACCGATCTCTACACCATGGGGTCGGATGCCATCAACTACCAAACATGGACCGACATCTACAAGTTTACTTATACCAATGGTAATACTCAGTTCTCTTACTACTATCAGGATTTATACCGCGGCATCAACTTTGCCAATCAGGTATTGGAATATGTTCCACAGATTCCTGAAGACGGTATCACAGAAGCAAAACGCAACGAATTGATAGCCGAGGCCCACTTCATGCGCGGCTACTACCACCTGATGCTGATACTGAACTGGGAGAAAATCATCATCCGCGACAAGTATCTCACTGACCAGGCCGATCTGAATAAACCTCTGTCCGACCGCGTTACTTGCTGGAACTTCGTCATTGACGAACTGAAATTAGGAACCGCACTGCCTGCCACTCGTCCGAGTACAGAACTGGGTCGTGCCACTTCCGGAGCTGCCCACGCTTATCTGGGCTTTGCTTACCTGACACGTGCGTATGAAGAACCGGCACAAGAGACTCAGCACCTGGCTGATGCCTTGACAGCCCTGAATGCAGTGACCGGTTACGAGTTGGTAAGCGGTGATGCCTTGATTAACATGTTCAACGGCAGAAATAAGAATTGCAAAGAATCTATCTTCGAAGTGCAATACAGCAGCAATACCGACAATGGTGCACGCTACTATTCGTGGATACACAACTTCATCGCTTCCAGCGAACTGGGTGGTTGGGATGAAATACTGCCCAACGACTTCCTTGTAAGCGAATTCAAAAAAGAAGGAAAGATCAGTAATGACGGCCGTTACGACGAACGTATATATAACACCATTTTCTTCAAAGACGAGTATTGGAACGACGGAACCGGCAAAATTTGGGGTTACGAATACGATGATTTGCATTATTACTGGAAAGTCGACGAGGATGGCAACTATCTGGATGCAAACGGTAATAAAATTACAGAAGAAGAACTCGAAGACAAAGGCGTAAAGATATTCTACGACCGCCCCAGTTTCCGCCGCTTCACTCCAAGAGAACTGTCTGAAATGGATGAGAGATGCAACTTTAACATTCCTCTGATGCGCTATGTCAACGTATTGCTAATGAAAGCTGAAGTGCTGAACAAACAGGGACATCCCGAACAGGCTATTCCTATCATCAACGACATCCGCGCTAAACATGGCAATATGCCAGCCATGACGGGAACCTCACAAGCTGAAGTCCAGGCACAAATCGAGCACGAACGCATCATCGAATTCCCGTTGGAAAGTTATCGCTGGTATGACCTGCGCCGCTGGGGCAAGCTGAGCCAAGCATTGGGTAGCCGGGGATTCGTAGAAGGAAAACACAACTTCTTCCCCATCCCACTCTGGGAAATAAATGCTAATCCTGCATTGAACAGTACGGAAGAAACAACCGAAAACTAATTCTCTCTCTAATATAGCAGAACAAGGCGGCATTTGCCCCCGGCGATGCCGCCTTGTTTACCTTGAAAGCTTTATCTTTGCCACCAAAAACGACATAGATATGTTCACAATCATCGGACTGATGCTCACAGGAATGCTGCTGGGCTACCTCTTACGGAGACGGAATCTGAAGAAGATTCACCAAATCATCACAGTACTCATCTGGTTGCTGCTCTTCATCCTCGGCATCGAGGTGGGAAGCAATGAGCAGATAATCAAAGGACTCCACACCATCGGACTCGAAGCCGTCATCCTGACGCTGGGCGGAACCCTGGGAAGTGTCATCGCTGCCTGGGCATTGTGGAAAGCCTTGTACAGAAGGAAAGGAGGCCGGGCATGAAAGGAAGTCTTATCATCGTAGGCTTTTTCGTGCTGGGCACGATTGCCGGAGTTTGCCACTTGCTGCCCTTCGATATTGCAGAAACCAATATCAGTTACTATGCGCTCTGCGCACTGATGTTCAGCGTAGGGCTGAGCGTAGGCAACGATCCGCAGACGTTGAAGAACTTCCGTTCGCTCAACCCGCGGCTGGTGTTCTTGCCCATCATGACGATACTGGGTACATTGGCAGGTTCTGCTGCTGTCAGTCTGATTCTGACACACCGTTCCGTTACGGATTGTCTGGCTGTAGGGTCGGGATTCGGCTACTATTCGCTCTCGAGCATCTTCATCACGGAGTACAAGGGAGCAGAATTAGGCACCATCGCCCTGCTTGCCAATATCAGCCGCGAGATACTGACGCTGCTGGCAGCACCGCTACTGGTGCGTTGGTTCGGCAACCTGGCTCCTATCTCTGCCGGAGGCGCCACGACGATGGACACCACACTGCCCATCATCACGCGTACCGCAGGACAGCAGTTCGTAGTAGTTTCCATCTTCCACGGGTTTGTGGTAGATTTCAGTGTGCCGTTCCTGGTGACATTGTTTTGCTCCATTTAGTTGATAGTTGATAATTGATAAATGATAGTTATGAAAACCAAACTTTATACCTTTCTCCTTTCCTCATTGCTTTGTACCGCTGCCTTGGCCGAGAACGAGCCGTGGCAAAACCCGCAGGTCAATGAGATGAACCGGGAGCCGATGCATGCGCACTTCACTCCTTTCAAGAATGAAGCCGGTGCATTGAAGCAACGCGCATTGCCTGCCGATGTGCGGTTTGATGTAAACCCTGCCACGGAGCGTCGCATTTCACTGGACGGCACGTGGAAGTTCCTCTTTTCTAAAAACAATGAACTTTGCCCCAAAGACTTCTACAAGCCGGGATATAGCACCCGGAAGTGGAGCAAGATAGAAGTTCCCGGAAGCTGGGAGCTGCAAGGGTTCGACGCACCCATCTATACGGACACACGATATCCGTTCCCTGCCAATCCGCCGTACGTACCTGCCGACTATAATCCGGTGGGTGCCTATATACGCGAATTCAACGTGCCGACCGGTTGGGAAGGCATGGATATCTTCCTCGACTTCGAGGGAGTGGAGTCGGCCTACTATGTTTGGGTGAACGGCGAACTGGCCGGTTATGCCGAAGATAGCCGCTTACCGTCGCACTTCAACGTCACTAAATTGTTGAAGAAGGGCAGCAATAAGCTGGCGGTAAAAGTATTCCGCTACAGCGACGGTTCCTACCTGGAAGGGCAGGATTACTGGAAGTACAGCGGCATCGAACGCAGCGTCTACCTCTATGCCCGCCCGCAAAGCCGCGTCAAAGACTTCAAGATGACGGCCGAACTGGTGAACGGATATAAGGATGGCGAACTGAAACTCGACGTACTTCTCCACCAGCCGAAAGCCGGAGAAACGGTAGAAGTGAAAGTGATGGACGGCGAAGCGGTAGCTTACGAGCGAAAGAAGTCCGTTGCTTCTGCCACCGACACCCTGTTCACCATCGAGAAGATGTTCCCCGGCGCACGTCCCTGGAATGCTGAGACGCCGAATACGTATACGTTGGTAGTCAGCACCTTCGACGCACAAGGCCGCCCGTTGGAATCGTTCACCCACCTCTTCGGCTTCCGTACGGTGGAGATGAAGAACGGCATGCAGCTGATTAACGGTCAGACCGTGCTCTTCAAAGGCGTGAACCGCCACGAGCACGACGCACACAAAGGCCGCACCATCAGCGTAGCCTCCATGATACACGACATCCAGCTGATGAAACAGTTCAACCTGAACGCCGTGCGCAACTGCCACTACCCCAACAATGCCCCCTGGTACGAGCTTTGCACCGAGTTCGGCCTCTATATGGTAGATGAAGCCAACATCGAAAGCCACGGCATGATGGACCACAAGGATGGCACCCTGGCCAACTATCCCGATTGGGAACTCCCCTTCATGCAGCGCATGAGCCGGATGATAGCCCGCGACCGCAACTGCTCCGCCATCGTCACCTGGTCTATGGGTAACGAATCGGGCTACGGCAAGCACTTCGAAACGTTGTACGACTACACCAAGAGCGTAGACGCCACCCGCCCCGTGCAGTACGAAGGCGGCGGCTACCAAGCCAAGAGCGATATCTACTGCCCCATGTACGCACGTATCTGGAGGCTTCGCCAGCACGTGAACCAACGCGATGCCCGCCCGCTGATTCTCTGCGAGTACGCCCACGCCATGGGCAACAGCGTAGGAAACTTCCAGGACTACTGGGACTTGATCTACAAGTACGACCAGCTGCAAGGCGGTTTCATCTGGGACTGGGTGGACCAGACCTTCGCCATCAAGGACGAGAAAGGACACGACATCGAAGCCTTCGGCGGCGATATGGGATTCGTAGGCATCGTCAACGACTCCAACTTCTGCGCCAACGGTCTGGTAGCTGCCGACCGCTCGCTGCACCCGCACATCTATGAAGTGAAGAAAGTATTGCAATACATCCACTTCGAGCCTCTCGCCTTCACTGCCAACAAGATACGGGTAACCAACTGGCACGACTTCATCGGTCTGGAAGGCTACACCCTGCGCTGGGCTGTGGAATGTGACGGCAAGACAATACAAAGCGGTGAGACGGACTTCCCTTCCATCGCCCCACGCAGCTCCGCCAACATCGAACTGCCACTGAAGGCATTGCCTGCCGACGGACGCGAATATTTCCTCACCCTGCGCGCCTTCACCAAGCACGAAGCGCCGCTGGTGCCGAAAGGACACGAAGTTGCCATCGAGCAATGGGTATTGCCTTCCGTCCCGGCTGTGGTAAAGGCTGCCGAACCCGTAAACGGGACACTGGCTGTAACCCGCAACAACGACGTCCTCACGCTGAAAGGCAACAACTTCCAAATAGCCTTCTCTACAAAGAACGGTGAAATGACGGAACTGGCATACAACGGCAAGAACTTGATTAAAGAAGGCTTGCAACCCAACTTCTGGCGCCCGCTCACCGACAACGACATCCCGAACGGACACCTGGAACGCTGCGCCACCTGGAAGACTGCCGGACGCGACGCGCAATTGCAGAACATCGACGTGACCGAAAGCAAGCAAACGGCAACCGTGATAACCACCTATCGTATGGAGGCTCAGGATGCTACGTTGCAGATGACGTACAACGTCCGCCCGAACGGTGCCGTGAAAGTGACGATGCACTTCATCCCCGGAAAGCTTGCACTGAGTGAGATGCCTCGACTGGGTATGCGCATGATACTCCCCGCCGAGTACGAAATGATGACCTGGCTGGGACGCGGCCCGCAAGAGAACTACGCCGACCGCAAGACGGGAGCACTGGTAGGACTGTACAATGCCACCGTTTGGGAGCAATTCCATCCGTATGTACGCGCCCAGGAGACGGCCAATCACTGCGACGTGCGCTGGACGGCACTTCGCAATGCCGCCGGAGAAGGCTTGCTCGTCACCGGAGAAGAACCGCTGAGCATCAGCGCCTGGAACTTCCCGATGGAAGACATCGAATATCGTCCTTCACAAATGGAACGCCGCCACGGTGGAAGCATCGAGAAGAAGGATATGGTATGGCTCAACATCGACCATCAGCAGATGGGCGTAGGTGGAGACAATACCTGGGGCGCACAAGTGCATCCCGAGTATACCATCACCCCGAAGGAGTGGAAGTACAGCTTCACGCTGCAACCGCTTGCACCCGCCGAGGATGCAGCGGAAAAAGCACACAAATGATAATTTAGCAGCGTGTGATAACAAGTGTATCTCAAACTCCTCCGCCTGAAAGGGGAGGAATTTGAGATACTCCGTAAATTCCCATTTATAATAACCTCATTCATATGAAACATAGAATCATTCGCATCATTTCTCTTGCCCTGCTGCTGGCAAACCTCACCGCCTGCAGCACCGGCAATAAGAGTGTAGCCGAAAAACGGTATGCCTTCAACAACATACTGGACATCGCCTACACCCCCGACACCCTGCACCGCTGCACCGGCTGGTTCACCGACGCCGGCTCGTGGATGGGCTTCACCCTCCCCGAAAAGCAGCAATGGCTGAACGGCTTCTGCGGTCCCTTCAGCCTCGACATGTTCCGCCGCCAATGGATGGCGCAATCCGCCACCATCGTCGGCTTTGCCAAAGACGCCCAGGCAAGTTTCACACCCGATTCTACCTGTTATTATCCCGGAGAGCTCTACCTCTCAGCCCACAGCGCTGACGGTCGCATCACCCAGCGCCTCAACTTCGTCAGCTCCTCCACCGCCCTGCTGCGCATCGAGACTGACAAGTCCGAAGACCTGCTGCTCACCGGCAGCCGGTGGGGACGCGACGTCACCGTCAGCATAGAACAGAACTCCGTCATCGCCCGCCATCCCAGCGGCGAGAGTGTCACCGTAACCTTTACCCCGGACGTGGAACTGACTGCCGCCGACAACAACTACACCGCCCTCATCCACGCCCCCAAATCCCCCGTCAACGTAGCCATCTCCTTCTTCACCTCCGAAAAAGAAATGGCTGCCGGCCTGCAGAACCTCCCCTCCCTGCTCAACCATCCAGGAAACGCCCTGCAAGCCAACGCCGACCGCTGGGAAGGCTACCTGACCAAAATCCTCCGTACAGACATGAAGCCCGAATACGACCGTATTGCCGTGAAAGCCGTCACCACCCTCATCTCCAACTGGCGCACCCACCGCGGCGGACTGCTGCACGAGGGCATCATCCCCAGCCATGCCGTAGGCTATTTCGTAGGCTTCTGGGCATGGGACACCTGGCGCTTCAGTGCCGGTACCGCCAAGTTCGACCCCGAACTGGCCAAGAACAACATCCGCGCCATGTTCGACTATCAGCAGCCCGACGGCATGATTATCGACTGCATCTACACCGATCCCTCGGAGAACAATGCCCGCGACAGCAAGCCGCCCCTCGTATGCTGGGCCGTAGACGAGATCTTCACCCATACGGGCGACACGACCTTCGTTGCCGAGATGTACCCGCAACTGCTCTCCTACTATAAATGGTGGTATCAGAAACGCGACCACAATCGCAACGGCATGTGCGAATACGGCTCCACCGACGGTACCCTCGAAGCTGCCGCCTGGGAAAGCGGTATGGACAACGCCATCCGCTTCGACAACGCCGTAATGCTGAAAAACGATGGTGCCGACGATGCCTGGAGCATGGATCAAGAAAGCGTAGACCTCAATGCCTACCTTGCCCTGGAATGCAAGCTGCTGAAGAAATTCGCCGTCCTGCTGAAAGTACCCTTCGACGGTCCCGACTACACCGACCGGGTAGCCAACTACTTCTTCGATACGAACATCAACTTCTTCTGTGACCGCCGCCTGAAGGACAGCTCCTTCATCGAAGAACCCGGCTGCGAAGCCTACACCCCGCTGTGGACACAGATAGCCACGCAAGAACAAGTGGACGCTATGCTGCCCATGCTGCAGGATACCGCGAAGTTCTCTACCTACATCCCCTTCCCCACCATCGCCGCCGATAATCCCAAGTACAATCCGCGCGGCTACTGGCGCGGCCCCATCTGGCTGGACCAGACGTACTTCGCCATCCGCGGCCTGCGCAACTATGGTTACAACAAGATGGCGGATGAATACACCCGCCAGGTATTCGACCGCCTGAACGGTCTGAAAGAGGGAGCACCCATTCACGAGAACTACGGAACCCACACTGGAGAGCGACTGAAAGCACCGCACTTTAGCTGGAGCTCGTCGCATCTGTTGATGATGTACGATGATTACGGGAAGTAGCCCGGCACGAAGTATAGGCGAGCCCCTTTCCCACTACGAGTGAAGGTGCTTCCCTATACGACAGAAGTACCCTCCCTATACGACTGAACGGGCCTCCCTATACGACAGAACAATAGTCCCACTATGAACGAACATAGTGGGACTATTACTTATCTAATAATGAATAACTTATCGGCCTCTTTTAGAACAAGCTCCACGCCACCGTCAGTCCTGCCATCACAATCGCCACCATACTCATCAGTTTGATAAGGATGTTCAGACTCGGACCGGAAGTATCTTTAAACGGGTCGCCTACGGTATCGCCCACCACTGTGGCCTTGTGCACCTCGCTACCCTTTCCGCCGAAGTTGCCTTCTTCTACATACTTCTTCGCATTATCCCATGCACCACCGGCATTCGCCATGAAGATGGCCAGCACAAAGCCGCTGCTCAATCCGCCAATAAGCAGGCCCAGCACTCCGGGAACACCGAAAATCAGTCCCGTCAGGATGGGAGCTACGATGGCGATAAGCGATGGAACCACCATCTCGCGCTGTGCTCCTTTGGTGGAGATAGCCACGCAACGCTCATAATCCGGCTCCGCCTCACCCGTCAGGATACCTTTTATTTCGCGGAACTGGCGGCGTACCTCGTCCACCATGTGGGCAGCGGCACGGCCTACGGCATTCATCGTCAGTCCGCAGAAAAGGAAAGCCATCATAGAACCGAGGAACATGCCCGAAAGTACCTTAGGATTCATCAGCGTAACGTCGTAGTGGTGCATAAAGTCGAAGAACGTGGCATCTTGCACGCGGATGGCTTCGCCACCGGAGAAAATTTCAGTCATGCCGATACGCGTCAGTCCGATACGGATTTCTTCTATATAGGAAGCGAGCAACGCCAGCCCCGTCAGAGCAGCGGAACCGATGGCAAAGCCCTTGCCCGTGGCTGCCGTTGTGTTGCCCAGAGAGTCGAGCGCATCGGTACGTTTGCGTACTTCCGCTCCCAGGCCGGACATCTCAGCATTACCGCCTGCATTGTCGGCAATCGGTCCGTAAGCGTCCGTAGCCAGCGTGATGCCCAGCGTGGAGAGCATACCCACTGCCGCAATTCCGATGCCATAAAGCCCCAATCCGACATTGGAGAAATTGAAGCCCGAAGCAAACAGGTAAGAAGCTATGATACCGATCACCACCGCAATCACCGGAATGGCCGTAGAGAGCATGCCCAGGCCGATGCCGGAAATGATAACCGTTGCCGGACCGGTCTTTCCGCTTTCACTCAGCTTCTGCGTGGGACGGTACGATTGAGAAGTATAGTACTCCGTAGAGCGCCCTATAATGATACCCACTACCAAACCTACCACTACCGAACAGGATATCCACTGCCAGTTCTCAAGCCCCAGCATCCATAGGATAAGGAAAGTAGCTGCCACAATCAGTACCGAACTAAGATTTGTGCCGAAAGCCAGCGCATTCAGCAAGTCCCGCATCTTTGCATTCTCCTTGGTACGCACCGAGAAGATGCCGATAATGGAAAGAATAATGCCCACCGCCGCAATCAGCATCGGTGCAATCACCGCCTTGAACTGCATCAGCGTATCGCCCGAATGGATAAAGGCAGCGGCACCCAGTGCAGCCGTCGCCAGGATGGAGCCGCAATAACTCTCGTACAAGTCGGCGCCCATACCTGCCACGTCGCCTACGTTATCGCCTACGTTGTCGGCAATGGTTGCCGGGTTGCGCGGATCGTCTTCGGGAATACCGGCTTCTACCTTGCCCACCAGGTCGGCGCCCACATCGGCAGCCTTCGTATAGATGCCACCGCCCACACGGGCAAACAGTGCCTGCGTGCTGGCTCCCATGCCGAACGTCAGCATAGTAGTGGTAATGATACATAGTTTATGCGTAGGCGTCATCAAGTCGATGGGAATCACTGCATTCAGCAACAGATACCAGAAGGAGATATCGAGCAATCCCAGGCCTACAACCACCAGCCCCATCACCGCACCGCTACGGAAAGCAATGCGCAAACCTGCGTTCAGCGAACCCCGTGCGGCATTTGCCGTACGTGCCGAAGCATAGGTAGCCGTCTTCATTCCAAGAAAACCCGAAAGACCGGAGAAGAAACCACCAGTAAGGAAGGCAATAGGTACCCAGGAGTTCTGCACCCCGAAACCATACGCCATAATAGAGAAAAGGATTACCAATCCCAGGAACACCCAGCCCACAATCTTGTATTGTTGTCGGAGGTACGACATGGCCCCTTTGCGCACAGCAGCAGCAATCTTAATCATTTGAGGGGTCCCCTCACTCTCTTTCATCATCTGCTTATGAAAGTAGTAAGCAAAACAGAGCGCCAACACAGACGCGGCCGGTACCAGCCAGAAAAGCATTTGGTCCATAGCAATATTTGAATTAAAAGGTTAAACTAGTCCCTAAAAATATTGATAATTGGTGAGATAAGCAAGTAAAAGAACAAAGAAATCCTTTACGTTAAAAGTTACAGTAACATCCCTTTTCCTACAAAAAGATACCTCTTTATCAGTCTACATAGCTTTTTATTTGTATATTTGTCGATGAACAAGCATATTATCTATGAGACAACTCCTCTGTTACATTCTTTTTTCCATAGTAGGGACCACTCTCTTATGGGGACAGACCTCTGCCACCAGAGACAGCCTCCTGCGTATAGCTACCACCACAACCAACCCTTCCATACAAATAGCAACCTACCGCAACCTGGCCGACCTCTACTTCGAAAGACCCGAGGAACTCTCCTACCTCAAAGAAGCTTATCGCATTGCCCGGAAAGTTACCGATAAAGACAAGGAGTTCAGTCTGCTCACCGACCTCTCCTCTGCCTACATCAAATCTTATGAGCTCGACTCTGCCCGTCACTACATGCAGGTATTGGAGCAAACAGGAAATGCCGAAGAAACTCTTCCATACCTCTCTTTTCTGCGAATGAGAATATTCGACAAGAAAATCAGGAAGAACGACGGCGAGACTGCCATCGAAACAGAACTGAAGTTCCTGAACGATCCGGCCACCGACAAGAACAATATCTACATCCAGATAGAACAGGCCTATACTACGGGCGACGGCCTCTTCCATAAGAACAAATACAAAGAAGCCCGCAGCTATCTGAACACTGCCTACAAGCTCTCCAAGCTCCTGCCCGCCCGCGAAGGCGAACGCATCCGCATCACCGCCGCCTGGAGTTATATCAATACACTCAGCTACCTGGGAGAAGCCAAAGAATTCATTGAGTGCATTGAAGAGATGCTCCGGCTTTACGAATCCTCTTACGAGCTTTATTATGCCCACCAACGGCCTTTCTACAACATCGACCTCCGCTACCTGCAATGCTACACCTCCCTGCTGATACGCAGTGACCAGCTGACCGATGAAAAGAGGGAATTATACTATCAGCACGTCTATGACATGAGCAGGAAGGTCACCGAGCCTATCGACAAGTATAACTGCTACCTGGCGCTACACTTCTACGCCATGAACAAGAAAGACTACCTCAGTGCCCTTGCCACCAACGACAGTCTCATCAAATATGCCGGTATCGTGAGTCCCTCCAACATCCCCGGCCTGATTGAGAACTGCTCGCAGATATACGAAACCATAGGCGACTACAAAAATGCCCTCAAGTATCACAAACTCTACGTACAGCAGCAAGACTCCATCGCATCTTCCGAGTTTGAACAACAAATGAACGAATTGCAGGTGAAGTACGATGTGGATAACCTGAACTACAAGAACTCCCAGCTGGAGAACAAGAATAAACGTATTCTGCTTATCACCCTCGGTTCCATACTGCTTCTGGTGATGGTCATTTGCCTCTACCTGTACTACGACCTGAAAAAGGAGAAAAGGATGAAGGAAACCCTGCGCAAACTGCATGAGAAAGCAGAAGAGAGCGAGCAACTGAAAACTGCTTTTATCAACTCCATGTGTCACGAGATACGCACCCCGCTCAATGCCATTGTCGGCTTTTCCGACATCATCACCGATGAAAGCTTCGACGACGAGGATACAAAGAAAGAGTACTCCAAGCTCATCACGCTCAACTCGCAGTTGTTGACCTCCCTGATAGAGCATTTGTTTGTGGTGTCTAACCTCGACTCTTCCGATGAGCCGCTCCCCCACGAGATGATTAATGTGAAGAACACATGCGCCGTAGAAATGAAAAAGCTGGAGCAGCAGGCAAAAGCTGGAATTGATTACCGGATGGAGCTACCCGAAGATGACCTTTTCATTTCCAGCAACCAGCAATATCTGTCGCTTGTTCTGGAAAATCTGCTCAGCAATGCCAATAAGTTTACCGACCAAGGGAGCATCTCCCTCAAGCTACGAGCCAATGAAGCAGAGAACCGCGTCGAAATAGACGTTACCGATACCGGGCCCGGCATTCCCCTGGGCAAGGAAGAGGTGGTATTCCAACGCTTCACCAAGTTGGACACTTTTGCCCAAGGTCAGGGCATGGGGCTGTATCTGAGCCGCCGCATCATCCAAAGACTATCCGGCGATATATTCATCGACCCGGATTATACCAATGGGACGCGGATGGTGATCTACCTGCCGTTTAAATAGAAGTTATCCTTGAAATATTGATGAAAAAGCCAATTGCATTATTTCACTCTATATTTTTGTTGAGGATGCTTAGGTATATTAGGATATAACCGCTCCAGTTTCCCCTCTTCTACCATACGGGGAATAATTTTATTATTTAAGTAACGAATATCCCTATTAATAGCACTTGCTATATCTTCCAAAGACAAATAACTTACTGCAACTGAACGAATTAGTATTGAAAGTTCCTCATAAGACAAATGTTTACTCTTATTCAGACTTGCAACATTACTTGCAACATTACTTGCAACATTACTTGCAACATTACTTGCAACATTAGACATATCATCTTCAACATTCACACAGTAAGTGGTGCCACGGCCAACACCCTTAGAGCAAAGGAAGCCTTCCGTACACAACACCTTAAGTACCTTCGTGATATCAGCACTATGCATTTCAAGCATATATTGTAAGCGGTCATTATTAATAGTTCCTTCAGAATAGCATGTAGCCAAAGCAAGCAGTTGATCATGAGTCAAAGAATTAATTTTGTCATGACCAAAAGTGCTTACAAGAGCTTCCCGAACTTCTATAGGGAACAAACTAACCATTGGCAAAGTCAACTCCACCTTATCCGGCCTATTTTGTTCTTGCACATAAGGTTTAATCCAATCGGCTACTTTCCAACCATGAATAATTTTATTGACCCCACTGCCTGCCTTTTCGGAGAATCCTAACATCATAAACATCTTTTGTAATGCCTTGTTCCGACAAACACTCTCGCCTCCCGAATAATACTGTGCGCGACTGACTAATAAGGTTCCTGGATTCCGAAACATGAATTTATGCTTCCATTGTTCAATAACAATATTACCTTCTTCCGCATAATCACAGTGTATCAACGTATTCACGAATGCTTCTCTAAGTGCTATATGCGTAGGAGTATCATCCAAACGTACCCCGTTCTCCAGATGAAATGGTTTTGGCAGCACAGATGTCAGCTTTACATAGACTTTTTTATAAAATTGAAAAAGATTGGCTTCCCATGTTCCATCCGGACAAATACGATCAGTCCAACGAGCATTTTCGTCAGAAATAAGATATTCCCTAAAATCCGGGAAATAATTAGGTGCACAAGATGGATCTGTAATGCTTTCTGTCTTGCCAAACATTAAAATACCTGCCAACGTAAGTCCTTCTTCTCCAGTTTCACGGTCTTTACGGTATCCGCCCAATTTCTCCAACAATTCGATGTCATCCAACGCCAACCAAGGATGAGAGGGCTGTCTGGAAGTAAAATATTGTCGATATTGTTTTAATGAACTTTGATCTATATCGTCCATTGAATAATTTGCCAAGATGCGAGAATCTCGCGGATGAGTATCATCCGCATCTGCAATCATTCTTTTTACCTCTTCATTAGTACATTTGTAATCTCCTTCATTATTCCGCTTAAATGTGTGCCCACGAAATGGATTCCTCGTGCAATAAACCGGTTTTTGAGAACGATTTGCCCGCGGAATAATAATAAGCAGCAGTTTATATCCTTGATATTCTACATCCAGCACATCTTTATCCGTAAGTAAATTCAGACTCACACAGTCCGGGTTATTAACTGAATTCCAGAAAGTCTTTTTATATTGTACAATTTGTTCTGCGGTCAATCCCTCAATCAACAAATGCTCCTGTTTTTCCCGAACTCCTAATACAATAACTCCTCCATCAGTATTGGCAAATGAAGAGTATGTTTCCCAAATACTATTTGGAAAACCCTCCTTTGCTGTTTTAAATTCCAAATCAACAGCTTCACTCCGTAAGATTAATGAATCTATATATTCAGTAAAACTCCATCCATCAGCGGTAAAATTTTCCATAATCAATTCTGATTAAAACATTTGCCTGACACGTTCGATGCCTGCTACCAGCGCATCCACCTCTTCTTTGGTGTTATAAAGTCCGAAGGAGGCACGTACCGTACCTTCTATGCCGAGGCACTGCATCAACGGTTGGGCGCAATGATGCCCGGTGCGCACGGCAATGCCGAGACGGTCGAGCAAGGTACCCATATCAAAATGGTGGATATCACCTACGAGGAAAGAAATGACGCTGCCTTTCTCTGCCGCTTCGCCGAAGATGCGCATGCCAGGGATTTCTTTCAGGCGTCCGGTGGCATATTGGGTCAGTTTATGCTCATGGAGGGCAATCTTATCCATACCGATAAGTGAAACGTAATCCAAGGCTTTGGCAAGTCCGGTAGTGCCGATATAGTCCGGTGTGCCGGCTTCAAATTTAAAAGGAAGTTCGTTGAAGGTGGTACGTTCGAAAGAGACATGCTGTATCATTTCGCCGCCACCCTGATAAGGAGGCATCTTATCCAGCCACTCTTCCTTGCCGTAGAGCACGCCGACACCCGTAGGGCCATAAATTTTATGACCGGAGAACACATAGAAGTCGGCATCAAGGTCTTGTACATCTACCGATATATGAGGGATGGACTGCGCACCGTCTATCAACACAGGCACGCCTTGCTCGTGAGCAAACTCAATCATTTCCTCCACGGGGTTGATGGTGCCCAGTACATTGGAGACATGAGTTACACTGACAATCTTAGTACGTTCGGAGAATAGTTTCTTGTACTCGTCCAGCAGCAGTTCGCCCTTGTCGTTCATCGGAATGACTTTAATGGCAATGCCTCTCTTGGCTGCCAACAACTGCCAGGGAACGATGTTGCTATGGTGCTCCATCACGGAAAGAATCACTTCGTCTCCTTCTTGCATAAACTCCTCGCCAAAGCTGGAGACAAGGAGGTTGATGCTCTCCGTTGTGCCGCGCGTAAAGACAATCTCGTTCGTGCTGCGGGCGTTGATGAACTTTCGTACTGTCTCACGCGAAGCTTCGTGCAGCTCCGTGGCCTGTTGCGAAAGGAAATGTACACCACGGTGCACATTGGCATTGACCGAATAGTATTCGTCCGTAATGGCATCTACCACGCAGCGGGGCTTCTGGGTGGTAGCACCGTTATCGAAATAGACCAATGGCTTGCCATATACTTCACGGGAAAGTATGGGGAAGTCGGCTCGTATCTCCTGAATATTATACATAACTTACTCTTTTTAGTTATTTACAGATTGCACATCCCTGACACTTATTCAGCTCGCCGCGAAATCGTTTTTCTACCAGCAGATGCAGGCGATCTTTCAAGGCATCCAAGCGGATGGTATCTATCACTTCGTTGACGAACGCAAACATAAGCAGCAGACGTGCCTCACGTGCCGGAATACCGCGTTGCTGCATATAGAACAAAGCGGCTTCATCGAGCTGGCCCACCGTCGCACCGTGGCTGCACCTCACATCGTCTGCATAGATTTCCAGCTGCGGCTGGGTGTACATGTGTGCCTCGCGAGTGGCGCAGAGGTTACGGTTCGTTTGTTGCGAATTAGTGTGTTGCGCATCGGGACGTACCAATACCAAACCGGCAAAGGCACCGGTTGCCTGATCATCGAGCACATACTTATAGAGTTCGTTGCTGGTACAGTTGGGAACGGCATGGTCGATGGTAGTGTTCGTATCCACATGCTCGTTCTTATCGGCAATAACCATACCGCAAAGGTTGACTTCCGCACCTTCGCCGGCAAGCAGTACTTGGGTTGTGTTACGGGTCGTGCCGTTGTACAGCGTCATTCCGTTGAGAAGGACGTTGCTGTTGGCTGCTTGTTTTACGTACATGTTGCTGATGCGCACGGTACTGGTATGGGTTTCTTCCAGTTCGTAGAAGTCGAAGGTGGCGTTCTCGCCGACAAAGATTTCTATGACTTGGGTGGCGAGGAAGTTCACACTGTCCATGGCATGGTCGCATGCCAGGAGACGGGCTTGTGCGCCTTCTTCAAGGATGATCAGTACACGGCGGTTCACCATGAAGTTAACGTAACTCCTCAGGATATTCACCAGCTGAATAGGCTTCTCTACGACTACATTCTTGGGAACGTACAGCAGCACGCCGTCTTGTGCAAAAGCGGTGTTGAATGCCGTTACACCGTCTTCCGATGTCTTTGCCAGCTTACCATAGTACTTCTTTACCAGTTCCGGCTGTTGTTCAGCCACTTCCTTCAGACTGCCGAAGATAACTCCTTCCGGCAAAGAGAACTTGGGCAAAGCTTTATTGTAGAAGGCATCGTTCACCACGAAGTAAAGGGCGGTACTCATATTAGGAACATCGCACTTGAATACTTCGTAAGGGTTCACGGGAATGTCCAGGCGATTCAGGTTCAAGCCGTAATCCGGTTCGAAGAACTTACTGACATCCGTATATTTGTATTTCTCCTGTTTACGGGTGGGGAAGCCAAGCCGCTCGAAGTCGGCAAAGGCAGCAGCACGCGGCGCATTCAGCACCTCGGCACTGTGCCGGCATATCATCGCCTCCGTCTGGGAGAAAAGGTCTATGTATTGTTGTTCTACACTCATCTTTTTATTTATGAAATCATAAATCTTCTACCTCTTTCTTGATCCAATCAAACCCACGCGCCTCAATTTCTTTCGCCAATTCGGGACCGCCGGTCTTCACAATGCGGCCGCCAAGCAACACATGCACCGTGTCCGGTTTCAGATAATCCAGCAAACGCTGATAGTGAGTAATGACCATGGCACTGGTCTGCGGAGTTTTCAACTTATTGAAGCCATCGGCCACAATACGCAGAGCATCCACATCGAGCCCGGAATCCGTCTCGTCCAGAATAGCAAAAGTCGGTTCCAACATAGCCATCTGAAAAATTTCGTTACGCTTCTTCTCGCCGCCGCTGAAGCCTTCGTTCACGCTGCGGTTGGCAAGCTTGTTATCAAGCTCCACAATGGCACGCTTCTCACGCATCAACTTCAGGAACTCGCTGGCCGACAAAGCCGGCAGATGACGATACTTGCGCTGCTCGTTCACCGCCGCACGCATAAAGTTTACCATCGAAACCCCCGGAATCTCCACCGGTGCCTGAAACGAAAGAAAGATACCCTCGTGGGCACGGTCTTCGGGACTCATCGCCAGCAGGTCTTTTCCATTGAACATAACCGTACCGCGAGTCACCTCATAAGCAGGATGCCCCACCAATACATTACTCAACGTACT
This sequence comes from uncultured Bacteroides sp., assembly GCA_902388495.1. Lineage (GTDB taxonomy): Bacteria > Bacteroidota > Bacteroidia > Bacteroidales > Bacteroidaceae > Bacteroides. Next base: position 209,829 of record CABMPP010000001.1, on the reverse strand, counting down.
CTTTCCGGCACCATTCTGTCCCATCAAGGCATGTACTTCGCCATCACGGATGGTCAGGTCGATGCCTTTCAATATTTCTTTGCCATTGATGCTGGCATGCAGGTCTTTTATCTCTAACATCTTTATATATACGATTTTATTATTTACAATTTATCCTACGCTTCCCTCCAACGATATCGCCAGCAACTTCTGCGCCTCTACCGCAAACTCCATCGGCAGTTTGTTCAGCACCTCCTTGGCATAACCATTCACAATCAGTCCTACGGCATCTTCCGTAGAAATGCCTCGCTGGTTGCAATAGAATATCTGGTCTTCACTGATTTTGCTGGTCGTCGCCTCGTGCTCCACAATAGCCGTTTCATTGTGGATGTCCATGTAAGGGAATGTATGCGCACCGCATTTATCCCCCAGCAGCAACGAGTCACACTGGCTATAGTTACGTGCATTGTCCGCCTTGGCAGACACACGTACCAGTCCGCGATAAGAGTTCTCGCTCTTTCCGGCCGAAATACCCTTGCTCACAATCGTACTACGGGTGTTCTTCCCAAGATGAATCATCTTCGTACCCGTATCTGCCTGCTGGTAGTTGTTCGTCACCGCCACACTGTAAAACTCCGCCGTCGAGTTATCTCCCGATAGAATGCAAGACGGATATTTCCAAGTGATGGCCGAACCCGTTTCTACCTGCGTCCAGGAGAGCTTGCTATCTACGCCCTTACAATGTCCACGCTTTGTCACGAAGTTATAGACACCACCCCTGCCCTCGGCATCACCCGGATACCAGTTCTGTACGGTACTGTACTTCACTTCAGCACGGTCGTGCACCACAATCTCTACAATAGCTGCATGCAACTGGTTCTCATCACGCATCGGCGCCGTACAGCCTTCCAGATAGGAGACATACGAGTCATCGTCCGCCACAATCAGCGTCCGTTCAAACTGTCCCGTGTTGCGGGCATTGATGCGGAAGTAGGTAGACAACTCCATCGGACAGCGTACCCCCTTCGGTATATATACAAAAGATCCATCCGAGAACACAGCCGAGTTCAACGCAGCAAAGAAGTTATCACGATAAGGCACCACCGAGCCGAGGTACTTCTGCACCAGGTCGGGATGCTCGCGCACGGCTTCACTGAAGGAGCAGAAGATAATCCCCTTCTCCATCAACGTCTCCTTGAAAGTAGTCTTTACAGAGACCGAGTCCATCACAGCATCCACTGCCATGCCACTCAGCGCCATCTGCTCTTCCAAAGGAATGCCCAGCTTATTAAACGTCTTCACCAACTCCGGGTCTACCTCATCCATGCTCTTCGGGCCCTCCTTCTTCTTCGTAGGGTCGGCATAGTAAGATATCGCCTGATAATCGATTTCGGGAATACGGAGATGTGCCCATGTGGGCATCTCCAACGTCAGCCAGTGGCGGTACGCTTTTAAACGGAATTCCAACAACCATTCCGGTTCGTTCTTCTTCTCGGAGATAAGCCGTACCACATCCTCATTCAGCCCGCGCTCAATGATATCCGTGTGTACATCGGTCGTAAAACCGTACTTGTACTTCTCCTGAGTGAATTCCTTTACATATTTATTGGGTTCTTCCTGTTGCATTATTCATTCAATATATATTGTTCGGTAATGTGCTTTGCTACGGGAAAGAATATCCCGGCAAACTCCTTCATAGGATAATATAACACTGATTCTTTCTTTTTTGTTTCGCTGACCAGCGTATTGTCCGCATCGATAAATTCAAGTACGCCAATCAGCAGGCTCACCAGCAGAAGGAACTTCAAAGCGCCCAGCCCGGAGCCCAGCCAATGGTTCAGCCAGCCCAGCGACACAGCTTCCATCGCCCGCGTCAGCAAAGAAGCCACCAGCGCGAAAAGCAGGGGTACCGCTATCCAGATAAGGATAAACGCCAGTACCTGAGCCACCGTCATAGAGTCCGTCAGCGTAGGACAAAGCTTTGCCGCCAGCGAAGCATACAACGCCTTTGCCGCTATCAAGCCGATAATCAGCCCCAGCAAAGATGCCAGCTGTTTCACGAAACCCTTCATGAAACCAATCACCGCACCCAGACCGACGGCTACTACAATAATGATGTCTATCGTTGCCATAATTATATCAAAAAAAGGCACGGATTACACGGATAAGCACGGTCTTCTTTTAGCCAATCCGTGAAATCCGTGTAATCCGTGCCAGAGAACTATATTTCGCTTACAGCGTTTGCTTTACTTCTACTTCTTCGTAAGATTCGATGATATCGCCCACCTTGATGTCGTTGCAGTTGGTCAGGCTGATACCGCACTCGAAGTTGGTACCCACTTCCTTCACATCGTCCTTGAAACGCTTCAAGGCATTGATGTTTCCGGTGAAGATTACGATACCGTCGCGAATCAGACGAGCCTTGTCGCTGCGTTTCACCTTTCCGGTCTTCACCATGGCACCTGCCACGAGACCCACCTTCGTGATGTTGAACACCTCGCGAACCTCTATCGTCGCAGTCACCTGCTCCTTCACGGTCGGTGCAAGCATACCTTCCATAGCAGCCTTCACTTCTTCGATAGCGTCGTAGATGACGGAGTACTTGCGGATATCCACACCCTCGTTCTCTGCCAGCTTGGCGGCAGCACCCGAAGGACGTACCTGGAAACCGACGATAATCGCATCCGAAGCAGCAGCCAGAGATACATCCGACTCGGAAATGGCACCCACGCCCTTGTGGATTACATTCACCTGTACCTGCTCCGTAGACAGCTTGATCAAAGAGTCGCTCAATGCCTCTACAGAACCGTCCACGTCACCCTTAACGATTACGTTCAGTTCGTGGAAGTCGCCCAATGCCAGACGGCGGCCTACTTCGTCGAGCGTCAACATCTTCTGCGTACGCAGGCCCTGTTCACGTTGCAACTGTTCGCGCTTGTTGGCAATTTCGCGGGCTTCCTGCTCGGTATCGATTACGTGGAACGTATCACCGGCAGCGGGAGCACCGTTCAAGCCCAGTATCAGAGCCGGTTCGGAAGGACCTGCCTCTTTCATACGCTGGTTACGCTCATTGAACATGGCTTTTACCTTACCATAGCTGGTACCTGCCAGCACAATATCGCCCATCTTCAACGTACCGTTGGAAACCAATACCGTAGCCACATAACCACGTCCCTTGTCCAGTGAAGACTCGATGATGGAACCGGTAGCATGGCGATTCGGATTCGCTTTCAGATCGAGCATTTCGGCTTCGAGCAATACTTTCTCCATCAATTCGGGTACACCGATACCTTTCTTGGCAGAGATATCTTGTGACTGATACTTACCACCCCACTCTTCTACGAGGAAGTTCATGGCTGCCAGCTCTTCTTTAATCTTGTCCGCATTGGCAGTCGGTTTATCAATCTTGTTGATAGCAAATACGATAGGAACACCGGCAGCCATGGCATGGTTGATGGCCTCCTTAGTCTGCGGCATCACGTTGTCATCGGCAGCCACAATAATAATGGCGATATCCGTAGCCTTGGCACCACGGGCACGCATGGCGGTGAACGCTTCGTGGCCCGGAGTATCGAGGAACGTGATCTTACGTCCGTCGTCCAGCGACACGTGGTAAGCACCGATGTGCTGCGTGATACCACCTGCTTCACCGGCAATTACATTCGCCTTACGGATGTAGTCGAGCAATGAAGTCTTACCGTGGTCTACGTGCCCCATCACCGTCACAATCGGAGCACGAGGTTCCAGGTCTTCTTCGGCATCCTCTTCTTCGACGATGGCCTGCGATACTTCGGCACTGACGTATTCCGTCTTGAAGCCGAACTCCTCAGCCACCAGGTTGATGGTTTCGGCATCCAAACGCTGGTTGATGGAAACCATGATACCTACACTCATACAAGTAGCGATGACCTGCGTTACGGAAATATCCATCATGCTTGCCAACTCGTTGGCCGTTACGAATTCCGTAAGTTTCAATACCTTGCTGTCCGCCATTTCCATGTCTTCCAACTCTTGCATACGATTGGAGGCCATGTCGCGCTTCTCCTTACGGTACTTCGCACCCTTGTTCTTTCCTTTGGAAGTCAGGCGGGCCAAAGTTTCCTTTACCTGCTTTGCTACGTCCTCTTCGCTGACTTCCTGCTTGAGGATAGGTTTCTTGAAGCGGTCCTTATTATTGCGGTTCTTGTTATTGTTGTTGCCACCTTGCTGGTTGCCACCCTGCTGATGTCCGCCGGAAGCACCGTTTCCGCCTTTCGGACGGTCGCCGCCACGCTGGAAGTTGGAGGCATTGTTGATGTCTACCTTCTCCTTATTAATACGTACGCGTTTCTTCTTGGCGTTGGCATCACCGGCATCCTTCGTGTCCTTCTGCTTATTGTCGTCGCGGCGGATTTCCTTGATGATGGCCTCTTTCATCTGCTTCTTCTGGTCCTGACGCAGTTTTTCCTTCTCTTCACGTTCCTTGCGTTTCTCTTCTTTCGATTTCTTCTTGGGACGTGTGGACTGGTTCAGGGCAGCCAGGTCAATCTGTCCGATGACGTTAATCTTCGAAACGATTCCGGGCTGATGTATCTTGAAGATCTCATCTTCTTCTTTCTTCACCTCTTGCTCTTCCTTGGCTGCCGGAGCTTCTTCGGCTACCGGTACCGGAGCAGGTGCTGCTTTCGGTTCTTCCATTTTGGGTTCTTCTTTCACCTCTACTATTACGGGAGCAGGCTCTTCCTTGACAACCGGCTGAGGTGCAGGTTCCGGCTGAGCCACAGGCTGCGGTGCAGGCTGAGGTTCCGTTTTGGGCTCCGATACAGGCGCAGGTTGAGGTTCTGGCTGAGGTGCGGGAGCAGGTTCCGGCTTCGGGGTTTCAACAACCACCGGTGCGGGTTCTTCCACTTTCTTCTCCTCCACTACTACTGCCTTTTCCACTTCTTTCTCCTTCTCCTGAGCGGGAGCAGGAGCAGGTGCTGCAGGTCTGCGGTTCAGCTTGTCCAAATCAATCTTGCCTACGGGCTTGAACTTCGGGCGGGCGTCTTCGGGGACAACTGTCTTTATCTCCTCAGGCTTTGCTTTTTCGGGCGCTTCCTTCTCGTAACCGTCGATAGACACGGATGCCTTGTTACGGTCCTTCTGACGCTCCTGGCTGAAGCGTTCCGATTTTATTTTAAGGTCCTTATCTGTACTAAACTCCTTCTTGAGCAGTTCGAACTGTTCATCGGTAATTTTTGTGTTCGGATTTGCCTCAACGGTAAATCCTTTCTTTTGCAAGAACTCGACAGCAGTCGTAATTCCTACATTCAAATCTCTTGTTACTTTGTTTAACCTTATCGTCATACTTTAAATTTAATGAATAATGGAGAAAGAAGTCAGTGCAAACCCAAATAGCTCGTCAAGCTTTATTCAGCTTCTTCTTCAAACTCCGATTTCAAAATGCGTAATACTTCGTCCACCGTCTCCTCTTCGAGGTCCGTCTTTTCAATCAACAACTCACGGGGAGCATTCAACACTGCCTTGGCAGTATCGATACCGATGGCCTTGATGGCATCGATTACCCAACCGTCTATTTCATCACGGAATTCGTCCAGGTAGATGTCTTCATCCTCAATGGCCTGATCCAATTCGCGGAACACGTCGATGGTGTACTCAGTCAACATACTGGCCAGCTTGATATTCAAACCGCCTTTACCGATAGCCAGCGAAACCTCTTCCGGTTTCAGGAACACTTCTGCCTTACGTTCCTCCTCGTTCAAGCGGATGGACGATATCTTGGCAGGGCTGAGGGCACGCTGTATAAACAACTGAATGTTCGACGTATAGTTGATAACGTCGATATTCTCGTTGCGAAGCTCGCGGACAATACCATGAATACGGCTACCCTTCACACCTACGCAGGCGCCTACCGGGTCGATGCGATCATCGTAGCTCTCAACAGCAATCTTTGCACGCTCACCGGGGATGCGGGCAATCTTCTTGATGGTAATCAGTCCGTCATTGATTTCGGGTACTTCCATTTCGAACAGACGTTGCAGGAACACGGGCGATGTACGGCTCAGGATAATCTTCGGATTATTGTTCTTGTTGTCCACACGTGCCACTACGGCGCGGGCAGTCTCACCCTTGCGGTAGAAGTCGCTCGGTATCTGTTCGGTCTTGGGCAGCAACAGTTCGTTGCCTTCATCGTCGAGCAGCAGCATTTCCTTCTTCCATATCTGGTAGACTTCTGCGTTGATGATGTTACCCACCTTATCAATGTATTTGTTATAGATACTGTCTTTTTCCAGTTCCAATATCTTAGAGGCCAATGTCTGACGCAGGTTCAAGATGGCACGGCGACCGAACTTGGCAAAGTTCACTTCGTCCGTCACTTCCTCGCCCACTTCATACGAAGCATCAATCTTCTGCGCTTCGCTCAGAGGAATCTGCAGGTTCGGATTTTCCAAATCCTCGTCCGCTACTACTTCACGGTTACGCCATATCTCGAAGTCACCCTTGTCCGGGTTCACGATAACGTCGTAATTCTCATCGGTGCCAAACATTTTCGCAATCACGCTGCGGAACGACTCTTCGAGTACGCTCACCATCGTGGTACGGTCGATATTCTTCAGTTCCTTAAATTCCGAAAATGTATCTATCAAGCTGACAGTTTCTTCTTTTTTGGCCATAGTCTTATTTAAAACTGATTAAGTATTTAGTGTATTTTATCTCATCATAGGCAAATGTCAGGTCCTCGTCCACGAGTTTGGGACGCTTGGCACCTTCTTCTTTTACTTTCTTCTGGATGGTAACGATAAAGCGTTGTTCATCGGCTTCTTTCAATACGCCGAAGAGCTTGCGTCCGTCTTTAGTCAGTACTTCCACTTCCTTGCCGATGTGGTTGACGTACTGTTGCAGCACCTTGAAGGGCTGTCCGATGCCGGCTGAACCGACTTCCAACTCATAATCCTCATCCTCACGGCTCAACTTGGACTCGATGTAGCGGCTCAGCTCTACGCAGTCCTCAATCCAAACACCTTCTTTGTGGTCTATTTCCACTAGAATCTTGTCATCCGGGCTGATGGTCACTTCCACCAGGAAGTAGTCTTTTCCTTCCAGCCACTCGTCAACAATCTGACAAACAGTTTTCTTTTCTATCATAGATTAACTAATAAGAATAAAAAAGAGGAGCTTTATCGCCCCTCCACCTTTCATCCGTTTCCGGTTGCAAAGATATAAATAATCTGTTCGTCTACAAAATATTAGAGAAAAAAAGAAAGAATTAACGCTTTCCAAGCGGTTTACATTTCTTTTCTGCTTCCTCTCCATCAGGTGCCGGCACGAAGAACACTTACCCTTAACAGCACGAACATTATTCCTTAATCATTGCACCCCGTAAGGATACGATGCACAAGATGCCATCTTGTGTAGCATAAGATGCCATCTTGAGCAACATAAGATGCCATCTTGTGCAGTACAAGGAATAGTGTTGCAGAAGAGAGGGAATAGTGTGGTAGGGAAAAGGCTTTCTTATAAGCATATAAAACATCTTCTATCATAGCGTTGGGACAAATATAATTAAAATCCCTCAATGAGTGCTCATTTTATGCAAATTCAGCACTCATTGAGGGATTTAATAAGAATACTGCCCAATTATTCCGCATCGTAGATACCCACATTATTAATACACAGCGGACCACGTGAGTCCGTGATGCGAATACGTATACCGTCTGTAAGCAGCGTTTCAAAGCGTAGCAAACGTTTATAGCCGATGGTAGTGGTTTCTTCGTCCAAGCGTACAGGTTGCCAAGCACCCGCTTCGTCTTTGTATTCCACGACAAAGGACTTCACTCGCTGGCCAAGCGGAATATACTCTTGCAGAAGGATGCGGTTCATCCGCTGAGAAGCATCAAATAAGAATTCGATATCAGCCGCATTCACTCCATCTTTGGTAGCCCAATAAGTATCGTAATCACCGTCCGTCATGGCAGCTGCTACAAACTTACCGCCCCGCTCGTCAGATACTTTCGGAGAGATGCCCGCCACCAGGTTTGTCTTCAGTTCCTGCAGGATAAGTTGATGGAACCTGACAGCATTGGCAGAGTCCGTCGGATGGATTAACCCGTTCCTATCGACAGGGAAGTTTAGCAGCAGTGTACCGTTACGTCCCACACTGCGGTAGTACAAATCGACCAACTGCTCGGGCGTCTTTACGCGATCATCTTCTTCGGGATGATAGAACCATCCCGGACGGATGGACACATCACATTCTGTTGGAGACCATTGGTCACCGTCTATATGCCCCAGTTGCAATTCGTCGGCATGCGGATAACCAGGGTAGACTACTCCCTTGCGCAGGAACGCCCAGTTGGTAGTGGCGGCAAAACCTTTTTCATTGCCCACCCAGCGGCATCCGGGACCTCCATCGGAGAAAATCACGGCTTGCGGCTGAATACTATCCAGCATTTCGTAAATACGCGGGTAATTGTAGTAGTTTTTACGATCGATGGTACGCGTTTCTTTGGCACCGCCATACCAGCCGTCACCACCGTTGGCACCGTCAAACCAAACTTCAAATACTTCGCCATAATTGGTAAGCAAGTCATGCAGTTGGGCGTAGTAATAGTCCAGATATTCCGGCGTGCCATAATTCGCCTGATGCCTGTCCCACGGAGAAAGATATACGGCAAACTTCAACCCGTGTTTCTTGCAGGCATCCGCCAACTCGCGCACGATGTCTCCTTTTCCATCTTTATAGGGGGAATGGGCGACGTTGTAGTCCGTACCCTCGAAAGGCCAAAGGCAAAAACCGTCATGATGCTTGGCAGTAAGAATCACCCCTTGCATACCGGCATTCAGCAAGGTTTTCACCCATTGCTCACAATCCAGCTTAGCAGGGTTAAAAGTAGCGGGGTCGGAATCGCCATATCCCCACTCACGGTCATTAAACGTATTCAGTCCGAAGTGAATGAACGCATACGTTTCCATCTTTTGCCACTCCACTTGTTTAGGTTCCGGAACTGGCAAAACAGGGTCTGGGGCTTTTACGTCCGGCGATGCACAAGAAGCCATAACAATGACTACGGCAGAACACAGCAATAAGTTCAGAGGTTTCATAGTATGATCGTTAATTAGAGAATGGCAAAATTAAACAAAAAAATCTGTAGCAAAGAATCTCTGCTACAGATTTTCATTCAAAGCTAAAGTATGCTGTTTTACTTATTCGGTGTTTCCCACTTCTTCGTATCCATACAAACTACATTCATCACCTGATTGCCTGCCTGAATACGGAAGTCGCCTTGCTCCAGAATCCACTTACCGTCGTAACCAACGAAGGCAAGGTCGGAACCTTTCACCTTCAGGGTGACGGTCTTAGTCTCACCGGGCTTCAGTTCTACCTTTTCGAAAGCACGGAGGCGACGATTATCGGGAGTAAGGGAAGCTACAAGGTCACTACTGAAGAGCAGGACGCTTTCTTTACCTACACGATTGCCGGTATTCTTCACGTCAACGCTGAAAGTCAGTACGTCGTCGGCAGTGAAGTTCGGTTTATCTACCCGGAGGTTACTGTAGTCAAAAGTAGTATAGCTCAAACCGTAACCAAAAGCCCACTGTACAGAAACCTGGGCATCGTAGTTATAAGCACCTTCCATCTGCTTGCCGATGTGTTCGCAAGGCTTGTAGTCATAAGTAATCAGAGAATTGATTTCTTTCGGATAAGTGAAAGGCATCTTTCCGCTGAAGTTAGCATCACCCGCCAAGAGGTTAGCAAGAGCATCGCCACCATAGTTACCGGGGAGCATGATGTTGACAACAGCTTTGGCAAGCGGTTCGATGTCGGCTATCAGACGCGGACGTCCCTGGTTCAGAATCAGGATGATGGGCTTGCCCGTCTTGGCAAGGGCTTTCACCAGGTCGAGTTGGTTCTGAGAGAGGAAGAGGTTGGTCAGATTTCCCGGAGTCTCGCAGTAGGAGTTCTCGCCGATGCAGGCTACGATATAGTCAGCATTGGCGGCAGCAGCAACAGCCTTGTCGATTTCGGGAGCGTTTTCATCCCACCAGTTTCCACCTTTCTTATAGGTAACACCCGGTTCGTAGACGATGTTGTCGGCACCGAACTTGTTGGTAAAAGACTCGAGGATAGTATTGTAAGCAGCACCACATTCGTCAGCCTTGTCGCCTTGCCAGGAGTAAGACCAGCCACCGTTGAGAGTACGGATGGAGTTAGCATTAGGGCCAGTGAGCAACAGCTTCTTGCCTTTGGCAAACGGGAGGATGCCATCGTTGTTCTTGAGGAGAACCAAAGATTCTTCAGCAGCATGGAGAGCAGCGGCAGCATGTTCGGCACCACCGAAGAGAGGGAAGTCCTTCAAGTCGTAATACGGCTTCTCGAACAGATTGAGTCGGTACTTCAAGCGCAATACGCGGCGAACGGCATCGTCGATACGGCTCATGGGTACTTCACCTTCCTGCACCAGCTCTTTAAGAAGCGGACAGAATTTCCAATCATACGGGTCCATCGACATATCAATACCGGCATTGATGGCAAGCTTGATAGCTTCCTTCTTGTCTTTGGCAATGTGGTCGCGCTTCCAAAGGTTATCAATATCCGCCCAGTCGGTCACAATCATACCGTCCCAGTTAAGGTCTTCCTTCAGCCATTTGGTCAGCAGTTCGTAGTTGGCATGGAAAGGCAAGCCGTTGTTCATGGCAGAGTTTATCATAACGGAGAGTGCGCCGTTGCGAACCATCTCAAGATAAGGCGCAAAGTGTTTCTCACGCATATCCTGCTCGGTAATGGACGACGGGGTGCGGTCTTTTCCCGATACGGGGACACCGTAACCCATAAAGTGCTTCATACAAGCGGCAACACTGTTTGTACCTATGCGATTGGGGTCATTGCCCTGAAAGCCGAGAACTGCTTCACGGCCCATCTCAGCGTTGACGTAGCAGTCTTCACCATAGTTTTCCCACATGCGCGGCCAGCGCGGATCACGGCCCAAGTCAGTAACAGGGGCATAAGTCCAGGGAATGCTTCCGGCTTTGGTTTCGTAAGCAGAGATTTCGGCACCACGACGGGTCAGCTCACGGTTGAAAGTGGCACCCATGTTGACGCCTTGCGGAAAGAAGGTTCCACCTAAAGTATAGGTAGTTCCGTGTATCTGGTCCACACCGTAAACGCAAGGAATACCGATTTCTTTCATGGACTTCTCCTGAATGCGTTTAATGATTTCCTGCCACTTCTCCGGAGTCTGTGCCACACCGTTGGGCACGTTGAGAATGGAGCCGACTTTATACTTACCAATGACACTATCGAGCATCGCTTCGTCTATCTGGAAGCCTTTCTGACTTTCGATGCCCTGAATGCGCATATATATCTGCATCAGTACGTCTTGTGAAGGCATGCCTTTGGAGAGGTCGAACTCTTTCTCCAGTTTGTAGCGTTTCAGCACTTTCTTAAGGTCATCTACCTTAAAATTCTGCGGGTTTATGCCGGCAAAGGGGTTGGTACGTTTTTGCAGAAGGTCGATGGTAAGTTCGCACATCTGGCCGACCTTCTCGTCAAGAGTCATTTTCTTCAACAGCGTCTCAATCTGCTGTTCTATTTTCTCGTCTCTCGGAATAGCCGGGGCTACGGTTTGTGCTGCGGCGGTAAATACGAGCCCGGACAGGGCCAGGGATAAGATTAATTTTTTGTTCATGGTGTTGATATTGGTTTAACGCGTGCAAAGATAATAACATCCTGCCATACCAAAGGGTATAACAGGATGTTATTTAGGGGTCAGTTTGTTATTTTTTCAGCAAATTGAGGGGTGTCTGCAACTTCAAGATGTCGTTTGTCTTTTGTGTTGCGGCAGCCACGTCGGCACCCAGTGCAGCTTTGATGTCGCGAGAGGAAGCACCAATGAGGAACTTATAGTTTCCGGCGTCCACTACCCAGGAAGAAGAAGCTTCGTCATAGGAAGCCAGGTCGGCAGCCTTCACGGTCAGGGTGACGGTGGCAGCTTCGCCCGGTTGCAATTCGCGGGTCTTGGCGAAAGCTTTCAGTTCTTTTTCAGGCTTCTCCATGGCAGCGTTGCCCGGAGCAGATACATAGAGCTGAACCACTTCCTTACCGGCAGCCTTGCCTGTGTTCTTCACGTCGACGGTGACGGTGTAAATACCGTTATCAGCCTTAATAGCCGGATTAGCGTACTCGAAAGTCGTGTAGCTCAAGCCATAGCCAAAGGGATAAGATACTGCTTTTCCGAAGCTGTCGAAGTAGCGATAGCCCACGTAGATGCCTTCTTCGTAGTCGGTATAGTCCACGTTCTTCACGTCGCTCTTCTTATCGCCGGCATTGGTGATGTCGATGTTGGCAGTCATGTCGATGGGGAAGTTGGCAGAAGAGGCAGCATCGTCGAACTTCACAGGGAAGGTCATCGGGAGCTTGCCCGAAGGAGAAGCTTTGCCGCTCAGCACGTCGGCCACGCTGTTACCACCTTCTTGTCCGGCTTGCCAGGCGCAAAGGATGGCATCGGGTTGGGCTTTCCAGGAAGCAGTTTCGATAACGCCGCCGATGTTGAGCACTACAACTACTTTCTTGCCGGCAGCATGGAAGGTTTTGCATACAGCTTGCAACATCTCCGTCTCTTCCCGGCTAAGGTTGAAGTCAGAAAGCTTGCGGTCGAGGAATTCTCCGGAAGTACGGCCCAAAGTAATCAAGGCAACATCTGCCTTAGCGGCTTGCTCCTGTATCGTTTGCGGAGTCAGCGCCATTTCAGCGGGACGAACGTCGGGCATGAACCATTCTTTCTTGGTCTTGGCAAGGCGGTCTTTCTCAGAGGCAAGGTATTGTTCGTAAGCGGCTTTCAGGGCATCGTCCACGGTATAGCCGGCATTGTTCAGACCATCGAGCAGAGAAACCGTATAAGCACGATTCACATTACCGGAGCCGGTGCCGCCGGCGATGAAGTCATAAGAAGTACAGCCGAAGAGGGCGACGTTCTTCACGTCGGCCGCAAGCGGCAGGGCGCTGTTGTCGTTCTTCAGCAACACCATACCTTCGGTAGCGGACTGGCGGGTAACGGCAGCATGCGCTTTCAGGTCGGGCTTGTTGGAGAATTTATAACCCTTGAAGTGAGGAGTTTGGAGAATCATCTCAAGGATACGTTTCACGTTGCGGTCGAGGATGGCCTCATCCAGCCGGCCGTCCTTCACGGCTTGCACAATGGCTTCGTACTGCTTGTCCGTACCGGGTTGCAGCATATCGTTTCCGGCTTCCATTTGGGCTACGACGTTCTTGCCGCCAAACCAGTCGGTCATCACCATGCCGCCGAAGCCCCATTCGTCGCGCAAGAGGGTGGTAAGCAATTCCTTGTTTTCGGAAGTATAGATACCGTTGAGGTAGTTGTAGGAAGACATCACCGTCCAGGGTGCAGATTCTTTGACTGTTATTTCAAAGCCCTTCAGATAGATTTCGCGCAGGGTACGGGGAGAGATGTGAGCATCGGTACCCATACGGTTGGTCTCCTGGTTGTTGGCAGCGAAGTGCTTGATAGAAGTACCTACACCGTTGCTCTGTACACCACGCACGTAGGCGGCAGCAATCTTACCGGCCACGACGGGGTCTTCGGAGTAGTATTCGAAGTTACGTCCGCACAGCGGATTGCGGTGTATGTTCAAGGCAGGAGCCAACAGCACGTCGGCACCATATTCCAGCACTTCGTTACCGATGGCCTTACCTACGTTTTCCACCAGTTCCTGATCCCAGGTAGAGGCAAGCAGTGTGCCGATGGGGAAATGGGTACAGTAATAAGTGGCAGAGTCGCCGTCGCGTGTAGGATTGATGCGGAGTCCGGCGGGTCCATCGGCCAGAACGACGGCAGGAATACCAAGACGTTCGATGGGATAAGTGGTTCCGGCAGCACCGGGCACCAGTTTGCGGGTTTCGCCAATCACGGCACTATCGCCGGAGAAGCCGGCCATGCCGGTACCGACTATCAAGTGACCTTTTTCCTCAAGGGTCATGGCGGCAATGACATCGTCCAAAGATGCCTTGCCAAGCTGGGGCACACTGGGACCGCAGGAAACGAGGGCGGCACCAAGCGCTATGGAGAATAATTGTTTTTTCATTCTTCTTTTTAATAAATAGTAGGTTAATCGTTTTTACTTGAACAACAGCGGAGCAAATTCCGTCAGATAAATGCGCCAGTTCTTCCAGATATGTCCTTCGCCGGTTTCGTAATAGGTATATTTATATCCCTTCTCGTCCAGCATCTTACGATAATCCTCGTTAGCCTTGTAGAGGAAGTCGGTCTTGCCGATACCAATCCAATAGAGCGCCGGTTTCTTGGCAAACTGCGTGGCAAGCTTGCTTTCCATATCGTCGTAGATAGGAGACTTCACACTCTTATCCGCCATAATAGCAGCAGAGAACAAACCTACGTAATTGAACATATCGGGATACTGCTTGGAGATATGCAGCGAGTGATATCCACCCATAGACAAACCGGCAATGGCACGGCCGGACTTGCTCTTGATGGTACGGAAACGCTGGTCGACAAACTTCACCACATCAGGGAAAGCCGTCTCAAAAGAACCCTCCATCGTCTTGGGCAACTGCATGCTTGGAGCCGTAAAGCCGAGTGAAGACTCACCCGGAGCAGCTTCCTGCGCTGCATTGCCGTTGGTCATGACTACAATCATCGGTTTAGCCTTGCCTTGTGCAATGAGGTTATCGAGAATCTGCGAGGTACGCCCCAGGGCAATCCATGCTTCTTCGTCGCCACCCATACCGTGCAGCAGGTAGAAGACAGGATAACGCTTGCCGCTTGTCTCATAGCCTGCCGGAGTATAGACCGTCAGCCGGCGGTCCATGCCCAGCGTCGGGCTGTTGTACCACATACGCGATACCGTTCCGTGGGGTACATCATTCACCTTATACAAGTCGGCACGTCCGCCGCCGATGATGAATACATTTGTCACGGTAGCTACGTCACGAATCATATAAACATTGGCAGGATCCATCATCCGCAGGCCATCCACAATAAAAGAATAGCTGTAGAGTTCGGGAGCCAGCGGTTCGGGAGTAGTAAATTCCCATACCCCGTCTTTATCCTCAACCAGTTCGCCTATACCCGGTGCATCAAACTCGCCATACGGAGTTTTCATCTTCTGCGTAGGCAGAAAGTCGCCGGTCACCTGTACGCGCACTGCCTTGGGTGCTTTCAGACGGAAGGTAACTGTGTTGTTGTCGTGAACCTCGGGAGAAACTACCGGAGCACCTCCCCAAAGAGCCTGCTGGGCAAATGTGATAGTGCACATCAGCAGGGCAATTGCTAAAAATGAAAGTCTTTTCATACTTATTCTGTTATTGATAAATGTTATTTTAAAAGTCTTATTGGAATAATTTAGGAGCAAATTCCGTCAGGTAGATGCGCCAGTTCTTCCAGATGTGTCCTTCGCTGCTTTCCAGGTATTCGTACTTGAATCCGTTCTTGTCCAGCAGGTGGCGGAAGTCTTCTACCCCCTTGTACACGAAGTCCGTGTTTCCGCAGGCAATGAAGTAAAGCGCCGGTTTCTTGGCGAACTGCACTTTCAGCTTGCCTTCAAAGTCGGTATAAACGGGGCAGGTAGACTTATCGTTGCCCGTACTGGCACCGGAGAAAAGTCCTACATAATCGAACATATCGGGATAATACTTCGAGATGTTGCAAGAATGGAAGCTACCCATTGACAAGCCTGCAATGGCACGATTCTTTTTGTTGGGAATGGTACGGAACGTCTTCTCTACAAACTTCACAATCTCCGGGAAGGAAAGTTCGAAACCGCCTTCGGGTGCTGCGGCGCGTTCGGCCGGACGCATGCTGGGAACGGTGAAACCTGCAGGCGACTCGCCAGGAGCAGCTTGCTGCCAGGCATTGCCGTTGGTCATGACTACAATCATCGGTTTGGCTTTGCCTTGTGCAATGAGGTTATCCAGTATCTGAGAGGTGCGTCCCAGGGCAATCCATGCTTCCTCGTCGCCTCCGGCACCATGCAGCAGGTAGAATACCGGATAGCGTTTGCCGCTGGTTTCATAGCCCGCGGGAGTGTAGACTGTCAACCGACGATCCATATTCAGCGAAGGGCTGTGATACCACATGCGTGATACGGTGCCGTGGGGCACGGCATTCACCTTATACAAGTCGGCACGTCCGCCACCGATGATGAATACGTTCGTCACCGTAGCTACGTCACGAATCATATACACATTGGCAGGGTCCATCATTCGCAGACCGTCCACGATGAAGGAATAGCTGTAAAGTTCGGGCTGCAAAGCCTCGGGAGTAGTAAATTCCCATACGCCTTCCTTGCCTTCGGTCAGATCGGTTACGCCCGGCACTTCAAACTCACCTTGCGGAGTCTTAACCTTCTGCTTGGGCAGGAAGTCGCCGGTAATCTGTACTCGCACCGCCTTCGGCGCTTTCAATCGGAAAGTAACTGTGTTGTCACTGTGAATCTCGGGGGAAACCACCGGGGCCCCTCCCCATAATGCCTGCTGTGCAAAAGTAATGGTGCACATCAGCAGCGCCATTGCAAAAAATGATAATCTCTTCATGCTATATAATTTAAAAAGTTAATACTTCACGAGAAAAACGAATTTCAGAACAATCCGACCTGCTTCCTACCTCCTTCTTACCCGGTTCCTACCCGAGTCTTACCTGATTCTTGTATTCTCCCACCCTATAGACACGAAGGAAACAGGGAGAAGGTAAGAAAGAAAAGAGAAATAGAACAGTCTCAGTCCCCTACTTTCCGAAGCAACGACTCACGAAAGGCAGGCAGGTATAAAGTGCCGAGTGCCAATACTCCGAGGTATGACCTCCGTCGCGTACACGGAATTGACAGGGTATACGTGCATCGCGCATAGCCTGGTAGAACTCGATATTACGGTCCAGCAAGAAGTCATCGTCTCCGCAGTCTACAAACCACTGCACCGTGCGCAGCTTCTCCTTGCGGGCATCGTCCGCCTCGGCCACATACTTGATGCAGTTGTGCTCCATCACCGATTTGGTAAGAATCACCATCTTGTCGTCCGGGTTTGCCGAAGGGTTCTCTGAACCGACAGGAATATTCATCAGTGCGCTCATGGCATAAGCGGCACAATACATGTCGGGATAGCGCTGCGCGTAGCTGGCAGTACCACCGCCGCCCATCGACAGTCCGGCAATGGCACGGTGCTGCTTGTCGCCTGTCACGCGGTAGGTCTTCTCGATGTAGGGTAGAAACTCCTTATAGAAGAAGTCCTCGTAGGCCCACCCGGGCATATTGAAATACCCGTTCCATGCCCCGGCGTAAATATTGCCACCGGCATTTGGCGATACGATAATCATTTCGCACGCTTCGCCAGAGGCAACCAACTGATCCATTACATCCTTGGCACGCTGGTCGTTGAACCAGCTGGTGTTGACACCCATCATGCCGTGCAGCAAGTAAAGGATAGGGTACGTTCTGTTTACGTCTGTTTCGTAACTTTTGGGCAGGTAGATGGTGAAGGCGCGATTCGCCTTCAAGATTTCACTATGAATGGAGTCTGTCACGACTTTGCTTTGAGGCCCCCAGCCCGGAGCCTGGGCATTTGCCGCCAGCATGATGCAGGCGGCAAATAATGAGAGTATAATTTTCTTCATGGTATATTTTTAATATGATATGCTACAAAAATAAATAAATTTTAGAGTAAAGTAGACTAATTTATATCTGTTTTTTCGCATTTCTCATCTCCTTACCATCGAATGCTGCGTAATGGGCAACTGTGCCTTCATGGCATTGTGCGTTTTCTGCTTACAAGCCTTGATAACTTTCTGCGTAACCGTACAACGGACATCGGCAGATGAAGCGGCAGCCATCCATTGATACTCACCCTTGGCCAACTCCCATGAACTTGTCTTTTCATTATAAGAAGCCATATCCATTGCGTTCCACTCCAGCGTCAACGTCTGGCTTTCACCGGGTTGCAGCAAGCGAGTCTTGCCGAAGGCTTTCAGTTCCTTGGCAGGCTTGTCCAGGCCACCTTTAGGCGCTTTGACATAAAGCTGCACAGCTTCACGTCCCGCCACCTTGCCGGTATTCTTCACGCTCACCTTCATCCGGCAACGGTCACCGTCCATCGCAGCCTCTTCCACCGCATAGTCAAAGGTGGTATAGCTTAGTCCGTGACCAAAAGGATAGGACACTTCTTTCCCGAAAGTATCGAAATAACGGTAGCCCACGTAAACACCTTCCTCGTAGAGGGTAAAGTCTACATTTCTTTCCGGTTCTTTCGGCTTCTCCTCTTTCTTGTCCGACTTGAAGTTCATACCGGTACCCATCGCAAACGACGGCATCCGAAACTCATAGTCGAAGGGGAAATTGGCATCCGACGGTGCATCGCCATACTTCACGGCAAACGTCATAGGCAGCTTGCCCGAAGGATTCACCTTGCCCGCCAGAACATCGGTAATGCTGTTGCCTACTTCCTGCCCGGGCTGGAAAGCGCAAACCACCGCATCCGCCAGTCCTTTCCATGAAGCGGTCTCCACCGGACTGCAGATGTTGAGAATCACTACCAGCTTCTTGCCGGCAGCACGATAGGCGGCAGACACTTGCTTAATCAAGGCAAGCTCGTTCTCCTTCAGATAGAACTCTTTCACACGACGGTCGCAACCCTCGCCACTGGTACGTCCCAATGTAAGAACAGCGATATCGTTCTCGCGAACCTGTGCAGCCATCTCTTCAGCAGAAGGCAGGAACTCCTCAGCACGGGGCGGTGCAGTGAACGAGAAGGGAGGTCTTCCTTTCGGGAAAAGCCGTTTCTGCTCATCGGCAAGATGCTTCTTATAGCGGTCCAACAGTTCTTTGTCCACTGCATAGCCTGCATTGCGCAGTCCTTCTACCATGGAGACGGTGTAATAGCCGAAGCCCGTACTGCCGAAACCCATACCGGCAGGAACCATGTCATACGAAGTGGTTCCATAGAGCGCCACTTTCTTGATATCGGCAGTCATGGGCAATGCGTCCTTGTTATCCAGCAGCACGATGCCCTCGGCACCCACCTCACGATCTACCTGCGCATGGGCTTTCAGGTCGGTTTCGTTGGGATAGTCATAACCTGCAAAAGTATGACTCTTCACAACAAACTCCAGCACACGCTTCACGCTGAGGTTAAGGAGCGCTTCATCCAACGTGCCGTTTTTCACGGCATCCAGAATGGCCTTATACTGGCGTTCCTGTCCCGGTTGCAACATATCATTTCCTGCTGCGATGGAAGCCACCGCATCTTTTCCGGCATTCCAGTCGGACATCACCAGACCTTTGAAGCCCCATTCATCCCGAAGGATGTCTTCGGTGAGTTCACGGTCTTCGCAAGTATATTTGCCGTTCACCTTGTTATAGGCAGTCATGATGCTCCAGGGCTGCGACTCTTTGACGGCAATCTCGAAACATTTCAGATAGAGTTCGCGCAAAGGCCGCTGTGTCAGCCGGGAATCGTTATTGTTGCGGTTGGTTTCCTGATTGTTCACGGCAAAGTGTTTCAGGCAAGTACCCGTTCCCTCGCTTTGTATGCCGTTGATATAGGCAGCAGCAATTTTGCCCACCAGCACGGGATCTTCGGCATAATATTCATGGTTGCGCCCGCAGAGCACATTGCGCATCAGGTTGACACCGGGAGCCAGCAGCACATCCATACCGTAGTCCTTCACTTCAGTGCCCAATGCTTGTCCCACCCGGTAGGCAGCATCGGGATTGAAGGTAGCAGCCACCGTGGTGCTTGAAGGAAATTCGGTAGCATGGTAGGTGTGGCTGTCGAATTCGCGTTTAGCGGCCATTGCCAGCCGATGCGGACCGTCAGCCAGATAAGCCGAAGGAATCCCGAGGCGGGGAATGTCGTAGGTGCGTCCGGCCGTGCCGGGGAATTTTGTGTCACCACCCATCGACATGCCGCAACCGATGACGAGATGCACCTTCTCTTCGAGGGTCAGGGCGTTGACTACTTCGTCGATGTTGTCGGCGCGCAATGTGGGCGTCGGCTGTGCATTCACAGCCAACGCCACGCAAAAGGTGAAAAGGGAAGTTAAGAGTCGCTTCATATTTTAGAATTATTATTCATTTAATTGGGCACACATCGCTATATACCCGTATTTTGCAATACTGTTACAAAACGGAAATCCACATCAGTAGCCGTACCAGGAAGCTGTGCACCGGTGGCATCCATTCCCAACGTAGTGTTCAAGTCCTTGCCTGCAAAGGAAAAAAGAATTTCTCCTTCCATACCCGTAGCCACGGTGATGTCCAGCGTACCTCCTGCAATAAACTGCTTGGCATTGTTAGCCATAAAGTAGCTGCCCCAGGAAAATCCTCCCCATTCGGCGGGTAAGGCATTACCTGCATCCATTGACCCCGGATCTGTGGTACCGGTCACACTGTAGCTGCCCGCTACAGCTTCCAAAGCAAGATTCTCCTTGTTGATAAGGTCAAACTGCGCCACACCATTGCCGGCAGGATCGCTAACTGCAAACGAATACTTCATCACGCCGGGAACTACACCGGTTACTTGTCCGCTTTCATCTGTCAGGAAAACAGGCGATGTGGAAAGAACGGCGGTGTAACCGCTGGCTTCGGGATCGTCTTCTCCAATAACAAAAGAGAGAGAACCTTTGTAGTCGCAAGAATACCGCTTGCCGGTTTTACTCATGAAGAGGCCGTCTATGTAATAAGTATCACCCAGCAGAGTCACTTCCAAATCACCGGAGGCAATGGTGTCCTGTTCAACAATGCTATATAATTTTCCAGCTGTAATCGGTTTTTTAGGCATGTCCTCATCAGTTTCTGACTTTTCGAGGAGTTCAGCCTGAAAGATTCCGTTCTGCAGCACCCAATCTTTGCTACCAATACGCAAGTCCCATTGATTACCGGCTTGGTCGGCAAACTTAATATTGAGCTGTTTTATTCCTTTACCCACTTTATCCGTAGTCTGTTCCACCACATCGGTGTAGACTCTTCTCTCCATGTCATACTTCCCGGACAGATCGTCCAGTGCATCCTCACTACATGCCCCAAAGAGACAAAGCATCAATAAGGCAGTCAATTGAAATATCTTTTTCATACGTATTTTCTTTTATTAGTTATGTAAGAGATTACCAGCCTTCATTCGGCGTCATATTAGGATTAAGCTCCAGTTCTTTGCGCGGAATAGGCAACAAATTATGTTTGGCCTTGAAGCCGTATGATGAGTTGGTGTATAAATATTCCGCACCTGCCACAGTAAATGCAGGAACTTCCTTTCCTTGTTCACCCATTACAGACTCAGCATCGCCCCAACGTACAAGATCCTGGAAGCGCACGCATTCCATACATAGTTCCAGACGTTTCTCCTTCTTTACATCATCAAGGGTAACATTGGAAAGTGGTGTCAAATGGGCACGTTCGCGTACCTCGTTGATGTA
Organism: uncultured Bacteroides sp.; assembly: GCA_902388495.1. Taxonomy (GTDB): domain Bacteria; phylum Bacteroidota; class Bacteroidia; order Bacteroidales; family Bacteroidaceae; genus Bacteroides. Next base: position 188,440 of record CABMPP010000001.1, on the reverse strand, counting down.
GGCCAATGCACTTTCCTTGTTTCCACCCATCACATGCGCCTCAGCAGCCAGCAACAATACTTCGGCATAACGCATTACACGCAAGTTAATGTATTGCAGTGCCTGAAAGTACGAGGCATCAAATATGCAATCTTCCTTTAATGCACGGTTCTTCCAGTTAAAGTAACCTTCGTGTCCTGCCAACAAGGCTCCTGCATTCAGGGTGACACCAAATTTCTCCGCCTGTTCATAGGTGCGGACGCTACCATTGAGACGATAGCCATCCTTGCCTTCCATTGCGACAAAAGCGTCATAGAGCGATTTGCGCGGATTCATGAATCCGTATGTACCGGTGGCAATCGTAGCTTGAGCTTCACCGGTAAGGGTAAACTTGTCGGTACGCCATCCCAACATAATGAATGTCATCGTCATCTGATTCCACGCCTGTTCGGAATCATTGCGCTTCTGAACTTCGAGCATAGACTCGCAACTGCCGTTGGCAGCTATATGAAGTAACTTGTCATACTCCCCTTTATACAAACTGTATTTCTTGGTGCCAATTACCTGATCCAAGATGGAAGCAGCATCGGCATATTTTTTCTGGAAAAGGTATGCCTTGCCCAACATCGCCTGCGCCACTTCTTTAGTGACACGGATGCCGGTCTCACCATCATCTGCATTCTTCTTCGAAGGCAGCACTCCGGAATTGATGGCATCGTTCAGGTCTTGTTCCACAAAGCTCCACAAATCCTCGGGGGTACTGTTTGCCTGGCGATATTCTCCCGGAGTGAGCAGATGGTCTACCTTAGGAGCGGTGCCAAACAATGTGACCAATTCAAAGTTTGCCCATGCACGGAAGAACTTGGCTTCAGCTACGGCACACTTCTTCACTTGTGTGTCAGGTTCCATCAAATCGATAATCAAGTTGGCATTATAAATGATACCATACATGCCCGAATACAATCCGGATATCATACCATGATCCGTATCAAAGGTATATTCGTTCAGGCGCTCCATATCCGGGTTATCGCCACGTCCGCCTCCACCACACCAGACATCGTCGGCCAACAGATTTTTCGTATAAAACCAGTTATAATAATTGCCTCCCCAAGAGTTATAGAGAGAAGCCAATGCTTGCATGGCATCCGCATCCGTTTTATAGAAGTCTTCCTGACTTCCCATATTACCATGTTTGGGTATATTCAACCGATCTTCACAAGCGGTAGTGAATACCATCAGCAAACCCAACAACACCATGTAAATATATCTTGTTTTCATTGTTCGTATCAATTAAAGGTTCATTAAAATTCGACATTAAATCCAAGTACGACTTTCTTGGAACATGGATAAGCTCCCTTGTCAATGCCCATACCTGCTGTAGCATTGGCTGCAGCTTCGGGGTCGAAGCCCGGATAGCTGCTAAAGGTGAAGAAGTCATCTAATGAAGCATAGACGCGCAGGTTGTTGACACTTATCTTCTTCAACAGTTGCTTCGGAATGGAGTAGCCCAACTGAATCTGTTTGATTTTAAAATAAGAGCCATCATAAACCAATGCATCGGACACACAATACTTATCCATATTCTTGGCTCCGGCACGGGGAACAGTTCCCCTCTTGTTGCTTTCCGTCCAACGATTGTCATAGAATACCTCTTTCAGCTTGTTGTAAGTCGGAATGTCGGGACGATTGATACAATTGAAGATATCATTGCCGTGAGAACCGGTTCCGAACACTGTGAGATCAAAGCCTTTCCAGGCGGCAGTCAACGTAAGTCCGTAGGTGAAGTCGGGAATGGCATCACCGATATAAGCCAAGTCGCCGTCGTTCAGGTCACCACTGCCATCCAAATCATGGAAGACAGGGTCGCCGGTTTCAGGATCCACCCCTTTGAACTTATAGCCTCGGAAGTAGTAAACCGGGAAACCTTTTTCAAAGTAGGTGATAGTGCTTGTATGAAAATTCACTCCTCCCAGACGAGTCAGCGAGGGATCAAGGTAGGTTACCTTATTCTTCAACGTAGCGAGGTTACCACGTACACTGTACTGGAAATCACCGATGTGGTCACGCCAACCTAATTCAAATTCCCAGCCCTTATTACTTACATTACCGGCATTCATGGGCGAAGTTGTACCACCGACAATGAGCGATGGAGTAGTACCCTTCACCAGCAGGTCTTTGGTTTTCTTTTCGAAATAGTCCAGGCTGAAAGTCAAACGGTCATTAAGGAAACGCGCGTCCAGACCAACATTAATCTGTTCGGAGGTTTCCCACTTCAGATTATCGTTACCCATAGAAGTAGGAGAAGCACTGGTTATATAATTGTTGCCCGGTGCAAAGGGATAAATACCTCCCAACGCCATATCGGTGCTGTATGCATAACCGCCCAATGCAGCAAGGCTACCGTTCTGTCCCCAGCTGGCACGCAATTTCAGACTGGAAACATGCTTCTTCAAAGGTTCAAAGAACTTCTCTTCTGATACAGACCAACCAACAGAAACTGCGGGGAAGTAGCCCCAACGGTTACTGGCAGGAAGCATGGAGAGGTCGGCAGCATCGGCACGCAAAGACGCCTGCAACATGTAGCGTCCGGCAAAATCATAGCCCACGCGACCAAAATAAGACATCTTGGCTGAACGGGTCTTCTCACCACCTACACCCTTGGTAGCCGAAGCCGAACCGTAATTGAGGAAATAGAACAAAGGATCATTCTTCTTCAAAGCATCTTCACCATTTGCCGATAAACTTCCGTTGACAAAATCATAGGTAGATTCCTGATAGGACATACCCACCATACCTGTCACGGTATGCATGCCAAATCTCTTCATGTAATTGGCAAAGTTCTCCCACTGATAATAGATACTGGTAGAAGAGGTGGCATTATGACTTACAAAATCGCGGCTTTGCGTCGCATTGCCATAAAACGGCAAATCGGTGTTACTCTGACGGGTACCAGAAAGTCGATATCCGAAACGTGAAGTAAACGTAAGGTCCTTGATGGGCTTGAAATCAGCATAAATAGAACCATTAACGTTGAAACCGCTGCTCTTGCCGATATTATTGTCACGCATAACCATAGGATGATAGGACTCACCGGCTGTAAACTTGGAAACGGAGTAATAATTTCCATTACCGTCTTCAAGCAGATGCTTTCCTTCTGTCAGGGCTTTCAGCATGTTAGAAGGCAATTCATCGTAAGTATAAGAAAACGGAGTAAGCGGGTCGGCTTGCAGGATGGATGCCAACATGCTACCATATTCATTGTTGGAAGATACACTGCGCACATTGTACTTCTCAATCTGGTTAGTGGTGCCCACCTTGAGCCAAGGCTTGATTTCGTATTCAGAGTTGATGGTAGCGGTCAGACGCTTATAAACATCGGCGTTACCTTTGACAATACCGTTATTATCGAGGTAGGTCAAAGAAAGATAATAGTTACCTTTCTCGCTGCCGTTGGTAAAGGATATATTGTGTTTCTGCATCTGGCTATTTCCAAACACTTCATCCGCCCAGGAAGTATTGGTCACGCCATCCCAATTCCTCAGCAGGTAATCTTCCGTATAAGTTTGTGCTTCCACCATATAGTCGATATATTGTTCGGCATTCAGCATCTTAGGAATACGGGCCAACGACTGGGTAGACCATTGGAAGTCATACGTAATCTTACCTTGTCCGCTCTTGCCTTTCTTTGTAGTGATAAGTACCACACCGTTACCGGCTTCTGCACCATAGATAGCAGCCGAAGCGGCATCCTTCAATACTTCCATGGAAGCAATGTCGTTCGGATCTATACCGCTGATATCACTCAGGCGGATACCATCCACCACGTAAAGCGGGTTAGATTCCACGTTAGACGAATAACCGCGGACACGCACCGTAGGGCTGCTGCCCGGAGCGGCCGAGGTCTGGATGACCTGTACACCGGCGGTTTTTCCTTGCAACGCTGCGGGTGCATTGCTGATGGTACGATTCTGCATATCTTCGGCTTTCACTTGCGAGATGGCACCCGTTACGGAGCTTTTCTTCTGCACACCGTAACCCACTACCACTACTTCGTCCAGCGTCTCGCTGTCTTCTTTCAGCACAATGTTCATCGCACCGGCAACGGCTTGCTTCTCCTGAGTGATATAGCCAATATAAGAATAGACAATCGTTGCCCCCTGGGATACATTCAAGGTATAGTTACCGTCAATGTCTGTAATACAACCGTTGGTGGTACCTTTCTCTACGATACTTACACCAATCATCGGTTCGTTCAGATTGTCAGTTACTTTACCTGTCACCTTCACTGTCTGGGCTTGTGCCAGACAGAAAGGAAGGCAAATCAATAGGAAGAGTGCTGTAACCATAAGCCTCTTCCGGGCTGTTTGCTTCATGATTTGTTTCATTTGGTTTAAAATTAGATTTATGTTAATGATTAAAAAGGTTTTGCAAGTTTTATATAGGGCAATAGGGACTTTCAACCTCCGGACAAGGAGGCTTATAGTCGTAAAGCATTATTTTTATTTCGTTATATGATAGTCTAACGAAATGTTTCTTTAGAAACCCCGTGTAGGAAATGCCCGCACTACCTCCAATAGTTCCTTATCGTGATTATTCTTCACCTCACAAGTATTGTTGAAAAACATGGTAGCTCCCTCTTCGGCCGTGAAAGGTTCCCACTGGGGTAAGCCCTCGGCATTGGGATTACCGGTACGGGCAAAGTTCAGCCAAGCGCTGCTCATCTTCTCGGCCAGGGCCTGCGCTTCGGCGCCGCCGCCCGTCATGGAAGCATGGAGTACGGCATTGTTGAATGCAAAAGGTATCTCCATGCAGTGAGTGCTGCGGAACATGCCGTTCAGCACGGGAGATTCCCAGGCAAACATATACATATAGACCGGAGCGCCCTGCTGCGCAGCCTTCAACTTGGCCTGTTCTACGGCACTGGGACGGAACATGAGGTCCACATCCACCAGGTCCTTAGGCTGATAACCGGGATAAGCCTTCTCAAAAGCAGCGAGGAAGTCGTTCGTGCGGTCACCGTAACGTTGTTTCAGGAGTTCCACAGCCTTTTCTTTGGTAATGGTGCGGAAAGCGGGAACGTAAGTGCTCATAGTGAACTCGTGCAACGTGGTACCTATCATCACGGGAATGTCCTTGCTCTGCGCAGGTGCCTGCGGGTCGAAAGGTTGTGCAGGCAGCACATCACCGTCCACGGTAGGAGCCCAGCCGAAGATAAAAGTAGAGATACCACCTTCTTTCTCAGCCTCGGCCTTCACCTTAGCCACTGCCTTTTCACCGGCAGCCAGCAACTGCTCGTAAGGCATCTTCTGCAGTTCGTCTATCCGGGATGCGTTCAACCCCAGTTCGTCCATCACGGCAACACCGATGCGGCGGGAGTATTTGGCCTCCATCGAACGAAGCATAGAACCGCTCTGTACGATGGCTTTCTGGTAGAGTCCCCTGGCAGACGGTGTGGCAAGCAATGTGGAGACCTTGCCGCCACCGCCCGACTGGCCGAAAATCGTGACATTCTGTGCATCGCCACCAAACGATGCTATATTCTTGTTTACCCATTGAAGTGCTGCCACAAGGTCGAGCAGACCGGCATTACCGGATTTTGCATATTTGTCGCCATAGGCAGAAAGGTCGAGAAAGCCCAGGACGTTGAGACGGTGGTTCAGTGACACAACCACTGCATCGCCCTTCTTGGCCAGGTTGAAACCGTCGTACGAAGGCAGTTCCTGTCCGCTGCCGGCAGCATAGCCGCCACCATGAAGCCACACCATGACGGGACGTTTCTTTCCGTCGGCAATGCCCGGAGTCCAGATGTTCACCCGCAGGCAGTCTTCGCCGGGAAAACCATCGTCCCAATGAAAGGCAAAAGCGTGTTCGTCGCTCTGCCAACCCGTACGTACAGCCTGAGGGCAGGTGGGCCCGAACATGCGGCTACTGCGTATACCTTCCCACTTATCCACCGGCTGGGGTGGCATGAAGCGTTCGGCTTTGGCGTATGGAATACCTTTATATATATAGATACCGTCTTGCAGATACCCTCCCACTTTACCGGATTCGGTCTCGGCGATGGCTGTCTCGGAGGAGGCGATGATTTCGCCCGATGCCTGTGCGTTGGAAACTTTCACACCCGACGTTTGCCCGCAGGAGGCAAAAAGAAGCATGGATGCAAATGCCAGCATAGATAGATGTTGCTTTTTCATGATTACATATTAGTTTAAAGATTAAAAAATACAGGTTGTTTTTCCTGTTGCAATATTACGCCGATTCTGCCGAAGGGATTGGTTGATTTGTACAAAGGGTTTGTCCAAAGGGTCAAAAGCGCTTGCCTGTATGTTCAAATGTTTGTTCTTTTGTTCAAAACATGCCGTAAAGCAAGTTATGTTCAACTTTTTATATGTATTTTCGCAAACAACTCAAAATATTTCCAATATGACCTTGTTCAAATCTAACCTCCGTACACAGTGCCGCTTGCTGTCCGTCATCCTATCCGCCATCTGCCTGTTGGCCTGCGGTGGTAAAGAATCCGTTTCCGAAAACCGATACTCCGAGATAGAAAGTCCTGTCATTGCCAACGACCTATCCAACCAGAAAGTCACCGCCATTGCCGAAGATGCCCAAGGACATATATGGATAGGTACATTCCGGGGACTGAACAAATACAACGTGCACGAATACCACCAGTACTTCTGTACCGACGACTCACTGGGACTGCCCGACAACCAAATCACCCACCTGCTGCGCGACTCCAAGAACCGGCTCTGGATTGCCACTGTGAACGGAATATGCCGATACACCAATCAGGATAATTTCAAGTTTATCCCCATCGAAGCCAACAACAAGAACGTACACCAAATCATCGAAGACCGCAAAGGACGTATCTTCATGAACACCGTATCACAACTTTATGCCTATAACCCCGAAACGGAGAGAATCACCTGCGTCCTACCCGATTTAGATCCCAACCATACGTTCTACGTACAATGCCACATCGACGCCGGCAACAACTTGTGGGTGACGACCTCCGCCGCCCTTTATCGCTACGACCCCGCTACCCTGCAACGGAAAGATTCTATCGCACTCCGCGGATATCCCTACAACTCGTACTTACACAACAACGACCTATGGATAACCGGGAACCACACCATTGCCATCTTCGATACCCGGACACGGGCCTTCAAGCAACTTCCTCCATCCATTGCCCGGCACCCCGTACTCCGCAACGCCGACATCAACTACATACACCCATACGGCAACAACGGTCTGTTGCTGAACACTGCCAAGCATGGCATGTTCTATTACAATCCGACAACCGAAAGTGTAACTGGTCAGGACGAAAACGGGTTCCCCTTCGAAATGCCCCGCTTCAAAATCAGCAAAATGTTTACCGACTCCCAGCAAAATCTGTGGATCGGCTCCGTAGACCAGGGCTACACCGTGCGCTACAACTACAAGGAACGCTTCAACAACGACAATTATCTGCGCACGGAGTTAGACAAGAAATCCGTAATATCCCTCAGTGCCGGAAGAGACAACAGATTATGGATATCCACACTCATGGACGGTATATACATATACGACACGAAGACCCGGGAAATAAAGCACATCGACCCGGAGCTGTTCTTCGCGCAGGATAAACAGAAAGACATCTACGTGAACCAATTGATGGTGGACGACAGCGACGCCATTTGGATGAGCACGACCAACAACGAGATATTAAAAGGACACTATACCCCCGACGGACAACTGAAAATAGAAGAACGATACCCTATTTTCCTGCCCATGTCCATTATGCAGTCACCCGACGGCACCATCTGGATAGGAACAGCCACCGTCAACGTCTATGCACTTCGCCCGGGCGAAAAGGAGTTCAGGCAGGTAGAGCTTTTCGAGGGTTTCACCTTCGTCCCCGGTTTAACGATGATAGACAACAGCCAACTGATGGTGGCGGGATTTTACCAGCCGCTAAAGAAAATCAACATCGGAGACTTGACTACAAGCTTGGTGGATATCTCCGAAGAAGACCAAAAAGCTTGCATCCGCCGTTCCGTATTTATCCCCACGGCCCTGCACAAAGACACCTACGGAGCTATCTGGATAGGTTCCGTCAGCAACGGCCTGATGTGTTACTACCCCGACACGGGCAGGATGATACCCGTACCAGGTACCTCCTGCCTCGACATATCCGGTATCGAGGAAGACTTGCAAGGCAACCTCTGGATAAGTACACAATACGGCTTGAGCAAATATGACCGGACCACAAAGCACTTCACCAACTATTATGCAGCCGACGGCATAGGCGGAAACCAATTCTACGACCGCGCCTCCTGCCGGCTGCCCGACGGAACGCTGGTCTTCGGCGGCACGCACGGACTGACCTTCTTCAATCCCATCGACGTGCCCATCAAGCGCAACATCCCACTACTGTTCAGCGACTTGAAGATACACAACCGGCTGATACGGCCGCAGCAGAACGGGCAAACCATCAGCGAACATCTGTCCTACTCTCCCGACATACATCTGGAGCATGACGAGAACAGTTTCAGCCTCTCCTTCTCTGCCTTGGACTACAGCGAATATGACCGTGTACACTATCAATATCACCTGGAGGGCTTCGACAATTACTGGATAGATGCCCGTAATAACCACGAGGCCTATTACGCTAACCTGCCCACCGGTGAGTACGTCTTCCATGTAAAGATTACCAATAACGACAAGAGCATCATAGAAGCAGAAAACTCCATCCGCATCATAGTATATCCTGCCCCCTGGCGTACATGGTGGGCATATAGCATCTACTTCATACTGGCAACCGCCATCGTACTGCTCTTCCTGCGTGCCCTCCTGCGCATCAGGACTGAAAAGGAAGCTGCCCGGCACGCGCGGTTGGAAAAGGAACAGGAACAAAGGCTCAACCGGATGAACATGAGTTTCTTCGCCAATATTTCGCACGAGTTCCGTACACCGCTTACTATGATTTCGGGCCCTGTGACGCAGCTCTGCAACAATCCCCGGATAGAGGGCGAAGAAAAGAACCTGCTCTGCATCGTGCAACGTAGTGTAAACCGCATGCTGAAACTCGTCAACCAACTTATGGACTTCAACAAACTGGAGAACGACACCCTGCGCCTGCAAGTGAAGCGTTCCGACATCATAGCCTGCCTGCAACGCCAAGTGAGCATCTTCCAGGTGAACGCCAAAGACAAGCACATTGTACTGAACGCCTACGGGCTGGAAGACACCTTCCTAATGTGGCTGGACGAGGACAAAGTGGAGAAGATATTCGGCAACCTGATGTCCAACGCCTTGAAATTTACACCGCAAGGAGGAAAAATCAGTGTCAGCTTCGACGTCATAAGCCGCGAGCAAGCTTCACCGCTCTTCGGCCTGCAGCCGGATGACCACGCCACGCAGTACATCAAAGTATCCGTGGCCAACACCGGGCAGAACATCCCCGAAGACAAGATAGAGAAAATATTCGAACGCTATTACCAGCTGGGGAACCAGGCCGAAGGTACCTACAACTGGGGAACCGGCATCGGACTGTACTATGCCCGCAGCCTGGCCATGCTTCATCACGGACAGCTGAAAGCCCACCAGCCCGATGAAGGAGACGGTGCCGTATTCACCTTCATCCTGCCCGTGGGCGATGCCGCGTATGCCGAAGACGAACGTGCCGCCGAACCGGGCAACCAGTCAGAGGCTTTCCCGTTGACTGCTCCCTCCTGCCCTGCCGAAAAAACGGTAAAACCCGACGAAGAGCAGCCCAAGATTCTGGTCGTGGACGACGATACCGAAGTAGCCCACTACCTGCGCACACTCCTCTCCGCACACTATAAGGTGATATGCCGTTTTAATGCCGATGATGCGTTGAAAGCGATGCGTGAGGAAGCTCCCGATTTGATTCTGAGTGATGTGGTGATGCCGGGGAAAGACGGTTACCAGCTCTGCCGGGAAATAAAGGAAGACTTGCAGCTTTGCCACCTGCCAGTGATTCTGGTGACTGCCAAAGCTACTGTTGAGAACCAGGTGGAAGGACTGAATACCGGAGCCGATGCCTACGTGACCAAACCTTTCGACCCGACTTACCTGCTGGCGCTCATCAAGTCGCAGCTCAAAAACCGTGAGAAAGCACGCAGCATGCTCGGCAAGGCTACGCAGACGGACAATATAGAAGAAAACATTCTCTCCCCCCAGGATAATGTCTTTATGACCGACCTCTATCACCTGATGGAAAACGAACTTTCCAACCCGGAACTGGACGTCGCCCGAATGACGGAGCTGCTGAGAATCTCACGAACTAAATTCTACTATAAAGTAAAAGGCCTGACAGGCGAGAACCCCAGCATATTCTTCAAGACCTATAAGCTGAACCGTGCTGCCGAACTGATAGCAGAAGAAAAATATACTGTTTCGGAAATAGCAGATATGACGGGTTTCAGTACACTGTCACACTTCTCTAAGAGCTTCAAAAAGCAGTTTGGGGTGAATCCGAGCGAGTATCGCAAGTAAGGCATGAAAAAGAAAGGAAGTTCAAAATGACAGCAAAATCTATTTTGAACTTCCTTTTCCAATCTTCAATCCATACAGTACGTATCAGCGGACTTAAGGAATATTAGTAGAATCATAGACAATCATCGCACGGCCTTCGGATAATTTCCGGGCAGTGGGAGGCATCTTTATGAAATAATTGGAATAAGGTACCGATCCCTCCTGGTCTCCATTCATCAATCTCCGGGAAATACGTATCATCGTCTGAATATACGACAACGGCAAAGATGATTTCAGATAAGGGTAATGTCCACACCAGATGTCCTTAATATGCTCATCTTTCATTATCTTTTCCATGCGGCAACATGATTGGTGGAAGGTGGCAATGGGTGACATCGGTACACATTGCAACCATACCTCACCCGAACCGAACGCATCGCCGGAATAGCAGTCTCCATTAATTTTGTCCAGGAGAACCACTGAACCTGGGGTATGGCCGGGCATCCATACAACCTCTAATTTACGTCCTCCCAAATCAAACACTTGTCCTTCTTCCATGTAGAGCAATTCCCCTTTATAGTCTGCGGCATTCTGAGGTACCAATACACTGTCGGCCCGATGCATCCATACTTTGTCAAAATATCTAATACAACCTGCATGGTCAGGATGCATATGGGTAACAATCACCTCCAGCGGTTTCTGTGATATCTGTTTTACGATCTTATCCAAGCCTTCACAACGCGTACCGGTATCAATCAACGCCGCCTTCTCTTCTCCTTCTATCAAATACATAGTAGTATGGTCCCAAGTTTCAAATACCCATGTCTTTTCCTTTAATAAGGAAACTTCTACTTCTTCATTCTTGAATACAGTCTGCGCTCCTATGGCCACACAAACAAACAATAGCGCAAATATTACTAAATTTCTTTTCATACTTCTTTTTTATTATCAACTTAATATCCGGGATTCTGTTTCAGATTACTATTCACTTCCAGTTCACTCTCCGGAAATGGCAGGAATTCATCCCGATTGGGGGTCCAGCCAGCCAAAGTCTTTTCATTATCAATATAAGTTATTTTTGTCGTATAACGAGCATTGTAAATACCCTCTGCAGTAGTCAAATCATTTTCCGGATCAGGCACAATCTGGAAGGTCGGCAGTTTCTTCCCTTTATCTGCTAATGCAGTAGGGGCATCTCCCCAACGTTTCAAATCTTGGAAACGTGTACCTTCCATAGCAAGCTCCAAACGACGCTCTAATTTTATATCAGAAAGTGTCACATTACTTTTTCTGGAAAGATGTGCCCTTTCACGTACTCTCCCCAAATATTCGTCAGCACCGGCCTGGTCACCCGAAAGCAAACATGCTTCAGCCGCCATCAATAACACGTCCGCATATCTTATAACCGGAGTATTGCTCTGATTTCCACACCAATATCCTACAAATTCATCATCTGTACTTGCCAACCATTTCAAGCGGAAATAACCTTCAGAAGCATATTTATTGGTCGTTGTATTCACCGCAATATTCATGGCAATCACTTGTTCCCAAGTTTTAATCCATGTATTCAAACGATATCCGTCAACGCCCTCTTCGGCCACAAATGCATCATACAAAGACTTTGATGGATTAAAATAGCTATAGCCACTGGTTGTATTGAACTGATAGTGCATTGTTGCTTCCGGACCGGCAATAAAGCCATAACCAAATCCCCAATTAGCCAAAATACCGAACCAACCCTCCTGGGCATACATATTGGAAGGATCGTAATGGCGTACACACTCCAAAACATACTCCTTACAACCGGCAGCAGCCGGATGATAGAATGTACTGATATCACCTATTAAATCATATTTACCGGAAGATATGACTTGTTCTAGTTCATTCTTAGCATCACCATATTTCTCTTGATACAAATAAGCCTTTCCCAATAAACTTCGAGCAGCCTCTAACGTAGCACGGGTTCCCCCGTCTCTATCTTCCAGATTGGCTTTGGAGGTCAATTTTCCAGAAGTAATGGCTTCCGAAAGGTCTGCCTCAATGAATTTCCACAACTGTTCCGTAGTAGAATTAGGAACTTTATATTCTTCTGAATTTTTCAATACCCGGTCCACCAAAGGAGGTGTTCCCCACAAAGTATTCAATTCAAAATAACAAATAGCCCTGAAAAATTTGGCTTCAGCAATATTTCTTGCCTTCACGTCACTTTCGCTGGCATCAAAACGTTCAATCACCAGATTACACAAATAAATCGTAGCATACAATCTCTTGTAGTAGTTTTCCACCCAACCGTTAGTAGCCACTATTGCGCTCTCGTATATTTCCTGCGCATAAACCTGGTCCGAGCGAGCTCCACCCGAATTAAAATCATCTGCCAGAAAATTCTTCAAAAAGAAACCGTTTGCATACTGTGAGGCCTTCTCACCACGTCCGGAATAGGCATTCCGCCAAGATGCATAAACTGCAGCAATAGCAGACTCGCACTGTTCATCTGTTTTATAATAATTTTCTTCATTCTCTACACCCTTTTGGGGAATATCCAGCAAATCGACATCACATGCGGAAAATATAAATGCACACGCCAATAGTCCGGATAAGATATATTTTAGTTTCATACTTTTTTATTTTTTATTTAAAATGTAACTGATAACCCGAATACCACTTTCTTCGTTGTAGGATAATTTCCATAATCTACACCCATACCACTGGTAGTTGTGGATGAAACCTCCGGATCAAGTCCCGGATACTTCGTAAACAAGAAAAAATTATCCAGCGAAGCATAAACTCTCAATTTATCAACCAAGAACTTTTTTGTAACAGTTTGAGGCAATGTATATCCCAACTGTATCTGCTTGATACGGAAATAAGAACCATCAAAAATATAGGCATCCGACAAACCATATTTATCTGCATTTGTATTTTGCGGCCGTGCAAACTTACGACTCGTGTTTCCATCTGCCGTCCAACGTTGATCATACATTTCTTTCAGAGTATATGATATTGAGTTATAACTATAGGACATGAATACATCATTGCCTACGGAACCATTCCCGAAAATCAGAAAATCAAAATTCTTATAGTTGGCTGTTAATGTAATTCCATACGTAAAGTCCGGCATCGGCTTACCAATCATTGCTTTATCACTTGCATCAATAGTACCGTCACCTGTATTATCCTTGAATATAGGGTTACCGGCATCATCCAAGTGATCGACTTGGTAGCCTCTGAAATACCATACCGGATAACCTACCTCAAATGCAGAGAAAGAACCGTTTGAAGCCATGGTAGTGGCACCCTCTATACGTCCGCCGCTAACATGCGGGTCCAAATAAGTAACCTCATTTTTCAAAGTTGCCAGATTAGCTGTTACAGAATAATTGAAATCTCCAATTTTATCCTTCCATCCGGTTTCAAATTCAAATCCTTTATTCATAACATTACCGGCATTCATCGGAGCTGATGAGTTTCCTGCCTCATAAGGAATAACGATATCAGAAACAATCAAATCTTTTGTTTTCTTTTTATACCAGTCCATACCAAACGAGAAACGATCATTGAAAGCGCGCAGATCTATACCTAAATCCAGTTGTTCTGAAGTTTCCCATTTCAAATCAGGATTATATAGTTGGGAAGGCTTAGCAGAAGTAACGTATTTCATTGCCGTATTGCTAAAAGAGTATCCGGCAGCCGAAGTAACCAAAGAATTGGAATATTTATAACCACTCAAGTTACTCGTACTACCATTTTGTCCCCAACTTGCACGTACTTTCAAAAATGTCAGAGGGGTATTATTCCTCTCCGTGAAAAAGCTTTCATTGGAAATAACCCAACCGGCAGATACCGATGGGAAATATCCCCAGCGATTATTACCCGGAAGCACAGAAGTATCGGCTGCATCGGCACGCATAGCTACCTGCAGCATATAACGGTTCTGATAATCATAAGCCAAACGACCAAAATAAGACAATTTACGATTAATCAGATTATAACCGGCAGTACTCTTCACTGCATCTCCGGCAGGATACGAGACATCGGCATACAAAGGGTCATGTTTGGCCGTCTTGTCCACACCGGCAGACACGTAAGTAAAGTTGTTCTCACTATAAGACATACCCAGCATAGCAGAAACATGATGCTTATCCCACAAATCTGTACTATAGTTGACAAAGTTCTCCCACTGGTAATAGGTAGTGGAAGTATTGGTACGAGTAGCTCCATTTTTGTCTTTATTGTTGGCTGATGCCGAACCATAATATAAATTATTATACTGATAAGTGTTTGCATTCAATTCTCTATATCCCAAACGGGTAGTAAATACAAGTCCTTTGAATGGAGTCAGATTAGCATACAGTGTCCCCATCAGACTATTACCGAAATTTTTCTTATCACTCATGCGAATAGCTACCATAGGGTGTATCTGTTCCATGGAACCTAAACAACTATAATAGTCGCCTTTATCATTACGCAACAAAGTAAAACCGTTGGCAATCAATGCTTCCATCTGCTTGGGAAGTGCATCGGCAGAATATGTGTCTGCATAATAAGGAGCCATAGTCATCACCGTAGCAATCATACTGGAATATGAATTGCCTGCACTTCCATCATTGATTGATTTCTGCGTATATTTGGCATAATTGGCCGTAACCCCCACCTTCAACCAGGACTTAATGTCATAATCGGCATTCAACATTACCGAGAGTCGCTTATAAGTATCCTTATTTTCACGAAGGATACCATTATCATAAAGATTATTCAATGACAAGAAAAAAGATCCCTTATCATTTGCCCCTTGGAAGTTGACGGTATGATGAGAAGACGGTGAAGCATTAAAAGCTACATCATACCAATCGGTAGTTGATACTCCATCCCATGTACCGCTGCTAATGAGTTCCTGAATATTATCATCTGTAAAAGTAGGGTCCTGCTCCTTTTTTTGCAGCAAAGCTTCCTGTGAATTAATCAGTTTGGGCCGCCGAGCCAGACTACTGATAGAATATTGAAAATCATAAGAAATGCTGCTGGTTCCTTTACTTCCGCTTTTTGTTGTAATAAGAACCACTCCATTACCTGCCTGTGCACCATAAATAGCAGCTGAAGCAGCATCTTTCAAGACCTCCATACTTTTTATATTATTAGGATCCACTGAGCTCAAATCGGAGACAATCAATCCATCTACAACATAGAGGGGATCCGAAGTCCCATTCGAGGAAAAACCACGGACACGGATAGTAGGCGAAGCGCCCGGTTGTGAAGTGGTGGATATTAATTGTACACCGGCAGTCTTACCTTGCAAAGCTTCCTCCACCCGAGTAATGGATCGGTTCTGGATATCCTCCGCCTTAACTGAAGATATGGCACCGGTCAAATCACTCTTCTTCTGCACACCATAGCCCACCACTACTACTTCATCCAGTGTCCGCGTATCTTCTTTCATTATTACATCCATTTTCTCTGATACGGCTTTCCGCTCCTGTGTCACATATCCTATGTATGAATAGACAATTATGGCACCTTGTTTTACCTTTAGCGAGTAAGTTCCTTCCATATTCGTTATTACTCCATTCGAAGTACCTTTCTCAAGTACACTCACACCAATCATAGGTTCCCCCAAATCATCTACAACCTGTCCCGATATCAACACCGGACTCTGCGCTAGCATAAAAGGTATTCCTATTAAAAGGAATAACCCAAATGCCGTCAGCCTTCTCTTAAAATTGTTTTCCATAATACTTAAATAATTAGACTTGTTAATAAAAAAACTACATTCATTTATATTGTAGTACTCTTGGTGCAATTTTATCAAAAGAACCTCTAAAATAGTATTGGGGAAATACATAAATATTTTCTCTTTGTTCAACCTTTGTTTCTTGCACGTTCAAAAATTTGTCAATATGTTCAAAAGATGTCTTACAACATAATTCTGACCAGAAAATCACTTCATCGGCAAATGTTACCTACCAATTTTCTTTCTACTTTTGTCCGTTCCATTGTAAGATTTACTTTAATGCATCTTTATCATGAAAACACATATCATATTCATCATAGTTTTATCTGCAATTACTATAATCTCATGCAAGCCAATCACTGTGAAAGAGGAAACGAACAATCCGGATGTTTCGAAAATTTCAGCAACCATCTCCAATCAAAACATTACGGCTTTTCAAGAAGATGCACAAGGTTACATTTGGATAGGTACTGCCCGGGGACTAAATAAATTCAATGCACATGAGTATCGGCAATATTATAGTTCCTCCGATACCCTTCAACTGCCCGGGGACAGAATTCAGGACATCTTTATGGACTCACGTAAACGCTTATGGATAGCAACTACCAACGGTGTCTGCCAATATACCGACCAAGACAACTTCCGTCAGATTCCCATAAACGTACCATACAGCAACAAAAATGGATATCAACTGATAGAAAATAAAAATGGAAAAATCTTTTTAAACATGATTGTGCATCTGTGCGTATATAATCCCGAAACAGAAAGTTTCAATCCTATTTTTTTTAACTTCGACCCGGACAACACCTATAAGCAAACTTGCTACATTGACAGGAACAATCATCTATGGGCCGTCAACCCTACTTCCATAAGATGTTATGATTCTTCGAACATGAAATTGAGAGACTCTATTCCAATGCATCAGAGGATTACATATTCCTACATGCATAATCGTACATCTTTATGGTTGGTGAGCAATAACCGTCTTTTCATATTTGACACCGAGAACAAACGATTCAAAGCACTCCCTGATGCTATAAAAAGACATCCCATTTTATCAAAAAACGCTATTAACTACATACATCCATACGAAAAAAACAGTCTGCTAATCTGTACGCAAAACAATATGTTCCTTTACAACGAAAAGAAAGACATTATCATAAATGAGAAAGAAAAAGAATTTCCTTTTGAAGTTCCACAATATGGAGTTAACTGTATGTTTACCGATTCTCACAAGAATCTATGGATAGGTTCCCAAGACCAAGGATATACCGTACGGTATCATTATAAGGAACGCTTCAACAGCAACAATTATCTACGTTCCTTTTTCAGTCAAAAATCCATTATTGCCATTGATGCCGACCAACATAATCTATATATATCAACCCTAAAAGACGGCATGTACATCTACAACTTAAATACGCAACACATAAAAGCCGTAGATATTAATAAAATAATACCTGCTGAAAATTCCGGGAATATAGTCATCAAGCACATCTACCATGATAAAGATCAACATATTTGGGTGGCTACCAACACTAATCAAATAATAAAATGTACCTTTGAAAACAATCAACTAACAGCAACAAAAACTTTCTCCATTCCTCATCCACTATGCATAGTACAAGACCGTAACGGAACGATATGGGTAGGCAGTTTTAGCCAAACAATATATGCTCTGAGAGAAGGTGAAAAAGATTTCACGCCCATATCCCTTTATCCCAAATCGTATTTCACCTTTACTCCTGCCATACGTCCTCTCTCCAATGGAGAAATTTTAATCGCCTCCTTTGCCAATAGGATTCGTTTAGTAAACCCCGATACGTGGAAAAGTCAAATGATAAACATTTCGAGAGCCGACAGTGCTACCTGCATACGACGTTCCAAATTTATCCCTACCACATTGTACGAAGACAGCCAGGGAGATATCTGGATTGGTACCTCCTATAACGGTCTTTTACGATACAGCCCTCAAAATCAGAAGTTAGTAGCTATTCCCGGCATTGCCTGCACAGAAGTTTGCAGTATCGAAGAAGATGTACAAGGAAATATCTGGATATCTACATTATACGGATTAAGCAAGTACGAACGCCGGACAAACCAAGTCAGCAATTATTATGCAAGTGACGGCATCGAGGGCAATCAATTCTATGACCGTGCATCTTGTCGGCTTTCAGACGGTACTTTGATATTCGGAGGAACCCACGGAATAACATTCTTCAATCCTATGGAGGCTTTCTATAAATACAACATTCCCCTAAAATTCGAAAGTCTGAAAATTCACAATCAACTTATACAGCCCGGAGAAAATGCAATCATCGAAAAAGACCTCTCCTGCCAACCTGACATACATCTGAGACACGACCAGACCAGTTTCAGCATATCATTTGCCGCACTGGATTATAGTGAATACGAACGAATACACTATCATTACCAGTTGGAGGGCATTGACCGCTACTGGATACACGCATACACTAACCGGGAAGCTTATTATGCCAACCTTCCTGCAGGAACTTACATCTTCAAAATAAAAATTACCAATGAAGACCAAAGTATAATTGGAAAAGAAAAACGATTACGCATCATCATCAAACCAGCTCCTTGGGATACTTGGTGGGCAAGATGCCTGTATACTCTGGCAATCATCGGAATAGCCGGCATACTCATACACAGTTGGCGGCGCATAAAAATTGAAAAAGAAACCGCATATCGTGCCGAACAAGAGAAAGCACAAGAGCAGAAGATGAACAAAATACACATGAGCTATTTTACCAACATATCGCATGAATTCCGTACACCGCTGACAACGATGCTGGGATCTATCAGGCAATTGTGTGCCGTTCCTGCCAATGCTGCACCCAACAAGGAACTTTTAAATATTCTACAAGATGGCATCTTACGGATGCTCCGATTGGTCAACCAGCTACTTGATTTCAATAAGATAGACAACAATAGTTTAGGACTGGAAGTGCAGCAGACAAATCTCACTTCTACCATCAAACAAATCATCAGTTTTTTCAGTATCAACGCCCAAAGTAAAAACATAACTATAATCCCTCAAGGCTTACACAATGATATTCTCAGCTGGGCAGATGAAGACAAAGTTGAAAAAATACTAAGCAACCTGCTTTCCAATGCCATGAAGTTCACTCCCGCAGGAGGTGAAATAGAGGTTTCATTTGCCACTGTCATGCGCCAAGAAATCGAACAGTCCTTCAAATTGACAGAACAAGACAAAAGTACCCGATACGTCCAGATTTCTATAGCCAACACCGGAGAAAATATCCCGGAAGATCAGCTGGAAAAGATATTTGAACGATTCTATCAGATTAAAGAAAATAAAGGTACCTACAACTGGGGAACAGGCATAGGGCTCTATTATGCCCGCAGCCTTGCCAAACTACACCATGGGTACCTTGAAGCGGCAAACCGAAAGGAAGGAGGAGGTGCCGTATTCACCCTGGTCTTGCCCGCAGATGACTTTTCATACACCAAAGAAGAGCGATGCTATGGCCCCAAAACGCCCATAAACAATATTCCCATAAAACCTGCAGAGATACAACCGGACGACAGCCATAAAGATCAAATAAATCCGAAAACGGTATTAATAGTAGATGATGACCCAACCATAATGCATTATTTACAGATATTATTGACCCCATACTATCATATTATCAGCCGATTCAATTCCAATAATATCCTTCAGACCATTGCCGAGGAAGCACCGGACTTAGTACTGAGCGATGTACTAATGCCGGACAAGGACGGATATCAGCTTTGTAAGGAGATTAAAGCAAATCTACAATTTTGCCACATACCGGTTATTCTGGTAACAGCTAAAGCTACCATGGAAAACCAAATAGAAGGATTACACACAGGAGCAGATGCATACGTACCCAAACCTTTCGAACCGGCCTATTTACTGGCTTTAATCGAATCACTATTGACAAACCGTGACAAAGTGCGTAATTTCTTAGTACAAAATACCCGGACAAGCCAAACGAATGAATTTGTCCTTACCCCAAAAGATGAAGCTTTTATGGCAGAACTATATAAATTAATGGAAAATGAGTTGGATAATCCCGAATTGGACATCACACGAATGACCGAATTACTCAAAATCTCCCGTACCAAATTCTACTACAAAGTGAAAGGGCTGACCGGTAAAAACCCAAGTGTTTTCTTCAGAACTTATAAACTGAACCGAGCAGCCGAACTAATTAAAGAAGGAATCTATACCATTTCTGAAATTGCAGACATGACTGGTTTTAATACCCTTTCCCACTTCTCTACCTGCTTCAAAAAGCAATTTGGTGTAAACCCAAGTGAATATCAATAAGTATCGTTAGGGGCACTTACTATAAATCAACTTTTTCGTCAACGGATCGCGCGAAAAATGCTTAAAGAAATCCCACATTAACTGCGCATCCGGCTTAAAGTTCCAATGACCGTAGTCATTCACAGCCACCATTTTAATCAGAGGGACATCGCCTTTGTAAAGTACCCCTGCTTCCATTGTGATGCGCTTGTTTGTATGAAGCACTTTCCTATCTTTCAGTTCGATACCGAAAGTTGCATCTTTCGAAAAATCCGGCCGACTGCTCACTTCCATGCCATTCATGGTCTGATAGGCAGTCCACGCACAGAAAAAGGCATTGGTACGCCAGTTGCTTTCGTTTACAAAAGGAACCACCTCATCATCCGTACCGGTAACCGAGAAATACGCAGTTTCCACATTCCCCCGTTTCTGTACGGCTTCATTCATCAGTGCTTCACCATTATAACCGAACATATACCGATTGGGAGTCAGACCTGCCGACTGAGCGCCCACGGCGGCAAACACATGCGATTTGCGGATGCCAAGTCCCGTAGCCGTAGCTGCCCCGGCTGAAAGGCCTTCAGCATATACTCGAGAAGGATCTATCTGAGGATACGTCTTCAATAAATGATATACCACCTGCTCAATGCCATCCAAACCCATAGCAGCATAACCATTGCCTTGCCACTCCAGCTCCGCAACAATGAAGTTCTCCTTGCCTGCAAGTTCAATGAAACCAGACGTCTCGGCCTGCGTACGAGGATCATTATTGTTGCCATGCAGCAGAAGCAACAAAGGCACAGTACCTTTTTCCGCTTTTAAAGTAGCTTCCGGATGAAACTCATACCACAAGAAATTTCCCGTCCCTATCAGGTCTTTTTCTATCACCCGACGCGTGATTCCCCAGTCTTCGGGCATTATATAAGGCTCCAACTCATACGCACCATATTGATCGGATAACGCCCCCGTATACCAGGTATGCTTATAATTATTGAAACGATAGTTCTTGCAAAGTAGAACCTCCCAAGCTTCGGCAAACGCCTCTTTCAACGAAACATATTTGTTTGTACTGACCACGACCTGCTGCAACGGTTCTTGTCGATTGGCATAATAAGCCAAACCGTCTGCCTTTCGTACCAGTTCCGCCTGATTCTGCTCAATATAGGCAGCTGCTACCTGCCGACTGCGCACTCCGCCAATAAACGCAGGAACAGAAGCGACATCCTTACCCACCTTAGCCGGCCGCCCATTCAGGGAAACAATACCTGCCACGGCACCTGCGTGTCCGGCTATGGCCTTATTAACGAATGTTGCTCCTGCACCGATACCGATTATCTTCAGATTTGTAAAAATCCGCATTTTGTTCAGGAAGTTTTTATACCCCTCCAAGTCTTTAATCGCATCATACTCCTTTCCCAACGGATTCATAACACAAACCGTTCCCGAATACTTATGGGCATACTCCGCAATGCCCAGTTCATTGATCAAAGCCGTAGCTCCGGCAGCATCGCAAGGCTTATCGGGATAAACAAGAAAAAAAGGAGAGAAACCGGGAAAACGCCCCTGGACATTCTTACACGTATCGCGCGTAATATAAGTTTCCTGCTCTAACCCGGGAAAACGAACAAAAGGAGGAAGTCCGTCAGGAGTTCCATCAGCACTCTTCATCTGCAAAGCAAATACAGACAACAAGAGTAAAAAGACGAATTTTAGTTTCATAGTATTCTTAACAATTAGTTTTATGACTGCAATATTAGCGAATTACCCCTAAAACATTATTTCCTATTTGTTCAAAAGTTTGTCTGTCGGTTCAATTTTATTCGTTACATTTGCAGTGTTTCTTAAAATCAGCTTTTATGGCACACCGTCTCAATACCAACAAGCAATTTATGATAGGCAACGGCCTCCTTGCCTTTGCAGTGATTTTCGTGGTCGTAATCTTCGTCTATATGAGCATGAGGCTGCAACAACAGAAAAAGGAAGGACGGAACTTTATCGAAACCTATACCGTCACTCTGGTAAAAGGCTTTGCCGGTGACTCCACATCTATCTTCATCAACGACAGCCTGCTGGTAAACCAAAAAATGACCGAAGAACCTTTCACTATCGAAGTGAAACGGTTTGCAGAGCAAAGCGCACTGATGATAGTCGATAACCTCACCGAAAAACTCTCCTTGTTCGAATTGAGCGAGAAAGGAGGAAAATACCGGTTCGAGAAGGAAGGGGAAGAGGTGAAGCAGTTGGCACAAGAAGACAGGTAAAGAATACAATCCGGGAAATATGCTTGAACGACTTCTATTTCAGAAGTCTGTGCGATACCCTTTCAACTCATTCCGCAATGCCTGCGCCTTTCCATCCGTCATTTTGTCGAGCAACGCCCAGAAACGTTCTCCGTGGTTCATCTCGCGGGTATGTGCCAGCTCGTGGAGCAAAACGTAGTCTATCAAATGCTTGGGAAGAAGCACCAGATAATAGGAAAGATTGATATTGCCGCGTGCCGAGCAACTCCCCCAGCGCCCGCTGCTTGAATTGATCTTCACACTTTTATAGGGAAGATTGTGCTGCATGGAGAGCATATACAAACGGGGAGGAAGGATAATCTTCGCATTGCGCCGCAAAGCCTCTTCAATCACCTTTCGCAACCAGGCTTGCAGGTTCTCATCCGTAAAGTCGGCATCGGGCGGACAAATTATCTGCATCTCACCCAACTCCGAACGCGACAGGAAACGTTCCCGCTGGCCGCTTGTCAAACTCAACTTAAAGAACTCCGTATCAATCCGGTAATCTAAATCAATCAACGGACGAACCTGCTTCTGCCTGGCATTCCTCAACCGCGGACGAAGTTGCTCTATCGCATTCTTTACTTCGGCAAGCGTAGTGCCGGGAGGTACGGTTACATACACCCCGTCTTCCTTCGTCCGGAAAGTCAAGCGCCTTGCCCGGGCATTCACCCGGATAAACAAACGCCCCAGCTCCTTATCTTCTAAAATACGTTCTGTCACCATCTACTTTAATGAATGGACAAATGAACGAAGAATCGTCCGAAAAAACAAGGATTTGTCTGCCAAAAGCGAACGAAGTGTCCGAAAACGAACACCCGGCCCAAAGTTCTTCTTTCTAAGAATCAGCAAGTTATATTTATGGCACGGGAATTGACTAAAGAATACCAGCTAAACATTTCAAAAGAAAAAAGCATTTTGGCATGCAACTTTCTTGAAACAAATAACGTCTAACATATAAAGCAAATTATAAAAACGAACGAATATGAAAAGTTTAACAGCATTCCTCACAATCGCCATCTTGGCATTCAGTACAACAGCTTGTTCACAACAGCACACGTATAGTTCCGGCGGTTCTCGCGGCAAAACAGTGAAAGCCAGCAAGAACTATGTAACCAAAGATATCAAGGTTGATAACTTCACCAAACTGAGTGTATCCGGCAGTCCGGACGTCACCTATACACAGAAACCCGGTAAGCCGTCAGTAGAAGTGTATACTTCGGACAACATCGTAGACTTGCTGGATATCCGCGTAGAGGGCAATACTCTCATCGTAGGCTTCAAGAAGAATGTCAGTGTATCTTACGATAAGTTGAAAATCCGCGTTTCTGCCGAGAAACTGAACGGCATAGCCGTAGCAGGCTCAGGAGACATAGAACTGGCCAACGGACTGAAGACAGATGAACTCAAAATATCTGTTGCAGGTTCGGGAGATATAGAAGGCAATAACATCTCTTGCACAGACCTCAACATTTCCGTTGCTGGATCGGGAGATATCAATAGCAGCAATATTACTTGCAATAACCTTAAAGTTTCAGTGGCAGGATCGGGTGACATGAAGTTGGATAACGTTACAGCGGCTTCCACCATTGCCTCCGTAGCAGGTTCGGGTACAGTAAAACTGAGCGGAAGCACCGAAGAAGCAGAATACAGCGTAGCAGGATCGGGTGATTTGTTCGCTTCCGACTTCCAAGCCAAGAGAATCTCTGCCAGCGTAACCGGCTCGGGCGACATCAAATGCCATGCAACCGATTTCCTGAAAGTACGTACTGCCGGAAGCGGAAGCGTAGGCTACAAAGGAAATCCGGAACTGGATTACCCGAAGAAAGGATTGTATAAGCTCTAATTGGGATTGATTGTATATATTTTAAGATTAATGAATAAACAGACCTAAACTAGATTCTCTCTAAAAATAACCTATATGAATGGCGTAAGGCTTCCGGGAGGAAGCCTTTCGTGTTTTTACCACCTCCTTGGAGAAGGGCATAAAAAAATAAAGGGACGCTGCATCACGCGGCGTCCCATCTATCTTAGTTAGTTTTTTATAAGATTTTGAGAGAATTGAAACTTCACAGCCTCAAGTTGTTTTAATAAAGCACACTAACTATATTATGTTTAAAGCAAATGAAAATGTTATTTTTAAAAAGCAAATGAAAACATCTATTCCTTGATTTCCGCTTCCTTCTCTACACGCCGCAGGCTGTCTATCAGCTGCTTCTCGTGCGTCACGGCTGCCTCTCCCGAAAGAGCGACCGACGGTGCGGAAATTTGTTTGCCGATGGTATCGGCGGCGGCTACCTCCTTCACATCCGAGAAAAATGAATGTTGCATCACATTCCCCAACGAAAGAACCACTGCCACTACTGCGGCGGCTTTGAACAACGGCATGAAGCGAGCGGTCAACGTCAGGCGCTTGGCCTTGACTACCGGAACTTCCACTTCGGCAAGTACCCGTGCGTCGAAATCTTCGCCCAGACGGTCTTCTTGCAGAAACTGCTGATATACAAACAAGTCCTTGTAGCGAAGCAGATGTGCGGGAACATTGCCTTCACTAAAGAATGTACGTAGCTGCGCTTCTTCTTCGAGGGAAGTCTCGCACTGCCAGTAGCGTTCCAAGAGTTGTTCTATATATTTAGAGTCCATAACCTTCTATATCTATAAACTTTTGTTTTACTTTTTGCCGCGCCCTGAAGAGGTTTACTTTTACTTGTTCCTCGGTCAAGTTCAAGGCTGCCGCTATTTCCTTGTAGCTCTTACCTTCGATGTCCCTCAACTCCATAATCAGTCGTTGTTTCTCGGGAAGCTCGTTCATCAGCCGGTGTATCAACGTCATACGTTCTTTGTTCACCAACTTCTCGTAAGGGCTCGATGCATCTGAGGCCTCCTCCATTTCAGGAGTCAACTCCACGGTCTGAGCATCTTTCTTTTCGCTGCGGTCTATCGCCAGATTCTTTGCCACTGTCAGGCAATAGGCTTCGACAGAACCGAATTGCGTCCACTCATCACGCTTGTTCCAGACCCTTATCAGCGTTTCCTGCACAACATCCTCTGCTTCTGCCCTATCGAACGTTATTCTCAGGGCTAACCGAAAGAGCTTGTCTTTCAGAGGGAGAATGTCATTACGAAAGCTGAGTTCTTGCATCTCTAATAAATTGACGGTTAAGTATACAGAAAGTTACAGCTTACCACCACTTTTTTCTGAATTATTTTTTGATTCGGGTTCCACTGTTTCCATTAATCGCTGAAGCCAAGGTAATTACGACTTCGGACACACCGGCATTCAATGCCTCAAAAGAGTTCTCCAGTTTCGGAATCATACCTCCTTGAATCACTCCGTCGGCCACGTATTGCTGGAATTCAGCAGGTGTAATCTGCGGAATGACGCTGTCGTCATCGTTTTCGTCGCGCAATACACCTTTCTTCTCAAAACAGAAGACCAGGGTTACGTCGAACAGGCTTGCCAGTGCCTTGGCCGTTTCGCCGGCAATGGTGTCGGCGTTCGTATTCAGCATGTGTCCGTTGCCGTCGTGCGTCAGCGGAGCCATCACGGGAACGACCCCTTTATGGATCAGGTCGCCCAGGAAAGCAGCATTTACCTGCTTCACATCGCCCACAAAGCCATAGTCCACTTCTTTCACGGGACGCTTCACGGAGCGGATCACATCCATATCGGCACCCGTAAGCCCCAGTGCATTGACGCCGCGCGCCTGCAGTCCGGCTACGATGTTCTTGTTTACCAATCCGCCGTACACCATTGTCACCACTTTCAGGGTTTCGGCATCGGTGATGCGACGTCCATTTACCATTTTGCTTTCAATACCCAGTTGGGCGGCCAGCTTGGTAGCCGAGCGTCCGCCCCCGTGTACCAGGACTTTATAACCGTCGATGGCGGCAAAGTCATCCAACAACTTGTAGAGGGTGGCTTCCTCTTCTACGATTTTGCCACCCACTTTGATTACAGTAAGTTTTTCTCTCATTATTCCAAATAAGTATATCCGTAGAGTCCGGAACGATAGTTAGACAAGAATTCTTTTCCTTCTTCCAGCGAAATGCGCCCTTCCTTGACCGATTGCGACACCCAGGTTTCGAGGGTACGCACCAGTTTCTTAGGACTGTATTGCACGTAGTCCAGCACTTCGGCAACTGTTTCACCGTCAATCACCTGATCGATGGAGTACCCCTTGTCACTGACAGAGATATGTACGGCATTGGTATCGCCGAATAGATTGTGCATATCGCCCAAGATTTCCTGATAAGCGCCCACCAGGAACACACCTACATAATAAGGCTCCTTGCTCTTCAGGGAGTGCACCGGCAGGTAGTGTGCCACATTCTTCGTAGAGATAAAGTTGGCTATCTTTCCGTCGGAGTCGCAAGTCACGTCCTGCAAAGTGGCGGAGCGTTCGGGTTTCTCGTCCAGGCGCTGGATAGGCATAATGGGGAATATCTGGTCTATCGCCCACGAGTCCGGCAAGGACTGGAAGAGCGAGAAGTTACAGAAATATTTATCCGCCAGCAGCTTAGGAAGACCGCGGAATTCATCGGGAGCATGTTTCAGTCCGCTTGCTATCTGATGCACTTCGCGCATGATAGACCAATACAGACGTTCTATCTGCGCACGTGTCTTCAAGTCCACAATACCGTGGCTGAACAAGTCGAGCGCTTCTTCGCGAATCTGCTGCGCATCGTGCCAGGCTTCCAGCATCTTGTTCTGGTTCAGTGTGTCCCAAATGCCATAAAGTTCGCGTAGCAGTTCATGGTCGTCTTCCGTCACCACTTCGTCATCGTCCCACTCGGGCAAAGTAGTGGTTTCCAGCACCTCGAAGATGAGCACGGAGTGATGGGCGGTCAGAGCGCGTCCGCTCTCGGTGATAATATTAGGATGGGGAATGCCATTCTTATCGCTGGCATCTACCAAGGTAGATATGGAGTCGTTGACGTATTCCTGAATGGAATAGTTCACACTGCTCTCACTGCTGGAAGAACGGGTCCCGTCATAATCCACGCCAAGACCACCGCCTATATCCACAAACTCCACCTTAAAGCCCATGGCATGCAACTGGACATAGAATTGCGAAGCCTCACGAAGTGCAGTCTTGATGCGGCGTATCTTCGTCACCTGGCTACCGATGTGAAAATGTATCAATTTCAGACAATCCTGCAAGCCTTTATCCGACAAAAAGTCGAGCGCCTCGAGCAATTCGCTGGAAGACAGACCAAACTTGCTTGCATCCCCGCCGGAATCTTCCCACTTGCCACTTCCCGAAGAAGCCAGCTTAATGCGAATACCGATATTAGGTCTTACGTTCAACTGCTTCGCCATCTTGGCAATCAGTTTAAGCTCGTTCATTTTTTCTACTACAAGGAAGATGCGCTTACCCATCTTCTGAGCAAGCAAAGCCAACTCTATATAGCTCTCATCTTTGTAGCCGTTGCAGATAATCAGCGAATCGGAGTCCGTATTGATGGCAATCACGGCATGCAGTTCGGGTTTGGAACCAGCTTCCAGCCCCAAGTTGAACTTCTTGCCGTGGCTGATGATTTCCTCCACTACCGGGCGCATCTGATTCACCTTAATGGGATAAATGATGAAGTTTTCCGCCTTATAACCGTATTCCTCGGCTGCCTGCTTGAAACAGCAAGAAGTTTTCTCAATCCGGTTGTCGAGGATGTCAGGAAAACGTAACAACATAGGGGCCGTCACATCGCGCAGTTGCAACTCGTCTACCAACTCTTTTAAATCGACGGCAACGCCATTCTTACGCGGTGTTACCACAACATGACCTTTGTCATTGATACTAAAGTACGAAGTGCCCCAACCTGTTATGTTGTACAGCTCTTCTGAATCTTCAATACG
The DNA here is from genome assembly GCA_902388495.1 of uncultured Bacteroides sp. Lineage (GTDB taxonomy): Bacteria > Bacteroidota > Bacteroidia > Bacteroidales > Bacteroidaceae > Bacteroides. Next base: position 159,800 of record CABMPP010000001.1, on the reverse strand, counting down.
CCATTTTCTCATTTTTTGTTACTTTGCAGTTTAGTGATTTGAAATATAAAGGGGGACAAAAATACATATAAATATAATATTTCCCGCTCTTTTGGCCGAAAAATACACATTTACAAGGGATTAAAGGTTCAAAAGATTACGCAATTGTTGCACGGATTCGGCTATCTGACTATAACTTTCCAAGCGTCCGGCATCAAAACGATAAAGCGCCCGCGAATAGAAAGGGGCACGCTTTTCCAATGCCTCCACAATGAAGGCACGCAACTCCTCGTCCGTCTTGCCTTGCAGGATGGGGCGCTTCTGGGTAGCTATGCGCAAGCGCCGGAACAGCACATCGGGGTGTACGTCCAGAAACACCGTCTGTCCGCAACTGTTCATATAGTCCATGTTATCGAAGAAACAAGGGGTGCCGCCGCCGGTGGAAATGACTACATCCTCAAACTCGCCCACCTCGTGCAGCATCGTCCGTTCCAGTTCACGAAAAGAGGCCTCTCCCCGCTCGGCGAACAATTCACGGATTGATTTGTGAAAACGTTCTTCGATGTGCCAGTCCAGGTCGATGAACGGCACATTCAGTTGGCGGGCAAAAGCCTTTCCTAAAGTTGTTTTTCCGGCTCCCATGTAGCCGGTCAAGAAAATACGTATCATATCTGCTTACCTTTGCAGGCAAAGGTAAACAAATTATTTCATCTGTTTAAAGGAAAATCTTGATACGTTCGCTCAAATCATCAAATTCCTTCTCACCCGGCTCGGCGGTGGGCGTACCGAAAGGCATTTGTGCAACGAGTGTCCACGTTTCGGGCAGATGCCAGGTGCGGCGTACTTCCTCGTCAATCAGCGGGTTGTAGTGTTGCAGGGAGGCTCCCAGGCCCAAGTCTTCGAGCATGGTCCAAATGGCGAATTGGTGCATGGCAGAAGTCTGCTGCGACCAGGTGGCAAAGTTATGCTTGTAGGCAGGGAATTGCTCTTCCAGCTTCGTCACGATGGCATGTTCCTCAAAGAAGAGGATGGTACCGTGTCCGCAGGCAAAGGAGCCGTCAATCTTTTCTTCTGTCTTCTGGAAACGGTCTGCGGGAACCAGGGCTCTCAGCTGGTCTTTCACGATCCGCCACAACTTCTGATGTTCGTCGCCCAGCAACAATACTACGCGCGTTGTCTGCGAATTGAATGCCGACGGCACATGCTTCACCGCCACGCGGATGGCGTGTACCACTTCCTCGTCCAGCACGGGCGAGTCACTGTTGATGGAATAATACGTACGGCGATGCTCCAAAGCCTCTTCAAATGTCCTCTTCATATGTCTTTCTCTCATAATGGTTTTCTTAATTTATTGTTTTCCTATATTGATAGAACAAGTGAGGGGGAGAAGTTGTTCGGTTTTGCAGAATATATTCTTACCTTTGTCGCCTATTATGAAGAAGGAGAAATTTTACGTCGTTTGGGCAGGAGTCAATCCGGGCATTTACACATCCTGGACGGAGTGCCAGTTGCAAATCAAGGGCTACGAAGGAGCGAAATTCAAGTCGTTCGAGACACGCGAAGAAGCAGAAAGGGCCTTTGCTGCTTCGCCATACGATTACATCAAGCGGTCTGCCTCTCCTACAAACGTCCCTAAAAGCGCAGATGCTCCCCTCCCCGCTGCCGTCATAGAGAACAGCCTTGCAGTAGATGCTGCCTGCAGCGGAAATCCCGGAGCAATGGAGTATCAAGGCGTACACGTGGGCAGCCGCCAGCAGGTTTTCCACTTCGGACCGATGTATGGCACAAACAATATCGGAGAATTCCTTGCCATCGTCCACGGCCTTGCCTTGCTCAAACAGAAAGGCTTCGACATGCCTATTTATAGCGATAGTGTAAACGCTATCAACTGGGTAAGGCAGAAGAAGTGTAAGACAAAACTACCACGCGAACCCAAGACCGAAGAACTTTTCTTATTGATAGAGCGCGCCGAGAAGTGGCTGCGCGAGAACACTTATACTACCCGCATCCTGAAATGGGAGACCAAGCAGTGGGGAGAAGTACCTGCCGACTTCGGACGGAAATAAGATGCATACGAAGAGATAAGATGCATGTTTAATGCTGCAAAACCTCTGCAAAGTTACTGCAAACCTATTGCAGAACTACTGCAAACCTATTACAGAGGTACTGCAAACAAGTTGCAGCGACACTGCAATATAGTTTGCAGCAGGACTGCAGCATGTTTGCAGTGTCGTTGCAACAAGTCTACAGGATCGTTGCAACAAGTTCACAGGACCTTTAAAAGCAGAGTATCTCAACTACATATCTTATATCGAACGCATGTTACAATGATTCAATGAGGGTGTATAAGGAATAAATAATCCTTATACACCCTCAAGTTTTCTTATACACCCGTAATCATCAGTAAGTGAATGAATTGTCTGCCGGGTGTAGGATGTAGGAGAAAGTTCTAAAAAACAAATGGAGAGAAAGATGTGCAATCAGGCGAGTGACTGCATGTCATTCAGCCTCTTATAGTAGCCGTTCTTTGCCAAAAGTTCCTCATGCCGGCCGCGTTCCACGATTTCTCCCTCGTAGAGCACACAGATTTCATCGGCATTCTTGATGGTACTGAGGCGGTGGGCAATGGCAATAGTGGTACGTGTCTTCATCAACCGCTCCAAAGCCTCTTGCACTAGGCGTTCACTCTCCGTATCGAGTGCGGAAGTAGCCTCATCGAGTATCAGTATGGGCGGATTCTTCAAGATGGCGCGGGCAATACTGATGCGCTGGCGTTGTCCGCCAGACAACTTACCGCCGCGGTCACCGATATTTGTCTGATAACCGTTCTCCGTCTCCATGATGAAATCGTGGGCATTGGCAATCTTCGCCGCCTCGACGACTTGCTCCATCGTTGCATTCTCTACACCGAAAGCGATGTTATTGAAGAAGGTATCATTGAAAAGGATAGCCTCCTGGTTTACATTTCCTATCAGCGCACGCAGGTCGTGGATGCGGAAGTTCTTGATATTCACGCCGTCTATCGTTATTTCTCCCGACTGTACGTCGTGATAGCGCGGCAACAGATCGACCAGCGTAGACTTGCCGGAACCGGACTGGCCGACCAGAGCAATCGTATGTCCTTTCGGTACAGTCAGATTGACGTGCTTCAGCACTTCCCGCTTTCCGTCGTAGCTGAAAGACAAGTCTTTAAACTCAATCCGATCGTTCATGCCATGCAGAGGCATCGGGTTAGCAGGCTCCTTTATCGGGTTCTCTGCTTTCAGAATCTTATCGACACGCTCCATAGACGCCAGACCTTTCGGGATGTTGTATCCTGCCTTGGCAAAATCCTTCAACGGATTGATGATGCTGTATAATATAACCATGTAGAAGATGAACGTGGAAGCCTCGATAGAAGAAGATTCTCCCAGAATCAGCATACCGCCGAACCAAAGCACCAGCACTATCAGCAACGTACCGAGGAATTCACTCATAGGATGGGCAAGTGCCTGGCGCATAGCAACTTTGTTAGTTGCATCGCGCAGCTCGTTGCTGCATTGCTTGAAGCGGTCCACCATCTTGTCTTCGGCAATGAATGCCTTGATGATGCGCAATCCGCCGAGCGTTTCTTCCAGCTGAGACATGGTGTCGCTCCATTTGCTCTGTGCTTCCAAAGACTTACGTTTCAGCTTCTTGCCGACTTTCCCCATCAGCCAGCCCATACCGGGCAGCACCAGGATGGTGAACAGCGTCAACTGCCAGCTGGTGACAATCAAGGTCGAGAAATAAAGAAGTATCAGAATCGGATTCTTCAGCAACATATCCAGCGAACTGGTGATGGAGTTTTCAATCTCGCCCACGTCACCGCTCATACGGGCAATGATGTCTCCTTTCCTCTCTTCGGAGAAGAAGCCGAGCGGCAGATGCATTACTTTGGAATAGACCATGATACGGATATCGCGCACTACGCCCGTGCGGAGGGGAATCATGATGGCCGAGGAACCGAAGTAGCAGGATGTTTTCAGCATCGTCATGAAGGCAAGGAAGAGTCCCATGAACAGCAATGTCATAGTCGGCCCGTGTGTTTCTATCATCCGGGTGACGTAGTAGTAGAAGTTATTCACCGCAACTTCTTTCAAGCTGCCGGCTCCCCACTCCATAAACTGATAGACTTGTGTATTATCGCCCGTCTTGAAAAGGATATTCAGGATAGGAATCAATAGCGTAAATGAGAAAACGTTGAATATAGCGGATAACACATTGAGCACAATTGCCCAGCCGATATAGTTCTTATAAGGCGACACAAAGCGCCGCATCAGTTGCAGGAATTCCTTCATTGCTTGTGATTAAGTGAATTATGGGGGGCAAAGATACAAGAAAACGGGGGAATGGAAAAGAGTTTCACATTATTTCTATTTAAACCCTGTAGATGCACTCGAACATACCTTTAAATTTCTTGGACACTTTGCAATAAAAAACGCTGGCGTGGGTCAGAACATAATAGATTTCTTCTCCTTGCTTGTTGGGGACGATATTAATGAATTCCAACCGGAGGAACAAAGAAAAAGGTAGGAAAGTTGAAAGTGACCACACCCGGTATGTCAGTAAATGATATAAAAGATGTACATTTGCACCCGACTAATCGAAAACTTATTTTACTACATGAGAAAAGCAGCTATTACAACCATATCCGTCCTTTTCATTCTTCTGTTCATCGCCTGTGATAATCAAGCAGACTACAATGAATGTCTGATTAAGATAGACTCCCTCATCACGCTGAAACCAGACACGGCTCTGTCTATGCTCAAAACACTCCCGATGGACAGCCTGCAAACCCAAGCCGATAGTGCCTATTATGCCCTTTTGATGACGGAAGCAAAAGACAAGAATTTCATTATCCAAACCGACGATTCCCTGATACAATCAGCCTTGGCCTACTACAATAGGACAAACGATCTAGAAAAGCAGGCAAGAGCATACTATTATTCAGGGTGTGTCTACCGGGACTCCAAAAAGAAGAAAGAAGCTATGACTCAATACCTCATGGCACAACCTTTAGCCAAGGAAGCTGGAGAGAAACGTCTATTAAGTCTTATCTACAACAATATAGGATATCTATATTATGCACAAGATTGGAATGAGCAAGCAGACTCTATCTTTCAATTGACAGAACAAATGGCCATCCAACTGAAAGATTCCATACTTCAGGCAGAGGCACTATCACAGCAAGGATTAATCCGAATGGAAAAGGGAGAAGCATTCTATCCCGAGGCCGAAAGAATGATGCTAAAAGCGCTTGACATCGCCGAAAAATTCTCCAACATACAATTAAAAAGAAACATATTTTCATCACTAAGTCAATTATACAATTGGATGGAAGATGGAGACAAATCAATAGAATTCGCCAAACGGAATCTTAGCATACAAAAAAATCGTGCAACATGCTACGAAGCCTATAAATTTCTTGGAAGCGCATATTACCAAACATCACAATATGATTCCGCCCTCTACTATCTGCAAAAATCCCTCTCCACAGTAGACTATGCCACCAAGGCCGGAGCCTACATGTATCTGGCAGATATAGCCAAAGAACAAGGAGATTTAGCCACCTCCTTAGAAATGGAGCGCAATTACTCTGCTTATTTGGACAGTATGCGAAAAAGCCGCCAGCCCCATGACATCATTGATGCAGAAAAGAGACAGCAAATCACACAACAAAAAAAGAAGTACGACTCTTCAATCAATGAACGTACCTACTTCTTCCTTTTTTCAGTTGGAATCATTATTACCATAGCCTTCTTTTCATCAAAAAGGTATCGTAACCGCGCCAAACAGCTACAAAAAGATAAAAATAAAATAGCTACCGAGCAAGCCAGTATACAAGAGCAATATAGACAACTCAGACAAGAACTGCAACATAAAGAAGAAAGAATAATATATCTGCAAAACGAAATAGAGAAATACCATAACGACGAAACACAAAAACAAAGGCTATGTAGCGAACTAAATACACTAAATACAGAAAGAAACAGTTTACTGAAAGAAAGCTTCAACCATTCAGATGTAAACAACAAGATGAAGCACATCATCCTTTCCTACCAAAAGTCTGATAAATCGGAAGAAGCAATGGAAAAAGAAGATTGGCTGCAACTGATTGCAGAAACCGACCGTTGCTGGAATAATATTACCTTGCGCCTGCAATCGGAATACGATCTGACAGAAGAAGAAATCCACCTATGTTGTTTATACCTGACAAACCTTCCGATTAAACATTTGGGCTACTTGCTGAATTGCACCCGAGATACCATCTACAAAAAAGCAAATCGTATTTTGGAGCAGAAGATGGGACTCTCACACAAAGAAACCTCCTTGAAAGAAACCCTGAAAAGTTCTATTTAGATGATTCCCTTACATTTTATACATATATAAGGCATTATACGACCCAGATTATACACTTTTTATACACCCTTGCTTTAAATGAAACAATAATTTTGCGGCATTAATAACCTCAAAAGTATATTATAATGAAAAAGTTTTTTGTATTATTCGTATTACTGATGACCGGCGTTATTGGCATCCATGCACAAGAAGGTCTCAAATGGGGAGCAATGGCAGGTATGAACTCCAGTGATTTCTCCACCGATGGTTTTAGCAGCAAGGTAGGTTTCCATGTCGGCATCAAAGCAGAGAAGGAGTTATCTCAGATAGCCCAAGGTGTTTATCTCGACATGGCTGCACTACTGTCCCTGAAAGGAGCACAAGTAAATGGAGACGATGCATCCCTAAAGTTCAATCCTTACTATTTAGAAATACCCATACACATGGGCTATAAGTATGCCGTGAATGACAACATTGCCGTATTTGGTAACTTTGGCCCTTACTTTGCAGTCGGACTCTTCGGCAAGGTGAAGGCAACTGGATATTTGATTGACGAATCAAACATTCATGATTCCGCTAAGGTTTTCGGAGACGATGCCATGAAGCGTTTCGACTTCGGTCTCGGACTAAAAGCCGGAGTTGAATTCTGCCAAAAGTATCAATTTTCCATCGGATATGACTGGGGACTGATTGACAACGTAGAAAATGGCGGAAACAAGAACCGTAACCTGATGTTATCATTGGGATACTTCTTCTAACCAGGAAAAAGACATGGAATAAAAGCTCCTTCTGAAAACAAACAATCAAAACATTTGGAGGGGGTTACTTATTATCATACCTTTGCACATTATTAATCAAATGTTTACCTAAACTAAACTACATTTATGTCGAATAATTTAGCAATTGTCATTCCAGCCTATAAAGATGCATACCTTGACAAAACCCTAAATTCTTTAAGTCAACAAACTGATAAGAATTTCGTTGTCTATATCGGAGATGACAATAGTCCTTATGAGCTAGAGAAGATCGTCAATAAATATTTAGAGAAGCTAAACATTACTTATCGACGCTTCGACACTAACTCAGGAGGTACGAATCTTGTCCGACAATGGGAAAGATGCCTTCAGTTGATGCAAAATGAGGAATTTTTCTGTTTATTTTCAGATGATGATATTATGGAACCAACATGTATAGAGAAGTTCCACGAAACTCTAAAACAGAAAAGCGATTTTGATGTTTTCCACTTTGATATCGACATCATAGACGGCAATGAAAAGATAGTAAAGCGATGCAATGAGTATCCTTCCGTTTTATCGGTAGAGGAGTATATGCGCCTTTTATATACCTATCAGATTGATGCACGAATGCCCGAGTTTATTTTTAGAACTGATCATTTTTATCAATCGGGCGGATTTATCAATTTCGATTTAGCTTATCGCTCAGATAATGCCACTGTAATAGTAAGTGCAAAAGAGAAAGGCATCTATACTATTCCTAATGCCAAAATTCTTTGGCGAGATAGCGGCATAAACATATCTTCAAGCCACAACAGCTCTTTAAAAATAAGAAGAGCATACGCCACCATTGACTTTTTCAATTGGCTTGAGCACTATTACTCGCAGCAACCGGAAGATTGCCCGTTCAATCTGGAAGAAAGGCTTAAACTGATTATCTCCGACATTCTCACTTTAACAGATTGTGTTCCGCAAAAGAAGCTATACAAAGCACTGAGGAAAATAAATAGGGCAAAGTGGAATTACTTTCTATACCTGCGCTGCAAAATTTATATTATGATTACATTGCGCAAAAGCAGAAAACATAAAAAATACTTCTTATACATTAAAGAGCATTGTCTTACTCCTTATTCAAAAAAGAAATAGATATGAACAAGATTGCATTTGTTGTTGTAAGATATGGAAAAGATATCAATGGAGGTGCTGAATTCCATTGCAAAATGCTGGCTGAAAGGCTGGTTGGTAAATATCAGGTAGAAGTTCTGACTACTTGTGTCAAGAACTACGTTACCGGAGATAATGAGTTTCCCGAAGGAGAAGAAAATATCAACGGGGTTATCGTGCGCAGGTTTAAAGCTGCCCCTATTAATAAAGAGAAAATTTACTCCTATATGCGAGGAGCAAAGCGAGCGCGCAAATTAAGAAAGTTTCTATATCAAACATATCTTTTACCGCTAGTTTCGCTCTTTTTCCCTATTTGGACATATAGAAGAAAATATGAAATAAACGCGCTCAATAGTAATGTGTTCTATTCACCTGCACTCTTTTCATTTATCAAAGAGCACAAAAAGGAATATAGAGCAATTATTCCAATATCTTTAGATTACCCTCAAGTATATTACACTGCACTGTATGCGCCGGAAAGGACATTGGTTATTCCCACCATGCATTATCACAGTGTTTCATTCCGTTCCATCCTAACCAACGTATTTACCAAAGTTGCTTATATAGGTTTCAATACCAAGGCTGAAGAAAAATTAGGGAAACGGATTTTTGGTCCTGCCATGTCTCGGCATGGAATTATCAGCGTGGGTATTGATGTAGCAAGCCCTGCGGACTGGACTATAACCACTGCCAAATACCAGCTTCCACCGGAGTACCTGCTATATGTAGGAAGAATAGACCGCAACAAACTGCATCACATTTTTGACTATTTTACTACTTACAAGGAAACATACAAAGATTCGAAACTGAAGCTTGTAATGGTCGGCGGCCTTTTTACAGAACCTTTTGTACATCCCGATATCATATACACTGGTTTTGTTGATGAACACGAAAAGACGGCAATCATTCAACATGCAAAGATTGTAGTAAATCCCTCAAAGTATGAAAGTTTATCACTTATTTTGCTTGAAGCAATGAGCATGAAAAAAGCCATGCTAGTCAATGGACTTTGCAATGTATTAAAGGAACATTGCAAGAAGAGTAAACACGCTGCCCTAGCGTACTTCAGCAAACAAGACTTTATCAAAAAACTGCATAAAATAGACTCTTCAGAAAAACTTAGAATCCAAATGGGAGAAAAAGGGGCCAGTTATGTCCAGAAGAACTACAATTGGGACTTAATATTACAAAGATTAACTAATTGCATAGAATATATAGGCAAGAAAAATGATTGATATTGTTTGCAACATAGATGAAAATTACGTTGAGTATTGCGGTGTAATGCTTAGCAGTTTGTTTATTCACAATCCACAAGAGGATTTCAGAATACATGCTATAAACAGTAATATCAGTTCAACGCAGCAGAACAGACTGACAACATTCTGCCAAAAATTTAACACCAGCATTTTTTTCTATAATGTAGATTTCTCATCCATAAAAGACTTTCCTATTAAAGAAAAGGATCACTTAAGCCTTGCCGCTTACTTACGTCTTTTCATGAGCACGCTTATTCCTGAAAATATCGATAAAATATTATATCTGGATTGCGACTTAATAGTAACAAGTTCTATTAAAGATTTATGGGAAACAGATATAAATAACGTTTCCGTAGCCGCCGTTGAAGAAAGGCCGCCATACGATATAGATGCACCTACGGCATTAGGATACCCGGTCGAATATTCTTACTTTAACTCAGGTGTCATGCTCGTCAATCTGAAAGCATGGAGAGAAAAGAACCTACTGGAATGTTGCAAGAAGTTTATCGCTGACAATTACGATATTATAAAACTACACGATCAAGATGTATTGAATGCTTTATTATACAAAGAACGAAAGTTTCTATCCATCAAATGGAATGTTATGGACTTTTTCCTATTCACAAAGCCTTTAATACAGACGAGGAGAATGAATGATTTGCACACAGCTATCGAAAATCCGGGTATCATCCACTTCACAGGCAAGCGTAAACCTTGGTCACATCGCTGTGACAGTCCATATAGGAATCAATATCTAACGATAGCCCGGCAATATGGTTGGAATGTAATAACTGCTAAAGAGTCCATATACTATCATATACGCAGTTTCTGGTACTTCTTATTGACAAGAACGCACATACAAAAAAGACGTACAATAGCTCTTAAAAAATAAAACTTAATACCTGTAACGTTTCGATTTAAAGAAAGATCTTATGAAGCGGTATATCTTTCTGTATGTAGTCAAGTGGTAATAAATAAAATGGAGTTTCAACGACAAAGCAATGCCCAAACGTGAATATCCAACATAATCAAATTCATGCATTTTAGCAAGTACATCATTTATAACTTCATCTATAGAAGACGAAGAGTTGAGCATCAAAGTATGATCTATCAAACGTATGCCACGACGTAATACATATACAGCAGCCTCATCCCAAATACTTTTTTCAAGAACAAAATTGGCTTGTTCGTATACACTCAAAAAAAGATTATGTTCTTTCAAAGGATCATATTTACTCTGCATTGCACTCCCACTACGGACTACATAATGGTATTTAGGTGTTTCCTGCATGACCACTTTCTTTGTCCTGTAAAATATCTTATATGAGATTGCAATGTCTTCAAAGATTCTGTTGGGTGGGAAAAGAATATCCTCAAACAATAGACGCTTATATAGTTTATCCCACACATAATTCCGTACTCGTTTATCCTCCACTAAAGCACGAATAGCCTCATCACGCGAAAATACAGTAAGACTGTTTGATTGGTATTTTACAATTGCACGACCTGATTTTTCTATCCAATGCGATGAAATAGCAATGTCCGCTTCATTCTCTTCCAGCAAACGGTACAAGGATTCATACATATCTTGTTCAATCCAATCATCACTATCTACAAAGCCGAGATACTCGCCTTGAGCAACAGAAAGTCCTTTATTTCGCGCAACACTCTGTCCCGCATTCGGCTGGTGGAATACCTTTATACGAGTATCTGATTGAGCATACGAATCGCATATCTCTCCCGAACCGTCGGTAGATCCATCATCGACCACGATTATCTCCAGATTCTTGTAAGTCTGTCCGCAGATTGAATCCAGGCATTTCTTCAGATAGTCTTTTACATTATAGACCGGTACTATAATGCTTATTAAAGGCAATTCTTCCGTATTCCCCATTATTGTGTGTGATGGTTACCATAGCCCCAAGGTGGACATCAGAGGATAACCAATCTTCCATCTCAATTTAAATTTCCGCACCAGATTCCATGGTTTCGTTCTGGTTCTGCCCTGATAATACCAAATATAGTTATTCACAGCGTCCAGCACACGGGCAGAAGACTCCCCATCCAAATGTGCCTCATGCTTATGTACATACGCACGAATCTGTTCCATCAACTCAGCCGGACGAGAGATTGCTTTCTCCAAAGCACCTTCAACAGCGTTTATATCCGTAACATCCAGCAAATGCTTACCGGGCATGGTATTACGATAAGTCACCACCGGCTTATCCAGCATCATAAACTCTACAATCACAGATGAAGCGTCAGACAAAAGCACATCTGCACGATTCAGCAAATTGGCATCCACAATGCCGTTTTCATGGAAAGTCACATTGGGACAAGCACTTGCCAGTGCCTTATATTTTTTGAGTACAGCCGAATCATTGAATTTAGGATGGAAAGAAATAATCCAATCCCAATCTTTCTCCTTAACCAGCCGCTTGATAGTCTCAAACAGATAGGGAGCAGAAGTAATATCTTTCGTGAACGTTGTTGAATACAGAACTACCGGACGGGCATTATGAGAAGTATTTGCACGCTCCTTCACAAAGGTATCCGCCTTGCACCACCCCGTCTCGTATACTTTGAAGAAACCATACTTACGCTCAAGTTCCTTAAACGGCAATGTACTCGTTTCGCCTTGCGTGCAATAAATATCGAACCAACCGCGGACAGAGAAATGGTCGTCCTTCTCGTCGCCACGCTTATTGATGGGGTAGCCATGGAAGAGTGAAACTTTCACTCCAGGAAAGAAGTCATAAATATAGTTACCCGGTGCAAAAACTGCAATCGGCTGATAGTCCATCACCTCTTGGACAGAGTGCAACCATCTTTCACTTTTCTCTAACATAACCGGGCAATCAGGCTCAATAAACCACGCAACATCATCTCCCCTGCTCCAAATCTCATCCTGAAGCGGACGAAGGATAGGGTAAGAATATGCTACCGAAACGAAAAATAAATAATGCTTCTTCATAAATCTACAAATGTCGTAGCGACGACAAGCGTCACCAAGTTACCAATAGAACAAAACGTTAAGTCAAAATCTCAAAATCTATAGTTGCCCTGTATCTTTGCTTTAAACGTCTGCAAAGTAAATACAAGAATTTGTCATATACTGCATGAAAGCAGAAAAAAAAATGACTTTTATCAATATTTTCATCAAAACCTATGGATATGCAACGCTTTGTCCCTCAAAATATTTATCTTTGCACCCCAATACTAAATAGTTGTTTTATGATAAGAAACCTTTTTCATTGCTCTGGTAACCAGCAAAGGGCAACAGATAAAGTGGCTCTTTTGTTCGGAATCACCATTTTTTTCAAATTCTTACTATTCGATCTTATATGGAGCATACCGACTACGTTCGCTTCATTCTCGACCATCGAATTTTATGCTACGAAAATAATCGCAACTCTTATACTGCTTGTACCCTATAAGTTTTTCCGTCTTTGGAAGACAGAAATCGTCATCATGTTCTTGCTGGATATACTACTGATAATCAACTTGATGTATTTCCGCACATACTACACCGCCATCCCCCTTAACAGCTATGCCTTATCAGGGAATCTTGCCGATTTTACCGGAAGCGTCTACGATTCCTTCCGCTGGTATGATATTCTTTTCCCCATTTCCACCATTGCTAATATTCCTCTTTATCTACGCTATAAGCATTCTTCAAAGAATGTCTCACACCTCTATTACGAAGGCGCCTTAGGTTTCTGCATTCTCCTGTTTGCCATAACCATCATGACCAAAGGGGGATTCAAAGAATCGTACGACAAAATTCGGCAACAATCTTATTTATGTGCAAGTACCACTTCCATATATACTGTATTCGGCAATCTGTATTACGATTTGATAAACCAAAAACAGGAACCTACTCCACAGATACAGCATGAAATAGAGAGCTGGCTGAACCAAAGACCGGAACATCATCCGCTTGCCGGACATATAAGTGTACGCAATAACTGCATCGTCATTCTGGCAGAATCGCTGGAAAGCTGGGTACTGGAAACCGAAGTAGAAGGACAGGAAATCACCCCCTACCTCAACAAACTGCTGAAAGATTCCACCACATTGTATGCGCCCCATATGCTGACTCAGGTAAAGGGAGGGCGTTCCATCGATGCACAGCTGCTGCTCTGTGCCGGCATGCTTCCCATTAATAGCGGCACATACAGCAGCCAATATCCCGACCATACGTACGGAACCCTGCTGAAGGCCATGCATCAGAAGAAAAATTCACGCAACTATCTGCTGACCATAGACAAAGTATCTACCTGGAACCAGGGAGTGATAGCCTACAGTTTCGGCACCGATACAATTATCGCCTATCATGATTTCGAACTGACAGAAGCCTTCGGCACGCATAAACGCACCGGAGACGGTTCCTTCCTGGCACAGTGCCGCCAAAAGATAGAAAACGGAGAAATCTGGAAGAAAGGTGAAAATGTATATATGCAGCTCGTCACTTACTCCGGCCATGCACCTTTCAAATTGCCCGAAGAGCTGAAAGAGGTTTCCTTCTCATCTGCCATTCCGCAGAAAATGAACGACTACATGACCACCGCACGTTATACCGACAAAGCGATAGGCAAGTTTGTTGAATACCTGAAGACTCTTCCCCAATACGACGAGACCCTTATCGTCATCACCGGTGACCATGAAGGACTGGCTACTTACCGCAAGGAGCTATGCGAAGCACCCGGCGGCAAAGGCGTCGTGTCCGACAAAACATTTACTCCATTCATTGTTGTAAACTCCCCTGTAGGTATGCGTTATGATAAAGTAATGGGGCAGATAGATATGTATCCTACCCTACTGAACCTGTTGCAGCTGGACGATTACTACTGGAGCGGCTTGGGGCAAAGCATCCTCGACCCGCAAAAGAAAGGGTTTGCCATCAGTCCACAGTTGGAAGTGGAAGGAACAGATGCCACGCCCGAAGATATTGAGTTCGCTAAAAAAGCATACGACATTTCGGATCTGATGATACGCTTTGACTATCTGGGCAAACACTCAAAATAACTGGAATCATGAAGATACATATTCATCCACATTATACAGCTTACGAAAGTTTCATCCGGACTATCCCATCAGGAGAATATGAACAGGAAGAAATCTATTGCAACCGAAGGAATACCGTGGAGAGAGTGCGGTTCGGCGACAAAGAATTTGTAATCAAAAAATACAAAAGACCCGCTCTTATAAATTGCTTCATTTATACATGGATTCGCAAAAGTAAGGCGCGCCGCGCTTTTGAATATGCAGAATTGTTTCTACAGCGTGGCATTGATACCGCCTTTCCGGTAGCTTATATCGAGATTAAGAAGAACGGTTTCTTCCATACCGGGTATTTTATCTCCGAATATATTCCCTATCCACTCGTAGCAGACATTTATGAGACAGAAATAAATGAAGAAGAGAAACAGAAACTGACAAATGATCTCGTTTCATTCACCCTCCAGCTGCATCTGCATAAGATTGTGCCTTTGGACTATAACCCCAGGAATATATTCTGCCATAAAGTAGACGGCAATTATCATTTTGCACTGATTGACATCAACCGCCTGAAACTGGGTAAAGTTCCCGGCATCAGGGTGTCCATGAATGCATTCAGCCAGTTGAATGTACAGCCCGAGGATTTTATGAAAGTAGTCCCCCAATATGCCGAGAAGAGAGGGTTCGATATTGAAGAATGTATCTTTTTCATCTTGTACAACCGATTGAGGTGGAGAAAAAAGAGAGACCTTAAAAAGTACATCAAGCGCAAACTACATTTCTAAAAAACACTCAAAAGCATTCAGCTTTATACCTTTTCAGATTAGAATTAAGCAAAATGTCGTATCTTTGCAATAATGAGACAAAAAAAATTATGCAAGATTATATTACCCAATCCATCATAGAAGGAATCAAGCTAAAAGAAGATCTCCTGAACGACCGCCGGATGCTTGCCGATATTGAAAGCGTAGGCAACCTGATAGTACAAACAATCCGGCAAGGACATAAAGTATTACTTTGCGGCAATGGTGGAAGCGCCGCCGATGCCCAACACATCGCCGCCGAACTCGTGGGACGTTTTGTAACAGACCGCAAGGGGCTTCCCGCCATCGCCATGACAACAGATACTTCCATCCTGACCGCAGTCAGCAACGATTACGGCTTCGACCACATCTTCGAACGCCAGACAGAAGCTTTAGGGATGGAGGGGGACATGCTGATAGGCCTCTCTACAAGCGGCAATTCCCCCAACGTGGAGCGGGCATTGCAAAAAGCACGAGCCATGGGCCTTACAACGGTAGGACTTTTAGGTAGAGACGGAGGAAGATGCAAAGATCTCTGCGACTATTCTTTCATCATACGCCATCCCGAATCTGCAAGAATTCAAGAAGTACATATAACGATCGGACATATACTGTGCGGCATCGTTGACAACCAACTGAGCTCCCATGAATAAAGCGATTTTTCTTGACCGCGACGGTACTATCAATGTCGACTTCGGGTACGTCTATAAGCCTGAAGACCTTGAATTCCTGCCCGGAGCAGTCGAGGCACTCCGTCTTTTTCAAGAACTGGGCTTTCTGCTGATTATCATAACGAACCAATCCGGCATAGGCCGCGGATACTACACGCTGGAGGATGCCGAAGCATTCAACCGGGCAATGTCGCTGAAGCTGAAGGAGCAAGGAATCCTGTTATGCGATTTCTTCACCTGCCCTCACAGCCCGGAGGAAAATTGCAACTGTCGCAAGCCCTCCCCATTCATGGTAATGGAAGCAATCAAAAAACATAATATAGACCCTTCCAGCTCTTACATGTTCGGAGACAAAAAGTCTGACGTGGAATGCGGCGAAAGAAGCAATGTCAAGTCTTTCTTAGTTACCGCAGAGCATCCGCTTCTATACTGGGCCAATCAATTAACAAACCATCTATTATGAATGCAGAATTAAATAGCATAAAGGGGAAAAGAGTACTCGTCATCGGCGATATCATGCTGGATACCTACCACATTGGAGACGTAAAAAGAATATCTCCCGAAGCCCCTGTACCCATTGTCCGCATCAACCGCACCTACAGCGTACTGGGAGGAGCTGCCAATGTTGCACGGAATTTGTTGGGGTTAGGTTGCTCGCCTTATGTCATCAGCCTGCTCGGCAACGACCATAACGGGGAAATCATGCAACAGATGTTCTCCGAACTATCTATCAAGAACGAAGTATTCTGCACCAAGCACCCCACCATTACCAAAACCCGCATCATAGGCAACAACCAACAAGTGGTACGCCTGGACTTCGAGACAGAAAATGAGTGCCTGGACGAAGAGACAGAACAGAAACTACTGAATGCCGTGCAAAGAGCACTTCCCGAAATAGATATCGTCGTTATCTCGGACTACGGCAAAGGTGTGTGCAACGACGTCATCTGCCAGCACGTTATAGCTGCCTCTGCCCGGCAAGGGAAACAAGTCATTATAGACCCCAAAGGAACCAATTGGGAGAAATACCGCTCTGCCACCATCATCACTCCCAATCTGAAAGAGCTCTCTGCCGTTTCAGGAGTGGAAGTAAAGAATGAGGATGAAGCCATCCATCATGCAGCCGACAAGATTCTAAAAGGGTATAATCTGACTTCTCTGTTGGTGACCCGCTCTGAGAAAGGAATGTCCTACATTGCCCCGGAAACCTTTCAGGACATACCAACCGAAGCAAAAGAAGTTTATGATGTCTCCGGTGCAGGCGATACGGTTGTGGCTACTTTGGCCGCGGCTTTGGCTGCCGGCATCCCCATTGCAGATGCCATCTACCTTGCCAACAAAGCCGCCGGCATTGTTGTAGGAAAGATGGGAACCAGCCCCATCCTGTTCAAAGAGCTGCAAGCCGAATTGCAAACCGGGAGACCTGCCGGCAAGCTCATCCCTGTCTCCCAACTGGCAGATACCGTAAGGCAGTTGCGGGCACAAGAACGGAAAATCGTATTTACGAACGGATGCTTTGACATCCTGCACAAAGGACATGTCACCTACCTTGAAAAAGCCAAAAGGATGGGAGATATACTCATTGTAGGACTGAACTCCGATGCGTCAACAAAGCGCCTGAAAGGAGAATCACGCCCCATCAATGATGAGGATGCCCGTTCTACAGTTCTTGCTGCTCTGCAGTCCGTGGACTACGTAGTGATCTTCACAGAAGATACCCCGCTGAACATTATCAAGACTGTGGCCCCGGATGTGCTGGTAAAAGGCGGAGACTATGCGATAGAGAATATCGTAGGCAGGGAGTATGCCAAAGAAACGATAACAATTCCTTTTGTCGATGGCTTCTCTACCACTAAAACGATAAGTGCTATCAGCCAAGAGAAGCAATAACCCGGTCAGCAATTTGTTTGGGTGTAATATCCACCATACACTTCTGATAAACCGCTTGCTTGCATTTGCCCCGTCCGTCTTTGGTGCACGGACGGCAAGGCAGGTTTATTTCGAGTACTTCTACCGTAGGTCCCGTAGGGAAACCAAAAGCAGTAGGTCCCATCAATGCAAGAGCCGGAACTCTAAATAAATCTGCTGCATGCATAAAGCCTGTATCGGCACTAATAACAAGATTAGAACGGGACACCAAGTAGCAAGATTCCATCAACGAAGTGCGCCCGGCAAGGTTCACCACCCGTTCGGGAGCAATGTTCCTTATCTCTTCGCAAAAAGTATCACTCGGCCCCGCCAGAATGATAAATTTATAATTGGGAAGCAAGGAAATCAGTGCCTTCCAATGAGAGACAGGCCACCGTTTCATCTCCCAATTGGCAGACGGAACAAGCGTAACGGTATCTTTCGTCACAAAGTTTTCGTACTTGCTGATTATTTCTTCCGGGAAGTGCCAATCGTTATAGTCATTCGGGAAATGCGTAATCCCCCATTTCTTCAATGGTTTCTGAAAAGAGACCACTCCTCTGAAAGGTTTATCGAAACGGTTGATACCAAAATTGAAAAGCAAAAAGCGTTTGCCTCTCTCCTTACTCCGTAGAGCTACATGGGGCTTCACAAAGGGGATAGGAGACAATATCAACTTCAGTATATTAGACCGGATATTGCTATGAGCATCATAGATATAGTCAAAATGTTCCTTTCTCAAATCAGCCGCCATACTCAACAGCCCGGAAAGCCCTGCCGCCTTATCGAAAGCCCAGATTTTATCAATTCTACTATCCATCGACAAGGTCCCTACCATGTCTTTGCGGGTAATCCAGTGAATTTCTACATCCTCAAAACGTTCGCGTATTCCACCGATAATCCCCATACACTGGATGATATCGCCTATCGAACTGAAACGGATAATTAAGAATTTGGTCATAACCGGCAAATTTATTATTGATATGGCACAAAAGTAAGTGTCAATAATGAAAAAACAAAGTACTTGGGTAAAAATATGCTATATTTCACCCTATTCACTATACCATATAATCAGTTCTGTTCTCTTTTCTTGCCATTCCTAAATAAAATATATATCTTTGCGAAATTTTATAAGCGGACTTAAATAATATCAAAGTCCAAGAAATCATATTAAGAAATAACATGAAAAACGAATTAAACTTTTTAGACCGGAATGAATTTAACTTTCAACCGTCAAAGGAAGTTGTGGAAGCCTTAAAAAACTTCGATATAAATAAGCTTTGCTTCTATACCCGTATCTACGATGAAGGGCAAAAAAGTATACTATCAGTCTTTTTATCAGAATTATATCATATAGAAGAATCACAAATCCTATTAGGTTACGGAGGTGAAGATATTCTAAAACAAGCCGTACACTACTTCTTGACCGAAGATAAAGATAACAAAACCATCCTGATTCCCCAGTTCTCATGGTGGTACTATAAATCTATTGCCGATGAGGTAAACGGTCATACACTGCAATATCCACTTTACGAAGAAGGAGACACTTTCAAGTATGACTTCGAAGCAATGAAGGAGGTGGTAAAGCACGAAAAAGCTAAAGTCCTACTTATCGCCTCCCCCAACAATCCTACGGGGAATGGGATTTCTCCCGAAGAACTTGACACACTATTAGCGGACATTCCATCCTACACAACTGTGATAGTGGATGAAGCATATGCCTCCTTCGTATCGGCAGATGCCGGATATCTCCGAGTATTAATCAATAAATACCCCAACCTCATTATTGCGCGTACCCTTTCCAAATTCTACGGCCTGCCAGGACTGCGTATGGGATTCGGCTTCATAAGTAAAGAGTTGGAACGATTCATCAAATACAGCAATAAGTATTTGGGGTATAACCGTATATCCGAAGACCTAGCTATTGCTGCTCTGAAATCAGATGCCCATTACCGCAATATTGCCTGTATGATGAACGAAGACCGTGCTCGCTACGAAACAGAAATCGGCGCATTACCCGGATTTAAAGTCTATCATTCCGTTGCCAATTTCATCCTTATCAAATACCCCATTGCCCTAAAGGAAGCACTACAACAAGCTCTCGCGGAAGAAAGCTACAAAATTAAATTTATGAATGAACCAGGCATCGATACCCATTTACGTATCACACTGGGGCGCCCGGAGCAAAACCGTATTGTTATAAACACCATCAAAATGACCGCTGCCCAATGAAAGCAATAATTTTAGCTGCAGGAATTGCTTCACGCCTTCGCCCTTTGACTAATACACAGCCCAAATGCCTCCTCAAAGTAGGAGAAAGCTGCCTACTGGAGCGCACCATGAACGCTCTTATCAATAATGGCATCAAAGAGTTTATCATCGTCACAGGCTATTGCCAACAGCTAATTGTCGATTTTATTCGGGCACACTATCCGCAGCAAGACATTACATTCATCTATAATGAACTTTATGCATCGACCAACAATATCTACTCTTTATGGCTTACCGCTTCACAAGCCGCAAAAGAAGAAATATTATTACTGGATAGCGATATTCTTTTCGATCCTCAAGTTGTCACTGAACTACTTCACTCTGAAAAGGCTGACACTCTTGCCGTCAATCGGCATAAATTAGGAGAGGAAGAGATCAAAGTCATCACAGATTCTGAAGGAAAAATTCTGGAAATCAGCAAGACCTGCTCCATCAGTCAGGCTATAGGAGAATCCATAGGCATCGAAAAGATGTCGGCAGCATACACCGATGCCCTTTTTCAGGAACTGGAAATTATGATTAAACAAGAGAATCTGGACAATATATTTTACGAGCGGGCATTCGAACGACTGATTCCACAAGGATATAGTTTCTTTGCAACAGACACCTCTCAATTTTTCTCTATAGAACTAGATACCGTAGATGACTTTCGTCAAGCACAACAATTAATACCGCCCTATCTCTATTAATCCTTAATAAGTTTATGGTAACATATGACATCCGCCCTCTGCAACTCCATATATTGGACATCCTACTTGCCACCGATCGAGTATGTAAAACGCATCAATTAAGATACTATATCGTGGCAGGAACCCTATTAGGGGCTATTCGCCACAAAGGCTTCATCCCTTGGGATGACGATTTGGACATAGGTATGCCGAGGACCGATTACGATAAGTTTATAGCACATGCTTCCGAATGGTTACCGACTCCTTACGAAATGGTATGTGCTGAGAACAATAGCGAATATCCTTTCCCATTTGCCAAAATACAAGATGCCAGTACTACCCTCATTGAACGCAAACACTCCAGACTAGGAGGCGTTTATCTTGACGTCTTCCCGTTAGATGGTGTGCCGACGGGGCAATTATCACAACGGTGGCATTTTACCCGCTACAAACTGTATAAGCAGTTACTCTACCTGATACACCGCGACCCCTATAAACATGGGAAAGGTGTCAATTCGTGGCTTCCTTTGATATGCCGCAAGTTATTCGCATCTGCTGAAATACAAACAAGAATACGCAAAGTGATGACTAAATATGACTTTGATAACAGTCCGTTTGTTTGTGATTATGATGACGGACGGAAAGGAATCATGCCCAAAGAAGCAATAGGAAAACCTACTCCGGTCCTATTTGAAGGGAAAGAAGTGTGGGGCATAGAGAAGTATGATTACTATCTAAAGCAGAAATATGGAAACTACATGATTGTTCCCAAACAAGAAGAACAACGCCAACACGAATTTCATTATTTGGATTTAAAGCGCCCATATAAAGACCAGATTTAAAACAATTTCTTATATTTACCCCGAAAATACAAACGTCTGCATCGGGCATGTATCTTCACAGCTTAATTCAGAAATTAGGTATAACATAAAAGTAGCAATGAAAAAACACTACCTCTTTTTTGCTTCGTTGACTTACGCCTATAGTATCTTGCGGCCTTTACAAGAAGAGATACGTCGGCGTAATGATGTTGTTGCTTGGTATTTAGAGGATTCATGCCCTAATCTATTACAAAAGGACGAGATACAACTAAAGACATTCGATGAAGTTTTTTATTTCAACCCCATTGCCGTATTCGTTCCCGGCAACTGGGTTTATGACTTCTTTCCAGGTGTAAAGGTCGCAGTTTTTCATGGCTACCCCATGAAGAAGCGCATCGAAAAGATCGATGACCACTTCACCTTGCGCGGCTGGTTCGATATCTACTGTACCCAAGGGCAAAGCAGCACGCCTTACTTTTGTTTTTTAGAGAAAAAACATCGCTATTTTAAAATATACGAAACCGGATGGTGCAAGGTAGACAGCTTCTTCGACCCAAAGTTACCACCTGAGCCTCACCGGGAAACTCCTACCATACTCTATGCCCCTACCTTCACCAAAGGAATTTCTTCCGCTTGGGACATGGCTCCCGTTATTGAGAAACTGGCTAAAGAAAAAGAATGGAACTGGATTATCACCTTCCATCCCAAATTGGATGACCCCATTCTTCAGCAGCAATATAAGCATTTGGCACAGAAATGCCCTAATGTAGATTTTCGCTTAGTGAACAAAGGTTTGGAAACTTTCAGAGAGAGTGATGTGTTGCTATGTGATAGTTCCTCACTCATTGTAGAATACATGATGCTCGATAAGCCGGTAGTAACTTTCCGTAACACGCACCCCGGTCCTTTCCTGCTGGATGTACAAACAAAGGAAGAAGTAGGTCCCGCAATAGAGAAAGCCCTTAGCCACCCAACTGAGCTAATAGAGGAAATTCACCGATACACCTCTTACCATGAAAGTCATCGCGACGGACAAAATTCAGCCCGGGTACTAAATGCTGTAGATGACTTTATAGCTAACTTCCGAGGACGTATCAAAGCCAAGCCTCTCAACCTATTTCGTAAACTGAAGTTGAGATGGCAACTAAAGTACTTCAGATGGTAAGATTTGCATTCAAGAGAGTTTCAAAGTATGAAACGAGTTCTTGGCAAATGCATAAAAATGAGGTCATGAATAGTGACTGCACTCTTCATGCCGCGGACACGATGGATATTCAGCGGTAACTCATTGCTCAATCCATGAAACAAATCAATCCGGTCTTCTTCCAAGTTTGCACGCATGCCTCCTATCCTTTACAAAGCATTCAGTTCTTTCTACAGAGTAAGCCTCTATAAATTGCCACAAATATGGCTTACAATAAAATTACGGTAAAAGCTTGGAAACGTTTAGAATGAATGTTGAGTTCGCAGCCGAGGTAAATAACATACAGGTAGGCAGTATCTCTTTTATAGAACACCTCGCTTTCAAAGCTTTTAATGAAGGTACACGTTTGAAGGATTATATCCGTTTACAGCCACACAGAAGCAACACTACTCACTTCAAAGGATAAAAGCAAGAAACAGGAAAACAGAGATTCTCTGGATTTTTTAGGGAATATATACCGCCAATGCTGTTTGTATGATTGAAAAAGATACAAAAGAAAAAACAGCATAGATGATTTATCACAAATATAAATTAAAACAGGCAGTCGGAAGAACTACCTGTGAAGTGTTATGCCCATATCAAAGTTTTTGAAGCAGGAAAGGGTGGAAAGTATAAAAAATGAAAAGTAAAGCTGGATGGGAGACAAGCTTACTTCTCATTTTATATAAAATAGGAACATTTACTGAATATCCCTTCTTATAGGCCTTAATAAACCGTCAATGAACGTATTAACCCACAGAGGAGGGTAAAAAAAATGCCCCCATTTTCCAGTTTCCCTTTTCACAAGAGCATTCATAGGATATTCTTGAGAAAGAATGCTTTTCTAAAAGAGAATCTAAATTCCAATCACTCCAATATCATTTAATAATAAGTTACAACAAAAGAGCTTGTCAGATCATTAAATTTGAAGCCACTAAAATAATCTCTATATGTATACGTTCTGTTTACATCTATGTCAGGAAGGTTTAAACTTTTTCCCGTAAAATTTCCATCATAAAACGTTACTGCAACTTGTTTATATTGACCTGGCTGACAGCCCATAAGGGTGGTCATATGAACTTCTCCCCACATCTGACAAGAAGAAATGTTATTATTAAACCCAATTTTAGTCAAATAGGCTTCATTAATAGACAATGGGGCAGGAGATTGATTTCCCTGTATACCATTTGAATAGAAGTGAGTATACGGGCCTCCTTTCGTACGACCTTTAGCACGATCCCAAAGTCTCAACTCATAATTCCTTATATATGTTCCATCAGGAGCGAATTCCGCTCTTGTAAGAGGGAACTCGCGTCTCAATTTACTTGCATAATCTAATTCTTCCTTGGAGTCATAAAATTCAACAGATAAATCTGATTTTATTTCAATGGCTACATTAGGAATATTATTAAGCTCATCAAAAATACGTTTAATACTATCATCTTTTATTTGAAAGTCCTCTCCAAATATGCAATCAGAAATATAAGTTTTGCCTTTATAGGTAAACTTAAGTACATTAAGGGTAGATGCCCCCTCCGAATCATCAGATTTAAATTCATCTTTTCCGGTAATTACATCGTAATTAACAGTCTCATCAGATTTATCTCTTAATAAGTCATCATCTTGATTACAAGAGAACAGAGATAAAGAAAGCATTAATGCTACAAAAAAGAAATTTCTTTTCATAAATATTAGATTTATTAATTAATAATACACCACAAAGATATTCATTTTTTTAATATAAAAAAAATTTACTCATTTTATTTCCTCTTATGAAAAAATGGGTGAAATATACTCAGAGGTATAAGTCACGTGACGGTTTAATCCATTGTCTCGTAAAAATCGATAGGGCATCAAGCCCTATTGACTTTTACCGAGAACCGAAGTACACTCTGATTTGTCCATTGTTTTCCGTATGTGACAACTCATTTAGTAACAAAGCATGCAAACTGACAACTTATTTAGTAACCAGACTCTAATAGTGACAACCATTTCCAGTATAAGTCTATGAGTTCCGTTTCCATATAAGGGAACGCGCGTTCCCATAAGAGGAAACTGCAGTTCCCATTAAGAGAAACGCGCGTTCCCATGAGGAGAAACGGTAGTTCCCGCGCATAAGAAACGCCAGTTTCCTACCTATAGGAAACTGTAATCACCTTATTTACAAAAACTTCCATGTTTATTACTGTCGAAAGTCTGAAAGAAGATTAAGCTATCCCACTACCTTATTTCGGTCCATAAACGTTGAAGGAAACTCCGAAAACCTCCATTTTTCGTGTTAATAGAAGTTATTTGCCCCTATTCGCAGAAGCATACAAGAAAGAGAAGGAAATATCTATGTATTAAGAAACTACAGCAAGAATTGGATAAACATTTGCCCAAAAAAGCGTGACGGTAATCATTTACCGTCACGCTACCTACACGCTTACCAGCACGCACTATCATCATAATAATCAAACGATTATACGACATAGTGACGGAGTGCTGGAAATATCATTAAAAACTCTGGTTTATAAAACCACATCTTCAGGACTATTCCATATTCAGCGTACCGAAGAACTCCGGGCAATGGAAGTTCGGCTTTTCCAGCCCAATCGGATTCCAGGATAGGAAATGGGGAGTCTGAAGCTTATCACCGCACTTGTAGAAGTTAGCACGAATCGTCTTGCCATCCAGTGAAGTGATGTTGTGGAGGAAGAAGGCAGAATAAGGAACAACCAGAGCTACTTCCCAGTTGCACTCCCCTACTTTCTCTTCAAAAGCCTCGCGGCCTAAAGAAGCCCAACGTTGCACCTTGTCGAGCACTTCCTGCGGGGCATGCTGACGGTTTTCACGTCCGGCACCGGCGCCGATGAGCAATGTACCGGCACAGTTGCACTCCATATTATAATACACTCCGTCTCCGGCAGGAATGGAGAAGAACTCCACACAGGCGTCTTCCCATACCGGGCCGTTGTCCTTGCCTGCCACGGCACGCACACTGGCTTCTTTCACCTTGAAGTGCAGCAAGATGGCATCTTCCGTATGAGCAATGCGGAACTCTACATCGGGACAGTAAGGAAATGCTGCCCAGTTTACGGTATTTATGGGCTGAAAAGCCACTTTCTCTTTGTCGAGCAAGGCGGGAACCGATTCTACCGGTATGTTTGCCACGCTTACTTTCTTTACGTTCAATTCTTTCATTTTGTTGTTTTGGGGGTTGATGGCAGATAGCGGCGCGACGCAAAGAACCGCCGCTATCATCATTAAACACTTTCTCAGATACATGATGCTATGAATTTCTGCATCTCCGGAGTATGCTCTTCTACGCTCTGCAACAGTTTGAACTGCGCTTTGGTACGCACCAGGTTGTGCTCCGGATATTGGATTTTATAATAAGTATCGCCATTGATGTAGTCGGCCAGGAAGCGGACGCACTGCATGTAGGGGAAGAGGGCGGCTGCGTATGGCAGGTTCTCTATCTCTATCGGCAGCAGGAAGGCTTTGCCCGATTCCAGGTAACCTTTGGTGAAGGCTTTGAATATCTCCATGTTGAAGTTCACGTTGTCCAGGTTCTTGTCGTCTTCCAGACCGGTGTTGGCGCCGGAACGGAGGAAGTCACCATAGTCGGAGAAGATGAAACTGGGCATCACGGTGTCGAGGTCGATGACGCAGAGCACGGTGCCGTCTTCATCGAACATCATGTTGTTCACCTTCGTGTCGCAGTGGCACACGCGTTTCGGAAGCTTGCCTTCGCGGTGCAGGCGTTCGGCCTTGCACATCTCGTCGGCGCGTTTCTCTATTTCGTCCAGGAAGTACTGCACTTCCTTCACACGTCCGGCGGCATCGGCAGCCACGGCGTCGCGGAGCTGCTTCAGGCGGAACTCCATGTTGTGGAAGTCGGGAATGGTTTCGCCCAGTGTGTCGGGGATATCGGCCAGCATGGCCTGGAAGTTACCGAAAGCAGCACCTGCATAGTAAGAATACTCCGGATTCACCGTCTCGTAGGTTTTGGCACGGGGGATGAATACCATGACGCGCCAGTAGCTTTCACCGTCGTACCAGTAAGTCTTGCCATCGTCGGTGGTAGGCAGGAAGTGGAGTACTTTACGCTCTACATCGGCCTCTCCGTTTGCTTCGAGCTTCCGGCGGATGTGACGGGTCACGGCGTCGATGTTGGCCTGCAACATCTCCACATTCTGGAAGATGGCATGGTTGATGCGCTGCAAGACGTAGTCGGGAGCATCGTCCTCGATGGTAGTTACTTTGTACGTGTCGTTGATGAGTCCGGCGCCTAAGGGCTTGATTTCGCGGACCGTTCCATTCATTTGAAAATGAGATACAATAGATAAAAGGTCTTTCATGATGGTTAATACATTAATTTGTTTACAAAGATATGCTCTTCGCCCGATATCAAAAGTCAGATATCGTACAAGGAGCCTCCAAAATTATACATTTAAGCAGACATAACCGCAAAAACAAGCGGATAAATAAGAAGTCTTGCATAAAATATACCTATATTTGTAACTGAAACCTTAAAAACAACCTGAAAAGTGCGAAAGTTAACCATCGGACTGCTCCTTATTTTAGCGGGCATAGCTGCTACAACCTTGCAAGCACAGAACATCACTTTCAATCATCTGACTACCGACGACGGTTTGTCCCAGTTTTCTGTAAACAGCCTTTACATCGACGAAAATGGTGTACTGTGGATTGGCACCCGCGAGGGCTTGAACCGCTACGACGGAGAAGACATACAGACCTACAAGCTGCGGAAGAACGACCCTTACAGCCTCTTCTGCAACACCGTGCTGCGCATGGCCGGAAACCACAACGGGAAGATATACCTGCTCTGCACCGAAGGCGTTGCCGAATTCAACCTCGCCACCCAGCGGTTCACCACCCTGCTGCAAGGAGCCGTCAGCAGCATCTACTACAACGACGCCCTCTACATCGGAAAAAGAAACGAGATATACCGCTACAACGAACAGACCGGGAACTTCGACTTGTATTACCAACTGGCAGGCGAGAACCTGGAAATATGCTGCATGCACCTGGATAAAGGCCAGCTATGGATGGGAACCACCACCGACGGCGTGTACCGCCTGCACCTGGACAGCAAGGAACTGAGCCACCCCATCCGCAAAGGAAACATCACCAGCATCTACCAGGACGGCGAAGGCAATCTGTGGATAGGTAGCTGGGAGGAGGGTCTGTATCAGGTACAACCCGACGGAAATATCATCAACTTTACCGACGACCCGAAGAACCCTTACAGCATTTCGTCCAACTTCGTCAGGGCGTGCTGCGAAGATAACCTGGGGAATATCTGGATAGGAACTTTCAACGGACTGAACCGCTACGACAAGAGTACGGGTCTGTTTCAGAACCATACCGCGAGCGACACGCAGAGCGACGGACTGACGCACTCCTCCATCTGGTGCATCGTGAAGGACAATCAAGGCACACTATGGCTGGGTACTTACTTCGGCGGAGTAAACTACTTCAATCCGGAGTACGAAATCTATACCCGCTACATCTACTCCCCCATCGAGAAGAAAGGACTGAGCAATCCGGTAGTAGGCCGTACCATCGAAGACAAGGACGGCAACCTGTGGATTGGCACCGAAGGCGGTGGATTGAACTATTACAACCGCCGCACCCGCGAGTTCAAGTGGTTCCGCCCCGGCGACGGACCGAACAGCATTTCGCACAACAACATCAAGGCGCTCTACTACGACCCGCAGAAGGAAGTGATATGGATAGGTACCCACCTGGGAGGACTGAACAAGCTGGACATCCGCACCGGCCGCTTCACCCACTACCGGATGGAGGCGGATAACCCCGAAACACTTCCGTCGGACATCGTCCGCGACATTGCCCCCTACGAGGACCGTCTGGTCGTAGCAACCCAGTACGGCGTATGCCTCTTCGACCCCGCCAACGGTAAATGCCGGCAACTGTTCCAAGACAGCAAGGAAGGCAAGCGGATAAAGATGGTGGCCGACGTCACCTTCGACCGCAACGGCACATTGTGGATAGCCGCCACCGGCGAAGGCGTGTTCAGCTACCGCTTTGACACGGGCCGGCTGACCAACTACCGCCACGACCCCGCCAACCCGAACAGCATCAGCAACAACAACGTAAACAACATCACCCAAGACAGCAAAGGTAACCTGTGGTTTGCCACCTCGGGCAGCGGACTGGACCTGTACCGCCCCGACACGAACGACTTCGAGAACTTCGACCAGGCGAAGAACGGCCTTGCCAGCGACTGCATCTACGAGACGCAAGAGTCGCCCAGCAGCGGCAAGCTGTTGCTCATCACCAACGAAGGCTTCTCCATCTTCGACTGCCAAAGCAAGCGTTTCCAGAATTACAGCACCGAAAACGGTTTCCCGCTGACCGCCGTCAATGAGAACGCCCTCTGCGTGACCCGCGACGGCGAAATCTTCTTGGGCGGTACGCAAGGCATGATCTCCTTCCACGAAATGGAACTGAACTTCACCCCGAAACCGTACAATATCATCCTCTCCCGCCTCATCGTGAACGGCGCGGAGATACAAGTGGGAGACGAGACCGGCATCCTGCAGCAAGCCTTGTTCTGCACGCCCAAGATAACGCTCAATGCCGACCAGTCCATGTTCAGCATCGAGTTTGCCACCTCCAACTATGTGGCGGCCAACAAAGACGACATCATCTACAAGCTCGAAGGCTTCTCCAACGACTGGAACAGTACCCGCGGCCTGCGCAACATCACTTATACCAACCTGAACGCCGGTACCTACAAGTTGCTCATCAAGTCCAACGGCAAGGACGAAAGCCTCTGCCCGGAGGCATCGCTCATCATCCGCGTACTGCCGCCCTGGTACAAGACGCCGCTTGCCTGGCTGCTCTACCTGGTAGCGACGGCCGCCCTGCTATGGTACCTGGTGCGTACCTATAAGTCGCGTATCAAACTGCGCGAGTCGTTGAAGTACGAGCAGAAGCACATTCAGGACGTGGAGGCGCTGAACCAGTCGAAGTTGCGCTTCTTCACCAATATCTCCCACGAGTTCCGCACGCCGCTGACGCTGATCGTGGCGCAGGTGGAAACGCTGATGCAACTCCAGAACTTCACACCTGCTATATATAATAAGGTGTTGGGCATCTACAAGAACAGCATCCAGCTGCGCGAGCTCATCACCGAACTGCTGGACTTCCGCAAGCAGGAACAGGGACACATGAAAATTAAAGTGAGCCCGCACAACATCGTCAACTTCCTCTACGAAAACTACCTGCTCTTCCTGGAATATGCCAGCGCCAAGCAAATCAACTTCAAGTTCGAGAAAGAGACGGACAGCCTCGAGGTGTGGTACGACCAGAAGCAGTTGCAGAAGGTGGTGAACAACCTGCTGTCCAACGCCATCAAGCACACCGAGGCCGAAGATACCATCACCCTCGGCATACGGACCGAAGGCAGCGATGCCGTCATCCGCGTGAGCGACACTGGCACGGGCATCGATGCACAGGAAGTGGACAAGATATTCGACCGCTTTTACCAGATAGACCCCGTAGACTCTGCCGACGCAAGCAAGACCGGCACCGGTATCGGGCTGGCGCTGACAAAGGGTATTGTAGAGTTGCATCACGGTAGCATTCATGTGGAAAGTGAACTGGGGAAAGGTACCAGCTTCATCGTCCGCCTCCGGCTGGGAAATGCCCAGTTCGACGAAGAGCAGATTAACAAGAATACCGACAGCGTGCATCAGATAGAGACTCCCAAACCCGAAAACGACGCCCTGCTGAAGGCCGAACTCGAAGAAAACGCTCCCATCAAGCGCCTGCCCGATGCTAAGATACTGATCGTGGAAGACAACGCCTCCATCCGCGAAATGCTGGCAGGTATCTTCCAGCCCTTCTATCAGGTGCTGACGGCCGCCGACGGTGTGGAAGGCTGGGAACTGGTACAAAGGGAAATGCCCAACATCGTAGTGAGCGACGTAGTAATGCCCCGCATGTCCGGCACCGAACTGTGCAAGCAGATAAAGAGCGACTTCAACACCTGCCACATCCCCGTGGTCCTGCTCACGGCGCGCACCGCCATCGAGCAGAACATCGAAGGTCTGCGCATCGGTGCGGACGATTACATCACCAAGCCGTTCAACACCAACCTGCTCATCTCGCGCTGCAACAACCTGGTGAACTCGCGCATCCTCCTGCAAGAGAAGTTCAGCAAGCAGCCGCAAGCCTTTGCGCAGATGCTCGCCACGAACCCCATCGACAAGGAGATACTGGACCGGGCCATGGCCGTCATTGAGAAGCATCTGGACGATACGGAATTCAACGTCGCCACCTTCGCCCGCGAAATGGCGATGGCACGCACCAATCTCTTCACCAAGCTGAAAGCCATCACCGGACAGACGCCGAACGATTTTATCCTCACCATCCGCCTGAAGAAGGGCGCACTGCTGCTGCGCAACAATCCGGAGCTGAACATTACCGAAGTCTCCGACCGGATAGGATTCAGCTCGCCGCGCTACTTCTCGAAATGCTTCAAGGACGTCTATCATGTCAGTCCGCTGGCCTACCGCAAGGGGGAAAGCGGAACCGGGGAGGAAGAGGAAGAAGAGGAAAGCTGAGATTTCCTTGCGAGGTTTCCTTGCGACGTGATTATTTTTCAGACGCGGATTGAATCTGTTTTAGACATAAGAACAAAAGAACATATTTTTTTATGCAGCTTAGCTGAGCTGCATTTATCCTTTTGTTCTTATGTTCTTCTGTCTAAAAAATATAACTCATGTCTATCAGCGCTATGAAGAATAGTAAGCATCTGAGCAAAAACTACGACCCGACGGAGCGAAAACTGCGACTCGACGCATTTTTAACTGCGACCCGACGGAGTTTTAATTGCGACTCGACGCATTTTTCGCTCCGTCGAGTCGCAGTTTTCACCCCGTTCGCAAGGCTATATGCAGAGTACAGGAGAGCTTTTACAGATTCATCCGTTTTCTTCGTTTTATCCGTATTTTGTACGAATTCTCCCTTCCTTCGTACTTCTATATACGCAAAATTCCCGGCAGCTCCCTATCTTTGACCTCCGAATTAGAAATCTAAAGTCAAAGAGCTATGAAACATTTCTCCCCTTTATGGTCCCTGATCCCCGGCGCCGCCCTGCTGGCCGCCTGCGGTTCCCCGTCGAAGAAAGACGCCTCGGACGCCCCCCGTCAGAAGCCCAACGTCATCTACCTGATAGCCGACGACCTGGGCATCGGCGACCTGAGTTGCTACGGTGCCACCCGCATCAGCACCCCCAACATCGACCGCCTTGCCGGCCAAGGCATGCAGTTCACCAACGCCTACGCCACCTCCTCCACCAGCACCCCCTCCCGCTTCGGTCTGCTGACGGGTATGTATCCCTGGCGACAGGAGAACACCGGCATCGCCCCCGGTAACTCCGAACTCATTATAGATACCGCCTGCGTCACCATGGCCGATATGTTCCGCGCAGAAGGCTACGCCACCGCCGCCATCGGCAAATGGCACCTCGGCCTCGGCCCTAAAGGCGGCACCGACTTCAACGGCCTCATCAAGCCCAACACCCAAGACATCGGCTTCGACTACGAATACATCATCCCCGCCACCGTAGACCGCGTCCCCTGCGTCTTCGTGCAGAACGGCCGCGTCGTAGGCCTCGACCCCAACGACCCCATCACCGTCAGCTACGACCATAAAGTAGGCGACTGGCCCACCGGGCTCGAAAACCCCGAACTCGTGAAGATGAAGCCCAGCCAGGGTCACAACAATACCATCATCAACGGCATCCCCCGCATCGGCTGGATGACCGGCGGACGTTCCGCCCTCTGGACCGATGAAGACATCGCCGACGTCATCACCGCCCAAGCCCAAGGCTTCATCACGGCTCATAAAGACGAACCCTTCTTCCTCTATATGGGTACGCAAGACGTCCACGTTCCCCGCGTCCCCCACCCCCGCTTTGCAGGCAAGAGCGGCCTCGGCCCCCGCGGCGACGTCATCCTGCAACTGGACTGGACCGTCGGACAAATCATGCACACACTGGACAGCCTGAACCTGGCCGACAACACCATCTTCGTCTTCTGTAGCGACAACGGCCCCGTCATCGACGACGGCTATCAGGACCAAGCCCGCGAACTGCTGAACGGCCATACTCCCATGAAGCACTACCGCGGCGGTAAGTACAGCGCCTTCGATGCCGGCACACGCATCCCGTTCATCGTACGCTGGCCGCAAGGCATCAAGCCCGGCAAGCAGCAAGCGCTCTTCTCCATGATCGATGTTTATGCTTCGCTCGCCGCCCTGTTGAACCATCCGCTCGCCCCCGGCATCGCTCCCGACAGCCGCGACCAGCTGAACAACTTCCTCGGTACAGACCCCACCGGATGTGGTTACATCGTGCAGCAAAATCTTGACAACACCCTGTCCATCATCCAGGGAGACTGGAAATATATCGAGCCCAGCGACAAGCCCGCACTGGAATATTGGACCCGAACGGAAATGGGCAATGACCCACATCCGCAACTGTACAATCTTTCCGTCGATCCATCCGAGAAGAACAATATTGCACCTGACCATCCCGACAAGGTAGCCTCCCTCTCCACCCTTCTGGACGAAGTGAAGGCCGCCCGGAACCAGGAGGAACGGAAATAGTACAAGATAGGTGTTGTTCGCAGGTTTTGTACGAATTCGTACTTTTTGCGAACTATTAACTAATACATTTCTACTACTCATCTCCTACTTTTGCGATGTGATTTAATCGTTCAAACGGGTACCAAACGAAAGAACAACCTTTATTAATAACTAATTAAATTAATATTTATGAAACAGAAATCTAGCTTCTTTAAAGCATTAGGTATCATGTTGCTCTCTGTCCTATTTGCCACGCAGGCAAACGCACAGAATCTCACAGTAACGGGTACAGTGACTGACAACTTAGGTCCGGTGATTGGTGCTTCCATCCAAGTTGAAGGAACCAGCAACGGATGTATCACAGACATCGACGGAAACTACACCCTTCCCGGTGTCCCCGCAAACGCAACGCTCGTATTCTCCTACATCGGCTACCAGACACAGAAGATCGCTGTAGGCGGCAAAACCAAAATCGACGTGAAACTGGCTGAAGACACCCAACTGCTGCAAGAAGTTGTAGTAGTAGGTTACGGCGTTCAGCGCAAAAGTGACTTGACGGGTGCAGTTGCTTCGGTAAAAGCTGCCGATGCCTTGAAAGGAACTCCTACCGGTAACGTGTCCGATGCCCTTCAAGGACGTATGGCGGGTGTATCGGTTCTCTCCGGTTCCGGTAACCCAAGCGAAGACAACACCATCCGCGTGCGCGGTATCAACTCTATCACTGCTGAAACTGGCCCGCTGGTTGTTATCGACGGTTTCATCGGTGGCTCTCTCCAATCTCTGAACCCTGCCGACATCCAATCTATCGAAGTATTGAAGGATGCATCTGCAACGGCTGTTTACGGTTCTCGGGGTGCTAATGGTGTGATTCTGGTTAGTACGAAGAATCCGTCTAAGGATAAGTTGACTGTATCCTTCAACGCATTCGCTAACATTAAGACTGTGGCAAAATATGCTGATAACCTTTCTCCATACGAGTATGCAAACTTGCTTAACGAGTACGGACAAGAACGTTTTGGCGAAAGTAATAAATATTATAGCGCCGATCAGCTGGCTGCTTTCAAGTCTGGTAAAGCTGGTTTCGACTATTCAAGAGAAATCTTCCGTAGCCCTGCCGTTACACAGAACTATGAAATGTCTATCGCCGGTGGCGGTGAAAAAACTACTTTCCTGGCATCTCTCCGCTACCAAAACGATGAAGGTATCATTAAAGAATCAAGCAGCCAAATCTACAGCTGGCGTTTGAAGGTAGACACCAAAATCAAGAAATGGCTGAAAGCCGGTATGAATATCTACGGTCACTACAGAGAAACAACATCTCCGCGTATCACCGAATACGACGGCTTAATTCAACAAGCCATGTATTTCCCCAACACCATCGAACCGAAAAACGAAGAGGGTGGATACAACAATGCATTCTTTGACGGCAGCCCTTCATACAATCCGATGGGATATATCTGGGAATCCAATAACTCTAATAAGACGATAAATAACCGCATCCAAGGTTATGTTCAGTTCGACATCATGGATGGTTTGAGCTTCCGCTCACAACTGGGTGTTTTGTTCGACAACAGACTGAATACCTCTGTAGAAAACGAACAAAGCTATTACAACTACAAGAACAACATGACTCAAGGTATATCTCGTAGCTATTGGAATACCTCTTGGCTAAACACCAACACTTTAAGTTACGTTAAAGAATTCAATGCCAACCATCGTATTAATGCCACAGCTGTATTTGAGCAATCTTACGACAACAATTACAATCATACAGGTACTGCTTACAATCTGGACTACATCGATCGCATAGGTACCAACAACCTTGCATGG
The DNA here is from genome assembly GCA_902388495.1 of uncultured Bacteroides sp. GTDB lineage: Bacteria > Bacteroidota > Bacteroidia > Bacteroidales > Bacteroidaceae > Bacteroides. The sequence continues at coordinate 124,525 of CABMPP010000001.1, read as the reverse complement.
TCTGATGCTAATCTTGCAGCAATCGGTTCCGACCGTGTCATTAATACATTGATGTCCGGTATGTTCCGCGTGAACTATGTATTTATGAATCGTTATATGGTTACTGCCTCTATCCGTGCCGACGGTTCTTCACGTCTGAAAGACAAATGGAGCTACTTCCCTTCTGCTGCCTTGGCTTGGGATCTGAAACAAGAGAACTTCTTGAAGGACAACAGTTTCATCGACCAGTTGAAACTTCGCCTTGGCTACGGTTCTGTAGGTAACCAAGCTGTAGAAGCTTACCGTATTTTCTCTAAAATGACTCCGGTAAGAAACAGCGACGGATCGACTTCTTACAAAGTAGACCGCCCCGCCGCTCCTTATCTGAAGTGGGAACGTAATGATCAATTCAACGTAGGTGTTGACTTTGGTATCCTCAACGGTCGTGTACGTTTGACAGCCGATTGGTATAACAAACTGTCCAAAGACATCTTATTGGAATTGGCACAACCTGCACACATGGGTTACAGCAAACTGTTGATGAACTCCGGCGAAATCAAGAATACCGGTGTTGAATTTACCATCAGTGCAGATCCGTTCACCAGCAAAGATTTCAGCTGGCATACAGATCTTACCTTATCACACAATAAAGGTACTTTCAACAAGATACCGACCGCCAACCATCGTCAGCAACAAGCCGGTAACTTCCAGAACCAGTTATTCCAAATGATCGAAGGCGAAAAGTTGGGTACATTCTATGGATATACTTTTGGCGGAATCTGGCAGGAAAACGAAGTTAATGCTCCTTTCGTAGACGCTAACGGCAACACGAATGGCAAAACAAACGGTGAAGTTTATAATGTAGTAGCCGGTAACTCCAAATATGTAGATGTTAATAAAGACGGAGTAATAAACGATGCAGACCAAGGTATCATCGGTTGTGGTCAGCCTACATTCAACTGGGGTTGGAACAACAGCTTCAACTACAAGAATTTTGACTTCTCATTCTTCGTAATAGGTTTCCACGGCTTCGATATCTATAACGCCACTCATCAGATGGGATACAACACTGTGAATGGACAGACTATGGCCGGTGTTACTCCGATGCGCGACTTCTTGAACCGTTGGACGCCGACTAACACCAATACAGACGTACCGGGATTCGTTGGTGGTACTGAAAATAAGAATATGTTCAGCAGCCGCTTTGTAGAAAACGGAAGCTTCATCAAGATGAAGAGCATTACTTTGGGTTATACTTTGCCTGAATTGACCTGCAAGTCACTCGGCATTACCAACCTGCGCCTCTATGTTTCTGTTCAGAACCCGTTCCACATCACCAGCTACTCTGGTTTGGATCCGGAAGCTACCATGGGTAGCCCGCTGGTACAAGGTGTTGACTGGGGTTCATATCCTAACAGCCGCAACTACCTGATCGGTTTGAATTTCTCATTCTAATGATTTACCTTTTAAACAAGAATAATATGAAAAAATTAGCATATATAGCAACAATCGCCAGCAGCATGTTTCTGACGACTTCTTGTGTAGACTTGACACAAGAGCCGCAATCCTTCATCACTGAAGAAGAATACATCGCCAGCATGGACCTAAATGGTATTCAACAAGCCGCCACAGCACTCTACAACGACCTGTGGAATGGTAACTATGGTTTCAACTGCCGTCTGCAACGTATAAACGTATGCTCAGACGACATCATCTACCGTGCAGCAAAGGCAAACAATGAATTAGCAAACTATTACAGATTGTCTCCAAGCATTACAGCCAATACTGCTGATTTTGATACGACATGGTCGCTCTTCTTTACTGTTATTAACAATTCCAACAAGCTCATCAACAAGACAGTGCTTCCGGAAAACTCAGATCAAGCCAAGAAGTTCGAACAAGTATTGGGAGAAGCTTACTTCCTTCGTGGACTTTCTTATTTCTACTTGGTACGCATGTACGGTGATGTACCTTTGATCCTCAAAGAAGAAGATGCTTCTACCTATATGCCGAGAACTGCCGTTGCAGAAATTTACGACCAAGCAGTTATCCCAAGTTTGAAAAAAGCTGTGGAACTATTGCCAGCAAAGAGCCGCACCGGCTTTAGCTCTACTCCTTCCAAATGGGCAGCCGAAGCATGCCTTGCCGATGCTTACATGACTATGGCAGGTTGGCCTCTTAAGAGAGGACAAGAATATTACTCATTGGCAGCTGCTGCAGCCAAAGATATTATTGATCATTCCGGTCTGCACCTGACAGAAGAATACTCTGAACTGTGGAAAGAAGCCAATAAAGAACAGGCCAACGAAGTAATGTTCGCTATCCATCACAGTGCGAAATTGAAAACTGCAAGTAACTACGGTAAATCATACTATCCGAGCGATTTCGCCCCTAACGCCGGTTGGTCTGACTATTATGCCAATGAAAGCTTCTTCCTGAACTATCCGGACGATGCACGTAAGGCATGGAACTACATGACGGAGTGGGACACGAAAAACGGTCACGTCACTTATAAGGAAAGTGCCGACAAACTTCCCGCTATCTCCAAGTACTACGACTATGACGAAGGTGCTCCGGGTAAGAGTGCACAAGCCAACGGTATCACTTGTATCTATCGTTATGCAGATGTATTGTTGATGTACGCAGAAGCTTCTACCCGCGCAACCAACAGCGTAAACTCACAAGCTTTGGAAGCTATCCAGACCGTACAAAAGCGTGCTGGCTACGCAAAGGAGCAGTTGACTACGACTACTGATGCTACTGCATTCGAAACAGCTGTATTCAACGAACGTGGCTGGGAATTCTTCGCAGAAATGAAGCGTTGGTTCGACCTGGTTCGCCTGGAGAAGGTAAGCGAAGTAAGATCTGAAACCTGGAGCGGTTCTACCTTCCAGAGCAACAATCACTATTACTTCCCGATACCTTATCAGCAAATTCAGCTGACACAATGGACCAACAACGCAGGTTACTAATAGAAACGTACTGACACAATTTTTTCTAACCTTATTATCAAAGGAATCAAATAGACCTTAATCAATTTGATATGTACGAGAGGGAGGGGCCGCGAGGTTCTTCCCTTTCTTTATATACAATAACAAAAGGGAAATCACATAGCCGGAGTTAGCTCAACATTTAGCCCAAGCGCAGAAACAATACGATAGAAAGTGGATACCTTTGGCTCAGTTCTGCCCTTTTCCACTCGAGAAATATAAGACTTATTCGTACCTATCTTTTCAGCAAGCTCCTCTTGCGTCATATTTGCTTTCTTTCTTGCTTCTTCAATGATCTGCCCTGTAAAGAAAGCATTAGCCCTATCCTCAGCAGCTCTACGCTCTTGGGTTCCTTCTCTGCCAAATGCAGCATCCAATTGCGCATCGACATCAAACATCTTTAGTTCTTTTTCGCTCATAATATTCTTTCTTTAGTTTCAATGCTTTATCTATCTCTCTATCGGGTGTCTTCTGCGTTTTCTTCTGAAAGCCGTTGAACAATATCACAATGCTCCCTTCATCATAACAAAAGAAAATCCGATAAATATTACTTTGCCACTCTATTCTTAACTCATATAAACCATCTTTGAGGAACTTCACATATTTAGCCGGTAGTCTATCTTGAGTTTTCAATAAGAGCAAACCATATAAAACTTTCTCCTGTGTGCCTTTGTCTAAGGTATCAAAAAAGTTTTTATAGTAGTTTTCGTATGCTATTATCTTTCTGCTCATGCAGCAAAGATATAAAGAGTTTATCAGTTGAGCAACTTCCAAAAGATTATTTTCAGTTTTGTACACCAAATATAAAAACAGAGAACCAATAATCATACGGAATAGGTGCTGTTTTCGTACGGAACAATCAAGAGGGTGTACAGAGGATAAATAGAATGGTTATCTTTGCCTGCGTCTAATAACCTTCACAACATCATTCCAATGAAAAGATACCACTTATTCCTCCTCCTTGCCGCCCTCCTACCCTTGACGGCATCCGCACAGAAAATAGAGAACCTGGTGGAACTGAAACAGACATCAGCCAACCCGTTGTTTCATCGCTTGGGCAAAGCACCCCGCACGCCGGCTTTCGAGTCCGAAGGCTACTGGACGTGGGGCAGTTCGGTGGTGAAAGGCGAAGACGGAAAGTACCACATGTTTGTTTCGCGCTTCCCCAAAACGCTGCCGTTCCATCCGGGATGGATGGTAGCTTCCGAGATAGTACATGCCGTAGCCGACGTGCCGCAAGGCCCTTACCGCTTCAGCGACGTAGCACTGCCCGCCCGCGGCGCGCAATATTGGGACGGACGCTCTACGCACAACCCCCGCATACTGAAACAGAACGGCAAGTACTACCTCATCTACATGGGCTCCACCCACCCCTTTGCCGACCCTACTTACGAGCAACTCACCCTGGACAGCCCCTGGTGCACCGTTGCCCGCTCCAACAAGCGCATCGGACTGGCTGTTGCCGATTCTCCCTACGGCCCCTGGAAGCGCCAGGACGAGCCTATCCTGAAGACCAAACCCAACACCTTCTACAGCTTCCTCACATCGAACCCCTCTCCCTTTGTGCAAGAAGACGGCTCCGTAATGATGATATTCAAAGGACGCCACTACCTCGACGGCCCCATGCACTCGGCCATGAGCCTCGGAATGGCTTACGCACCCTGCATCGAAGGCCCTTACCAAGTGCTGAACAACGACCGACCTATCTTTGAGGTAGACGGCCAAGGCGAAGCCGAAGACCCTTTCTTGTGGAAAGATGCAGACGGCTATCATGCCATCTTCAAAGACCACGTAGCCAAGTTTACCGGCGAACAGGGCGGCGGCGTCATGGCACACTCCAAAGACGGCATCCGTTGGACGGTAGACAAAGACCCGAAAGCCTACTCGCGTACCGTAGAGTGGGAAGACGGCCGGGTGGAGATGCAAGGACAACTGGAACGCCCCTTCATCTTCTTCGAAGACGGTAAGCCTGCCTACATCTTCTTTGCCACCATGGACGGCCCCGGAGGATTCGAGAATGCTTCCCGCTCCTGGAATATGGTGATTCCCATACAAGACAAGAAATAAAAATCCCTATCTTTGCAGCCATGAACGAGAACACAATCATACACTTCGCCCCGCTGCAAGGATACACCGACGCCATCTACCGGCAGGCACATGCCCGCATCTTCGGGGGCATCGAGACTTATTATTCCCCTTTCGTGCGCGTAGAGCGTGGAGAGATACGGCGGAAAGACATCCGCGACATCGACCCAAGCCATAATCAAGGCTTGCACCTGATACCACAGCTCATTGCGCCGGAAGTGGACAAGTTAGAACAAATAATGACCCTTTTCATCGAAAAAGAGTACAAAGAAGTGGACATAAATCTGGGCTGTCCCTTCCCCATGTTAGCCCGACGGCACAACGGTGCAGGCATGCTGCCCTATCCCGAAGAGGTAAAAGCCCTCCTGACCAATGCCGTCGAGAAGCATCCCGACATCCGTTTCTCCGTCAAACTGAGATTGGGTTGGGACAATGCCGAAGAGTGTCTTGCCCTGCTACCTCTGTTCAACGAGCTCCCCCTATCGCACATCATCCTCCATCCCCGCCTGGGAAAACAACAGTACAAAGGAGAAGTAGACCTGAACGGCTTCGAGGCCTTCTACCAGGAATGCAACAAACCGCTGCTTTACAATGGAGATCTGCATACGCCGGAAGATATACAATCCATCACAGCACGCTTCCCCCGGCTGGCAGGCATCGTTATCGGCCGCGGACTGCTTGCCAATCCTGCCCTGGCCATGGAGTACCGGCAGGGAAAGCCGATTTCTTCCGATGAAATGGCTAAAAAGGTGGGGCAACTGCACGCCGAGGTATTCAACAACTACCAGGAACTGCTGCAAGGCGGAGAAGTGCAACTGCTGATGAAGATGAAAAGCTTCTGGGAATATCTGTTGCCGGACGGAGACCGGAAAGCGAAGAAGACAATCCACAAGACGAGCAAGCTGGCGAATTATCAGGCAGCTGTCAGCAATCTGCTCGGTTCTTACTGAGAATAAGGCGGCTACTTACTCCGGCCGCCGGACACATAAGATTCATAAAGACAAGAAGTCAAGACCTTGCGTGATGCGCATTGGAAGTCAGGTTACATCCTGCCGGGACTTAGCGTACATCACATCAGGACTTAGCACCCAAAACATCCGGGTGTTTTACCCCAAAACATCCCCATCTTTTGGGGTAAAAGATCCGGGTGTTATAGTATAAAAGATCCCCATGTTTTCGAAAAAAGCATGGGGATCTTCTGTATGCTAAATAGTAATGTGATCAGGGCTAAGATATAGAGTAATAACCGCTAAGGTATACTGCAACAGCCGTTAAGGTTATTTCTTCCTCAACTCTACATCAAAGCTTGCTGCATCCCGGCAAGTGAAGCGCAATACGGTTTGCTTCTTATCTGCCGATACAAGCTTACAGTAAGGTGTCTCGGCAAGCTGCCACTCACCCTTCAGGGTAACGGTTACGGGGATCTCACCACTTTCGTTGTCTATCCACGGACGGGAGTAGATGCTGCGTTCGATGCGCTTGCCGTCTTTGTCGAAGGCTTCGTCGCTGGGACCGCGATACAAGGCAAGGTCCGGCTGAGAGACGGTGAGCAGGAGCTTGTCCTTGTCCTCGCGTATCATGACGAGGCAGGAAGTATCGGCTTTCTGCAACAGACCGTCGGCAGGAAGTGCCTGCGGGGTTTCGAACAAGACGTATGAGGTCAGGTGCTCCGGCAGGGAACGGACGATGTGGGCATTGCGGTCTTGCTGGAGAATCTTGTAAGTGGGCTTCTTGGCGAAAGCCTTCAAAGAGGCGGCATCGGTGCGGGGCAATACGGCATATTCATAAGAAGCGCCTTTCGGAGCCTTGCCGTGTTGCAGGACGAGAGATACCCAATCGCCGGAAGTAGGCTTGGTGCTACGCTCGCCCACGGTGACTTGCGGGAAGTTCTTTTCGTATTTCGCATCGCGCATGGAGGCTTTGGAGATGTAATAGCCTACGCCGTTCGGGTCGATGTAAGTCTGACCGTCGCTCTGATAAGCATCCCAGTATTGGTGCGTCTCGGGAGTAAGGGCGGCAAGCTGGAAGACGGTGGTTTCCGTGGGATATTCCGTGTTCAGGTTCTCGATGTCCGTGCCGAGGCAAACGATGGTGCCGCCGAAGAAGTGGAAAGACTTGCGGGCGCGGTGGGAACCGTTGTACTTATCGTGTTCGTGCAGCTTCATTCCGAAGTTACCGTTCAACCGGCCTTGGGACAAACCGCCCGCAAAGGCTTCGTCAGAGTAGAGCATTTCTTCCATACCGGAGAAAACATCTACATTGAGCACGCGGGCACGCAGCTGGTCGAAGGGCAGGTGGATGCTGGTTACACCGGGGATGCGGTTCCAGTCGAAACCCGCTTCTTGCCAGCCACTGGTGGCAAAAGTGACCATTTCATCGGGTTTTCCGGTCAAGATCTGCATACTGCCGTGTGCCAGGTAGCGGCCGTAGAAGTTGGCAGGCAGGTAGTGTTCGGCAGCCCAGAGGTAGCGGGAATGTCCGCGTACTACGGCCGCCCAGTTGTCACGGCGCTGTACGGACACGCAGCCGTAACCCAGTGCCAGGTTGCCTTGCGGGTCGGGTTCGGGACGGAAGCCTTGTGCTTCGAGCAGGCGCTTCATCTCCATTTCATGACGGGCAGAAGCTTTCGGAAGATATTCGGGAGCATCCTGAGCAGGCGTTTCGTTATAGGAAACCAGGCGCAGGTAGGCGGCAGCCATATCCGGGTCGTACTTCTGCTTGCCGTCCGGAGTTCCGGCAATGGCCATCGTGGCATATTGGATAGGAATCAGTTCGCCCCCGCCGTTGGGATGACGGCCGGACATGGAGAGCGACCATTGCTTCAGGTTGCAGTAGAAGCGCATGGTGAGTAGCACGTTCTTCACCGTCTGATGGGCGAACTCCGACAGTTTGAATTCGGTGCCGCTCAGCAGATAAATCATGTTCGTGGCACCGTCCAGTCCGCCTACGGCATAGGCAGGGTAGGCATTGCAGTGGTGGAAGCAGGCGCCGTCCGACTTGAACGAACCGGCCAATCCCGGTGCAGGACGACAGCCGTAGTCCAGCCAGCGGGAGAAGGAACGCAGGTATTGCAGCTTCTCCGGCGTATCTTCCATGATGAGGATGCTGGCGACGCGGCCTTGCAACTTGGTGTTGAAGGTATCTATGTCGATGCCGTTGACGGTGGGCTTGGGATATACCTCGTTGGTGATGGCGTACCAGTTCAGCGTGCGTTCGGCTTCGTCCAGTTTGCCGGCATCGCGCAGTACGTCCTTCATCAGGAAGTAAGATACGAAGAGGCCGCGCATGCTGTAACCGTAGTGGTGGATGTTTCCCCAGCAACTGCCGTAGGCTACGCCCTGGTCGGTGATGTTGTCGTACATGGCAAGGAACTTCTGCTTCAACTCGTCTCTCAAGGCGGCATCCTGCGTATTGTTGTAGGCAGTGGCAATGCGCTTCATCAGATTGAAGTATTCGCTGATTTCTATGCCCATCCTTGGGAACATATCCTTGTCCCAATTGGGAATCAGACGTTCGTATGCCTCGGACTGGCGGACGAAGTAAACGGGAAGGCCGGTCACTTTGCCGTTCTTATACGTTATCTTGTAGAAGTCGTACTTCGTGCGGATGGTTTCCATCTCCTTGTCCGTAAGCCGGGAAGGGGTGTAGAGCATGTCGCGGAAGCGCTTCTCCATGGTCTTTATATCTTGCTTCTGAGATTCGTTGATGGGGGACAGGGGAATCTCCGGTTTCCACAAGGAGTGCTCGTAGATTACAAGCCAGTGATTGGTAGTACCTTTGTTTACGAAGGGCACCTGCACGTCGGCGGTCTGCTGACGGGCGTCGACCTTGCTGGCAGTGAGCATGTGGTCGAAGAAGAGCTTGCCTTCTACGTCGGGGGCAACGATGCGGATTTCGTTCATCCCTTCTTCCGGGGTGCCTTGCATGTCGCGTTCGTAGCACACCCAGGCTCCGCGCCAACCGGTGAAATTGATGCCGAAGGGGAAGGAGGTGCATCGCTTCCCGTCTTTCAGGAACTCGAACTCGATTGTTTTGTCCTGTGCCTGCTCGTTGTACACCCATACGATGAAGGCGGAAAGGTAAGTGTCCACGCCCGTAGGGTCTTTCTTCTCGAACTTGAGGTCTTTCTTGATGGAGAGGACGGCACCCGGCTCGAAAGTCCAGCTCAGGCTGTGTTCACCGTCTCTGTAATGTTCGTCGCTGATGCCGAGCTGTGCATCGGTTGCGGTGATAAACGTGGGGACTTGCGGGTCTTCGAAGGAGAGCAGGCGCTCGTGCTTCACTATTTGCGCTTGTCCGTCCACGGACGATAACATCCAAAGGAGCGCTGCTGCCCCGACTTTCCATTTACTGCTGAATTGCATCATGTCTGTTTATTTAAGGTTAGTATTTATTTGATTCACTTGAAAACCGGCAAAGCGTACGTGGTTCTGCCACAGACGCAGGGCGAAGTAACCGTCGCCCCGGCCGGGCTCTATTGGGAGGCGGAAGAGTTCTTCGCCGTCCATCCGGTAGGTGGTGACGCCGTCGGCCACACGGATGCGGATTTCGTACCAGTGGTTGGGTTTCAGGAGGTGGGGGGCGTCGGTATATTCCTTTAAGATGGGTTTTACCTTGGCGTCGTCTATGCCGTAGTATTCTCCGTGATATTCGCGGAAGCGGGTGGTTTGGTTCTCGTTGCCGCCGTAGCCTGCGTAGAAGAGGTTCAGGGTATTGTAGTTCTTGAAGTCGCCGTTGCGCCAATGGCTGCGGGAGAAGAAGTCGTCGGGATGTTGGGGGTCGTTGGCGGCCCAGAAGCAGTTGAGGTCGCTGAGGCGGTCGTACGTACCGCTCTCCATGACAACTTTTACGCGGTAGGTGATTTCGTAATCACCCGTCAGGCGGTGTTTGTACCAAAGGGACAGACCGTCGGGGGAGACGATATCCATGGTATCGCCGATGCAAGTGATCTGTACTTTCGCGGAGGAGTCTTCCGATACCCAGTCGGAGAGTCTGGCATCCGACCCGATGAAGGGAAGTATTAAAGAGAGAAGCGTTGTCAATAGAAGTTGCTGTCGCATATTTCAAGGTATTAATGATTAGAACAAATTAAGGACGATGCAAAGAAACCCCTCTTTCAGGAAAAAGAGGGGCATAAATCGTACAGAAGAAGTCTAAAAATGTAACAGCTGTCAATGTCTTCAGGGATGCAATTCCTCAAAAGCCTTATTCTCTTCCTGCACCGTATGAACCGTTTCTTCCAGTTCACTGATGGGCAGGTCGAAGTTATACCAGTCGTTGTAGCAATCGGTGACATACCACTTGCCGTCCGTCAACTCGAAGACAACACGCAGGGAGGGTTCGGACTCATCATAGCCTGCTTCGAATTCTTTATGTGCCGGCTCGTCGATGGTGAAACGGGAGATGTAGACTCCTCCTTCTTCTTCCGTGGTACGTCCTTCCTTCAGCGTCTCGCCGTCCAGCAACGCCCATTTGTCGCGGGTGAAGGGGAAAGTCTGCTCCGTCTCGCCATCATCCTGCAACAGGGCAATGGGAGATTTCAACGGAAACTTGATGCGAGAATACTGGAATGAAGCACTGGATGTGAACTTCCGGAGGAATTCCTTGAAATCTTCCTCCCCGGCGGCCGCGCTGCTGAAAGTGGTCAGCATAAGTGCCGCAAACAGACAAAAAACGGAATGAATTGTCTTCATAATGCGCTAGTTATTTTTCTGCAGGCAAAGATACAATATCTCTGTATATATCTCATTTAAAATCAAGTAAAATGTACCCTGACTGCTTGTTTTTTAAAGTAAAAGCAATACCTTTGTTTAGTTCTAAAAAAAGAAAGCAATCATGGAAACTTATTTGGAAGATAAATACATACGATTTGACTGGGCCATCAAGCGCCTGCTACGTCAGAAAGCTAACTTTGGTGTGCTCGAAGGGTTCCTGACCGTATTCCTGAAAGAAAAAGTCACCATCCTGGAGATACTCGAAAGTGAGGGTAACCAGCAGACCGCCGATGATAAATTCAACCGGGTGGACATCAAAGCGCGCAACAGCAAGGATGAAATCATCATCATCGAAATACAGAACACGCGCGAACTCTATTACCTGGAACGTATTCTTTACGGCGTGGCCAAAGCAATCACCGAGCATATTTCGCTGGGCGAAACTTACTATCATGTGAAGAAGATATATTCCATCAGCATACTGTACTTCGACATCGGCATCGGCAGTGATTACCTGTACTACGGACAGAATAATTTTATAGGTGTACATACCGGCGATAAATTGCAAATCAATGTCAAGGAAAAGAACGCAATAGTGACGCGTATGCCTGCTGAGATTTTCCCGGAATATGTTTTGATCCGTGTCAATGAGTTCAACCAGGTGGCGGTTACGCCGCTGGAAGAATGGATGAGGTATCTGAAAAGCGGAATAATACGCCCCGATACTACAGCTCCCGGCTTGGAAGAAGCACGCGAGAAGCTGAAGTACTACTCGATGACGCCACAAGAGCGCCGGGCGTATGATGAACATCTTAGTGCGGTGATGATTCAGAATGATGTGATCGATTCTGCTAAATTGGAAGGGAGACTGGAAGGTATAGCAGAAGGAAGAGCAGAAGGAAAAGAAGAAGAGCGCCTCTCTGCTGCCCGGAAGATGAAGAACAAAGGATTCGACAACGCAACGATTGCCGATATCACCGGCTTGAGTGCCGAAAAGATTGCCACGCTATAAAAACAATAGAAAACATGCAGAAAGCCCCTGCGAGGCTACGGCTTCGCAGGGGCTTTCTGTCACTACCCACTTGTGGCATTTACGGTTCAGTCGCAAAACTTGGTGTTTTGAGCTACTACTGGCTGACATTTCATTCGCTCCTGACAGGGTTATGAGCAAGAGTATCTCAAACTCCTCCGCCTGAAAGGGGAGGTGCCCGTAGGGCGGAGGGGTTTTACATCCGAAGGGACTTATCTATTGCAAAGTTACTCTCTGCTTATGTAAGACCCCCTCCCCCCTACGGGGTACTCCCCCTTTCAGGCGGGAGAGTTTGAGATACTCATGTTTATCATTTACTTCATTTCTATATCGATATGAATGTTACTTACACTTCAAATATTCATAACCGAAGCGGCAGCGCAGGCAATCTTTCTTATCGCAATACTCTTTCTGTAGCTGAAGCAGCGCTTGCGAGTCGGCAGCTGTAAATACCGGCAAGCCTGCACCATCCCACAGGCGGGTGACGTGGTTGTTCTCCGCCTTGAGCGACTCCAGGAAGCGGGTGGCACGGTCGCAAAGCACTTCATCGGCTTTATGCAACCCATAGGCATACAGAAACGGGATAACCGTATTGATAGCAATCAGGTTCAAAGCCCCCTCTCCTACCCGCTTCTCTTGCCGGGGCGAAGCCTTCTTGAAATTGAAGTGCTCCTCCCAATAGGCCGATGCTTTGATGGTGAGTATCTTCTTCACTGCTTCCAGCGTCTCCGCCTCCATGATCCGGGAGAAGAGAGACTGTTCCTTGTGATACAGATAGGCAAGCTGCGCCAGGCGCACATGCGGGAAGTTGCCGGGACGCAAACGCAGGAACCGCCACTGATCGGCAGTCATAGGAGCAGGCAGTTCGAACTTGTGTTGCAGGTAAGCGAACTCTTTCCGCAGTTTCAGGTAATAGTCATCCGCATCCGGCAGCTCCTCTTCCAACAAGCCGGCTTGTCCCAGGAAGAATGCCTCTACCTGCAAGAGGTTATCCCTATGTTTATCTACCGCCCGAAACGGCAAGCGCCCGGCCCATGCCTCGAAGGCGTCGCCATTCAGTCCGAAGCCGAAGTTGCGCGCAAGGGTGATGAAAAAGACATCTTCCCAATGGCGGTTAAAGCGTTCCAGCCTTTGGGATATGGCACGTGCTTTCTGCTCGAAACGCTCTACCTGCAAGGCGGACAGCCAGGAGTGAACCGTCAGCTTGGGAAGGGAAGCAAGAATGGAATAGCAAGGCGGATAAATCTCCGTCTGCCGCAACTCATCGTAACGCTGGCGGACAGACTCGGGACAAGGAAGCAGCACCTGGGGAACGAGTTCTCCATTGGTGCGGTATACATCGCAATTCGATTCCCCGACAACATGCAGGATAACCGTATCGTAGGCCCGGTCGCGGTCGTGTCCGTGGCGCAGCCAGTCCGAAGCTTGCGTGTGCACTTCGACATTGCCCACCCAGAGTGTGCCGTCAATTTTCAGCTTGGCGTTAAAGAAGTCGGGGCCTGCGTTGGTATTCGGCAGACCGGGATCTATCACTTCGACCGGTTGCCCGGAGGTGGTTCGAAGTACTTGCAAGGGAAATATTTTGTGTTTCCAAACGTAATGCAGTAGTTGTTCCATTGTTAACAAGACGTTAATGTAGAGCGCAAATGTAAGAAAAATCTTATCTTTGCGACCTATAGTTTGTTGATAAACTGAATATAATAGATAGAAACAATGAAAATTGCATTAATCGGTTACGGCAAAATGGGCAAAGAGATAGAAAGAATTGCCCTCAACCGCGGACATGAGATTGTCAGCATCATCGATGTCAATAACCAGGAAGACTTTGAATCGGCCGCCTTCAAAAGTGCCGACGTTGCCATAGAGTTCACCAACCCCATGGTGGCATACAACAATTACATGAAAGCTTTCAAAGCCGGTGTGAAACTCGTATCGGGCAGCACGGGATGGATGGCCGAACATGGAGACGAAGTAAAGAAACTCTGCACCGAAGGCGGAAAGACCTTGTTCTGGGCATCGAACTTCAGCCTGGGAGTAAGCATCTTCTCGGCCGTCAACAAATATCTGGCAAAGATTATGAACCAGTTCCCGACTTACGACGTGACGATGAGCGAAACGCACCACATCCATAAGCTGGATGCTCCAAGCGGCACAGCCATCACCCTTGCCGAAGGAATCCTGGAAAACATCGACCGCAAAGACAAATGGGTGAAAGGAACCCTCCAGGCACCAGACGGCAGCATCTCCGGCTCCAACGAATGCGCAACGGACGAACTGCCCATCAGTTCCATCCGCGAAGGCGAAGTGCCGGGCATCCACTGCATCCGTTATGACTCCGAAGCCGACAGTATCTCCATCATTCACGATGCCAAGAACCGGAAAGGCTTTGCACTGGGGGCTGTGCTGGCGGCAGAATATACAGCCTGTCACGAAGGTTTCCTGGGAGTAGAGGACTTATTCCCATTTCTAAAATAACACTATCCTCATTGAGTTACTATTAATAAACATAGCATTATGAGAAAAGCAACACGTGCCCAATGGATTAAGTTCGGTATCATCACTCTGCTATACCTTATCTTCCTCGTCTGGGTGAAAAGCTGGTGGGGACTGATTGTAGTACCCTTCATTTTCGATATCTATATCAGCAAGAAAATCCCCTGGGGCTTCTGGAAGAAATCGGAGAATCCTGCCGTGCGCAGCGTGATGAGTTGGGTAGATGCCATCGTCTTTGCATTGGTGGCCGTCTATTTCGTGAACATCTATGTGTTCCAGAACTATCAGATACCTTCTTCTTCGTTGGAAAAGTCGCTGCTGGTAGGCGATTTCCTCTACGTCAGCAAGATGAGCTACGGCCCGCGCGTGCCGAACACGCCGCTCTCCATGCCGTTGGCGCAGCATACACTGCCAGTGTTCAACACCAAATCGTACATCGAATGGCCTCAATGGAAGTACAAGCGCGTACCGGGCTTCGGCAAGGTGGAACGGAATGACATCGTGGTATTCAACTTCCCCGCCGGCGATACGGTAGCCACCAACTTCCAGCAGACGGACTTCTACAGCCTGGCCTACGAAGAAGGAAAGCGCATGTACCCCAACAAGGTAAATATGGACAGCCTGACCCGCAGCCAGCAACGCACCGTCTACGATTTGTATTACAATGCCGGACGCAACTTGATACGCTCCAACCCCAAAATGTACGGTGACATCGTGGTGCGCCCCGTAGACCGTCGCGAGAATTATGTAAAACGTTGCATCGGCCTGCCCGGCGATACGCTGCAAATCAAGGAAGGGCAAGTCTACATCGACGGAAAAGCCCTGAAAAACCCGGAAGAGATGCAGTTCAACTACTTCGTGCAAACCACAGGCCCGTACATCTCCGAAGATATGTTCCGCGAATTGGGCATCAGCAATGAAGACCAAACACTGATGACGGACGGCATGGGCTGGGAAGAGAATTTAGTGCAAATGGGACTGGACAACCGCGACGCCCAAGGCAGACTGACTCCGGTCTATCACCTGCCGCTCACCAAGAAGATGTACGAAACACTCTCCGGAAACAAGAAACTGATCAGCCGCATCGTTGTAGAGCCGGGTGAGTTCTCCGGACCTATGTACCCGCTGAATCTTTATACCAAGTGGGACCGCAACAATTACGGCCCTATCTGGATTCCGTCCAAAGGTGCTACCATCCAGCTGACTCCGGATAATCTGCCCATCTACGAACGTTGCATCGTGGCCTACGAAGGCAATAAACTGGAAGTGAAAGAAGACGGTATCTACATCAACGGACAAAAGACCGACAGCTATACCTTTAATATGGACTACTACTGGATGATGGGCGACAACCGCGACAAGTCTGCCGACTCCCGCTATTGGGGCTTTGTGCCCGAAGACCATGTAGTGGGCAAGCCTATCGTTGTATGGTTGTCACTGGACAAAGACCGCGGCTGGTTCGACGGCAAGATTCGCTGGAACCGGATATTCAAGTGGGTAGATAATATTAAATGATAATGAAGAAAGGATGGAAGGCAGCAAGTGCGATAGCCGGGGTAATACTCGTCGTAGTATTGCTTCGGGGTTGCGTTGCGACTTCCTACCTTATTCCGTCTTCCGGCATGGAGAACTCCCTGTATCGTGGCGAGCGAATCCTGGTGAACAAATGGAGCTACGGACTGCGCGTGCCGTTCATGGCGTTGTGGGGATATCACCGCTGGGCGGACAGTCCGGTGCAGAAAGAAGACATCCTGGTATTCAATAACCCCGCCAACCTCTCGGAACCGACCATCGACCGGCGGGAAGTTTTCATCAGCCGTTGCATCGGCACTCCTGGAGATACTTTACTGATAGATTCGCTTTTCTCGGTTGTCCCTTCAGAGAAGAATGCACCCGACCAGAAGTTTCTCTATTCCTACCCCAAAGAAAAGGAGCATCAATTGGATTCATTACTATCCATTCTCTCCATCAATCCCAACAGATTGTTAGGGCAGGATTCCGTGAAGAACGTACGCGGTTTCAGCCGTTACGAGCATTATCTGCTGGAACAAGCCATGAACGGGCACTGCTGGATAGAGCCTGTCACGAAAGAGGATTCCATAGAGGTATTGAAACCGCTGATTATTCCCCGGAAAGGGAGGGCAGTACGCGTTTATCCCTGGAACAGGACGTTGCTACGCAATACCTTGGTACTGCATGAGAAGAAGCAAGCCGAGATAAAGAATGATACGCTTTATGTGGAAGGCAAGCCCGTGCAGCATTGCTACTTCACAAAAGACTATTATTGGGTAGGTGCCAATAACTCGATCAATCTTTCGGACTCCCGGCTTTTTGGGTTTGTACCCAAAGACCATATCATTGGCAAAGCGTCGGTAATATGGTTCTCGAAGGAGAAAGGAACAGGTCTTTTCAGCGGGTATCGATGGGACAGGATGTGGAAGACGGTAGAATAAATAAAAAAACAGCAAATGAAAACAGTATTTCTTTCTTCTGCCTACTTGGCACCCGTAGAATATTATACGAAACTGTTGGCTTATGACAAGGTGTTCATTGAGCAGCACGACCATTATATGAAGCAGACCTACCGCAACCGCTGCACCATTGCTGCACCGGATAGCGAACTGGCTCTTTCCATCCCCACCGTCAAGCCGGACTCCCTGAAATGCCCCATGCGCGATATCCGCATCTCCGACCACGGCAACTGGCGGCACCTGCACTGGAATGCCATCGAATCGGCCTACAACCATACTCCTTTCTTTGAGTATTACAAAGACGATTTCCGCCCATTCTACGAGAGGAAATATACGTTTTTAATCGATTTCAACGAGGAATTATGCCGCCTTGTCTGTTCGCTCATAGATATTCAGCCCGATATGGAGCGCACCGCCGAGTATCGCACCACATTTGCCCCGGATGAAGCCGACTTCCGCGAACGCATCCATCCGAAAAAAGACTTCCGGCAAGAAGATTCAGAGTTCCTGCCACAACCCTATTATCAAGTCTTCCAGGAAAGGCTGGGATTCCTGCCCAACCTCAGCATCATCGACTTGCTGTTCAATATGGGACCGGAAAGCTTGCTGGTATTACAGCAGAGCATCACTTACTGAACTTCTGCAAGAACTCTGCCAAGTTCTCCCCTTCTTCCAGCCCCAGTTTCTTCCGCAGGCGGTAACGGCTGATCTCTACCCCACGGAGGGAGATATTCAGTAAAGGGGCTATCTCTTTGGAAAGCAGGTTCATCTTGATATAGGCACACAGCAGTTTATCCTTATTATTCAGTTCAGGATAAGCTTCCTCCAATCGCTTAAAGAAATCATGATGTACCGAGTCGAAAGTGCTTTCGAATGCTTGCAGGTCATCATCATGTTCCATATTCGTTTCAATCTGCCCCAAGAGTCGAAGCGTCTTCCGGCGGAGGGAAACCAGATTCTCTTCACTGATAGAGTGGGATATGCCCAGCACCTCCTTCTTGATGCCCAGCAGCATCTCATTCTTACGCACAATGTTCAAAGTAGTACGGATCAGTTCTTCGGACTTGTGATGTAACTCAGAGCGTAAGTTTTCCTCCTTCAGCGAGTCTATCTTCTGATCCTTCAGGTCACTCTCTTTCTTGAATTCCTGCTGCTGCCTGTAAAGTTCCAGTTCTTTCCGCATCAACAATCGTTTCCGGCTATCGGCTATACGATAATATACGTAGTAGAGTAGCAAAGCAATGGCTATTGTATATATCAAATAGCTCCACCAAGTACGATACCATGGGGGCAGTATTTCAAAGGCAAAAGTAGTAGTTACAGGAGTTGCCGATTTATCGGCAAGCAGTTTCACACTAAACACATACTTGCCTTCGCGCAAACCGGTAAACTCCTTCGTGTAGTTCTCGCCATATTCACTCCACTCACCCTCTTCACTCCCACTACTTAGCCTATAAGAGTAAAGGACAGCACGCATCTTATTATAATTATTAGCACTATATTCTATACGGAGGGAATTATGAGTATATGGAATAACCACCGGTCTGTCATCATACGAATAACTCCGGCCATAAATCAGTGAATCGCGTTGTCCCGTCAAGTATACTTTCCTGATCTGTAAGGTAAGAGGCATCTGATGTGACAACGACTGATGCAGCCTTATCAATGAAAAGCCTTCTTCGGTACCCACTACCACTTGTCCCTGGCCACCAAAATACACATCCTCAAAGTTTTCAATTAATGAGTTCCGCAAAAAAGCCTCATCATCTATCCGATAATACTCCTGTCTGGCCGTATCATAGTGCAACACTTTTAATACACCGTTTGCTACATACCAGATGTTTTTCAGAGAATCCGCCGTCAAATAAGTATAGGCAGTCCTTCCGTCCAACTGGTTTTCCAGCCACGTAAAGCGGTCCAGACAATCGTGTGTCTGATTATAGTGCCATAAGCCATTATGGGAAGTCACAACAATCTCATTATCGACTTTTGCCAAACAAGCATCGTAACCCGGAGGAAAAGCCTCACTATTATAGTCTTTAAACTTCTCTACCTGCCTTAAGTCTTCGGATAATATGATTCGGGATACGCCATCTTCTTTATTCGCTATCCACAGGGAATTAGTTGTATTCCCCACCAACATATCCTTGCACGAACGGTTAAAACCCTCTATCCTGCTGTCTACTATCCAACGGACTCCCTGTTTTTTCAACAGATACAATCCACTATATGTACCCGCTATCAATACATCCTCACGCCCTGCTACCGATATTATATCCCATACTCCCCGCGGACCGTCAAGATGTTCCAACCGATTGCCATCCACTACAAATATGCCATAATCCGAACAGCAGAACAATTTATTATCATATTCGCGAAGCGACCATATCTGACCACCTGTACCAGGCACAAAATCTACCGGATCTTCCTTATTCAACTGAGCAGGCACAGCCGTACAATACAACCCCTGATTGGTGCCCAAATAGAAACGACCCTGGTAACAACGCGATGTATATCCTGAACCGATAACAGACTTACCTCCATAAAGTGAAGCAATACGTGCATTCAAATGAATACAGTCAATGCCATTATCCAATCCTAACCATAAGTGTCCGGCTTCATCAAACACCATGCTCAATACCGTTTTGTTCTGCAGACCATTTCCGGTAGATATTACTTCCACCTCATTAGTATTCAGGTTCAGCAGGCAAACTCCACTTTGAATACTGCCCAATGCCAACAAAGAATCTTTCAATGCAGCACAGAAAAGCTGATTTTTACGGCAGAACTCGTCTGCAGCCGTCGTATACTTCTGTAGGGAAGTGCCATCATAAATAAACAATCCTTTATCCCGGCTTACAACAAGCAATTTATCCTGATAAGGCAACAAACCGCCAACTTTCACCGTATTCCCGATTTCAGATGTACTGCATATCTTCGCAAGCTCAGTTCCATTCAGTACCATCAAACCTTCCGCAGAAGTCACATAAAAGTTATTCCGAACTACTTGCGAAGAGTAGATATCCGAAAGAGCATCTATTTTATTCACTTTGCCATCTTCGAAATAAAAGAAACGGCGATCTGACTGGAAGTACACCCTGCCTTTGTCGGTCAGAATATTCCAGATTACTCCTACCGAGGTGGTTGGTGGCAGACTATCCGAAAGACATGTATAATCCAGCCCGCCGACAGAATTAGGAGAGAAATATCCGAATTGCCCCATTCCACCAATATAAATCCGTCCATCATGCCCCATTTTCAAAGCACGTGTCTTGGCGTTTCGGATGGGATATGTATTCCACTCTACCCCGTCGAACTCCAAAAGGCCTTTATTATTGGCTACATATATCCAACCATTGTCGTGTTGCTGGATATCCCAATTCTGATTAGCAGCTTTATAAGCATGCCTTGTATAATTTGTAATAGGCCTTTGCCAATCGGCTCGTAAAGGAACAGAGATCAATAGGAAGAAAAGACAGAATAGACTCAATATTCGATTCATAGTGGTCAACATTTCACATTTACAAGCACAAATATAACGCCTTTCCATAAAAAAGAAAGCTATCTATAAGAAAATCAAGTAGAAAAAAACGCTTCCACCCTATCAGTTCCAAAAGCAAGAAAAGCACAAACAAGAATAAGATGTATCATTCAAAAATAGCACACCACTGTTTATCAACACATTAATTATTCAGTGAGAAAGTCTTGATGTAGTCATAACAACCGATTGAGAAAGTTTTGATGTGGCTATTCTCTCGTAGTCAATGCACGATGCAATTACTTTTGCGCCGACGAAACGTCTATTTTATAATTAATTAAATCTATGTATTATGAGAAGAAAGATTTTTTCTTGGAAGCTGGCACAGCTACTTTCTTTCTGCTGTATGCTTCTTCTTATCAACTTGAATGTCCTTGCTCAAAACAGTATTACTGTTAAAGGACAAGTGGTGGACGGCACCACCAACGAGTCTCTCATCGGAGTTTCCATTCTCGAAAAAGGAACAACTAACGGTATCATCACTGACATTGATGGTAACTTTAGCCTTAACTCCTCTCCCAATTCTATCATTGTGATTTCTTATGTAGGTTATGTCACTCAAGAAATTCCGGCAAGTAACGTAAAAGGTATCATTCAACTGAAAGAAGATGCCCAAACGCTGGATGAAGTTGTTGTCGTAGGTTTTGGTACACAAAAGAAGGTGAACCTGACCGGTTCGGTAGCTACAGCCTCTGCCAAGGACCTCGAAGCACGTCCCGTAAGCAGTGCCGTGCAAGCATTGCAAGGTGTGATTCCAGGCTTGAACATCTCTAACAGCGGACATGGCGGTGAGCTGAATGCAAGCAAATCCATTAATATCCGCGGTAACGGTACCGTGGGTAAAGACGCCAACAACAACGATTATGCCAGTGGTTCACCGCTCATTCTGATTGACGGTATGGAAGGTGACCTTAACACCGTCAACCCGCAGGATATTGAAAGTATTTCTGTACTGAAGGATGCGGCCGCTTCTTCTATCTATGGCTCGCGTGCACCGTTCGGCGTTGTATTGGTGACTACGAAATCCGGAAAGTCCGGACGTCCGGTCATCAACTATAATAATAGTTTCCGCTTCAACACACCGGTCAAAATGCCAAAGATGATGAATGCCTGGGAATACGTGAACTTCTATGACGAAGCCATGTTCAACAAAAACAGTACCCACTACTATACAGAAGAGTATAAGCAAAAAGTAAAAGACTATGTTGACGGTAAGCTGGCGCCCAACGATGTGGCAGAAGCGCAAGGTAACGGCAAATGGAACTACGACTATACGTGGGGCAATGTAGACTGGCTGAAAGAGTATTATCGCGATTGGTCCAGTGCACAAGAACACAACGCCAGCGTCAGCGGCGGTACGGAGAAATTCACTTACTACATGTCAGCCAATTACCTGGGACAAAGCGGTTTCATGCGTTACGGTACCGACCATAACAAGCGTTACAACCTGACCGGAAAGATTTCTGCCCAGATCACAGACTATGTAAAGGTGGACTACTCCAGCCGTTACTCACGTACCGACTACGACCGTCCGAGTGTTATGTATAACGATTTCTATAATAACGTACTGCGTCGTTGCCGTCCGGTTCGTCCTCTGAAAGACCCTAACGGTTACTATATGTCCGACATCAACTACATTGAAGCCCTACAAAGCGGTGGCCGCCAGAATGAAATCAACGACGGACTTTCCCAACAAGTACGTGTCACCATCACCCCTATGAAGAACTGGAACATCATTGGTGAATTCAATCTGAAAACGGACAATAACTGGACGCACTACGAGCACAAACGTGTATATTCGCACATGGCCGATGACCCCGACAAAACGTATGTGGCCACCATGACCGGCCCCAGTGAAGACAAGGTATATGAATATGCCTACAAATCCCTCTTCCTGAATCCTAATGTATATACAAACTATAACATCACCCTCGGTCAGCACACAATTGCCGCTACGGCAGGTATGCAGATTGAGCGCCAGAAATACCGTGATGTAAGTGCACAACGTGCCGACATGATTTCTACCGATCTCCCTGTACTCAACCTCACTACAAGTTCCCAATCCTATGGCATTTCGGGTGTAGTGCAAGAATGGGCCAGTGCAGGTTTCTTCGGTCGTGTCAATTACGACTTTGCCGGTCGCTACCTGATAGAAGGTAATCTTCGTTACGACGGTTCTTCCCGTTTCCGCCGTGACAACCGCTGGATTCTGACGCCTTCTTTCTCACTTGGTTGGAATATTGCCCGTGAAGCTTTCTTCGAACCGTTGGCCGATAAGATTTCTACCTTAAAGTTGAGAGTATCTTACGGTACACTGGCCAATGCCAACATCTACAATTGGTATCCTACTTATCAGACTATGAACGTAAAAGCTTCCAATGGTAGCTGGCTCATCAACAATGCCAAGCCCAATACAGCCGAAGCACCGAAACTTGTATCATCCTCACTGACTTGGGAAAAAATCAAGAATACCAACATGGGGTTGGATGTAGCCGCCTTCAATAACCGTCTGACCGGTTCTTTCGACTACTTCATACGCAAAACCGAAGATATGATGGGTCCCGGAATCGAACTGCCGGCCGTACTGGGTACCAGCGTACCGCCAACCAATAACACCGACATGAAGACTTACGGATGGGAACTCCAAATCGGCTGGCGCGACCAGATCGGCGAATTCAGATACGGAGCCAAGTTAAGCCTTTCCGATTCACAAAGCAAGATTCTGCGCTATGGTAACCCTACCGGTTCTCTCTCCAAATATGTAGAAGGAGAACTCATCGGTAACATCTATGGATATACCACCATCGGCATTGCCAAGACTGATGAAGAAATGCAGCAACACCTCGCTTCATTACCCAATGGCGGACAGAACGCATTAGGCAACCAATGGGCAGCCGGCGACATCATGTATGCCGACCTCAATGGTGACGGTAAAATCAACAATGGAAGCAATACCATCAACGACATGGGCGATATGAAGAAAATCGGTAATACAACACCGCGCTTCATGACCGGTATCAATTTGGACGCCGCATACAAAGGATGGGACTTACAGATGTTCTGGCAAGGTGTACTGAAACGCGATTGGTGGCCGGGTGACAGAAATATGACTTTCTGGGGTGTAACAGACGGTGAATGGTGGTCTACCTCTTTCAAAGATCACCTCGACTACTTCCGTACTTCGGACAACCCGCTGGGCGAGAATCTGAACTCTTACTATCCGCGTCCTGTATTCAATACGAAGAACAATAAGACCCAGACCCGCTATTTGCAGAATGCAGCCTATATGCGTCTGAAGAACATTCAAATCGGTTATACCTTCCCCAAAGTGTGGGTCAGCAAGATTATGCTGCAAAACCTGCGTGTCTTTGTTTCGGGCGAGAACCTGCTGACTATTACCAGTCTTAGCGATACTATGGACCCGGAAACATGTGGTGCCGGTTACCAAGACACCGAACAGGCAAATGGCACGGTATATCCGTTGGCAAAGACAATATCATTCGGATTAAGTGTTAACTTCTAAAACAAGAGCAGAATATGAAAACTATAAAATATAAACATATCGTAAAAGGAATCGTTCTGGGATGTATGCTCATGACCGGAACCAGTTGTGACGATTTTTTGGATATTACGCCGCCTTCTGATGTAGCTCCCGAAAATTACTTAGTAGAAGAAAGCCAGTTGGCTGCCTATACCATCCGTTACTATACAGATAATTTCTCCTCACTGAACGGCCAATATGGAGATGAGGAGATGGCAACGGACAACGCTACTACCCGTAACTCCAACAATCGCTACCTTATCGGCGAATGGAAGACTCCGGCAAGCGGTGGCGAGTGGGATTTCAACAAAATCTATACACTCAACTATTTCATCCAGTCTTCCGAAAAGAATCTGGAAGCCGGAAGCATCAAAGGCAATGCCACCAACATCAAACACTACATCGGTGAAGGATACTTCCTGCGTGCTTATCAATACTTCTACCGTTTGCGCAAGCTGGGCGACTTTCCGATTATCAAAGAAGTATTGCCCGATAACAAAGAAGCGCTGATTGAAGCTTCCAAGCGCCAACCGCGCAATGAAGTAGCACGCTTCATCCTTGAAGATCTGGATAAGGCAATCAATTACCTGACCAATAATCCCGATGGCGGCAAGGCACGTATCACCAGAAATGCAGCGCTTGTATTGAAAGCACGCGTAGCCTTGTTCGAAGCCACCTGGGAGAAATACCATGCCGGTACAGCGCTTGTACCCAATGGTACAGGATGGCCCGGAGCAGAGAAAGACTACAACAAAGGATATCAATTCCCCAGTGGCAGTGCCGAAGCCGAAATCAATTTCTTCCTCGACCAGGCTATCAATGCATCACAAGAAGTAGCCGAGGGCGTGACGCTGACATCCAACAATGGTGTCATACAACAGTCCTCAGCCGATGCTGCCAACGACTACTACGATATGTTCGCCAGCCAGAATCCGAACGGATACTCCGAAGTACTGATGTACCGCCCCTACAACCGTGATTTGAGCATTGGTACAGACTATAA
Organism: uncultured Bacteroides sp.; assembly: GCA_902388495.1. Lineage (GTDB taxonomy): Bacteria > Bacteroidota > Bacteroidia > Bacteroidales > Bacteroidaceae > Bacteroides. Next base: position 99,681 of record CABMPP010000001.1, on the reverse strand, counting down.
CCATCACATCTACTACGGTTATGCACGTGGTTATACACACCAGATGGAACATTCTTTCCTGATGAAGAATGGCCTGCCCGTTTATGCAGAAGGCAGCGGCTATAAAGGCGATGATTACATCGGCGACACCAAGATAGACCGTGACGACCGTTGGCGCCTCTTCATGAAAGCTCCCGGAGAAGTGAAGACGTTTATCAACACCACCAGTCCCGAATACTTCTCCGCTACCCCGATGGTTTACTCGGACGACGTGAAGTATTCTACTGCTACAGGTTACCTGCTGGGTAAAGGTTACTCCCACGACCTGAAAGACCAGGATTTGAATAAAGACCAGACAGCTGCAATCATATTCCGTGCGGCAGAAGCTTACATTACTTATATTGAAGCTTACTACGAGAAGAACCACAAGCTGGATGATAAAGCTGATAAATACTGGCGTGCCCTGCGCAACCGTGCCGGCATCGATCCCGATTATACCAAGACCATTGCCGCTACCGATATGTCCAAAGAAGCGCTCTATGACTGGGGTGCCTACTCTACCGGCCAACTGATAGACAAGACCCTGTACAATATCCGTCGCGAACGCCGCAACGAGTTTATCGGCGAAGGATATCGCTACAGCGACCTGCTTCGTTGGCGTGCTATGGACCAGTTAAACGGCTTCCAGATAGAGGGTATCAAATTGTGGGGCCCCATGATAAAGGATTATGAAGCGGCAGGATTGATGGACAACCTCATCTATGGTAAGAGTGATAAGGAAAATACCATCTCTTCACCGGAACTGAGCGAATACGTACGTCCATACCAGGTGGCAACAACCGGCCTCTATTACAACGGGCTGACTTTCTGCCAGGCACATTATCTGACCCCGATTGCTGAAAGTCACTTCCTGATTACGGCTTCAGACGGTGCAACGGTAAGTACCTCACCCATCTACCAGAATCCGGGATGGCCTACCAAAGCTAATGAACCTGCCGAAAGATAAATTTTCTTTCATGAATTGTTTGAGAGGACAAGAAACATATATGTTTCCTGTCCTCTCTTCTTTTTATAATATAACGTTCGGGATAAGTAAACGCGTAAAGCCCTGTTTTTATCCTCCATTCTCCCTATTTTTAACCCTATAAAGCCCTATTTCTATTTCGTTAGACCTCAGTCGACCTTTCATTAAACCTTGGTTAACCTTTCGCCCGACCATGGTTAATCTTTCGTTAGACATATATCTAACGAAATAAAAACGACACTTTACGAGTATAAAGTTCCCCGTCCGGAGGGTAAAAAGCCCCACATCTCCGACTAAAGAAGCCGATCTTGACTTCTCGGTTAAATCCCCTACTTCGAAAACCGCTGCAGGAACTCCGTCAGATTGTCCCTCTCGCCCAGGTCCAGCTTCCTGCGCAGGCGGTAGCGACTGATTTCCACCCCACGCACCGAGATATTCAGCAAGGGGGCAATCTCTTTGGTGAGCAAGTTCATCTGGATATAGGCACACAGCAGTTTCTCCTTGTTGTTCAAGTCGGGATAGGCTTCCGACAGATTCTTGAAGAAATCATGGTGCACGGAGTCGAAGGTACTCTGAAACGCCTGCAAGTCGTCATCATGCTCGATGTTCGTTGTAATCTGTCCCTGCAGGCGCAGTACCCGGCGGCGAAGCGCTGTCTGGTCGTTCTCGTTCAGGGAATGGGAGATGCCGTCTACTCCTTTCTTGAGTTCCAGCAGCATTTCGTTCTTCCGTACGATGTTCAGGGTGGTACGCACCAGTTCTTCGGATTTATGCCGCAGTTCGGACTGCAAGTTTTCTTCCTTCAAGGAGTCAATCGTCCGGTCCTTCAAGTCGCTCTCTTTCTTGAACTCCTGCTTCTGGTGATAAAGCTCCAACTCCTTCTGCATCAGCAGATGCTTCCGAAAACTCACAATGCGGCGATAGATATAGTACAGCAGCAGAACTGCCGCCGATGCGTAGACCAGATAGCTCCACCACGTACGATACCACGGTGGCAAAATTTCAAAAGTAAAGGAGGTAACCGGCGGCTCTTCTCCCTTATCCGCCAGCAGCCTTACACTAAAAGTGTATTTCCCTTCGGGCAGACCGGTAAACTCTTTCGTGTTGTTTTCGCTGTATTCGCTCCAATGCCCTTTTTCACTGTCGTTGCTCAGGCGGAAAGAGAAGAGAGTGGGTTGGGACGATCCGTAATCGCTCACGCTGTATTCTATGCGGAGCGAATTGTGTGCGTATGGGATGAGTACCGCCTCATCGTCATAGCGATAACTGCGTCCGTATATCAACGAGTCCCGCTGTCCCGTGAGATACACCCGGCGGATTTGCAGGGATAAAAGGTTCTTTCCGGTGGTGGCAAGCGGCAGTTCCAGCTTGGAGAATCCGTCTTCCGTACTGATGATGGCACTGTTGCCCACCACGGACACACTCTCGAAGTTCTCGACCAGCGCTCCTTTCAAGAAACACTCGACCTGCCGGGCATACGTCTTCTTACCCCAGTCATAGCGCAGCAGTTTCAAGATTCCACCCGCCGCATACCAGATATTGTTCCCGTCATCCTTATATATATAGGAATATGCAGTCTTTCCATCGAGCAGGCGCTCCATCTCCCGGTATTCTACCAGACTGTCCTTCTTCTGGTCGAACCTCCACAGTCCGTAATGGGAGGCCACCGCTATTTCACTCCCTACCCACGACAACTGGGCATCGTAATCGAAGGGAAAATGATTGTACTTTTTCTCCTGCCTGACCTTGCGCAAGTCATCCGACAGCAGCAGCCGATAGACACCCCGTCCCTTATTCGTCATCCACAGATAGGTGGAGCTTTCTGCCAGCAGGCTCTTACAGGAAAGGTCACAATTCTCAATCTTTGTCACTACTGTCCAGCGGTTCTGCTTCTTCATCAGCAGATAGAGTCCCCGGTTCACTCCGTACGTACCGGCTATCAACACATCTTCGTGATTGGGCAGAGGGACGATGCTGCGCACTCCTTTTATACCATCAATCCGCTCAGTGCCACGGTCGTCACCGATGACAAAGATGCCGTCGTCTGAGGCGCAGAACAACTTGTCATCATATTGCAGGAACGACCACATCTGCCCTTCGGTTCCTTTAACAAAGTTCATCGGAGTATCCCTGTCCGAAGCACCGGGAAACTCCGTGCGATAGACGCCCTGGTTGGTGCCCAGATAAAGAGATCCGCGGTAGTAACAAGAAGCATATCCCGAGCCTATTTGCAAATCGGTACCTCCATAGAGGGAGGAAAGGCGGGAATTCAGATGTATGTAGTCGATACCGTTGTCAAGCGCCAGCCAAAGATTGCCTTCCACATCGAACAGAAGTCCGTGCACCGTTTTATTCTGCAGCCCGTAATCGGTGGAAATCCGTCTGGCCGCTCCCGTCTCCAGATCCAGCAGACAGATTCCGTCCTGCACGGAGCCCAGCGCCAACAACGAACCGCGAATGTCGGCACCATACATGTGTTTCTGCAAAAGAAAGTCCTCAATGCCGGTGGCATACTTATGCAGAGTGACCCCATCGTAGATGAAGATCCCGTGACTGCGCGTCACCAGCAAGATATTACCTTTATAAGTCAGCATGGACACAATCGTGAAGGTCCGGGTCAGTTCTGTGCCGGGCACGGGTATAAAGTCCTTCCCCTCCAGCATAAGCAAGCCTTCTTCCGAAGCTATATAAAGTTTATGATTAAGAAGCGCGGAACTGGAAATCTGGTTTCCATAATCCACGTATTCCGTACGTCCGTCTTTCGGATGGAATATATAGCGGTCTGCCTGAAAATAGACCTGCATCCCGTCTACCAGTATATTTCTGACAACACCCATATTGATATAGGACAGCAAGCTGTCGGACAAGGCCCGGTAGCGCAATCCGCCCAGATTATCCGGTTCGAAGTAGCCGAACTGCCCGATTCCCCCCACATAAATCCGGCCGTCGCCACCTTTCTTCACCGCTCTCATCTTGGCGTTCCGAACAGAATATAGATTCCAGTTCATGCCGTCAAATTCCAGCAGTCCTTTGTTGTTGGCAACGTATATCCATCCGTTGTCATATTGTTCCAACATCCAGTTTTGGGTTCCTGCCTGATAGGCATGCCGGGTATAATTCGTAACAGGACATTGCCAGCCGGCTCTTGCCGAAGTGGATATCAACAGAAATAGAAGAAAAAAAAGAAGATAAGAGTGTTCTCGTTTCATGGCAAACACATTTCAAGAGTTATGGCAACAAAGATAATGACTTTCTGCAATAGTACGTCTGATGTAATTGTTTTTAATACTAAATCACTATTTATCAGAGCATTAAAAAACAAGAATTTCCTATCTGATGTAATCGGAATACAGCCTTGAGAAAACTTTGATGTAATATCTTACACTTTTCGAACAGAGCATAAAGCTATATTTGCCTCGCTTTAACGCAAAAACACTTATTAATTAATTAAATCTACGTATTATGAGAAGAAAGATTTTTTCTTGGAAAAAGATGCAGTTACTATTGCTTTTCTGCTGCATGCTTTCCCTCTCTGACTTAGGGGTATTTGCCCAAAGTAGCATCGCCATCAAAGGGCAAGTGGTGGATGCCGGAAACAACGAACCGCTTATCGGCGTATCTATTCAGGAAAAAGGTACGGCCAATGGAGTAATCACGGATATCGACGGAAACTTCACCTTGAATGCACCCGCCGAATCCACCATTGTATTCTCTTATATAGGATATAAGACAGTCGAAATGAAAGCCACTGCAGTAAAGGGTATCATTAAACTGACTGAAGACTCCCAATCATTACAGGAAGTGGTAGTTGTGGGCTACGGTGTACAGAAGAAGGTGAACCTCTCGGGCTCCGTATCTGCCATTGAAGGAGACAAGATTGCCGCCAAACCGTCCAGCAATGCCATGGCCGCCTTGCAAGGCGAACTTCCGGGTGTCACCATCACACGCAACAGCGGACAGCCGGGCAGCGAAACGTCGGGCATGCAGATCCGTGGCGCCTCCTCCGTCAACAAGACTTCCACGCTGATACTGATTGACGGTATAGAAGGCGACCTGGCCTTGGTCAACCCCAATGACATCGAATCCATCTCCGTATTGAAGGATGCTGCCTCTTGTGCTATTTACGGTGCACGCGCCGCAGCCGGTGTAGTGCTTGTCACCACCAAGAACGGAACGGAAGGCAAGCCCCGCATCACCTACAACGGCTATTATGCCATCAATACTCCGGGGAACATGCCCGAACGCCTCACGGCTTGGGAAGAGCAAAGCTTTATCGACCAGAGTCGCATCCCCACCACGGGCAAGACGGAATGGAATGAGGAAAAGGCTTCCTGGGTAGGAAACCCGAACTTCAACTCACGCCCGCTGTCCAACGGCCGCTGGGACCTTTTCGAAGCAACCAACTGGGTAGCTGAAGGCACCAAGAAGAGTACGGCACAGCAGAACCACTCTGTTTCCATCAGTGGTGGCAGCAAGAATATGAACTATATGATGTCTGCCAACTACTACACCAAAAACGGTTTGCTGAAGTACGGCACAGACAGCAACGACCGCTACAACCTGCTTGCCAAAGTCAATGCCACTGTCAACAAGTTCGTGGACTTAGGATTGAACGTACAGTACCAATCCACCGAAGTGGAACAGCCTTCCTACGGATCTACCGGCTTGTTCAACTTGCTCTATTCCAGCCGCGGACGTCAGCCTATCTATAATCCGGAAGGAGACGAGAGCGGCAACATATACAACGGTGACTTACAGGCCAACGCCATCGACATTATGAAGAACGGCGGTATGAAAAGCACCAAATACGAAGCTTTCACCGGCAAGGCAAACGTGGCGATCAAGGACATCGTAAAAGGCTTGCGCATCAACCTGAGCGCTTCGCGCAAAGCCGGTTACTACATGGAGAACAGCGTGACGCGTACCTTATTATGGAAAGACCGCGTAGGTAACAGCGTCCGCAGCAGTTTCGGTACGCCCAACTCACTCTACAAGAAAAAGAATTCCGATTATCATGATTTGGTGGAAGCTACCGTAAACTATACCTTCAACCTGCAGGAGAATACGCACAACTTCAATATCCTGGCCGGTACTTCCTACGAAAGATACCGCAAGGACGAAATGGATGCCACTGCCAGCAACATGAACTCCAATGACTTTTTCTCTTTCAACTATTATGACTCTTCCATAAACACCAATACTAAAATCGGTGACAACATCGAACCATGGAAAATGATGTCCTACTTCGGACGTATCAACTATAACTTCAAGGAACGCTACCTGCTGGAAGCCAACGTACGCTACGACGGAAGTTCCCGTCTGACACCCGACAAGCGCTGGAAAGCATTCCCGTCTGTTTCCGCCGCCTGGCGCATCAGCGAAGAAAGCTGGTTCAAGGTGGACTGGATAAGCCAACTGAAGCTGCGCGCCTCTTGGGGACAACTGGGCAATGGTGCCATTCTGGGACTCTACGATTACATTCCGTTAATCAACGACAGCCAAAAAGACATGCCCGCCAGCTATATGGGCGAGAAATGGTTCTACCAGGCAGACCTGGCATCCAAGGAAAAGACTTGGGAAACGATTGAGACGACCAATATCGGTTTTGACTTCGGGTTTCTCAACAACCGCCTGACCGGTAGCTTTGAATACTACTGGAAGTACAACAATGACATGCTCGCCTCCCTTCAGTTACCTCACCAGATAGGTATCAACGTACCCAAAATGAACTTCGGTAAACTGAAGACGTGGGGTTGGGATTTCAATATCGGCTGGAAAGACAAAATCAAAGAGGTCAGCTACCAAGTTAACTTCAACCTCTCCGACAGCGACAACAAACTTGTACAATACGACGGTGCCAGCAACCTTTACGACGGCTCTATCGAACTGCTGGAAGGCTATTCACTCAACACTATCTGGGGCTACAAGACCGACGGCTTCTGGAAAAGCCGCGAAGAATACCTGAAGTACAAGGAAGACCATCCGGGCTACAAATCCTTCAACGACGGAAAAGTGGCCGGCGGCGACGTGAAGTACGTAGCGCAAGGCAACCCCGACCATGAAATCGGCGTAGGTGGTGCTACTCCCGAAGATCCGGGCGACCTGGTATGCCTCGGCAGCTCCAATCCCCGTTATCTTTACGGCATCAACCTGGCTGCCCAATGGAAGGGTTTCGACATCTCCGTCATGTTCCAAGGTGTGGGAAAACGCAAGGTGGTCATCGACCCCTCCGCTTTCGCTCCGCTCTATCAAGACTACATGATGCCGTGGACCATCCACCGCGACTATTGGACCGAAGACAACCAGAATTCCTTCTGGCCGCGTCTTTACCAATACAAAGGCGACAACTTCAACTTCAAGACTTCGGACAGATGGGTGCAGAACGGCGCTTATATCCGCCTGAAGAACGTGACTGTAGGCTACACGCTTCCGGTTCTCAAAAAGTACGTGGAACGCATCAGAGTATATGTCACCGGAGAAGACATCTGGGAGCACAGCAACATGCTTTCCGTATTCGACCCTGAAGTAGGCAACAAGGCAAACAGAAACATCTATCCGTTCTTCCGCACCTGGACCCTCGGCTTAAACGTTACATTCTAAACCCCAATGATTATCATGAAAAAGATATATGCATTATTCGCTACCGCTCTGCTTGTTGCCAGTTGCTCGCTGGACGTAGAGCCTGAGACTAAATTGGCAGACACCAACTTCTGGAAATCAGAAACCGACTTGCGCGGCGCCTGCAACAGACTTTATATCGACCTGCCCGGTTTCTCACACGACAAACGCTCGGACGAGCTGGTAGGTCCCAACCAGGACGGAGTGTCCAGCGGCAACCGCAGTGTGCCCGGCACATCCAATGACTGGACATATCCTTACAACCGCATCGGCGTGTGCAACAACATCATCATCAAAGGTGAAACGGCCCCCATCGCCCAGGAAACCAAAGACCGCTGGATAGCCGAAGCACGTTTCTTCCGTGCCTACCACTACTTTGACTTAGTGAAGAAATATGGTGACGTGCCTTTGATTCTCAAAGTATTCGATTCTACCAGTGACCCGGATGTCAAACGTGCACGCGACCCGCGTGAGGACGTGATTCAGCAGTGCTACAGCGACCTCGACTTTGCCGCGCAACATCTGCCGCAGATAGACAAGCTGACCGGTTCCGACTGGGGACGTGTGTCCCGGTCTGCCGCCCTTGGCATGATGGTGCGCATCGGACTGTATGAAGGTACTCACAAGAAATACCACCAGACAACCGGAGGCGACTACAAGGCACACTTGAAAAAAGCCGTCGATGCTGCCGAAACCATGATTTATACGGAAAAGAAACATTCCCTCTACCCCGACTTCACGAAACTGTTCCTGTTTGACGGCGAGGGAGATAAAAACAAGGAAAGTGTATTCGTCAAGATTTACGGACCGAATGACGCAGGCATCATCACACACAACAATTCACGTGGGCTGGAGAATACCGCTGCCGTAACCCGCAGCATGGTGGACAACTTCCTCTATACGGACGGACTGCCCCGTGAGAAGTCTTCTTTAGTGATACGTCCGGAAGTGAAGTACGCCGACATTCTTGAGAACCGTGACCCACGTCTCGCCATGACCCTGTACTCCGTAGGCGAACAGGCTTACAAAGGAGCCTATACACCATTCAAGACCGACGACCAGGCACATGGCTACGGCTATCCCATTAAAAAGGGTTTCATCATGAGCGAATGGTCAACCAATAGCAAGGAGACGCTGGACAAGATGATTATCCGTTATGCCGAAATCCTGATCTCCTACGCAGAAGCTTTCTATGAATATAACGGAAGTATCAGTGATGAGAAACTGGACGAAACTATCAACACCGTACGCCGTCGTGCAGGCTTCAACACGATGCTTACCAACGCCTTTGTACAAGCCAACGGCCTGAACATGCTCGATGAAATCCGCCGGGAACGCATGGTGGAATTTATAGATGAAGGTTTGCACTACGACGACATCATCCGCTGGAAAACAGCCGAAAAAGTATTGCCCAATGCTGTTCTCGGCCTGCTCTACAATGCCGACGAGACTCCCGTCAAAGAGAAAGAACTGGGCGGACGACTAACCGACGCCGACGGCAAGTACAAGGGCGAAAAGCTTTATGATGAAGGCAATATCTTCGTCATTGAAGAAGCCGGTTCACGTAACTTCGACCCGGCAAGAGATTATCTCTACCCGATTCCGACTTACGAAATCAGTACCTCCGGCGGTAACATCAAACAGAATCCTAATTGGGGCAATGCTAAAGATTAATGATATAACAATAAGAAGAAAGATTATGAAAAAGATTATGATACTTTTGGCAATGGTTGCCACTTGCGGTTTATTCAGCAGTTGTGGCGATGATGACTGGAGCAACAACAATCCGGCCATGGAACACATCTATTACTACGGATTGGGTAATGTGAAATATCCCGGTGGCAACGAACTGCAATACAATGTGGAACAAGGAGAAATCGTAGAAGTCCCTACTTACTTCTTCAGCGCCTACAAACGTTCGTACAGCCCGGTAGTGAACTACTATACCTCCGCCGTGCCTCAAAACAAAGAGAATACGGAGCCTCAACTGGTATGCGGCACCGACTACCAGGTAGTGGACCAAAGCGGTACGGTCCTGACTCCCGACGCCAACGGCGGCTACAGCATGACGTGGCCCAATGCGTTGCAAGGCAGTCAACCTGTTTTCATCAAGGCCTTGAATGGAAAGAAGGGAAAACTGCGTGTACTAACCTTTGATCCCACCAAGACGATTGATCCCACAGATGTAAGCACCACTACCATCGCCAAGACAAACGAATATGAAGTACGTGCCTTCAGTGAGAACTATTATGTAACGGTGAACATCAAATAGCTTCACGTTTTCTTTATTTGGATTGAAAGATTGTATTCAAGGTAGGAGTGGTGGAAGCACCTGAAATAATTCCGGTTCCACCACTCTTTTTTCTACATACTGATGCCAACAACTTCATTCCCAATAAAATGAGAAACGGAAGAGAAATCCCCGATGTAGTTAAAAAGAGAACAGAGAGAAAGTTTTGATGTACTCTGACTTATGTAAAGTTCATACAATTATCGTAACTTTGCTCCTATTAATCATTCTGTAACCTTTTACCATGAAGAGACTGAACCATCCCTACAGACACAAAGTGGCAACATGGATCATAGCCACTGTCCTCGCTTCATTCATTGTATCACCCTGCATTGCGCAACGGGAGACTCAAACCATCAACGACAGTTGGAAGTTCCTGAAAGGCGAATGCGCCGCCGCATCAGACAGCGCCTTCGACGACAGTCAATGGAGCAGCATCCATCTGCCCCACACTTGGAACACCGATGCTTATACGGAAAAAGATTATTACCGTGGCACCGGATGGTATCGCCGTCCCGTCCATATCCCCGGCAGCTGGGAAGGGAAACAGATATTCCTGAAGCTGGACGCAGCCAGTAAGGCAGCCACCATCTATATAAACGGAAAACAAGTGGACGAACATACGGGGGGATATACTGCCTGCACCTTCGACATCACGCCGTTCCTTTCCGCCGGAAAAGCCAACACACTGGCTATCCGTGTGGACAATTCCCGAATGGATATCCCTCCTATTTCGGGTGATTTCACTTTCTTTGGCGGCATCTACCGCGATGTATGGCTGACGGCAGTACCCAAGCAGCACTTCAATCTGGCGAACCATGGCTCCGACGGCATCTTCATCAGCACCCCCCAAGTATCTGAAGAACAAGCCACCGTATCCATTCGCGGAGAAGTAAAGAACGATGCGCAAGAGAAAGCGGCTCTCGAACTGACACACTCCATCTACCAACCGGACGGAACCCTTCTGCAAACGCTCAAACAATCGATACAACTGAAAGCAGGAGAAACCTACGCTTTCCACAACGAAAGCTCCCCCATCCTCCATCCCCAACTATGGACGCCCGAAACTCCCGCCCTCTACCGGGTGGAAACGACCTTGCGCAACCGCAAGACAAAAACCGTCCTGGACCAAAGCAGCCACCATACCGGTTTCCGATGGTTCCGCTTCGACAGCAATGAGGGCTTCTTCCTCAACGGAAAGCCCTACAAACTGCGCGGCATCTGTCGCCACCAGGACCAAAAGCCCATCGGTGTGGCCCTGACGGACGAGATGCACCGCCGTGACATGAAACTGATGAAAGAAATGGGTGCCAACTTCATCCGCATTTCCCATTACCCGCAAGACGATGCCCTGCTCGAAATGTGCGACAAACTGGGAATGCTGGCATGGGAAGAGATTCCCATCATCGACATTGTGCCCGATACTCCAGGCTATGGCGACAACTGCGAACGCAATCTGCGGGAAATGATTCGCCAGCACTACAACCACCCTTCCGTCATCGTTTGGGGATATATGAACGAGATTCTACTCGTCACCCAACGGAAGTACAAGACCGAAGCAGAACTGAAACCCGTCATAGAGCGTACCCTGGCACTTGCCAACAGGCTGGAGAAAGTCCTGAAAGAGGAAGACTCCACCCGGCTGAGCACCATGGCATTCCATGGCAGCAACAGTTACAACGAAACCGGACTGAGCAATATCACCGATGTCGTAGGCTGGAACCTGTACCAAGGATGGTATGGCGGCGATGTCACCGGATTTGAAAAATACCTGGCTCAGCAACACCGCGACTATCCCACCCATCCTATGATTGTCAGCGAATACGGTGCCGGTTCAGACAAGCGTCTACATTCGCTGGTTCCCCATGCCTTTGATTTCAGCATCGAATATCAGCAGAAGTACCTCGAACACTACCTGCCGGTGCTGGAAGAAACACCCTACATCTGCGGAGGCACCCACTGGAACTTCATCGATTTCTCTTCCGCCCTGCGGGATGAATCCATGCCGCGCATCAACAATAAGGGGCTGGTTTATGCCGACCGTACCCCCAAAGACGTATATTACTATTACCAGGCAACCTGGCGCAAGGATATTCCGGTTCTGCACATTGCCAGCCGCGACTGGACCCGGCGCACCGGCGTACAGCAAGGTGATGCTCCCGTCCTGCTCCCGGTAAAGATATACACCAACCTTCCTGAAGTAGAACTCTTTATCGATGGAAAGTCCTTAGGGAAACGCAGTGTTGAGAACCAGACTACGACTTTCGAAGTTCCATTCAACAGTAAAGTACCTTTCCTCTTCGCACAAGGCAGCTACCAGGGAAAGACGGTACAAGATGGACTGAAAGTACACTTCACCCCCATTCCGGCAAATCTGAACAGCGCTGCCAACCTGAAAAATCTGGAACTGGCGGTCAACGTAGGAAGCCAATGCTTCTACACCTCCGACGAGAGCCAACTGACCTGGCTCCCCGACCAACCTTATAAAGAAGGCAGCTGGGGATTCATCGGCGGTAAAGAACAAGGCACGCAGACCGAGATACGAAACACCGCCGACGGCCCCCTGTTCCAAACCCTCAGAACCGACATCGAAGGATATCGCTTCGACGCTCCGAAAGGAGTCTACGAGGTAGAACTTCTCTTTACGGACATTTTCCGCCAGAACGCCACCGCAGCCTACCTGCTGGATCGCAGCGGTCAGCAAGAGAACCGCGAAAACGCATTCAGTATCTCCGTAAACGGAACCGTACTGGAAGAAAGCCTTTCTCCCTGCCGGGAAAGCGGTTACTTCCATGCACTGCGGAAGAAGTACTACATCACCAATAACGAAGACCATATCGAGATACGCTTCCACTCCGGCAGTGGAACCTGTTTCCTGAATGGCATTAAACTCCGAAATATTTATTAACCGATAAAACAGAAAACCCCATGAAATCGAGAGTAGCACAATGGACATTTGCTTTATTGCTTCTGACAGCCTCTGCACAAGCACAGTCCATTTGGGATGCAACGCATCTTGCCAACGTAAAACAGTCCATCCGGGAGCCGTTCTATGCCTCCGCTTATCAAGAGCTTCAATCAAAGGCAGACAAACTGCTGGATGTACAACCCCTTTCCGTCATGCTGAAAGAGAAGACACCGGCCAGTGGCGACAAGCACGACTACATGAGCCAGGCACGATACTACTGGCCCGACCCTACAAAACCGGACGGTCTGCCCTACGTCAGCCGTGACGGCCTCTCCAACCCCGAATTAGAGAAGTTGGACCGCAACCGCCTGGGCATAACCGCCGAACGCATCACTACCCTTGCCCTCGCCTGGTACTTCAGCAACGACGAGCGATATGCGCAAAAAGCCACAGAACTGGTCCGCGTATGGTTCCTCAACAAAGACACGCGTATGAATCCCAATCTGCGTTATGCCCAAGTCATTCCCGGCCGATACAACAACGAAGGTCGTTGCTACGGACTGATAGACACTTATTCTTTCGTGGAGATGCTGGACGCTCTTCCTCTGTTAGAGCAGTCGAAAGCATTCACAGCGAAAGACAGCAAACAGTTGAAGACATGGTTTGCCAAGCTGACCGACTGGATGTTGACCAGCGAGCAAGGCAAAGAGGAAGGTGCCGGCGCCAACAATCACAGCGTGGCCTACGACGCACAAATCATTGCCTTCTCCCTCTACACCGGCAATATAAAGAAAGCGCAGGAAGTCATCAACGTCCTGCCCGAAAAGCGCATCTATCCGCAAATAGAACCGGACGGAAGCCAGCCGCAGGAACTGCGCCGTACCCTCGCCTTCCACTATTCGCAATACAACCTGACGCACTTCATCGACATCATGCTGATGGCAAAGAAACTGGGCAGCAACATCGACAACGCCACTTCCACCGACGGACGGAACTTCTACAAAGCGATGGATTTCCTGACTCCATACCTGGGAAAGAGCCTCAACGAATGGCCCTACCAGCAGATAAGCGGATGGGAAAACTCACAGCAGCACTTCTGCAAAGACCTCTACCGCACGGCTGTCTACCTAAATCCTGCCCGCAAGGATTACCTGCGACTTTATGACGCACACCGTGTGCTGAACCTGCGCGACCCCTTCAACCTGCTTTATGTGCAGGCCTCCGAAACGGACAATGCATACGCCTTTGCCGCCGGACAGCTGAAACTGGCCATGCAATGCGCCGACAAGGCACGGAAAGAAGAGAAGAATGCAGCCAAGCGCCGTGTAGAGCCCCGCAGCATCAACAAGGACGGCTCGCTGGCCATGATACATCCGCACGACTGGTGTTCGGGCTTCTTTCCCGGCTCGTTGTGGCAGATGTATGCCTATACGAACGATGACTTCTGGCGCCAGTCTGCCATCAGCTGGACGTGGCCCATCGAAGAAGCCAAATGGCACAAAGGCACCCACGACCTGGGCTTCATGATGTACGACAGCTTCGGCAAAGCGTACGAGCTGACAGGCGAGCGCTCCTACCTGGACGTAGTGCTGCAAAGCGCCAAGACACTGATTACCCGCTACAGCCCGAAGGTAAAAAGCATCCGTTCCTGGGACCACAACCGTGACAAGTGGAAGTATCCCGTCATAATCGACAACATGATGAACCTGGAAATGCTGTTCCGCGCCACCCAACTGACCGGTGACTCCGTCTATTGGAACATCGCCGTGACCCATGCCAACACCACCCTGAAGAACCACTTCCGTCCGGACTACTCTTCCTACCACGTGGTGGACTATGACCCTGAAACCGGCGAAGTGCGTGCAAAGCAGACACACCAGGGCAACTCCGACGATTCCTTCTGGAGCCGCGGACAAGCCTGGGGACTGTATGCCTACACCATGTGCTACCGCTTCACCCACGATCCTGCCTACCTGAAGCAGAGCGAGGGCATCGCCGACTTCTTTCTGAACCTGCCTAACATGCCCGCCGACGGCGTACCCTACTGGGATATGAAGATGGACGTCATCAACGGCTGCACGCCCGAAAAGGTAAATCCCGACGTGCCGCGCGACGCTTCCGCCGCCGCACTTATAGCTTCTGCCCTCTACGAGCTCTGCACGTATGTATCGCCAGAAAAGGGAAAGCAGTACCGCGCCACGGCTGACAAGATAGTAGACAGCCTCAACAAGCACTACCAAGCAGAACCGGGCACTCACTACGGCTTCCTGCTGCTACACTCCACAGGACACCATCCCGGTGGCAGTGAGATAGACGTGCCGCTGAACTATGCCGACTACTATTATCTGGAAGCGCTGGCTCGAAAGGAAAAGCTTGATTTAGAATAATATAAGCAGTATGCAACGCAAGTGCTAAAACCCACCGCGACAGACACTGGCCTCTGTCGTGACAAACACTGGCCTCTGTCATGACAGACACTGGCCCCTGTCACGACAAACACTGGTGTCTGTCACGATGAACACCAGTGTCTGTCAAACGGGGTAGAAATGCCCCTGAAATACACTCCTATGAAACCAAAGAAACAGTTGTTAATCTTATTGTTAGGGCTGCTCCTCCCCATGCAGACCTTCGCACTCATCCCCACCGACCGCAAGCAGCGCCTCACCGCGGGATGGGAATTCATCCGCCAGGATATGGGGAGTATTTGGGAAGTAATGCGTCCCATCACCGGAGCCGGAAAGCCCGAAACCGTACCCCTGTGGCAAGCAGTCACCCTGCCCCACTGCTTCAATGCGGAAGATGCCGTAGATCCAGATGTGAACTACTATCAAGGGCCCGGCTGGTATCGCACCACACTCAGCATAGACAATCCCTACGAAGACGGGCGTACCTATCTGGAGTTTGAAGGCGCGGGCCAGAAGACGGAAGTATACGTCTACACCACCCGCGTTGCCTCCCACACCGGCGGATATGACGGATGGAAGGCAGACATCACCGACGCCGTAGCCCGTTTCAAGCAAGACCCCGTCTGCCGGAAGCGCTTCAAGGGGCAAGTGCCCATCGCCGTGCGTTGTGACAACAGTCGCGACACGGAGATGATACCTTCCGACATGTCCGACTTCAACCTCTACGGCGGGCTCTACCGGTATGTAAACCTGGTATATGTACCTGCCGTGCACTTCGACGGTATTCGTATAGATGCAGAGACGGACGAAAAAGGACGGGAAGGCAGCGTATCGGTGCAGTTCCAAATGCCGGACGATGCATCGGACAAAGCCCGGCAAATCAACCTCCGCATCCTCTCGCCCGATGGAAAAGAGATACAATCCGCTTCGTCCGTGTCGTCCGCGTATCAGTTCTCCCTGAAGCGCCCGCAGCTGTGGTCGCCGGACTCTCCTGCACTCTACACCTGCATCGCCGAGCTGATTTGCAACGGTGATACCCTACAAGCCACCGAACGCTTCGGCTTCCGCTACTTCCGCTTCGAAGAGAAAGGCCCCTTCTACCTGAACGGCAAGCGACTGTTGCTGCGCGGCACCCACCGCCACGAAGACCATGCAGGCGTTGCCGCCGCCCTGACCGAAGAGATGATGCGCACCGAAATGCAGCAAATCAAGGCAATGGGCGCCAACTTCATCCGCCTGGGGCACTACCAACAATCGGATATCATCCTCCGCTTGTGCGACGAACTGGGACTGCTGGTTTGGGAAGAAATTCCCTGGTGCCGCGGCGGACTGGGCGGAGAGACGTACAAAGACCAGGCACGCCGTATGCTCACGAATATGATAAGCCAGCACCGCAACCACCCCTCCATCATCCTTTGGGGGATGGGCAATGAGAACGACTGGCCGGGCGATTTCGAGACTTTCGACAAGGACAGCATACGCGCCTTCATGAGCGAACTGAACGACCTCTCCCACCACCTCGACCCTACACGCTCCACCGTCATCCGTCGCTGCGACTTCTGCAAGGATATCGTAGACGTCTATTCCCCTACTATCTGGGCAGGCTGGTACGGCCGCCGTTTCCGCAATTACCACGAGATGGAACGGGCAGGCTTCGAGAGTACGCCCCGCTTTATTCATGCCGAATGGGGAGGCGACAGTCATGCCGGGCGCCATGCCGAGGAGATAATCACCGAAGGCCGTTCCTCCTTCGACATCGAAGCAGGCGACCGTAACGGTGATTGGAGTGAATCGTACATCGTCCGCCTCTTCGACTGGCACCTGAAGGAGCAAGAGAACATGCCCTGGCTTACGGGAGCTGCCTTCTGGACCTTCAAGGATTTCTCCACCCCGCTGCGCCCGCAGAATCCCATTCCTTACGTCAACCAGAAAGGAGTGGTGCAGCGCGACGGTACGCCGA
Organism: uncultured Bacteroides sp.; assembly: GCA_902388495.1. Lineage (GTDB taxonomy): Bacteria > Bacteroidota > Bacteroidia > Bacteroidales > Bacteroidaceae > Bacteroides. The sequence goes on along the minus strand of CABMPP010000001.1, from coordinate 82,497 downwards.
AAGAGAGCTACTACGTCTTCCAGTCCTACTGGAGCCGTGAACCCATGCTGCACATCTACGGACACACCTGGCCCGTGCGCTGGGGACGTGCGGACGAGCCGAAAGAGATCCTCGTCTACTCCAACTGTCCCGAAGTAGAGTTGTTCGTCAACGGCACATCGCAAGGGCGAAAACAGCGGAACAGCCAGGACTTCCCGGCAGCAGGCCTGCACTGGAACGTAGTGCTGAAAGAAGGAGAAAACAAGATTGAAGCCATCGGGTACAACGGAAAGTTGCGGCTGAAAGACGAAATCAGTCAGGAATACCAGACGCAGGCATGGGGCGAACCGGCCGAAATCCGCCTGACGCAAAGCGTCCTCGATGCTGAAACGGTACTGGTACAAGCCGAACTGGTAGATAAGAACGGGGTGCGCTGCCTGGATGCCGCCGACTTCATCGAGTTTGGCAGCACGGACAGCAAGGCATTGCTACAGAATCAGGGAACCTCCTGCGGCTCACGCCGCATACAAGCCGCCAACGGACGGGCAAGTATCTGCGTAAAGAGAGGAGAAACACCGATTGCAGTCAGTGCCGGCAGTGGCAAACGGATACAAAGTATGACGACAATTGCCACCCTTTAAATCAGTATTGAACAATTTTGATAATTTTTATGTGCAATCCAGTAAAAAGTACCCCGGATTATTCCGTACTTTTGCAGAAACGATAAACTAAAATACATGAATCATGAAAAACTTATTCGACATTAAGGGAAAAGTAATCGTCCTCACCGGCGGTTGTGGTATCTTAGGTAAAAGCATTGCAGGCTACCTGGCAGAGCAAGGTGCAAAACTGGTCATCCTGGACCGTGTAGAAGAGCTCGGCAAACAACTGGAAGCTGAACTCAGCCAAAAGACAGAAGCCCTGTTCCTCGTCACCGACGTACTGAACAAAGATATCCTGGAAGATAACAAGAAGGCCATCCTCGAACGCTTCGGCACCATCGACGTGCTGCTGAACGCTGCCGGAGGCAATATGCCCGGCGCCACCATCGCACCGGATAAGACCGTGCTCGACCTGGATGTAGATGCATTCAAGAAAGTAGTCGACCTCAACCTCTTCGGTACCATCCTGCCTACAATGGCGTTTGTAGACGTCATGGCCCGGAACAAGAAGGGCGCCATCGTCAACTTCTGTTCTGAGTCTGCCCTGCGCCCGCTGACCCGTGTGGTAGGTTACGGCTCTGCTAAGGCTGCCATTGCCAACTATACCCGCTACATGGCTACGGAACTGGCCGTCAAGTTCAGCCCCGAGCTGCGCGTAAACGCCATCGTTCCCGGCTTCTTGCTGACCAACCAAAACCGCGCACTGTTGACAAATGAAGACGGTTCTTATACCGACCGTGCCAAGACCATCATTGCCCATACTCCCTGCGGCCGCTTTGCCGAGCCGGAAGAGCTGTTCGGCACCATACACTACCTTATCAGCGATGCATCCAGCTTCGTCACGGGAGCATTGTCAGTGGTAGACGGCGGTTTTGACGCATTCTCGATTTAAAATTACGTGAGTTCGGCAGGATGATAGACATGAATGAAATGATAAACATAAGTATCTCCAACTCTCCCGCCTGAAAGGGGGAGTACCCCGTAGGGGGGAGGGGGTCTTACATAAGCAGAGAGTAACTTTGCAATAGATAAGTCCCTTCGGATGTAAAACCCCTCCGCCCTACGGGCACCTCCCCTTTCAGGCGGAGGAGTTGGAGATACTCTTGCTCATATTCCTGTCAAAACAGAGTCAATCTGGTAAGGGAAGACCATCTACCCTGGTAAGGGAAGGCCACCTACCCTGGTAAGGAGAGAAACTGAAATCCCCCCCATTACAAACTTTAAAACGAATTTCATTATGACACTATGTGAACAAACCTGGCGCTGGTATGGTCCTAACGACCCCGTCAGCCTATGGGACATCAAGCAAGCCGGAGCCACCGGCATCGTGAACGCCCTGCACCACATCCCCAACGGCGAAGTGTGGACAGTAGAAGAAATCATGAAACGGAAAGAAATGATCGAAGCCGTCGGCCTGCGCTGGTCTGTAGTAGAAAGCGTGCCGGTGCACGAACATATCAAAACCCAGACGGGAGATTTCCAACGGTACATTGACAACTATAAGCAGAGCCTGCGCAACCTCGGACAGTGCGGTGTACGCATCGTCACCTACAACTTCATGCCCGTTCTGGACTGGACGCGTACCGACCTGGCCTATGAGTTGCCCGACGGCAGCCGCGCCCTCCGCTTCGAGCGTGCCGCCTTCGTTGCCTTCGACCTCTTCCTCTTGAAACGTCCCGGTGCCGAAGCCGACTACTCCGAAGAAGAACGAGCCAAAGCCCGCGCCCGCTTCGAGCAGATGACCGAAGCCGACAAGCAACTGCTGGTCCGCAACATGATTGCCGGTCTGCCGGGCTCGGAAGAAAGCTTCACCCTGGAGCAATTCCAGCAGGAACTGGACCGCTACAAGGACATCACGCCCGAACGGCTGCGCGCCAACCTGATCTACTTCCTCCGGGAAATAGCCCCCGTTGCCGACGAAGCCGGCGTAGAGTTGGTCATCCACCCGGACGATCCTCCCTGCTCCATCCTCGGCCTGCCCCGCATCATGAGCTCTGCCGCCGACTTCCAGGCGCTGATTGATGCCGTACCCAACAAGAGCAACGGCCTCTGCCTCTGCACCGGCTCGCTCGGCGTAAGCAGCGCCAACGACTGCGCCGCCATCATGCAGCAGTTTGCCGACCGCATCAACTTCGTCCACCTGCGCAGCACGCAGCGCGATGCCGAAGGCAACTTCTACGAAGCCAACCACCTGGAGGGCGACGTGGACATGTATCACGTTATGAAGGCCTTCCTCGAACTGCAACAGAAGCGTGGTGTCTCCATCCCCATGCGTCCCGACCACGGACACCAGATGGTGGATGACCTGAAGAAGAAAACCAATCCGGGCTACTCCTGCATCGGCCGCCTCCGCGGACTGGCAGAACTGCGCGGGCTGGAAATGGGGATTGCAAAGTCTGTCTTTAAGGAATAAAAACTTAAAATAGAAGTTAGTCTATCATTCCGTTATTCAGAGCGAAGACTATCCGTCATTCAGAGCGAAGCGAAGAATCTACTCCCCTTTGCATAGTATAGTTGTGCATAAAGAGAAGAGATTCTTCGCTTCGCTCTGAATGACGGATAGCCCGCTTCTGAATGGCAGAATATTAATTCACACTCTTCACACAGCGGTACTTAGACCAAGTCACTGTTTTATCTTGACTCCACGCTCCGAACTCACCGCGATTGCGTTCCGGCACCCAAGTATATCCAACCAACCAGAACTCATCGACATTACGCCCGGTCAGCGTCCAATGCACGGCATCTATCTTCTGAAAGTCGCTTCCCCAATCCATCGAACTGCCGAACCCCTGATTCTCCATCTCTACCGTAGACCCGCCAAGGCTGAGCAGCAGAAACATCTCACGCTGAGTGGGCAATCGCCAACCGTCCCCCTTAGCCACACACGCCGCATTCGCATCCTCCCAGCTCTTACCGGTACCACTGGTGTTCTCTATCAGAAGCTTCGGAGCAACCTTATTCATCGCTTCACTAGTATCCGGGGTTTCGCCTGAGGCTAACAGTACCGAGGTATCTGTTCCTACGCCACCTTCGCGGGAGACGATGGTAACTCCCGACGAGGCCACATCAAGATAGGGGTACTTCTTTCCGCTATAAGTGTTGTCCCTCACACAACGGAAGTAGTTATCGTTGCCGACAGGAGTAGTGCCCAAAAAGCCCGATGAAAATTCCAACCGGAAATAGGAATCTGCAGCCGCCGTATAGTACGATGAAGACCAGTAGTCGCCCGTCCAGTTCTGATACCAGCCATATATGTTCTGGCCCATTTCGTCGCTCCCCCCGTTCGCATTGCCGCCCAGGGCATCGGTATAGACATAGGACATCAGCAGCTCGCTGACGTTGGGCAGGCGCCAACCATCGCCTATCTCCTTGCATACATCGACTGCTTTGGTCAGGCTCTCCTTGCGGCCCATGTAGGTCCGTCCCCCCCCATCGTTCGTTTGATATAAGATTCGGTTGTCGAACCGAAGCGGGTAGAGATAGAAAAGAGGCTCTCCAGAGGTCGTATAGGACTTGTCTTCAGATACCATCTGGAGGTCAATCGTCCGGTAGAATGGAAAGAGATCATCCGCTACCGTGTGCATTACGTTCCTGAACGTGATTCTTATCGTTCCACTTTTCCCCTCTTTCCACTTGCCGGGGTGGAGCTTCAGCCGGAAGTCATATCCATGCCCCACAACATCATTTCCATTACCATCATCATAACCTACAAGGGATTGCTTATACATCTTCTCGTCCGCATTCTTCCTGCCCACAATAACATCATTATCCTGGTCGGGACGCATCAGTCCGCTGCCGTCATCGTTCACCACATTCAACTGCTCTACACCCATGATTTCCCAGTTGTTGTTGACAAACAATTGCAGATATTGCTCTGCACCGAGGAAGACTTTATAGGTACGGCTATTCACAGTAGTGGGATAATATCGAAGCGAGAACTGCAATTCTCCCTGATTGATAGGGAACGATACAGTCTTCAAATAGTGCTCTTTATCATACAGGTTAAAGTACATTGCATCCCAGCGCCACCACCAGCCAATATTATCTGTAACATTAGTACCATCACCCGACATTCTTGGGTTTGGATGTACAGTAAACGCCTGCACCCTTTCACTGAACATCTTCATGCCATCTCCTCCCATCTCCAACTGAGGGATTATACCGTTGCTGGCAGGATATTGTATCAGTTTCCTATAATCATTATTCACTCTGCTTTCCAGGAATCCGCCAATCCTGTCTACGGAGAACATCACATACACAGTCTGCGGCTCGATGGGCAGGTCGTCACCATCGGGATTTCTAATCGGGAAGAAGAGACCATTCGGCAATATATTCCCGTATGCATCGACAAACCTGATAATGCCAGGGTCTATCACCTTTTGTGTCACCTTTATTTCGTGGGTCAACCGCCCTGCTGTCAGCGTAACGGTCGCCGTACGCGAATCTCCGACTATATCATTATTGAAATAGGGAATCTTCAGTGCGAGCTTCGTATCATCATTCCCAATGCCCGATGCCGTAGCAGCTCCGTCGGCAAACTTGAGCCAGTCACCCCCTTGCGTAACGGAAGCCTTCCATCCGCCGGGAGTATCGGTGAAAACATCTATAGTATAATTATTATCCTGATACTGCGTTACATTGACCTCCGGTTCGCCCACCCCGAGCATATACTGCCCGTTATAGACCACATCCTTAATCTTATCCCGGTTATAATGTATCACCCGGAACTTCAGATTGGACATCACCGTGTAGGAAGCCAGCGCCTCGCCAAGGCTTGCATAGCCCGCACCCGAAGCCTCCGTAATGCTGATAATATATTTGTAGTTCCGCTTGAGGGGTAAATACGTTACCTCCTCGCCCGTCGCCGTTCCCGCCTTAGTAAAGTCTACCCGGTAGAAAGTCGATTCACCGCTACCTATCTTTCCTTTCACAATCAGGCAGACAGCATCCTTACGGCTTGCAGCCCCGTCTTGCGATGCATCACCGGCATCCGCCGCCGCAGGAGATTCGAACGTGTAAATCTCTCCATCGTATGTCCTGCTGCCACCCACAGTATATGGAAGTACAACCGATTCGCCCGTCTGCTTGCCACTATCTCCCGGAATCTTAGGGACATCCGGCATCGGCTCAATCACCTGTCCGTTCGTGTTCCAGGCAGGGGCAACGTAACCGGCGGTATTATAATTGGCCAGGTAAACTTCCTCCACCGTGAAGTTATTAGACGTTGGCGTCGAGTTGCGTATGTCGATACGCGCCAGCATGCGCTTCATGCCGATGCCGGTTATTGGATTCATTGACGGCTCTATTTTAGTCACCGTCTTCTCCCCGTACATGGGAATCGGCGTGTAGCCGCCGGCGGTCGATCCGTCAGCCGGCCATTTGCCGGTTAAGGTGTGAGTCAACGCCTCCATAACTTCAACCTTGGTGGTGCTCCCTTTTGTAAAACCCGACGCAATGCTGCTGAGCGGTTTATTTGCTACAACCACTATGCAGGTCAATGCAGTAGTGGGAGAAAGTACGGCCGAGAAGTTTACCATCGCATCGCCCCCGGCCCAGTTCTGTGTAATTCCTGTACCCTCTACCCGTTCCAGAAATACCGCAGGCGTTTGCGATACATCGAAAACAAGCACATCTACGGTTTTCACCTCATCCTCCTTGCTGTCCGTTCCCGTTCCGGCCATTGTGCGCGAAGAGACGGACGGAATGCCCACATCGGGAACTGTCAGGCTGAAGGCCACCCCCTTCCCAGTCGTTGAAGGCATTGTGTCAAACTCTTCCTGCACACATCCGCTAAGCCATACGGCCACCAGCAACATCGGCAGAAGAAAGCTCTTTCTGAGCATTGAAGTCTTATATATCATCTTTCTAATTTCCTTTCTTAAACATCTATTTTCATCCCTACGGTGCGGTCAATGTCACCGTTATGGGCGGATTATCACCATTGGTATTAGTCAACGTAAGCGTAGCTTTATCACCGGATACAGCATTAGCCCTGAAGTAGAAGTAGACCGCATCGCCACTCACACCGCTCGATTCAACTATCGTCTCGCTGTTGAGCAGAATCTTATCCGGATCATTCACCTGGGTTATTTTCCAACCCCATGTACCCGGACTGCCCGAAGTAAATACAAGCTTGCGACGCTGCATGATTCCGGTTCCGATATCATTAGCATCCAACTGTACCTCTGCAGTCATCCACACTCCGTCTCCACCATACTGATGCAGAAGTACCCGGTGGTGCAGGTTACCTGCATTGACATAGAACCACGTCTTTCGTTCGGTTCCATCTCCGGAGTTATACTTAGGCATCTCAACTTTGACATTATAGGTATATACACCTCCTGTAGTAGAAATTGAGCTCATGGTGGCCGCTGCCCAAAAATCCATGTCACTCTTATCCAACGACGCACCGGCAGAATAGCCCGTATTCGGATTTGCATCATAGTTCGTCTGGACCGTTATGTCGACCGTAGCAGCATTGGCAGCCGTCACGACTTTGGTCTGCGACAATTTGAGATAATACTGCTTATCGAGAATAACATTCACCGGACTTTCATCCCACGCAAGAGGAGTGGCAGATATCTGATAGGTATCGTTCGAGATGGTAATGTTATAGTTGATGTACTCACCCGACTCCCAAGTATGCGGTTTGGCAGCGGCAATATCCTTGAGCAAGAACTCCCGGTCACCGAAATTGGTGGTGATAACTATCTTGGCCGTAGCAGAGAAAGCATCTGTCGGCAACATGAGGAATGTATCGCCAATCATGGTAGCTTCTTTGGTCACCGTATTGTTACTGCCGGGAGCAGAGGCAACCGCTCCCGTCGTGATGCCGCTCCACACAAATTTAGGCTTGCTATTTATCGTAGTCGCAACCGGTATATCGGCCACGGTGAGCTTTCCGCTTTTCCCTACGTTCTGTAGCTCTATTTTCCGGATGATAACCTCATCGGGTGCCGGATCTTGCTTCTGGAACGTGAAGGTTACCTTTGTCAGGGTGTGATAGAAATGTATATTCACGCCTTCACCCCATGCCGGCTCCGATACCGCTGCCAACACATCGACATGATTGGCGGCTGCCGCATCTGCCGTATAGTCCAGCGCCATCTGCCCGGGAGTAGTAGAGAAGTCTGCAACAAGTGCATACGTACCGCTCGGATACCATGAGAAGAATTTCATACTGGCACCCAGCATGCCCGGCCAGTATTGTGGCGGTGATATCGTCGCAGTCAAGTCAGTGTTCACCGTGGCACGTGCGCTGAAGTATGTTTGCGGTGTAGATGAGTTGGGCGTCAGGGAGGCTGAGAAACCGAAATCTTTCCCTTTCAGGTCGGTATTCGAGGAGATTACTGCACCGCGAGTACCGGCACTTCCACCTTCCCCGATACGTTGCACAACAATCTGCTTCTCGCACATCATCTCTTCCCGGATGCACGAGGAGAAGACGAACGGAAGAACCGTCGCTGTCATAATCATCCTGATACTATTTCTAAACTTTATCATCTTATTCACTTTCCGCAATTAAAAACATATCCGCAATTCAAAAAACATCCGGCAAAGGCTATTACAAATCCATATTCACGTTGATGTCCTGTCGTTCACCCCAATCTTCTACCGTCACTGCCAGTATCTGGATGCCGACTTTTCCTACCCGAGCCGTTATCTGATAAACATTGTTCCGCCGGATCTCCATAAATGGCTGTGGCACCGGACTGCCGTTATCATCGACTTTCGTAATTGTCTCTATCACTTTCCCGGTTATTCCGGTAGTATCAGGAGGTCCCTTCAAGACATTGACCATACTGACGGCCAGCCTGTCGGATTTATCCTGTCTGAAAATGCGCTCAGCTGTATAGAACGAACAGAGCAACTTCCGATTCTCGGCTCCGGCGGCAGATGAGTATGCCCAGATTTTGTCTTCTCCAGCCACCCAGGTCTTCTCCAGCAAATCGCCTGTTGATACGTTCTCAATCACTTTGCCGTAATTCTTTGAAGCATTGGCATTATCACGTGTACCGTTCTCTGCATTTCCCATCACGAAATAGCTGTTGTGGGTAAGGTTATGCAAAGTGACTTTGGTAGTGTTGGCGGTATATCCGGTCACTGCTCCACCGTTTGTAGCTTCGAGAAAGATGTCGACCCGGGCCACAGCACGTTCGATAACCATTCTTATACTCTTTGTTTCATCGGGCACTACGGATATATCGCGAACAACTCCCGTCATGGGCATGCCGGTGGATGAAACGATTTCTCCGTCGCTGTTCAGTATAGCAGCGATATTATATTTCATATTCTGTAGCATCCCCAGACTGGTGATACCGTTGAGCTCGTCTGTGAGACTCTGTGGTTCGTTAGCAATGACTATAACCATAATATCATTGTCGGGCGTCACCCGAAGATCTCGTGCTGTGATGTCGGTAGCCGTAGTCGGATTGTCCAGTATGATACGTTCGTTCACATCCAGCTCCGCAGAACCGGACACATCACTAAACACAATAAACCGGATGGAGCGTATCTCCTCCTGCCTGTCTGCATCCCTATCGTCCGCCAGTTCGATGCTAAGCCGGGCCTGGACAAGAGGAGGCATTCCGTCGGTTGCATCTCTACTGCACGAAAACAGAAGGGCGGTGATTGCTAAACAAATGATATGTATATGTAATAGTCTATATCTCATTCTTATATTTCAATATCATGAAGCCAATATATCCAAGTACCCACAACAAGGCCTATCTGCAGGAATCCTCCCTGGCCTCCTCCTTCGGGTTTCTCGGTAACTGCAAGCACCAAGTTCCATTCGCTCTGCCGGTCGAGGTATTCCTGGAAAGGAAGTTCCGTCCCGTCCTGGCGGTGGGTAGGCCGGGCAATGCTCAGCAGTTTCATCAAGTCATAGCTCCATATTTCGTCTCCGGTATCAGCATTCTTTATGATGAACCGATAGTTCCGGCCTTCTCGGTTGAGCAGGCGCATGGTGTTCAGGCGGGCAGATACAATTACGTCAGAAGCCTCGCCCGGGCCTGTATAGTGGGGCACATAAGTGACCGTGCCCTGGTCTGTGGGTTCGTTTTCCCAAGAATAAGCGGCAGGCTCCGGCGCCTGAATCGCAAAAGTATATTGCGTGCCGTTTGTTTTGCTTTCCACGGTCTTCATCAAGGCAACGTTAAACCGATTGGTGTTGCGCATCAGGTTCACCTTGTATACTTTGTGGTCGATGTTGAAAGGCACATGATTCACCTCCACCACTTCGCCAAAGTAAAGGTGTGGGAATTCAAAGTTTACAATATTCGACTCACGCTTCAAGGCTACAATGACTTGCCGGAGAGTTGTTGTTCCCGGAAGCAATTCATGGCCGTCATTATCCAGAATGCGGAAATTGTCGGATAAGCTACCAACGGTAAGTATTTTGTAGTTGCCAAAATCAAGTTCATCAGTCAGTGGCATTCGGTTTCCGGCCACCAATGCAGTAGATTCTGCTCTTTTGGTGAAGAGCAATTTGTCGTCACTACCAAACACAAATACGTCCACCGATTTCACCTGCGGATTGAACGCATCCGCATATTCCATATTATAATCGAATGCGAACTCCAACCAAAGTTCACACCGGGGCAAATCTTCACGTATGCTGTCACATGAGGCGATGCAGAACATCGAGGCTACGATAAGGAACAGCGATTTGGTTTTTCCGAACATCATATCTTTTTCTTCTATGGGGCAGCATTATCAAGCTGCCGTTTATATTGTCAGAGGGCGCGGAAAGTAATTCCGCAAGAAATGTTTAAAAACGGACAAGGCAGGCAGTTTGCACTACCTTGTTCGTTTATATAGAGAGGAGGATTATTAGATTTCGAAACCGGTAGTCCAATATATCCACGGAGCAACTTTAAGCTCAAAGTGGAGATATGCACCCAACTTGTCAATGTCTTCTTTTTCGTCCGGATCTTCCGGGCCATCACCGGGATACCACGGGGTACCGTTTCCATTCACCTTGTTCAGCGTAAGCGTATAATAGTTATTGCGCACTACACCATACTTTCCATATTCCATGTAAGGATCTGCTTCGTTGTCATGGCGAATCTCATAGTAGTAATAGTTGAGACTCTTCGGATACCAGTAGATACAACCATCTACCTTGCACAGTTCTCCACCGTTCTCAATATTGGAATTATCAAGAGCAGCCTGAGTAAGAGCTGCAAAGCTACCCGGATCTGAAGCAAGTTCTCCCTTTATTTGATCATAAAACTTCTCGCATGCATTAACCAAGAGTTTTTCGGCAGCAGTTCTGTCAGCTTCCGCTTTGGCTTTAGCAGGCGTATAAGCAGCTTGTAAATCACTAAGGCTCTTAAAGTTTACAGAATTCGTTCCATTAGAGAAGCGGTACCAATCATCACCCAAAGTAAAATCACCTGCCAGCCAAGGCGCATACTTCCCTTTAAGTACCAGACGCGTAGCCGCACCGAACTTCTGATAAGTCTCATCCATGGTATTTTCAATGCAGTATTTATAGTTAGCACCCGAAGTCGCGCTTTGAGCAGTCCAATCGGCATGAGGCTCGCGACTGACGACCTCATTCTTGATGATACCTGTAAGATAGTCAGTTCCACCGCCCGCTGTAAAGTTCGGGTCTACAGTATAGAAGTTACTCTTATAGAATCCACCACTATGAGACGACTTTGTAGTCGTTTTCTCTGCAAAAGGAAACAACAGAGAGTTGTAGTAGTCGATAGTCCAATTTCCAAATTCAAACTGGCCAAGACTATTTGTTTGACTCACGTCATCGCTTGCAAAAGGGCCAACTTTCAACGAAGCACTGACCATCACCTCCAATTTAGCGGCAAGGCGTTCTATCTCAAGTGTAGCCGGCTTACTCTTCGCAGCATTTTGGGCTTCCGCTTCAGTCTTATAATCACTGGCCAGAATAATGAAGTTCTCTACATCGAGCAAACAATCAGACTTCCATTGGTGGTTTGTAGGATCTGGATCAGAATCATCGAAGAACCCGGCATTAATCATTGTACAACCGTCAGCATGTACCACCTCATCTACGAGATAAGAATTATCGGGTTTACCGCTCTCTGTATCTACCGTGACTACAGCATTAATATCATTAAAAGTTGTAGTTACCGTTATCTCGTCATCCAAACGTTTCTTTATCTTCTTACCCGGATTGGCAACTACAAGAAGATATTTAGTGTCCGTAGCTACTCTGATCGGAGTGTTCGGAGTAGTAACTCCACTGGTATTTGTCCCGAAAGAGCCACTTCCCAATACTGTAACATATTTGGTAGCACTCGCGTCCTTAACCACCACCTTATTTTTATCGAACGTAATCACATAAAGTTCATTGATGGCACTCTCTTCCGGCCGGGCATCTTGTTCCCCAGACGCACGCGTCCTTGTATTTTTAGGACTGGACATGCTGATCGATACATAGGCCACATCATAGTTTTTGTCTCCGTCACCACCGGCACCAATGTCATTGTCTTCCGAGCAACTCGCCAATGCAGCCACAGCCAGCATCGACACTAAAATTGATTTGATCTTTAGCATAATAAAAAAACTTATTAGAAATTAGTATTGTTAATTATTCACGTTAATAGCAAGATTCGCTTGCCATGGTTATTTACTCTTTTTCTCTATCTCAGCAATATTCGCCTTCTTCCTGGCTAACTCTTCCAAATTACTCTTGGCAGCATTCAGCCCCAGCTTCTCGGCCATCTTCAAATACTTTTCCGCCGACTCATAATCTCCTTTCATTAATGATAATACTCCCATTGCATTGTTATATTCGGGCAGACAATCATCCGCCTTCACTCTTTTCAGATAGCGCTCCGCAGAAACCAGATCACTGCGTGAAAGAGCTGCCGCAGCTGCATTCATATTGGCGATCCCACTTTCGGGATAGATGCGGGCGGCTGTCTCAAAGATGTCGATAAACTCCTGCGAACCTTTCGGATAGCTGTTAGCCACCACAAACATTTCGTTCAGACTCAGATTCTGAGGGCGTTTCTTTATCACTTCTTTCGCTTCCTCCAACTTGAAGTTCTTTACATCGTAGTTCACCTTACAGATGGCTACGCGCAAACTCGGGAAGATATGTTTCAGCATAAACTGATAGGGTACACCACCGCGAAGCTGCATCAACTTCGTCTCCCTGCCTTTTTCTATCGGGATGTTCGTAATGATGTCCAGTACCTCTTCCTTATAATCCATCTCGAACGTATCGAGCGCCTTTACCAGCCCGTCCCAGTTCTCACCGCCGAAAACAATGCCGTACTGATTGAGCGGATAGTCATAGCGGGCAGCCAGATAGTTGCGCAGTGCCATGGCACGGCCTTCGGACAGGCGTTTGTTTGCCTCCAACGTACCTTCGGGCGAAGCATAACCGGTAATTTCCAAGCGCTTCACCTGCACATCGGCATCGGACTTCAGCTCGTCTATCATTGTACGTATCTTGGCCAACTCCCGAGGATTGTTCATGTATTCGGGACGGATATCCGTCTTGCCCACCTCGAAGTCCAAAGAACATTCAGCTTGTATATCACGGCTCTTGATTTCTTCTACCACAGGCTCCACATACGAGAGGTAGGGAGTTACCACATAGGGCTCCAGCATACGCTCAAGCGCAACTTCATCAAAAACATGTTCTACATTCATCAGCGTACTTTCGCCGCAACCGCACTCGTCGCGCTGTATGTCCAGTCGGGCATTCTCCATCCAAGGTTTGTAGGGTAAGGTATATCTGTAGCGGATAACGCCGCTTTTCTTCCCGTCGCTTTTCTCTATCGCATAAGGTGCCTCGTAGTTCTTTTTCTCTTTGGCACTCATCAGCGCCAGCCTGCGTTCATAAACCAGGTACTCATTCTTACCTTTGACAGATACCCGCGGAAGATTGCGTGTGACGTCACCGGAAACCAATTGTGGAATGAAGTCCGTTCCATGTGCCGACTTCACTTTCACATCCTCCATCACGATATCGAAATCTACGTAAAGGGTTTCGCCCTGCTGCTCCAACCGTACAGGCTTCAAGGTGATGGTTCCTTCGTAAGAACGATCCTGAGCCAAAACGCTGTTCACATTCAGGCACAAGGCAATCATTGCCAGTGCAACGAATAGCATATTTCTTTTCATTATTCTCAATCTATTTGATTAGGTAAATAAGTGACAAGCTCGCTTTGGTAGGACCCAGGTAGTTCTTGCTTGCGTCTTTCAGCCTGGTGCCGCAGGTGGTACAGGGATATTTATCGTATACAATCCGTGCATACCCCACTCCCAGGGAAGCCTCTATACTCCAGCGCTTCTTCAATATCCACGAATGTCCGATTGAAACACCTCCTCCATACAGATGCCCCTGATAGCGCATATCCTGCATATTCTGGCTGACGAACGGCCAGTCGGGCCATCCGCCTACATTAAAGTCGGCATAGTGCGCATGCACCCCGATGAACGTACGGTTGAAGCTTTCGCAGAACCAGTAACGCACTTCCGGTTGTATGCCCCAATGTTTCAATCGGGTATCATCAAACTTCCAGGGGTTATAGTTGACCGGAATATCCAGTGTCCACTTACGTGCCAACGATACTTCCAGTCCAAGATTCATTGTAGTAGTGGCGTCGTAAAGTAAGTTCGTTTTTACTGCAAGTTTTTGTGCTTTACTCACAGTAGGCAGTAAACCTATCATAAGTAATATACATACCAGTATTTTTCTATTCATCTATTACTTTTTATTATTTCACAATTACGGTACAGGTTGGATTTATGCTATTTAAGCATCCAAAACAGCCTGAAAATCCACATTGCAAATATCGGAGTAATAAAGAAGATTGAGGATGATATCAATTTCTGTTATAAGCACTGAAAAAGCGGGAAGACAACTAATTACGTTATTGTTCAGAGGAAAAATGGCTGAAATTAAAAAAAGGCAGAATATTCAAACTCTTTTTTCGATATGCGAATAAATTAATTCAGAATGTTTCAGAATACGAAACTTATTAAAGAAATCATTCTAAATTTATTAATATATGAAAGAAAAACGCCTTTTTCCATTACTTTAAGATATTGCAGTGAATAGTTCAGCAGCAAGCAGGGCGTAACCTCACGGTCACGCCCTGCCCTATTTACACAATCTTTGATAATAACTAATGAAAAGAAAAAAACTTATTGTTTTGATGTTTATCAGTTCAATTCAAAAGGAACTACACCTTTGATGTCGGCAGCCGAAGCGGCAATGATGGCTTCGAACTTACCCGGTTCGGCTACCCATGTATGCTGGGCATCGTCGAAGAAGCTCAGAGCTTCTTTATCAATGGTGAACGTTACTTCTTTCGCTTCGCCCGGTGCCAGCTTTATCTTCTGGAAACCTTTCAGTTCTTTGATAGGACGAGGCAGAGAAGACTTCTTATCGCTGATATACAGCTGGACAACTTCCTGACCTTCGCGCGCACCGGTATTCTTTACAGTAACCTTTACGGTCAGCGTACCGTCGGCAGACATAGTCTTGCTGTCAGCAGTCGGCTTGCCATATTCAAAGGTAGTGTAGCTTAAACCATGACCGAAGGAGAACAACGGTTTCACCTTCTTCTGTTTGTCCGCCCAGCGGTAACCTACGAAGATGCCTTCGTTATACTTCACGTCTATGATTTCTCTGCTTCTCTTGCCGGTATATTCGCCCAGGCTATGAGCCGGACAGTCTTCCAGTTTCACCGGGAAAGTGAAAGGCAGCTTGCCGCTGGGGTTCACATCGCCCATCAAGATAGCTGCAAGAGCGCTGCCTGCCTCAGAACCCAGATACCAATCCTGTACAATGGCAGGAACTTCATTCACCCAAGGCATGGCAATGGCGTTGCCGGAGATATTGACAACAATCAGGTTCTTATTGGCCTTTGCCAAAGCAGAGATTACGTCATCTTGTCCGTAAGACAAGCCAAGGCCTTCGCGGTCGGAGTCTTCGCAATCCTGTCCGTTGCTCTTATTCAAGCCACCGATAAAGATTACGTAGTCGGCATCAGCAGCCACCTTCACAGCTTCTGCTATCAATTCTTCGGGAGAACGGTCGTCTTTCAGGTTCTGACCGGTTACTACGCCGTTGTATTCACCGCTTGCATCGCCCACGTAGCCACGGGCGTAAACGACTTCTGCCTTATTGCCTACACGTTGCTTGATGCCGTCCAGCGGAGAGAGTTCACGTTGTACCTTCAAAGAAGAACTACCGCCACCTACGGTCATCATCTTAACAGCATTTTCGCCTATCACGGCAATCTTCTTTGCGTTGTTCAGGTCTATCGGAAGCACATTGTTCTTGTTCTGCAACAGTACGATGCCTTCTTCACCAATGCGGCGGGCTGCTTCGTAATGTTCGGGAGAGAGCAATGCACCGAAAGGACGGTTCGTGTCCATCGTGGTACGGAAAGCCAGGCGAAGGATGCGACGTACTTTGTCGTCCAGTTCCTTGGTGCCTACCTTGCCTTCCTGGATGCGCTGCAAGTAAGGCATAGCCAGGTAATAATTATCGTAAGCATTGCTGGCACCGTTGGAAAGACCGTTGGTCCAGCTGCCGAATTCCATATCCATTCCGTTGGTGATGGCCTGGTCTGTATCGTGCACACCTCCCCAGTCGGAAATAACTACGCCGTCGAAGCCCCATTCGCCTTTCAGAATATCGTTCAGCAGATATTGGTTGTGGCAGGCATGCTGACCTTTATAAAGGTTGTAAGCACCCATGATGGCCCATGCATTACCTTCTTGCACGGCAGCTTTGAAAGCAGGCAGATAGATTTCGTACAGAGCACGGTCGTCTACAATGACATTGGTGTTGTGACGGTTCACTTCATGATTGTTCAGCGCGAAGTGCTTTACGCAAGCGGCAACACCGTTCTGCTGTACACCCTGTACGTAGGGAACAACCATACGGCCGGCCAAATAAGGATCTTCACCCATATACTCAAAGTTACGTCCGTTCAGCGGTGTGCGGTAGATGTTTACACCAGGACCCAGAAGAACGGTCTTGTTACGATAGCGGGCTTCTTCGCCGATGCTCTTTCCGTATAGCATGGACATTTCGGGGTTCCAGGTAGCGGCAAGGCATGTCAATGCCGGGTAGGCTACGCAAGAGTCGTTGGTCCAGCCAGCCTGATCCCATTCGTCCCACAACACTTCGGGACGTATTCCGTGAGGACCATCGGTCATCCAGAACTCAGGAATTCCCAAACGAGACACCCCGGCACTACTGAATTTTGACTGTGCATGTACCATCGCCACCTTTTCTTTCAAGGTCAGGCGACTCAATGCATCTTCTACTCTCTTCTCAATGGGCTGCGCCTCATCCAGATAAACAGGCTTCTGCTGTGCCGAAAGAGGCAACACAACAGCCAGAGCCAAACCAAATAAAACTTTTCTCATTCTACTTTAATGTTTTATAATCTATTGTTTGAATTACATAATAGTTTTGAGGGATGATGAATGGGAACTTACTTCTTCATTCCCAACGATTGAATATATCCTTCCTGCACCACACAATTCTTCAGTTTACAAGCCTCAATGAAATCCATCATCGCCTTACGAGCCATTGCCTGGTCGGGACGAGCCTCACGAATCTCCTTATACGTAGTACGCGGCGCTTCGGAGAAGTATACAATGTTTGCCCAGTTCTCCGGCGGAGTGATGCCTACGAAAGACGAACCGTCCATCTTCTTGTACGGCCAGAAGGTATAACCGATGTTATTCTCGCGCATCGTCTGGCAGAAAGCAGCCTGCCACTCGTCCGTATTATGACCTATTTCACCCATATACATCGGCAGGTTCACACTATCGCGGAAGTTGATGAAGTTCTGAATGGCAGCCTTTGTCGGATCACCTCCATAGCGGTGACAAGTATACATAATCTTGTCATCGAACTTAGAGTCCTTGAAGGGCTTGAAGTTACCGTTCCACTGCGAACCGCCCAAGAGTATGATATGGTTCTTATCTACCTCGCGGATGGCCGCTACACCTTTCTTATATACATCTTCCAACTTTCCGTTGAGCTCTTCTACATTCTCGAAGTAAGGAGCGATAGGCTCGTTGTACAGTTCATAACCCAAGATGACCGGCTCGTTCTTGTAATGATCGGCAATCTTGCGCCAGATGTCGCAGTAAAGCTGCTGGCTCTGCTCGCTGTCGAACAACCAAGGATAGCCGTAGCTATCATCAATATTATCGCCTGTTTGTCCACCGGGAGCATCGTGCATATCCAGGATAAGGTAAAGATCGGCTTCACGACACCAGTTTACGAGCGTATCTACACGGGCAAATCCATCCTGATTGACCGTCAGACCCATATAATCTTCGTCCGTAAACAGTTTGTAATGGAAAGGCAGGCGGATGGTATTGGCACCCGTATTCTTGATGAACTGTATATCTTCGCGCGTCACATAATTATCCTTGAATGCCTTCCAGAAGTCGGCTGTAAAGTCTGGGCCCACCAACTGGCAGAACATCTCGTTGATGAAGCGTCCCGAATTGGTTTTATTGAACCTGAACATATAGCCCTCAGGATTCAACCAGTTGCCCAGGTTCGTGCCCATGATGAAGAGCTTCGAACCATCGGGTTTTATTAAATCCGGTCCCTGAATGGTTACAAATGCATCGGGAGATACTGTCTCCGAGGCTTGTTTCTCACTACATCCCACTATGCCCAACGACAGTAGGGCAATGGAAATACTTGTTGCTAATAAATGTTTCATGGTATTATTGTTATTTTAAGTTACTTCTTCCAGCAATAAGAGGCAACCGAGTTGCCGGGAATTGTACAATCTACATAATTCTTTCCGTCTACCGTCAGGCTTACCCGAGCCATGCTCTCACTTCCGTTGGACACCACAAAAGCCACGGTTCCATCGGGATTTTCGAAAGCAGAATACATCAAGTTACTACCCGTAACACCATCGCTTTCGATACGGAAAGCACCCGGCTTCACCACTGCCGACAGATGGCCGATAATGTAATAATGCGAATTGTAAGTGAGAGTCTTGTAGTCCGATTTGTCAATATCTACCGCACCGTAACAAGTCTGGCAACCGCCCTCACGATTGGGTCCACGTTCAGAGTCGAGCATCAAATTCCATACGATAACACCTTTACACCAGTTGTTCACCGTGCCCAGGGCTACTTCGCGCATATCGGCTGTCAGTCGCTTTTGCAGATTGCGTCCATCGTTCCACATACCGATAGAGGTTTCGGTAAAGATAAGCTCCTTATCGGGACGCTGGCGCTGGATTTCATTCAACTCCTTGCGGTCACCGCCATAGTTGTGATAAGCAGCACCGGTCAGGAAAGAGGCAGCCACTTCATCATCGTACATCTTGACGGGATAACCTTGTTGGTCGGGCATTCTATCGTAATCGTAGTTGTGGTCGAAAGCATATATCTTTGTATCCAGTCCGGCAGTCTTGAAGGCAGGGCCAAGGGCATCTCTTACAAACGCCAGTTCTTCTTGCCAACCCATGAACAGAGAAGCGGAATTGCCCCTATTCAACGGTTCATTCTGAGGTGTAATGGAGTAAATGGGAATGCCTTCTTTCTCAAAAGCCTCTACCCACTTCACGAAGTAAGTGGCATAGTCCTTATAATAGTCAGGATTCAGCTGACCGCTTGTCCATGAGTCAAAAGGCTTTTTGTCCACCAGATTGTCCACCTTCATCCACTTAGGACAAGTCCAGGGAGAACCCAGTATCTTAATAGCAGGATTAATAGCAAGGATATCTTTTAAGATAGGTATTACATAGTCTTTTTCTTCACTCTGCAAGGCGAAGTTCTCAATGCCCGGTTGATCGCAGCAGGTATATTCACTCAGCGAGAAGTCCGAGCATCCTATTGAAATACGGATATAACTGAAACCCAATCCGTCTTTATCCGAAAAAGTCTCAGTCAGGAACTTAGCCCGGTCGGCCGGTGCCATCTTCATCAGGTTGTAGCAGGTAGAGCCGGTGACGGCAGCGCCGAAACCATCCATAGACTGATAACGCACAGTCGGGTCCAGCTTGATGACAGTATCAAACTTAGGCTTTTTAGAGAACTTCAGAGTAGCTTTAGTGAAGCTCTGTGAACGGTCGGCAGTTGTGGTGTACGCTGTTACTTCGCCCTGAGGCGCCATCGGTGAAGGAGGAGTGTCCAGCACCGGAATAGAACTGTTACCACAAGCAATCGCTGTGGCAGACATACAGAATCCTACAAAGAAAAGGGATTTTAATTTCATGGTATTGTCTCTAATGGTTACTTAAACTTTCCCAAAGATAGGAAAGATAAAGACATCCTGCACTGACGAATAGGAAATAGGTGGAGGGTGTGAGGTCATAATAGCATATAATCATCTAACACACAAGAAGATAAACATCATCAGAGAAAGGCAAAAAGTGGACTACAAAAGTCCTTTTGACGTATTGTTAACGTATCAGCATCAGCTGTGTTTCAAAGTCTTCACGGGAAATACGAGCCTTATTCTTTACCTTGGCGCGGTAATTATAAATGGTATTTACAGAGTAACGTAGAAACTCGGCAATCTGAGAACTGTCATCAATGCCAAGACGTATCAAGGCAAAGATACGAAGTTCCGTATTCAGCAGTTCACCTTTGCGAAGCACGATACGCTCTTCCGGTTGCAACAAATCGTTGAACTTATCGACAAAATTCGGGAAGAGATGCAGAAAGGCGGTATCAAAGTGCTCGTACAACTCTTTTAGTCCGGTGTCCAGCACTTCACGAGAGCGCACCATCTTGAGCAGTTCTTCCGTCTGCCCTGCCGATATCTTCTTATTAACCATACGCCGGTAGGTGTCCAGGCGATTGATATAGATAGAGCATAAGTTCATGAAGCGGCCGATATACTCTTCTTTGATGTGGTTTGAGATATGCAGTTGTTCGTTTGCCTGCTCCATCCGGTTGCGGGCCACAGAAAGAC
Source organism: uncultured Bacteroides sp. (assembly GCA_902388495.1). Taxonomy (GTDB): domain Bacteria; phylum Bacteroidota; class Bacteroidia; order Bacteroidales; family Bacteroidaceae; genus Bacteroides. Next base: position 61,929 of record CABMPP010000001.1, on the reverse strand, counting down.
GTTTCATCTGCCGATAGATAAAGGCTACTGCTGCAACCAGCAATAAGGTCAGGGCACTGATAAGCCAGATATAAAGGCGAAGCCGGTCATTCTGTTTCTCGCGCATGGCCTGATAAGTAAGGTCTATCAGGGAGAGAATACCTGCCGTCTGGAGGCTACGGCTACGGGCATTGTACCGGTTTGTCTCACTCCACGAAAAGCGGATATAGCGGTAAGCATGCTCAATGTCGCCTTCTTCATAAAGCAGTTCTGCCAATGTCCAGAGCGAAGCATGATCTGTGATGCTCAGGCGGATATCGGTAAGCGCCGACAATGCCAAGTAGCGCTTCTCTTCTTCCCGGTTTCCCATCCGGTGATAAAGCAGAGAGCGATGATAGGTCACCAGAGCATATTCGGGGGTATTGGGTTCGGCATTTGCCAGACGTGTGTCGTTAATGCTCAAAGCTTCATCCAGATTTCCGGCTGCTGCTTCCCGCATTTCTCTCCGTTCCAGGTAAAGAGCAGAAGTAGGCGGAAGCACTTGCATCAACGAATCATCATAAGAAACCGCCAATGCCTGATAACGTTTCTTGAAAGTATCGTCCAGCGTATAAATGCTGAGTTCATCATAAAGTTTATGGTAACAATGGTAACAATCGGGCAGTAATCGGGCAGGCAATGTGTTTCTGTCTATCTGCCCCAGCAGGTAGCTAGCCTCCTCATACATCCCCGCGGAAGCCATCAGATAGGCAAGCTCTAAACGAGTCTCATGAGCGGCATCCTGTTGTTTGTGGCGTTCTGCCCAATCCAGATTGATATTGAGATAGTGGATGGCCGAATCGCAGATATAAGCCTTGTATTCCTTATAAATTTCCCCATTCCATCGAAAAAAAGAGATGCCTGCCGTATCTGCATCCATCAACTGGCGCTTCAGTCCGGCAATACGGTTTTCGCGTACGGCCACAGAGTGCTCGTGCGCACCGATTGCTTCATCCAAAGAAGCCGTCAATGCAGCAATGGTCGGCGTATCGGCAGAAGCGACTATATTCTGCACAATAGCTACAATGAAAAGACAAAAGAACAGCAATTTTCTTTTCATGGCAACAAATATAGCAAGAAATCCTGCAAAGCCGTAGCTTCGGAAAAAATACTTTCCTATATTTGTATTCTAAACCCCCAAACAAATTACCTATTATGAAAAGCTTAACACCCCAACGGGTTGCCGCGGTCGATGTATTCCGCGCACTCACCATGTTCCTGATGCTCTTTGTCAATGACATTCCCGGATTGAAAAACGTTCCCCACTGGCTGATGCACGCCAAGATAGACGAAGACATGATGGGCTTCTCCGACACCATTTTCCCCGCCTTTCTGTTCTGCATGGGTATGTCCGTATCATTTGCCGTACAAAACCGGTATAAGAAGGGAGATACCACGCTACAGGTTGTTGCCCACATGTTCTGGCGCACCGTGGCATTGATTGCCATGGGACTGTTCTCACTCAACAGCGGAGGCATCGAAGGAGGCATTTCGCACCAATGGTTCTCCATCCTGATGGTGATCGGTTTCTTCCTCACCTGGGGCGTCTATCCCAAAGCGGAAGGAACGAAAAAGGCCCTTTTCACCGCAATGAAAGTGGCAGGTGTGCTTCTGCTTGCCGCACTCGTCATCTATAAAGATATAAACGGGAAGCCTTTCCAGATCAGTTGGTGGGGCATCCTCGGACTCATCGGCTGGACGTATGCCGTTTGTGCAGGCATCTATCTGTTTACCCGCGAAAATTTGCGCAAGAATGCCATTGCATGGTTTGTAGTCGTGTTGCTTGCCGTAATCAGCCACTCCGACCTCATACCGGGAGAATATGGCAGCCGGATAATCCTGCTTCCTTTCATCCCGAGTGACTGGACGCTGCATGCTTTCGGCATGTCCGGCGTACTGACCTCCCTGCTGATGCAGCGGTATGCCGACCGCGAACGACCGGGAAAATTCATCGGCATGCTTTGCGCCCTCGGCGTAGGGATGCTTGTCCTGGCACTGATTTCGCATCCATGCTGGATTATCTCCAAGATACAGGCTACCCCGACGTGGTTGTTCTATTGCCTCGCCATGTTCTTCCCGCTATTCGGTTTCTTCTACTGGCTGACGGACGTGAAAGGCAAAACCAACTGGTTCGACATCATCAAACCTGCAGGTACGGCAACCCTAACCTGCTATATTATCCCTTACATCTGGTATGCCGTGCAGCAACTGTTGCATCTCAACTATCCGGAAGCATTGGGAAGCGGCATTCCGGGATTGCTCAAATCCCTGATATTCTCGCTCATCATTGTACAGCTGACGGGCTTACTGGTAAAAGGAAAAATAAAACTGAAAGTATAATTTTAGTGATTAACGATTCACAATGTTGAAAGTTCAAACTCCTAACGGTGACAACAAGGTGCTGCTGCATAGCTGCTGCGCACCTTGTTCTTCTGCCATCATCGAATGTATGCTGGCCAACGGCATTCGTCCTACTATATTCTACTGCAATCCCAACATCTATCCGCAAGAGGAGTATGAGATACGGAAAAATGAAGCAATCCGCTTTGTAGCCTCCAAAAACCTCGATTTCATCGATGCAGATTATGATTATGCACACTGGCTGCACACTATAAAAGGACTGGAAAACGAACCGGAACGCGGTGGCCGATGCCTGAAGTGCTTCACGCTGCGCCTCACGGAGACTGCCCGCTATGCCTCCGAACATGGCTTCTCCGTATTTACCACCACCCTCGCCTCTTCACGCTGGAAGAGCCTCGAACAAATCAACGAAGCCGGAAGACGTGCCGCCGCCCTCTACCCCGGCACAATCTTTTGGGAACAAAACTGGCGCAAAGGAGGACTTCAGGACCGGAGGAACCAACTGCTCAAAGAATACGACTTTTACAACCAGCAGTACTGCGGATGCGAATTCAGCATGCAGCGACTGGATAAAAAAATAACCTCTGAGTAAAAACTCAGAGGTTAAAATATACTTGCCTTTCGGGCTTACTTATTCCTTTATTTAGAAGGCGAAAGAAACGCCGGCACTTACTACCAGCTGGTTATAGTCTTCCACAATCTGATACTTGAGTTCCAGATTAACTACCACGTTGGATGCTACCTTAAAGTCAACACCACCACCCAGATTAACAGCTATCTTTCCATCGCTGACGTCATCTCCAAGATTTAAGTCCGAGAGATAAGCCTTTGCACGGGCATAGCTCAAACCTCCCAACGGATAAAGAGAAACGACATCCGCTACCGGGAATACATAATGCAGATTGGCACCCAAATCCCACATAGATGCATAGTCGTGTTTGAAATAGTAGTTGAAAGCAGGCTCTATACGCAACTGGTCAGTAATCCCATAACGATATTTAACGCCCAAACCAATGTTGGTATCGTTACCATAGTTTAAGTTAACTCCCAATGACGACTCACCTTTCTGTGCGTATGATGTTGCAACACAGGCACACAAACATACCAATAATACAAGAATCTTTTTCATAATGAATCTTAGTTTTATGTTTTCGCGTCAAAAGTAATATTAAAAATCCAAAAAGCAAACAAAAGGCTAAAGAAAATTAATTATAAATATTTTCTACTTAAGCAAATGATAATTTGGCACATCATTCATCGCACATACCTTGTTTTGTTCTATTTCTCTTTTTCTCCCTACCACATTCTTGTTTTCTTCTTGTCTATAGGGTGAGAGAATACAAGAACCAGGTAAGACTCGGATAAGAACCGGGTAAGAAGGAGGTAGGAAGAAGTGCAAACTGTTCTATTTGTCGGAAAGTGCACAAAGTTTCTCAGCGATAAATAAGCGTCGAGAGATAATCTTCCGCAAACATCTCGTTTGCCACTTCCAGTAAGGCTTCGGGAGTAAGCTGTTCGATACGCCGGAACACGGCTTCGGAAGCCTCGTACTTGTTGTAATGAAGGAAAGTTTTCCCCATGCCCAAGGCATTGTTCTCGTTATTATCCGAGGCAACTCCAATTTGCCCTATCAACTGTTTCTTGGCGGCGGCAAGCTGGGAGGAGGTCATTTTGAGGTCGCGCATACGCTTCAGTTCCTTATAGACCAGGCGGGTGCAAAGGTCGATATCTTCAGGATCGCAGCCGAAATAGATGCAGAAAGTGCCCGTATCAGTATATGAGGTAAGATTAGACTCTACGTTGTAGACCAAGCCGCGACGCTCGCGGAGCGAAACATTCAGCCGGCTGTTCATGCCGGGACCTCCGAGGATATTATTCAGCAGATAGAGGGCCGTCCGCTTTTCATTGTAAGCATTGTACCCCCGCCCACCAATCATGATATGTGCCTGATGGGTATCTTTGGGTACAACCAGGTGCTCGGGAACATAGAGAGGCGGCAAAGTGCGGCGGTTGTCCACCGTGACGGCCGGAATATCGCCTAACAACTTCTCTGCCCATCGTACTATCTGCTTGAAAGAGAAATCGCCCAAAACAAAAAACACCATATTCCCGGGATGATAGAAGCGCGAAGTGAATGCAGCAGCATCTTCACTCCGAAACGCCTTCAACTGTTCCGGATTACCCAGAATGTTGCGTCCCAGCGGGTGGCCACGGAATATCAAATCCTCGAAATCATCGAAAATCAGTTCGGAAGGATTGTCCTCGTATGATTGTATTTCGTCGATGATGACTTCTGTTTCTTTTTCAATCTCCCGTTGCGGGAAGGTGGAATGAAATACAATATCCGTCAGTAGTTCGAAAGCACGGCCGAAGTGCTCGGTGAGGAAAGCTGAATAGATCACCGTTTCTTCCTTATTGGTATAGGCATTGAGGTCGCCGCCCACATTCTCCATACGGTTCAGGATATGCCATGCCTTGCGCTTCCGGGTACCCTTAAAGATAAGATGCTCCACAAAGTGCGCCATACCTTGCTCGTTCTCAAGCTCATCACGCGTACCGGCATCTACGGCAAATCCACAATAAGCCACCTTGGAGGAGGACGGTTCGTGAATAATGCGCAAGCCATTCGGCAAAGTATGCATGTTATATCCTGATGATATTTCCTCTAATCTCTTCATTCTGACGTTTCAAACTATTAGCGGGCGCAAAAATACAATAAAACTTATTGCCATTTATGGAAAATTGCAGATATTTGCAGCTACTAATTACATTAACGCATTGATATAATGATTGCATCCATTCAAGAGCTTTTGCAGAAAGAAGCGCAAGCCGTTCTGAACATCCCTGTAACAGACGCTTATGAAAAAGCTGTAGAGCTTATCGTAGAACAAGTGTACCGCAAAAAAGGCAAACTGGTGACTTCGGGCATGGGCAAGGCAGGGCAAATTGCCATGAACATCGCTACCACCTTCTGCTCTACCGGCATCCCCTCTGTCTTCCTGCATCCCAGCGAAGCACAGCATGGTGACCTCGGTATCCTTCAGGAGAACGACTTGTTACTACTTATCTCCAATTCAGGCAAGACCCGCGAAATCGTGGAGCTGACCCAATTGGCACATAACCTGAACCCGGAACTGAAATTCATCGTAATCACCGGAAACCCGGACAGCCCCCTGGCAAACGAATCCAACGTATGCCTCAGCACCGGAAAGCCTAAAGAAGTCTGCGCACTGGGTATGACGCCCACTACCTCGACTACCGCCATGACCGTCATCGGCGATATTCTGGTGGTACAGACCATGAAAGAAACCGGATTCACCATTGAAGACTACTCCAAACGCCACCACGGTGGTTACCTCGGAGAAAAATCAAGATCATTATGCGTAAAGTAATCGGCATCGGAGAAACCATACTGGATATCATCTTCCGTGGCGAACAGCCCACTGCGGCCGTTCCGGGTGGTTCGGTATTCAACGGCATTGTCTCACTGGCCCGTGCGGGAGTTCCCATCTGCTTCATCAGTGAGACGGGAAATGACCAGGTAGGCAATATCATCCTCAAATTCATGCAGGAGAATCATATTTCCACCGAGCATGTCAACGTATTCCCTGACGGGAAGTCTCCCGTATCGCTGGCTTTCCTGAACGAGCAGAGCGATGCGGAATACATCTTCTATAAAGACTATCCCAAACAGCGGCTGGACGTTGACTATCCGAAGCTGGAAGAAGACGATATCGTGGTGATAGGTTCGTACTATGCCCTGAATCCGGTGTTGCGCGACAAAGTGCTGGAACTGCTCGACCAGGCACGCGAAAAGAAAGCGATTGTCTATTACGACCCTAACTTCCGCTCTTCACATAAGGAGGAGGCCATCAAACTGGCGCCTACCATCATTGAGAATCTGGAGTATGCCGACATCGTGCGTGGTTCGCAGGAAGACTTCTACTACATGTACAACTTGCGCGACGCGGACAAGATATATAAGGATAAAATCAAGTTCTACTGTTCAAACTTCCTTTGTACAGCCGGAGCAGAACAGATTTCGCTGCGTACCAACACTGTTGCCAAAGAGTATGCCATACCGCCATTGGAAGCGGTCAGTACCATCGGTGCGGGCGATAACTTCAATGCAGGTATCATCTTCGGGCTGCTGAAATATGACGTACGCTATGAAGAGCTGAATACGATGGACGAGGCCACGTGGGACAAAATCATCCGGTGCGGCATGGAGTTCGCGGCAGAAGTGTGCAAAAGCTTTAATAATTCAGTGTCAAAGGAGTTTGCAGAAAAATTAAACTTAGAAAAAGAAATATAAAAGCTTCGTGCTTGCGGTATGCTCTGTAATGAAATTACATATATTTGTGATAAACGACATTAGAGAGTTTACGAACTATGTACAAAAACCTGTTGAACTTACTTGCTCTGGCAGTATTGCTTCCCTCGTGCAGTGGAACTTCTCCCCGCATCTCCGTGGTATGTGAAGAAAACAACGTAGGCAACTGCATTGTAAAATGGGAAATGGCCCCCCTCATCAAGGGAAATGTGAAAGTATACGCTTCAACAAACCCGGACTTCATCCCCGAAGATGTTCCCGTAGCTTTGGCAAACATCTCCGACCAGAAGATGACCATCGTCACCAACGACCCTATGCGACGCTACTACTACACCCTTGTATTCGACGATAAATACCGGGTGAAGGTAGCTACCCGCAACATCAATATCCCCGGCATACAGAACTTCCGCGACCTGGGAGGTTATCCCTCCTACTCCACCCGGAAGCAGATGCGTTGGGGCATGCTCTACCGTTCGGCCGAGATCGACAGTCTGGAATGGTCTTCGCGCAAGGAGCTCAAAAATATCGGGATAAGAACGATTATAGACTTGCGTTCTTCTACCGAAGCAGACCGAAAGAATCCGTTGCAGCAAGAATTCAAGACTGTTCATATTCCCATTGTAACCGGTGATATGGAGAATATCTTGAAAGGTATTCAGGAACAGAAGATCAAGAGCGACACCGTGTACCGGATGGTAGAGCAGATGAACCGCGACCTTATAGCCAACTACACCCGGGAATATCGCCAGATTTTCGACGTCCTGCTCGATAAAAACAACTACCCCGTAGTCATACATTGTTCGTCCGGCAAAGGGCGGACAGGCATCGTATCGGCCCTGATACTTGCTGCCCTGGGTGTGAACGAGGACATCATCATGGAAGATTACCGCCTCAGCAATGATTACTTCAACATCCCTACGGCTTCCAAGTATGCCTATCGGCTTCCGGCACGTTCGCAGGAAGCTATTACGACCATATTCTCAGCGCGCGAAGACTTCTTGAATGCTGCCAAAGAAGAGGCTGAACGAAGGTATGGAGATGTAGAAACCTACCTGGAGAAGGGCATCGGACTGACGAAAGAGGAAATCAAGCAACTGCAAAGCATTCTGCTGACAGACAGCAAATAACATGAGTTTAAGATAGAAACACTGTCTCCGCATTCTCCTCCTCCGGGGAAGGTTGCAGGTAGACAAAAGGAATGCCTTTTTTTATTTTATAACAGCCAATCGTTTCTATTTCAACATTTTTGTCGTAAGTTTGCAGAATAAAGCAATGCAGAAGAGCATGGATAGCAACAGGCAACTTTATATAATCAGTGGTTGTAATGGAGCCGGTAAGACGACTGCGTCCTATACGGTGTTGCCCGATGTTCTGAATTGCAAGGAGTTTGTCAATGCGGACGAGATAGCCCGCGGCTTGTCTCCTTTCAACCCACAGAGTATGGGTATCGAAGCCGGAAGGCTGATGCTGCAACGCATCAACGAATTGCTGAAAAACCGGGAAAGTTTCTCCATAGAAACCACGCTTGCCACCCGTTCTTACACCCGCCTCGTCTCCGAAGCACAGAAACAAGGCTACAAGGTGAGCCTGATTTACTTTTGGCTGAATTCACCGGAACTGGCAATCAACCGTGTTGCACAACGTGTCAGCAATGGCGGACACGATATACCCAGAGACGTCGTCCTGCGACGTTACCAAGCCGGAATAGACAATCTATTCAACATTTATATGCCGTGCGTTGACTACTGGCTATTGGCCGATAACAGTTACACCCCGCGTGTCATTGTCGCCGAAGGCGGACGCAATACAGTAACAGACGTACACCATACAGAACTTTTTAACACCATACAGAGTTATGTCAAATGATGAAAGAAAAGAGTTGAGCCGCAAGTTGCACTACGGACTGGCTTTGGCCGAGAAGAGAATGCTTGAAGAAAAAGCATTGAGAAACGAAGACGTGATACAAGGCACGCCCGACGGAAAAATCAAGGCCGTACCGGCCCGCCGACTGTTGCGAAAGATGTATAGTGAAGAAACAGCCGGAAAATAATCCGTTTTTTAGTAATTATTCGGCCGTATGCCATTAACAAACAAGTTTTCAAACGCAACACACATCAAGGAAACAAGTGGATCAAGGCGTCTAACATTCCCCTGAGTTCGCTTTCCTATTTTTAATCACACTCCTATAAAAGAATAAGATGAAAAATCTAAAGCAAACTCAGGAGAGAGTTGATGGCTTATTCATAAGCCCAGTTCCTATTGAGTAACAACTTTCATGAGGTCATTGTTGGTAATTACTCCCTTGTTCCAACGGTCGGCAAAACCAAATTGCTGGTTATATTCCCAAAGTGAATAAGCAATGCCTTGTTCGCGTGCTACATCGACTACGTCTTTCAGCCAAGCCATGCGTACCTCTTCGCCGCAATTGACCAGACATCCAAACTCGCCCAGATAAAGTTTCAATCCTTTTTGCTTGGCATACTCTATAGCCTCACTCCAGTATGAACGAATCCAGTCCTTATCATAAGAATGGTGATAGGGCTCGACCACCTCCTTCTCTTCATCAGACAATTCGGCATACAGATCATCAGGTATCAGCTGACCGGGATATTGCATGGGCTTACTGAAGTTAAGGATGCGCAAAGGAGTCCATAAAGCTTGGTAATGCGTTATCAGCAACGGTTCATAGAAGTGGAAGGAAAGCATAATGTTGCGGTCGTCTTGAGGCACACGGATATTCTTTACATGAGCCGCATTATTCTGCATGTTGGCGCCAAGTACAATGACACGATCATGTTCTTTCTCACGTATCATCTCCACAATGCGCAGCATCAAAGCCGCCCATTGTTCGTCGTCAGGGGCCACAGCTTCGTTTAGTAGTTCATAAGCTACTTCCGTCACCGGATAACAGTACAACTGTTGCTGAATAACACGCCACATATCTACCAGTTTGTCTTGTTCCGCCACATTGCTCCAGAGTGCAGCATGTTCGTCCAGGAAATGGTGCGAACGAATGATGTGCAAGTCGAAAACGACCTTAAGTCCTCGTTTCAGGCAATTGTCGATAGTGTTGTGCAAAATGCTCAGTGTTTCCTCATTGAGGGACATATCTTCGTTAAAAAGCTGCACCTCATCTACCGGCAGGCGGATATGGTCGAAACCGGCTTTCACCAGTAAGTCAATGTCTTCTTCATTAAAAATCTGCTTACGCCGCTCGTCTGTAATGTTAGACTGTGACAGCCAGCAACCGATGTTTACACCTTGTTTAATTTCAAATACTGTAGGCTCGGATGAACGAGTGCATGAGATACAAACGCCGGATGCCATACATAGGATGCATATCCATATCATACACCGCAGAGTTTTTCTAATAGTTTCCATCATATACTTTTTGTTTATAGATTATCTGAGAAATCTGTTATTTATACTTATAAGCATGATAAGAGTGAGGCGGAAGTGTTAACGTGAAACGACGTACATCCGTTGCTCTCCATCCACTGAATACTTTACCAGCTTGGCTGGAGATAGGCTTTGCCGAAGAATCTTCTAGATCAGTAAGCGTTTCGAACGGGCCATTACATACCAAACTGATTTCTACCGGCAGGTCGTTGAAATTTTCCACGATCACTGTCTTGTTGTCATAGAGAAAAAGACCGACCTTGGAAGGAGCTTCCAAACTAAAATCCAAGTCTTGGCTGAGCACTCGCCGTATAGCATTCAGAGCTCCTGCAGGATAGTCATAGAGCTGACCGAAGTCATCGGGAATAGTCAGCACATAAAGATTGCCACCGCCATAAAGAGCTCTATGCAAAATGGGATACCCTGAAACACCACCCTGTAGCGGACGTCCGGCACTGATTATCTCCCAACTGTCGTTGGTGAAGTAACGTATTTGTGGAATAAGAATGTCACGTGTGCTTTGTCCGTAATTGCCAAAGTCGTTAACCAATGCTTTCAGGTCATCGCATTGTAGTTCGCACACCTCGGCAATCTTTTCGGGAATAGCTTTCAAAAGTCCGCTTGTAATCACTACATTTCCGCCTTGTCGCAAGCTTTGTTCTACCTTACTCATAATGTCGGCATCAGCGGCAGCTTGTGCTGTAAGCAGTACTACATTGCACTTCTCTTCAGGATAGCTGCAACGCATATCCATAGGTAGCCCTATCATACCGAGGTAATTCTGAAGAAAACCTTCGCCCGAAGAGTGAAACGGTTTGTAATTGCAAATGCCCACAGGATTCCCCAATTTACCTACCAGATTATCTGCTTGGCGCAATACTACGTCGGCAATCCGCGCCATGGTGGTGGGAGTAATTTGGCGTTTGCCGTCGTCCGACCGGAAAGTGGAAGTCATTTCATCATAGTTCCAACTGGTCTTTCCGTCTTGCCATGAAGCGCGAAACCGAGGCGACAGTTTTACGTCGATCAACTGGTTGTAGGCAAACAGCATTACATCGCGTGCCTTGGCAATGGCAGTCAAGTGCAGCTGTTCGGCATAGCGGTCCATGCTCATGCTGATACCTCCGGCATCCACCCAGCCACCTCCGTTCCGTCCGCCTGAGAGATTCTCGTAATAACGCATCACGTTGTAACTTAAATAATTCTGCAAATGCTGGGCTCCTGCAGGATCACGCGTTTCGGTGCCCGTCCATACCCCATCGAAGATTTGCGGCCCGTCCTGAAGATTGAAGCCAAGCCCTTGGAAATGGTCGTACCAGTTGGGGTATTTAATGATAACCTTTACTTTGGGATTCACGTGGTGCGCAGGATCTACAACCAGATTCTTCCCTGCCTCGTTCATCAACGCCAGACGATATTCAGTCCATGAGCGGTTGCCTTTGGCGGCTATTTCCGCCTCACTTTTGCAGCTGGTAAAGAAAAAGTCATCGAGCAGGAACTCGTCGAAATGGCGGGCTGTATGTTCGGCAATCTGCTGTACAATGCGCCGGTGTTCGGGATCGGAATAGCAAAAAGTCTCAAAATTATTGGCTTCATTGATGGTATAAGTGATACCACCCGCTACTTCGATGCCTTGTTCCATAAAAAACTTTTTAGCTTTTTCTATTGTGGCATCGTCCACAATAAGCAGGTCACGATGTGTTTCCAGATAGATTTTATCCACATCAAGTTGCTCGGAAATAATATTCCAAGTGGACGTCAGCCATTCTGTATCTTTCATCTTTTCCACTTCGTAAGCGCGGACATAGACCGATACGGTAAAATTACGGTGTTTAGCTTGTATGGGAGCCATTAAGCCGAACAAACAAAGCAAGAGCAGTATTTTTGTTTTCATAGGTCGTTGATTTTTAGTTTGCAATCTTCACTCTACAGAATGAGTTGCGGGTTGTGAAATAGAGATAATCCCCGGAACAAGTCAAAGAATTGGGACCTTCAGGAGTATGTATGGTCCGTTGGTAGTCTCCCTTGGAGTTATATACCAAAATGTTACCTTCAGCTATATACACATTTCCATTACGGTCAGTGGTAACGCCATGTTCGCCCCGTTCGGCAAAAAGCTCAGGTTCACTCAGGAAGCCCTGAGCATCTACCTTAAATCGCTTTACGCGATGGGCAAACTCGTCCACTTGGTAGATGGTGCTGCCCGGAACGACAGACTGAAGCGACGAAGAACGTAGCAAGTCATATTGCCGAGGAATCACAGTGCAACCGTCAGGAGCCACAAAATACTCTTTCGGTCGATAGATACAGACTGAGTCGAAATCGTGCAAGTCGCGCCAGCGGTGTGTAGCATAGTAAATCTTTTCGACTTTTCCAGCAACAGGAAGTTCTTTGCTAAGAGGAAGAGTCTGAATGGTGGCATTCGGATTGGAAGTATCTACACAATAAACCATAGGTTCGAATCCGAAATTACCCCACCAACTATAAGTGGTTCCTTTATGATCGGGTAGTTGATCAGGTTTCGGAAGAGTGGACCATGCTCCTCCGGCCCCACTACCGGAAGCATTGGAAGGACGAGGCTTCGGCTGTGGATAATATTTCACCATCACAAGTAGACGATTTTCCGTATCGGTGGCCAAAGAAAGAGGCTGCCACGGCAAATCAAGCAATAGAGAAAGTTTTTTTGTAGCTGCATTCCACATATAGACTTTACGTAAGCGCTCCTCAGAGAAGAAGACATTTCCATTGTTATCATGTACGATGCCTTCGGCATATTCAAATCCGCTTTGCAGACATTCCACATTGTCTTCACACGGCCGTTCCGGACGTTGTGCTTCCTTTCCCGTGATGGTGAGGCGAGCAAATTCCCACGGGCGGACAGCAATACGTTTATTAGGGTCATACACCGAATTATTGATAGTGAAACGCATCTGAGTAAAGTTATGGAAATTATAGAAATGAATATCACTGCTATTCCAAATGCGTACTGCATAAGGCAAAGGACGCACAATACTGATGACACGGAAAACAAAAAAGTTAAAGAAGCGAAGATCGTTGCATCCGGTCAGCTCCATTGGAACAACGTCATTTCCTTCACGAGTTTCCTCCTCCAACTGCAGAGCATATATTCTCCACTTTGAAGCATTGGAAAAACGCACTTCACTGCGCAAGTGGTGCTCCACGGACATTTCGTAGATACGGCCGGGCGTGGAGGTGTTTTCAACAAACAAACCACAACTGCCATAAGTATTATTAATCCAGATGTTCTTAAATACACCACCACCTTGCCGGGTGACCCACAGGTTCCAATGCTGGTTATCCCAACTCTCTTCCACCCCTCTATCCATAATACGCGGACGCATCATACTATTGCTCATCTCTTGTGTAAAACCGGGAAAACGTTGCGGCCCTTTGACTGTGGCCCACCCGGAGAAATGCACATCGTTCATATACGATTCTTCACCGGCCATCCATTTGCAGGTTACCGCACGATAATTGAATCCCATGGCATCCAGTCCGATACCGGAGAGAATACATCGCCCCCCCATAGGTGTTTCAATCAGAGGAACAGGCTCGCCAAAGCCACTGAATGCAGGTGAATGTGCTGCCAACTTGATTCGTGTAGATACAGGGTCCATACCTATCATGACCGTGTTCGGCTTGAACTTTATCGGTTTACTCACTCGGTAGATGCCTTGTGGCAGATAGATGACATCATGTTCTTCGATGGCTTTGAGAAATACTTCTGTATTGTCTGTCTTGTCATCGCCCACGGCACCCAAATCCATGATATTTGTCCATTGTGACATATCCGGCAGAGTGGGTATATCGTTGCGGGGCGGCGTCGGCATTTGGGTCAGCGGACGGAGGTTATAGCGCAATGCGTGATTTCCATCCGATTCCATGGAGTCGAAAGTCAGACCCAGTGAAAGGCTATCGACGCAATATATTGCAGACTTGTTTTCCACTTTACGCTGATCGCCTTCACGAAACTTCAAAAAACAAGGTACGCGGCGGCAAGTTACATTCAGTGCATTGAACTGGTTAGTGGGGGTTAATACACCACTCTGCATCACTCCTGCTTCGCTAAGATTTTCCAGTGTGCAATCTTCCATAAAGGCTACATCTGTATAACCCGGCCATATTTCCAATCCGATGGGGGAATGGCGCATCGTCACCCTTACCAGCGTCATGCCGGCCTCCATTGTTCGAATACATGCTTTACGCTGCCCCTCAAAAAGGGTATTCAAAATTGTGACTTGCCAGCCGGGAGATGTTTTACGCGTATAGATACCGTAGTCTCCTCCGCAGAATACCACGTCTTCTATCTCGTTGCCTGCCTCGAAAATACCAGCTTTCCCATTACCAATTTGCATTTCCACATGTTCAATGAAGCTGTGTTGTGCATAGTGTGTGCGAAATACAACAGCTTGCGGATTGCCATTCTCCACTTTAACATTAATATTTTCAAATCCCTGGAAGAAAGTGCCGGATGTTGCCTCTGCAGGTTCTACCTCTTCATCTGCTGTATTTGATATAAACCAGAACATATATTTGGCGTCACCTTCATCGTCGGGATAAGACTGATCAAATCCTGGTGAGTTCTTGCTCAATATCACGACAGGACGTTCTTTGCCATATCCTATCAAACGAATGGAAGGCGGCACATATATAGTGCCGGATATGCGGTATTCGCCAGGAGCCAGATAAACAATGCCGTAATTATCGCGCTTTTTCAGAGCATTGATAGCTTGTTGTAATGCCGAAGTTACATCTCCTTTAGTGGGGTTGAAGTAAACAGCATCAGGGTCATCGGGCCGTTGTGTGAAAACAGACCGGCTTGTGACTGCACTGGAGGCAACACATATAGCCGTCCAAAGCATTAATAATAGTAGTCGTTTCATAACTAATCTTTTGAAAAAGAAGAGGCCGGCATAAAGTTACTGCCTGCACAGCCTCTTCTCATAAGAAAATTATCAATCTTTATCACCTTAATATCCCGGATTCTGGTCTTTAGGACCAATCTCTCCATTTGTCAGAATTTCAAGTGTAGGAATGGGGAACAGTTCGTGATTTGCATCATAATCAAAAATGCGCGGTGTGCGAGGCAAACCGTCGGCAGTATAATACTCGCCGTTATTCTTGGGATATTCAGCATCTAAGAATTCCTTGGCCATGCCTGAACGACAGAGGTCATACCAAAACTCGTACTCTAACACGAACTCATGACGGCGTTCGATGGTAAGGGCCACTTTCCAGACCTCTGCATGATAACCTTTTTCCGAGCGGTATTTCGTGTAGAACTCTTTGGCGTCAGGCACCTCGACCATGGCGTCGTTATACTTCAAGGAAGAAGCCTTGAACTGTTCGGACGGAGTCTCGTTCACCTCCATATTCCCCCATGCACGATTACGGATCTGATATATCATATCCCAGCCGGTTCCCTCTTCGCCCGTTTCAAAACAACATTCCGCATAGTTGAGCAGTACGGACGCATAACGTAGATGGATGGCTGAGATGGGAGTATATACCGGGTTGCCACCGGCCTGTTTCCACAACTTCAGGCAGTAGTTATTGGGAAGCTTGTCCGCATTCACCCAATCGCTTTCAAAGCCCGGACTAGCCCCTATTGTCTGATTGGTATAAGGATTGGTTTCGCCTTTGGGCACTACAGAGTAGCTTCTACGTTTATCTCCCGGTTCAAAGGAACGGCAGAATTCATAAGAGACGAAAGTGCCTCCCCAACCTCCATATTCACCCGGAGCAGTCAGGTAGTATCCCCACCACAGGTTTTCAGTACTTCCTGTCGCCCCCCATCCGAGATCACTCCAATGGTAGAAAGCCACTTCCCAAATGCTCTCTTTGCTCCAGTAATGATCCATTTGATGCAGTTCGCCGAAGCAGGGCAACAATTCATAAGTATGGCTGTCCATAATGGTTTTATAGATTGACTTGGCCTTCTGGAAATCTTTGAGATACATATACGTCAGAGCCTGATATGCCAACGCGGCTCCCTTTGTAAAGCGTCCGTATTCTCCGTTTTCAGGTTTCCAGTCCAGCTTGTCGGCCGCAAACTGCAAGTCTTCTATTACCTTATTGTAAGTGTCGGCCACGGTTTCCGCGCGAGGCTTGGAGGCCGATGTCGAGTAAGTCTCTCCGGTCTCAAGCATAGGAACGCGTCCAAAGTTCTGTGAAAGATAGAGGTAGTAATAACCACGGATGGCACGTGCTTGGGCTATCAGCTTATCCTTTGCCGTTTCGCCCCCTTTGAAGATGGAAGGGGCTGCCTTTTCCATTTCCGCAAGGAAGGTATTGCAGCGGCTAATGGCACGGTAACAGATTTTCCATGCCACCTGGAACATATCTTTTCCGGCCACCCAGGAGTGGGTCCAGAATTCACGGTCCCAGCCTCCTCCGCCTACATCCATGGCCGGATAGTTGGCAAAGGCAAACTGAGGCTTCATATTCCAGCTTTGTGCGATATCTATATCAAAGCTTCCGGCATGCTTGTCGGGCAGAAAGGTATCATATAGCGCATTCAGGCCTTGATTAGCATACTCTTCGGAAGAGCTTATCAGGTCGGGAGCAAGAACGTCATAATGTGGAACACACAGGAAATCCTCTCCACAGGAAGAGAGGGTAAGCGAAGCAGCAAGGGCAACTGCAAAATATATCTTTTTCATATATATATTTTAGTATTATGTAAATGATTAGAATTGAAGGCTGAGACCTAAGTTAAATGCCCGCGGGAAAGGATAGCGTCCGCTGTCAAATCCGGTGCGGAGCACATTGGAATTACCCACCTCGGGATTGCCGTATTTGTTGTAGCCCGAAATGGTAAGCAGATTGTCCACACTGAGGTAAATGCGTGCATTTTCCATGCGGACACTCTTTACCCAGTTCTTGGGCAAGGTGTAACCAACCTGTACATTGCCTATCTTGATAAAGTCTCCGTTCTTGACGTAGGCATCCGACACACGTACATTGTGGTTGGCGTCATTACGCGTCAGACGGGTGTAAGGCGTATTTGGATTTTCTTCGCTCCAAGTATTGTTCAGATATTCGGCCAGACCGTTCTGATAACCGCCACGGGGATTGTAAATAGTTGTCAGGCGGGCGGCGGAATAAGATAAAATGTCCTGTCCGAGCACTCCATAGATATTGGCCGAGAAATCAAGTGATTTCCAACTGGCTCCAAGTGTCAGGCCGAAATTCAGCTTGGGATATCCGTTACCGATGATACTGCGATCGTCATCATTAATGTAGCCGTCGCCGTTTACATCGCGGAATTTGTAGTCACCGGGTTTGGTGTTCGGGTCCTGATAGTACCTCACTTCTCCTTTGGTTGCGGCGGCAGCCGCTGCATTGAGATTGTCTATTTCACTCTGTGTTTTAAAGATGCCGTCCACCTTCCATCCGTAGAACGCACCTACCGGATGTCCATTGCGTGTGATGCTATAGTTTTCCCAATAGTAACCGGCGTCCACATTGCCCGATTCAAAGATGTCATCACCCACTTCCACGGCTTCGTTGCTAAGGGTAGAACCGTTCAGGGATGCGTTGAAGCTCCAGTCTTTGCCTATCCGAGTGTTGTAGTTGACAGAAAACTCAAAACCCTTATTACGGATTTTTCCCGCATTGGTATAAACGTTTTCAAAGCCGGTTGAAGGACGGACAGCCTTGTAGAGCAACAAGTCCTTGGCAGTACGGACAAAATAGTCTAATGAAATATTAAGCTTGTTGTTGAACAAACCGAAATCCAGACCTATGTTGGTCTGTTCGTTGGTCTCCCACTTCAAGTTGGTGTCCACCTCTCTGGCCTGGGCAATACCTGGTGCGTTGACGGGTGTGCCATTCAAATAGTAATAATACATCATATACTGGGAAGTGAGCTGTTCGACAGAAAGGCTGGTAGCACTTCCTGCATTGCCGGTTTGTCCCCAGCCTAAACGCAACTTCAGATTACTGAAAATATCCAGTTCTTTAATAAACGACTCTTCAGAGAGCCGCCAAGCGAATGAGGCTGACGGGAAGGTTCCCCAACGGTTTCCGGCACCGAAGTTTGACGAACCGTCATGGCGTATGGTAGCCGTAATGAGGTAACGATCCATCAAACTATAGTTGGCACGTCCATACCATGAAACAAACCGTACAGGAATACCATAGCCACCGGTCACATTACGCGAGGAGGGGTTGGTTGTCAGCTCAATGCGGCGTACGACGGATGATGGCATTGCCTCACCGCGTCCGTAAAGGTCGCTACTGCTCATACGGCTGGCTGAATACCCTGCCATAAATCCCAGGCGATGTATGCCTGCCGTAAGGTCATAAGTGAGATAAGTTTCAAGAGCCAGTGTATTATTGTTGCGCTTACCCATCGTGAAACTGTCAGGAGTCGTGTCCGTAATAAATGTACGGTGGTTCACCGGACTATATGCGTCATCCTCGCTTTGGTTATAGTTATAACTGAGCACTGTGTGATACTTCAGCCCTTTCAGAATGTCAATGTCCACATTGGCATTAGCCAATACTTGGTTGAAGCGGTTCCGGCTGTCGCGCTCCATTGCGGCGGCATAAAGGTTGTCCGTGCCTTTCTCCAGGTCACCGTCACTCTCTTTCTTGTAGTGTCCCCATGTGCCGTCAGGCCAGCGGATAGGAACGTTAACAAGCTGTCCATTCTCATCCAGAGTATCCATTGAGGGAATGGCACCGGCAAAACTATAGGCATTGCCCGAACCTGAGAAACGTCCATGCACGAAGGCAATGCTTGCCGCTGTATGAATAAAGTCCTTTATATTGTGTTTGACATTGATTCTGGTCGTAAAGCGCTGGAATCCTGAAGCCACCACAATACCTTCATTGTCGAGATATCCTACAGAAAGACGTGCCTGAGAATTTTCCGTACCGCCTGATATAGAGACGTTGTAGTTCTGTTGCAAGGCCGTGCGCGTCATCTCTTTCTGCCAGTCTATGTTGTTCAGCCTGCTGTCCAATGACGGATCGGCCCAAGCCAGTTGCGTGAAACTGCCGCCATCGTTCTTCTTGGCCCCGCGCACCGCCTTCACAAAGTCACGGATGGTACCTACATCAAGGGTATTGCTGTTACTGCTGATAGCCCAATTGGCCGTGATGTCAATGCGCGAATTGCCTTTTTTACCCTCTTTGGTCGTTATCATGATAACGCCATTGGCACCACGAGAACCGTAAATGGCAGTAGCGGAGGCATCTTTCAGCACTTCAATACTTTCAATATCCGCCGGGTTCAGAAAATCAATATCTGTACCCACTTGTACACCATCAATCACGTATAAAGGGTCAGCTGAACCATTTACAGTAGCTACTCCACGAATACGTATGGTGGTTCCGCCACGTGGATCTCCGGAATTACGCATTACCTGTACACCGGCAGCCAGACCTTGAAGTCCTTGTCCGATATCAATAGGGTTACGCTTCATCATCTCGTCTGATTTTACGGTAGTGACAGAGCCTGTTAAATCTGATTTCTTTACCGAGCCATAACCTATGACCACAACGTCATCCAACATACCCGAGTCATCTTCCATCACAATGTGCAAATTGTTCGTACCTTGTGTTACTTTCAACTCTACAGTTTTATATCCCACAAAAGATATTTGTAACATGCCGGCTGTGGGGACATTCAGCTTGAAAGTACCATTGATGTCGGTAATAGCACCAATAGTTGTTCCTTTTAGGAGCACATTGGCTCCAATAACAGGCTCTCCGGCAGTGTCGACTACTGTACCACCGACCGTAAAAGATTGTTCTACAGCCTGCACAATATCCTTATTCACCCCATTGGTTACATGGGCGTAGGACCAAGGCGCTGCGGACAAAGCCGCTACAAAGACAAGGCATGTCCATTTCTGATTCATTTTGTTTCTCATAAGTAAACAGGTTAATTATTAATAATGAAGAAATATGTTTTCAGTTGGCAAACCAACTAAAAGCTCATAGGTAATAAATCCCATGCGACTACCGTGATAGGGGCAATTCCATAAACTTCCTTTCGGCGCTTGCTTTATCGGTTCACCTTCAGGAGTGCAGCTTTTGAACCATCCCCCTGCTTCATGATCGATAAAATGGGCTTTAACAAACTGCCACGTACGATTGGCATGTTGCAACCACTCTGTATCTCCTGTTAATTTCCATGCATACAAAAAAGCGCTTATAGTTTCGGATTGTGTCCACCATGTCAAGAAAAGATTCATTTGTTTCGTATCATGGTTGAATTCCGTAGCTATAGCTTCTTGTGGTAAAATTCCGTCACGTACGACAGCACGGCACAGTTTTAAAGCCACATCCCTGCATTGGTCTTTCAAATGTTCATCGTCCAATACGCTTGCCGCCTCATATAGTAGCCAAGCCGTCTCCGTATCATGTCCGTAACGGTCGATTCGCTCGAGAGGTTTCCAGTCCATATCGAACAAAGTGTACAAATGGCCGGTTTCTGGCTGGAAGAAACGTTCGTTCAGTAGTA
The DNA here is from genome assembly GCA_902388495.1 of uncultured Bacteroides sp. GTDB lineage: Bacteria > Bacteroidota > Bacteroidia > Bacteroidales > Bacteroidaceae > Bacteroides. The sequence continues at coordinate 41,320 of CABMPP010000001.1, read as the reverse complement.
TCACGATTTTCCGCAGGCTCTCTTTTAATTCGGGGTCCGGCCATATCTTATATAAATTAGTGTAAGCTTCCATCAGATGCAGATGGGTATCCAATGTTCTGGTAGGACGCGTTTTCTCAGCAGATTGTTTGTTATATGAATCGAAATATCCTGTTCCATGTGTGTCAGCAAGATGGTCTTCGACAAACCGATAGAGCATCTTGGCACATTTCAGGCTTGACTCGGAAGTTGTGGCATTGGCATATTCCGCTAAAGCGTAGATAGTATAAGTTAACGGTGAGGCTGATTTTGTACTGTCCAAGGGTAGCCCTTGTGCCGTAATCACTGAATAGACTCCACCTTGCCTCCGGTTTATGAAATGTGTGTCAAAGTATTCATAAGCACGGTCTGCCAGCTTCTTATAATTTTCGTTCTGTGTGCAACGGAAAGCACGTGCAAATGTCCATAGTATGCGTGCATTCAGAATGCAACCTCTAGGAGAATCGACTATGGGGGTACCGTCACGCAATATAGTACCATAAAATCCTCCGTCAGGTGAAGGACTATATTTTTCCCAGAAGGGAAGAATATTATTCATGAGGTCTGATATTATTTCACTTTTCAAACTATCACATAGAGAATCCTTCTCAGGAGGTAGTACACTTATCATATTAAATAAATAAGCAAATAAAAAGCAGATAAACAGAAATGTGCGTTTCATTATCATTTTATTAGTATTTATTGTTTCATTACAAAATTAGGTGAATACTATGATATAAATTTTAATACAATCACTATTTTATAGGCATGTTTTGTACTTATTAAACGTACTATTTGTGACCACCCCATCCAATTATGCTCTTTGAGACATATATGTAACTAATCTGCTTCAAAAAAAAGCAGTCTGCACTTTATTAATGAGAAATATATTGCATATTTTTGTACGTATTCCAATCAAACACTTTATACATTTTATGAGAAAGAAAACATTTCTGGTATTTATTGTCTGTGTCTCATATTCACTCTTGTCAATGGCAGGGGTAATTGAACCGGAAAAAATGATGTTTCGTTCCTTAACGATAGCGGATGGCTTGTCCAGCAATAACATATCCGCTGTTTATCGTGATATCAAAGGCTATTTATGGATAGGAACATCATCCGGATTGAACCAATGGAATGCTCACAATTTCAAATCCTATTATCACTCTTCTCATGGATTACCCAGCAATACGGTCATTTCTATTTTTGAGGACTTTGCGGGTCGTGTCTGGGTTTATTGTGATAATACCAGTTATGCTTATTATGATTATGAAACAGGAAACTTTAATAATGATGTGAAAACTTTACTGGGAGAATATGGCTTCCAGCCCGAGATGGCTGCATACATTGGTTGTAGTAAGGACCGCCATTATTTGTGGGGCAGCGACAGTAAGCGTATCTGCGTTTATGACCATACCCGGAAATGTATAAGGGATTTTGCCTTGCCTGCCGGTTTTCAGCTTTCTCAGGTTTATATAAAAGGTGAACTTCTCTATGCCTTATGTAATAATAGCGGTCGGATACATATTATTGACCTGAAAAGTGCTTTTACCCAGACGTTGCCTTGTCTTGAGGGCTACAAAGATGAGATTGCAAACCAATATCCACGTGTTTATGTTGATGATAAAGGAGGACTATGGTTGTATACATTCACAAATAGTCTTTTATTGCATAAATCTTCTGAATCTTCTTCCTGGCAAAAGATAGCCTTACCTATACATGGCGATCAGTTCAATCGTGTGGCGCAAATTGACGAAGACGCCGATGGCAATATCTGGATTATTACCAGCCATCATGGAGCCTTTGTCTACGAATCTGACACAGAACAGATGAACCACCTGACACATGATCCCCTAAGGTATCATACATTGGTCAGCAATAACCTTACCTCCTTGTTTATTGACAAGGACAATACTGTGTGGATAGGTAGCAATAAGCAAGGAGTCTCTTATTATATGCCCGGTACACAAACTATTTTGGGCTATTCACTGGGCGGCGAGAATGATGTATTATCGTTCTGTGAAAAAGACAATCACTTGTTTATTGGAACCGATGGAGCGGGTTTATTGGAACAATCCAGATTGGGTGATGCGGTAACTTCGGTACAGACACAAGCCAATATCGTGGTATGCCTGCATAAAGATAGTCGCAACCGTCTTTGGATGGGTACTTTCCAGTCAGGAATAATTTGTATGGGAGAGAGAGAAAGGACGCAATATACTGCCCAAAACAGTGAATTGCGGAGTAATAATGTATATGGTATTGAAGAAGATGCCAATGGCAATATCTGGATAGCATTACTCGATGGCATTGTACAGAAACTCGATCCGAATACAGGCAGGATAGTCACTGTATACGAAGATACCAGCATGAATATACGAGAAATGATAGGTGACGGAAAATACCGACTTTTCGCAGCCACCAGCAAGGGGCTTTTGGCTATCGACACTTACACAGAGCAGGGACATTACGTGACTAAAAATCTGCATAACAATATGTCTATACCTCAGGCGTATCTTTATACTCTTTATAAAGACAGCAAGCAAATACTGTGGCTAGGAACTTCTGACGGACTTATCTACTGGAATCAGGAAACAGACAGCGTAGGATGCCTTACTACCGACGACGGGTTACCGACCAATCTCATAACTTCCATTACCGAGGATCACAACGGACAATTATGGGTAGGCACTTACAATGGCATCTCGTGCATTGACCTTGACGATTTTGTCCACATCACCAATTATAAAACCTCTGATGGATTGATTACTAGTGAAATCAATCAGCGTGCTATTTGTTCATTGAGTAATGGGGATATTGTATTCGGTACTCCTCGGGGATTAATTGTCATCAGTCCCAAGCAAAAATCCTCTGTTGCTTATGATTCTTCTGTTTTTCTTACCTCCGTCAAATACACTACGGGGAATTCGGGACACAATATTGATCAATACCTTTCTCCCAACAAGAAAGAAATAAAATTGGAAATCAACCAATTACCTATTTCTTTGTATTTTTCCACTTTTGATTTTGCTGCATTAAACAATATCTCGTACTACTATCGTCTTAACGGAGCGCATGACTGGTATCTCATGAATGGAAATGCTATTTATTTCACAAGCTTGTATCCGGGAGTCTACCACTTAGAAGTTACCGCTTGCAATGCGCAGGGACAGTGGGCATCCAAAGTGCAGCGATTAGTTCTGTATATACTTCCGCCTTGGTATCGCACCACCCTTGCCTATATTATTTATGGGTTCACAATCATGATTGTCATCGGAAGTCTCATTTTATTCTTTTATCGTTATTATCAACGCAAAGAGCACACAAGGCGCATCCAGCGCAAGACCGAACAGCAACAGAAGCTCATGGACATGAAATTGACCTTTTTTGCCAATGTAAGCCATGAATTGCGTACACCACTTTCATTAATCATCAACCCTTTGGAAGAGTTTATCAAGCGTTACCCGCAATTATCAACCTCGTTGTTGAGCACGGCCCATTCAAATGCTAAATATCTTCTAGAACTGATAAATCAATTGCTGTCATTCCGTAAAATAGATTCAGGAGGTGAAACAATGGATTATTCGCATATTGATGTGGTGCGCACAGCTCAAGATTTGTATTCCATTTACCAGCAAATGGCTGAAAAACATCGGATACACTATACATTCAACGCCCGGCCATCGGTAATCAAGATGGATTGTGACAACTCCAAGTTTATGAAAATCATTCATAACTTACTTTCCAACGCGTTTAAATTTACTCCTGACGGAGGTGCAATCGAACTTAAACTTAGTCGAAATGAGAATGAATTGATATTGGAGGTAAGTGATACCGGACTGGGTATTCCGGCAGAGGACAGGGAGAAAATTTTCAATCTATTTGTCCAAGTAAAGGGAGAAGATTCCACCCAGGGAGGTACCGGCATCGGGTTGTATCTTGTCAAACAGTACGCCCAAATGCATGGTGGTAATGTAACGCTGGATAATAATGATCCTACCGGTACCGTTTTCACTGTTACCTTGCCATTGAAAGCTCAGATCAACCTCTCTTCATCTTCTTTCAATGACACGGCGGAGACAGAAAAAACATTGGAGCCGAGCCATACTCCTTACAACGCTTATTCGTTACTTGTGGTTGACGATAATTTAGAATTTCTGAACTTCCTCAGTGAAAGTCTCTCGACCGATTATAAAGTTTATCAAGCTTCGAGTGCGATGGAGGCACTCCAATTGCTTAATACGGAAGAAATAGACCTTGCCATTTGCGATGTGATGATGCCCCAAATGGATGGAATACAGTTCTGCCAAACAGTAAAAAATGATCTTGCGACCTCTCATATTCCTGTGATTCTGCTCACAGCTAAAGCCGGTGAGGAGTTTCAGCTGGAAGGTCTTAGCCATGGAGCGGATGACTATATTACTAAGCCTTTTCACATGGATATTTTAAAAATGCGAATCAATAAATTTATCGAAAACAGTATCGGGAATCATCAGATGTTTCAGGAGCAAGTTCACATCGAACCAAGTAAAATCACGATTACCCCTTTGGATACTCAGTTCGTAAAAAAGTCCATTAAAATAGTAGAGGACAATCTTTCTAATGCCGATTTTACAGTTGAGGATTTGGCCGCTCAACTCTATTTATCACGTGGCTATCTATACCGCAAGTTACTTAAGATAACAGGAAAGTCCCCCCTGGAGTTCATTCGCATCATTCGTATGAAGCGTGCCCAGCAACTGCTATCCGAAAGCCAGATGCAGGTGGCGGAAGTCGCCTATCAGCTAGGATATGTTCTTCCGAAAACTTTTACTAAACATTTTAAGCAAGAATTTGGTATAACTCCGTCACAATACCTGCAAAGCATCAAAAATGACAAAATATAACACACCTAACAATGATACAAATTATGCTAAACAGAATCAAATGAGAAAATTAAAACAGTTTTTTAGTAATTCGCACGAATATAGCGTGTTTTCAAAGCCATATTTCAGATAATCTGATTTTTATTCTCTATCTTTGCAGCCGAATTATAAAGATATACAAAGATTTAATGAAGACATTTGAAGAGCTCGGTGTGTCGGCGGAGATACGCCGTGCCATTGAAGAGATGGGATATGCGTGTCCCATGCCGGTACAAGAGGAAGTAATTCCCTACCTTTTAGGAGAAAATAATGATGTAGTAGCCCTCGCACAGACAGGAACAGGAAAGACCGCAGCGTTCGGTCTGCCGCTTATTCAGAAGATTAACGTCAACAATAGAATTCCCCAATCACTTATTCTTTGCCCTACCCGCGAACTCTGTTTGCAGATAGCAGGCGACTTGAACGATTATTCCAAATACATCGATGGCTTGCGGGTGTTGCCCGTATACGGAGGCTCGTCCATCGAAAGCCAGATACGCGCCCTGAAGCGGGGTGTGCATATCATCGTAGCCACTCCGGGACGACTGCTGGACCTGATGGAACGCAAGACCGTTTCCCTCACCACCATCCAGAACGTCGTAATGGACGAAGCAGACGAAATGCTGAACATGGGATTTACGGACAGCATCAACGCTATCCTGGCCGATGTCCCGCAAGAGCGTAATACCTTGCTTTTCTCCGCCACCATGAGCCCGGAGATAGCACGTATCTCCAAGAAATACTTGCGCGACGCCAAGGAAATCACCATCGGACGCAAAAACGAAAGTACCAACAACGTGAAGCACGTTGCCTTCACCGTTCATGCCAAAGACAAATATGCCGCCCTGAAGCGCATCGTGGACTATTATCCGCAGATATACGGCATCATCTTCTGCCGCACCCGAAAGGAGACGCAGGAAATTGCCGACAAACTGATGCAGGAAGGTTACAATGCCGACTCCCTGCACGGCGAACTGAGCCAGGCGCAACGCGACGCCGTGATGCAGAAGTTCCGCATCCGCAACCTGCAACTGCTGGTTGCCACGGACGTGGCCGCTCGCGGACTGGACGTGGACGACCTGACGCACGTCATCAACTACGGCCTGCCCGATGATACCGAAAGTTATACCCACCGCAGCGGACGTACGGGACGTGCCGGAAAGACAGGAACTTCCATCGCCATCATCAACCTGCGCGAGAAGGGCAAAATGCGCGAGATAGAGCGCATGATAGGCAAGAAGTTCATCGCAGGAGAAATGCCTACCGGCAAGCAGATCTGTGAGAAGCAGTTGCTCAAGGTAATAGACGAACTGGAAAAGGTAAAGGTTAACGAGGACGAGATAGCGGACTTCATGCCGGACATTTACCGCAAATTGGACTGGCTGAGCAAGGAGGACTTGATCAAGCGCATGGTTTCTCATGAATTCAACCGTTTCCTTGAATACTACCGCGACCGCGAAGAGATAGAGATTGCCACCACTGCCGACCGCAGCGAACGCACCGGACGTACCGGAGAACGTGGCGGACGCAGCGAGGGCAGCCGCAAGGCAGCACCGGGTTACACCCGTCTGTTCATCAACCTGGGCAAGATGGACAACTTCTTCCCCAGCGAATTAATCGGTCTCCTGAACAGCAATACCCGCGGACGCGTAGAGCTGGGACGTATCGACCTGATGCCGAAGTTCTCTTTCTTTGAAGTAGAAGAAAAGGAAGCCGGCAACGTAGTGAAAGCACTGAACCGTGCCAACTGGAACGGACGCAAGGTATCTGTAGAAATAGCCGGAGAGGAAGGCAAAGATGCCCCGAAAAGCAGACGCAAGACCGAAGGCGGTGGCTACGGCAGAAAAGATTCCGACGGAAAGAAGGACTATGACGGCAAGAAGCGCAGCTACAAGGACGATAAACGGAGCGATGCCACCGGCCGTCGCAACGACAAGCCTGATAGCACAGCCGGTGACAACAAGAAAAAGAGCAAACCCAGTCGCGAAGAGCGTGGCTACACCAAAGCCCGCGGTAAGAAAGACGACTGGAAACAATTCTTCCAAGGTGAGAAGAACGACTTCCGCGATGCCGAACCGGACTTCAGCGAAGAGGGTTGGGCAAGACGGACGAAGAAGAAGTAACAGGCAGCAATGAACAAGATCAACGGCTTTCTATACGGATTACTCTCTTCCGCGAGCTTCGGGCTCATCCCGTTGTTCACGATTCCTGCCATGCATCAGGGGATGGACTTCTGGTCCATCCTGCTTTATCGCTTCTTGTTTGCCATGCTGGCACTAGCAGGCATACTGCTGCTGGACAAACAGTCTTTCCGCATCCGAAGGAAAGAGATATTACCACTTTTATTATTGGCATCGCTTTACGATACTTCCGCCGTATTCCTCTTCTGGGGATATAAGTTCATGGCAAGCGGAGTGGCCACTACCATACACTTCATGTATCCGGTACTTACCACTCTCATCATGATGATTTTCTTCCGCGAAAAGAAATCCTTTTGGCGTATGGGAGCCATTGTGCTAGCAGTAAGCGGAGTATTCTTCCTCTCTCAGGGAGATACAACGGGAACGATAACATGGTTCGGAATATTCATTGTTCTGCTGTCTGCACTGGGATATGCCCTTTACCTGGTTACCGTCAGCCAACTGAAAAAGCTGGAAATGAAAGGGCTTAAAATGACGTTCTACGTCTTCTTGTTTGGTGGCATGCTCCTCTTTATTGGAATACAAGCATCGGGCATCGGGCTGCAAGCCATCCCCGACCGCGTAACATTGGGAAACCTGGTGATGCTTGCTTTAGTGCCTACTGTTATTTCTAATCTTGCCCTGGTACGTGCCATCAAAAACATAGGCTCCACACTCACCTCTGTACTGGGAGCAATGGAGCCCGTTACGGCTGTCGGTGTCGGCATCCTGGTATTCGGAGAGCCTTTCACAAACAGTATTGCCATAGGCATTCTGCTGATTATCTCGGCTGTGACCGTTATTATATTAAAAAGATAATCAAGTATTCTCCTCTCATAAACAGCAAAGCGAAACTATTTATCACCAAACGGACTACTCCTTTTACTTTTTTTTATATTTTTGTCCTTCATATCATGGAATCAAATACATTATGAAGAGACACCTTTTTTATATCATACTATTCCTACAACTCGGTATTGTCAACGAAGGCTATTCACAGGGACTACAATTCTATGGTAATGAGAGACGAATCTCTGAACGTTCTTCCTTCCGCGTATTTTCTAAAGAGTACATTCCTGCTCCAACCGGTAAGTTCAGTGTTTCCTTTGAATACGCTATACATAATATAGAAAGTCCCGGATATATTCTCTACCTGAAAAATGCCGATGGAGAAGGAGCTTTCAACCTGACATACGTGTATGACGAAGAAACTAAAGGAAGTTTCATGTTTGCTCAAGACGGTAAGCAAATCTATTATACTGTACGATATGCCGACAGCAAACTACAGGGAAAGTGGATGCCAATCTCAATCGACATGGACATTACGAACAATCAAGCTAAAATCAACATAGGAGGCAATAAGACAATTCTTAAAGACATCGGTCTGAAGGGAAAGACTTTCACCCCACAGCCTTTTTTCGGCATGTGTAACCATATTCTGGAAACAGCTTCTTTTTCCATACGGAACCTCACCATAAGTAACGGTAAAGAGACTTGGCAGTTTCCCTTGAATGAAAGCCAGGGAGAAAAGGTGCATGACAGTAAAGGAAAAGTTATCGGTCACATTACAAATCCTATTTGGCTCATCAACCATTCCTATTATTGGAAACCTGTCTTCCAGTCTTACTCTCCCACTCCATCGGGCTTTGTATTTGCACCCAAAAAACAGAAATTTTATATCTACAACCAAGATTCGATTACCACCTACGACATTTACAAACAAAGTTCAGAACAATTCCCCTACACACCGGAAAGCGGCAGCCTGCCGATTCGTCTGGGGATGAACTTTATAAATGAGACTCAAGAAACAATTTACGCCTATGAGCTGAATTCGAAAGAAACGTATATTGCAGAAATGAATCTGGAGAGCGGTAATTGGAAGACGATTGATAGAGATGCCATTTCTCTACAACTGCATCATCATTGCGGACTATATCGCCCTGAAAAGCACCAATTACTCTTTTTCGGAGGATATGGAAACCGAAAGTATTACAATACCTTTATAACTTATGACCTTCTGCAAAGCCGATGGGACACTCTTGCTTTCTCCGGTGATCCTATCCCTCCCCGATTCTTTGCCGGCATAGCAATGACTGCTGATGGAAAACATGCTTATATCTACGGCGGAAAAGGGAATGAAGCCGGTGACCAGAATGTAGGCATCCAGTACTACTATGATTGTTACAAGCTGGATTTCGAGAACAAGAAAATCAAGAAACTATGGGAACACAAAGCTCCGAAGAGCCAACGCATTCCCACCAGAGACATGATACTTTCCGATGACGAGAACTATATATACCTCTTAGCTTATCCTGAGTACAAGCCTCAAACCTATCTGCAACTATACCGTCTATCCATATCCGACGGAAAGTATGAAGCTTTAGGAGATAGCATTCCGCTTACTTCGGAAGAGATAGCAACCAATGCCAATTTATATTATAATCCCAATCTGGATGAATTCTACTGCGTCACCCAAGAGTTCGAGAAATACGGACAGTCTTCCACACGCATATATTCACTATCCAATCCTCCGGTATCACTGGCAGCCATGAAGTTCTATGATGAACAAACCAACAACTCAAATAAACCGGTTACATGGTTTTATCTCCTTATTCCATTGTTCATCATTGCATCTGCAAGCGTAATCATAATTATAAAACGAAAACGCTCTATCGACCACAGCAAAGAGTATTCCATTACATCACAGGATAATCCTTATGCCAATACAGAACCGACAGGAGCAAAGCTCTCTTCTCTTACTCAGATAGTTGATGAAGAAGCAGATGAACCGCTTCTATCAGCTTCAATGGCTTTACGTAAAAACAGTATTTCCCTCTTCGGCACCTTCACAGTTATAGATAAGAATGGACGGGACATAACCTATATGTTCAGTCCTAAAATAAGGCACTTGTTTCTATACATTCTTATCAACAGCATTACCAAAGATGGTGTATTGTCTTCGGACCTAAACAATTTGTTTTGGCCGGACAAACCGGATGACAAGATAAAGAACCTGAAAAATGTGACTATAAATCATCTCCGCAGAACATTGCAAGAGTTGGAAGGTATAGAGCTAACCCATCAGAAAGGGTATTTCAAACTGGCATTTACAGAAGAATGCTATTGTGATTATCAGCGCTTCTTCTTCCTGACAGGCGGAATAAAACAAGCTCCTTCAACAGAAGATGAGTCAGCAGAACTGCACACCATTCTCTCACACGGCAAATTCCTTAACACCATTGAAACGAGTCTGTTTGACTACTCCAAGCAGCAAGCGGAGGCATTCACCATTTCTGTTCTTTCCGAACAAGTTCATACATACTACAAGAATGGGCGGAATTCTGTTACAATACGCATTTGCAACATCTTGTTTGATATAGACCCTTTATCTGATCAAGCCATGACCTATGCCGTATGTACTTATCGCCGCCAAAGCAGATCAGACAAAGCGATGCAACTTTATAATGCTTTCACTAAAGATTATCGTAAAGTAATGGGTGAAGACTATCCCATAGCCTTTGACGAAGTCGACATCAATAATATACGATTATAATATATTCCAAAAAATAAGGTGGATATAACAGATACTTCCGGGTAATCCCCTCGTATCCATATATCCACCTCATCTACGGCTGAAAACAATCTAATTAACGTGGCATAAATATACTAAAACAAATTAAACTCACTCACTGTTACATGAGGGCCACCATTTACCGCTGTTATAGTCAGTTTAACAAATCGGCTTGTAACTGCCTGCGGCAAAAAAGATCTATATTCACCTGCTGCCGGAATATCCTTAAACTCTCCGGCATTTATCCAAGTGCTTCCATCTTCGCTTACTTCAAACACTACAACTTTGGGACCATCATTTCCTTCCTTACGCGCTTGAATAGCAAAACCTTGAATATAAACAGACTGTCCCAGATCAAAAGAAATCCAATGAGGAGGTTGTGGATGGCTCTGTGCCCAATCCGTACTCCAGAAAGTGCCTATATTTCCATCTATACATGCTTCTTTCAGCCCGCTATTTCCCCAGTCTCCTTCTTTAGGTTCTTCGGACGAGGCCTCCAGTACAGTCCATCCTCTACGGTCGAGCAACTCCATATTGCTGGCATCCATAGCGCCACGATAAAGGAAATATACAGTTTGGCAACAATGGTCTGTAACTATGCCTTCTGCCGAAACAATGCTTACCGGTAACAGGTATTCAATAAATGGTTCAACATTTCCTTTTGCATTAACGGTAATTGTCACAGGCTCGGATTCCACTGTCCCCGCCTTAATAACAGCAGTAGAACTGACTGTATATGAGCCGACCGGCAATACAGGATAATCAGTACCTTTAGCAGCATTATATTCTGCTACTTTATCCGGATCGGCCTCCACATGCACAATCGCATCAGCATTCAATCCCGAGGGATTCAAATCAGGATATTTTTCAGGAGTAACTTTTATCGTAAAGGTTTCGACATGAGGCTCATCTTCAATATAAAAATTAACCTTTACTAATGTTCCCGCATTAGGGATATAGATAGTATTATCACTCTCATCATCACTGCAGGCAGAAAGAGTAACCAATAACCCCAATGACCAACATATTGACTTAAATATATTTCGTTTCATTATTTCTGTTCATTTTTAAAAGTTCATATTATTTTCCCCAACCCGGATTATTAGGCAACAGATTAGGATTCATTGTGGTTTCATCAATCGGCAGCGGATGCAAGTAAAGTTTATCATCCCATACTCTGGACTTCTTATCAGGATAAACAACCAGATATCCTTCCTCATCCAAAGTACGCGGAAAGTCTCCATAAGCTTCTTTCAATTGATTTGAAACTTTCATCCCTAACATTGTTTTCGGATTTTCCAGTAGTTTACCGGCTTTCCAACGCACAATGTCATCCCAACGGAAACCTTCACCCAAAAGTTCTACAGCACGTTCACGACGTATTTCATATAGGAGTGGTGTTAGTTCATATCCATAATTTGGCCAGTTCGGGTCCTCAAAACCTACCTCTATTGTCAAATGGGGCATTTCCACACGATCACGCAACTGATTAATCGTAACATCCAACACATTCTGATCGCATTCTCCCAATTCTGCCTTAGATTCGGCATAGTTTAACAACACTTCTGCATAGCGGAAAATAAAAACATCCAGTGTTGACAGGCCAATATTCCATTGTTCAGGATCCGGTGAATGGTACTTCATTACATGGTATCCTGTTGTACAATATTTAGTATCAAGAGAAGGTACTGCATTGAAAGAAGGAGTACCGTCACCCAACAATTTAAACGGCAAATTAGGATTATCAATACTCTGCGCAAGACGGGGGTCTCGTTTGGCAAGTTCGTCTATAGGCATAGCAGCTTCACTACCATAGTGCGGGCTGACTGCTGTGGGTAAACCGTCCGCACACAAATATTGCTCAAACATGGCACGGCTCATTCCTGTGTATGATTCTTCGAGCTGGCGGGTATTATTATGCATCAGTAACTTAGCTTCGTATACACGAGGCATAATACATTCACTGTTACTTGAAAGGTCTTCCTGAATAAACAGATTATAATAATCCGTTTTAGGCTTTTCATTGCTCCAAATCGCATATCTGCCACTATCAATAATTTGCCAGGCAGCATCGGAAGCTTCACGGAGCAGATGCTCATAGTCTCCCAATCCATGGTATTTACGATAAGTGGCCTCATACAAACAAGCCCTCGACTTAAATGCCAAAGCAGCAGCTTTATGCATACGACCTGTAGAGACAGAGTTAGCATCCGGTAGATGTTCTATAGCGAAATCAAGGTCTTCCAGAATATGTACAAACACATCCTTCCGGCTGTCACGCCCCTTGTAGAGTTCTTCCGAATCAACGTTCAATTCTGTTTCATACCAAGGTACATCACCAAAACGTCTTATTTTATAGAAATACTCCCAAGCACGGAAGAAACGTACTACAGCTACCTGACGATTAATATTCTCTTCATTTCCAGATACGCGTGTATAGCGAGCCATAAAGTAGTTGGCAGAACGAATATTACCCCAGTCACCGCTACTCCAACCACCTCCTGAAGTAGGAATCGTTTCTTGATTGAATAACCAGGTATTTGGTTTCTCATTCACGTAACAATCTGATTGATCATCAGCACCCGGCCCCTGTGCTCCCGGTAAGATTCCATAGAAGCCATTGGCAAAGAGTTCCAAGTCTTGTTCACTTTTCCAAAAGTTCTCATCAGAAACGGAATCTTCCGGATATAGGTCCAGCATATCTGCGCACGAAGTAAATAGCGGCACAATAAATAAAGCTGCAATTATAGATAGATTTTTTGTTTTCATGAATTATCAGATTTTTAGAGTGTTATATTTAAACCGAATGAAATAGATTTCTGTAATGGATATGCACCAATATTAACAGTCTCCGGATCGTAGATATCAAAAAGATGGTCGAACGTCAGCAGATTCTGTCCGCTCATATACAGACGTATGTTGTCTATTTTCCATCTTTCCAGCAATGCCTTCGGCAATGTATATCCTATAGTAAGGTTTTTCAAACGAAGATAGGAGGCATCTTGCAGATACCGAGTCTGAGTTACACGATTTCCTGTTACGTTATCGTAAGTGGAACGTGGGAAATAAGCATTACGATTGTCTTCCGTCCAACTATCCAACGCGTGAGGGAATGGAACATGCCATTCATTGCCAAAGCCCCAAAACTGATTGCCACTTAATTCAACATCCTTTTTACCCACACCTTGGAAGAAAATACTTAAATCAAAACCTTTCCACTGTGCATCAGCTTTAATGCCATAAGAATAACGTGGTTCACTGTTACCAATGACTTTACGGTCACCCGGATCATCAGCTGTATTCTTGCCATATGAGATCTTGTCATCGCCATCCAGATTCTTGTACTTCACATCTCCCGGATACCAATTGCCACCATAAATTTCTGACTGGTCAACATGGTTCTTTATCTCTTCTTCACTTTGGAATAAGCCTTCTGTTACAAATCCCCAAATTTCTCCCCATTGCTTACCTGTATAGTTTTGAGCCTTATCACCACTAAATAGTAATTTCTCAGGATTGTTAAATCGCGTGATTTTCGCTTTATAATCAGACAATACAAAACTAACGTCATAAGAGAATCCGCTTTCAAGACAGTCTCTCCAACCGATATTCAATTCCCAACCGGTAGTTTTAAGGTCGGCTGTATTGGCCTGTGGAGCTCCCGTACCCAATACTGCAGGTAGCGGAGTACCATTCGTTACCATATCATACGTCATACGCTGATACCAATCAAATGTACCATATAGACGATTATCCAGTAATACCCAATCTATTCCGAAGTCCATTTGCCGAACAGTTTCCCAAGTAAGAATCGGACTGACAATACCGCCGGGAGTTACGCTTGCTATTTTCTTGCCATCTACCAAATAGCCCATTTCACCATTGGCTCCCATCGTTGATATATAAGGATAATCACCACCTACTGTCTGGTTACCTAACGAACCATAAGAGGCACGGAGTTTTAGTTCATCCACATATTTCTTGACACCTTCAAAGAATGCTTCATTTGAAATACGCCATGCAGCAGAGAAAGAGGGAAAAAATGCAAAACGGTTGTCCTTAGGGAACTTGGAAGAACCATCATAGCGTCCATTCAATTCCAACAAATAACGTTCATCATAATTATAGTTGATGCGGGCAAAATAGCCCATAGTGGCCCAAGCATGTTCACCACTACCATTATATTTCTCTCCATACGCCATTCCTAATGAGGCAATATCCTGACTAATCAGATTCTGTCGCTCGGCATCAAACCAACGATAATCTTTACGCTCATAATTGTAACCGACCAGAAGTTTCACATTGTGTTTGCCAAAACCATGTTCATAGTTACTATATAAATTAAATACTTGATAGTAGTTATCGTCTGCCGTATATTTCACTGTACTGGGAGTGATATGCGGGAAAATAGTGGTTACGTCAGGATTTGCATAATGCTCAATAATCTCTTTTCCATGATATTTCTTGTTCAACATATACATATTGAAGGTATAGTCCATATTGATGCTCCACCCTTTCAAAGGATTGATTTTCATTGTTCCAGTCAGCCATAAATCATTTTCTTTATGTACACGGCTACCCGAGATAGCCTGAGTAGCGACCATGTTGGTCCAGCTACCTTGCCCGGAGTAATTACCATCCGGATGATAGACAGGCATGAAGGGGCGCAGGTCGGCACCATAGAAAGCCGCTTCCATATCGTTACTGTTATGACCGTAAGGAGTGTCATGCTTCGTATGATTATAGTTTATCTTCATACCAATCTGTAGCCACTTCCGTATTTCTGAATTAACATTCAGAGCCACATTAAAACGACGGTATTCATCATCGTAATGCTTCAGTTGCCCTTCCTGGTCCATAAAACCTACCGAACCATAATAGTTCGTCTTTCCCGCACCACCATTAATGGACAATGTGTGCTGTTGTAATAAAGTCGTAGTCTTTCGGGTTTCTTCAATCCAGTCCGTATTACCGCAATACAAATATTTATCAGGATTAGACGGATCAATAAACACCGGTAAATTGTGTTTCGGGTCAGTATAATAAGCATAAATATGATCCATATAGTTTTGATCATAATAATCACCGCCACCCGAATTACGGTTAGTCAGATTATGAAAATTAGCAAAAGTCCATGAATCCATGTATTCTGGAATTTTTGTAGGGCTATTTAATGACCAATTGCTTGAGAATGAAACCTTGGCTTCCTGCTTTTTCCCTTTCTTCGTTGTGATAAGTACTACACCATAAGCAGCTTGTGTTCCGTAAATAGATGCAGAAGCAGCATCTTTCAAAACTGATACGCTCTCTACATCGGCAGGATTTATCAGGTTGGGGTCCATCTGTACACCGTCTACCAACACTAACGGTCCGGCAGAATTAATGGAAGTAGTACCACGCACATTAAAACCATAT
This sequence comes from uncultured Bacteroides sp., assembly GCA_902388495.1. Taxonomy (GTDB): domain Bacteria; phylum Bacteroidota; class Bacteroidia; order Bacteroidales; family Bacteroidaceae; genus Bacteroides. The sequence continues at coordinate 25,232 of CABMPP010000001.1, read as the reverse complement.
CCTTTTCCCGGTGAACCATTGCTGGCTGTAATATTCAGATTGCCAATCATACCTTGCAGCCCCTGGCTCAAATTTGTTATCGGACGACTATCCAATACTTCAGACGAAACACTGGCTACAGCGCCAGTCAAATTAACTTTTTTCTGTGTACCATAGCCGACAACAACTACTTCATCTAAAGCTTTGCTATCCTCTTCCAAAGTGACAGTCAGGTTATTCTGATCAGCAATGGACACTACCTTACTAATATAACCGATGAACGAGATTTCCAATTTTGCTCCTTTTGCTACTTCAATCGTAAAGTTACCATCGAAGTCGGTAATAGCTCCCTGGTCTTTTCCTATAATCCGTACGGTAGCTCCCGGCAAACCTTCACCAGTTTTATCAATGACTTTACCTTTTATAAGAATGCTCTGTTGTGCGATGTTTACCGTTTCGAGTGATGATACGGTAACACTCTGCGAAGCAAGGCATGGCTGAAAACCCACACCCGTGAGAAGGACTATCAGCCCTGAAGCCCTAACGGCTTTTTCTACAACTCCAAGTCTTTTCATACTGTGTTTTTTAATTTAGTATTATTAATATATATGTGGGACTCTGTATTTCCCACTAAGGTTCCAAAACGTAGGCAAAACTACTAAGCACATCTTAAATAGGCGATTAAACAACGATTAATGCCACCGTTAACCTCTCCGTTTTTTTATTAACCTTCATAAAGTCCCAAAAGGAATAATATTGATTACGTCAAATGACAAATGCAAAATAGGCTAAAGAAACAGAAAGAATCTGCGGTTAACAAAGAAATTCGACTATTAATATTCGCCCTAATCTATATTTAACCCAATTACTAACCTACTTTTCTTAATTTTGCCTACGGTTCTAAAACACACATAATCAATTCTTATATTTATTAATCCAATTAGATCATGAAACTAAAAAAATTATTCCTTACCGCCGGACTAACCGCAGCAGCCTGTACATCGATCACAGCCCAGAAAGCCCCCGAACCTTGCGGTTTGCTCCCCAGTGAACGACAGATAGAATGGTATAACCGTGAAATGATAGCGTTCTTCCACTTTGGCCTCAACACCTTTGAAGATTTTGTCAACGAAGGCGATGGAAAAGCATCTACCGCTCTCTTCAATCCTACCGCCCTCGACTGCACTCAATGGATGCAAGTTTTGAAATCAGCAGGCATCCCCGCTGCTATCCTCACTGCCAAGCATGCCGACGGCTTCTGCCTATGGCCTAGTCAATATACAGATTACTGCGTGAAAAACGCTACTTGGAAAAACGGGAAAGGTGATGTTGTACGCGAATTCACTGATGCTTGTGAAGAATATGGCATCAAAGCCGGCATCTACCTCGGCCCCCATGACCGCCACGAGCATCTGCGTCCAGACTACACCACTGAGAAATACAAGCACTACTATGCCGCCCAACTGGAAGAGCTAATGGGAGGCTATGGAAAGATTTGGGAAACCTGGTGGGATGGTGCCGGAGCTGACGAACTCACTACCCCCATCTATACCCATTGGTACAAAATTGTTCGTGAGAAACAACCCGACTGCGTCATCTTCGGTACAAAGAATTCCTATCCTTTCGGCGATGTCCGCTGGATGGGCAATGAGGCAGGGCAAGCAGGTGATCCTTGCTGGGCTACCACCGACTCCATTGCCATCCGCGATGAAGCTGCCTACTATGAAGGACTGAACAACGGTATTTTCGAAGGAAATGCCTACATTCCCGCTGAAACAGACGTCTCCATCCGCCCCAGCTGGTTCTATCACGAAGAAGAAGATATCCGCGTAAAAACCGTTAAAGAGCTTTGGGACATCTACTGCACCTCCGTAGGTCACAACAGCGTACTGCTACTCAACCTCCCACCCGACCGCCGCGGTTTGTTACATTCAAAAGACTCCCTGCATGTAGCCCAACTGAACCAAGGTATCCGCGAAACCTTCAGTAAGAACCTTCTCGCAGACAGTCGTGTGAGTGCTAGCAACAATCGGGGCGGTAAATTCGATGCCCGCTATCTTATAGATAACGATAAAAAAACCTACTATGCCGGACAAGACGGACGTGTGAAAAGCGACATTACCTTCACTCTGCCTCGCCCTGCCACCTTCGACTGCCTGATGGCAGAAGAAGTTATCGAACTGGGACAACGCACTTCACGTTGGAGTGTGGAATACTCCAACAATGGCAAAGACTGGAAAAGCATCCCCGAAGCTACCGATAAACAATGTATCGGATATAAATGGATTGTACGGTTTACCCCGGTGACAGCCCAGTATGTACGCCTCCGAATCGAAGATGGTCGCGCCTGCCCCGCTATCCACACATTCGGAGTATATCGCCAAGCAGAAATTTTCAACTAAAACAACAGCTATGCAAACTATAAAGAAACTCCTCTTCGGTCTCGCTGTTTTCTGTACGCTCAGCATTACAGCACAGACCATAGACCCGAGTCAGGTTTACGAAATCCATACACTGAACGGTTTGGCAATAGACAATCAGGAAAGCGTAGATACCGGCTCCAAGATATTCATTTCCAAACGCATACCAGGTAAGGAATCGCAGGTATGGCAATTCCTGCCGGTAGAAAAAGACATCTATTGTATTGTCAGCCCCCTCTCCCAGCAAGCCATCGACAACGGTGGCAGTGGGGCCATAGAACGTAGCGTCTTGCAATGGAGCAGCGACTCGAACAACTCCAACCAGCGTTGGAGAGTGGAAAAACAAGCTAATGGACACTATACCTTCACCAGCTTGGCAAGTGGTTACAACCTCGGCTTCCCCGATGCCGGACTGGTGGGTGAACCCATCTTCCAACTAAAACCTGACGTCAGTCAGATCAACCAACAATGGGTACTTGTGAAATCCTCCGTCAAAGTGAAAGCAGATCCTCTGAAAACCAGCAGCAAAAATGATTGGGAGAACCAGCATGTCATCGGCATCAACAAAGAAGACGGGCACTCAACATTTATCCCCTACGCTAGTATGGAGGAAATGAAAGCGGATCCTGCCTACCAATACCCGTGGAAACGAACCCACTCCAGCCGCTACCTCTTGCTAAACGGTAATTGGAAATTCAACTGGGCAAAGCAACCCGAAGATCGGCCGAAAGACTTCTATAAAACAAATTATGATACGTCAACTTGGTCCGTAATCCCTGTCCCTTCCAATTGGGAAATGCACGGCTACGGCACACCCATTTACACCAACATCACCTACCCCTTCCGTAATAACCCGCCTTTCATTCAGGGTCAGCGTGGCTATACTGTAGAGAAAGATGAGCCCAATGCTGTAGGTTCCTACCGCCACGAGTTCATCCTGCCTGCCAACTGGACTGATAAAGAAGTCTTCATTCATTTCGACGGCGTCTACAGCGCCATGTATCTGTGGGTCAACGGAAAGAAAGTGGGTTACAGCCAAGGTGCCAACAACGATGCTCGATTCAACATTACCCGCTACGTATGCCCGGGTAAAAACCTTCTCGCTGTGGAAGTCTATCGATGGTCGGATGGAAGTTATTTAGAAGACCAGGACATGTTCCGTCTGAGCGGTATTCACCGTGATGTTTATCTTGTGGCAACACCAAAAGTACAACTCCGTGACCTGCATCTGACTTCTGTCCTCAGCCCCCGCTATGATAAAGCCGAACTGAACGTAAAGAGCCAAATCAAGAACCATGGCAAGACGCTTGCCAACGCCTCTGTCCGCATCTCTCTACTCGATGGAAGCGGAAAACAACTGCGACAATCCACCACCCCTACCGGCACTCTGCCTGCAGGCAAGGAGGTTACCGTGAACAGCCGCGGAACAATCCGCGACCCCAAACTGTGGAGTGCTGAAACACCCTACCTTTACACCGTCAACGTAGAACTCCTTGACGAGCAAGGCCGGGTAACCGAAGCTACCAGCCAACAGTATGGATTCCGTCGCATCGAAATCCGCAACAACAAGGTTTATATCAACGGTATGCTCACCCTTTTCAAAGGTGCCAACCGTCACGATATTCACCCGCAATACGGCAAAGCCATTCCGGTGGAAAGCATGATCGAGGATATCCTCCTCTTCAAGCGCCACAACCTGAATACGATCCGCACCAGCCACTATCCCAACGATCCGAAAATGTATGCCCTCTATGACTACTACGGTCTCTACGTAATGGATGAAGCTGATCAGGAATGTCATGGCAATATGTCGCTCACCGACAACCCTACCTGGGAAACCGCTTTTGTAGATCGTGCCGTCCGTATGGTACAGCGTGACAAAAACCATCCATCCGTCATCTTCTGGTCTTTAGGAAACGAATCGGGGGGCGGCTGTAACATCACAGCCGAATATAACGCCGTCCAAGCCATTGACGACCGTCCCATCCACTACGAGGGGATGAACGATCAAGCAGACATTGACTCACGCATGTATCCCTCTATCGAAAGTATGATAGAACAGGATCGCCTACCGAGAAACAAACCGTACTTCCTATGCGAATACGCCCACGCCATGGGTAATGCTGTCGGTAATCTCGAGGAGTATTGGGATTACATTGAATACCACTCCAACCGCATGATAGGCGGCTGCATTTGGGATTGGGCAGACCAGGCACTCAATAAGCCCGGCGAAGCAAAGAACCGCCTCTTCTTCGGTGGCAGCTTCGGCGATACACCCAACGACAACGACTTCTGTTGTAACGGTCTCGTCACCGCCGACCGCCGCGTCACTCCAAAATTGCTGGAAGTAAAAAAGGTGTATCAATACATCTCCTTCAAGATGAACGACAAAAACAGTGTGGAGTTACACAATCGCTACACTTCCCACAACCTGACACACTTTAACCTGCATTACACACTCGAGAAAGACGGAAAGATAATTAAAGAAGAAGAATTCGGGCTGCCCGATGCCAAACCTACCGAGCGCCGTACCATTTATGTCCCGCTGGAACGTCACCTCACCGACCCCGATGCCGAATACTTTGTAAATTTCGAAGTAAAATTGAAACACGATTGTGTATGGGCACCCGCAGGCCATGTGGTAGCCACCGAGCAATTCGCCCTGAACAAGAAGGAGAACTGCCCCACCGAGATCACTCCCGATACCCCGGGCAAAGAAGAGCTGAAAGCCTATGAAGAAGAACGCCGCTATCTCCGCCTCAAGAACAAGGTTTGTGAGGTTTCCTTCGACATGACTACAGGAAAACTCATCGGCCTACGCTACGACGGTGAACAGGAAATATTGCATCGCCAGCAAGGTCCCGAGTTGAATTGGTATCGTGCCATTAATAACGATTTCCGCAATTGGACCAATACCATTATCAACCTTCAAGATTTCAGTTGGGAACTTTCTGCTGACAAGAGCTCTGCCCGCGTGGTTGCCGAACTGGAAGCCATTGTAGGAAAAATAAGCGTTCCACACACCGTCACATACATCGTTCATGGTAACGGCGCCATCGATGTAGACGCCAGCTTCAAGACCGGAGCCGACTTCAATCTGCCCCGTCTGGCTCTGCAGACCAGCCTCAACCCTGTCCTGAAGAATCTGACATGGTTCGGACGCGGACCGATAGAGAACTATCAGGATCGCAAGAATGCGGCCTACGTAGGTCTTTATTCCTCTATGGTAGAGGATATGGGCGAACATTATGCCCGCGCCCAAACTATGGGAGGGCGATGCGACACCCGCTGGTTGACTCTGACGGACAACAACGGCCAAGGCATTAAAATCACTGCTTATGGCACATTTGACTTCTCGGCCTTGCACTACACCGATCGCGAATTATGGCAAGTGAAGTATGGGCACGACCTCGAAAACATCCGCCGCAATGAAATAGTGCTGAACCTGGATTGCATACAACGTGGTATTGGAAACGCCAGTTGCGGCCCCGGCCCACGCCCGAAGTACGAAATAAAGAAGGATAGCACATATCAATATGCTTTCCGTATAGAGGCCGTAAGGTAGACAAACGGTACAAATATTAAATCATAAAAGAAGCGGAAACCAATCGAATGGTCTCCGCTTCTTTCATTATAGTTCCACTGAATCTTATTTGCTATAAGAATATGGAAAATCTTCCGGGTTTATACCTCTTTTCATATTAGGGACACTATCCATTACCAAACGGAACTGCCCTCCCTTCAACAGTTCTTCATGTTTCAAATAATTGCGAGTGAAATCCTGCCCATTCAATTCTGCCGAACGAATATAACATGCTTCGTCCGAAACACCTTCCGCATCAATTACAAACGTATTGCCACCGGGCAGTGAAAGAGTAGCTTTCGGAAACAGCGGACTGCCCAAGACATACTCGGAAGCCCCCGGACAAACCGGATAGAAGCCAAGTGCCGTAAATACATACCATGCCGAGGTCTGTCCATTGTCTTCGTCACCACAATAGCCGGCAGGACCGGAATTATAGAGTTTATTCAACACATTACGGGCATGGTATTGTGCCTTCCAAGGCTGACCGGCATAGTTGTATAAATAGATAGCATGCTGTACGGGCTGATTGCCGTGAGCATACTGTCCCATATTCAGAGCCACCATTTCGGCTATTTCATGGATAACGAAGCCATACGTACCGTAATTGAAAGTATTGGGAGCCGTAAACATAGAGTCGAGACGTGCCGCCATCTGTGTATGACCGCCCAGCAATGAAGATAGTCCTTCAGGATCATGAAACACGCTCCACGTCCAGTGCCAGGAACATCCTTCCGTGAAAGGGCCGCCCCATTCCGTTGCATCAAAGTTTTCACGCCACCTGCCGGAAGCATCTTTCGCCCACATAAAGCCTTTTTCAGGATAGAACAGATTGCGATAGTTCTGTGCTTTCCTATAGTAAGCTTCAGCTACCTCCTTATGGCCTGTCTCTTCGGCAAAACGTGCCAAGCACCAGTCGGCATAAGCATATTCCAACGTCTTGGCAGTAGCTTCGTGCACTTCAGGATAGGGCACATAACCCAAACTGTCATATTCTGCATAGCCGTCGCGTCCCACTGAAGAAATATCCGCATCACGCGCCTGCGTCTGGTGCAACATCGCAGCCAGTGCTTTTTCTTTATCAAAGGTTCGTATGCCTTTCATCCAGGCATCGGCCAGTATGGAGATAGAATTGTTCCCTATCATACAACCACGATGTCCCGGGCTCGCCCATTCGGGCATAAAACCACTTTCGTCATAAGCATTCACAATGGACTGCATGATGCGTTCGCTCACCTCAGGATACAGCAAGGTAAACAAGGGATGCACAGCACGGAAAGTATCCCAAAATCCATTGTCAGTATACATATATCCTTGGTGTACCTGCCCGTCGTAAGGACTGTAATAGACAGGCTCCCCATTTGCATCGAACTCATAGAACTCGCGTGGAAAAAGAAGAGTACGGTACAAGCAAGAATAAAACGTTCTCTGCTGCTCAGCCGTTCCTCCCTCTATTTTGATACGCCCCATATGCTCATTCCAGCTTTTCGCCGCATTTGCCGAAATATCTTGGAGTGAACGTCCGGCAACCTCACGGTCAAAATTCAAACGTGCCTGCTCGTGACAAATAAAAGAAGAAGCCGTACGTATGGTCAATTTCTCGCCGGCCTTCAGATGAAACCTGACGTAAGCACAAGCATTTTCGTCGGTACCGGCTTCGACAACGGGCTTATCGAACTCTACAATGAAATGATTGCCAAAATTATCGGGAACTCCGCCATTATTGTATCGGGTGATTCCATAAATACAGTTCTTTTCTTTGTCCCAAGCAAGATTCCCATCATGCCGATAGGCATCGACTACGACGTATTGTTCTGCTTCCGAAGGATAGGTAACTTCCAATACGGCTCCACGGGAAGTGGCAGATAAAGCTGTAGTAACTCCGTTATCAAACTTCACCCTATAACAATTCGGTGCAGCGACCTCATTCTCATGGCTGAAGCGCATGCCCCGATGCTTGTTATCCATAACCAGCTCTCCGAACAGAGGCATAATGGAGAAAGTCCCATAGTCGTTAATCCACGGGCTGGGTTGGTGTGTTTGCCGAAAGCCTCTTATCAGACTGTCTGTGTACATGTACATCCAACCACTGCCGTTTTCTCCGGTTTGCGGACTCCAGAAATTCATTCCCCAAGGCACGGCTACCGCCGGATAAGTGTTGCCATGAGAGAACTCGTAGGTAGATGATGTTCCCATCAAAGGGTTCACCAAAGCCGTCAAAGACGGCTGTGTCTTTTGCCCACAAGAAGCAAGCAAAAGAGCAAGATAAAAGCAGCAAGTTAACTTTTTCATAAGTATTACTCTGTCATCAGTTTAATTAATAAAATTGTTAATTGGTATTTTTGCTGCTAATGTAGAACTTGCGGATTAAGCAAACGCTTAATTAGGGGTTAAGGCAGGATTAAATAATGAAATAAATAAAGTAATAGGGTAATAAGGCCATATATTATCACCTTATCACCCTATCACTCTATTTATCATTCTCTATTACTTCGTACAGCTCTTCGTGCTGAATGCCACAAGCATCCAAACCATCTTTTCCTGTTCCTTCAGGTAACCGGTCATCAAGTCGGCAGTAACATCGTCTCCGGCTTCGTTGGCCAGTTCAATCACTTTTCTCTCTTCACTGATAAGGTAACCGTAAGTTTCGAGGATATGGTCAACGGCTTCGCTGCCACAAGAAATGTCGGACACTTCTTTAATCTTTGCAACCTTCAGGTATTCACTGAACTTGTTTTCGGGCACGCCACCCAACATCAGGATGCGTTCTGCAATTTCGTCTACTTTCTCGGCGGCATCATCGTACATGCTCTCGAACTTCTCGTGCAATACAAAGAAACCGTGTCCCTTGATGTTCCAGTGGAAACCGCGGAGGTTGGTGTAATGTACTTGGAAATCGGCTAATAATTGATGCAATGCTGCTACTACGCCGTTCACTTTCTCTTCATTCAAATGTAAGTAATCTAAAGTCTTCATAATTCTTTTATTTTAAAGGTTTATACTATTTTCTTTTGTTCTGTGATGCAAAGATAAGGGCCAAAGCAACGCTTGTCAAACAGATAATTTCTATCTTTGCATAGACCATTTCTATATATAACATTCAAACGCCTTATTCATCATGACTTTACAACAATTAGAATACATCCTTGCCGTCAATCAGTTCCGCCATTTTGCCAAAGCAGCCGAATACTGCCGCGTGACACAACCCACACTGAGCGCCATGATTCAGAAGTTGGAAGAAGAGCTGGACACCCGTATCTTCGACCGCAGCCAGCAGCCCGTATGCCCCACTCCCATCGGCATCCACATCATAGAACAAGCGCAGAATGTATTAGTTCAGGCCAATCGTATAAAGAACATTATAGAAGAAGAGAAGCATTCCCTTACCGGGACATTCAACCTGGGCATACTCCCTACCATCGCCCCATACCTCCTTCCCCGCTTCTTCCCGCAGCTGATGAAGAAGTATCCCGGACTGGATATAAGAGTAGTGGAGATGAAGACAAACGACATAAAGAAAGCCCTGCAGACCGGAGAAGTAGATGCCGGCATCGTGGCCAGCCTGGCAGGTATGGAAGAGTTTCAGCAGACGGCTTTGTTCTACGAACAGTTCTTTGCCTACGTGGCACGCGAAGACGCCCTCTCCCAGAATGAAGTCATCCGTACTTCCGACCTTAACGTCAACGGTGAACAGCTTTGGCTGCTCGACGAGGGGCACTGCTTTCGCGACCAACTGGTACGCTTCTGCCAGATGAAGGCTGCCCGCACCAGTCAGCTTGCCTACCATCTTGGCAGCATGGAAACCTTTATGCGCATGGTGGAGAGCGGTAAGGGCGTTACATTTATCCCCGAACTGGCAGTGCTGCAACTGAGCGAGGTTCAGAAAGAACTGATACGCCCCTTTGCCATCCCCTGCCCTACGCGGCAGATTGTGATGCTGACCAACAAGAACTTTATCCGTTACACTTTATTAGAAACATTAACGAAGGAGATACAGAGTGCTGTACCCAAGGAAATGCTGTCTCTACGGGCAACTCAGATAGCCGTATAGATTCTATCTATCGGCCCATAAAACCTTTCAATAGGATTTCTTGTTCTATCGAGAAATATTGCTATATTTTTGCAAACGCGAAGATTGGCGGCACCTCGGCATAATCAAGCGAGCTTGCTTCTGCATTCGGTTTGCACAATCTTTGTAGCAGTAAAACAAAGTACTAAACCTATTAAAAAGTTATGATTATGGAATCAATTATCAATTCTCAACTCCCTGAATTCAAAGTTCAGGCTTTCCACAACGGAAGTTTCAAGACAGTATCAAGCGAAGACGTAAAAGGCAAATGGGCCATTTTCTTCTTCTATCCGGCAGACTTTACCTTCGTATGCCCTACCGAACTGGTGGACATCGCCGAGAAATACGAGCAGTTTCAATCAATGGGCGTAGAAGTGTACTCTGTAAGTACAGACTCACACTTCGTGCACAAAGCATGGCACGATGCTTCCGAAAGCATCCGCAAAATCAAATACCCGATGCTGGCCGACCATACCGGTGCCCTGAGCCGCGCATTCGGAGTAATGATTGAAGAAGAAGGCGTAGCCTACCGCGGCACGTTCCTCGTAAATCCCGAAGGACAAATCAAACTTGCCGAGATACAGGACAACAGCATCGGACGTAATGCCGACGAACTGTTGCGCAAAGTAGAAGCTGCACAGTTCGTAGCTACACACGACGGCGAAGTTTGTCCCGCCAAGTGGAAGAAAGGCAGCGCAACGTTGAAGCCGAGCATCGATCTCGTAGGCAAGATCTAACGAAACGGTACTCTATTTCGTTGCCCACAAGGGGGAGCGGCCGTTTCTGCAAGAGGAGACGGCCGTTTCCATAAGAGGGAACGACAGTTCCCATAAGGAGAAACAGCAGTTCCCATATAAGGAAACGACAGTTTCCAACGATAGGAAACGCTTGTTTCCATACGATGGAAACTGCCGTTTCTGCATTAAGAAACGCGCGTTCCCTTAGGCAGGAAACTACAACGCGCTATATTACAGAGAGATAAAGAAGTATTGCTACTCCATTTAAACACCTATTATTTATGTTAGAAACAAGTATATTAGACCAAGTGCGGGCGTTGTTCCAGCATCTGGAAGCCCGCTATATCTTCCGCATCGCCTATAACCCTCAGCACGAGCAGGCACAAGAACTGGTGTCCTTCCTGGACGATGTAGCCAGTTGTTCCGGCAATCTATCCTGCCAACTGATGCAGACTGAAGAACCGAAACTGGAGTTCACCCTCGTAAAAGACGGTACGGAAACCGGCATCAAGTTCCGTGGCATACCGAACGGACATGAGTTTACTTCCCTGTTGTTGGCAGTGCTAAACGCCGATGGAAAGGGGAAAAATCTGCCGGACGAAGCAATCGGCAGGCGTATCAAGGCATTGCAAGGTCCCATCCGCTTGCAGACTTATGTATCGCTGACCTGCACCAACTGCCCGGACGTGGTACAAGCCCTGAACATCATGGCACTTCTGAACCCGCAAATCACGCACGAGATGGTGGACGGAGCTCTTTATCAGGAAGAGGTGGATGCACTGAAGATACAAGGCGTACCATCTGTTTATGCCAATGGCAAGCTGTTGCACGTGGGACGTGGCTCTTTGGGCGAACTCCTGCAGAAGTTGGAAGAAACCTTCGGCAGCCTGCCGCAGGAAGGCGAGACGCCTGTTCAAAGAGAATTCGATACCATTGTCCTTGGTGGCGGACCTGCCGGAGTATCGGCAGCCATTTATTCTGCCCGTAAGGGATTGCGCGTTGCCATCGTTGCCGAGCGCATCGGTGGACAGGTGAAGGAAACGGTAGGTATCGAGAACCTTATTTCCGTTCCGCAGACGACCGGCGCACAACTTGCCGATGCGCTAAGAAGTCATATCGGACACTATCCGGTAGAGATCTTTGAAGAACGCCGGATAGAGAAGGTAGAGCTGAAAGGCAAAGAAAAGACGGTCAGCGTCATTGGTGGAGAGGTATTTACTGCCCCCACGGTCATCATCGCCACGGGTGCAAGCTGGCGGAAACTGAATGTGGAGGGCGAAACGGAGTACATCGGACGCGGTGTTGCTTTCTGCCCGCATTGCGACGGGCCGTTCTATCAAGGCAAGGATGTAGCTGTTATCGGCGGAGGGAACTCAGGCATAGAAGCAGCCATCGACTTGGCAGGTATCTGCAAGAAGGTAACCGTTTTTGAGTTTGCCGATACGCTGAAGGCCGACCAGGTGTTGCAGGAAAAAGCCCGGAATCTGCCGAATGTGGAGATATTCACTTCTTCGCAGACGACTCAAGTAATCGGTAACGGCGAGAAGGTAACAGCCATCCGCATCAAAGACCGCATCACGGGCGAGGAACGCGATTTCCCGTTGGATGGTATCTTTGTACAAATCGGACTGGCTGCCAACAGCGCTCCTTTCCGCGATATGCTGGACATGACGCCGATAGGAGAAATCAAGATAGATGCTTTCTGCCGCACTACGCTTCCGGGAGTTTATGCCGCAGGGGATGTATCGAACGTTCCTTATAAGCAGATTGTCATTGCAATGGGCGAAGGCGCCAAGGCGGCGCTGTCGGCATTCGATGACAGGATTCGCGGGGTGGTGTAGCGATTGAGTTTTATATCTCTTCGCACACCGGCATTTCCATACCCTTATATACTACTATAATCTTATGTAACTGTGTGGTACCAATGGCACGCTTCACCGTATCCGTGTCGGCATAGCGGTTGGCTTGGATAATGGCTTCCTGACGAAGTTCTTCTACACGGCTTTCGGGGTCGCGGTACTTGGCGTACTTCAACTCTACGATGTAGCTGTGCTTCATGTCGGAGTAGATTTCCAGCATCGGGCAGAGGAAGATATCAACGTAGCCTGCTTGCGTATCTTGCTCGGAGATGGGACGGTAGAAGCGGTTCTGAGCCGTCATGGCAAGGGTGAAGCCGTGGACAAAAGATTCGCCTTTCTGCTTGTCGCGCTGCGAGGCGTAGCGCTTCAGGCAGTCGGCGATGTAGCCGAAGTAGGATTGCCAGTCGCCGCGATAAGCCAAAGCGCTGGATAGTCCGTTTTTCTCGTAACTACTGAAGCTGAGGTCGGCTTCATTGTAAGTATTGAGTAGATAAGTATAGAGCTGCTCCTGCACCACCATGTTGGGGATGGTGAGTTTAGTTTCACCTTCGTACGTACCGCTAATGGTGAGCATACCGAAGTAGTAAAGCAGGCTGACGAAGTTATCAGGATTCGTAATGCTGACGGCAGGAAAGCCGTCCTTCAGTTCTCCGGTGACGAAGCCCTGGCTGACCAAAGTCTGTATAATAGAAGCATCATGGGCAAACTCCTTATCCTTGCGGATGAGCATGCGCAGCTTTTCGTAATCGATGCGGATGTTGCTTTCCACCATTTTTTCCGGAGCGCGGCCACGCTGGATATAGTTGTCGACGAAGTAGAGTACCATATTAGAGTTATACATAGTAGTCTCACCATAGCATTCCTTGGCAAAACAGTAGTTGTCGTACCAGGGCTTCATCATCTCTATCAATTCGTCCACGGTGTGACGGAAAGGACTGTTCGTTGAATAATAAGTCAGCATCTCACGCACTTCTTCTTCCGTGAAACCCATCATTTGGTTGAATTCCGGCGATAAGGAATAGTTGGTACCGATGTTGAATCCGCTAGTCAGGTCGTCCATAGTCACGGGGCTTACGCCGGTAATGAAACAACGCTCAATGCTAGAGTCTGTTCCGGCTTTCACTTTATTGAAGAAGGCACGGAGGTAGCCTTCGCCATGCGTTTCGTTGGTGTATCGATGCAGGCTTTCAGGGCTGGAAAGGATAGCGTTGGTGAAGTGGTCGTATTCATCGATGAAGAGGTATATCTTTTGCCCGGTCTTGTTGCATTCCGTAAACAGATATTCAAATTGCTCGACTGCTCCCTGCTTTTCGTCCAGTTTTTCTTTGATTCCCTGGGGCAGATAGTCAGCATAGATATCGCAAAAATAGTCGAACATAGTCTGGCAATGTGCATCCAACCCCTTGCGGTAATCATTCAGTTCTCCACTGATACCGGAGAAGTTAAGTTTCAGTACGAGGTAACTGTTACGGCTTGGTGTGGGATGCTCTCCGATGTAAAGGCCAGAGAAGAGGGCGTCGAACTGATCACGGGTACGGATGTCGTAGTAGTGCTGCAGCAGGTTCAGCGTAAGGCTCTTGCCGAAGCGGCGGGGGCGGATGAAGAAGAAGAAGTGGTTGGCTTCTTCTATAAGGGGGATGAAGTGGGTCTTGTCTACGTAGTAGGCGTTTTCGCGGCGGATGGCGGCGAAGTTCATCATGCCATAGGGGATGCGGCGGCGGTTGGGGAGTATCAGTTCTTCCATCATTGTATGCTTTACGTGAATACTTATATCAAAGACAATGACAAAGATACCTGCTTTCTGCGGGTTTCACAAAGAATATCGGGAGTTTTCTTGAAACTGCTATATAGCTCTTGATAAGAATTCGGCAATATCCTCCTTCTCCTCCATACCAAGCTTCTGCCGGATGACGGTCTTACGCTGATAGACCGTCCGAACGCTTTGTTGGATAACGACACTGATCTCTTTGGTGGAGAAATCCGATTTCAGCAGACAACAGAGTTGCAGTTCCTTTTCATTCAGGATATTGCCATACTTGCTACTGATATGCGTATAGAAGCCGTCGTACACCATATCAATCGTCTTATACAGATCTTTCCAAACCAGCAAATCGTCTGCTACTACATCTTTATTCGCTATCCGCCCCATCTGTACCAACAACTCTTGATGATCGGAAGTAGGATTGGTAGCCACGATGCGTATCAAACCCAATTGTTGAAGCAGCATCTTCTTGACAAACTTATCGTTCCTGCCGTTATCAACTTCTTCCGTCTCGTTCAACAAGCGGCGCAGCGCTTCCAGCTCTTCTTCTTTCTCTACAAGCAGACGCTTTCTTCTTTGCAAATACCAAATAACACCTATCAATAGCAAGATACAAAGAGAAATCAGCCCTACAAAGAAAGTCCGCTCTTTCTGCTTCTCCAGTTGCAGGTTCATATTCTGCTGTTGAAGAAACAACTGTGTCTTGCCTTTTTGCATTATCACCCGCTGATCGCGTATAAAGTCATTATATGTCCGGTTAGAGAAGAATGCAACGTCCCGGATTGTAAAGGAACGGCTGTCGATATAGTTCATCAAGGTCTTCTGCATCAAGTAATAGGTACTAAACCATAAGTCCTGGTCCATGTAAGGCAGGCGCGTACTATCACCCTTCTGCATATAATAGCGGGCAGAATCCATTTGCCCCATGTTCAAGAAATAGCGGGCAAGCGAAAGACAAGACAAACTCAGAAAAGGATTGTCGGTTTCTTCATACTTCTGCAAAACGCGACGTTGCAGGCTGATGGCTTCCTGATTCTTTCCGGAGTCGCTCAACATATCGGCATAGTTGCGCATCACATAGCCCCACACCAATGCGGAGTCTTCGGGTGTGTATTGGCATTCGGATGCTTTGCGAAGGGCAATCAGTGCGGAGTCTATCTGATTCTCGCTGTAATACAGCACTGCCAAACTGTTGTAGTCGGCGCAACGTTTGGTAGAATCACACCTTATCGCCATCAACTGTTTCTGCAAGCGCAGCAATCCCTTAAAATCGTCATTACCTTCCCCTATGTCGAGTACAGATTGTAGCAGGCGGATACGGGCAGCCGTATCATTGTATAAAGCTGCAATACTATCCCCCTCAATCAGCATTTCCGTAGCTTCTTTATACCTTTCGTTGTCATAGAGATAGTATGCAGAAAGTTTGTAGGCACGCAGTAATTGCAGGGTATCTTTCACATCCTGTCCCCCACAGTAGTGCAAGGCATACGGTAACAGGGTATCTTCGTTCATCACCCAATGGGCAGTGAAGTGTGCTTGCCCCAAGGCGAGTGCAAACCGTGCCCGCAAGGAATCGGGCAATGCATCGGGATCTTTCACCGACTGAAGCAGGGCAATGGCTTCCTCTGCATTCTGCTGCAACGTCTGTTCTGCCTTTTCTATCTGCAGGCGCTGCGACGATACCTGGTCTGTACATGCTGCCAATGCCAGCATACATGCCAAACTCATCAAGCCGTGCTTCAATGCTTTCATATAGTTTCCCATCATCTTTAAGCGAACCGGATTTTAGATTCTCTGCAAAAATAGATATTTACTGATTAACGGGGGCAAAGACAGGATACTTTTTTGCACTTTTCTTTATATATAAAGCCGTGGCAGGCAGATATAAACTTTTTCATAAGGCCGCACTTAAAACTTACTAATTACCAATAGATTGCAAAACACGTTGCACTTTAATTAGTGGTAGATATAAATCGTATTTCCGGCTTTTCCACCCTACCTTTGTCATGTTCGAAGAACGAAATAATCACTATAAACTATAAGAAGAAATGAAAAAGTTAAGTATCATTTTAGGGATGTTATTCTTATGTATCTCCCTCGAAGCAGCAAACAAGATCAGCGGTAAAGTTACCGATGACAGTACCAATCAGGGCATCGAATATGCCAATGTCAGCCTAATGGCGCAAGACTCCACTTTCATCACCGGAGCCGCCACGGACAACAGCGGCAACTTCTTGCTGAAAGAAGTAAAAGACGGAGATTACATTCTGTGCATCTCATGCATCGGATATGACAATTCCTACCTCTCCATCCGGAATCTGAAAGCAAACCTACAATTAGGAGAACTGCCTTTATCCGCCAACGGTGTACTGCTGGAAGGCGTTACCATCACAGCAAGCCCCGTAATCAAGAAGACCGACCGCCAGATTATCCTTCCCACCGAAATGCAAGCCAAAGCAGCTTCCAACGGACTTACGTTACTCAGAAACCTCCAACTGTCGCGTATCATCATCAATCCGGTAAACAACAACATCAGCGCTCCCGGCGGAGAGAACGTACAGCTCCGCATCAACGGCGTAGAGGTGACACAAGCCGAAGTCATAGCCATCCGCCCTGCCGACGTCATCCGCATAGAGTATATAGACAATCCCGGAGCACGCTACGGGAACGTTGCCGCCGTACTGAATTACATCGTGAAGAGAAGGGAATCGGGAGGAAACATCTCAACCGATTTGACCAACGGAATATCCTCCAAAACGGGATATGGAGAGTACAACCTTTCAGCCAAATACAACTTCAACAAGTCGGAAATCAGCACCACCGCCTATTGGGGACGAAGGGACTTGAAGTGGACACGCGAGAACTATGAGAGCTTCCGCTTCTCCGAACTGTTCCAGGAAAACAAAGAGATAGGCGAACCTACCAAGGTAAAGTACGATGCCCTCAACTTTAACCTCAATTACAGTTACCAAGACAATGATAAACAGCTTCTCAACATCGCCCTCAGAAACAATTATAATGATACTCCCCACTCCATGGCGGACAGAATCAGTACGCTGCACGAAGGGGAAGCTGTTTACTCCATATCCGACCTTTCTTCCTCCAAAGTCGTCATCCCCTCACTGGACATCTACTACCAACGGAACCTGAAGCACAAGCAGACCATCTATGCAGACGTAGTAGCCTCTTATCTGGACAGCAAGAATGAACGGACGTTCGTACAGAAGATGCCGGATAAGGACGATACGGACATCTACTCCAATACCAAAGGACAGAAGTACTCCATTATCGGCGAAGGAATCTATGAAAAGCAGTTCAACGACGGCAAGTTTACCGGAGGCGTCAAGCATACACAAGCCTACTTGCAAAACAAGTATGCGGGCAATGTAGAGAATAAAATCACGATGAATACGGCAGAAACTTACCTGTTTGCCGAATATCAGTCGAAGATAAAGGGCCTGAACTACACGGTAGGAATCGGCGCTATGAGGACTTACAACAGCCAGGAGGAGTATTCTTCCGAGAAATACATATTCAAGCCCACCCTGAGTCTGTCCTATTCGATAAACGGGCAATGGTTCTTCAGATATAACGGATATGTATCGGGCTACGCTCCTTCCCTCTCCGACCTGAATGACATTTCGCAAGCGATGGACAAGTATCAGATCCGTAAAGGAAACCCCGACCTAAACTCCGTTACGTTTGCAGCAAACACGCTGACGGCAAGCTGGCAAAGTAAGTATATCTCCGTAGAATTGTTCGGAAGATACAGCTACGACAGCAAGCCGATAATGGAAAGCACTTACTATGAAGACGGGCACTTTATCCGCACTACCGAGAACCATAAAGGCTTTCACCGGATGAATCTGGAGACAACCATACAACTTCGTCCTTACAAAGAGTACATCGCCCTCAAGATCACTCCTTTCCTGAACCGCTACGTCAGCTACGGCAATGCCTACACCCATACGCATACCAACGCAGGACTGCGCGGCAGCCTCATGGCCATGTATAAGAACTGGGTACTCATGGCAGAAATGAATACAAGCAACCATACTCTATGGGGAGAGACGCTGACCAGAGAAGAGAAACTGCACACCATCATGGCAGGCTACAACACGGAGAAGTGGAACGTCTCTGCCGGAGTACTGAACCCGTTCACCAAGAAGTACGAGCAGGAGATAGAGAACCTGTCGAAGCTGGCTCCCTACCGACAACTGGCGTACTCCAAGAACTTAAGTCCGATGTTTATGATCAATGTATCCTTCAGCCTGGATTTCGGAAAGAGAAAGGACAGTCAAGGGCGGAGAATCAATAATAAGGACGTCGATACGGGAATCTTGTCGGGGAGCAAATAACGCTCCCCCCCTCTTACACTTCCTCGCACACCGGCATGTCCATGCCTTTGTACACGACCACAATCTTATGCAGCGTCGTAGCGCCGATGGCACGCTTCACCGTTTCCGTGTCGGCGTAGCGGTTGGCTTGGGCGATGGCTTCTTGGCGAAGCTCTTCTACACGGCTTTCGGGGTCGCGGTACTTGGCGTACTTCAGCTCGACGATGTAGCTGTGCTGCATGTCGGAATAGATTTCGAGCATCGGGCAGAGGAAGATGTCCACGTAGCCGGCCTGCGTGTCCTGCTCGGAGACGGGGCGGTAGAAGCGGTTCTGGGCGGTCATGGCCAGGGTGAAGCCGTGGACGAACGACTCGCCTTTCTGTTTGTCGCGTTGTGAGGCGTATTGCTTCAGGCAGTCGGCGATGTAGCCGAAGTAAGCCTGCCAGTTGCCGCGGTAGGCCAGTTGGCTGGCGAGTTTATCCTTCTCGTAGTTGCTGAAGCTGAGGTCGGCCTCGTTGTAGGTATTCAGCAGGTAGGTATAGAGTTGCTCTTGCACTACGAGGTTGGGGATGGTAAGCTTGGTCTTGCCTTCGTGCAGCCCGCTGATGGTGAGCATGCCGAAGTAGTAGAGCAGGCTGACGAAGTTATCGGGATTCGTAATGCTCGCGGCAGGGAAGCCGTCCTTCAGTTCGCCAGTGATGAAGCCTTGGCTGACGAGGGTCTGGATGATGGAAGCGTCGTGGGCAAACTCCTTATCCTTGCGGATGAGCATACGCAGCTTCTCGTAGTCGACGCGAATGTTGCTCTCTATCATGCTTTTCGGAGCACGGCCATTGTCAATGTAGTTTTTGACGAAGTAGAGCACCATGTTGGAGTTGTACATCGTGGTGTCGCCGTAGCATTCCTCTGCGAAGCAGTAATTATCATACCACGGTTTCATCATCTCTATCAGCTCGTCCACGGTGTGGTGGAAGGGGCTGTTCCCGGAGTAGTAGGTGAGCATCTCGCGCACCTCCTGTTCGGTGAAGCCCATCATCTCGTTGAACTTTGGCGAGAGGGAGTAGTTGGTGCCGATGTTGAATCCCGAGGTGAGGTCGTCCATCGTGACGGGGCTGACGCCGGTGATGAAGCAGCGTCCGATGCTGGAGTAGGTACCGGCCTTCACCTTGTTGAAGAAGGTGCGCAGGTAGCCTTCGCCGTGGGTCTCGTCGGTGTAGCGCACCAGGCTTTCGGGGCTGGAGAGGATGGCGTTGGTGAAGTGATCGTACTCGTCGATGAAGAGGTACAGCTGCTGTCCGGCTTCCTGGCAAATTTGGCAGAGGGCGTCGAGCTGACTGACGGCATCGGTGCCGATTTTCAGTTTCTCCACAGCGTCGGGCGGCAGCAGGTCGGCGTATTTCCGGCAGAAGAACTCGAACATGATGCAGCAGTGCGCGTCCAGTCCTTGGCGGTAGTCGCCCAGCTCGCTGGTGATGCCGGAGAAGTTGAGGTAGAGCACGAGGTAGGAGTTGCGCTCCGGCGTGGGGTGCGCTCCGATGTAGAGGCCGGAGAAGAGGGCGTCGAACTGATCACGGGTGCGCACGTCGTAGTAGTGCTGCAGCAGGTTCATCGTAAGGCTCTTGCCGAAGCGGCGGGGGCGGATGAAGAAGAAGAAGCGGTCTGCTTCTTCGATCAGGGGGATGAAGTGGGTTTTGTCTACGTAGTAGGCGTTATCGCTGCGGATAAGGGCGAAGTTCATCATCCCGTAGGGGATGCGGCGACGGTTGGGGAGTATCAGTTCTTCCATTGTTGTATGCTTTAGCGGGGTGAATACTTATCTTATAAACAAGGTAATGGCAAAGATACCTGCTTTCTGCGGGTTTCGCAAAGAATGGTGGGTGTTTTCTCTGAGTAAGAAGAGATTTCTGCTATCATTTTGCCCTGTCATCCTGAACGTATTGAAGAATCTCCTTCCTTTATGACAGGAGAAGAGATTCTTCAATACGTTCAGACTATACAGAGTTTAGCACCCTATTTCCTTATCAGGCTCCCCCCTCTTCGGGCATTTCCGGCTTTTCGTTTTTTTTCTTGCCCTGGTTGGCTATCACCAGTTTATACTTCTCCGTGAGAACGTTCATCTTCTCGGCGAAGGCAGTGATTTCCTTAGTGGGCTGGATGAGAGCGTAGGCGTTCACCGTGTCCACCACCTGATGGTAGAAGTCGTCGCAGGCGGAGCGGAGCTGACGGCTGTCGGCCTCCTTGACGGGCTGGCGGCTAAGGGCTTCGGCGTCGCGGGCGGCCACAGCGGAGGTGAAGTCAGCGTTCAGCTCGTCCAGCATTTCGACGATGAAGTCCATGCCGAGGGACTTCAGCGGTTCGGTCATGCTTTTATCGGCCAGGGCGTCGATGAGGCCGCTCACTTCCTGCGTCTCGCGGTTCATCTCGTGGGATTGGATGTTGCGGTAGGGACCAACGGTGACGGCGATTTTCTCGGCGGTATCGGCGTGCGAGGCCTTGGGGCTGCGCAGGTAGGCGTCGGTCAGGTTGAAGAGGAGCGAGACGGCCTGGTCGCGGGCATGGTCGGCGGTCTGCATCTGCCGGGTCTCGGCATAGGCCGAGGGGCGGTTCACCACTCCATTCTCGGCCGTGGCGGCGTCCTGATAGGCAGGTGCGATGACGTCGAGGTGGAGGGCTTCGGGGGTGGCGATGGTGATGAGTTCGAGGACTTCGCCGTGGAATTTGGCATGCGCCGCAATGGTGAGCGACGTGATGCCGAGAGTTTTGATTTTTGTAGCCATAACTTTTTTCTTTTTGTGCTCTTCTCGAACGGAAGGGAGAGCGGATTCGTTTACATTTGTTAGCAATCAAACGGCTGTGAAAGTGAAATATTTCACAGCCGTTAGTAATAGAGCTCCCTCGGAGGATTCCTGTTCACATCCGTTAAGGAAAGAGTTCCTGCGGAGGTGTCCGCCTACCCCGTAGGGGGCATGGAAGCTCTCGTAGAGGTTCCAGAGGCTCGGAAGGTGCCGCGGCAGTTCCCGTGGAGGCTTCCGAGGACTCGGAAGGGGCCGCGGGAGCTCCGGGCGGGGTATCCGAGCGCCCGGAAGGCTCCGCGGGAGTTCGTTATCAGTTGGTGGGGGCGCCGGACAGCAGTATCGGAGTCTTGTCGTCTCCCTCGCCTATTTCGAAGTGCCAGTTGCAGGTTCCCTTATTCAGTTCGTTCCACTTCTTGATTCCGGCGTTCAGCGTTTCGACGCTACCGCCAGAGTTCAGCGTAGACAGGTCGTCTACCTTGGTTACGGCCGGGGCCGGGTTGGTACCACCGATGCCGG
This sequence comes from uncultured Bacteroides sp., assembly GCA_902388495.1. GTDB lineage: Bacteria > Bacteroidota > Bacteroidia > Bacteroidales > Bacteroidaceae > Bacteroides. The sequence goes on along the minus strand of CABMPP010000001.1, from coordinate 3,175 downwards.
CATCAATCGTCATGCCGGCAGCCTTTACCCACAGGCAGTTGAAGAGCTGGCTGGTGCCGGAGTTTGCCAATTCTCCGCCGATAGCGCCGGTCTTGCTTTCATCGAGGGCGTTCCAAACTTTCCCTATACTGTAACAGCCACTTACTGCATAGCTTATAGGGCCGGACTTCGATGTTCCAACTTCACCTGCTATGCCGCCCGTGCTTTTCTTACTGTAACCTTTTACTTCGCCCGTATTGTAGCATCCTACGATGTACATTTGGTCGTTACTGGTCCTGCCATTGCAAGAACCAACGATACCACCGACATAATAGGCGCCGTACACGTAAGCCAGATTGCGGCATGCTATCACTTTTCCGCTCTCCTGGAGGCTGCCTACTATGCCACCGACTGTAGCCGTCTGTCCATTCTTATTGGTTGCCGTACCCTTATAGGAGCAGTTTTCTACTCTGCCCATAAGTATTCCGGTTATACCGCCAACATTGGTAGAGTAATCTGTCTTAATGTCTCCTTCTACATTCAGGTTCATCACCACACTTTCTGATTCTATCGATCCGAAGAGGCCGATATAGCTAGCAGTGACGTCAGTAGGATCGGTATCTTTTATAACCATTCCTTCTATCTTATGATTATTTCCATCGAAAAATCCCTTGAAGTACTTCGGATCCGGCATCTTGTAATATCCTATCGGCTTCCAGTTTTTGCCCTCCTGAGCGATGGTGATGTCGGTGGTCAGCTTATACCAGGTAGAAGTTTCCGGATGCTGCTTCACCCATGCCAGCTTCGAGGCTGTGTCGATGATGAGCGGATTCGTCTCCGAAGCAGGGTTGCCGTCAGCGGTGACGGGTTCGGTGGCCACGTAGGTGTCTTCGTCCATTTCGGCCGTATAGATATTGGTCTTCGGAGCTGCTGCTACGGTCACTGTGCACTGGGCTGTCTTCGTAGCATCCTCATCGGACACGAAAGTGATGGTCGTGGTGCCTTCCGTAAGTCCGGTCACCTCGCCCGTGGCAGCGTCAACCGTAGCCACGGCCGTGTTGCTGCTCGTCCACGCTCCGGTCTGGATGGTGGCATCGGCAGGCGTAAAGGTGGGGGTCAATGTCTGTGGAGTGCCGATGAAGACTGTAACATCCGCCAGCGCCACGTTTGTCAGGACAATGTTGCTTACGGTCACCGTGCACTCTTTCGTTATTCCGCCCGTCTTGGTCGTGGCAGTGATGGTGGCGGTGCCCTTCTTCACGGCGGTCACCTTGCCCGTGGCGTCTACCTTGGCTATTTTGTCGTCGCTGCTGGTCCAGGTCACGTCTTGGCTGGCATCGGCGGGAGTCACGGTTGCGGTCAGCGTTTCTGTTTTACCTGCCACCAGTTCGAGGGTTGTCTTGTTTAGCGTCATGCTCTCGGGTGCGGCCTTCGTGCTGTAGAAAAGGGCGCGCGTGGCCGATACTTCAGCACCTTCGGAGTCGATAAGCGTCACCTTCAGCAGCACTACGTCGCCTTCCTGCACATCGGCGGGGACGGTGACTGCGACCGAGGGTGGTGTGGCTACCTTGCCGTCTTGTTCGAAAGTGGGAGCGGTGAGTTTCACTTTCCAGGGGCTGCTGCCAGCGCGAGTCACGATGTCGACGTTGTCGGCCGTCTGAGTTACTTCGGCCTTCATGGCAGCGTAAGTGGCCTTCGTCATTTTTTCGGAGAGTTTCAGTTCAATCTTCATGGCTGTTGTCTTGTTCACAGCCTTCAGTTGCAAGGGGGCGTATCCGTCCTTGAAGCTGATGGGAGTACTCAGCAGCGGCAGAGTGATGGTGGTAGTACCGTCGGCCAGGGTAAACACTACGTTGTCGGCGTTCACCGTGATGCCGTCTTTCTTAAAGATGGCGTCGCCTTGCGGGCCGGTAGCGCCGGTGGCACCTGTGGCACCAGTTGCGCCGGTAGCACCTGTGTCGCCTTTATCACCCTTATCGCCTTTGGCTCCGGCAGCACCGGTGGCGGGTACTTTGGCACCATTGTTCAGTAGCCACTCGCCGTCTACTTTCCAATAAAGCTTGCCTTCGAAAGTGTCAACGCTCAGCACCGGAGTATGACCGTCTTTGCCATCCTTGCCATTCACGCCGTCCTTACCATTCGTTCCATCAACGCCGTCCTTACCGTCAGCACCATCTTTACCATTCGTGCCATCAACTCCGTCTTTACCGTTATCACCGGTGGTACGAATCTTCTGGCCGTCGGCACCCGTCAGCCATTTCACTTCGCCGTCGCCTAGCTGAATCGTCCAATAGTAATGTCCGTCGGTATCTTTCTTTACACCGATAAGGGGCGTTACGCCGTCCTTACCGTTCGTACCGTTCACGCCATCTTTGCCATCGGCACCGTCTTTACCATCGGTACCATCTTTGCCGTTCGTACCATTCTTAATGGTAATGGGCTTGCCCTTGGCAAAGTTAATGGTGTAGCCCACCTCGGTAGTTCCCTCCATGATGGGAGTTACACCCGTCACGTAGTCATTCTTCTCCAAAGCGGAAACCAGCCCCTGCAGGGCTTCAATCTGGGAGTTCGTCGTGTTGCACCACGTTTCCAGTTTCTCTACTCGCGACTGAAGGTCAGTCACATCATTTCTCAGTTCGGTGTCGTCGTAGTCGTCGCCGCAACTAAACATCGCCAGTGCCATCACGAGCAGCACTGCATAAGATTTAATCTTTCTCATGTGTGTTTTAAGTTTATAAAATTATTAATTAGTAAGCAGGATCTCCTTCTTCCCAAAATCCCTTGACCTGTTCGAAGGAGATACACTCGTAGTTTATTTTGTTGTTATCCAGGAAATGAACTGCCGCATAAGAAGCATCTTTCGCATAAACGGAAATGCGCATTACGGCTATCACCTCCGCAACACGCAGCCGCAAAGGTTCGCCCCAGGAGTTGTAAGTCTGTACCCAGATACGGTCGCCCTTCTTCAGGCTTTTATCAATTCGTTTCATAGGCAATAATATTTAGATGGATGGACAGATAAAGACAAAGCGCCCCGGGCGCCCTCTCCCGACGTTGTCTGTTTTCAGAAGACAATGTCGGGAGAGGACGCCCGGGGCGCACCAATGATGTTATATCAAGTAAATAGGCTACATTACTAAATGTGTGTGTGTGTGTGTGTGTGTGTGTGTGTGTGTGTGTGTGTGTGTGTGTGTGT